>CAWBYS010000003.1:0-588169 GCA_963793055.1 uncultured Actinomycetota bacterium | reverse complement strand
TATGATCGAAAGGTGCGTGAGCTGCAGTCGATCGGCTACAACGGCCAACCCGTTCAACCGCCGTTTCGCCGCGTCGATCCGCCGATCGCCGTGCTTGTCGACCTCACCGTTGTCTTCCCCCGAGAGCCACATCGGGCCGGCGGCTACCACCCCGCCGGCCTGCAGATGCACTCGATCGTCGAGGGCAGATTGAGCTGTTGGGGGGTCTGCGAGCAGGGCTACTGGTGGGGACTGGTCACCTATGAGATCGCGTACGGCGCGCGCCGTAAGTCGGTCACGCACTGGATACCGGCCTGGACGCTGAGGCGAAAGGTGACCTAGCCCGGAGGATCGGGGTTCAGGCCATTCGCGGATGCACCGCCCAGTCGGGCGCTTAGCCTGCTGGAACGTGATGGCTTTGACCACCGGGAGCGACGATGCCGTGTGACCCGTTCGAGATGGCGCTGGTGCACCGTGGTTTCCGCAGGGAGTTGCACAACACCGCTGCCCTCGTACGCGGTGTCACAGCCGGTGACAGAAAACGCGCGGCAGTGGTTTACGAGCACATCGACTTCATCATGACGGCGGTGCATTTTCATCATTCGGCCGAGGACGAGTTTGTCTGGCCAAGGTTGTCCGCACGTGCGCCCAGCCCAGCCGCCGAGTTGGCCCGGATGGAGGATGCGCACCGCACCATCGACGATGCCATCGAGCGACTGCAGGCCATCGGGGTCGCGTGGGCCAAGGTGGGCGACCCGGGGCGGGCCGAGGAACTCATCTCGGAAACCGCAAATTTCGTGCCTCTCGTCGACGCACACTTCGACGACGAGGAGACCAATGTCGTTCCCCTTATCGCCGAATACCTCAGCCCCAAGGAATGGAAGAAGTTCCTTTCGCACGGGTCGGCGTTTGTGAGGGCACACCCGAGGCGGGGGCTTGCTCTGGGCGGCATTGTGCTTGACGGTGAGTCGGCCGAAACACGAGAGCGGTTTCTCGGCAATTTGCCGTTACCGCTGCGGACGATCTTCAAAACCGTGGGCGACCGCGTATACACCGGATACCGGGCGCAAACTTATGGGTCGGAGTAGAGCCGGGATGGTGGTAGTCCCTCAGCAACGCCATCGCCGGCTGCGAGCTCATGGCGCTACGCCGACGCTCGGCGGTCTCTTGCCATGCTGAGCAGACGCCCGTTCAGCCGTCGTTGCATCAGGACCAACTCCTGGTCGAGTTTGTCCAGCCGCGTGAGCAGCGCGTGAGCCTCGGCGCGGGACAGCGTCTCCATCGGAAACGTGGCGACGGCGCGGTAGCCGGCTTCTATTGCTTCGAGCCCCTCGATGAGCCCGTCCTTATTCGAACGCATGTGCGAATCGTACCGCCATCTTGCGACACGTGACGAAAAGTTATCCAGAGCTCAGCCGATTGCGATTTCACTAAGGTTGCGACATGGCCAGAAAGTACGCGACCGCCGACATTGTCGACCTGCCTGCGCTGCTCGACTTCATCCGGCCGCGACATCAGATGGTCCTCACCACCTTTCGCGCCGACGGGTCGCTGCAGAGTTCGCCCGTCAGCGGCGGCGTCGACGACGCGGGGCGCATCGTGATCGCGAGCTACCCACAGCGCGCGAAGTCGGCCAACATCCGGCGCACACCACGCGCGAGCGTTCTGGTGCTGTCCGACGGTTTCCATGACGCCTACGTTCAGGTCGACGGCGACGCCGAGGTCATCGATCTGCCTGACGCCGTCGAGCCGTTGGTCGACTACTTCCGATCGATTTCAGGCGAACATCCCGACTGGGCGGAGTACCGCCAGGCGATGGTCGACCAGGGCAAGTGTCTGATCCGCGTCACGCCGCAGCGGTGGGGCCCGGTGGCCACCGGCGGTTTCCCGCCAGATCAGCGGGAGCAGTAGGCCGTCAGAGCCCGTCGAGGTCGAGGATCACCGAGCCGGCCGGGTCGGCGCGGAACTTGCCGCCTCCGGTCGCGCCGGCGAGCTTCCCGGTTCCCGACACGACCCGCATCGCCGCGGACGCGACGCCGTCCCGGAATTCGCCGTCGTGCATCACGACCAGGCCGCCACTCTTGCCGCCGATGGTGCCCTCGATGTGCTCGATGCCGACGAACGTTGCGGACTTGTCCGGCGCATAGGCCATCAACCACTTCGTGGTCGACGTGCCCTCGATGTCCCCGTCGTAGCGTTTTGCGACCAGCGCCTCGGTGAGCTTGGCGTCCTCGTCGCCGTCCTTGAACGGGGTTTCGTCCCAGGTGCCGATTTCAAATGTGGCCTCGATATGTGTGCTCATCACTGGGGAATACCCCCAGCATGGCGTCGGGAATCGAGAGGCCGGACAGGACGGTCAGCGCCGTATGTGGTAGTCAGAGCACTAGGGCCGCGTTGCGTCCGATAGCTAGTCAAACTATAGTCTGGACACATGTCCAGAGGGTTCGGAGTCTTTGCGTGACACCATTTGTCCAGCTCACCGGCCCTGGGCGTATCGACCTATATGCGTTGTCGTGAGTTGAACATGCGCATCGCTTTGTTGTCGTACCGGAGTAAGACCCATTGCGGCGGACAGGGTGTCTATGTCCGTCACCTCTCTCGCGGCCTCGTCGAGCTGGGCCATGACGTCGAGGTCTTCTCGGGTCAGCCCTATCCCGAGGGACTGGATCCCCGGGTGCGCCTGACCGAGGTGCCCAGCCTGGATCTCTACCGCGAGCCCGACCCGTTCCGGATCCCGTGGCCGAACGAGATCAAGACGACGATCGATCTCCGCGAGCTGTTGGCGACGTGGACGGCCGCTTTTCCCGAGCCCAAGACGTTCAGCCTGCGCGCTGCCCGGGTCCTCGCCGACCGCCGCGACGACTTCGATGTGGTCCACGACAACCAGTGCCTCGGCACCGGCCTGCGCAAGATCGCCGAACTCGGCCTGCCGGTCGTGGCGACGGTGCATCACCCGATCACCCGCGACAAGGTCCTCGACGTCGCAGCCGCGCGCTGGTGGCGCAAGCCGCTGGTGCGCCGGTGGTACGGCTTCGCGGAGATGCAGAAGGACGTCGCGCGCCGGATTCCCGAGCTGCTCACCGTCTCGTCGACCTCAGCTTCCGACATCGCCGAGGATTTCGCGGTGTCACCCGAGCAGCTGCACGTCGTCCCGCTCGGCGTGGACACCGCGCTGTTTAAGCCAGCGCAGCGACGAGTGCGCAACCGCATCATCGCGATCGCGAGTGCCGACGTGCCCCTCAAGGGGGTCAGCCACCTGCTGCACGCGGTGGCCCGCCTGCGCATCGAACGCGACCTCGAACTGCAGCTGGTCGCCAAACTCGAACCCAACGGGCCGACGGAGAAGCTCATCGCCGAACTCGGCATCTCCGATATCGTGCACAGCTCGAGCGGCCTGACCGACTCCGAGCTGGCCGACCTGCTGGCCTCGGCCGAGGTGGCCTGCATTCCCTCACTGTACGAAGGCTTTTCACTACCCGCCGTGGAGGCCATGGCCAGCGGCACACCCATCGTCGCCAGCCGTGCGGGTGCGCTGCCGGAGGTCGTCGGTGCCGATGGCGAATGCGCCCGTCTCGTCACACCGGCCGACGTCGACGAGCTGACCACGGTTCTTGGAGAGCTGCTCGATTCGCCGCTGGAGCTCCGCCGCCTGGGCGCCAACGGCCGTCAGCGTGCGCTCGATGTGTTCAGCTGGGAATCGGTTGCGGCACAGACTGTTGCGGTCTACGAACAGGCCCGCAGGCGGGTGCGCGGATGCTGACCGTCGACTTCGACCGGCTCGGTGTCACCGCAGGCTCGAAGGTGATCGATGTGGGTTGCGGGGCGGGCAGGCACACCTTCGAGGCATACCGTCGCGGCGCCGATGTCGTCGGCTTCGATCAGAACGCCGCCGACCTCAATGACGTCGACGAGATCCTGCAGGCGATGAAGGAACAGGGTGAGGCGCCCACCTCTGCCAACGCAGAGGCCGTCAAGGGCGATGCACTCGACTTGCCTTATGCCGACGGCACTTTCGACTGCGTCATCGCCTCGGAGATCCTCGAGCACGTACCGGAGGATGACCGCGCGATCGCCGAGCTCGTTCGGGTGCTCAAGCCCGGCGGATCGCTCGCGATCACCGTTCCCCGCTGGCTGCCCGAGACGGTGTGCTGGATTCTGTCCGACGAGTATCACGCCAACGAGGGCGGCCACATCCGGATCTACAAAGCCGACATGCTGCGCGACAAGGTGCTCGGACACGGTCTGCAACTCGCCCATATGCATCACGCCCATGCGTTGCATTCGCCCTACTGGTGGCTGAAATGCCTTGTCGGCACCGAGAAGTCGGATCATCCTGCGGTGCAGACTTATCACAAGCTGCTGGTGTGGGACATGATCAGGCGGCCGTGGCTCACGCGAACGGCGGAGTCGGCGCTTAACCCGCTGATCGGCAAGAGTGTTGCGCTGTATTTCACGAAGCCGGTGGTGCCCGTTGCTGTCCCCTGACGTCCCAGGCGTGCCCGGCGTCCTGACGCCCGCGCAATGCCGCCAGACTGCTCAGTCGATCGCTGCCACACAAGAATCCTCCGGCGCCCTTCCGTGGTTCGACGGTGGCCACACCGACCCGTGGGATCACGTCGAGAACGCGATGGGACTGACCGTCGCGGGCCTGATCGAGCCCGCCCGCGGCGCGTTCGAGTGGTGCCGGACGATGCAGCGGCCGGACGGCTCATGGCCCATCCAGATCCGCAACGGCGTGATCGAGGATGCCAACAGCGACAGCAACTTCTGTGCGTACATCGCCACCGGCGTCTGGCACCACGTCCTGGTCACGGGCGACCGGCGATTCGCCGAAACGATGTGGCCCGTCGTCACCAAGGCCGTCGACTTCGTACTGGACATGCAGCTGTCCGGTGGTGAGATCTCCTGGGCCCGAAGCGCTTCGGGACTGGAACCCGACGCGCTGCTGACCGGGTGCTCGAGTATCTACCACAGCCTCCGGTGTGCACTGGCGTTGGCGGACTACTTCGACGATCCGCAGCCGGAGTGGGAAGTCGCGGTCGGACGGCTCGGCCATGCGATCGCCGAGCACCCCGACACATTCGTGACCAAGGACCGCTGGTCGATGGAGTGGTACTACCCGGTGCTCGGTGGTGCGCTGCGCGGCACGGCGGCGCTGGCACGCATCGACGAACGATGGGACGATTTCGTCGTGACGGGTCTTGGCATCCGTTGCGTCGACGATCGGCCGTGGGTGACCGGGGCCGAAACATGCGAGCTGGTCATGGCGTTGGACGCCATCGGCGACTCCGCCAGGGCGCGGGCACAATTCGCGGCCATGCATCACCTTCGCGAAGACGACGGGTCGTACTGGACAGGCCTGGTCTACGCCGACGGCAAGCGCTGGCCCGTCGAGCGCACGACGTGGACGGGCGCTGCGATGATTCTCGCCGCCGATGCGCTGTCCCACACCACCCCGGCCAACGGCATCTTCCGCGGCGTCGATCTACCGCGCGGCCTGGAAGGTGAGTACGACTGCGAGTGCGCGACCAGCGATCGCTAGTCAGCGAAGCGCTTCGCCCACCACACCGGAGGTTCGCTCAAGCACCCGCATCGACCCGGTCGCCGATACCTCGCGGAAGTCGCCAGTGGCCAGCGCCCGCTGGTAGATGTGAAACGGCGCCTGGCCACCGGCCTCGGGGTCGGGGAAGACGTCGTGGATGATCAGCGCCCCGCCGACGGCTACCCATCGGGTCCAGCCGTTGAAATCTCGCTGCGCGGCCTCCTCGGTGTGGCCACCGTCGATGAACAACAGCCGCAACGGCATTCGCCAACCGCGCGCCACCACCGGCGACCTCCCGACGATCGCTACGACGTGGTCGTCGAGCTGCGCGGCGTCGAGTGTGTGCCGCAAGGTCGGAAGCGTGTCGAACAAGCCGGTGACGGCGTCGACCATGGATGAGTCGTGGTACTCCCAGCCCGCCTGGTGTTCCTCGGATCCGTGATGGTGATCGACGGTGTAGATCACGCCGCCGGTCTGCTGCGCCGCGGCGCCCAGCAGCACCGTGGACTTACCGCAGTAGGTGCCGATCTCGACGCCCACGCCGTCACCGAGGTATCGGACGGCGGTGTCATACAGCTTGCGTCCTTCGTCGGCGGGCATGAAGCCGGTCACCTGCTCGGCGAGGGCGAAGAGTGTGTCGGTGTCGCTCATCTCGCATGTCTCTCTGCTTCTTCACGCAAGCGTTCATCGGTGCTGTCTTCCCGCTACTTCCGCGTCCCTTCAGCAGCTTCATCGGCGTCCAAACCATACCGTTGCTGGTAATAGTGGGTTGTAGTAGCGTCCGGACACGTGTCCGATCCGGTCCTGGAGTCGACTCGGCGCCGTCTGACCGCCAAGCAGGCCGACACCGTGGATCGCCTCGGCCGTGCCGCGATCGACCTCCTGCGACGCGAGGGATTCGCCGGACTGACCGTGCGGCGGGTGGCCGCCGAGGCCGGCGTCGGGGCCGCGACCGCCTACACCTACTTCTCCTCCAAGGAGCATCTGGTCGCCGAGGTCTTCTGGCGCCGGCTGGCCGCATCGCCGCCGGCGTCGCACGCATCGGGCGATCCCGCCGCGCGCGTCATCGAGGTGCTGCGCCACATCGCGCTGTTGGTCGCCGACGAGCCCGAGTTCGCCGGGGCGGTGACCAACGCGCTCCTGGGTCGGGATCCCGACGTCGAGGTGCTGCGCCAACGCATCGGCCGCGACATCCGCGACCGGCTGACCGCCGCGCTTGGACCCGGCATCGATCCCGCGGTCATCGACTCACTGGAGATGCTGTACTCGGGTGCGCTGGTGCGAGCCGGAATGGGTTACGCGTCGTACGCCGAGATCGCCGAGCGTCTCGAGAAATCGGCGCGCTTGATGTTGAGCTAGTCGCGCTGGCCGAACAACGCCGTGGCCGCAGTCACCGCGGGTTCGAAAATGCCACGCACGTCGCGCCCATCCTCGACGAAGGACGCGGTGAGTTCTTGCAATCCGCCCAGGAGGATGAGCGCCAGTTGCTCCGAGACCGGTTCGATGTCGGCGCGCTTGAATCCGGGACTGGAGCTCAGGTCGACGAGCATCGCCGTGAGAAGTTCCATCGCCAGGCGATGAAGGCGGCGCGCGACATCGCCGAGTCCCGGCGCCTCGCGAATACGGCTGAGCGCGATTGCCCGTCGCGCAGCGATGTGGTTGATGTAGGCGTCGACGGCCGACCGGATCTGCTCATTGGGGGCCGCGTCGGGATCGACCGCGCCGCGGATGCCTGCCATCATCTCCTCCATGTCCGCCCGCAGGACGTCGATGAAGCATTCCTCTTTACTGGCGAAGTGGTCGTAGAAGGTCCGCTTCGACGTACGCGCCTGTCGGACGATGTCGGCGACAGTGGTGGCGCGGTAGCCGCGTTCGGCGATCGACGCGGCAAGGCCGGCCAGCAGGCGGTCACGGAACTGTTCAGCGCCGGGCTGTGATCGTGAGCCGACCGAGCTTCCGACGGCTGAGCCGTCAAAGCCGGCTCCGTCGAGCGCTGTCGTCATTGCGCCTCCCCAACACTCTTGCATCCCCCGGTACCAAGCGGTACCGTACTACACACACCTACGGTACACCGAAGTACCACGCATCTGGCTGGGAGTGATTCACACATGACGAACGCCGCAACCGTCGAGTCGAAGGCCCCGATCACTCCTGGCAAGATGCCGCCGGCCGTGCGCCTGCCCAAGCCTGTCCAGATGGTCCTCATGGCCGGGTTTCGGCGCTGGTTCCTGAGCAAGGCGGTGAAGCGCTACGGTCCCGTCTTCGCCATTAATGTGCCGTTCTTCGGGCGCAGTGTGGTGGTCTCCGACCCCGCGCTGGCGCGGCAGGTGTTCCTCGCGAGCACCGACGACCTGATCAATGTGCAACCCAACCTGAGCCGGATCTTCGGACCCGGTTCGGTGTTCGCGCTGGACGGCAAGGAGCATCGCGCGCGTCGCAAGCTGTTAGCGCCGCCGTTTCACGGCCAGAGCATCAAGAACTACGAGAAGGTCATCGAAGAGGAAACGCTGCGCGAGACCGCCGGTTGGCCCGAGGGCTGCGAATTCCGCACGCTCGAGCCGATGAACCGGATCACGCTCAACGTGATCCTGCGGACGGTATTCGGTGCCGACGGCGCCGAGCTCGACTTCCTTCGCGAGATCATCCCGCCGTGGGCCGAGTTGGGGTCGCGGATGGCCACGCTTCCGGAACCGCCGTTCAGCACTGGGCGCCACAGCCCGTGGGGCAAACTCGAGGAGTTCCGCCGCAACTTCGACCGCACCGTCTTCGCGCTGATCGACAAGGCCCAGGCCGACCCGCGTCTGGACGAGCGCACCGACATCCTTGCCCTCCTGCTGCGCAGTACATACGAGGACGGCACCCCGATGTCGCGCCAGGATGTCTCCGACGAGCTGCTGACGCTGCTGGGTGCTGGGCACGAGACCACCGCGTCCACGCTGGGTTGGGCATTCGAGCGGCTGCGCCGTCATCCCGAAGTTCTGGCCAAGCTGGTTGAGGAGAACGAGGCGGGCGGCAACGAATACCGGCAGGCGACAATTCAAGAGCTGCAACGGAATCGGACGGTCATCGACTTCTCGGGCCGTCACGTGCTGGCGCCGCACTTCGATCTGGGCGAGTGGCGGATTCCGCACGGCTACACGGTGATGTTGGCGCTCGCCAACGTGCACGCTAACGCCGACGTCTTCCCAAACCCCGAGCGCTTCGACCCGGACCGGTTCGTCGACACGAGGACGCCGACGGCGTGGATTCCGTTCGGCGGCGGCACCCGCCGCTGCATCGGGGCGGCGTTCGCCAATGTTGAGATGGACGTCGTCTTGCGAACCATATTGCGGCACTTTGTGATCGACACGGACGATGCACCGGAGGAAAGGATTCACTTCCGCGGTATCGCCTTCACCCCGAAGGATGGCGGCCGCATCGTCGTGCACCGGCGCGAGACCAGCACCGCATAGCCGACCGCCGCAAGACTGCGCCCAGGGCTGTGGAGAAGCTCGATCCACAGCCCTCAGCGCAGTATTCAGCGAAGGGTTACGTCTACACCGTCTGCCGTCCCCTGCGCTACGCGCGTGGGCCCACCGGCAGCTTCCACCCCGGCCGCGGGAAGTGGCACGTGTAGCCGGTCGGGTAGCGCTCCAGGTAATCCTGATGCTCCGGCTCGGCCTCCCAGAAATCGCTTGCCGGTGTCACTTCGGTGACGACCTTGCCCGGCCACAATCCTGACGCGTCGACGTCGGCGATGGTGTCCAACGCGACGTGCTTCTGTTCGTCATCGACGTAGAAGATCGCCGACCGGTAACTGGTGCCGATGTCGTTGCCCTGACGGTTGCGCGTCGTGGGGTCATGGATCTGGAAGAAGAACTCGAGCAGCGCGCGATAGTCGGTCTGCGCCGGGTCGTAGACGATCTCGATCGCCTCGGCGTGACCCGGATGATTGCGATAGGTGGCGTTCGCGTTCTCGCCTCCGGTGTAGCCGACGCGGGTGCTCACCACACCGGGCTGCTTGCGGATCAGGTCCTGCATGCCCCAAAAGCAGCCGCCGGCCAGGATGGCCTTCTTGTAGTCACTCACGCCTGTGCCTCCTCCGTTGTGAACAGCTCCGCGTACTCGCCGTAGCCCTCGGCCTCGAGCTCGTTGAGGTGGATGAACCTCAGCGAAGCCGAGTTGATGCAGTAGCGCAACCCGCCTTCGGCGCGCGGGCCGTCGGGGAAGACGTGGCCGAGGTGGCTGTCGCCGTGCGTTGACCGCACCTCGGTGCGCTTCATGAAAAGGGAGCGGTCAACCTTCTCGACTACGTTCGCGGTGTCGATCGGCCGGGTGAAGCTCGGCCAGCCCGTGCCGCTGTCGAACTTGTCGACCGAGGCGAACAACGGCTCGCCGGACACCACGTCGACATAGATGCCGGGCTCGTGGTTGTCCCAGTACTCGCCCGTGAACGGCCGCTCGGTGCCGTTCTTCTGGGTGACCTGGTACTGCTCGGGCGACAATGCGTCCACCGCCGCGGGGTTCTTGTTGTAGATCTTCGCCACATGTCCTCCTAGTGTTGGCTCCTCTATCAACAGCGGTGTCGCCCCGATAGTTCCTCGTTACACCCCCTGGCGGAACTCGACAAACAGCGCTAGAACGTGTTCTAGTTCTGGTTGTGACCGGTAGCACCTTCAGCCGCGACGAGCTGGCCGCGGCGTTCGAGAAATTCGAGGCGACGGTGGACCGCGCCGCGCAGACCCGCGACTGGGATCCCTGGGTCGAGCAGTACACACCCGACATCACCTACGTCGAGCACGCGGCCGGAACGATGCACGGTCGCGAGGAGGTGCGCTCGTGGATCTGGCAGACCATGGAGACCTTCCCCGGCAACTACATGACGTCATTCCCGTCGCTCTGGTCGGTGATCGACGAGCCGACCGGTCGCATCATCTGCGAGCTCGACAACCCGATGCGTGACCCCGGCGACGGCACGATCATCAGCGCCACCAACATCTCGATCATCACCTATGCGGGCGACGGGCTGTGGCGTCGCCAGGAGGACATCTACAACCCGCTGCGGTTCGTCAAGGCGACGGTGAAATGGTGCCGTAAGGCGGCCGAACTCGGCACGCTGCCCGACGAGGCGCAGGCGTGGATGCAGCAGTTCGGAGGCGGGAAGTGACGAAACGCACCAGTCTCGTTATCGGCGCCAACGGCTATCTCGGATCTCACGTCACTCGACAGTTGGTCGACGACGGTCACGACGTCCGAGTCATGGTGCGCGAAGGAGCCAACACCATCGGGATCGACGACCTCGACGTCACCCGCTTCCACGGTGACATCTGGGACGACGACACCCTGCGCGAAGCGATGGCCGGCGTCGACGACGTCTACTACTGCGTCGTCGACACCCGAGGCTGGCTGCGCGATCCCGCCCCGCTGTTCCGCACCAACGTCGACGGCACCCGTAACGTGCTCGAGGTCGCGAAAGATGCTGGGCTGCACCGGTTCATCTACACCAGCAGCTATGTGACGGTCGGTCGCAGGCGCGGCCGCACCGCGACCGAGGACGACATCATCGTCGACGGAGGCGAAATGTCGCCGACGAAACGGCTCCGGGGCCTGACGCCCTACGTGCGGTCGCGAGTGCAGGCCGAGGAGATCGTCCTGCAGTATGCGAGGGAGCGCGGCCTGCCCGCGATCGCCATGTGCGTGTCGACCACCTACGGCACCGGCGATTGGGGCGGCACGCCCCACGGCGCGATCATTGCGGGCACCGCGTTCGGCAAGCTGCCGTTCGTGATGGACAAGATCGAGCTCGAGGCCGTCGGCGTCGACGACGCGGCACGCGCGATGATCCTGGCTGCCGAGCGCGGTCGGGTCGGCGAGCGGTACTTGATCTCGGAGAAGATGATCACCAACGCCGAGGTCGTGCGCATCGCCGCAGAGGCGGCCGGAGTCCCGGCGCCAACCAAGCGGATTCCGCTGCCGATGTCATACGCGCTTGCCATCGCGGGCAGCGTGAAGGCGAAGCTGCGAGGCACCGACGAGCAGCTCTCGATGGGCTCGCTGCGGCTGATGCGCGCAGAGGCGCCGGTGGACTGCAGTAAAGCCAGGCGGGAACTGGGATGGCAGCCCCGGCCCGTCGAGGACTCGATCCGTGAAGCGGCGAAGTTCTGGGTGGGCCTTCGCGAAGCCAGGCGAAAAAGTAAGTCGGCATAGGTGGGCCACCACCGGCTAGCCTGAGGTTGGGATTCAAGATCAGACACGGCGGAGCGTATGGCGATCACCCATCCGACGCATCATCTGCGCGGCCGAGACGACGAGTGCGCCACCCTTGACCGCCTGATCTCGGACGCACGCTCGGGGCAGAGTCAGGTACTCGTCCTGCGCGGCGAGGCCGGTGTCGGTAAGACCGCATTGCTCGAGTACGTGGCCGACCAGGCGCCGGGCACCCGGATCGCGCGGGCTGCGGGCGTCGAAGCCGAAGTGGAACTGGCCTTCGCGGGTCTGCACCAACTGTGCGCGCCGCTGCTGGATCACCTCGACCACCTACCGGCTCCGCAACGCGAGGCGCTGGCGACGGCGTTCGGGCGCAGCGCCGGGCCCGCGCCGGACCGCTTCCTGGTCGGGCTCGCGGTGTTGAGCCTGCTGGCCGCCGCCACGGAGGATCAGCCGCTGCTCTGCCTCGTCGACGACGCACAATGGCTGGACCGAGTCACGGCACAGACGCTCGCCTTCGTCGCGCGCCGACTGCTCGCGGAACCGGTCGCATTGGTGTTCGCCGTCCGCGACGGCACGGGCGACGAATTGAAGGGGCTGCCCGAGTTGAGGATTCGCGGCTTGCCCGACAGCGATGCGCGTGCACTGCTGGATTCCGTCATCCGCGGCCGCATGGACGAGCGGGTCCGTGAGCGGATCGTCGCCGAGGCTCGCGGCAACCCGCTGGCATTGCTGGAGCTGCCCCGCGATCCGGCCGCGGCCGAGGGCGGGTTCGGCCGTCCCCATGCACGCGCCCCGTCGAGCCACATCGAGCAGAGCTTCGTGCGGCGGGTCCAGTCGCTGCCCACGCCGACTCAGAAACTGTTGTTGGCCGCCGCGGCCGAACCGGTCGGCGACAAGGCCCTGCTGATTCGCGCGGCGCGGCGGATGGGGATCACGCCGGACGTCGCCGCGCACGCGGAGGCCGAGGGGCTGATCGAGATCGGCACCAGGGTGCGCTTCCGCCATCCGCTGATGCGCTCGGCCGCCTATCTCGCCGCAGACGTCGACGACCGTCGCCAGGCGCACCGCGCGCTCGCCGAGGAGACCGATCCGCACTCCGATCCGGATCGGCGTGCATGGCATGGCGCCAACGCCGCCTTCGGCACCGATGACGACGTCGCCGCAGAACTGGAGCGATCCGCCGACCGCGCTGCGGCCAGGGGCGGGATCGCCGCGGCGGCGGCGTTTCTGGAGCGAGCGACCGAGTTGACGTCCGACCCCGTCAAACGCGGAGCCAGGGCGCTTGCCGCCGCCCAGGCGAAATTCGCCGCGACGTCTCCCGACGACGCACATGAGCTGCTGGCCATCGCGGAGATGAGCCCGCTCGACGACCTTCAGCGCGCACAGGTCGCGCGCTTGCGCGCCCAGATCGCGTTCGTGCAGAGCCGTGGCGCCGAGCACATCACGGTGCCGGTATCCGACACCGCAATCGGGCTTCTCAACGCCGCGCAGGGACTCGAGAGGTTCGACGCTGAGCTGGCCCGGGAGACATACCTGCAGGCCCTCGGCGCCGCGATGTATGCGGGCCGATTGTGCCCGCACGGCGGACCGATCGTGGTCGCCGAGCCGGCCCGCCGGGCACCTCCTGGGCCGCAGCCGCCGCGTCCGAACGATCTGCTGCTCGATGGCCTCGCCGTCCGGATGACCGATGGCCATGCGGAGAGCCTGCCGACTCTGCGCAGTGCGCTGACGCAGCTCATCGACGGCGCGCAGCGAGGAGATGCCGACATCGTCAGCCGGTTCTGGCAGGCGTTTCCGGTCGCGTCGGAATCGGCGACGGGTGAGCTGTGGGACGACGGGCTGTGGCACAGACTGGCCACGACCGCGGTTCGACTTGCACGCGATGCCGGCGCGCTGACCGTGCTTCCGTTCGCCCTCGCAACCCGCGCCGGAGTCAATGTGTTCGCGGGCGAACTCGATGCGGCCGCGACGTTGATCGAGGAAGCCGATGCGATATGCGCGGCCACCGGCTACGCGCCTCTGCGCTATCACTCGTTGTCGCTAGCCGTCTGGCGTGGCAGGGAGGCGGAGGCGACGAGCCTGATCGACGCCGCCGAGAAGCGCGCCGTCGAGCGCGGCGAGGGCCGGGTCATCGGGTTGAGCGGCGGGCTGTCCGCGATGCTCTACAACGGCCTAGGCCGATACCAGGAGGCGCTTGCCGCCGCGCGACGGACGTCGGAGCACGAGGATCTCGGGTTCGGTGGATGGACCGTCGGCGAACTGGTGGAGGCAGCCGTCCGGTGCGGCGAGCGCGACGTCGCGCGTGACGCTCTGTCGAGGCTCGCCGAGCTCACGCAGGCCGCAGGAACCGACTGGGCGCTCGGCACGCTCGCGGGCTCTCGGGCGCTGCTCGAAGAGGGGCGCCCGGCCGAGGACCACTACCGCGAGGCGATCGATCGGCTCGGCCACACCAGAATCGTGGTGTACCTCGCTCGCGCGCACCTGGTGTACGGGGAATGGCTGCGGCGCGAGCACCGCCGTGTCGACGCGCGCGAACAGTTGGGTGCTGCGCATGAGATGTTCGTGCGGATGGGCGCGGAGGCGTTCGCCGAACGCGCGCGGCGCGAGCTCCTGGTGACCGGAGAGAAGACACGTAAACGCACGGTCGGCTCCGACGAGGGACTGACCGCGCAGGAGGCGCAGATCGCACAGCTGGCGGGCGCCGGCCTGACCAACCAGGAGATCGGCGCCCAGCTGTTCATCAGCGCGCACACCGTGGAATGGCATCTGCGGAAGGTCTTCGCCAAGCTCGGCATCAAGTCGCGACGGCAGCTGCGCGGACGCGCCGACGTCACGTAACCCCTGTACTGGATTTACCGGCCCGAAGCCACGGGAAGACTACGGGATTCCAAGGGTTCGATCGGCCTGCGGAATCGACAGGCTGAACTCATGGAGTTGGCCGACCACACCGCACTGATCACCGGAGGCACGGCGGGTATCGGCTGGGAATCCGCGCGGCTGATGGCCGCCGAAGGGGCCCAGGTCATCATCTCGGGGCGCGACGCCCAACGGGGCGAAGCGGCGGCCGCGAGGATCGGTGTCGGCGCTCGCTTCGTGCAGGCCGACCTGTCCGATTTGGATTCGGTGCGATCGCTCGTGAAGCAGTGCGGAGACGTCGACGTCGTCGTCAACAATGCGGCGAACTTCACCGGCGCCGCAACCGTCGACCAAGACGTCGCGGTGTTCGAGTCCATCTTCTGCACCAACGTTCGCGGCGCGTACTTTCTCGTCGCGGGCATCGTGCCGGGAATGCTCGACCGCGGCCGCGGCAGCATCATCAATGTCACGAGCATGGTCGCGTCGAAGGGCGTCGCCGGGGCGTCCGGATACAGTGCCTCGAAGGCGGCCCTCGAGTCCTTCACCCGCACATGGGCTGTCGAGTTCGGCAAGCGCGGGGTGCGGGTCAACAGCGTGGCCCCCGGTCCCACTCGCACCGATGGAGTGGCGGCCGAATGGGGTGAGATCAACGAAGAACTAGGCCGGGCGCTCCCACTGGGGCGCACCGCGCATGCGGCCGAAATCGCCGAAGCGGTCCTGTTTCTCGCCTCTCCACGATCCAGCTTCATCACCGGTTCGACCTTGCACGCCGACGGCGGCGGCATGGCTGTCTGATTTCTCATCGAAAGGGAACGCACGATGCCAGAAGATGGGCTCCACCACGCTGTCGAGGTGTTCCTCGCTGTGCGAGACCGCTTGTTCGGCATCGCATATCGGATCGTGCACGACTGCGTCGAGGCCGAAGACATCGTGCAGGAAGCGTGGCTGCGCTGGCAGGCGTGCGACCGTAACGTGGTCCTCGATCCTCCGGCGTTCCTCGCCACCACGACCAGACGACTGTCGATCAATGTGCTGCAGTCGGCACACGCGCGTCGCGAAACTCATATGCAGCCTTGGCTTTCCGAGCCGGTGGATGCCAACGCCGACCCGCAGGTGAGGGCCGAGCGAGCCGCAACCTGCGAGTACATCGCGGCCACGCTGCTCGAGAGGCTGTCGCCATCGGAGCGCGCCGCATATGTTCTGCGCGAAGCGTTCGACTACTCGTACACCGACATCGCCGCGATCGTGCGGGTGACCGAGTCGAATGCGCGCCAACTCGTCAGCCGGGCGCGGAAGCGCTTGGTGGTGGACGTGGCGCTGGCCGCTTAGCTACGCCCCTGACGGACAACGTGATTCGTGCTGAACGGCGCGCCGAACGTTGTTCAGCCACTGGCGTACGGGATTGGGTCGCAACTAGCCTCGGATGACGTGACCGAGAAACTTCACGTCGATCTATCCGGGGCGCCGCAGACGATGCTTGCGACGATCTACGCCAAGGCGCTGGATGCCGACCTGCCCAAGCCAATCCTCGGTGATCGGTTCGCGAAGGAGATTGTCGAGCGTATCGACTACGACTGGTCGAAGACGACGATCACCAAGGCCACGTCTCCCTCGGTGACGACTCGCACCGCGCACTTCGACAACTGGGTGCGGCAGTTCCTGGCGGTCCACCCCGAAGCCGTCGTACTGCATCTCGGGTGCGGCCTGGACGCTCGGTCTTCCGGCTGGAACCCGGGCCGGGTGTCGAGTGGTATGACGTCGACTATCCCGATGTGATCGAGCTGCGCAGGCGGCTCTATCCGACCCGGGACCACTACCACGTCGTCGCCGCGTCGGTCAGCGATCCGGCGTGGTTGGCCGAGATTCCCGCGAACCGGCCGACGCTGATGATCGGCGAGGGACTGACCATGTACCTCACGGAGGCCGACGGCGTCGCACTGCTGCGCCGCGTCGTCGAGAGATTCCCGTCCGGTGAGCTGCAGTTCGACGCGTTCAACAAGCTCGGCATCAAAGCGCAATGGACGAATGCCGTGGTGCGCCGGGCCGGAGCGACGTTGTACTGGGGCATCGACGAGCCCGACGACATCCTCGAGGCCGTTCCGGGCGTGCGACTGCTGGCCTGGGTGTCACCGTTCGACTCTCCGGCCTTCAAGGACTTGGCGTGGTACTACCGCTTGATGGCCGCCGTGATGTCGCGTGGTGCCGTCATGGCGGTACATGGCCCAATTTCACCGCTACGCGTTCTGAGCCCGCACCCCAAGCACTGGTTGCCTGCGGCGGCCGTCGCAGAACGCTGCCGACCACGGCCAGCGGCGACGGCCGTCGGCCCACACCAGCTGGAGGGCCCTGATGTCGGGGCCGCCGAACGCCACTGCGAAATCGAGATGTGCATCGGGTTGGTCCACCTTGACGACCTCGAGCAATGGGCCGGCCGGCGTCGCAATGCGCTGACCCGGGGTCAGCACCGTACCGCGCACGGTGTCCGCGGCCACCTTGTTCAGCAGTCGATTCGCCCGCTGCGGCGACACCGCCGTGATCAGCAATTCTGGTAGGTCCCAGTCGTGCAACCCGATCGTGTAAGCGTATGGGGTGCGGGCACTTTCGATGTACTGCACGAACCAGCCGTGCTTGCGGATACTGGCGCGCAGCTGGTCGAAGTAGTCGTCGATAGTGGCGTCGGGATGGTCGCATTTCCAGCACATCAAAGCCGCACCTTCCAGGTTCGCTGTCGTGGTTTACGGCCAGCGTGCACCGGGGGTCCGACAGATGCGTTCAGATGGCTTTGAGCTCGGCGATGACCTCGGCGTAGAGCCGCGCCTTGATCGCGCTGAACACGGCGCCTGCCTTCGGCGCGCGTTCTTCGGCCAGGGCCACGGCTGCATCGACAACCGCGCCCTCGCCGGCGGTGGCCGCCGCGATGCCCGCCGTCTGCGCGTCCGTACCGCCGTAGCGCTTACCCGTCGTCATCGCCTCGTGCGCCGTCGCGATCGGCAGCCTGCTTCGGATCAACGAGTTCATCCCGGCGGTGAACGGGATGCCGAGGTCGACCTCCGGCAGACACCAGAAGCCACGGTCGGCACGCATGACCACCAGGTCGTGTGCGAGCGTCAGCATCGCCCCGGCGGCGAACGCGTGTCCTTGGACCGCCGCGACGATCGGTGCGGGGAACACCAGAACCCGGGCGAACAATGCGTGCACGTCGGCGAGATTCGCTTCGGACGCATCGGGATTGGCCGCCATGAAATCCAGGTCGAGCCCGTTGGAATAGAACTTGCCCGAGCCTGTGGTGACGACGGCCTTCGGGCCGTCCGCACCCTCGACCTCGTCGAGGGCTTCGTTGATCTCCGTCAACCGGTCGGGGTGGAATCGGTTCTCGTCGTCGCCGAGCGTCAACACGAACACCGCGCCCCGCCGCTCAAGATTGGCCATCTCGCGATTACACCACCTGACCGCACTGCCAGAATCGGACGGTGTCCGCAGCAGGTCCCGTCAATGGTCGGGTGTCGCATTGGCTCGCCGACTACCCGATCACCGCGTCCGCCGTTGCCGGGCGACCGCGACGCCGACGTCTGCATCGTCGGGGCCGGCTACACCGGGCTGTGGACCGCGTACTACCTGAAGCGGGCCGACCCGTCGCTGCGCATCGTCGTGCTGGAAGCGCGGTTCGCCGGGTTCGGGGCATCCGGCCGCAACGGCGGCTGGCTGTCGGGGCTGGTGCCCGGCGATCGTAATCGGATGGCGAAGACATACGGCCGCGACCCCGTGCTGGCGTGGCAGCGGGCTCTCAACGAGGCCGTCGACGAGGTCATCGACGTCACCGAGTCCGAAGGCATCGATGCCGGCATCGTCAAGGGCGGGACACTTGAGGTCGCCCGCAACCGGGCCCAGGCCTCGCGGCTGGCCGCCGAGATGGACGAGGAGATCAGCTGGAAGGTCGACGGGATCGTTGCGCTGACGAAAGATGAAGCGGCCAAACGGATTGCGCTCGACGCGGTGGTTTCCGGTTACCACAATCCGCACTGTGCGAGGGTGCAGCCCGCCTGGCTGGCGCGCGGGCTGGCCGACGTCGTCGAACGACTCGGCGTCGACATCTACGAGATGTCACCGGTGACCGGGATCGACTCCGGCCGCGCCCGCACGCCGCTCGGTGTCGTCCGCGCGCCGGTCGTGCTGCGAGCCACCGAAGGCTTCACGGCCGCGCTGCCTGGCTTGCGGCGTCGTTGGCTGCCGATGAACAGTTCGATGATCGCGACCGATCCGATCCCGCAGCACATCTGGGACTCGATCGGCTGGCGTGGCCGCGAAACCCTCGGCGACACCGCGCACGGCTTCTTCTACGCGCAGCGCACCGTCGACGACCGCATCGCGATCGGCGGGCGCAGTGTGCCGTACCGGTTCGGCTCCCGAACCGATGCCGACGGGCGGGTGCCCGAGCGCACCATCACACACCTGCGCGCGGTACTGCACTCGGTGCTGCCGCAGACCCGCGATATCCCGATCGCACATGCATGGTGCGGTGTGCTGGCCGTGCCGCGGGACTGGGAGGCCTGCGTATCCCTGGACAGAACAACGGGTTTGGGATCGGCCGGCGGATACGTCGGGCACGGCGTCACGGCCACCAACCTGGCCGGGCGCACGCTGGCCGATCTGGTGCTGTGACCGGCATACCGCGCTCACGGAGCTGCCGTGGGTCGGGCACCGGTCACGCAACTGGGAGCCCGAGCCGCTGCGCTGGCTCGGTGTGCGCGGCATGTATCTGGCGTACAAGGCGGCCGACTGGCACGAATCCCGAGGCCGCGAGACGACGTCGCCGATCGCGGTCGTCGCGGACCGGATCGCGGGGCGGCCCTAGCCCGCTTCGGCTTTTGCCTTCAGCCGCTGGAGGGTGAGCTGGATGTGCTCGGTGTTCGCGGCCGTACGGTCATGCACGCCGGTGCCCATTTCGGCAGGCTTGCGGATCCAGCCGTGGTCGGCGGTCCCAGGTCTGTTCTGTCACTTTGCAGCCATCGCCTTCTGCGACGATGTCGTAGCGCCAGTGCGCGACTGGAACCACACCTGCAGTCTTCACATCGAACGCGAAGGCTCGCCCGGGATCGGCGTCGGTGACGGTGCACGTCGTCGTCCAGGTGCGCGAGCCGTTGCGGTTGCGCCCCTTGAACACAGCGCCGGGTCGTGCCGCATCGCCCTTGCGCCACTCCATCGCATGCGCTTCTTCGGCCAGCGACGCCAAGGTGGATAGGTCGGTGATCAGGCGATACACGGTCGCAGGGCTGGCGTTGATGGTGATCTCCGATTGCGCGGAGGCGGGGTTGGGCTCAGTCATGCGGTGATCGTATAGACGGGTCGGGAATCAGGGGCCGGACTGGCGGCGTTGCCTCTGCTATGAGCGATCGCCCCGTACTCGAACCGACCGACGCGCATCCCATCACCGTCGAACCGACCGGCAAGCACGTCACGGTACGGGTGAACGGCGAGATCGTCGCCGAAACCGATGACGCGCTGACGCTGCAGGAGTCGACCTATCCGGCGGTGCAGTACATACCGTTGCGCGACGTCGTGCAGTCGGTGTTGCGCGACAGCGACACCGAGACCTACTGCCCGTACAAGGGCGAGGCGCGCTACCACCACGTCGTCACCGCGGCCGGCGACACCGTCGAGGACGCGATCTGGACCTACGACAAGCCGTATCCCGCAGTCGGCCCGATCGCCGGTCATGTCGCGTTCTACCCGGACAAGGCCGACGTCGCCGTCGCTTAACCTGAATCGGTGCAAAGCGCCGCCAGCGTCGTCTTCGACGGACCCGCGAGTCCTCGGCTGACGCTGTCCCCGCTTCGTCGCGGGCGAGGCGATCCGTGCTATCACGACGCCGCCGACGGTGCCATCTGGCGCACCAGTCTCATGCCAAGTGGACCCGTCACCGCCCGCATCACGAAATCCGCCCCGGACACCGTCGACTGTGAGGCGTGGGGCGCCGGCGCACGCGAATTCACCGAGACGCTTTCCGCCCAGTTCGGGTTCGATGATGACGCGTCGGGGTTCTCACCGGATGAGCCGACCATCGCCGCGGCGCATCAACGCGTCCCGCACTTGCGGCTCGGACGCACCGGCCGGGTGCTAGAGGCGCTCATCCCGGCCGTGCTCGAACAACGAGTCTCGGGTATGGACGCCCGCCGCGCATGGCGCTGTTTGGTGACCAAGTTCGGCGCACCGGCACCCGGGCCCGCGCCCGTGCACATGCGGGTACCCCCGTCAGGTGACGTGTGGCGGCGCATCCCGTCGTGGGAGTTCCATCGCGCGAACGTCGATCCCGGCCGCACCCGCACGTTGGTGCTCTGCGCACAACGCGCCGACTCGTTGGAGCGACTTTCGGTTCGGTCCGCCGAGGCGGCCCGTGCGGCGCTGATGTCGCTGCCCGGTGTCGGGGAGTGGACCGCGGCAGAGACGGCCCAACGCGCCTTCGGTGACGCCGACGCGTTGTCGGTCGGCGACTATCACGTGGCCAAGATGGTCGGCTGGAGCCTGCTCGGACACCCGATCGACGACCCGGCGATGGTAGAACTGCTGGAGCCGATACGTCCACATCGACACCGTGCGGTGCGTTTACTGGAGGTCAGCGGACTGGCGGTGAATCCACGCTTCGGCGCGCGAGCGGCCATCCCGAATCTGCGCGCGATCTAATTCACGAATACCCGGAGCAAACCATGGGTACTGCACACCCATGACTTCGTTCACAATTCCCGGCTTGGAAGAAAAAGACGCCAACAAGGTCGCCGACCTTCTGCAGAAGCAACTGAGCACGTACAACGACCTGCATCTGACTTTGAAGCATGTGCACTGGAATGTCGTGGGCCCGAACTTCATCGGAGTTCACGAGATGATCGACCCGCAGGTCGAACTCGTTCGCGGATACGCCGACGAGGTGGCCGAGCGTATCGCGACGCTGGGCAAGTCGCCCTTGGGAACGCCCGGTGCCATCCTCAAGGACCGCACCTGGGACGACTATTCCGTCGAACGCGACACCGTGGCGGCCCACTTGGCCGCCCTCGACCTCGTCTACACCGGCGTCATCGAGGACACTCGCAGGTGCATCGAGACGCTCGAGGAGCTGGACCCGGTGACGCAGGACATGATCATCGCGCACGCCGGCGAGTTGGAGAAGTTCCAGTGGTTCATGCGGGCTCATCTGGAGAACTCAGGCGGACAGCTGGCCAACGAGGGCGCGAAGTCCGAGAAGGCAGCCGCTAGTCGGGCGAAGAAGAAGGCGCCGGTCAAGTAGTAGCGCTGTCCCCCAGCGCATCGTCTCGCACCGGCTGGTCGGCAAGTTCGTCCGACCCGCCGAACAGGTAGGGGTAGGCGGCACCCGCTATCGCCGCGCCGATCAGCGGTGCGAGCCAGAACACCCACAGCTGTGCGGGCGCGCCGTCGCCGTTGAAGAGGGCGACGCCGGTGGATCGCGCGGGGTTGACCGAGGTGTTCGAGATCGGGATCGAGATCAGGTGGATCAACGTCAAGGTCAGCCCGATTGACAATCCCGCGAAGCCTTTTGACGCCGTCCAGCGATCGTCGGTGGAGCCGAGGATGACCAGCAGGAAGATGCCTGTCAGCACGATCTCGGTGATCGCCACGGCCCACAAGTTGAAGCCGCCGGGGGAGTGCAGGCCGTAGCCGTTGGCGGCCATGTTGCCCGTCGCAGTCCAGCCGTCCTGGCCCTTGGCGATGATGTAGATCAGCATGCCGGCGGCCAAGCCGCCGATCACCTGGGTGATCCAATACGGGGGTAACGCTTTCCATTCCACTCGACGGGCCAGCGCCGCGCCGAGAGTGACCGCGGGGTTGAAGTGGCCTCCGGAGATGGTGCCGAATGCGTAGACGCCGGTGAGGACGGTCAAGCCGAAAGCCAGGGCGACACCGAGAAATCCAATACCCAACGAGGTTCCACCCGCCTCGAATTTCGCGGCGAAGACTGCGCTACCGCAACCGCCGAGGACCAACCAGAAGGTTCCGATGAACTCAGCTGCCAAGCGGTGCAGCATCGTCGGCTCGCGCATGCGTGACTCCTCCGTCAGTGACGCCGATCGTGACGCCGATCGCCACACCGTCGCACGCGCCGGTGCGCGAGAAGCCGGTCGTATCCGAATCGTTCTGCGATGGAAATCAACGCTGCGTAGACGTGACCGAATCGCTCGCGAACACAGAAGTGGCCGGGACGAACCCGTCCCGGCCACTGTCTGTCTACAACCGTCAGGCGTTGGCGCCGTCGCTTCCGTCGGCCCCGTCGCTGCTACCGCCGCCACCGGTGCCGGTGCCGCCGGTGCCCCCGGTGCCCCCGCCATCGATGCCGCCGCCACCGTTACCACCGGCGCCGCCGTCGGCATCCCCGGCGCTGATGGCACTGCCGCCGGAACCACCGTTACTGCCGGAACCTGCCAGCAGACCACTGTTGCCGCCGCTGCCACCGGCGCCGCCGTCCGCATTGCCGAGAACATTGGTGGCCTTGCCGCCTGAGCCGCCTGTGCCTCCGGAGCCGGAGATGTTGCCACCGGGACCGCCGGTGCCGCCTTCTCCGGCCTTGGCGTCGCCGATGACCGTGGCGGAGTCCCCGGCGTCGCCGCCGCCACCACCATCGCCGAACCCGATCGCCCAGCCGCCGTCGCCGCCGTCGCCGGAGTCGGACCCGCCGAATCCCGCGTTGGTGGCGTCGCCGCCGGAGCCGCCGTCGCCGATCCCCCCGACAACTCCCGCATAGCCGCCGTGCCCGCCGTCTCCGCCGGTCGCCGAACCCTGGCCGACGGGATTGCTGATCGTGCCGCTGCCGCCCTCGCCGCCGTCGCCGGAGCCGCCGAGAACGAGGCCGCCGAAGCCGCCGTCGCCGCCGTCGCCGCCGTTCGAATCGCCGGAGACGTTGGTGGTTGCGTCGCCGCCATCGCCGCCGTTGCTACCTGCCGGACCCGAGCCCAGCACGTGTGTGCTGCCGCCGTCTCCGCCGTCGCCGGCGTTGGAGTTGCCGACGTCGGCCGTCGCGTCGCCGCCGTCGCCTCCGTCGCCGGACTGGAGGCCGAGGACGATGGAGCCCGTTCCTCCGGCGCCGCCGTCGCCGGCGGTGGCATCGCCGACACCTGTACTGGTCGCGCTGCCGCCGTCGCCGCCGTTGCCGGCGATACCGATCAACACCCCGCCGTCGCCGCCCTCGCCGCCGTCGAGGGCGCTCTGGTCGCCTGGGCCGGACACGTCGGGGGCGTCGCCGCCGTTGCCGCCGCTGCCGATCAGGCCGGCGCCGCCGCCGTTGGCAGCCGCGCCGCCGTCAGCGCCGTTGCCGAGGATGAGGCCGCCGTTGCCACCCGGTGTGCCGGCGGTGGTGCCGGCGGAACCGTTGCCGATCAGCAAGCCCGCATTCTGGCCGTCGCCAGTGCCATTGCTGATCAACGGGGTGACGACCGGAGCCAGCACCGGCACCGCACTGGTGAGGCCGCCGGTGACGCCAGTGACAGTGGTCGCGAGGTTGTTCGGTGCGGGTGCCACCAGGGGGCCGATCACCGGGCTGGCCACCGGGGTCGCTACAGCAGTGACCGTGTTCACGGTTCCGCCGAGGACGCCAATGAGGGGGCCGAACAGTCCGACGAGTTGAACGTCGCTCTGCTTCTGCACGATCAAGGGATTGGCCTTCGCGACCGGAGCGGGCGGCTCGATCGCATAAGCGGCGGCGCCGGCTACGGCCAGTGCGCCCATCGCCAGTGTGGCCGCCGCGGCTGACTTCTTATTGGCAACCTTCATTGCCGTGTCCTTTCTGAGAAGAGGCCAAGGAGCGGCCTCTTAGCTGGCCATGAACACTTGGGGTACAGCAACATAATTAGCACATGTCAGCAAGGTTGAATAGCGCATTCCCAGATATGGGAGTAATTAACTGCGGTGATAATTAAATGCAGGTGATACGGCATGCAAACCCCTGTAATTTCGTTGCCAAAAGTTTCGCTGGCGACGATTTCTGCAAACCTTGATGACACCTACAGCAATGATGAGCGCCGCAGGCATGACTTAACTTCGGTAACCAAGTTCGAGCTGGGCACCACGGTTGCAGGCAAACAGCCCTAGCTGACTATTTCGGCCACGATGGTCATTCCCGCTCGCGGCGTATGCGGACGTTTCCGAGGCAGGTCATCATCGCGACGACGGCAGCCCTCAGTGTGGATCGACGACCATTGCGCCGGGAGTCGCGCAGCGAGCGCAACGGCGATTTCC
The DNA here is from genome assembly GCA_963793055.1 of uncultured Actinomycetota bacterium. Lineage (GTDB taxonomy): Bacteria > Actinomycetota > Actinomycetes > Mycobacteriales > Mycobacteriaceae > Mycobacterium. The sequence goes on along the minus strand of CAWBYS010000003.1, from coordinate 563,367 downwards.
GCCGCAACGATGGCGATTGGCCCCTAACCGGGCCAGATCCAATCGTTGGTCGAAAGAAATCGGCGATCACAAATCCGAAAGGGGATTCAAAGCCAGGATTGACCCCCGAAAACAATTGCCGAGGCTGGAGTTATCTGGACCGCTCAGCGACAGGCGGTGAGACGGGCGATGATGGCCGTCCGCCCATCGGGGCCGACGGCCTGTGCCTCGCCGATCGCGATGCGGCGACCGACACGCAAAGCCGTTCCAAGATAACGTGATTCGTCGCCATTGCGGAATTGCCGGATGAAATTCACTCGCAGCGAGACGGTGCGCAGCGGCCGATCGTCGATCTGGGCGTTGACCGCTGCTGATGCGACCAGTTCCAGGGCCATGGCCGACACGCCGCCATGCACGACGCCCAGGCTGTTGTTCACCACGGGGTCCACCAATTGCTGGAGCACCTTTGTCGTGCCGCCGCTCTCGGCGACGCGCACCGCCATTCGATCGGCGAGCCCGCCAGGTGGTGGCGGACCGGTAGGACCTTCGGGGAAGGGCGCCAGGTCATCGGGCGTGTGGATGTAGAAGGAGCGCACGGTGGCCGTGGCCAGCGTGGTGCCGCGGTGGACGAACTCGCATAACCCCAGCGCCACAGCACTCTTCCGGCCGAACGGCCGAGCCCGTCCGATTACCGGGTCGTCGGGGGGAGAGCGTGACCGAGACCCATGCCTTTGATTACCCTCCGGGGGTATACAACACGGGCTGCGCCGCTATTCCGACGTCGACGGCTGATCATCCGCGGCGTTCGGCCGTCGCTGACCGGTGCCGCGTCCTTCAATGGAGGCTTCGTCGGGCATCCGCTCTCGCAGGCTGTCGTAGATCGGTGGCGACCCCACGACGTACGCGGCAAGCACCGCCGCAGCGGTGGCCGCCATCATCGGCACGAGCACTTCGGTCGTGGCCGTCATCTCTGCGACGAGGACCAAACCAGTAACGGGCGCACGGACGGTCGCGGCGAAGAACGCCGCCATTCCGACGAGCGCCATCGGAACCGCCAACTGCCTTGCGTCGTTCGGCCACACGGCGTTGAAACCCTGGGTGAACAGCAGTCCCCACAAGGCGCCCACGGCCAATAGCGGTGCGAACAACCCGCCCGGAACGGCGGCCGAGTACGACAACGGGCCGGCGATGAACCGCAAAGCGAGGACTCCGATGACGACGGAGACAACCAGGTTCTGTCCGGTGAGGATCTGCTGCGTCAGGGGATCGCCGCCACCCACCGCAAGCGGGTGGACGAACATTACGAATCCGATGGTGGCACCGATGATGGCCGCCTTCGCAAGGGTCGGGATTCGGCGAATCGCTGCGACGTGATCGAGGAACCACAACACCAACCCGTTGTAAGCGGCACCGAGACATCCGGTCAGCAGGCCGAAGACGACGAAAAGTGGCAACCACGCGAGCGCCGGAGCGTTGATGGGTTCGACCTGGAAGTCGGCGTGGTTTCCAAGCAGAAGCCGTGAGCATCCCACCGCCACAGCAGCCGAAACGAGCGTCGCTAGAACGGTTTTCACCCGGAACGACTTCGTGACCTCTTCGAGGGTGAAAAGGGTGCCTCCGATCGGCGCATTGAACGCGACCGCCAAGCCGGCCCCACCCAACGCCGTTTGCATCATCCTGACCTCGGCATCGGGTAACCGGGCGCGCCGCGCCGTCTCGGCTCCGATCGCCGCGCCCATGTGCACGGTCGGCCCTTCCCTGCCCAGCACAAGCCCCGATCCGATGCTCAACACACCACCGACGAACTTCGCCGGCAGCACGCGGATAAGGGGTGGCCGGGCTTCGTTCAGAAAGACCGCCTCGACATGCTGGATGCCGCTGCCGGCGGCCAGCGGTTCCCACCGCACGATCAGTGCGGCGAGGGTGGCCCCGATCGCGGCGGCGGCTATGGGAACCAGCCAGCCCGGTCCAGGTAGGTGGTGTGCCCAGTCGACGAAGTCGACGCGCAGGTTATCGGCCTTTTGCAGACACCAGCGGAACGCGCCACCGACAAAGCCGATGAGTACGCCGGCCACCGTCGCCGTGAGGCAGATGTGTACCGACCCCCGCATGGAGTTGTCGGGCTGATCCAGACCTGCCGTGGGCGTCGTCATCGTGCGCTGTGCACCAATCCGTCCCCAGGGCAATCGTCCCTGCCGCGAAGATCCACGAGCAACCGGTCTCCTTCACCGCCAGAACGGCCGGGATCCCAGTCTTGCAGATCGTCGGTGGCGTTACCGGGCGTGACGCGACCTTTCAGCACATCGCGGTACAGCCTGACGGGGGACCCCTGTGGCTATATACCCCCTAGGGGTATATAGTGGCGGCATGACCAAGTCGACCACACCCAGCATGAGACGCACGAGGCCCACGCAGGAAGCCGCCGGCCACGGCGCGCACCAGGCCACTGCGGAGGCGGCCACGGCGGCCACGCCGACCACGTCGCCCAGTACCGGCGGATGTTCTGGATCATGCTCGTGCTCGCGGTCCCGACGGTGGCGCTGTCGGGCATGTTCGCGATGATCCTCGGCTACACCGTGCCGGACTTCCCGGCATGCGCAGTGGGTGTCGCCGGCTGCTCGGCACCGTGATGTTCGTCTGGGGCGGCCGCCCGTTCCTGTCGGGCGCGGTCAGCGAGATCCGTTCGCGCGCACCGGGAATGATGCTGCTGATCGGGCTGGCCATCACGGTGGCGTTCGTCTCGTCGTGGGGCGCCACCCTCGGCCTGCTGAACCACCAGCTCGACTTCTGGTGGGAGCTCGCGCTGCTGATCGTGATCATGCTGCTCGGCCACTGGATCGAGATGCGATCGCTGGCGCAGACCACCTCGGCGCTGGACTCGCTGGCCGCGCTGCTGCCCGACGAGGCCGAGCGTGTCGACGGCGACGGCACCGATGACGGTGGCGCCGGCCGAGCTGCGCGTCGGCGACGTCGTGATCGTCCGGCCGGGCGGCAGCGTCCCCGCCGACGGCGAGATCGTCGACGGCTCGGCGCACATCGACGAGTCGATGGTCACCGGCGAGTCCCGGCCCGGTGCGCCGCGGCGTGGGCGACCACGTCGTCGCGGGCACGGTCGCCACCGACTCCGGGCTGCGGGTGAGGGTCACCGCCGTCGGCGACGACACCGCGCTGGCCGGCATCCAGCGGCTGGTGACCGAGGCGCAGAACTCGTCGTCGCGGGCGCAGCGGATCGCCGACAACGCCGCGGCCTGGCTGTTCTGGTTCGCACTCTCGGCCGGCGATCATCACCGCGATCGTCTGGGGGCTTGTCGGGCCAGCCCGATGAGGCCGTCATCCGCACCATCACCGTGCTGGTGATCGCGTGCCCGCACGCCCTCGGTCTGGCGATCCCGCTGGTGGTGTCCATCGCCACCGAGCGCGCCGCCCGCGGGCGGTGTGCTGGTCAAGGACCGGCTGGCGCTGGAGAGCATGCGCACCGTCGACGCGGTGCTGTTCGACAAGACCGGCACCCTGACCAAGGGCGAGCCGACCGTCACGGCGATCGCACGACCGGTCGCCACGCGAAGACGAGCTGCTGGCCCTGGCCGCCGCCGCCGAAGCCGACTCCGAGCATCCGCTGGCCCGGGCGATCGTCGAGGCGGCGCCGCCGCCGCGGGCTCAGGTATCCGCCGTCGACGGACTTCAGCTCGTCGCCCGCCGTCGGGGTGACCGCGACGGTCGACGGGCAACGAGTCCGGGTCGGCGGGCCGCGCCTGCTCGAGGAAGCCGGCAAGACGGAGATGCCGGAGGTCGCCGCACTGGCACGACGAGGGCGCGATCGTGCTGCACGTGCTCGTCGACAGGAGCCGTGGTGGGCGCGCTGAAGCTGGCCGACGAGATCCGGCCGGAATCGCGGCAGGCCGTCGACGCGCTGCACAAGCTCGGCATCAAGGTGGTGATGATCACCGGCGACGCCGAGCCGGTGGCGCGGGCGGTGGCCGACGGACTGGGCATCGACCGGGTCTTCGCCGGCGTCCGGCCAGAGGACAAGGCCGCGAAGGTCGCTGAACTGCAGCAGGAGGGGCTGCAAGGTGGCGCATGTGTCGGCGACGGCGTCAACGACGCCCCCGCCCTGGCGCAGGCCGACGTCGGCATCGCGATCGGCGCCGGCACCGACGTCGCTATCGCGTCGGCGGGCGTGATCCTGGCCAGCTCCGACCCGCGGTCGGTGCTCTCGGTGATCCGTCTTGTCGAAGGCGACCTACCGCAAGATGAAGGAAAACCTCTGGTGGGCAGCGGGATACAACCTGATCTCCGTGCCGCTGGCGGCGGGCGTGCTGGCACCGGTCGGCTTCGTGATGCCGATGTCGGTCGGCGCGCTCTTGATGTCGCTCGTCGACCGTCGTGGTGGCGCTGAATGCTCAGCTGCTGCGGCGGCTGGACCTGCGACCGGAGACCAGCGTGCGGGCCATTCTCTAAGAATCTGGCTAGGCTTTGCGCAAACTCGTGTGACCCGTTCCAGCCTGGGTACACGGTTGGACCAGCATCACAGCAAACACCGTGGAGGGGGAAGCGAGTGTGATCTACCACGCATCATCGCGGCAACCCGTGCACAAGCCGAAAATGCAACCGCGGCAACGTTATTCGTCCGTTATCCGGCGCCGCAATCGCGGGTGTCCGGATCGCTCGCGGCAAGTATAGTTAGGTCATGACTAAGTTGGCATGTCAGGCGGTGTTTGTCATATCGTTTTCTCCACTTGTGGCGAGTGGGATTGGGCCGTCGTTCAGATGCTGCACGAAGGCACCGCCATCGCCGGACCGGCTAATGCCGTCGTCGACGGCTGCCATCAGAAAGCTTTGCGAAGGCGTGCGGAAAAAGGGTAGGTGGGAATGGCGCCCAGCAGTAGGGGCAGGACTGCTCCCCGCGTGCGCAGGGCTTGTACAACCCCGCGTTCGAGCACGACGCGTGCGGCGTGGCGATGGTGGCGGACATGCACGGCCGCCGCAGCCGCGACATCGTGGACAAGGCCATCACCGCCCTGCTGAACCTCGAACACCGCGGTGCCCAGGGGGCCGAGCCTCACACCGGCGACGGCGCAGGCATCCTGCTGCAGGTCCCCGACGAGTTCCTACGCGCGGTCGTCGAATTCGAGCTGCCCGGAATACGGCAGCTACGCCACCGGCATCGCGTTCCTGCCGCAGTCGTCCAAGGATGCCGCGACGGCGTGCGAATCCGTCGAGAAGATCGCCGAGGCCGAGGGCCTCGAGGTGCTCGGCTGGCGCGAGGTGCCCACCGACGAGTCTTCGTTAGGCGCGCTGGCGCGAGACGCGATGCCGACGTTCCGTCAGCTGTTCCTCGCAGGCGCGTCCGGCATGGATCTCGAGCGGCGCGCGTACGTGGTGCGCAAGCGCGCCGAGCACGAGCTGGGCACCAAGGGGCCGGGCCAGGACGGGCCCGGCCGCGAAACCGTCTATTTCCCAAGCCTTTCCGGTCAGACCTTCGTCTACAAGGGCATGCTGACCACGCCGCAGCTCAAGGCGTTCTATCTCGACCTGCAGGACGATCGGCTCACCAGCGCGCTGGGCATCGTGCACTCGCGCTTCTCGACGAACACGTTCCCGTCGTGGCCGCTGGCGCATCCGTTCCGGCGGATCGCGCACAACGGCGAGATCAACACCGTCACCGGCAACGAGAACTGGATGCGGGCGCGTGAGGCGCTGATCAAGACCGACGTCTTCGGATCCGGTCAGGACCTCGACAAGATCGTCCCGATCTGTACCCCCGGCGCCTCCGACACCGCGCGATTCGACGAGGTGCTCGAGCTGCTGCACCTCGGCGGGCGCAGCCTGCCGCATGCGGTGCTGATGATGATTCCCGAGGCTTGGGAGCGTAACGAGTCGATGGATCCGGCGCGGCGCGCGTTCTACCAGTACCACGCCTCGCTGATGGAGCCCTGGGACGGCCCGGCGTCGATGACGTTCACCGACGGCACCGTGATCGGCGCGGTGCTGGACCGCAACGGCCTTCGGCCGTCGCGTATTTGGGTCACCGAGGACGGCCTGGTCGTGATGGCCTCCGAGGCTGGTGTGCCTCGATCTCGACCCGTCGACAGTTGTGAAGAAGATGCGGCTGCAGCCCGGCCGCATGTTCCTCGTCGACACGTCCCAGGGCCGCATCGTCGACGACGAGGAGATCAAGGCCGAGCTGGCCGCCGAGCAGCCGTATCAGGAGTGGCTCGATGCCGGTCTGTTCCACCTCGACGACCTGCCGCATGGCGACTACGTGCGCATGCCGCATCACCGGGTTGTGTTGCGCCAGCAGATGTTCGGCTACACCTACGAGGAGCTCAACATCCTGGTGGCGCCGATGGCCCGCACCGGCGCGGAGCCGATCGGCTCGATGGGCACCGACACGCCGGTCGCCGTCCTGTCACAGCGGCCGCGGATGCTCTACGACTACTTCCAGCAGTTGTTCGCTCAGGTCACCAACCCGCCGCTGGACGCCATTCGCGAAGAGGTGGTGACCAGCCTGCAGGGCACCGTCGGGCCCGAGGGCGACCTGCTGAACCCGGACGCGGACTCGTGTCGGCAGATCACGCTGTCGAACCCGATCCTGCGCAACGCCGAGCTGTCCAAGCTGATCTGTGTCGACCCCGATCACGAGATCCGCGGCCACAAGCACGGAATGCGCGCGGCGGTGATCCGCTGCCTGTATCCGGTGAACCGTGGCGGGCAGGGCCTGCAGGAGGCGCTCGACAACGTCCGCGCCAAGGTGTCGGCGGCCATCCGCGACGGCGCACGCATCATCGTGCTGTCCGACCGCGAGTCCGACGAGACGATGGCGCCGATCCCGTCGCTGCTGAGCGTGTCGGCCGTGCACCATCATCTCGTTCGCGACCGCACCCGCACCAAGGTCGGCCTCGTCGTGGAGGCGGGTGACGCCCGCGAGGTGCACCACATGGCCTGCCTGGTCGGCTTCGGCGCCGCCGCGATCAACCCCTACATGGCGTTCGAGTCGATCGAGGACATGGTCGATCGCGGGGCGATCACCGGAATCAGCAGTGACAAGGCGAAGGCCAACTACGTCAAGGCCGCAGGCAAGGGCGTGCTGAAGGTGATGTCCAAGATGGGCATCTCGACGCTGGCCTCCTACACCGGAGCGCAGCTGTTCCAGGCCATCGGCATCAGCCAGCAGATCCTCGACGAGTACTTCAGCGGGTTGGCCTGCCCGGTCGGCGGCATCGACCTCGAAGACATCGCCGACGATGTCGCCAAGCGGCATGCGCTGGCGTACCTGGACCGGCCCGACGAGTGGGCACATCGCGAACTCGAGGTCGGCGGCGAGTACCAGTGGCGCCGCGAGGGCGAGTACCACCTGTTCAATCCCGACACCGTGTTCAAGCTGCAGCACGCGACGCGCACCGGTCAGTACTCGATCTTCAAGGAGTACACCGCTTCTGGTCGACGACCAGAGCGAGCGGATGGCCTCGCTGCGCGGCCTGCTGAAGTTCAAGGACGGGGAGCGGCCGCCGGTGCCGCTGGAAGAGGTGGAACCGGCCAGCGAGATCGTCAAGCGGTTCTCCACGGGCGCGATGAGCTACGGCTCGATCTCCGCGGAGGCGCACGAGACGCTGGCTATCGCGATGAATCGCCTTGGTGGACGGTCGAACTCGGGTGAGGGCGGCGAAGACGTCAGCCGATTCGACCGCGACGAGAACGGGGACTGGCGGCGCAGCGCCATCAAGCAGGTGGCCTCCGGCCGGTTCGGTGTGACGAGCCACTACCTGACCAACTGCACCGATATTCAGATCAAGATGGCCCAGGGTGCGAAACCCGGTGAGGGCGGCCAGCTTCCGGGCGCCAAGGTGTACCCGTGGGTGGCCGAAGTGACGGCACTCCACGCCGGGTGTCGGCCTGATCTCCCCACCGCCACACCACGACATCTACTCGATCGAGGATCTCGCGCAGCTGATCCACGACCTGAAGAACTCGAACCCGCAGGCGCGCGTGCATGTGAAGCTGGTCAGTGAGAACGGGGTCGGCACCGTGGCGGCCGGCGTGTCCAAGGCGCACGCCGACGTGGTGCTGATCTCAGGTCACGACGGCGGTACCGGCGCCACGCCGTTGACGTCGATGAAGCACGCAGGCGCGCCGTGGGAACTCGGCCTGGCAGAGACGCAGCAGACGTTGCTGCTCAACGGGCTTCGCGACCGCATCGTGGTGCAGGTCGACGGCCAGCTCAAGACGGGCCGCGACGTGGTGATCGCGGCGCTGCTCGGCGCCGAGGAGTTCGGCTTCGCCACCGCACCGCTGGTGGTGTCCGGTTGCATCATGATGCGTGTCTGCCACCTCGATACCTGCCCCGTAGGCGTCGCAACGCAGAACCCTGTGCTGCGGGAGCGGTTCACCGGCAAGCCGGAGTTCGTCGAGAACTTCTTCATGTTCATCGCCGAAGAAGTCCGGGAGATGATGGCCCAGTTAGGCTTCCGGACCGTCAATGAGATGGTCGGTCAGGTCGGCTCGCTGGACACCACGAAGGCGGCCGAGCACTGGAAGGCCTACAAGCTCGACCTGACACCCGTGCTTCACGAGCCCGAATCCGCCTTCATGAACCAGGACCTGTACTGCAGCTCGAGCCAGGACCACGGCCTGGACAAGGCTTCGACCAACAGCTGATCATGATGTGCCGAGAAGCGCTCGACTCGGGGAGTCCGGTCCGCTTCTCAACCACGATCACGAACGTGAACCGCACAGTCGGCACGATGCTGGGCCACGAGGTGACCAAAGCCTATGGCGGACAAGGCTTGCCGGACGGAACCATCGACATCACGTTCGACGGTTCGGCTGGTAACAGCTTCGGTGCGTTCGTTCCGAAGGGCATCACGCTGCGGGTCTACGGCGACGCCAACGATTATGTGGGCAAGGGCCTTTCGGGCGGCCGCATCGTGGTCCGCCCGTCGGACAACGCACCGGCCGACTATGTCGCCGAGGACAACATCATCGCGGGCAACGTGATCCTGTTCGGCGCCACCAGTGGCCAGGCGTTCATCCGCGGCCAGGTGGGCGAGCGCTTCGCGGTGCGCAACTCCGGCGCACACGCGATCGTCGAGGGTGTCGGTGACCACGGTTGCGAGTACATGACAGGCGGCAAGATCGCCATCCTCGGGCCGACCGGCCGCAACTTCGCCGCGGGCATGTCGGGTGGCATCGCCTACGTCTACGATCCTGATCGCGCACTGCCCGCCAACCTCAACGCCGAGATGGTGGAACTCGAAGACCTCGACGACGAAGACGTCGAGTGGCTGCATACATGATCCAGGCTCACGTCGATGCCACGGACTCCGCTGTCGGACAACGCATCCTGAATGACTGGAATAACAATTTGAAGCATTTCACGAAGGTGATGCCCCGCGACTACAAGCGGGTGCTGGAAGCCATCGCCGAGGCCGAGCGCAGGCCGGCCGAGAACGTCGACGAAGCGATCATGGCGGCCGCCAGTGGCTGATCCACGCGGCTTCCTCAAGTACACACATCGCGAAACCCCGCACCGGCGGCCGGTTCCGCTGCGTCTGCGCGACTGGAAAGAGGTCTACGAGGACTTCTCCAAGGACACGCTGCGGGAGCAGGCGACCCGCTGCATGGACTGCGGTATCCCGTTCTGCCACAACGGCTGCCCGCTGGGGAACCTGATCCCCGAGTGGAATGACCTGGTGCGCAGCGATCGGTGGCGCGACGCGATCGAGCGGCTGCACGCCACGAACAACTTCCCCGAGTTCACCGGCCGGCTGTGCCCGGCACCCTGCGAGGGATCGTGCGTGCTGGGCATCAACCAGGATCCCGTCACGATCAAGCAGATCGAGGTCGAGATCATCGACAACGCCTTCGACGAGGGTTGGGTCGTTCCGCTGCCGTCCGACGTGAAAACGGGCAAGAAGGTCGCCGTCGTCGGCTCTGGGCCGGCCGGCCTGGCCGCTGCCCAGCAGCTGACCCGCGCCGGACACGATGTGACCGTCTTCGAGCGCGACGACCGGATCGGTGGCCTGCTGCGTTACGGCATCCCGGAATTCAAGATGGAGAAGCGCCACATCGACCGGCGTCTGACGCAGATGGAGGCCGAAGGGACCGAATTCTGTGCCGGCGTCGACGTGGGCGTCGACATCACCGCCGCGCAGTTGCGCGCGGATTTCGACGCGGTCGTGCTGGCAGGCGGTGCGACAGCATGGCGTGACCTGCCGATCCCGGGTCGCGATCTGGACGGCATCCATCAGGCGATGGAGTTCCTGCCGTGGGCCAACCGCGTCCAGCAGGGCGACCCGGTGACCGATGCCGACGGGCTGCCGCCACTGCACGCAAAGGACAAGAAGGTCATCATCATCGGCGGCGGCGACACCGGCGCCGATTGTCTGGGCACCGTCCACCGGCAAGGTGCGGCCAGCGTGCACCAGTTCGAGATCATGCCCCGCCCGCCGGAATCCCGCGCAGATTCCACACCGTGGCCGGTCTATCCGCTGATGTTCCGGGTGTCCTCGGCACACGAGGAAGGCGGCGAGCGGGTCTATTCGGTGAACACCGAACAGTTCATCGGCCACGACGGACATGTCACGGGGTTGCGCGGGCATGAGGTACGCATGGAGGGCGGCAAGTTCGTCAAGGTCGAGGGCACCGACTTCGACATGGACGCCGACCTCGTGCTGCTGGCGATGGGCTTCGTCGGACCGGAGCGTGAAGGCCTGCTCAACGACCTCAGGGGTCGAGATCAACGACCGCGGCAACGTGGCGCGCGATGCCGAATTCGCCACGTCGGTGCCGGGGGTTTTCGTCGCCGGTGACATGGGCCGCGGTCAGTCGCTGATCGTGTGGGCGATCGCCGAGGGCCGTGCTGCAGCGGCCGGCGTGGACCGCTATCTGATGGGTAAGACCGCCCTTCCGGCGCCGATCAAGCCCACGGCCCTCCGCAGCGTTAACTAACTGGGGATCCAAAACACGCGACACGCCGCGCAATGAGGCACTTTTGTGTCGCTCGCGGGACAGTAGTCCCGATGAACTCCCGAGCTATCGCCGCATTCCTGGCGCGTCCGAGTTCGACCGCCGGCATTTCATGGCGGCATTGTCTGTGGCAACGCTGGGTGTGGTCGGGTTGAGCCGATGGACTTTCGGCGGCCAACCGCGGGTCGCCGGCGCCGCAGCGGAAGCGCCGGTTCCACCCGCCGCGGTCTCACCCACGAGGTTGCTGCCTCCGCCGCCGCCTTCGGCACGTATCCCGCTGGCGGGCGGCGTGTTGAGCAGCCTGCCCGGAAACGGCGACATGCTGGCGCTGACGCTCGACGACGGGGTGAGCACCGAGGTGGTGGCAGGCGTACACGCAGTTGGCGAAGGACACCGGCATGCGGATGACGTTCTTCGTCAACGGTGTCTACAGGTCGTGGACCGATCACGTGGACCTACTACGACCGATGGTCGATGATGGCCAGATTCAGCTCGCAAACCATACGTGGTTACACCCGAACCTCACGAAGCTGCCGTTGGCCGCTAGTGGCCGAAGAGCTTCGGCACAACCACGACTTTCTTTGGAAGACTTACGGTGTCGACGTGCGGCCGTATTTTCGACCGCCCTACGGTGCACACAATGCGAACGTCGACAAGGTCGCAGGCGACCTCGGCTACACGGTGAACACGCTGTGGTCCGGCGACTTGGACGACCAGGTGGTGATCCCCGAGGCGGAGATCGTCAAGATCGCCGACAAGTACTTCACCCCGCAGACGTCGTGATCGGCCACCTGAACCATCCGCCGGTGACCCATGTCTACGCCCAGCTGGTCGACATCATCCGTGCGCGGCAACTGCGCACGGTGACGCTGAACGACGTCTTTCTCACGCGGGAATCAAAAACTCAATAATCACTTCTGTCACAGCAGAAACATCAGACGATTCCTCGGCGCGCCTACTGCAGTTTGCCAGTCCGACCGGTATCTAATGACTTGATGAGGGTATTACGGTAACGTAAGGCCCCGGATCAGCTATCGGTATCGACGCAGGAGTCATTACTGTGTACGTCAACCCGCTATACCGTTCCCGGGTGAGTCGAATCGCCTGGTCACTGTTCCGTCACCCGCTGAAGAGCCGCGAATTTCCCGCCAAGGCCGAGCGACTCATCACCGCGACGAGCTACTCCGATTCGGCTTCTAGCGAACTCAGAGCCCACTAGTTACGATTCACGCTCGTCGCGTGACCGCACGTTTGCCAAATCGTTATATCTTCGTGACCGTCACTGAAATTTGCTGTCTAACAGGCCGGATGCCGTAATTTCGTCCGCGAGCGGTTCGAGTATGGCCGGGTCATGCGGCGACGGCAGGTAGATGATCGCGAGATCCAGGCCTTCCTTGCCGAAAGCAGCCGCGTCTTCGACGACCTTCTGTAGTTGAGTTCTCGTCGAGCCGCACATGGGCCGACAGCACAATCTCCTTCGGGTCCCGGCCGATATCCGCGCAATGGGCGGCGAGCACGTCGCGTTTGCGGCCGAACTCCTCGGCCGTGCCGGCCACGAAATTCCAGTGCTGGGCGTATTTCGCCGTGATCCTCAGCGTGCGCTTCTCACCACTGCCGCCGATGCAGATCGGTGGGTGCGGCTGCTGCGGGCCTTTCGGCTCGTTGCGAGCGTCCTTGAGCTGATAGAACTTTCCGTCGAACGTCGTCGCTCGTTGCTCAGCAGGCTCGTGAGAACTTCGCACGCCTCCTCGAAGCGATCGAAGCGCTCCTTGATCGAACCGAGCTCGATGCCGTAAGCACCGGACTCCTCCTCGTTCCAGCCGGCGCCGATGCCGAGTTCGAGGCGCCCGCCGGAGACGATGTCGAGGGCGGCAGCCATGTTCGCGAGCACCGCGGGATGACGGTAGTGGATGCCGGTGACGAGCACGCCGACCCGCAGCCGTTGGGTGGCCTGGGCGAGCGCGGTCAATGTGGTCCAGCCCTCCAGGCACGGCCCGGTGGAGTCGGAGAAGATCGGATAGAAGTGGTCGAAGGTCCAGCCCGACTCGAAGACCTCGATGTCGTCGGCGGCCCGCCAGACGGCCAGCATGTCGGCCCAGGAGGTGTTCTGCGGGGACGTCTTGAATGCAAATCTCACGTCATTGTCCCGAGACTAGTCTCCGCTGGGCCTCAGTCGCTGCGGCTCGCCGTATTCGTCGAACCAGTACGCCAGCTTGCCTCTCCGACTGACCGCACGCAGCCGCCGCTCGGCCGCCGCACGGGTCTTGGTGGTGGTGACGATGAGCAGTTCGTCGCCGATCGCGATGCGGGTGTCGGGCTGGGGAACGAAAGTGTGACCGTCGCGAATGATCAACGTGATGACGCTGGGATCGGGCAGCCGCAACTCCAGGACCGTGACGTTCTGCAGCCGGGACGGCGATTGCACCGTCATCGTCAGCAGTTCCGCCTCCAATACATCCAGCGGCGCCGACTCCACCTGGATCTCACGGGTCGCCTCTTTCGGGATCAAGCCCAGCCGTTGGGCGAGCGGGCGCAGGCTCGGACCCTGCATCAGGGTGAATACCACCACCAGGATGAACACCAGATTGAGTAGGCGCAGGCTGTCGGGGACGCCGCCCACGATCGGGAACGTCGCCAGCACGATCGGTACCGCGCCCCGCAACCCCGCCCACGACAGGAAAACCTGCTCGCGCCAGGGGATCCGGAAGCCGGCGAGCGACACGACCACCGAGCAACGGACGCGCGATCAACAGCAGCACCAGGCCGATGACGATCGCGGGCACAACTTCGGCCCAAGCTCGCTGGGGTCGACCAGCAGTCCGAGCAGCACGAACAGACCGATCTGTGCGAGCCAGCCCAGCCCCTCGGCGAACGACCGGGTGGCCGACCGGTGCGGCAGCCCGGAGTTGGCGAGCACCACGGCGGCGAGATACGCGGCGAGGAACCCGCTGGCATTGGCGGAACCCGCGGCGGCGAATGCCACCATCCCGAGGCCGAAGTTCGCCAGCGGATACAGGCCCGGACGCGGGAGTGCGATGTGGCGCAACGCGATTGCCCCGAAGTATCCGCAGCCCAGCCCGATCGCGGCGCCGACACCGAGTTCGTAGGCCAGTCCGCCGAACGCATGTACGGGCGAGAGTTGCAGCGGCGTCACGCTGAACATCAACACGAGAATCACCGCGGGCGCGTCGTTGAATCCGGACTCGGCCTCCAGCATGTCCTGCGACGCGGCGGGGCAGTGGCACGACGCGCAGCACCGAGAACACCGCGGCGGCGTCGGTGGAGGAGACCACGGCGCCGAGAAGCAGCGCCAACTGCCAGTCGATGCCAAGAGCAGATGCGCACCCGCGGCGACGATCACCATGCTGACGGCGATGCCGACCGTCGCCAGCACCGCGGCGGGTGCGAGCACCTTGCGGATGTCGCCGAAGCGCGTCGTGAGACCGCCTTCGATCAGGATGATCGCCAGCGCGACGGTGCCGAGATGATCCGCGAGAAGGTAGTTGTCGAAGTTAAGCCCGATCCCGTCCTCGCCGACGACCACACCGACAGCGAGGAACAGCAGAAGGCTCGGTAATCCGACCCGACTGGCCGCGCGCGTCACGACGATGCTGGCCAGTAGCACGAGCCCACCGGCCAGCAACACCAGATACAGCTGCTGCAAACTCATTTCATCCCTGTTCGTACCACGTCCGCATGCGCCACTATGGCTGTGTGTTCCGACTCAAACGGCGATCCGACGACTCAGCCAACGCACGGCGACCAGCATCGGATGATGCGCATCGGTATCGCCGGCGCGGGTGCTGTCGGCAGATCCGTCGCGCAGGAACTACTCGACTACGGCCACAAGGTGCTGCTGATCGAGAACAACGTCCGGCACTACGAACCACAAACCGTGGACGGTGCCGACTGGCTGCTCGCCGACGCGTGCGAACTGAGCTCGCTGGAGGAGTCCGGATTGCAGACGTGCGACGTGGTGATCGCGGCAACCGGTGATGACAAGGCCAATCTGACCGCGTCACTGTTGGCGAAGACGGAGTTCGGGGTGGACCGGGTGGTGGCGCGCGTCAACGATCTGCGCAACGAGTGGCTGTTCACCGCGGCGTGGGGCGTCGATGTCGCGGTGTCGGCGCCGACTGCGTTGGTCGCGGCGATCGAAGGCGCCATCGACATCGGTCACCTGGTGCGGCTGATGGGGCTACGTCAGGGACAGGTGAGTCTGAACAAGCTGACGTTGTCGACCGACGATCCCTTGATCGGGCGGCGGATGCGCGATCTCCCGCTGCCGGAAAACACCGCGCTGGCGATCGTGATCCGCGACAGCGGGATCGTGCTGCCCAAGCCCGACGATGTGCTCGAGGCCGGCGATGAGATGTTGTTCGTGGCGGGCAACTCGATCGAGAACCAGGTCTGGGCGCTCATTCACGGCGCGACCAAACCGCTTCCGGATCGCACTAGTCCGACCAGCTGATCACCCCGCGCCTGCGGCGGCGCATGACCCTCCTCCACTATCTGATAAAATCTTCAATCAATCGATCCTAGGAAACAGCAAGTCTTCAGGAGTCCCGTGGAACCACAGCCGCTGTACCAGCTCAAGGGCGAGTTCTTCAAGACCCTTGGACACCCGGCACGCGTCAGGATCCTGGAGCTCCTGGCCGATCGCGATCGATCCGTGGGCGAACTCCTGCCCGAGGTCGGCCTCGAATCGTCGAACCTGTCCCAGCAATTGGGTGTGCTGCGGCGCGCAGGCGTCGTGACCGCCCGCAAGGACGGCAACACCGCCATCTACTCAATCGCCTCGCCCCACATCGCCGAACTGCTCGCGGTGGCGCGCAAAGTACTGACTACGGTGCTCAACGACCGCGTCGCCGCCCTCGCGGACCTCCGCGCAGACGGTGAGCCATGAGCTGGCTCGGCAAGATCCTTCGCGTCGGACGGGTCGTCGAAGGGGCCGCGCCCGCACCCGAAGCGACGGTGAAACCTCTGGCAGGCGTGCGAGGTTCTCTGCAGATCCGCCATGTCGACGCGGGCTCGTGCAACGGCTGTGAGGTGGAGCTCTCCGGTGCCTTCGGGCCGGTGTACGACGTTGAACGGTTCGGCGCCCGGCTGGTGGCTTCGCCCCGGCATGCCGACG
The DNA here is from genome assembly GCA_963793055.1 of uncultured Actinomycetota bacterium. Lineage (GTDB taxonomy): Bacteria > Actinomycetota > Actinomycetes > Mycobacteriales > Mycobacteriaceae > Mycobacterium. Next base: position 547,289 of record CAWBYS010000003.1, on the reverse strand, counting down.
CGCTACTGGTCACCGGTGTGGTGACTCGGAACATGGACGACCCACTGCGCAACACGGTCGAAGCGACGCCACGGCCGCGCGTGGTCATCGCGTGCGGCGACTGCGCCGTGCACGGCGGCCTGTTCGCCGGTGCCTACGGCGTTGTCGGCGCGGTCGGCGACGTGGTGCCGGTCGACCTCGAGATACCGGGTTGCCCGCCCACCCCCGACCAGATTGTGAACGCGCTGCGGTCGGTGACGGGCAAGTGACCGCGACGCTTGCCGCCCCGTCGGGGGCTGAGCAGAAATCCTTGTCCGGCAACGGGTTTGGTGTCGCGGCGGGCCTGCTCACATCGGGTATCGGTGTCGTCGGGATTGGGCTGGGCTTGGTGGGCATCTTCGGCGCGCCCGAACCGGTGCACATCGAATGGTTGTTGCCGCTATCGGGCGTGCACCTGGATCTCGATCCGCTGGGCGGGTTCTTCATGGCGCTCACTGGCGCCGTCGCGATACCGGTCGGGGTATACGCGGTCGGCTATGCCCGCCATCTGAGCCGGATGCCGACGGTCGTGCTGCCGCTGTTCGTAGCGGCGATGCTGATGGTGCCGGCCGCCGGGTCGGTGACGACGTTCCTGTTGGCATGGGAGCTGATGGCCGTCGCATCGTTGGTGCTCGTGCTCGCCGACCATACGAGCCCCGCCGTACGTACAGCGGCGCTGACCTACGCGGTGATGACCCAATTGGGTTTCGTCGCAATCCTGATCGGGCTGATGGTGTTGTCCGCTGCAGGCGGTGCAGACTCGCTTCGTCGACCTCTCCGATGTGCCCGACGGTGCACGGACGGTGGTCTTCCTCTTGACCTTTGCCGGGTTCGGTTCAAAGGCGGGGCTGGTGCCCCTGCACGCGTGGTTGCCGCGGGCGCATCCTGAGGCACCCAGCCCAGCGTCCGCGCTGATGAGCGCGGCGATGGTGAACCTCGGCGTGTACGGAATCGTTCGCATCGACCTGCAGTTGCTCGGCCCAGGCCCAAGCTGGTGGGCGCTGGCGCTGTTGGTGGTCGGCGGGCTGTCCGCACTGTATGGCGTGCTGCAGGCCTCGGTCGCGACGGATCTCAAACGGCTGCTTGCCTATTCGACAACGGAGAACATGGGCTTGATCGTCCTCGCGTTGGGGGCCGCGACGTTGTTCGCGGACTCGGACGCGTCAGGACCGGCGACAATCGCGATCGCCGCGGCGATGCTGCATCTGATCGGGCACGCCGCGTTCAAATGTTTAGGGTTTCCTTGCGGCGGGGTCGGTGCTGGCGGGCACGGGGTTGCGCGACCTCGATCGGCTCGGCGGGTTGGCCCGGCGGATGCCCGCCACCACAACGATGTTCGGCGTCGCCGCTCTCGGCGCATCCGGTCTGCCGCTGGGCGCCGGCTTCGTCAGCGAGTGGCTGCTGGTCCAGTCGCTGATCCACGCCGCCCCGGGGCACGACACGGTCGTGGCACTGACGGCACCGCTGGCGGTTGGCGCGGTCGCGCTGACTACCGGGCTTGGGGTGGCGGCGATGGTTAAGGCGTTCGGGATCGGGTTCCTCGCGCGACCGCGCTCCGAATCCGCTTTTACTGCAAAGGAATCCCCGGCGACGATGGTGGCGGGCATGACGATCGCGGCCGTCGCCTGCGCGGTGATCGCCGTCGTGCCGGTTCTGATTGCGCCCGCGCTGCGCCGGGTGCTCGAGACGCTACCGGCGGCTCGAGACGTCGGCTTCACCGACTTCGGCGCCGTGATCAGGCTGCCAGGGATGTCCGGCTCGATCGCACCCGGCGTGATCGCGGCTGCCCTGCTCATCGCGGTGCTGGCGGCGGTGACGCTGAGCCGATGGCGGTCGCGGCGCCGACCCGCCACCGAGGCGCTGCCCCTGTGGGCGTGCGGCGCAGACGGTCTGACAGACCGGATGCAGTACACCGCAACATCATTCGCTGAACCACTGCAGCGGGTGTTCGACGACGTACTGCGCCCGGACACCGACGTCGAGGTCACCCACCACGCCGAATCGCGATACATGACCGACAGCGTGAGGTATCGGAGCCGGATCGGCGACGCCATTGAGGAGCGGTTCTACACGCCCATAGTGCGGGCGGTTACTGCAGCGGCAGTCCTGGTGCGCCGGGCCCACACCGGTAGCGTGCACCTCTACCTGGCCTATGGCGCGCTGGGTGTGCTGTTCATTCTGGTGGTCGCCAGATGATGGTGATGTCCTACTTCGCGGGCGCGGTCCAACTCGCCACGGTGAGCATCGGTGCGCCGCTGGTGATCGGGCTGATGCGGCAGGTGCGAGCGCGGTGGGAGGGTCGCGCAGGCGGTGGTGTACTGCAGCCCTGGCGGGACTTGCGCAAACAGTTTGGCAAGCAACAGATCACACCAGAGGGCACCACGGTGGTCTTCACCGCTGCTCCTGCCGTGCTCATGGGTACGACACTGCTGATCGCCGCGGTCGCGCCGGTGGTGGCCACCGGGTCGCCGCTCGATTCCAGCGCAGACCTGTTCGCCATCGTCGGGCTGTTGTTCCTGGGTACTGTCGCGCTCACCCTCGCGGGGATCGACACCGGAACCTCGTTCGGCGGCATGGGGGCCAGCCGCGAGATAACCATCGCCGCACTCGTCGAACCGACGATCCTGCTCGCGGTGTTCGCGCTATCGATCCCGGCCGGGTCGGCGAATCTCGGTGCGCTGGTGGCTAATACGCTGGCGCACCCAACGCAGGTGGCGTCGCTGGCCGGAGTGCTCGCGTTTGCTGCCCTGGTGATCGTGATCATCGCGGAGACGGGGCGACTGCCGGTCGACAATCCGGCGACACATCTCGAGCTGACGATGGTCCACGAGGCGATGGTGCTCGAGTACGCGGGTCCCCGGCTCGCTCTGGTCGAGTGGGCGTCCGCGATGCGGCTGGCGGTGCTGCTGGCATTGTTGGCAAACCTGTTCCTGCCGATCGGAATTGCCGGTGGTCAGCCGACTGCCACTGATGTCGTCATCGGAGTCGCCGCTGTCGCCATCAAGGTGGGCGTGCTGGCGGTGTTGCTGGCCAGCGGTGAGGTTTTCATCGCCAAGCTGCGGCTGTTTCGGGTGCCCGAACTGCTCGCCGGCTCGTTCCTGCTCGCACTACTCGCCGTGACCGCGGCCAACTTCTTCACGGTGTAGGGACCGACATGGCCGACGTAAACTTCGTGACACTGATCGACTTCGCCGCGGGCGGACTGACTCTCGCGGCGGTGCTCATCGTGTGGCGGCGCGATCTGCGCGCGATCGTCCGACTGCTCGCCTGGCAGGGTCTCGCGCTGGCGGCCATGCCGATCGTGCGTGGACTGCAGGACAGCGACTTCGCCCTGTTCGCCGTCGGCATTGCGGTGCTGGTTCTGCGCGCAGCGGTGCTGCCGTGGCTGCTGGCCCGGGCGCTGGCCGCCGAGCAGGAGGCGCAGCGTGAGGCGACGCCTCTGGTGAACACCGCCACCTCGCTGTTGATCGTCGGGGTGCTGACCATCGTGGCGTTCGCGATCACCCGCCCGCTGGTGGTGCTGGAGCCCACCCCGATCGTCAGCGCCGTTCCCGCGGCCTTCGCGGTGATCCTCATCGCGCTCTTCGTGATGACGACGCGGCGACACGCGGTGTCGCAGGCAGCGGGATTCCTGATGTTGGACAACGGAATCGCTGCGACGGCCTTCCTGCTGACCGCCGGCGTTCCGGTGATCGTCGAGCTTGGCGCATCGCTGGACGTGCTGTTCGCGGTCCTGGTGATCGGCGTCCTCACCGGGCGGCTGCGCCGAGCGTTCGGCGGTGCCGACCTGGATCGGCTGCAGGAGCTGAGGGACTGATGACCGCACTGCTGCTTGCGCCCATCGTCGCGCCGATCGCCGCTGCGCTGGTGAATCTCGTTGCGGGGTGGCATCGTTGGACGGCCGCCTTGTCGGTGGCCTCGGCGCTCACCGTGCTGGCCTGCGGTGCCGCGCTCGCCCTGCGTGTCGGGTCCGGATACCTGGCATTGGGCGGGCTGCTTCGCGCCGACGCTTTGTCGGCGACCATGCTGATCGTCATCGGCGTGGTGGCCACGCTGGCCACCTGGGCCGGCGTTGGTTACATCGACACCGAACTGGAGCACGGCCACACCGATTCGGCCGGCGCCCGCCTCTACGGAGTGCTGACGCCGGCGTTCGTCTCCGCGATGGCTCTCGCCGTGTGTGCCAACAACATCGGCGTCATCTGGGTTGCGATCGAGGCGACCACCATCGTCACCGCATTCCTGGTCGGACACCGCCGCACCAAGACCGCGCTGGAAGCGACTTGGAAGTACGTGGTGATCTGCTCGGTGGGCATTGCCGTGGCCTTCCTGGGCACCGTCCTGATGTACTTTGCCGCCCGGCATGCTGGGGCGCCTGATGCGCACGCACTGAATCTCGACGTGCTCACCGCGTATGCGGCTGGTCTCGACCCCGCGGTGACCCGCCTGGCCGGTGGTCTTCTGCTCATCGGTTACGGCGCCAAGGCCGGCCTCTTTCCTTTTCACACCTGGCTGGCCGACGCGCACAGCCAGGCCCCGGCGCCGGTGTCCGCACTGATGAGCGGGGTGTTGCTGGCGGTGGCGTTCTCGGTGCTGCTGCGCATCAAACCGATCGTCGACGCCGCGACCGGGCCGACGTTCCTGCGCACCGGGCTGGTTGTCCTCGGCCTCGCGACGCTTCTCGTCGCGGCCCTGATGCTGACGGTCACCGGCGACGTCAAGCGCATGCTGGCCTACTCCTCGATGGAGAACATGGGCCTGATCGCGATCGCCGCCGCAGCAGGGACGCAGCTGGCGATCGCGGCGCTGCTGCTGCACGTGCTCGCGCATGGCGTCGGCAAGACGGTGCTGTTCCTGGCGGGCGGTCAGCTACAGGCCGCGCATGGCTCCACTGCAATCGGCGACATCAGCGGGTTGGTGCGGCGCTCCCGGCTGATCGGCGGCGCGTTTGCGGTCGGGTTGATCGTGCTCCTCGGGTTGCCGCCCTTCGCGTTGTTCGCCAGTGAACTGGCCATCGCCCGCTCGCTGGCCGACGCCAGGTTGGCGTGGGCGCTGGCCGCGGCGATGCTGCTTGGTCGCCATCGCGTTCACCGCGTTGGTGCGCAACTCGGGTCGCATGCTGCTCGGCGCCGCGCCCGCGAGCGCACCCGCGATCGTCGTGCCCGGCCCCGTCTCGGCGGCACTGCTGGTAGGTGTGGCCGTCTCGGTTGCGCTCGGGATCACCGCGGGCCCGCTGACCGATCTGTTCGAAGCCGCGGGTGCTCTGCTCGGAGCACTGCCATGAATCGCGACTATGTGCGCCACCGGATACCTCGAGAAGCGGTCGCAGACAGAGCCGAAGAACTCCTCGGGGCGGATTTCCGGTTGGCGTTGGTGGCGGCCCACGATGACGTTGGCGCCCTTCGGGTGGTGTACCTGTTCCTTGCCGGTCGGCCCGATCGCCGCGTCGAGCTCGAATGTGTGCTGTCCACTGCCGATCCCGCGGTGCCGTCATGCGCGTACTTGTCTTTTCCGGCCGGCCGGTTCGAGCGTGAGATGGCCGACCTCTACGGCATTCGCGCGGCTGGACATCCCCGGCCACGCCGGCTGGTCCGGCATGCGCACTGGCCGCAGGACTGGCATCCCATGCGCCAAGATGCCGGGCCTGCACCGGAATTCGAGCCGACCGGCAGGTTTCCGTTCGTGACGGTCGAGGGCACCGGGGTGTACGAGATCCCGGTAGGGCCCGTGCACGCCGGACTGATCGAACCGGGCCACTTCCGGTTCTCCGTCGTCGGTGAGACCGTGCTGCGGCTCAAAGCGCGGTTGTGGTTCGTGCATCGCGGCCTGGAGAAGCTATTCGAGGGCCGCGCCGCCGACGGCGCGGTCACGCTGGCCGAACGGGTCAGCGGCGACACCTCGGCCGGACACGCGCTGGCCCACAGCCTGGCCGTGGAGGACGCCCTCGGGATCGGCCTGCCCGACGAGGTGCACCGGCTGCGGGCCCTGGTCGTCGAACTGGAGCGGCTCTACAACCACGCCGCCGACCTGGGTGCGCTTGCCAACGATGTCGGCTTTGCACTGGCCAACGCGCACGCGCAGCGGATCCGGGAGCGCCTGCTGCGGTTGAACGCCGCGGTGACCGGTCATCGACTGCTGCGGGGCGCGATCCACCCCGGTGGCGTGACGTTGCGCGCACTTCCCGAGACCACCGCGCTGCGCGAAATCGCCGCCGACCTCGCTGAGGTGGCCGACCTCACGCTGCGCAACGGCGTGGTCTACGACCGCTTCGCCGGCACCTCGGTGCTCAGCCATGAGGACGCGCATGCCCTGGGATGCCTGGGCTATGCCGCGCGGGCCAGCGGGCTGCGCACAGACGCCCGCATCGAGCACCCGACCGCCGACCTACCGGTCACCGAGGTCGGCGCTAGCACCGGCGACGTGCTCGCCCGTTACACGGTGCGCCGCGACGAGTTCGCCGCGTCCGTCGAGCTGGCGTGCGCACTCGCCGAAACGCACCGAGGTCCGATCACATGCCGGACATCGCTCGACCACCGCCGTGGGACATCCAGTGGCGTCGGCATCGTGGAGGGTTGGCGCGGCACCATCGTGCACCGCGTCGAGATAGACGCCGGGGGGCACCTCACCCGGGCCAAGATCGTCGATCCATCCTGGTTCAACTGGCCGGCGCTGCCGGTCGCGATGTCCGACACGATCGTTCCGGACTTCCCACTGACCAATAAGAGCTTCAATCTGTCTTACGCGGGCAACGACCTGTGACACCGCGATGAGTATCGGCCGATGCGCCGGTCTTAATCCACATGATTGATATGACGCAGGCCTGCCGACGCACCGCTGATGTGGTGACCAACGTGTCCGACTCGCAACTGCCGGCGCCGACGCCGTGCGAAAAGCTGCGACTCGACGAGCTGCTCGCCCACATCGGCGGACTGTCGTCGGCCTTCTCCGCGGCCGCGCGCAAGGATTTCGGGCCGTTGACAGACACGCCGCCGGAGTTCGGCGGCGAGGTCGACGATGACTGGCGCACCGCATACCCGGCGCGGCTGGCCGAGCTGGCGCGCACATTCGGCGAACCCGCAGCCTGGGAGGGCATGACGCGGGCGGGCGGCATCGACTTCCCCGGCGAGGTGGCCGGAATCGTCGCGCTGACCGAAGTCGTGATCCACGGCTGGGACGTGGCACGGGCCAGCGGGCAGCCTTATGACGTCGACCGCGACGTCGTCGACGCGGTATTGGCCCACGTCACGCAGATCGCGGCGGAAGGACCGGTCGAGGGACTTTTCGGCGCCGCCGTCCCGCTCGCCGACGACGCGCCCGGCAATCGACCGGATGGTCGCGTTGACGGGACGCGACCCCGCATGGCGTGCGCCCTGACGGGCACACTGGATACATGGATCCGGTCATCGCCCTGCGTCAGATCGCCTACTACAAGGACCGGGCGCGTGAAGACCCGCGCCGGGTGATGGCCTACCGCAACGCCGCCGACATCCTCGAGGCGACTCTCCGACGCGGATCGCGAGCGTCACGGGCGTCGCAACAGCTGGCAGTCGCTACCGGGCATCGGACCCAAGACCGCGAAGGTCATCGCACAGGCATGGGCGGGTCAGCGAACCCGACGCGCTCGTCGAATTGCGGCAGAACGCAACAGATCTCGGCGGCGGCGACATCCGCGCTGCCCTTCGCGGCGATCTGCATGTGCACTCCGACTGGTCCGACGGATCGGCACCGATCGAGGAGATGATGTTCGCGGCAAGAGAATTGGGCCACGAGTACTGCGCACTGACCGATCATTCGCCGCGGCTCAAGGTCGCCAACGGACTGTCGCCTGAACGGCTGCGCAAGCAACTCGACGTGATCGAAGAGTTGCGAGATGCGGTCGCGCCGATGCGCATTCTCACCGGGATCGAGGTCGACATCCTGGAGGACGGCTCGCTCGATCAGGACGACGACCTGCTTGGAGCGGCTCGACGTCGTGGTCGCCAGCGTGCACTCCAAATTGTCGATGGACGCACCGTCGATGACGCGGCGGATGCTCAAGGCGGTCGCCAATCCCCACACCGACGTGCTGGGCCACTGCACTGGTCGACTTGTCACCGGTGGCCGCGGCGTTCGACCGGAGTCGAAATTCGATGCGGAGAAGGTGTTCACGGCCTGTCGCGACAACGACACGGCTGTCGAGATCAACTCGCGTCCCGAGCGGCGTGACCCGCCGACGCGACTGCTCAACCTCGCCGAGGAGATCGGCTGCCTGTTCGCCATCGACACCGATTCCCACGCGCCGGGCAACTCGAGTTCCTCGGCTACGGCGCCCAGCGCGCGCTCGACAACGGAGTGTCCGGTCGAGCGGATCGTCAACACCTGGCCGGCGGACAAGCTGCTGGATTGGACCACGTCTGAGTCGCTCTAGTCCGGCAGGTGCGGCATCTCCAAGCCGGGATCGCGACCGAGCAGCACCCCGCGCGTCAGCGCCGCAATTCCATAGCGCTGGCGTACCTGGTCGACGGCGTCGTCGAGATCGCCAGTGTCGGCGTGTTCGGAGAACGGCAACTCCAACTGCTGAGCGCCGTCGCGATCGATGTTGGACACGGCGAAGCCGACCAGCGTGAGTCCGCGCTCGGCGATCAGTGGTCCGGCGGCAGCGACCAGGGCGCGTGCGGTGTCGAGGATCATGTCGGTCGATGCCGTCGCGCGCGGCATCGTGTGTGACCGCGTAACACGGCCAAAGTCGTCGAATCGCAGGCGCAGCACCACGGTTCGGCCGGTTCGGCCGGCCTTGCGCATGCGACGGGTGATGCGATCGACGAGATTGATCGACGACGGCGTCGATCTCTGCGGCGCACATGGTGTTGCCGCGGCGGCCGAGGGCGCGCTGTGCGCCGACCGAGCGGCGCCGCACCCCGGTCACGACGCGACGGCGATCGATGTTGCGCGACAAGGCATACAGCCGGTAACCCATCGCCCCGCCGACGAGCGATGCGAGTGTCGACTCGGTCAGCTCCGCGACGTCGGCCACGGTTTCGATGCCGTGGGTGTGCAGCTTCTCGGCCGTCTTGGCGCCGACGCCCCACAGCCGGCGCACCGGCAGCGGATGCAGAAACGCGAGCTCGCGATCGGGCGGAACCAGAAGCAGCCCGTCGGGTTTGGCCTCCTGGCTGGCGACCTTCGCAAGGAATTTCGTGCGGGCGATGCCGACCGTTATCGGCAGTCCGACACGATCGCGAACGTCGGACCGCAGCTTCGCGGCGATCTCGACGGGTGTGCCCGACACCCGCCGCAGCCCCGAGACATCGAGGAAGGCTTCGTCGACGCTGAGCGGTTCGACAACCGGAGTGGTGTCGTGGAAGACGTCGAACACGGCGTGGCTGGCGTCGGAGTACGCCGACATTCGCGGCGGGACGACGATGGCGTGCGGGCACAGTTGCCGGGCTTGCCGCCCACCCATTGCGGTGCGTACGCCGTATGCCTTCGCCTCATAGGACGGCGGCGAGCACGACTCCGCCGCCGACGATCACCGGACGGCCGCGCAGTGACGGGTCGTCGCGCTGCTCGACGGACGCGTAGAACGAGTCCAGGTCGGCGTGCAGGATGGTGGCGTCGCCCGGCCGAGCCGCCGATGCAACCTTGGACGGCCACGCCGTCGATCCAACCCGGGACACGAACATATGTTCGCATCAAGGTGTGACTTAATCCATGGTCGGACTCCTCAACGCGGCCTACGCCGCTTGATCGTCGTCCGACTAGTGCGGGGTCTTGCCGTAGATGCTGGTGATCCAGATGTGCACGAGCGCGTCCAGGGCGGCATCCTCGGCGATCGCCGGCTTCTGGCCGGTATATGACGCAAACATCGTCCGCTCGTTCATCAGGTTCAGCGCGGCGGCCAGATCCTGGGCGGGCACGGTGTCGGGCGCGGCGCCGCGAGCTCGCTCGGCGGTGATGACGGCCGCCGTGCGGTCGACCCACTTCTGCATGAACGTCGACCACAGTTCGCGCAACTCGACATTGGTCGCCGGTCGCGCCGACGCCGGCGAGGACGACGGCGAGATGGTCGCGCAACGGTTCGAACAAAGCGTAGATGCCGTCGTGCCAGGCGCGCGCGGGATCGGTGGTGTAGTCATCGGCCCGGCCCTCGAAGGTGGCGTCCGCTTCGGCGATGACCCGGTCGAACAGCGTCAGCAGCACCGCGTCCTTCGAGGGGAAATAGAAGTAGAACGTCGGCCGGGAGATACCCGCGCCTTTCGCGAGGTCGTCGACGGATATCTCGGCGAGCGGGCGCTGCTCGAGCAGGCGTTCCAAGGCCTCCAAATGGCCAGCTCGCGGTCGTCGCCCGACGGTCGTTTGGCCCGGCGACCACGGACGGCGCGGGGCTGACTGACGGTGGCCATGGCCCTCACTTTACACAGTGTCGAGTTTCTCGACACACCGTTGACTGATTCGACACACCGTTGATACGCTCCGGTACCATGACCGAACACCTTGACGTTGTCATCGTGGGAGCCGGTATCTCCGGCATCAGCGCCGCCTGGCATCTGCAGGACCGCTGCCCGTACCAAGAGCTATGCGATTCTCGAGCGCCGCGACAATCTCGGCGGCACCTGGGACCTGTTCAAGTACCCGGGCATCCGCTCGGACTCCGACATGTTCACCCTCGGGTTCCGGTTCAAGCCGTGGACGGCGGAGAAGGCCATCGCCGACGGGCCGTCGATCATGGCCTACCTCAAGGAGACGGTCGCCGAGTACGGCATCGACAAGCACATCCGCTACAACCAGCGGGTAGTTCGGCGCCGACTGGTCCGACGCCGACAACCGCTGGACCGTTCAGGTCGAGCGCGACGGTGAGGAAGCGGAGATCACCGCATCGTTCCTGTTCGCCGCCAGCGGCTACTACAACTACGACGAGGGTTACACCCCGGAATTCGCAGGCGCCGATGACTTCGAGGGAACGATCATCCATCCGCAGCACTGGCCCGAGGACCTGGATTACGCCGGCAAGCGATCGTCGTCATCGGCAGTGGTGCCACCGCAGTGACTCTGATTCCGGCTCTTGCCAGATTCGGGTGCCGGCCACGTGACGATGCTCCAGCGTTCGCCGACGTACATCGGCGCGATGCCCGACGTCGACCCGTTCACCGTGCGAACGAACAAGGCGTTGCCGGAGAAGCCGGCCTATGTGGTGAACCGCTGGAAGAGCATTCTGTTCCAGTCGGCGCAGTATCGGATCGCCCGGCGCTTCCCGAACTTCATGCGCAAGACGCTGATGACCATGGCGCAGCGGCGACTTACCGGAGGGCTACGACGTGCAGAAGCATTTCGGCCCGAAGTACAACCCGTGGGACGAGCGGCTCTGCCTGGCGCCGAACGGTGACCTGTTCAAGACGATCAAGAGGGTAAGGCCGACGTCGTCACCGACACGATCGACCGCTTCACCAAGACGGGCATCAAGCTGGCCTCCGGTGAGGAACTGCCTGCCGACATCATCGTCACCGCAACGGGTTTGAATCTACAGCTCTTCGGTGGCGCCGAGATCAAGCGCAACGGCGAAGGGTCACTTCAACGACACCATGGCCTATAAGGGCATGATGTTGACACATATGCCCAACATGACGTTCACCATCGGCTACACCAATGCGTCGTGGACGCTGAAGGCCGACCTGGTCTCCGAGTTCTTCTGTCGGGTGATCAATTACATGGATGCCAAGGGCTTCGACAACGTCGAACCGCAGCATCCGGGCAACAGCGTCGACGAGCGCTCCGCTGATGGACTTCACCCCTGGCTATGTGCTGCGGGCGTTGGATTACCTGCCCAAAGCGGGTCATGTCGCACCGTGGCGGCTCAAGCAGAACTACCTGCTCGATCTGCGCCTGATCCGGCACGGCAAGGTCGACGACGAGGCGCTGCACTTCAGCAAGCACCGCGCAGCCGGTGGCCGCTTCGGTCGTAACGATTCAGGGCGAGCAGTCGCGAAATGCCCATTTCTTCCCGAAACGAGCGGTTTGCGTTCCACTACCTTCTGCGCGCCCAATTCGCGCTAAGGGGCGACCACGACGATGCCGTCGTCGTCGCTGTAGGCGATCTCGCCGGCGCGAACACCACGCCGCCGAATTCGACGGCACATCACGTTCGCCTGGCACCGGTTTTCGTGCTCTTGCGCGGATTGGTACCCAGCGCCTTGATGCCGATGTCGAGAGTGCGAAGCGTGGCCGCGTCGCGTACCGCGCCGTTGATGATGATGTCCGGCCCAGTCGTTCTCGACGCCGAGGCCGGCGATGACATCACCGACGAGCGCGGCATGTAACGGAGCCGCCGCCGTCGATGACGAGCACCCCGCCGCTGCCGGGTTCGGAGAGTACCGATTTCAGTAGGGCGTTGTCCTCGAAGCACTTGACGGTGGTGATCGGTCCGGCAAACTCGGATCGTCCACCGAACTGGCGTAGCTGAAGATCGCAGCTGCGGACGTCGGGCCCGATCTCGTCGACGAGGTCGGCGGTGGGGCGGGGCTCGATGCTCACCGGTCGATGTTAGCGATTGGGTCGGTGAGTAATTTCGGGTCGATGTTGGCCAGCGACGTAGGAACCGCCTCGTCCATGCCCATGGCATCGCCGGCTCTGCGCAGCTCGCGCGCTCGATCCTCGCCGACCGCGGCTAGGAGAAGTTCGTGGGTCTCACGCATCGCTTGAAGACGAAACTATTGCGGGTATCGCCGTGCGATCGACGGTGACGGCCTCGGAGGTATGCAGCCCGACGCGGGCCTTCAACGGCGCTTCCGTCGGCCAATACTCCTTGGCAAGAGGCTGTTTGAACGCAATTGCTGATGCAACAGCATCTCCTGCCGTCGAAAATGCGGCCGCCATCCCGTCGCCCATCCGCGAGGACGTATAGCCGGGATTCGCGGCGATCGCCTTCTCCAGGATCTCGTCGTGGCGGACCATCGTAGCCTTCATCGCCACGGGATCCTGTTCCCGCATCCGGGTGGACCCCTCCAAGTCGGTGAGGAGGAAAGTCACAGTGCCCGAAGGCGGTTGTGCGATCACGACGCTAGTCCTGCGTCACAGATATCGGGACCGGAAGAAGCTTCGGGTCGATGTTGATCAAGCCAAAGGACGTGGCTTCATCCATCGACATCGCAGCGCCCTCCTCGCGCAACCGCTGTCTTCGTTCCTCACCAACTGCCGTAGCCACCAGGTCGCCTGCGTCACGCAACGCCACGAGAAGGTAGTTGACACTCGGCTTCCTCGCCTTTCCTCCGGGCGAGACTTGTCGGTGCTTCCGCGCCGATACGCGGCGTAGGCAGCCCCCCGTAACACCCCGGCCACCTCGGGCTGATCATGCGCGAGCGCGCGCGCGCAAACGGCGAGACGTCGGTGCGGCAGCCATCAATGTCTGGCACCCCTCCACAGCACCAGGTCCGACCTGCAAGTGCTAACCCGACTTTCCATTGACCCAGCCTGGTAGCAACCAGGGCGGCCATGAGGAACCCCGTCGCAACTTCTTGGCCGGGCGTGCTCGCGAGTACGACACACTCGCGGAGAACTTCCTTAGCCCGGTTCGGCTCATGTTCGGCTAGCGCCATCGCCATCGAGTTCAGGCTGATGACCATGGCGCCCGGCATCCGGAGCGTCTCGCCAACGCGACGGATTCCTCTACCGTGGAACCATTTCATGGGCCATAGTGCCCCGAGAAGCGCACAACTGACCTTGTATGCCAAGAAGATTGCAGCGATGCCAGGAATCCGTCGCGATTGGCCAGTTCGGCGGCCCTGGCATATGCAGAGATTGCATCGGCGTAGGCGCCAGCGCGCAAGAAAGTTTTGTGCCTGCAGGCTGCAAATCTCCATCTCGATATTCGGACCGTGAAACGCGCCGAGTTTCTCCTCCGCTTCCAGCGCTTGATGGCACAGCTCATTGACGCGCTGCCAATCGCCGATCGACTGCGCCTTATAAGCAGCTACCACGAGGGCGGAGGGATATGCCGGGTGTTCGGATGCTCCGGGCATGGCGAGTACCGGGGTGACGTCTACAACAACCAATTCGCCGGTTGTTCCCTCAGCCCTGTGTTGGATGGGATAGGTCGCGACCAACTGCAATGGCGGCTGAAGCGTCACCGGAATCGACGGCACTCGCGAGGGCGGCGAGAAAGTTGTCTCGCTCCAGTTTGATTTGTCGAGTCCAGATGAGTTGGTCTGGACCGTAGCTATTTTCGGAAGCATGAGCCGAGAACTGGGCGTAGTACGCGACGTGCCGGACCTGTAATAGTTCGGCTTCCCCGAAATCAGCGAGTCGCTCTTCGCCGTACTGGCGAATGGTTTCAAGAAGGCGATACCGAGTGCCCATGTCGCTGTCTTCCGCGACGGCGAGTGAGCGGCCGACAAGACCCGCGACCCGATCCATCACGTCATCGCGTTCTACAGGGCCACCACTGCAGATCTCTTCGACGGCTTCCAGTGTGCAGCCACCGGAGAACACCGAGAGGCGGGCAAGCAATCGCTGCTCCGCAGACTCCAAGAGGTCGTAAGACCAGTCGATTGCGGCGCGCAATGTGGCGTGTCGGTCGATCGCGCTTCGGCGTCCACCAGAGAGCACTTGGAATCGGCGGTCGAGTCGACGCAGCAGCTCGACGGGACTCAATGCCATCACCCGCGCCGCCGCCAGTTCGATGGCCAGCGGGACGCCGTCGAGACGCTGGCAGATATCGATCACGGCGCGAGAGTTGTTGCCGTTCAGCGCGAAATCAGCCTTGACCTGCCGCGCCCGTTCGACAAACAGGCTGATCGCGTCGGCGTGTATCAGTCGCTCGATGTCTTCGCCCGGCTGCCCGGCATCCAAGGGTGGAAGTGCGAGGATCTGTTCGCCGTCGATCGCAAGTCCCTCACGGCTGGTGGTCAGGATAGTTATAGCGGGGCACTGCGTCTCTATGCGGCTCACCAGCGGGGCCACGGCGCCAAGCACGTGCTCACAGTTGTCGAGCACCAGCAGTGTCTGTTTCTGAGCGAACATGTCGAGCAAGGAGTCCTCGAGGGACCGCCCAGCGCGGCCGGTGACACGAAACACCTCAGCAACTGAGTCGACCACCCCCGCTGCGTCGCGAACGGAGGCCAACTCGATCAGCCAGGCGCCATCGCGATACTGGGGCAGTACGTCCGCGGCGACCTGTAATGCCAAGCGGGTCTTGCCGACTCCGCCCACACCGGTGATTGTCACGACCCGCGACGTCTCGAGGGCTGTCGCCACCCGTGCGGCGTCGTTCTTGCGACCGATGAACGAACTCACCTGCGCGGGAAGGTTTCCGGGGAATGTGTCCAGCGTTCGCAGCGGGGGAAACTCTGCTCGATCGCCGCCCCGGATCAGCTGAAAGATCCTCGTGGGCTGACCAAGATCGCGTAGCCGGTGCTCGCCGAGGTCGACGACGTTTACGCCGTCAGGCAGTTGACCACGCAGCAGCATCTCGGTGGCGCCGGATACGACTGTCTGTCCACCGTGCGCGGCGGTCATCAATCGGGAACATCGATTGATGGGCAGGCTGGCGTAGCCGGTGTCGTCGACGATGACGGCCTCGTCGGTGTGCAGCCCGACCCGGGCCCGCAGAGCGTTGGCGGTGCCCCACCCCTCCGCCGACAGGGCTTGCTGGAATTCGACCGCAGCGCACGCGGCGTCGCGTGCCGTAGCGAACGCGGCGGCCATGCCGTCGCCCATCCGTGAGAAGACGAACCCGTTGTTCTCGGCGACCGCCTTCTCGAGCAGCTCGTCATGACGGACCATCGCGGCCTTCATCGCGCCGGGATCGTCCTCCCAGAGGCGCGTGGAACCTTCGAGGTCGGTGAGAAGAAAGGTCACCGTGCCCGAAGGTGGTTGTCCAGCCATGCCCCCAAACCCCGCTGATCTCGGGATACAGGAATCTAAGCGTAACTGGCCACCACGATGTCGTGGACGAACTGAGCCAACCCGGATTCGACGTCGTCGTAATACCGCGTGAACCGCTCGTCGGCCAGATACATCTCCACGAGGCTGCGGTGCATCTCGTCGCCGCAGTCGTAGTAGCGCTCGATCGACGCGCGATGATGTCCCGCGAGCTCGTTGGCTTCCGCGGAGCCGGGTGCCACGCCGCGTTGCATGGCCTGCGCAAGCGCTTCGAGCAGCGCGGTGTTCTCGGCCTGGATGTCGATCCAGTCCTGCTTGGTGAACGTCGCAACGCGCTGCTGTGACTGCCTCCACGCGTCGGTGTCGCCCCACCGCTCTTCGGCTTCGACCGCATACTCGATCACTGAATGCGGTGGTGCCGAAGATTTCGATCTGCTCCTCCGCCGTCAGCTGGATGCCGGTGCGATGAGCGTCCATCAGTTCCTCCACTGCCTTGATGGTGTGCTGCAGACGATCGGTTTGCTCGAGCAGCATGGTGTGCTGCCGCTGCAGACGCTCGAGTACGTCGGCATCGTTGTCGAGCAACGTGCGGATCTCGTGCAGCTGCAACCCGACAGACCGGTACACCAGCACCACATGCAGCCGCTCGATGTCGCCATCGGTGTAGCCGCGATAGCCCGCCGGCGTGCGGACGCTGGGCACCACGAGACCAATCTGGTCGTAATGGTGCAGGGTGCGGACGGAGACGCCCGTGAGAGCAGCCACCGCGCCGACAGTCTTGGCGTCCATGGCAGCCACTATCGACCCTGACGTCGCGTGAGGGTCAAGTGAGACTTTTCAGTCGTCGGAGTGTCGACGCGCGATCAACACCACCAGGATGGCCAGCACACCGGCCGCGATGGCCGCGGCGATGGGCAGTCGCGACGGCTCCGGCCCGATGAACGGCACCGGTGCGGGCCCGGAAGCTGGATTGCTGGCGCTCGATACCGTCGACTTTGCTTGCGCCGCAGCTTCTTTGGCTGCAGCCGTAAGCCCTTCCTCGCTGCCGACGAGCTTCTGCGCCGGCGGTGCGGTCTTGGGCGGCGCCTTCTTCTCAGCCTTCTTGGGTGAGACGTTCTTCGCAGCCTTCTTCGCCGGCACGGCCTTCTTGGCCGCCTTGGCCGGTGCGGCTTTCTTGGCCGCCTTGGCGGGCGCTTTCTTCGCCGCCTTCTTGGCCGGCTGCTTCTTGGCCGGTGGCGGGGTCGCAGCAGGCTGCGGAGCCGCGGGTTCCGCAGCCGGGGCCGATGGGGCGGGCGGGGCCACAGGCCCGGTTGGCGGGGCCGCAGGCTCGGCGGCCGGGGCCCCGGCCTCGAGGGCCTCAGGCTTTTCGTCGGGTCGATCCTGCGGGTCTGCCATCTGGCTGCTCCTTTGCAGTGTTTCGTGCTCGCCCGGCCGGCAGTGCCCCCATCATGCCAGGTCGGCGATGGCACTAACCGGTCGCCGCCAGTCCAGCCGCCAGGGCGAGGGCGATGGCCATCCCGGCGAGTTCCACCAACGACCGGGTTCGCGATTGAGAGGCGGTGGTTCGATGCGATCGGGCTGCAGGCATCCACATCGTGCGGTTGCGCCAGCCCAACACCACCAGAGCGGCGGCCAACGCGATCTTGGCCGACAACACCCGACCGTATCCGGTGGCGTACAGCTCGGCGGGCGAGCCGAGCCTGCATCGCCGCACCCACCGGCCGCCTGCCAGCAGCACGAGTACGCACCACAGCGAGAGCTGCGAGAACCGCGGCAGTACGCGGGCCCACTGCGCGCGGTGTTCGACGGTGAGCACAAGCGCGGCCAGCACTCCGCACCACAGCGCCGCAGCGAGGATGTGCACCGCCACCGCCAAGCCGCCGAGTGGGCTGTCGGAGAAATGACCGGTCAGCGACCGCGCCGCGACTCCCGCCGCGGCCAGCCCGGTCACCACGATGGTGAACGGCGGCACCCGCGGCGCGACCGCTGCGACTGCGCACACCGCCGACGCTGCTGCGACGCCGACCAGTCCCGGCTCGCCCCGGCGTCGTGCCCAGGGCGAAATCGAGTGCGGTGTGCGCGCCGAGCCGTGCGACCGGCACCGCGGCGGCCTCGGCGGCCGCCACGATCATCCGGGTCAACTCGGCCAACAGCCAGACGGCGGCCGCAGCGGTGAGCGGACCGGCGGCGGCGCGATGCAGCTCATCGCGATGCCGACTGTCGTCGAGCATCGGCACCGCCGCCAGGCCGAGCGTGACGACCGCCGCGCAGTCAGCGAGCGCGCGCACCAGCGTGACGGAAAGCGAACCCTGCGGATACGCCAGGGACCACGCCACCACCGACGCGGCCGCCACGAGCAGCGCCCCGCCGCCGGCCAGGCGTAGTCGCTTCACGACCGGCGTCGCACCGCCCACACGGCACCCGCACCGACGATCAGCACCGCGCCGACGTAGAACGGCCACACCGGAATCGCACCACCGGATGGTGATTCGTTCGCCGACGCGGCCGACGGTCCGGGAGTACCCGTGCCCGCCACCGTCAGCCGGAACGACCACGAACCCGAGACGACGTGCCCGTCAGCCGACGTCGCCCGATAGTTCACCGTGTAGGTACCGGGCGGACCGAGCGGCCGTACGTCGACGCTCACCACCGCGCCATCGACCTTCGGCTCGCCGGCCGACCACAGATTGCCGTCGGGGCCGACGACCGTCATCGCCGCGAATTGCGGTTGCATCGCTTCGTTGAACGTGGCGCTGACCCTCGCCGGCGCTTGGGTCAACACGGCGTTCTCGGCGGGGTCGGTGGCGATACGCGCGGCGTGCGCCCCAGCCGTACCCGCCGCCACCGATTGCCCCGAGAGCCAGCGTCATCACCAGAAGGAGAAGGGCAACAAGGTGTTTCATGCGCGCCTTCGTCCCACGAAGGACACCACGAGCGCAGCGGCAGCGACGACCAGCGCGGCGCCGGCCAACCAGCGCGACGAGTTGTCGGTTGTCGGATACGTTGCCGCCTGCGGTACGGACACTGCGACATGATCCCCCGAATCGGCGTCCCCGAGCGCCAACTCGGGCGCCGGATACTCCGGCTCCTCGCCACCCGGAGGTGTCGGCTGATCCCATTTCACGACGGTCCCGTCTGAGTAGGTCTGGGTCGCAGGCAGGCTGACCTCGGGGGCCTCGGGGCAGCTTCACCGATATCCGGAACAGCGCGAACTGGTCGGTCCCGAATACCGGCCCCAGGCGCGGCCGTCCAGGTCACCGACCGGACCGTCCCGGCGGCGGCATCGCGATCCAGTCGCGCTGTCCACCCGGGCATCACCTCGGTGCTCGCCGACGCCACGTCGGGCAGCGCGACACTCAATTGTGTTGTGAGCGCGCCCTTCTCGGATTCGTTGGGGACTTTGAAGGTGAGTACGGCGTATGCGCCGGGCGCGGCGCAGTCGGCATCGACGCGGACGTGCGCCGACGCCGTCGCGGCGCCAGAGATCAGGCCGATCGCCATGGTCGCACCGGCGAGCGGCAATCGAGATGAGGGCGCGCGAGGGCGCCCGGGTATGACTTGGCATTCAGATGTGGCTTTCTTGTGTCGGCTGGAATGGTCGGTCAGTGGGCGAAGACCGACCGGCGGGCCGCGATGCGACACAGAAGCGGCGAGCAGAAGTGCGGAACGCAATGGTTGATCGGCCCGTCGCCCCGCGACGACCGCGGTGACGGCCACCGGCCTGCCGACATATCGATTTACCACGCGAACGGACGCGAGACACGGCGTGGCACAAGCGGTCTACCGCGGCGATGAGAGAGCGCCCACGCTATGGCCATGAGGTGAGCGGCCAGCATCATGCCGGTCGGTGGCGCTGTCGTCGGCGTGTGGTGGTGCCCGACGGCGCTGAGCATCACATGACCGAGCAGTTGACCGACGGCCAGCAGCGCCACCAGGATTCGGACATCAGCCGCATGCGCGATGCTGGCGGCCAACGCACCGACCGTCGCGGCGACGATCGCCAGTTGTACCGTCGCCGCTCCCGTCGGCGCCATCGCCGCTGCCCACCCCGTGAGCGGCGACCGCGAGCGCAGCGGTCAGCAATCCCGTTGCCGCACCGCGTATCCGGGCCACGGGGCTGGACGACGACATGGTCTATGTCAGACCAGATCGAGGCGGGCCATCAGGTCGGCGTCGATGCCGTCGAGCTGCCGGGCGACTCTCGCGTGCGCCGACCGGCGTTGCGATGTCGGGCATGTTCTCGGCCGCCGTTGACAGCCGCCGACAAGTCACTGAGCCGGCCGGTCATGGCAGCGACGAACTGTTTGGTCTCAGCGTCCTTCGGCTTCTTCTCGGCAACGCGGCGCAGCGACTGCTCGGCACCGGCGATACGCGCAGACAGTTCGGCGCCGTGCCCCGAGAACTGGCCGATCTGGCTCAGCGGTACGCCGAGCCGGTCCGCGCGGCGCTGGTCGATGAAGCCGCGCGCCGTGATGGAAGCTCGGTATACGAGCGGCACCACGATCGGGGCGAGCAGCCGGGTCACGGTGAGCAGTCGGCGGATTCGGCGTGGGGGAGAGCAGCTTGCCCTCCCTGGCCGCCTTCAGTTGCGTCTCGGCCACCTTGATCGCGGCCCTGTCGCTGTCGCGCTGCGCTCGAAGTTGAGCCTTGAGCGCCTTGTTCTCTGCCCGTCGTCGGCCTTGATGCGACGCGCTTCGTTCTTGGCGGCGAGTCTGGCCTCGAGCTTTGCCTTCGCCACGATGGCGCGAGCCTCGGCTCTGCGGGTGGCGCGGGTTTTGCGTCGCTTGAACGGGCTCATCCCGGCTGCCTCCCGGTCGTCTCTTGGCGCTGTTGGCGTGGTCGCTGCAGTGCAGGCACAACCCTATCGCCCGGTGGCATTCACCGCGCGGGCGCGTCCCGCGGAGCGGTCAGTTTGCAGCGACAGCAAATAGCGCATCGACGTTTGTGCGACAATCGCCCGATCACCGGTTTGCGCTTCTGGTGGTGCTGTTGAAGGGTGGTATTCGACGTGGGTCCGCGTGTGCGTCTCGCCGCGGCGACCTGCCTCGTGGCCTCCGGCTTGTTCGTCGGCGGCGTCGGCGGTGCGCTGGCGTTTGCTAAACCCTCGCCCGACTCGCACAGTGCCGATTCTCGACGACGGCAGGATCGCGACAGGACGCGAAAACCGACCCGAGCCGCCCGACCGGGCGCGCCCGGCGACGATACAAACCGACGACCCGAAACCCGGACGATCCGAAATCGCGGCGACGACATCAGACGGTGCGCGGAGACGCGGCACCGTCCACGTCGAAACCGACCCGAACCACGAATCCGCCGCCCCCGACCAAGGATCCTGTTCCCGTTGAATGCAACGACAAGGGCGACCGCAACTGCGGGGCGGGTTTCCCGTGGTGGCCGTTCCCGTGGCCAGTTTCGTGGCCCTGGCCCTGGGATCCGGGCCAGCCGCCCGGACAGGCGATGGCGGCGGCGACGGGCAGCCCACTGGCCGGCTGCCCAGTCGGTTGGGACCACCGGCTATGCGGCTTCCCTCAGAGCTGCTGCCGCAGCAGGAGCCGGCCGAGCCGGCCGAACCGTTCGTCGCCACGCCCGGAACGGGACCGGCGGAGTTCGAGCTTCCCCTCGCGCCGATCACGATGCCGATCATCGTGGCGCCGCCGCCGGTGGTCGGACCAGCGCCGCGGCCCGCACCGCCAGAGCAATTGCCGGCAACGGCTCGCGGCGCACAGTCGGAGCCGCCCGCGGGCCGGCTGTCGTCCGCGGACATCGGCAGCAACGTGACCGTTCCGCCGGCGTCTTATCGGGTTGGCTACACCGACTACTTGCGGACCGCCGGCATCATCTCAAGTCGTGGCACTGGCAGGCCCCGGACTCGCGGGCATCGTCGTACTCACCGGTAGTCGGCGGGCTTGTTCGGATACCGCCAGGCCAAAGCGGGCCATGCGGTACACACGAGCGGTACGGCAAGATTTGTGAACTGACAAGAACTGCTGCCCCGACGGGGTAAACAGCGCATAGTGGATTTCGTCGAAAGGGGGTTTCTATGCCAGCCAGCCGTCGCGTCACCCGCGCCGTCGGTGAGGTGCTCGACCTTGCCCCGAGACGCGGAGAGGTTTCACTCACCCGGCTCCTTGATGCCGTCGAGCGAGGACCGGGGCCGTCCGATCGAACTCAAGATGGCCGACCTGCCGCCCGGAGTGTGCGGTCAATGGCGCCAGTACGCCGACCGCGATGTGTTCCTGATCCAGAAGGGCCTGCCCGCTTGGGATCGCACCCTGGCGCATGAACTCGGACACCTCGTCCTCGGCCACGAGGGCATCCCCGTCGTGCAGGCGGCCCGGGAGAACACCGAGATGGCCAGCTCCGAGCTGATCGGCTACATGCTCAACCAACGGACCGGTTGCATGGGCCCCAGCGGTGAGGACGCAGAGCAGGAAGCCGAAGACTTCGCGGCCCTGCTGTTGTACCGGCTCGGCCGACTGCCGTCCGACCGCTCGTCCATCGTCCAGGTCCGGCTCGGAGAGGCGTTTGGTTGATCATCTGGGTGATCGCCGGCCTGCTCGGATTGGCCACCGGCCTGCGAATCGGCTGGGCGCTGGTCAACAAGCAATCCCTGGTGAGCACCGCGATGATCCTCGCGCTGGGCAGTCTCGGTTTGGTGGCTGCGCTCAACTGGCAGCCCTTGACGCTGTTGATCGACACCGTGCTGCACTGGCCCAACATTTCGACGGGGCTCTCGCAGGTGGCCATGATCGCGTGCGCGGCAGGCAGTTGCGTGATGATCACGACCGTCTCCTCGTCGCGTAAAGCGGCCACGATTCGCCGGATCGCGATCGCTCAGTACAGCGTCGCCGCGCGCGATCGCCGTGGTGACGCTGGTGGCTTTCTTCGCCGCCGGACAGCAGCCGGAGATGTCCCCTGAGGAGTACCTCCGGCGCAACCTGGGTTCGGGCGGCAACTCGCTGCCGTGGCTGTTGCCACTGTTGTACGTCCTAATGGCACTGTCCCTGGTGGCGTGGGCTGGGATGCGCTATTCGAACCGCAGCCGCCGTGGCCGCGCGCTGTTCGTGTTCACCATCGGCATCGTCCTGATCGTGCTCGCGTCCGCGTTCTTCTTCGTGCGTGCGGTGGGCACGTCCAGCTCGGGGGGTACCTGGGGACCGGTCGGGGTCGGCGCGGCCGCCACCCTGCTGGGCTGCGCGATGCTCGTGGTCGCGGCGGGCTCGCTGCTGCCCAGCGTGGAGGACTGGTTCGGTGCGCGCCGTGAGCTGAGAATCATCGAGCCGATACTGGACGAGCTCGGCCGACGGCAACCACATGTCGGCATCGGGGTGCGGCCGCGCGGACCGCTGGTGTTTCGGGTGGCCGAGCGGATGTCGCTGATCTCCGACGCGCTGTACTTGGAGGCCACCGCCGCGGACCCCAGCCGCAAGCTGGTCGACACCACAGGCGCGCTGCCCGACCGAGACGATGAAGACACCGACGACCCCGAACTGGATGCGCCCACAGTGCCGCCGAAGGAGCAGGCGGGCGCGATCGCGAAATGGATCTACGCCGGCCGCGAGGACGCACCCAGGGACATCGCCGGCGACCTTCCCGGGGCTGGGCTGGCTGCGCCAACCGGCCTCGTTTGCAGACCGCGAATGGATCCTTGCGATCGCCGAACAGTATCGCGCGCTCATACGCAAAGACGGCTCGAACGCCTGATCAAGTCACGCAGCCATCGTGACTCGTGGCTGAGTCGAAATTCGCCGGACGCCGCACCGCGGCGGTCGGCGGGCTAATCGTCCAGGTGTTCGCGGCGACGCAGCTCATCGACCTTTTGGACGATGTCTTGCTGGGCCTCCGCGGACAGACCGACGGAGCGCGCCGCAATACGGCGTACACCCTCGTCGCGCATGTTGGCGAGCCAGGTCAGTTCCTTGTCGAGCTTCTCGTAGTACTCGTCGTCGGTGAAGTACGCCGGCTTGATACGGAAGAAGTTGGCAAGGGCGGCCATGGTCGCTGCCGAGGGGTTGGTGCGGTTGCCTGAGCGAAGTTGAGACAGGTACGGCGCCGACATGGTGACACCCTCTGCCTTCAGTGCCCCGATGACCTCAGCCGACGTATGCGGACCGCGACCGGGCGGGTAAACCGTGTCGAACAGGCGGTTTAGCCGGGCGGCGAACGTCTTGCTCATCGAATTGACCTCCACATGCGTATCGAGCGGACTCTTCTTGGCGGCGTATTTGCTGATCATCGTAGCGAGTGTTGTGCTGAAACCCAAGTGCAAACCGCGTAAAAGTTAAGTTGCCCGTTCCATTCTCCAAGCTGCCACTTTAGGTGGCGTTGGGCGTTGGGTGCGCTTAAATCACGGCCGCGCGGGGCGCCGAAGCAAATAATAACGCCGACGTCGTATATGTTTTGCCGTGACGTTCTGCCACCACCGTCACACGAATCACGATCTTCCCCACTGGCAACGCCCGCAACCTTGCTGGAAGCATCGTCCAGTGTTTGCTAGTTGCGAATGCAAATTACACAGACGTAGTGCGTGTAGTGGCGCTCAACATCCACGTGGCACCGATTGTTGCGCCGCATTTCGGGAGCGCGATCGGCACGCGCCGTTAGTAGCCAGCCAACCTTTCCTGCGGGCCCGGCGAGATTTCGAGCGACTGTTGCGCGGCCGTGTGGTTGTTTCGGGCGCGACGGAAGCCGACGACCGCGGCGGCCAGTGCGATCACGGCGACCGATCCCGTGACCGCCAGCGCGACCCACGGCAGCCGCAGCGCCGAGTCGAACAGCAGCCACAGTCCGAACAACAGGAACAGGACACTGGCCAGGCCGTGCAGGAAACGTTCGGGTAGTCGCTTGTGCAGCAGCGCGCCGACAGCGATCGCCACGCCGTCGGCCAACACCATGCCCGTGGTGGCACCGATCCATACGCCGGCCCAATTGCGATCACTGGCCAGGGCCACCGTGGCGAGCATCGTCTTGTCGCCGAGTTCGGCGAGCACGAAGGACGAGATGACGGCCAGCAGCACGAAGCGCGGCTCGGCGACCTTGACGTCTTCGTCGTCATCCGCGCGGCCTTCCCGCCATGTCCACACCGCGAACCCGAGGAATGCGATGGCGGCGGCGAAGGCGATCGGGCGTTGCGGGAGCGTGAGGCCGAGAAAGTGGCCGATTGTCACCGACAGCCCGTGCACCAGGAATGACGCGATACCGACGCCGGCCAGCACCACCCACCAACGATGGCGCAGCGCGTAGGTCATCGTCATCAGCTGTGATTTGTCGCCGAGCTCGGCAACGAAGACGACGGCGAGACTGACGAGAACTGCGGTGAGCATGCAACCGACCTTTCGACGCGTAGTCGACAGACCACGTGCTCACGGTCCGTCAGACTTCGGTCGAAGGTCTCGCCCACCGCTATGCGGTTCGTCGGCCGGGCTTGCGCCAGTATGTCGACACGACGATTGGGGGCTACTCCCCTTCGCTGACTCCACTGACGATAGCCGTGTTTCGGCTGGTTCGCCACGCGAGCCGGGATTTCGGACACCCGAATCCAGCGTTAAGGGCGGCGAATCAACGGCTTTGAAAACCCTTATGCGGCAAGGAGCATGGCCAGGATGGCCGTGTCGGGGTGACTGATGGGATCGACACCGACCCGGCTCACCATCGAGGTCACCGTGCCGTCGGCTTCAGCCTCCACCCACGCGGCCCGGTGCTCGAGGCCGAGATGTGGGAGCCCGGGCAGCAGTACGCATCCCGACGCGGCGCCCGTGCACTCCGGCAAGCTCGGCATGGTCTCCGACGGCGGATGCAACATCAACAGAGCGGGAGGTTGGTGCTCCGCGAAATACCCTGGCGGAACGGCTGACTCACCGACGACAGTGCCCTCGGCGACCACCAGTCCAACGGTATTCGGCTCAGGCTGGTCGGGCAGCTCTTCGCGGGCACCGAAAATGGTTGTGGTGGAGAGCAACCCAGGCAGTGACGCGACGCGCACGGCGACCATCAGCAGCTGCGCCCACTCCTTGGTGGAATCCGGCCACCGACCCGATATCACGAATCCCTTGAGCGACCCGCGCGAATGAAACGGGGCGATCTCGATCGCCCGACCGGAGCCCATCTCCATCTCGCGCCTCCGAGCCTTGGTGTTGGTTCCCCGACACGGCTGTGGGTCGATCAGTCCAGAATGCGTCAGGTGCTTTCCGTCGGCAAGCGGACACGCATCAGTTTTCCCTGCTCTTACGGTTTGAAACCGTCCAGACCACCCGGAAGGTCCCGGCCGCCGATACCCAGCCGAATTCGTGGGAGTCGACGGAGCCCGGCGCTGTCGAGTTGTCCGAGCGGGCTTCGAATATCGCGTCGCGCCGCGATCCGTGCACGTCGCCGACGCGCTTGACGAGCCACCGCGAGGACAGGCGCGGGTCTTGGAACACTCGCAACTGTCCGCGCCGAATTCGTAGGCCACGGATCGCCAAAAGTCCGTCACCCGGTGCGAGTGCCGGCCGCATCGATTCGTCCACCACTCGAAAGATCCGCAGTGGCAGCCCGTGGTTTCCGCGCACCCTCGAAGGGTAGGTTAGGGCCATGCTGCATCGACTTTTCGCGAACGCCACGCAAGCCCATGCCCACTGCGACCTGTACTGCGGCGTCTATGACCCCGCCCAGGCCAAGATCGAGGCCCTCTCGTGCCTCAAGACGATTCAGAAGTACCACGACTCCGACGACGAGCACTTCAAGGCTCGCGCCATCATCATCAAGGAGCGCCAGGCCGAAGAGGTCAAGCATCACCTGATGGTGCTGTGGGCGGACTTCTTCGCCAAGGACCACTTCGAGCAGTTCCCCAACCTGCACCAGTTGTTCTGGGACGGCGTGCACGGCGCGGGCGATGTCAAGAAGTCGCTCGACGTCGGCCGTCGCCGAGAAGCTGCTGAAGACGATCGACGAGATCTCCGACATCTTCTGGCAGACCGACAAGGGCAAGCAGATGGGCGTGTACCCGCCCGCCTAAGACAGCGGATTTGATTTCGGGCCTGCACGACGCGATCGTGCAGGCCCGAACTGTCTGCGGGTCAGAAGAGAACGATGAGGGCGAGAATGCCGAGCAGCACGAGTGCGATCACGCCCGCCCGCAGGCACGCCATCATCTGGCTGCGCGCATAGACCGTGTGCGTCGACTGCCATTCAGAAGGCGGCATCGCGGATCCCGGCCCCATCGGGACGCCATCAAGTGCTCCTGACCTGCACGATCGATGTCCTCCCCTAGTGAGATCTGTCACATAGCCCCAGCCTGTGACGCCGATCATAGCCCCTCTTGTGGCATCGGGAAAAATTCGGCGGCCGGGCGATGTTCGGGGAGGCGCCGCGGCCGGGTAAAAGCGCTCGGTGGCGGCACGAATATCTAGCCCGGCGAAATATTTCGCTCGGGCCGCTGGGGCTGTTGATCGGGCCGTTCAAATGCCCCAGGTTATCCACAGCGTGGCCGGGCAATCGCACAGATTCAGCGGCTCAAGCCGGGTTATCGCCGTTCAGCCCCTGTGGATCAATCTGTGGAAATTGTGGATAGCCCGGAATTGCTGGACCGCGACCTAAGCGAATCTCATGGGCGCCGCTACGCTGGTCGGGATGATCGGGCGCGCGCCTGGGGCCCACGCAAACAGGGGGCCCACCCACCGGAAGGGTAGGGGGAGAGCGAAATGATTCAGGTGTGTTCCACGTGCGGAACGCGATGGAACGTGCGCGACCGGCGCCGGGTGTGGTGCCCGCGCTGCAACGGCACGCTGATGGCGCCGACGGCGCCCGGCCCGAATGGAGGCCGCAGTCGGCCACGCTCCGCACCGCCGCTGCGGTCTGCGCCCGGGGCTCTCGCCAGGCAGGCCGGCGCCGCCGGGCTACCGCTGGATCGCGGTGCGGCCCGGAGCCGCCCCGCCGCGCCGGCCGCCGCCGTAGGCATCTCGGTCCGACGCCGCGATATCCCTTATCCCGCGGTGGGGCCTGTCAGGATCACTTCGACACCGCCGGCCAGCAGCAGGCTCGCGCCGCGCGGCGGCCCGTCAATCGCGATGGTGCGCAATACGCTGATCGCCACGATCGCCGTCCTCGGTTTCGCGGCGCTGATGCATCTGATCCGCTACGCGCTGCTGATCGTCAACCGCACCGTGCTGCTGAACTCGTGGGTCGCTGGCCGGCGACGTGGCTGGGCGTGGCGGTCAGCGTTGTCGCGACTGTTCACGGTGATCGCCGGCGTGGTCGTGTTGACGAACTGGCTTATCGCCCGCCGCGCCGCCGCGTTCGCTATCGCGGCCATGAGGATCCGCGTCGGCGTGGGCGCTGCGGCTGGGCTGTCTGACACCGTTGGCCAACCTGGCGTGGGCGCCCGTCTTCCTGATCGAGTTGGCAGGCGTCGAGGACCGGCTGAGCTGGTTGCGCAGGCCCATCGCGGCGTGGTGGCTGGTGTGGGTGGCCAGCACCGTGTTGTCGATCTTCTCGATCGCCACCAGCTTCGCCACGCGACGCACAGGGCATCGCCAACAACACGGTCACGACGACCATCGCCTATCTGGCGGGATGGCCGCGTTCCTGCTGGCCATGAAGGTCTTCCTCGGATTCGAGCGGCAACCCGTTGCCGAGTCCGCCGGCGCTGGGTGATCGTCGCCGACGACAAGGTCGCCGCAGGAGAATCAGCCCGAGCCCGAATCTCGAACCCGCCGCTGCGGTTGAGTCCGAAGGGCAGAACCCGGCAGCATAGGCCTCATGAACTCGGGCGACGACACGCTCGGCGGCCACCCGTTCGTCGTGGCGCACCGAGGCGCATCGGCCGATCGTCCCGAACACACGCTGGCCGCATACGAGCTGGCGCTTCAGGAGGGCGCCGACGGAGTCGAGTGCGATGTGCGGCTGACCCGCGACGGGCATCTGGTGTGCGTACACGACCGCCGGATCGACAGGACGTCGAACGGCACCGGGCTGGTCAGCGAGATGACGCTGGCGCAGTTGCGCGAATTCGATTATGGCTCTTGGCATCCCAGCTGACGAGCCGGCGGGGACCGCAGCGGCACCGGACTGCTGACGCTCGACGAACTGGTCTCGTTGGTGCTGGACCAGCAACAGGCCGGTCAAGATCTTCGTCGAGACCAAGCATCCCGTCCGCTACGGCGCGCTGGTGGAGAGCAAGGTGCTGGCGTTGCTGCACCGATATGGCATTGCCTCGCCGGCGTCCGCCGATCTGTCGCGTGCGGTGGTCATGTCGTTCTCGGCGGCCGCGGTGTGGCGGATCCGGCGTGCGGCGCCGATGTTGCCGACGGTGCTGCTCGGTGAGACCTCCCGTTACCTCGGCGGCGGCGCCGCAACCACCGTCGGGGCGACCGCCGTCGGACCGTCGATCGCGACGCTGCGGGAGCACCCGGAGCTGGTGGACCGCGCCGCCGCGCAGGGCCGCGCGATGTACTGCTGGACCGTCGACCATTTCGAGGACGTGGGATACTGCCGCGACCTCGGCGTCGCCTGGGTGGCGACGAACCATCCCGGGCCGCACGAAGGACTGGCTGCAGAACGGGCTGACCGGAGCCGGGCGCGACTGCCCGTCAAGCGCCTACGGGCACAGCGTCAAGTACGTCCTGCGGCACCGGCGAGTCGTTGCCCAGAGCCGTGAACAACTGGCTCGGCGACGTCGCTGTTCCACACCACGACCGAACCCGAGTCGCTACCGGTGAACTCACCGATCGGCACGGTCGTCGTCGTGACGTCTCCGTGCAGCGACCACAGCAGCCGTGCCGACATCCCAGATGTGGTCCTGCTCGTCGACGGTGATCGCGCCGGCCGGCCGCGTGCGCCATCGGATACCAGCGAAGCGGATTGAGCCATACCGCCGGGCTCGTGGCGCGGTGCAGTAGCGCCGACATGAACGCACGCTGATTGATCATCCGGTCGAGATCGGCTCGCGGCGTGGCGCGGGTGCGGACGTACCCGAGTGCGTTGCGCCCGTCGAGTTCCTGGCAACCGGCGGGCAGGTTGATGCCCGCCAGCGGATCGTCGATGGGCTCGGTCGGACACATCGTCACCCCGCCGACGGCGTCGACCATCAATGCGAAGCCGTCGAAACCGATCTCGGCGTAGTGGTCGAGTCGAAGTCCGGTGGCCTGTTCGACGGTCTGCGCCAGCAGCGGTGCGCCGCCTTCGACGAACGCCGCGTTGATCTTGTCCTGGCCGTAGCCGGGGATCTCGACGTAGGAGTCGCGCGGGATCGACACCATCGTCGTCGGCGTGTCTCGACCCGAATGCGGGATGTGCACCAGCAGGATGGTGTCGGTGCGGCCGGTTCCGAGTCGCCTCCGGTCGACAACTCCGCCTGCTGCTCGGGACTCAGATTCTGGCGGCTGTCGGATCCGACCAGCAGCCATGTGGTGCCGTCGCCCTGCGCGGGGCGCTCCGGATAGTCGGCCAGTGCAGCGATCCGATGCAGCGACGAGTCCATCCAGTAGCCGCCGGCCACCACTCCGGTGACGATCAGGAGTATCAACACAGCCAGGATGCGGCCCCAATAACGTTTGCGCCGAGGCCTTTTCGGCTTCGGGGGCGCTGCCGCTCGGGATAGCGGGGGACAGGCGGCGCGGGCGGCGGTGCTGCTGGCTGGCGCGGTGGAGCGGCGTCGCCTCGGCCGGCGGCGGCGGTGGTGGCGGCCTGCGTCGGTCGGTGGTGGCGGCGGTGGGGGACTTTGCGGGTTGGGCGGCCACGACGGCGGCGGGCGGTAATTGGGATCGCGCCGGATCACCTGCGACGGCTCCCGGCGAGACCGCGGGTCGTAACCGCGGAGGCGGCTGCCGATTGTCGTCCACAGCAAGAATGTACGTGTATCCGAGCGCTATTGCAGCCAGCTCAGGTGGCCTGCCGCCAACGCGTATCCGACGAACGCCACCGCAGTCGATCAGGCCATGCGCGATGATCAGCGGCCACAGCCTGCCGGTGCGCAGGTAGACGTAACCGAACACCAGACCCATCGCAAGATTTCCCAATCCCGCGCCGAATCCCTGGTACAGGTGGTACACCCCGCGCAGCACGCTCGAGGCGACCACGGCGGCAAGCGGACTCACCCGCAGCTGGCGCAGCCGGGTAATCAGGAATCCGACGACGATCACTTCCTCCGCCCACCCGTTGGCGAAGGCGACCATCAGCAACACCGGGATCCGCCACCAGGTGTCGTAGAGCTCGGCGGGTTCGACAGAGGCGTTCATGCCGAGGATCCGGACGAGCAGATAGAACGCCGAGACCGGGCAGCCCGATGAGCGCGGCGAGGCCGACACCGCCGAGCATGTCCGGGCGCCAGCGTGGTCGACTCGAGGCCGATCTGCCGCGGCCCGAAACCGCTGCGCCACAACAGATATAAGCCGAGCGCACCCCAGGCCAGCAGTTGGAACACCCCAGCGAGGTTGAGGCCGAGATCGACCAGGTCGATCGGTGAACGCTCGCGGGTTGAGCGCGACGATCTGCCCGGCCAGTCCGAGCACGACGGCCTCGATGAGCTTCAGAAGTGCCGTATACGCCGACAGTCGCGAACGTCACCGCCAAGCACGACGGCGATCTCGATGCGCAGTCCCGCGCCGCTGCGGGTCAGTCAGCTCGTCGGCGGGCCCGGTCACCGGAGCTACGGTAGCGGGCGTCGCGGCGTCTAGGTCGGCGCGCGCGCAGCCCGTTGAGGAACGGGCAGCCCATCAGCACGCGAATCGCCTGGCTGAGCCCGCTCACGTCGTCGACCGGCTCTGGCGAACGGCAGCCGGACGTCATGATCGCCGTCGTCGTTCTCCACCCGCAACCGCACGCCGTAACGATCCAGACCGAGCGGACGGACCCGGCCCCGGCGCAACGCCGCCGGCAGCCGGCTGGCCAGCCGGTCGACCACCTCACGGTGGGCCGACTCCAGGTGCTGCAGCCAGCACGACTCCATGGCGCAGAACGGGTCCGGCCGTGCGCCCAGCAGTGCGCTCGACACCGATCGACTCGGCACCCGTGGAATCCGCGACGACGACCGAGTCGATCTCCAACCGCAGCACGGTGTCGCGGACGTTGTCCTCGCCCCGGCATATGCCGGAATTCACCTGAAGCAGAGCGGGATTGGGATCCTCGGCTGGCGATCAGGTCAAGCAACGCCGGCACTCTCCTCCGCGGGCACGGCGTGGAGCCGTCCGCGAATCCACACCAGCGATCGGACCGGCTCACGTAACGGCAACGGCGCGTAGTCGGTCATCTCCAGCACGGCCTGCGCGCCGGCGGTCGCCGGCATCGCCGGCACTCGTACGAGGACGTCGCTCCGTCACCGGCACCGTGATCGCGAACGAGCCGTCGCCGAGTAGATGGTGGACAGGTGATTCGGTGGGCTCGATGCCCTCGACCGCCAGCATTGCGCCGCCGGCCCGCGCGCACGCGCTGCGGATCCGCTCGGCCGTCGTCGGGTCGCCGGGGTGCCGTCGTCATCGTCGCCTCCCTAGATTAGGTGAGCCTAACTTAACTAGGCGATCGCGACGCGCGCAAGGCTTCCGTGCAGTGGAACGGGATTACCGAGGCCTACCGATAGGGTTGAAATGTGACCCGCATCGCGTACCTGGGGCCCGAAGGGACCTTCACCGAGGCAGCGCTGCGCAAGCTTTCCGCAGGCGGCATGGTCCCCGGCGGGCCAGGCGGTGTCACACCGGTTCCGACCGAGAGCACGCCGGCCGCCCTGGCCATGGTCCGCTCGTCGGCGGCCGATTACGCGTGCGTCCCGATCGAGAACTCGATC
Organism: uncultured Actinomycetota bacterium; assembly: GCA_963793055.1. Taxonomy (GTDB): domain Bacteria; phylum Actinomycetota; class Actinomycetes; order Mycobacteriales; family Mycobacteriaceae; genus Mycobacterium. The sequence continues at coordinate 514,666 of CAWBYS010000003.1, read as the reverse complement.
GAAGGTTCCGTGCTGCCGACGCTCGACAGCCTTGCCAGCCTGACGCCACTACAGATCTTCGCCGAGCTGACACTCGATGTCTCGTTCGCGATCGTGGTGAGAGACGGTGCATCGGCCGCCGACGTCGCAACGGTCGCTGCCTTTCCTGTCGCGGCCGCCCAGGTGCGCCACTGGCTGGCCGAACACCTGCCCAATGCCCGACTGGTTCCTGCCAATTCGAACGCCGCAGCGGCACAGGACGTCGCCGCGGGAAATGCCGACGCGGGGGTGAGCACTGCGCTCGCCGCCGAACGCTACAGATTGGCGACGCTGGCCGCCGACGTCGTCGACGAGCCCAACGCGCGCACCCGCTTCGTACTGGTCGGCCGACCCGGACCGCCGCCGGATCGCACGGGCGCAGACCGCACCTCGGTGGTGCTGCGTCTTGACAACGTCCCGGGCGCCCTGGTGTCGGCGCTGACGGAATTCGCGATCCGCGACATCGACCTCACGCGGATCGAATCGCGGCCGACCCGCACGGAGCTCGGTACCTACGTGTTCTTTCTGGATTGCATCGGCCACGTCGACGACGACGCGGTCGCCGAGGCACTCAAGGCGCTGCATCGTCGTTGTGAAGATGTGCGTTATCTCGGTTCCTGGCCGACTGGATCCCCCGCGGGCGCGGCGCCACCTCAGATGGACGAGGCGTCTCGTTGGCTCGCGAACCTGCGCGAGGGCAAACCGTGAGCGGGCGTCTCGTGCTGGTGCGGCACGGCCAATCGCACGGCAACCTCGAGCGTCGCCTCGACACCCGTCCGCCCGGCGCGGAGTTGACCGACCTGGGCCGCGAACAGGCTCGCACCTTCGCCCGTGACCTGACCAGTCCGCCGACGCTGGTCGCTCATTCGGTGGCGGTGCGCGCTTCGCAGACGGCGATGGAGATCGCCGACGAACTCAGCGTGACGACCCTCGAGCTCCACGGCATTCACGAAGTCCAGGTCGGCGCACTGGAGGACCGCACCGACGACGCCGCGATCACCGAATTCGAGACCGTCTATCAGCAGTGGCACGAAGGCGACCTCGACAGGGCCATGCCCGACGGTGAGACGGCGCGCCAGGTCTTGGGCCGCTACCTTCCTGTCCTCACGCAGCTGCGCATGCGGCATCTGGACGACGACTCGTCACACGGCGACATCATCGTCGTCAGCCACGGCGCGGCGATCAGGCTGGTGTCTGCCGTGCTGGCGGGTGTGGACAGCGGCTTCGCCCTCGACCACCACCTGAGCAACGCCGAATCGGTGGTGCTGGCTCCGATCACCGACGGCCGGTGGAGCTGCCTGCAGTGGGGAACCTTGACTCCGCCCTTCTACCCGGAGACCGACGTACACCCGGTGCAGGACGCGCTGCAGTCAGCCGACCCGATGGGCTGACGCCGCGACGCCGCACATGCAGCCGACGGAGTCGCAGTCGATGCTGAAGACGTGCAGCACCTCGGGTGTGTCACAGTCCGGCTCGGTGCACTCGGCGCGACCCCACGCGTGGTGAACGACGGTGCCGTGGCAGTGCTCCAGCCCCGCCATGCAGTCCCGACATTCGCGCCTCACACGCCTAGTCTCCCGCGTGAACAAGCCCAGCGGGCCCTTGGCCGGCGGCGTGTCGGGCTCAGCCCCAGCCGAGTTCGTGCAGCCGGTCGTCGTCTATGCCGAAGTGGTGCGCGATCTCATGGATCACCGTGATCGCGACCTCCTCGACGACTTCCTCCTCGGAATCGCAGCTCTCCAGCAGCGCGTCGCGGTAGATGGTGATGGTGTCCGGCAACGATCCCGCGGCGTACCAGGAGTCACGCTCGGTCAGCGCGATGCCCTGGTAGAGGCCGAGGATGTCGGGTTCGTCCTCGTTGCGGGCCTCGACGAGAACGACGACGTTGTCGATGGCGGCCGCGAGCTTCGGCGGGATCAGGTCGAGTGCGTCGGAGACCAGCTCCTCAAACCGCTGCCGGCTCATCGGCACGGCCACCCGGCTACTGCCCCGGGGGTGGCGGCAGCACCGGACCGGGCGGCGGCACGGGTGCGGGCGGCGCGTCCTGCGCCGGCGGCGGCGGCCCTGGCGGCAACGGCGCATCCGGTGGCGGCGGCCCTGGCGGCAACGGCGCATCCGGCGGTGGGGCGTCGGCCGGCGGCGCGTCCGGGGGTGGCGGCGGTCCGTTCATGAACGTATTGCCCTGCGTCGGCGGCGCCGCCGACGTGGGCGCGGCCGACGTCGACGGGCTGGTGGCCTGGCCGGGCATGTGTTGGGTCTGCTGACCACTGTCGTCGCTGCTGCTGCCGGACTGGTTGCTGGCCGCCTGCGACGAGTTGTCCTCCACCGGCTCGTCGGGAATCGGGATCGGCGGCAGGTTCAACCGCTCTTCAGGGATGTCCGGCGGCGGCACCGGGGGCTGCCCGTTGATCAGCAGCGGTCCCTTCGCGCTGTTGAGCAGCGTCGACCAGCCGCCGTTGCCGAGCGTCGCACCGATACTGCAGGAGACCTGATGGCTCCCGGCCGACCAGCTCGGCAGCGAGATGGTGCTGTAGATGAGCGTGAGCGTGGTGCTGCGCAGCTGGATAGGAGCCAGGTAGGCGTCCGTCATCCGGGTGCAGGCGTCTTTGATGAACGAATCCTGATCGGGCTCCGCAGGGGCCGCGGCCGGGAACTTCTCGGCCAGATTGACGGCGCCGGTGACCTCCATCGCGTGCGGTGCGGCGCAGTCGGTGGGGATGTCGGTCGGCTGGTTGGTGGTCGGGTCGATACCGAGGCACGTGCCGGCGGGCCACACCTTGGACTGGTCGACGTCGGCGACCTTGCCCTTGAACGCGACCTGCTGATTGTTGGGGCCCGGCAGTTGCAGGCCGCACAGCATGCGCCGCTCGCCCGACTGTCGCCATGCCTTATCACCGGACCACAGCATGCTCACGGTAAAGCGGCTGTTGGGGTCGAATCGGGGGCCGAGGTAGTTCTTCACGGCGGCCGAGCACTGCTCCTGGCTGATCTGCTGGATTCGGGCGATCGACGGCGGCGCGGCATCCTGCCCGTACTCGCTGCCCGGGAACGTGCGCATGTCGACCGACTCGGCCACCTCGAACCGGTGCTCGTCTTTGCAGTCGACGATTTGCGCCTCGTCGGGAGTGCGGTCCGGCCAGTTCAAACAGTTACCCGCCGCGGCGTGCTTGAACGTCTCGTTGCCGCGTGGCCCCAGGGAGATCGTGCTGGCGGTCAGGCCGTTCTGCTCGGTTTGCGGCAGCGCAGTGATGACGCCGGCGATGAGCAGACCGCCGAGAGCGGTCAGCAACAGCGCGCGGCGCGTCGACTCGGCCCGCAGGCTGTGCCACCACCGCACGGGCTGCGGGCGCGGTTCCGCCTCGGCAGCGACCGTGTGTTCCAGGGTGGGTGCCTCAGACATATCCGTTCCATTGTGACAGGCGTGTCCGAGGCTGTGACAAGTGATGCAGTTGTAATGTTACGAGGTTGTGCCTGCCCGCCCGGATCGATGACCTCGGCATGATCGCGGTCTACCGCCGAAAGTAGTGTGGCGGCCGTGATCGACCTCAAGATGCTGCGCGAAAACCCCGATGCGGTGCGTGCTTCGCAACGCGCCCGAGGAGAAGATCCCGGTCTCGTCGATGCGCTGCTCGAATCCGACGCCGCCCGGCGCGCCGCCATCTCGGCCGCCGACAACCTGCGCGCCGAGCAGAAGTCGGCCAGCAAGCAGGTGGGCAAGGCCTCGCCCGGCGAGCGGCCGGCATTGCTGGAGCAGGCCAAACAGCTCGCAGAGAAGGTGAAGGCCGCCGAATCCGAACAGGCCGAAACCGAAAAAGCCTTCACGGCAGCACATATGGCGATCTCCAACGTGATCATCGACGGGGTGCCGGCCGGCGGTGAGGACGACTTCATGGTGCTAGACAGCGTCGGCGAACCGCCGGCCATCGAAAACCCAAAGGATCACGTCGAACTGGGCGAAACGCTGGGCCTGATCGACCTGGAGCGCGGCGCCAAGGTATCCGGGGCGCGGTTCTACTTCCTCACCGGCGCAGGGGCGCTCCTGCAACTCGGGTTGCTGCAACTCGCGGCGCGGCTCGCGACCGAGAACGGCTTCACGCTGATGATCCCGCCCGTGCTGGTGCGTCCCGAGGTGATGGCCGGCACCGGCTTCCTCGGCGCGCACAGCGAAGAGGTATACCGGTTGGAGGCCGACGACCTTTACCTCGTCGGCACCTCCGAGGTCGCGCTGGCCGGCTATCACGCCGACGAGATCCTCGACCTGTCCGACGGACCGCTGCGCTACGCCGGTTGGTCGTCGTGCTTCCGCCGTGAAGCGGGAAGTCACGGCAAGGACACCCGCGGCATCATCCGCGTGCACCAGTTCGACAAGGTCGAGGGGTTCGTCTACTGCACGCCCGACGAAGCCGAGACCGAACACCAGCGACTGCTCGGCTGGCAGAGGGAGATGCTCGCCAAGATCGAGGTGCCGTATCGCGTGATCGACATTGCTGCAGGCGATTTAGGGTCGTCGGCAGCGCGAAAGTTCGACTGCGAGGCATGGGTGCCGACGCAGCGGACCTACCGTGAGCTCACCTCGACGTCGAACTGCACCACGTTCCAGGCGCGCAGGCTGGCGGTGCGCTACCGCGACGAGACGGGCAAGCCGCAGACCGCGGCGACGCTCAACGGGACGCTCGCGACCACGCGCTGGTTGGTGGCGATCCTCGAAAACCATCAGCGGCCCGACGGCAGCGTGCGTGTGCCTGCCGCCCTGGTGCCGTTCGTCGGCGCCCAGGTGCTGGAGCCCAAGAATTAGCCTCCGTCAGCTGATCACCGGAGCCGATCCGTTGCCGGTGCACGGTCGGTTCGGCGGGCATTGCACCGGCCCCTGGTGCGCGGGCGGCTCATCGTTGATCTTCGGCACCCCCGGCGTGGGCGGCTTCGGCCCGCCGTCGCCGGAGCCGGGGTCGGGCGTTGGTCCCTGCGACCCCGGATCGGGTTGCTGCGACTCCGATGGCTGCGGCTCTTGTTGGACAGGCGGTTGCGGCTCAGGCTGCACGGGCGAGGGCCCGATGCTGCTCGGCCCCGGCGCGGTGCTTGTCGGCGGCGTTTCCGTGCGCGGCACCGCGGATGGCTCGGGTGGGGTGGTTTCAGTGACCGCTGGCGGGATGTAGTCGGGTGTGGTGGTCGCCGCAGGAGGCGGTGGCGCGGGCGGGGTGGTCGTCGCAAGCCGTGGCGTGAACGGCGGAGCGGTGGTGGCCGCGGTCGTTTCCGCGGGCTCCGGGGACGTGGCGGGCACAACGACGGCGCTGGGATGTCGGGCCAGAAGTGCGCCGCCGGCGATTGCGACCAGGACCAGCGTCGCTCCCACCCCCACCCGGCTGCGGGTCCGTGTCGTCGGCCGGGGTTTGTCGCCCCCGTCCGTCGGTGGGTCCGCGAGGTCGTCGACGTTGAAATCGCTTGGTGGCCACCATGACTGACCCGTCGGAGCAGTGCCGGAGAGCGGCGCCCGCGACAGCGTCGCATCACGCAGCCACGCCGGGGCCGGGATGAATACCGGGGCGGCGCCGAGCAACATCGCCGGGTTGACCATCCGGGAGCGCACCTCTTCGCAGACGGAGCAGCCGTCGATGTGCCGGGCGATGCGCTTGCGCATCAATACGGTGAACTCGCCGTCTGACTGTTCGAGGATTTCGGCCAGCTCCGGGCATTGAGCAGGGTCGAGCTTGACCTGCCTGCTCACCACGAGCGCACCGAGGGACCGCGCGATGGTGTCGCGAAGTCGCTCGACGAGATTGTTGGCGTTCTTGTTGGTGACGCCGAGCGCGTCGGCGAGTTCCGGGCCGGAGAGGTCCTGGCGGTAGGCGAGCTCGAGCACGGTGCGGTCGCGGTCGGACAACCCGCCGCACGCATCGTTGATCAGGTCCGCCAGTTCGCAGCGGGCGGCTAGTGTCGCCAGTTCTGGTTCAGCGCTGGCCATTTCGGGTAATTCCTCGCTTGGTTGTTCGCGGCGGCGAGCCCTGATCCGGGCCAGCGCCTCGCTTCGGGCGATCGCGTACAGCCACGGCCGTAGCCGGTCGGCCTCGCGGAGCTGACTCAGTTTCGTCGCCGCGGTGACGAATACGTCTTGAACACAATCGGCGGCTGCGTCGCGGTCACGCAGCATGCCGATACAGAAATCGTGCAGGCGGTCTGCGTAGCGGTCGTAGATGGCGGCGAAGGCGCTGCGGTCGCCTGCGGCGGCCGCAATGGCAAGAGTGGCGTCGTCCCGCTCGCCGGCCAGTAAGGCAGTTGCCATCAATCCACCCCCAGAGCCCGTTCGGTGCTCATCAAGGAACACATCATCGCTGCTACTTCGGTGTCCTGGCAACCAGTTCAGCGAGTGCTGGGCGGTTTGCTACGTCCGCGCCGTCGGCGGTGGCACCTGAGTGCCCGAAGCGCCGAGGACACGTCCGAGGCCAGAGGGGGGTCCTGCGCAGCAGCGAGTTGGTGGTGGTGGACATGGCGTTCTCCTTGGCTAGTCGCGGCCGTGTGCCGCGTTCACCAGCTAGGAGCAACCAGCTCCGCTCATTCCCTCACGTTTTTTTGGAGTAATTCTTCGAGCCTGGCCAGGAACTCTCTCGGCCGTTGCGGCGTGAAGGCGGGGCTGGGCCGCACGCCGGGCACGTCAAGCGTCACGAGGGTGGATTTGATCGGGCGCCAGACGTCCAGCGGCATCCAGCGGCGCGGGTCGGTGCTGCCCCAGATCCGGAACCGTTCGGTGAAGATCCCGAGGGATTCGGCCTTGTACCCGCGAACGGAAGTAAGCGGGATGATCTTCGACGTCCCGGACGGGAAGTGATAGCGGCGAAGCGTGATCGCCTCGCGATCCAACTGGATCAGCCCGTCGTCGTAGTACTGGCGTGGTCCGGTCACGCCGGTGAACTCCTCAACTCATGTCCCTTGGAGGTCAGGCAGCGGCCGTTCTCGAGATTCCACTGCCAGCCGTGCAGGTTGCAGGTCAGCGTCGAACCGTCTACCACACCGAACTTCGACAGGTCAGCCTTCAGATGCGGGCAGCGCCGCTGAATCTCCCAGCCGTCCAACGTGATCGACGCGGTGTCGTCATGCGCCTCGGCGAACCAGCCGTCGGCGTACGCGATGCGCTCATCGGTCAGGCACTTGAAGAACGTGTAGAGAAACTCGTTGTACCCACCGACCCGCCACGCCCTGAAGCGCGTGGACAGGAAGATGGTGTTGACCCAGTCGGGCTCGTCGTCGCGCAACACGGTGCGCACCAACTCGGGCGCGATCGCGAACCCGTAGCGGAACTTCTCATCCGGAATAGGTTCGCGCACAGCTCTTTTCGGAAAGTCCAGGACAACCGTCTCCGGCCCGAGCCGTAGTTCCACCGGGTAGCCGATGCCGTCGCAGATCTCATCGCTCTGCAGCATGATCGGCTCGAACTTCGCACGCAGCGGCTCGAGCAGTGAGTCGCCGGCCGCGGGCGCCCAGCCGGCCTTCGCGGCGGCCAGCACCGGCGCCATCCGCTGCGCGTAGTCGGCGATGTAGGCGGCCTTGCCGGTGGTGAAGATGGCCTGCACGTCGTCGTCAGGCAGCGGGTGGGACAGCGAATCCAATTGTGAGCCGGTGAACTTGGCCGTCGATCCCGGAATCATCAGCAGGCCGCCATCGTGGCCGTGAGCGCGCATCTGGTCCAAGAACACGATCTGGTCGGGGAAGATGTTGGCCGGGTCGCCGTGGTCGTCGTTGAGGTCGCGCAGTTGCGGATCGAGGAAGCACGGCGGCCCCGCCGACGGGATCACCCACGTCGCGCCAACCTGGGCGATGTACTGACGGCAGCGGTCCATTCCGCGCTGACGTTTCTGAATGCCGAACGCCTCCTTGGCGCGGGCGGGCATGTCGTAGACCATCGGGTACCAGATCGCCCCGGAGTACTGCAACATGTGCACGTCGACCTGGCCGAAGTCGGCGTGCACCACGTCGAGGTCGACCGGGCGGGCATCGTTCATGTTGAATGCGACGGTCTCGCCGTCGTCGACGATCAGTCCGGAGTCCCCGATCGGGCCGTCGGCGGGGGCGCGCAGCGCGATGATCATCACGTCGAGGTCGCCCTTCGGGCCGCTGACCCGATGCTTGACCGAATCGGTGGTCTCGAGGAACCGGTGAAATCCCAGCTTCTCCAATTCACGCCGAAGGTCGGGCACCGGGAAGTCGGGCAACAGCACGACCGCGTCCTTGTTGACATGCTCGCGCAGGTTCCTGGCGTCGAAATGGTCGGCGTGCAGATGTGAGACGTACAGGTAATCGCAGTCGCCGAGGGCATCCCAGTCCAGCGCGCTGTTGTCCGGAAACGGGAACCACGAGGCGAAGTAGGCAGGGTTGACCCACGGGTCGCACAGGATGGCACCGGCCTTGGTATCGATACGGAAACCGGCGTGTCCGACGCTCGTGACCTGCACTGATGCCCTTCCTGCGCGATGTGACCGTCGCGCCAAGCTTAATGGGAGCAGATGGCGCTGGCTTACGCCGCCGCATCGTCGTCGGACTAGGCTGCCTGATGTGGAACCGGTCTACGGCACAGTCATCCAAATCGCCCGGCTGCTGTGGTGGGCACAGGGGCTGAAGTTCACCGTCACCGGCGCTGAGAACCTGCCTGTCACCGGTGGCGCCGTCGTCGCGATCAACCACACGAGCTACTTCGACTTCACCTTCGCCGGTCTGCCCGCCTACAAGCAGGGCCATGGCCGCAAGGTGCGGTTCATGGCCAAGAAGGAAGTCTTCGACAACAAGCTGATGGGTCCGCTCATGCGCGCCATGCGCCATATCGAGGTGGACCGGACCAGCGGCGCCGATTCCTACGACCAGGCCTGCCAGAAGCTCAAGGAAGGCGAGTTCGTCGGCGTCTACCCGGAAGCCACGATCAGCCGCAGCTTCGAGATCAAGGCTTTCAAGTCCGGTGCTGCGCGCATGGCGATCGCCTGTGATGTGCCGATCGTTCCGCACGTCATCTGGGGCGCACAGCGCATCTGGACCAAGGGCCACCCCAAGAAGATGTGGCGACCGAAGGTCCCGATTCACATCGCGGTCGGGGAGCCGATCTACCCGACGCTGCCGCCCACAGAGTTGACCGCGCTGCTGCACTCACGGATGCAGCACCTGCTCGAACGCGTACAGGATGCCTACAGACCCCATCCGCCCGGTGAATTCTGGGTACCGCACCGGCTGGGCGGCGGTGCGCCCACGCTGGCCGAGGCGAACCGGATGGATGCCGAGGAGGCCGCCGAGAAGGCAGCCCGCCGGGCGGGGCAGACCGGACAGACCGAGGCCCCGGGGTAGTCCAGTGGAACCGGTCTTTCGCGCGCTCGAGATTTCGGTCAGCCTGGGGACCAAGGCCATCGGGACCAAGATCACGTACCAGGGACTGGAGAACATCCCGGCTCACGGTGGTGCGGTGATCGCGATCAATCACACGAGTTATGTCGACTGGTGGCCCGCAGCCCTCGCCGCTTATCAACGACACCGCCGAATGCGGTTCATGATCAAAGCCGAGATGCAGGACGTGAAGATCGTCAACTTTCTGATCAAGCGCTCCGGCACCATTCCGGTCGACCGCGAGGCCGGAGCGGGGGCCTACGTGGAGGCGGTCGAGCGACTACGGGCGGGCGAGATCGTCGGTGTCTACCCCGAAGCCACCATCAGCCGCAGCTTCGAGTTGAAGGAGTTCAAGACGGGGGCGGCGAGGATGGCGCGGGATGCCGATGTGCCGATCGTCCCGCTGATCGTGTGGGGTGCGCACCGGCGGTGGACGAAGGATCACCCGAGGGATATGAAGCGGCGCAGCAGGATTCCGGTGACCGTCGCGGCGGGACCGCCGCTTTCCGCCGCCGACACCATCGACGAGACGAACGCCGCGATGCGCGCGGCGATGACCGCGTTGCTGCAGCAGACCCAGCTGGACTACCCGCATCCGCCGGGGGAGTACTGGGTGCCCCGGAGGTTGGGCGGAACGGCGCCGACCATGGCCGAGGCGAAGGTGCTCGATGAGGCCGAGTTGGCCGAGCGCGCCCGCAAGCGGGCCGCGCGAGAGGCCAAGAGTCACTGATGGGCACACCGGCGCTGATCGCCACCGACGTGGACGGCACCCTGCTCGACGCCGACGAGAACGTCACCGCGCGCACTCGCGCCGCGGTGCGGGCCGCGGTGGAATCGGGAGCCCAGTTCGTGCTCGCCACCGGCAGGCCCCCGCGATGGGTGCACCCGGTGGTCGACGCCCTCGGTTTCGCCCCAATGGCGGTGTGCGCCAACGGCGCCGTCATCTATGACCCGTCCGTCGACCGCATCGTCTCGGCCACCACCTTGTCCACCGACGCGCTCGGCGAGCTCGCCGAGATCGCCACTCGCGTCATCCCCGGCGCAGGCCTGGCCGTCGAGCGGGTCGGTCGAAGCGCCCACGACGCCGCGACCCCGCAGTTCGTCAGCTCACCCGGCTACGAGCACGCCTGGCTCAATCCGGACAACACCGAGGTGTCCGTCGAGGACCTGCTCAGTGCGCCCGCCATCAAGCTGCTCATCCGCAAGTCGGGCGCGCTCAGCTCCGACATGGCCGCGGAGTTGGTCAAACACGTTGGAATGCAAGGAGATATCACGTACTCGACCAACAACGGTCTGATCGAGGTGGTACCGCTGGGCATCAGCAAGGCCACTGGTGTCGGCGAGGTCGCGCGTCCGCATGACATCACCGCCGAGGAGGTGGTGGCTTTCGGCGACATGCCCAACGACGTGCCGATGCTGGCGTGGGCGGGCCTCGGCGTCGCGATGGGCAACGCGCATCCGGAGGCGGTGGCCGCGGCCGACGAGGTCACCGCAACCAACGCCGACGATGGCGTTGCCCGCGTGCTCGAGCGTTGGTGGCTGTGACGCCGCGGGATCTCAGGCGGGGCTGATCGGCGGGGTGAACCGCTCCAGCTGAATCGGCATGTGGTCGTCGGATGGTTTAGGCAGCTCCACCGGGACGCCGTCGACGACCCGGGTCACCGTGCCCTTCTCCCGATCGAAATTGAGCGTGCCGTGCTGGAAGTTCTGCACGATCCATTGCGGCTCTTGGATTTCGCCGCTCGTCGGCAGGCCGAGCGCGCCGCGCTCGAACCCCAGCGAGCCCCACGCCTTGTAGATCTCTCCGGTGACCGGCTCGGCGCCGCTGGCCGGCGACCAGTAGATCGCGCCGTGCTCGAAGGTGGCGTAGCGGGTGTCGCCCGCGCCCGACGCCTCGGGTGAAGTCGGCGCGCCAAGGTAGCTGTTCATTCCACCGGCCGACTCCCATCGCGCCAAGATCGCCCCGCCGCGCATCGTCTCAGCGAGGTCAGCAGGTCCGGGTGGCGCGTTGAATCGTCGCTGCGATATCGCGGATCTGGTCCATCACCGCATAGGCCGCATTGCCGGGGCAGTCGGTGTTGCCGACGTCGCGGTGGGTGAAGATCGTCGGCAGCACCGGCGCCGCGCCCAAGGGGAACTTGGAGAAGGAGCTGCCGTCCGACGCCAGCACGACCGTGCCCAGCGGGTTGACGTGGTCCAGGCCCAGCCGCCAGCCCAGGAGCCGGGCGGTGTTTCGCAACTGAATCGGCGTCGGCGGTGCAAGGTCGAAGTTGCCCAGCATCGCCACCCCCCACGTGTCGCGGTTGAAGCCGCCGGTGTGCGCGCCTTCGACAGGTTTGTCGATGCCGCCCGCCCGGCCCTCGAACACCTGCCCGTACTTGTCCACCAGCGCGTTGTAGGCGATGTCGCACCAGCCGAGCGTTCGGGTGTGGTATTCGTAGATCGACCGGACGATCCCGGCTGAGTCCTCGGGCGCGTAGTCGTTGCTTCCGGCGGTGTGGTGCACTACTCCGGCTCGAATCCCGTTGTCGTACTGCGGAACTCCGCAACGCATGGACTCATCGGCGCCCCACTGCGCGCGGCTGATGATGTTGGGCGGCACCCCTGGCGGCGTCGCCGCCGACGGCAGCGGCAGCGTGTCGACCGGCGCCTGCGGCGGGCTGATCAGCACGGCGTTGATGTTCTGCGCGAACGGCTGCTCGACGTTGGCGGGCACATACCCCAGACCCGGCCCCTCATGTGCTGCCGGCGGTGCCCCGGTCGTCGGCGCGTCGGCGGGCCGGGTGACGGCGATTTGCACTGTGGTGGTGCGGCCGACGAATACCGGATCGGTGCCTCGCGCACCCGGCGCACCGGACCCGACCCCGTCGAGCGCCTCAGCCTCGTACCACGGGCCCCACGTTCCGTCGGCCTTCTTGGCCCGTACGCGGGCCGACGTGCCGGTGAGGTCCTCGGCGGTCAGGGCGACCAAGGAGAACGGCTTGTCCTGGTGGATCTCGCGCACGGTCTCGCCACCGCCGAGCCCGGTCAGCGGTTGTTGTGCCAGCTGCGGGGCATCGGATGACGGGGAGCGGTCATCGTCGCCGGGGACGCCGTAGAGCGCCAACGGCAGCATGACAACTGTCGCCGCGATCGCGGTGAAGATCAGCGACGGCCCAGGACGACGGCACGGCACGGACCGATGTTACGTATGTGTCAGTTGTTACTGATGTTCCGACACGGTGCGTAAGGTCATCAAATTCGACGGCGCCGCCACCGCTCACAACGGCACCGCAGAGCCGATGGCTTCTGCGGTGCCGTTATGGGACAGGTTTACCCCGCCGGGGCAGGGATGGCGGCCGGTGCCGCGGCGGCCGCGGGCGCAGCCGCAGCAGCCGCCGGCTTGATCGCCGACATGATCGCCGGCACGACCATGCCCTTCAGCAGGTCGATCGCCTGGCCGGCGCCGAGCGAGTTGGCCATGTTCGACAGCTCGCCGAAGATGCCGCCAGTGCTGCCGGTGCTCGCGGGCATCGCGGTGGCCAGCGACGGGTCCACCGGGTAGGTGCCCGCCAGCGGGTCAAGCCCGATCGGGGCTGAGATCGGCACCTCGCTGGGTGCGGGCAGACCCGTGCCGTTGGAGATCGGCGCCAGCGCCGCAGCCGGGTCGGTCGCCAGCGGCGTGGTCAGTCCCGTTGCCGCAGTGGTACCGGCCGGCGGAACCCCGAGGGGGCTGGTCAGCGCCGGGTTCGTATTGGCGGCGCTGTTGAGCGCCGCGTCGGGCAGCAACGGGCTGGTCGCTGCGCTGGGTGGCGCTCCCGGCGTCAGGGCGGTGCCTGGTGCTGTCGCGCCGGGCAAGCCCAGTCCGGGCGTCGTCGTCGGCGACAGGCCCAGTCCGGGCGTCGTCGTCGGCGACAGGCCCAGTCCGGGCGTCGTGGCAGGTGACAAGCCCAGCCCCGGCGTGGTCGCCGGTGGCAAGCCCAACCCGGGGGTGGTCAACGGCGACGTGCCGAGTGCCGGCGAGGTGAGCGTGGTCGGGGCCGTCGAATCTCCGGTGAGCAGGCTTGTCGGCATCGGCGGCAGGTTGATCCCGAACTGAGACAGGCCCTGCGACAGGGCGGACATCAGCTCGTTCGGCAGATCGGTGATCATCGCGGCCTGGACGAACTCCCGCTTCTGCTGCGGGGGTTTGATGCTCGCGGACAGATCGTTCACGGCGACTACTGCGGCTGGACTCGCGACTGCCAGGGCGGCGACTGCGCTCAAGGCTGTCGAGAGCCTGCGTCGACGTCGGTTCGGCACGGAAGTCTCCTCAATATATGGACTACGTCTGGTTCGAGGCCTGGTAGGCGTTTTCCTCTCAGAACTCCATCGGCTCATCCGCCAACGTGATCGACGGTACTGGTGTGATTGATGAGGCAAAAGTGACGATACGTAATTGTGAGCCAATCTTGACCTGAGGCCTCTGTCGGATTGGGGGACGGCAGTCGCGGTCGGATACCCTTGCTGCCGATGACAGCTCGTTTTGACCTCTTTGTCGTCGGTTCCGGATTCTTCGGCCTGACGGTTGCCGAACGTGTGGCGACGCAGCTGGACAAGCGCGTACTCGTGGTCGACCGACGCCCGCACATCGGAGGCAACGCCTACTCCGAGCCCGAGCCGCAGACCGGTATCGAGGTGCACAAGTACGGCGCCCACCTTTTCCACACGTCGAATCAGCGGGTGTGGGACTACGTCCGGCGGTTCACCGAGTTCACCGGGTACCAACACCGCGTGTTCGCGATGCACAACGGGCAGGCCTACCAGTTCCCGATGGGCCTGGGCCTGGTGTCGCAATTCTTCGGCAAGTACTACACCCCCGACGAGGCCCGTCAGCTGATTGCGGAGCAGTCGGCCGAGATCAAGACCGAGGACGCGGAAAATTTCGAGGAGAAGGCGATCAGCCTGGTCGGGCGCCCGCTGTACGAGGCGTTCCTGAAGCACTACACCGCCAAGCAATGGCAGACCGATCCGAAGGAGCTGCCGGCATCCAACATCACCCGCCTGCCGGTGCGTTACACCTTCGACAACCGCTACTTCAACGACACTTATGAGGGCCTTCCGGTGGACGGCTACACCGCGTGGTTGAAGAACATGGCCGCCGACGAGCGCATCGAGGTGCGTCTGGACACCGACTGGTTCGACGTGCGCGACGCGCTGCGTGCCGAGAACCCGGACGCTCCCGTCGTGTACACCGGGCCCCTGGACCGCTACTTCGATTACGCCGAGGGCCGGTTGGGTTGGCGCACACTCGATTTCGAGCTCGAAGTGCTTGGCACCGGGGATTTTCAAGGCACGCCGGTGATGAACTACAACGACGCCGACGTGCCCTACACCCGTATCCACGAGTTCCGGCACTTCCATCCCGAGCGGGACTATCCGACCGACAGGACGGTCATCATGCGCGAGTACTCGCGCTTCGCCGATGACGACGACGAGCCGTACTACCCGATCAACACCGAGGCCGACCGCGCGGTGCTGGCCGCCTACCGGGCCAAGGCCAAGGACGAGACGGCGTCGGCGAAGGTCCTGTTCGGTGGCAGACTGGGCACCTACCAGTACCTCGACATGCACATGGCGATCGCCAGCGCGCTGAACATGTACGACAACACGCTCGCGCCGCACCTGCGGGACGGCAAG
This sequence comes from uncultured Actinomycetota bacterium, assembly GCA_963793055.1. GTDB lineage: Bacteria > Actinomycetota > Actinomycetes > Mycobacteriales > Mycobacteriaceae > Mycobacterium. The sequence goes on along the minus strand of CAWBYS010000003.1, from coordinate 499,636 downwards.
CCGTTGACCGACACTGGCACAGAAAGCAACAGCGCATGAGTGACATCCCGTCCGGCGCGCTCGACGCCGAGGAAACCAGAGCCGTCAGCCTGCTGGCGCGCGTGATCCTGCCGCGTCCGGGTGAACCGCTCGACGTCCGCAAGCTCTATATAGAGGAATCGGTCACCAACGCCCGGCGTGCCCACGCGCCCACCCGCACCACCCTCGAGATCGGCGCGGAGTCCGAGGTGTCGTTCGCCACGTACTTCAACGCGTTACCCGCCAGCTACTGGCGACGGTGGTCGATGCTGGAGTCGGTGGTGTTGCGTGTCGAACTCACCGGCAGCGCCCGGGTCGACGTATACCGCTCGAAGGCGACCGGCGCACGGATCACCGTCGGCGGTGCACCGATCTCCAGCGGCGAGGACGGCGCGCCTGCGGTCATAGAATTCGAGATCGACCTGACTCCGTTCGAGGACGGTGGCTGGATCTGGTTCGACATCACCACCAACGCAAAGTCCACCCTGCACCACGCAGGCTGGTACGCGCCCGTCTCGGCGCCGGGCCGGGCCAACGTCGCCGTCGGCATCCCGACGTTCAACCGGCCCGCCGACTGCGTCAACGCGTTGGCCGCCCTGACGTCGGATCCCATGGTGGACAAGGTGATCAGTGCCGTCATCGTGTCCGATCAGGGCACCAAGAAGGCCAAGGACCATCCGGGATTCGAGGCCGCGGCCGCGGCGTTGGGCAGCCGGCTGTCGGTGCACGACCAGCCCAACCTCGGCGGATCGGGCGGCTACAGCCGCGTGATGTACGAAGCGCTGAAGAACACCGACTGCGAACAGATCCTGTTCATGGACGACGACATCCGCATCGAGCCGGACTCGATTCTGCGGGCATTGGCGATGAACCGGTTCGCGAAGGTCCCGACGCTCGTCGGCGGCCAGATGCTCAACCTGCAGGAGCCTTCGCACCTGCACGTGATGGGCGAAATGGTCGACTCCGAGAATTTCATGTGGACGAACGCGGTCAACACCGAGTACGACCACAACTTCGCCAAGTACCCACTCAACGACGAAGAGGAATACCGCAGTCGGCTTCTGCACCGCCGCGTCGACGTCGACTACAACGGCTGGTGGATGTGCATGATCCCGCGCCAGGTCGCCGAGGAACTCGGTCAGCCGTTGCCGCTTTTCATCAAGTGGGACGACGCCGACTATGGGCTGCGTGCCGGGGAGCACGGCTACCCGACCGTCACGCTGCCCGGCGCGGCGATCTGGCACATGGCATGGAGTGACAAAGACGACGCCATCGACTGGCAGGCCTACTTCCACTTGCGCAACCGGCTGGTCGTCGCCGCCATGCACTGGGATGGCAACGTCCGTGGCCTTATCGCGAGCCACCTAAAGGCGACGTTCAAACATCTACTATGCCTTGAGTATTCGACCGTCGCGATTCAGAACAAGGCGATGGATGACTTCCTTGCCGGCCCCGAGCACATCTTCTCGATCCTTCAGAGCGCGCTACCCGAGGTCCGCGAGATGCGTCAGGAGTACCCCGACGCGGTGGTGCTGTCCGGCGCCACCGAGCTGCCGCCGCCCTCGGACAAGAGGTGGCGCAAGAAGGTTGACATCCCGACCAGTCCGCTGGCGATCGGGTACAACCTGACCCGCGGTCTCATCCATCAACTCAAGCCGGAAGACCCGGCTCACCACGTTTGTCCGCAGGTGAACGTCGCGACGCAGGACGCCAGGTGGTTCTCGTTGTGCAAGTTCGACGGTGTCACCGTCACCACTGCCGACGGTCGCGGCGTTGTGTACCGGCAGCGTGACCGCGCGAAAATGTTTGCGCTGCTTCGTGAATCACTGCGCAGGCAGGTGCTGCTGGCTCGCAGGTTCAACCGTCTGCGCAAGACCTATCGCGAGGCGCTGCCAGTTCTGACCAGCAAGCAGAAGTGGGAAACGGTGCTTCTCGAATCGTCAGGCAATGGCTGAAACGTACCGCGGCGACGTCGACGCCGCGGTGTCATCCCTCCCTCCCCTGCCCATCGGGCGTGGGCCCAGCTCTTCGGGCGTGGCTCCAGCGCTTCGCGGCGAGGAAGCCGCGCTGGTGGCCGTGCAGTCCGCATTGGCCGGCCGACCCGGAGTGCTCGTCGGTGCCCGGGCGCTTTCGCATTTCGGTGAGCACAGCATCGGGTGGATGGCCATCGCAGCCGTCGGCGCACTACTGCAGCCAAGCCGGCGTCGCGCGTGGCTGACTGCGGGTGTGGGAGCATTCGCCGCCCATGCGGTCGCAGTATTGATCAAGCGCGTCGTGCGGCGCGAGCGCCCGCACCATCCGGCGATAGCCGTGAACGTCGGCACGCCAAGCCGGCTGAGCTTTCCATCGGCACACGCGACGTCCACCACAGCCGCCTCGATCCTGCTCGCGCGGGCTACCGGACTACCGTTGCCTGCGCTGCTCGTACCGCCAATGGCATTGTCCCGCATGGTTCTCGGCGTGCATTACCCGAGCGACGTGCTGACCGGCGTGGCGGTCGGAGCGACCGTCGCAAAGGTGACCAGCGTGGTGGCCGACCGGCTCGGAGGAGACAGATGAGCATCTCGAGTGAGAGCAGTGCTGAAAGCACACCGCAGATGAGTGAAGATCCGGAGCCGGTGAAAGGCCCGCCGCGCAACGTGGTCACGGGTCTGATCAAGGCGATCCGACCGCGGCAGTGGGTGAAGAACGTCCTGGTGTTCGCCGCTCCGGTCGCCGCACTCGGTGATCAGCGGTACGCATATGACTACCGCGAAGTGCTGGTCAAGGTGCTGCTCGCATTCGTGGTGTTCAGCCTGGCGGCCTCGGCCGTGTATCTCGTCAACGACGCGCGTGACGTGGAGGCGGACCGCGAGCACCCGACCAAGCGGTACCGGCCCATCGCGGCCGGCGTGGTGCCGGACTGGTTGGCCTATACGGTCGCCGTGGTGCTGGGGGTTGCGTCGTTGGCGATCTCGTGGCTGGTCACGCCGAATCTGGCGTTGGTGATGGCGATCTACATCGCCATCCAGTTGGCGTACTGCTTCGGTCTCAAGCACCAGCCGGTCATCGACATCTGCATCGTCTCGTCGGGCTTCTTGATCCGCGCGATCGCGGGTGGCGTCGCCGCGGAAGTGCCGCTGTCGCAATGGTTCTTGCTGATGATGGCGTTCGGCTCGCTGTTCATGGCGGCGGGAAAACGCTACGCCGAGCATCAGCTGGCCGAACGTACGGGCGCCAAGATCCGCAAATCGCTGGAAAGCTACACGAGTTCGTACCTGCGCTTCGTGTGGACACTGTCGGCCACGTCGTTGGTGCTGTGTTACGGCCTGTGGGCGTTCGAGCGTGACAACATCGGCGGCACGTCCTGGTTCGTCGTGTCGATGATTCCGTTCGTCATCGCGATCCTGCGCTACGCGGTCGATGTCGACGGCGGCCTGGCGGGTGAGCCGGAAGAGATCGCATTGAAGGACCGCGTGCTGCAGCTGCTGGCCGTCGCGTGGATCGGAACCATCGGTGCCGCTGTCTTCCTCGGTTGAGAAGGTGAGGGCTCCGGTCATGGACCGGAGCCGCTTGGCCGGCGGCATCGAGCAGCACCTGGCCCGTTGGCCGGCCTTTCCCTACGACGTGACGGTTCGGCTGAGTCTCTGGGTGAGCGTGTTGGTCGTCGCCGGACTGTTCGGCTGGGGGGCCTGGGAACGGCGCTGGATCGCCGACGACGGCCTCATCGTGCTGCGTACGGTCCGAAATCTGCTGGCGGGCAACGGCCCGGTATTCAATGTGGGCGAACGCGTGGAGGCCAACACGTCCACCATGTGGACCTATTTGATCTATCTGGGCGGGTTGATCGGCGGGCCGGTCCGGCTGGAGTATGTGGCGCTCGTCTTCGCCCTGGTGCTCAGCGTCCTCGGCATCGTGTTCGCCATGCTCGGCGCCGCCCGCCTGTACGCGCCGAGCATGATGGGCAGGCGCGCGCTGATGTTGCCTGCGGGCGCGCTGGTGTACATCGCGGTGCCCCCGGCCCGCGACTTCGCCACCTCCGGGCTCGAAAACGGTTTGGTGATGGCATATCTCGGGCTGCTGTGGTGGATGATGGTGTGCTGGTCGCAGGCTCTGCGCAGGTACCGTCCGACACCGCCGATGGCGTCGAGTTTCCGTGGCGGGCCGCCCACCATCCGCAGGCATCCGACGGGTCCGCCGCCGCTGCACCCCGAACCGCACAACGCCGTAAGCGGATTGTTCGACGCCGCATTGGCTTTCGTCGCGGGCATGAGCGTGCTGGTGCGGCCGGAGTTGGCGTTGATCGGCGGACTGGCACTGATCATGATGCTGGTCGCCGCCCGCGGCTGGCATCGGCGATGGCTCATCATCGTCGCAGGCGGACTCGTCCCGGTGGCGTACGAGATCTTCCGAATGGGCTACTACGGATTGCTTTTTCCCGGCACCGCGCTCGCCAAAGACGCATCGGGATCGAAGTGGTCGCAAGGCTTCGTCTATCTGACGAACTTCAACAAGCCCTACCTGTTGTGGGCACCCGCGATCCTGTTGGTGGGGCTCGCAGTCGTCGTGTTGGTCGTGCGCGGCCGGCCGCTGTGGCCGCGGGGAGCGGGCGCACCCGGTTACGGGTGGGTGGCGCGGATGGTGCAGAGCCCGTCGACGGTCGTGCTCTTCATGCTCGTCAGCGGTTTGCTGCAAGCCCTGTACTGGATCCGCCAGGGCGGCGACTTCATGCACGGCCGAGTGCTGCTCACGCCACTGTTCTGTCTGCTCGCGCCCGTCGCCGTCATTCCGCTGGTGCTGCCCGACGCCACCCGAATGGCCCGCGGCGCAGGCTATTTGTTCGTCGGAGCGACCAGTGTGCTGTGGTTTGCGGTCGCCGGCTGGGCGCTGTGGGCGGCCAATTCCAACGGCATGGGATCCGACGCCACCAGGGTCACCTACTCCGGCATCGTCGACGAGCGGCGGTTCTACTCGCAGGCCACCGGCCACGCGCATCCGCTGACCGCCGCCGACTACCTCGATTACCCGCGGATGCGGGCGGTCCTCGTCGCGCTGAACAACACCCCCGACGGCGCGCTGCTGCTGCCGTCCGGAAACTACGACCAGTGGGATGTGGTGCCCGCCGTGCCACCACCGCCCGATAAGCCGTACAAGACGAACGAAACCGGGCCGCACACAGTCTTTTTCACCAACCTCGGCATGCTGGGCATGAATGTCGGCCTCGACGTCAGGGTGATCGACCAGATCGGCCTCGCCAACCCGCTGGCGCAGCACACCGCGCGCCTCGAGGACGGCCGCATCGGCCACGACAAGAATCTGTTCCCCGACTGGGCGGTCGCCGAAGGGCCGTTCCTGAAGATTCCGCCGTTCATACCCGCTTACCTGGACCGGGACTGGATCGCCCAGGCGCAGGAGGCACTGAAATGCCCGGCGACCGACGCGATGCTGAACTCGGTGCGCGGCCCGATGGGACCGCGCCGATTCCTGTCAAATCTGGTGCACGCGTTCGAATTCACGCAGTACCGAATCGACCGGGTACCGCGCTATGAGCTCGCGCGCTGTGGCCTGGATGTTCCAGCGCCGTCGAAACCCCCGTACACTGGCATGCCGGCAACGGGGCCGTAGCGGCGCGATGAGCTGTTAGCTGAGTCGAATCTCACATCGGGTAACGCCGCGGCCCTATTCGGCCGATACATCAGTCGCGGGAGCCGCCGTCCACACGGCTGGACACACGAACTGGACACATGAACGGATGGTACGAGCTGTGCGAACTTGGCTTCGCCGCGCCTTTGTGGCGACTGCCGCGGTCCTGACGCTGCCTGCGCTGACGGCCGCCGTCGATGCGACGCCGGTAGCGAACGCGTTCTCGCGCGAGGGCCTGCCGGTCGAGTATCTCGACGTCTACTCGACCTCGATGGGCCGCAACATCCGTGTGCAGTTCCAGCCCGCGCATACCCCCGTCGCACCTACACCCGCGCCTACCGCGGAGGGCGCTCCCGCCCCGGCGCCGACCGAGACTCCGCACGGCCTCGGGATCACGCCGCCGTCCGTGCCGAGCAAGGCGGTCTACCTGCTCGACGGCATGCGGGCGCGCGACGACTACAACGGCTGGGACATCGAGACGCAGGCATTCGAGTGGTTCCTCGACTCCGGCGTCGCGACAGTGATGCCCGTCGGCGGCCAGTCGAGCTTCTACACCGACTGGTATTCGCCATCGAGTTTCAACAACCAGCCATACACCTACAAGTGGGAAACCTTTCTCACAAGCGAACTTCCGATGTGGCTGGCCCAGAACAAGCAGATCACCATGAGCGGCAACGGTGTTGTCGGGCTGTCGATGTCTGGCGGTGCGGCGCTGATCTTGTCGGCCTACCACCCGAACCAGTTCTCCTACGCGGCCTCGCTGTCCGGCTTCCTGAATCCGTCGGCGATCTTCATGCAGCAGGCCATCCGCGTCGCGATGCTCGACGCGGGCAGCTACAACGTCGACAACATGTGGGGTGCACCGTGGGACGGCGCGTGGAAACGCAACGACCCGCTCAAGCAGGTGTCGCGCATCGTCGGCAACGGCACCCGACTGTGGATTTACTGCGCACCAGGTGGCCAGACGCCGCTGGATGTGAACGCAGACCCGAACCAGGAATTCAACGCGAACAACCTGGAATCGATGGCGCTCAAGAGCAACAAGGACTTCGAAGCGGCCTACACAAAGGCCGGAGGCACCAATGCCACATTCCAATTCCCGCCCGCGGGAAACCATTCGTGGCCGTACTGGGCGCAGCAGTTGCAAGCCCTCAAACCAGACCTGATCACGACCCTCAACGGCTGAGCGAGCGGACCAGGGACGATACACGTCAAATAGAGGGATCACAGCAAGGTGTGGTTGACTGCACGGGTTACGCGGCAGGGTCTGGGGCCGATTCCGCGTGCGGCATACGACAGATGGGATAGATGAAGCATGAAGTTCGTTGACAAGATCCGAGGCGCATGGATGCGCCGGCTCACGGTTGTGGCCATGGCGGCCGCCGTGCTGCCCGGCCTCGTCGGCGTCTTTGGCGGCTCGGCGACTGCGGGCGCTTTCTCTCGTCCGGGTCTGCCGGTCGAGTACTTGATGGTTCCGTCCGCGGGGATGGGACGCGATATCAAGGTCCAGTTCCAGAGCGGCGGACCGAATGCGCCGGGCTTGTACCTGCTCGACGGTCTTCGCGCGCAGGACGATTTCAACGGCTGGGACATCAACACCCCGGCATTCGAGTGGTACCTGGACTCCGGCCTGGCGACGATCATGCCGGTCGGCGGCCAGTCCAGCTTCTACAGCGACTGGTACTCCCCGGCGTGCAGCAAGAAGACCGGTACCTGCCAGACCTACAAGTGGGAAACCTTCATGACCCAGGAGCTGCCCGCTTACCTGGCAGCCAACAAGGGCGTGGACCCGACCCGCAACGCCGCGGTCGGACTGTCGATGGCCGGCTCCGCTGCGCTCACGTTCGCGATCTACCACCCGAACATGTTCCAGTACGCCGGCTCGCTGTCGGGCTTCCTGAACCTGTCCGAGGGCTGGTGGCCGATGCTGGTCAACATGTCGATGGGTGACGCAGGCGGCTACAAGGCCGACGACATGTGGGGCAAGACCGAGGACCCGAACAGTGCGTGGAAGCGCAACGACCCGATGGTCAACATCGCCCAGCTGGTCGCCAACAACACTCGCATCTGGGTCTACTGCGGTGACGGCAAGCCGTCCGAGTTGGACGCCGGCATGAGCTCGGGCAACCTGTTCAACGCGAAGTTCCTCGAGGGCTTCACGCTGCGGACGAACAAGACGTTCCAGGAGAAGTACATCGCCGCCGGCGGTAAGAACGGCGTGTTCAACTTCCCGCAGAACGGCACTCACCAGTGGAACTACTGGGGTCAGCAGCTGCAGGCCATGAAGCCGGACATCCAGCGTGTGCTGAATGCGACACCGCAGCCGTCCGCCCCTCCGGCGCCGGCGGCGGAGGCCGCGGCAGCCACCGGAACCGGTAACTGACGCACGCGACATATATATAGGTATGGCGGCGGCGGTCCTTCGGGGTCGCCGCCGTCATCCATTTCGGGCGCGGCCCCTCGTGTGTTTGTGGTTGTATACCTGCGCGGGAGTAGTCGAGCGACGTGAGGTGGGGTTGTTGATGCACGGGTGGATACGAGCCATTTTGACTGTCGTGCTGGCCGCAGGATTGTGGACCGCGACCGCACCTGCCGCGAAGGCCGATGTCGAAATGTTGATGGTCCCGTCGGGGGCGATGGGCCGCGACATCCCCGTCGCATTCATGGGCGGCGGCCCGCACGCCGTCGTCCTGCTCGACGCGTTCAACGCGAACCCCGACGTGAGCAACTGGGTGTCGGCAGGCAACGCGATGAACACACTCGCGGGCAAAGGTATTTCGGTGGCGGCTCCGGCGGGCGGCGCCTGGAGTATGTACACGAACTGGGAGCAGGACGGCGGCATGCAGTGGGAGACCTTCCTCTCCCAGGAGCTGCCGGACTGGTTGGCCGCCAACAAGGGCCTGGCCCCTGGCGGGCACGGCATCGTCGGTGCGGCCCAAGGTGGCTTCGGCGCGATGGCCATGGCCACCTTCCACCCCGACCGCTACCGCTTCGCCGGCTCGCTGTCGGGCGTCCTCACCCCTGAGCGGACCGGCGTCGACGGCGCCGTCACCGCCGGGCTCGCCCAATTCGGCGGTGTGGACACCCGCAATATGTGGGGATTGCCACAACTCGGCCGGTGGAAGTGGCACTCGCCGAACGTTCACGCTCAGCTGCTCGCCGACAACAACACCCGCCTGTGGGTCTGGAGCGCACCGGCCGGCGGATGCACGGATCCGGCCGCGATGATCGGCTACTGCGACATCTTCGCGGGCACGAACCGGGAGTTCTATCAGCACTACCGATCCGTCGGCGGCCACAACGGCCACTTCGACTTCCCGACCAGTGGCAACCACGATTGGGGTAACTGGAGCGGACAACTCGCCGCGATGACCGGGGAACTCGTCACCACGATCAAGTAGCCGCCGAGCGCCGGTACCTTGGAGGAGTGCAGCACGCGGTACGGCGAACGGCCGGATGGTCGGCGACATCGCTAGTAGTGGCTTCCGCCGCATTGCTGACCGCATGCTCGCACGATGACGTGATGGCGTCCATTGGGCTGCCGACGTCTCAGATCACCGCGGCGCACGGCCAGGCCAGCGCGGCGCCGCCGGGACCGGCGCAGCCGGGTGGCCAGTCGAACGCGCTCATGGTGACGGCGCGGCAGCGTGGCTATCTCGATGCGCTGGCCGCTTCCGGGGTGAAACCGTCGAGCGATCTGCTGGCGCTGTCCATCGGGTCCTATGTGTGCCAGGCGCGCGCCGCCAAGCAGACCGAGCAGGAGGTGTGGGACTACGTGCTTCCGCTGGTGCGCAACGACGTCCGCACCGGACGGATCTCCGCGATGGCGCCGACGACTGCGGATGTCAACTCGGCCACCGCCGACTACATTCGCATCGCCACCGATCGACTCTGCTAGCCACGCGTACCCGAGGAGTTCACCCTATTCATGCCTAGAGCCAAGCCAAGATCCAATCGGCGGAAACGCCATCGCACCCTGGCGCTCGTCGCAGCCGCGGCGGTCGCCCTGGTCGTCGGACTGGCTGTGGTGCTGCTCTGGGTGAACGCGCGCAAGACGGAGGTCCCGCCGGTGGCCGTCCCACCCACTGCCGTGGTCCCCCCCGGCGTGGTGCCGCCGACGAAGAAGCCACGGCCGGATTTCCAGGACGCCAGCTGCCCCGACGTCCAACTGGTCTCGATCCCCGGCACCTGGGAGTCCTCGCCTGCGCTCGATCCGTTGAACCCGACGCAGTTCCCCATCGCGCTGCTGCTCAACGTGACGAACCCGATCCGCGAGCAGTTCGACAACGGTCGGGTCGAGACGTACACCGTGCCGTACACGGCGCAGTTCCACAATCCGTTCGCCGCCGACAAGCAGATGTCCTACAACGACAGCCGTGCCGAGGGCTTCCGGAACGCGGTGCAGGCGATGACGGACATGAACAACCGCTGCCCGCTGACCAGCTATGTGCTTGTCGGCTTCTCGCAGGGCGCGGTGATCGCGGGCGACATCGCAAGTGACATCGGCAACGGCCGCGGACCCGTCGACGAGGATCTCGTGCTCGGGGTGACGCTGATCGCCGACGGCCGTCGCCAGGACAACGTCGGCCAGGACGTCGGCCCCAACCCCGCGGGACAGGGCGCCGAGATCACCCTGGAAGACGTTCCGATGCTCAAGGAGTTCGGCCTGGCCATGACCGGACCGCGACCGGGCGGCTTCGGCATGCTGAACAACCGCGCCTACGAGATATGCGCGCCGGGTGACCTGATCTGCTCGGCCCCCGAGCAGGCGTTCAACATCACCGAACTACCCAAGACATTGGAAGTGCTCAGCGGCGGCGCGGGACAGCCGATCCACGCGATGTACGCCACGCCGCAATTCTGGAATCTCGGCGGTCAACCGGCCACGCAGTGGACACTGAACTGGGTGCAGGGCGTGATCGATAACGCACCGCACCCAAAACATGGCTGATATGTGACCGGAGGCGATTTGGCCTGCGACACATGGTCCCCTAACATTAAGAAATAACTAAGACTAGGACCCGGCCGCGGACCCAAAGGCGCAGATCAGAGCGCCTAAAGCGGTGAGCGCCTACTCCCCGGTACTATCTCAGAGTTTGGGGTGGGCGCCGAGACGTGCGGTTTTTGACAGGAGAGTGCGATGGCCTTCCACAACCCGTTTCTGAAGGACGGGCTGATCAAGTTCCCCGACAACGGCAGCTTGGTCAAGCACGTCGAGAAGTGGGCCAAGGTTCGCGGCGACAAGCTCGCCTACCGGTTCCTCGACTTCTCCGTCGAACGCGACGGCGTGGCTCGTGACCTGAACTGGGCCGAGTTCGGTGCCCGCAATCGCGCGCTAGCCGCGCGCCTGCAACAGGTGACGCAGCCGGGCGATCGGGTGGCGATCCTGTGCCCGCAGAACCTCGACTACGTGGTCGCGATGTACGGCACGATCTACTCAGGGCGCATCGCGGTGCCGTTGTTCGACCCGTCCGAACCCGGTCACGTCGGTCGGTTGCACGCGGTGCTCGACGACTGCCAGCCGTCCGCGATCCTGACCACCACCGAGGCGGCCGAGGGCGTGCGGAAGTTCTTCCGCACCAGGCCGGCCAAGGAGCGTCCCCGTGTCATCGCCGTCGACGCGGTTCCCGTCGAGGTCGGCGCCACCTGGGAGCAGGTCGACGTCTCCGCCGACACGATCGCGTACCTGCAGTACACCTCCGGTTCGACCCGCATCCCGACGGGTGTCCAGATCACCCACCTCAACCTGGCCACCAACATCGTTCAGGTCATCGAGGCACTCGATGGACAGGAGGGCGACCGCGGCTGCTCCTGGCTGCCGTTCTTCCATGACATGGGCCTCATCACGGCCATGCTGGCGCCGATGATCGGCCACTACTTCACCTTCATGACCCCTGCTGCGTTCGTCCGCCGGCCCAACCGGTGGATGCGGGAGATGTCACGCAAGCCCGACGACACCGGTGGCGTCATCTCGGTCGCGCCGAACTTCGCGTTCGACCACGCCGCCGCCCGCGGACTGCCGAAGGCCGACGAGCCGCCGCTCGACCTGTCCGTAGTGAAGTGCATCCTCAACGGCAGTGAGCCGATCTCGGCCGCCACCGTGAACAGGTTCAACGAGGCGTTCGCCCCCTACGGCTTCAAGCCGCAGGCCATCAAGCCGTCCTACGGCCTGGCCGAAGCGACGTTGTTCGTCTCCACCACACCGATGGACGCCGAGCCGAGCATCATCCATGTCGACCGCGATGCGCTGAACACCGGCACCTTCGTCGAGGTGCCGGCGGACTCCCCGAAGGCCGTCGCGCAGGCGGGCGCGGGCAAGATCGGCGTCGCGGAGTGGGCCGTCATCGTCGACGACGACACCGCCACTGAGCTTCCCGACGGCCAGATCGGCGAGGTCTGGATCAGCGGCCAGAACATGGGCACCGGCTACTGGGGTAAGCCCGAGGAGACGGTCGCGACGTTCCAGAACATCCTGAAGTCGCGGACCAACCCGTCGCACGCCGAAGGTGCGACCGACGACGCGACGTGGGTACGCACCGGCGACTTGGGCGCATATCACGATGGCGAGCTCTACATCACCGGCCGTACCAAGGATCTGGTGATCATCGACGGCCGCAACCACTACCCGCAGGACCTCGAGTACTCCGCCCAGGAGTCGACGAAGGCGCTGCGCGTCGGGTACGTCGCGGCCTTCTCGGTGCCGGCCAACCAGCTGCCCGACGAGGTGTTCGAGAACTCGCACGCCGGTCTCAAGCGCGACCCCGATGACACCTCGGAGCAGTTGGTGATCGTGGGCGAGCGCGCGCCGGGTGCGCACAAACTCGAGATGGACCCCATCGCCGATGACATCCGCGCCGCCATCGCCGTTCGGCATGGTGTGACCGTGCGCGACGTGCTACTCACCGCCGCAGGCGCCATTCCACGCACGTCGAGCGGCAAGATCGGCCGGCGCGCCTGCCGCGCCGCCTATCTGGACGGCACGCTGCGCAGCGGCAAGGTCGCCAACGACTTCCCCGACGAGACAGACTGAAACTGATTCAACCCGAACATGGCTGATACACAGGACGATTCGCAACAACCCGAAGATGTGGCCGCCGAAGAATTCCGGCTTGCGCCGGAGAAGGCGCTGACGCCGCCGCGCACCGATATGACCGTCGCCGAAATGCGCGGCTGGCTGCGTAACTGGATCGCCGACGCCACCGGCCAATCCGCCGACGGGATCAACGAGTCCGCGCCGATGGTCGAGCTCGGCCTGTCGTCACGTGACGCTGTGGCGATGGCCAGTGACATCGAGGACCTCACCGGTGTGACGCTGACCGCGACGGTCGCGTTCCGTCATCCGACTATCGAGTCGCTGGCGACGGTGATCGTCGAGGGCGAGCCGGAACTCGAAGTCTCCGAGGACGACGAGGACTGGACCCGCAAGAAGGATGTCGACGACATAGCCATTGTGGGCATCGCTACCCGTTTCCCCGGCGACATGAACAGCCCGGACGAGACGTGGCAGGCGCTGTTGGAGGGTCGCGACGCGATCACCGACCTGCCGGACGGGCGTTGGGAGGAGTTCCTCTGCGAACCGCGCATCGCAGAGCGCGTCGCCAAGGCCCGCACCCGCGGCGGATACCTCAAAGACATCAAGGGCTTCGACGCCGAGTTCTTCGCGCTGTCGAAGATGGAAGCCGACAACATCGACCCGCAGCAGCGGTTGGCGCTCGAATTGACCTGGGAAGCACTGGAAGACGCGCGCATTCCCGCATCGAGCCTGCGGGGCGGGAATGTGGGTGTCTACATCGGCACCTCGACCAATGACTACCAGTTCCTTTCGGTGTCCGACCCCTCGGTGGCGCATCCCTACGCCATCACCGGTACCGCGAGCTCGATCGTCGCCAACCGGGTGTCCTACTTCTACGACTTCCGCGGACCGTCGATGGCGATCGACACCGCCTGCTCGTCGTCTCTGGTCGCGGCCCACGAGGGCGTCAAGGCGCTTCGGGCGGGGGACGTCGACATCGTCCTCGCCGGCGGCGTGAATGCGCTGATCACCCCACTGGTGACGATCGGCTTCGACGAGGTCGGCGGCGTGCTCGCGCCGGACGGCCGGATCAAGTCGTTCTCGAAGGACGCCGACGGCTACGCCCGCTCCGAGGGCGGCGGCATGCTGGTGTTCAAGCGCCTGGCCGACGCCCGGCGTGACGGCGACGAGATCTACGCGGTGGTCGCGGGCAGCGCCGTCAACCACGACGGCCGATCCAACGGCATGCTGGCGCCCAACCCCGACGCCCAGGCCGAGGTGCTGCGCAAGGCGTACAGGGACGCGGGCATCAACCCGCGCGACGTGGACTACATCGAGGCGCACGGCACCGGGACGATCCTCGGCGACCCGATCGAGGCCGACGCGCTCGGTCGCGTCGTCGGCAGGGGTCGCGCAGCCGACCAGCCCGCACTGCTCGGCGCCGTGAAATCCAATGTGGGACACCTGGAATCGGCAGCCGGCGCGGCGAGCCTGGCGAAGATGTCGCTGGCGCTCAAGAACGGCAAGATCCCGCCTTCGATCAACTACAGCGGGCCCAACCCGTACATCGACTTCGACGCGGTGCACCTCAAGGTCGCCGACACCGTCACCGATTGGCCCCGCTACAGCGGGCACGCGATCACCGGGGTGTCCGGCTTCGGTTTCGGCGGCGCCAACGCGCACCTGGTGCTGCGTGAGGTGCTGCCGAGCGACCTCGTCGAGCCTGAACCGGAGGAGTCCGCGGTCGAGGCGACGGCGGCACCGTCGGAGGCGACCGCCGTCTACGTCGGTGGCGTGCGGATGGATGAGTACGGCGAGTTCATCGATGAGCCGCTTGCGCGAAGAGAAGCAGGCATCGATGACGATCTCGACGAGAGTGACGATGCGCTCGACCGGCCCGCTCATGTCGCGGACGGCGAGCCGGAACTGCCCGGCCTGACCGACGAGGCCAAGCGTCTACTAGAGGTCGCCCGCCAGGAGCTGGAGTCAGAAGACCAGTCGGCCCCCGTTGTGCCGCTGGCTGTTTCGGGCTTCCTGACGTCCCGCAAGAAGGCCACCGCCGCCGAACTGGCTGACTGGATCGACAGTCCAGAGGGGCGCGCGGCCTCGCTGGAGTCGATCGGCCGCTCGCTGTCCCGGCGCAACCACGGCCGCTCACGCGCTGTGGTACTGGCCCACGACCACGACGAGGCCGTCAAGGGTCTACGCGCGGTGGCCGAGGGCAAGCAGAACCCGAATGTGTTTTCCGCCGACGGTCCGGTCACCAACGGGCCGGTGTGGGTGCTCGCGGGTTTCGGTGCGCAGCACCGCAAGATGGCCAAGAGCCTGTACCTGCGCGACGAGATCTTCGCCGAGTGGATCAACAAGGTCGACGCCCTGGTGCAGGACGAGCGCGGCTATTCGGTCGTCGAACTGATCCTCGACGACGCGCAGGATTACGGCATCGAGACGACGCAGACCGTGATCTTCGCAATCCAGGTCGCACTCGGCGAGCTACTCAAGGCGCACGGCGCCAAACCCGCTGCGGTGGTGGGCCAGTCGCTCGGCGAAGCCGCCGCTGCGTATTTCGCGGGCGGTCTGTCGCTGGCCGACGCCACCCGCACGATCTGCTCGCGCGCCCACCTGATGGGTGAGGGCGAGGCGATGTTGTTCGGCGAGTGGATTCGCTTGATGGCGTTGGTGGAGTACTCGGCCGACGAAATCGAGACGGTGTTCGCGGACTTCTCCGATCTCGAGGTGTGCGTGTACGCCGCCCCGACGCAGACCGTCATCGGCGGTCCGCCCGAACAGGTCGACGCGATCATCGCGCGCGCCGAGTCCGAAGGGAAGTTCGCCCGCAAGTTTCAGACCAAGGGCGCCAGCCATACGTCGCAGATGGATCCGCTGCTCGGTGAGCTGGCTGCGGAACTGGTGGGCATCGAGCCACATCCGCTGACTCTCGGCTACTTCTCCACCGTGCACGAGGGCCGCCACATCCGGCCGGGCGAGACGATCCACGACGTCGACTACTGGAAGAAGGGGCTGCGGCACAGCGTCTACTTCACCCACGGCATCCGCAACGCGGTCGACAACGGTCACACCACGTTCCTCGAGCTGGCACCCAACCCGGTGGCGCTGATGCAGGTGGGGCTGACGACGGCGGCCGCCGGGCTGCACGACGCACAGCTGATCGCCACGCTGGCGCGTAAGCAGGACGAGGTCGATTCGATGACCATCGCGATGGCGCAGCTGTTCGTGCATGGTCACGATCTGGACTTCCGCACGCTGTTCCCTCGGCGGTCCCGCGGGTTGGCCGGTGCGCTGGACTACGCCGACATTCCGCCCACCCGATTCAAGCGCAAGCCGTACTGGCTCGACGCCCGATTCACCGGGGATGCCTCGGTGATGATGCCGGGCAACCACGTCGCCACCCCCGACGGCAAGCATGTGTGGGAGTACGTCCCCAAGGGTGAACCCGACCTGGCGGCACTGGTGAAAGCCGCTGCAGCACAAGTACTTCCGGAATCCAAGCTGGTCGCGTCCGAGCAGCGGGCGGTGCCCGGTGAGGGTGCGCGGTTGGTGACCACGCTGATGCGGCACCCCGGCGGGGCCAGTGTGCAAGTGCACGCCCGCATCGAGGAATCGTTCACGTTGGTCTACGACGCCGTCGTGAGCCGTGACGGCGCAGCCGCGGCGCTGCCCGCCGCTGTGGCGACGGGAACGGCGGTCGCAGAACAGGTTTCGGCGGCCGCACCCGTCGAGCAGGACGATGCCGAGATCCTGCAGGACAACCTCACCGCAGGTGCCAATCTCGGTGCCGGGTTTGCGAAATGGTCACCGGACACCGGCGAGACGATCAGCCAGCGGCTCGGCGCCATCGTCGGCGGCGCCATGGGTTACGAGCCGGAGGACCTCCCGTGGGAGGTGCCGCTGATCGAGCTCGGCCTGGACTCGCTGATGGCGGTGCGGATCAAGAACCGCGTCGAGTACGACTTCGACCTGCCGCCGATCCAGCTGACCGCAGTCCGTGACGCGAATCTGTTCGCCGTCGAGAAGCTGATCGAATACGCCGTCGAGCACCGCGACGAGGTCGAGCAGTTGCACGAGCACCAGAAGACACTGACGCCGGAGGAGATCGCCGCCGAGCAGGCCGCGATGATGGCCGGCACGGATCCATCGATTCTGCCCGAGGAGCCCGAAACCCTCCCCGGCGCTTCGCACGTGGGCCCAGCGGCTGAACCTGTTTCGGATATCCCACCGCCGCCGACGGACCCCAGCGGTCCAAGCATCCCACCGCCGCCGACCGACCCGTCGGGTCCGCAGTTGGATGTCGCGGCCGGCGCCGCTCCGAAGGCCAACGGCGACAAGAGCGCAGCAGCGCTCGCGGCGCAAGTTCTCAGCCAGGAGGCGGTCACCGAGGCCTTGGGCGCCGATGTTCCGCCGCGCGACGCGTCGGAACGCGTCACGTTCGCCACGTGGGCGATCGTCACGGGCAAGTCGCCGGGCGGCGTCTTCAACGCGCTGCCGACGATCGACGACGCCACGGCCGCGAAGATGGCCGAACGGCTCTCCGAGCGTGCCGAAGGCACCATCACCGCCGACGACGTGAAGGGCGCCGCCACCATCGAGGCGCTGGCCGAGGTCGTGCGTGAGCATCTGGAGTCGGGTCAGGTCGACGGGTTCGTGCGCGTTATCCGCGCCCCGCAGGAGGGCTCCGACAGGATCCCGGTGTTCGTGTTCCACGCCGCGGGCGGATCGACCGTGGTGTACGAGCCGCTGCTGAAGCGGCTGCCGCCGGACACCCCGATGTACGGCATCGAGCGGGTCGAGGGCTCCATCGAGGAGCGGGCCCGCGAGTACGTGCCCAAGCTGATGGAGATTCAGGGCAACGGACCGTTCATCCTGGCCGGCTGGTCGTTGGGCGGTGTGCTGGCGTACGCGTGCGCAATCGGGTTGAAGCAGGCAGGCGCCGACGTGCGGTTCGTCGGGCTCATCGACGCGGTGCGGCCCGGCGAGGAGATCCCCCAGACCAGGGAGGAGACCCGCGCCCGCTGGGATAGGTACGCGCGCTTCGCCGAACGCACATTCAACGTGTCGGTCCCCGAGATCCCCTACGAACAGCTGGAGGAACTCGACGACGAGGGACAGGTGAAGTTCGTGCTGGATGCCGTGGCGGCCAGCGGCGTGCAGATCCCGGGCGGCATCATCGAGCACCAGCGCACGTCGTACCTCGATCAGCGGTCCATCGACACCGCGGAGATCAAGCCCTACGACGGTCACGTCACGCTGTACATGGCCGACCGCTACCACGATGACGCGATCTACTTCGAGCCGCGCTACGCCACCCGCAAGCCCGACGGCGGCTGGGGCGAGTTCGTCTCCGAGCTCGAGGTAGTGCCGATCGGGGGCGAGCACATCCAGGCCATCGACGAGCCGTACATTGCCAAGGTCGGCGCCCACATGAGCGAGGCGACTGAACCGGATCGAATCCAGCCAGAGAGAGCAGGAGAAGCAGGCGAAGTGACCAACAAGACCACCGCGGAACTGTTGACCGATCTCCGCGAAAAGCTGGAGCTGGCCAAGGAACCCGGTGGCGAGAAGGCCGTCGCCAAGCGCGAGCGAAAGGGCATTCCGAGTGCCCGCGCACGCATCCATTCCCTGCTCGACCCGGGCAGCTTCCTGGAGATCGGTGCGCTGTGCAAGACACCCGGCGATCCGGCGGCGCTCTACGGCGACGGCGTGGTCACCGGGCACGGCACCATCAACGGCCGCCCGGTCGCGGTGTTCAGCCACGACCAGACCGTGTTCCAGGGCTCGGTCGGTGAGATGTTCGGCCGCAAGGTCGCCAAGCTGATGGAGTGGGTGGCGATGGTCGGCTGCCCCATCGTCGGCATCAACGATTCGGCCGGGGCGCGCATCCAGGACGCCGTCACCTCGCTGGCGTGGTACGCCGAGTTGGGCCGCCGCCACGAGATGCTGCGCGGTCTGGTCCCCGAGATCTCGCTGATCTTCGGCGCGTGCGCGGGCGGTGCGGTGTACTCGCCGATCCAGACGGATCTCGTTGTGGCGGTGCGGGATCAGGGCTATATGTTCATCACCGGTCCCGACGTGATCAAGGATGTCACCGGCGAGGACGTCACGCTCGATGAACTCGGCGGCGCCGACAATCAAGCGAAATACGGGAACATCCACCAGGTGGTCGAGTCCGAGGAGGCGGCATTCCAGTACGTCCGCGACTACCTAAGCTTCCTGCCCGCCAACACTTTTGACGACGCACCGATCGTCAACCCGGGGATGGAGCCCGAGCTCACACCGCACGATTACGAGCTCGACGCGATTGTGCCGGATGCCGACAACCAGGCTTACGACATGATGGAGATCCTGCTGCGGATCTTCGACGACGGCGACGTGTTCGAAGTCGGCCAACAACGTGGGCAGGCGATGATCACCGCGTTCGCCCGGGTCGACGGCCGTCCCGTCGGCGTGATCGCCAACCAGCCGATGTTCCTGTCGGGTTCGATCGACACCGAAGCCTCGGATAAGGCGACGGCGTTCATCCGGTTCTGCGACTCCTACAACACCCCTTTGGTTTTCGTGGTCGACACTCCGGGCGCGCTGCCCGGCGTCGAGCAGGAGAAGAGCGGCATCATCAAGCGCGGCGGCCGGTTCTTCAATGCCCTCGTGGAAGCCGATGTCCCGAAGGTGACCGTCATCATCCGCAAGGCCTACGGCGGTGGGTACGCGGTGATGGGGTCCAAGCAGTTGGCCGCCGACCTCAACTTCGCCTGGCCGACCGCACGCATCGCGGTGATCGGCGCCGAGGGCGCCGCGCAGCTGTTGGTGAAACGATTCCCGGACCCGACTGCCCCCGAGGTGCAGAAGATCCGCGCCGACTTCATCGAGGGCTACAACCTCAACATGGCGACACCCTGGATCGCGGCCGAACGCGGCTACATCGACGGCGTCATCCAGCCACACGAGACACGGCTGCTGTTGCGCAAGTCGTTGCGCCTGCTGCGCGACAAGCAGAAGTGGGACCGCGTGCAGCGCAAGCACGGCCTGACACCGATCTAGGCGGTCCGCCCCGCCCCACGGACCCGCAATCCGAGAAACTTCAAGGGGCTGTTGCGGCGGCATCCCGACTGGTTGAATTGACAACCGTGTCAAACCACTTCACCGGCCTGTCCCTCGGACCCCCGCTGGGCGACCAACGGCTCGACCTGTGCGACTTGTTTGCGTTCCAGTCGCCTGCCGATCCGTCGCGCACTGTGCTGATCCTGAACGCCAACCCGAATGCCGACGCGCTGCACCCCGACGCCATCTATCGACTCGCCATCGACAACAACGGGGACCTGCGCAACGACATCGCGTTCAGCTATGTGTTCTCCTACTCCGCAGGACGGCAGGCAGACGGTGGACGTCTACCTGGCCGCCGGCGACGACGCCGAGTCGCCGGAAGCCGTCGGCGAGAAAATCTTCGACGCGGTCGAGGTGTCGTTCGGCAAGGCTCCCAACATTGCGCGGTCCGGAGACTTCACGTTCTTCGCCGGCGCGCGAAGCGATGCCTTCTTCTTCGACTTCGACGGCATCAAGAATCTCTTCGACATATCAGGGAAGCGCAATTTCACGTCGCCTCACCTCGACGAACTCGGTGGGAAATCGCCGTGGACAGGCCAGGATTCCAACACGACGGCCAACGTCTTCTCGACGGCGATCGAGATGCCCACCTCGGCGCTGGGAGCCGATCCCGACGTTCGGATCTGGGGGCGGTGCAGTCTGCGCCGCGACGGCAAGCTCGAACATGTCGATCGGGCCGGGCACCCGTCGGTGAGTAGCTTCTTCAACACCGACGACACCAAGCTGGCGTACAACGCCGGCGTGCCGATCGACGACCGGTCGCGCTGGATCGATCAGTTCATCCATCTGATGGGGCACACCGGCAACTACACGCGGGACGAGGCCATCGCCGCGATCGAGCGTGAGGGCACCCTGCCCGACATGCTCACCTACAACCCGGCCAAACCGGCGAAGTACCCGAACGGGAGAACGTTCTTCGACGACGTCATCGACTACCGGCTGGCCTTCCTGACCAAGGGGGAATGCCCGCCAAGTGGGCTGAGTCCGCACAGCGACACCCTGACGGAGTTTCCGTACCTGGGCACACCGCACTGACGCTGGTGGTCCCGACTACTATGCCCGCATGCCGCTAGCCGAGGGCCAGGAGATCGCGGGGTACACCATCCTGCGGTCGCTCGGTGCTGGCGGCATGGGTGAGGTTTATCTGGCTCGCATCCACGGCTGCCGCGGTACGACGCGCTGAAGGTTCTGTCGGCGGCGGTATGCGCGGAAAGCGAGTACCGGCGAGCGGTTCAACCGTGAAGCCGACATCGCGGCCACGCTGTGGCACCCCCATATCGTCGAGGTGCACGACCGCGGCGACTTCGACGGCCAGCTGTGGATCTCCATGGACTTCGTCGAGGGTACCGACGCAGGCCGGCTTCTAGCCGAGCAGTACCCGCAGGGGATGCCACCCGACGAGGTGATGCGGATCGTGACCGCCGTCGCCGGCGCGCTCGACTACGCGCATCAGCGGGGCCTGACTCACCGCGACGTCAAGCCGGCCAACATCCTGCTGGCCAACCCCGGCGAGGACAACGAGCGGATCATGCTGGCCGACTTCGGGATCGCGCGCGCGTTGAGCGACACCAGCAAGCTCACTGACGGGAACCAACATGACCGTCGGCACCGTCGCCGTACGCCGCGCCCGGAGCAACTCAAGGGCGAGGAGATCGACGGGCGCGCCGACCAGTACGCGCTGGCGGCCACGGCGTTCCAGTTGCTGACCGGCACGCCGCCGTTCCAGCATTCGAACCCAGCGGTCGTCATCAGCCAGCACCTGACGGCGGATCCGCCGCAGATCGGGACCGCCGGCCCGAATTGTCCGGTCTGGGGCCGGTTTTCGATAAGGCACTAGCCAAGTCGCCCGCCGACCGCTATGACCGCTGCATCGACTTCGCCCGCGCGCTGGCCCATCGGATCGGCACACCCGGGCAGGACTATGCCGAGACCGACGCGACCGAGGCGGCGATCCCTGTCGACCGGGCCGCGGCACGCGAAGAACGGTGCCCCACCACCGACGAAACGGCCGGCGCGGCAAGCGCATCGCTGCCATCGCAGCGGCGATCATCGCGGTCGCCGCCGATAGCCGGCGCGCGCCTACCTGCTCATCAATCGCGACAAGGGAACGTCGAACACGAGCCGTCGCCGACAGCGTCGCCGTACCGGTCGTGATGATCGGCACCGACTGCGCGACGCTGGGCGCGGCAGGGATCACCGAGAACGGGAAACAGGCGTACTGCGCGCATCTTTCCACCACGGACGACACGATCTGGTCGCTATACGGGGGCGAGATCAAGGCCCCGACCACCACTCCCACGCCGGGGAGACGGTGTACCCGTCGCAGACCGAGTCTCCGATGCAGGTGTGCATGGAACAGACCGGTCAGAGCAGCAAGGAGTGCCACGACGACGTCGTGTCGCACGATATGGATCCACCTGCGACCGACCCGCCGACGTCGCTCCGTGACACGATCTCAGATCGACGTGAAAGTCCAGCCAGTCGTCGACCATGAACGCATCGCCGCGCGCGACGACCGTGGCGCCGCCGTGACCCGGGATAGTGCGCCGGGATCACCGCAGCCCGCCGCCGGGACGCCTCGGTAAGCACCCGCTTGCGCGTGAAGCGCGGCGGCGGCGAAGTCCTCGTCGAACGCACACGGATCGTCAGGGCGCGTGCAGCTGGATCGGGCAGTGCGTGAGATCGCCGACGAACACCGCGGGCTTCGCCGGCGTCGAGCCACACCACCGACGATCCCGGGCGTATGGCCGGGCGCGGGCCGTAGCCGCAACGACGTCGCTCAACTGGAGGTCGCCGGACCACAGTTCCATCTGTCGGCGACGGGAATCACGCTGTCCTCGAACACCGTCTGCATACCCGCTCGACGTGCCGCCTCGTCTTCGGTGCGGGGAGGCGGTAGCGCAGCGGCGTTCTCGGGGTGGAAGATACCGGTAGTCGGCCTCGGGCATCAGGTAGCGCGCGTTGGGGAACGTCGGCACCCACGTCCGCACCATCTTGGCTGAGCGCTTGGTGTTCCAGCCGACGTGGTCGGTGTGGAGGTGGGTGTTGATCACGACGTCGACAGCGGCCGGGTCGACACCGGCACGCTGCAGCGCACCCAGGAAGTCGGTGTCCAGATGATCCAACGGCGGCATGTGCGGGCGGTCGCGGTCGTTGCCGACCCGGTGTCCACCACCACGGTCAGCCCGTCGACCTCGATCACCCACGTCTGCATGGCGACGCCACTGGTGTCGGGGTCGAAGAACGTCCGGCCGAGTAGTCGTCGGCGATCGTCGGCCCACGCCTCGGCGGTGTCATTGGGAAACAACCCGAGAGCCGAGATCGTCGATCTGCCGTCTCCACGACGCGGGTGAGCTGTGGCGGCGCCGAGCCGGATCCGGTCAGCCATCAGGGCTTGATCCTGATCTCGCCCGGCGAGTACAGCCCGCTGCGGGTGGCCGTGCCGAAGTCGATCGTTGCGCGGCTGCGCATCGCGCGCATCGGGGGTCGTGTCGAACTTGCGCAGCGAGCCCCAGTCGCGGCCCCAGTCCTGCGACAGGTAGGTCGCCATCACGTGCTGCCGCAGCAGCAGATCGGTGATGCCGAGCAGGCCACCGTTGAGGCCGTCCTGCCAGGTGTCGGTGTCCTTGCGCTTCGCGTTGTAATCCGGCGTGATGCGGAATTTCGGAATCTCGGTGACGCCGTTGGCGTGCAGCATCGGCTGCTGGCACGGGAACGCCAGACCGACGGCCCAGTCCATCAGCACCGGCTGCGTCCGAGCCGACGTACTCCTGCACGGACCGCAGCTCCGGCACGCGCGGCGGTGTGACCGCGATCCAGTCGCCGGGAGTCAGCGACAGGTCCTCCGCGACCACCCGCACCGCCACCGCGTCGGCGGGTATCTGCTCGCGCGGGAATCGCAGATTGCGCCACGACGGAATCGGCCCGAGGTCGTAGGGCACCAGCCGGCCGGCGGGCACCGGCGCGCCGTCGGGGCCGGGCCTGCGCGTACTCGAGTTCGACCGTCTGGCCCTCGGTGCGGCCGTTGAACACGCTGTCGCCGGTGATGGTGCCCGCGGCGGTGACGACGACCAGCGGGTGCGCATCGTCGGGCGCCGGGCAGCTGATACCACGCCGAGGTCAGCCTGCTCTGCTGCTGCGGGCCCTCGACGTAGCTGCCCGCCAGCGGCACCTTCGCCGGGTCGAGTCCGTACGGCAGCGGCACCGTCGACCCGTTGACGCCGGGCGTCTTGAGCTTGTGGGTTGGTCCCAGTCGTAGTCGGTGCCGGGCATCGGCAGGCTCATCCGGATCGCCTCGGCGACAATCTTTTCCGGCACGCCGTTGGGAGTGAAGCCGGTCGGGCCGACGCCGCCGAGCGGGCCCAGCGGACCGTAGTTGCCGGGCAGCGGCGTCATGAAGCCGTCGTTGGGGTTCGGTTCGACCAGCACGTCGTCGGCCAGGCCGCAACCGCCGGTGAACGCGCGCAGGTTGGCCCAGGCGTTGGAGTAGGTCGGGTACTGCCGCACGATGCCGATCGACCATCGAGGCGACGAACACCGCACCATGAAACCGGCCGCCATCGGGATCGGCGCGGCGGTCAGTGCCCGCGCGATCCGGCCCTCGCCCGTGCGCGCGGGACGCCGAAGTGCAGCCACACGCGTAGATGGCCGCGAAGTCGCGAACAGCACGAAGAAGATTGTGCTGACGGTGATTCCGGCGATCTTCGGCATCGCGTTGTTGAACGGCACGCCGAAGCTGGACACGTACCACCAGCCGTTGGTGGAGGCGAAGCACAGCGCCAAGCACGAAGAACACCGCGGCCAGGAACGCCATGCGGTTGCGTGACCACCCCAGCACCTTCGGTGACACCAGCACGGTGGCCAAGGCCGCCATCGCGGCGCCCACCGCGGCGAAGAGCCCGAAATGGTGCACCCACTTGGTCGGGGTGAACATCAGGAAGAACATCGTCAGGAAGATGACGCCCATCAGACCGCCAGGCCGGCCCGCGAGCCACACCGGGAACGCGCTTGCGCCGCAACATGATGAACATCGACGCGAACAACGACAGCGCGGTGATCGAAGAAGCCGAACCGGCGCGACAGCGATCCGTCCACGGTCGGCAGGAACAGGTAGTAATACCGCAGGTTTTCGGTGTACCACTCCTGATTCGGGCCGATCGCGGTGCGAATCCTGGTGGCCTCCAACACGGTTGAGATCGTCTGGTCGAAGAAGACCACGGTCAGCACGACGGTGCCCGCGGCCAGCAGCGGGGCCACCAGCGGCCACGTGCCGACGACGCGGTGCCGCCGCACCAGGATGCGTAGCAAGGGACGGCCGCCCGCGAGCAGACGCGGCCACGGCGATCAGCCCGGTGGGCTGGATACCGAGCGTGAACGCCGCCGTCATGACGCCAGCGCGGCGGGTGTCATCCGGCCCGAGATGATGGCCCGCTCGATCAGCACGTAGGTGATCAGTGCGCCGGTGGCGATCTGGCCCTCCGGGCGCAGCCCGTTGTTGAAGGGCATCCACGCCGCCGAGCAGCACCAGGCCGGCCGCCCACAGGGCAGGCTTGGCTCGCCGCGACGGCCGGGTCCCAGCCGCGGCAGCACCTCACGAGACAGCAAGAGCCAGCAGACGATTCCGCAGACCAGATCGGGCAGCCGCATCCAGATGCTCGCGTCGCTGACGCTCGTCATCATCGCCAGCAGGTTGTAGTACCAGCCGAACGGATCCTCGGGGCTGCCGAACCATCGGAAGTAGTTCGACATGTAGCCGGCGTGCCCGGCGACGCGGGCCATCTGCAGGATGTAGCCGTCGTCTGACGAGTTCGCGCCGATGACGTGCCAGAGCAGGAAGCCGCCGACCACCGCGACGTCGGTCGCGGTGAAGGTGCGCCAGCGTTGCGGGATCAGCCGGTGCATCCGCCTGCCGTCGAGTCGGTCCAGCCGCCACAGCGCGAACACGGCGATGACCGTCGAGACGATCGCCAGCACCATCGCCGCCAGCTTCAAAGGCGTTGGCTTGGTGGAGAACCGGGTGTCGATGACGGCCGACAGGCTCAGTCCCGGCGGCGCGGGCCCGGTCAGGTCGGTGAAGACGCCGACGATCGAGGGCCGCAGATTCGGGTCGGCGAATCCGGTGCGCAGTTCCTTGCCGGTGGCGGGGTCGGTCAGCCCGACGAATGTGGCGAAGGTGCCCGCCTGCGACGACGTGATCTCGATGCGCTGACAGTCCGGGAGACGCCACTCGTGCACGAGGCACGCTCGCGATCACGACATTGCGGTCGGTGATGTCCACCCGCTGGCTGTTGACGTTGACGAACAGCGACTGCAGCGCAGCCTGCTTGGCGTCCTTCGGTGCGGTGCCGAGCACCATGCCGCCGTTCGGCGGCATCGATCGGATCACGTCGCACGGCACGGTCACCGACATGGACACCGGTGTCTCCGAGATCAGCGGCGCGGTCACGTTGTCGAACTGACCGTCTCTGCGGCCAGTTCAGCGTGGCGGTGGTCTGCACGACGGGCAACAGCGGCGTCGCGACCGAGAGCACGAAGCCGATCAGGCCGGCGATCGTCGCGACCCAGCGCGCGATCTTCACGTCATCGCTCATACGCTCCCTTGCAGGCTCACGGTCATGGCAGCGCCCTGATCGGTCCGTTACGGGTCCAGCCGAAGACACGCTTGGTGCCTTGGTCGATGACGGCGTTCGGCGCCTGCGACGCGGGCACCACCCGGTCGTAGCGTTCGATCGAACCCCAGTCCCGGTACCAGTCGTCGCGCAGATACGTCGGGAGCGTCGACGTCCGCAGCAGCGCCTGGATGAACAGGAACGGCCCGCCGCCCTGCGCGGACTGCCACTGGTTGGACGACACCACCACCTGCTTCAGGTTGGGAAGGATGCGGTACTCGGGCAGCTCGGCCACGCCGAGGTGTTCGGAGAACGGGCGCTGGCAGGGAAAGTTCGCGGCGGTGGCGATGTCCATCATCACCGGGGTCTGCGAGCCGAGGAGCTGCTGCGCGGTCTCCAGCACCGGCACGCGTGGCGGGGTGAACCCGAACCACTGATCGGTGCTCAGGTTCGGATCGTCGGCGACGATGCGTGCCACGTTGGCCTCCGGCGGGGCCCAGGCGAGCGGGAAACGCAGGTTGCGCCAGGCTCTTTGCGGTCCTGGCCCGATGTCGATCGGCTGCACCTGGCCCAGCGCCTGGTAGCTGCCGTCGGGCCGGTGCACACCCCATTCGAGCTTGAGCGACTGGCCGTAGTTGAACGACCCATCCTCCTCGTAGAACCAGATCGCGCCGGCGGCAGCCACGGTCACCAACGGACGATCCGGGGTGCGGGGCGGCAGTTGGTACCACGCCGAGGAGAGCTTGGCGGCGACGGTGTTCTCGCTTGTAGCTGCCCATCACCGGGGTGCGCTTGGGGTCGAGTCCGAACGGGAGGAAGACATTCGAGCCGTTGACGCCGACCGGCCCGTAGCCGCCGCCGGTGCCCGCCGCGAATCCGATCCCGACGTTCGGTTCGTTCGGCGAACCGGGCGAGTTCACGGTGCCCGGGTTGGCGGTCACCGGCTCGGGCGGCTCGAGGCTGTCGCTGACCCCGTTGGGGGTGAAGCCGACTGGGTTCTCACCGCCGAGCGGGCCGTACTTGCCGAACTTCTGACCCGGAACCGGTTGCAGCAGACCGGCATTGGTATCGGGTTCGACGAGCACGTCGTCGGCCATGGCGCAGCTGCGTGTCGACAACCCGGACGTCAGCCGCAGCCACGTTGGCCTTGGCCGTGGTGTACACGGGATATCGCTGCGCGGCGCCCTTGGCCATCGAGCCGACCTCGAGCACCACCATGATCGTGGCGACGACGAGCAGCGGCGTGGACGCCAGCGCGCGGTTGCGCCGTGTGTCGGCGACCTCGGTGTGGCCCGCGTAGTCCAGCCGGAAGTGAAGCCAGCCGGCGTACAGACCGGTGACGATCGCCAGCGCAAGGAACATGCCCGTCACCGGGATGCCTGCGATCACCGGTTGCTTGTCGAACCACGGCACGCCGTAGTTGCCGACGTAGAACCAACCGTTGATACCCGATGTGGCCCAAGCCAATACGAACAGCAGCGCAGTGACGTACAGGGCGAGGTTGCGTCGGCTGTGCAGTCCGACCCGCGCGAACGTGAACGCGGTGACGGCACCCAACGCGCCGGCGACGCCGGCGAACACGCCGAACTGCACGGCCCACTTCGTCGGCGTGAACGTCAGCAGCAGCAGACCGATCGCGGTCGTGCCGATCAGCCGCCACACCGGACCCTTCGCCATGCCGGGTACGCCGCCGCGACGCAGCATCACCGCGAGCATGCCGAACAGACAGAGCATCAATACCAGCACGGCGAATCGGCGGGTCAGTGACGAGTCGGGGCTGTCCTCGACGGTCAGGAAGTAGTAGCGCAGGAATTCCTGGTACCAGGCGATCGTCGGCCCGACCTTGTACTTGATGCGCGCCGACTCGGCGACGGTGGCCAGCGTCTGGTCGCGGAACACGATGACGAAGATCACCGCCAGTGACGCTGCGAGCGGCGCCAACGATGCCAGCAGGCCCGGGCGTCTTGCGGCGACGATCCTGGCGATCGCGCGTGGCGCCGACCAGCAGCGGCGCCAGCGCGATGAGACCCTGCGGTGCCAGGGTCACCGCGAACATCGCCACCACGATGGCCACCGCGTACGGCGCCAGTCGGCGCGCTGCCGATCGCCCTCTCGACCAGCACCCACCCGGCCACCGTGCCGAACGCGATCAGAGGTTCGGGCCGCAGGCCGTTGTTGAACGGCAGCCATGCAGCCAGGAACACCGCGCCCGCCGTCCACACGGCGATCCGGCCCGCAGCGAGTGGGCGGCCCAGCCGCGGCAGCACGCAACGACTGATGATCAGCCACGTGGCGATGCCCGCCAGGGTGGCGGGGATGCGCATCCACACGCTGGCCGCGCTGATGGACGCCATGTGCGCGAGCACGGACTGATACCAGTCGAACGGCGCCTCGCTGGCGCCGAAGAAGCGGTAGTAGTTGGCGGTGTAACCGGCTTCGCCCGAGATGCGCGCAATGGTCAGGTTGTAGCCGTCGTCCGATGACATGGCGCCGATGAAGTGCCACAGCAGCAGCGCCCCGATGACGGCGTTGTCGGCGAGAATCGTCGCGACTCCGGCCCGCCAGAATCGGCGCCAGGCCGACGGCACCGCCAGTGTGAGTCCGCCGATCGAGAACGGCCAACGCCACGATGGAGGCGATCACGCACACCACGCCGAACACCATCACCACGAGCTTGAGCGGGCCGTCGGCGAGGTGATGAAACGGGTGTCGACGTCGATCCGCGCGGACAAGCCCTGGCTGCGGCGCGCCACCTGCAGGTCGGTGAACAGCCCGGCGACCTGAGGCTTCTTCTCCGCGGCCAGGGTGCCGGCCGCGCCCGGGATCCCGATGAACTCGGCGCCTACCTGACCGGGATTCGCCCAGATGTGCAACGTGCTGCACGCACCCGATGCGACGGCAGCCCGGGGTGCCACCGCGGCGACGGAGTCACGGAAGGCGACCACGACGGCGTCGGTGTTGGCGTTGACGAACAGGCCGTTGCGGGTCGCGTCGATGCCTCCGGGCGGGATGGTCGACACCACCAGTCCGCCCTGGCGCGGGCAGGGTGGCGATGGCCTGACAGGGGATCGAGATGTCGAGTGCCTGCGGCGCGCCGGAGACCAGCGGCGCGGTGACGTCGGTGATCAGCCCGTCAGGACCCGGGGCCTGCGGCCACAGGATCGTGGCGGTGGTCTGGTTGACCGGCAGCAGCGGCACCAGCCCGCAGAGCAGCACGCCCGCGATGCCTGCCACGACGGCGATCAGTCGCGCGAGCCGTTCGTTGTCGGCTGGCACGAGCCTCGATGGTAGGCGACGGAACTAATGGCGCAGCGGCGCCGGGCTCCACAGTCCGCTACGCGTTGCCGAACCGAGATCAAGGCGGGCCGGCTGCGCGTTCGGGTAATACGGCGTGAGCTGCTGCAGAGCGCCCCAGTCACGGAACCAGTCGTCCTTGAGATAGGTCGGCACAGTGGTGGCGCGCAGCAGCAGCTCGGTGATGCCCAGCGGTCCGCCGCCGAGGTTGTCCATCACCGGCGAATTGGCCTCGGCGCCGAACCGGTCGGGCAGGATCCGCCACTTGGGCACCTCGATGACGCCGTTGCGATGCGCGAACGGGCGCTGACATGGGAATGCGAGTCCGACCAGCCAGTCCAGCAGCACCGGATCCTGCGAGCCGACCACGTCCTGCAGCGTGCGCAGCTTCGGGATGCGCGGCGGGGTGATCGCGATCCAGTGCTGCGGGTTGAGGTCGTCGTCGGTGGCGACCAGGCGGACCTGGGTGGCCTCACGCGGTATCGCGGCCATCGGAGCCCGCAGGTTTCGCCATGCGGGTTGCGCGCCGACATCGGCGAACCCGACGGCGCCCGCCGGCTCACCGTTGCGGTCCGCCCACTGCACGACGACTTCACCCGGGTCGAAGCGGCCCGCAGCCGACACCACCAGAATACGGCCCGGCTTGATCGCGTGGCGGCAGCCGATACCAGGCCGAGCGCAGCACCGCCGGCTGCTGGGTGCCGCTGCGCCAGCTGCCCATCACCGGAGTATGGGCGGGGTCCAGGCCATAGGGCAGCCGCGCCTTCGATCCGTTCACCCCGGCAGCGGCGGTGGTACCGCCCTCGGTGCCCGCTTCGCCTGTCGGCTCGTCGCCTTGCGGGTTGTCGGCGAAGTTCGTGGCGGTTCCGGGTCCACCCAGCTGTTCGTCGGCGGAAATGTCGCTGGGAATTCCGTTGGGGCCGAAGCCTTCCGCCGTGACGGCACCGAGCGCTTCGCCGACGGGCTTGCCGATCGGTGAGAGCATGCCTGCGTTCGGGTCCTGTTCGACCAGCACATCTTCGGCCATCCCGCATGTCTTGCCGGTCAACGCCTCGAGATTGGAGCGGCCGACGCTCCATGCCGGCCACTGCTCGGTCATTCCGAGCGTCAGCGAGAGCACCTCGAACACAACGAGCAGCCACGTGGCAATCGCCAACGGGGCCTGGACAATTCGTTGCCAGCGGCGCGTCGGCCCAGGCGGCGGTGCATCCCGGCCAGCGAAATGGAACCACGCCGCGACGAGCAGCGCGATGATCGTCAAGCCGAGGAACATGGTGGTGAAGCCGAACCTCCACTCCGGGAACTGATTCGACCACGGCACCCCGAAATTGGAGACGTACCACCAGCCGTTGACCGTCGCGAACGACAGTCCCATCACGAACAGCACTGCGGCGGCGAACACCGAGCGGTTGCGCCGCGAGGCCATCGCGGCGGAGGTGACGGCCACCGCGGCCAGTGCGCCCAGCGATCCGGCGAGTCCCGCGAACACCCCGAAGTGGTGTGTCCACTTGGTGGGGGTGAACATCATCGCCAGGAACGAGATGATCGTGATCCCGACGATGCGGCGGCTCGGCCCGAGCGCGGTACCGGGAATCTTGAACTTGCGCAACGACATCGCCACCGACACCGCGAGGGCGAGCAGGAGAGTCAGCACGGCGAACCGACGAGCGACCGACCCGTCCGGGCTGGTGGTGAAGAGGCGCTCGTAGCGGATGTGCTCGTCGAACCAGGACAGGCTTGGGCCGACGGCCGACTTGAACGTGCTGGCCTGCAACTCGCCGATCAAGCGTCTGGTCGCGGAAGATCAGAATGATCGTCACCGTGCACGCCGCGAGGATCGGTGCGAGTAGCGCAAGGTAGCCGAACCTCGAAGTATGGGCGGCCACAATGGTTTTCAGGGGTCCGACGGCCACCAGCAGCGCGCCGACGGCGGCAATCCCGGTCGGGCCCGAGAACAGCGTCAGCGCGCCGATGATGATCGCGATGGCCACCGGCAACAGCCGGCTGGTGGCCACCCCGCGTTCCACGGAGCACCACGTCGCCAGGATGCCGAGGGCGATGATCGGTTCGGGGCGCAGGCCGTTGTTCAGGGGCAGCCAGAAGGCCAGGAACAGACCCGCGGCCGTCCACGCAGCTGCCGAACTGGTCTTGACGGCATGGCCCAGTCGGGGGATGACCTCTCGGCTGATCAGCCACCAACACGCCAGCGCCATCACCAGCGTCGGCAGTCTCACCCAGACGCTGTTGGTGCTGATGTGCGCCCACATCGCCAGTAGGTCGTAGTACCAGCCGAATGGCGCCTCCGGCGTGCCGAACCAGCGGTAGTAGTTGGCCATGTAGCCGGCGTGCTCCGACACCCGGGCCATGGTCAGGATGTAGCCGTCGTCAGAGGTATTGGCGCCGACGAAATGCCACCACACCAGCACCGCGGCCACCAGGCCGTCGAGTGGCGTGAACGACCACCACCGGCGTGGCAGGAAACGTTTGACGGCCCTGCCGTCGGCGGTGTCGAGAAGATGAAGCGCGGCCAAGGCTATAGCGGTCATCGCGACGCCGATGATCATCGCGAGCATCTTCGCCCATGTCGGCGACGAGCTGTAGCGGGTGTCCAGGGTCGCCGAGAACTCCAGGCCGGGCGGCGCTGGGCCGGCCAGGTCGGTGAAGACGCCGACGATCTGCGGGCGGAAGTCGTATCCGCTCTTCTCGCCACGGAGCGGCTTGCCGGGTGCGTCGCTGTCGGGACCCTTGACCAGGCCAACGAACTCGGCGGTGACCCGGTCGGCCTGCCCGGTGAAGGTGAGGCGCTTACAGGCAGGGCTCAGCACCTGATCCAACGGGGCGCTGACCACCGGCACGTTGCGGTCGATCAGCACCAGGTTGTCGTTGATGCGCTGGATCAGCAGGCCGCGATCGACCGCCTTGGGCGCCTGCTTGGGCACCGTAGACAGGAGCACAGTCTTGTCGCCGTTCGGCCGAGCCGGACGACCGGCGACATCCGGCCCGAGTCCGGCGAGTCCGGCGGCGGCCTGGCACGGGACGGAGATCGTCAGGTCAGTCGCGACGTAGCCGATCAGCGGGGCATCGACGCTCTGCAATACCCCGTTCTGGGGCCAGTTCAGCTGGGCGGTGGTCTGCTTCACCGGCAGGAAGGGCGTCGCGATCGCGAGTGCCGCTCCGACCAATCCGGCGACGATCGCGACCAGGCGCGCTCTCCGGTGGTTCGTCCCGGCGGCAATCACGGGGCTTGATACTAATTGCCGACGCGGATGGCCAGCACGAACGGCCCGATCGTGGAGACGTCGAAGCGCGGGTCCTCGAACAGCGCCTCATCCAGTGCGACGTGGTAGCGCCGCACGTTGGGCTGGTTGGGGTAGACGTCGGAGGCCAACCGCAGTGTGTAGGTGTCGTCGGCGCCGCGCCGCATTAAAAAGACGCTCGGCGGTTTGAACGGCAGCTTGTCCAGCGCAGCGATGAACTGGTCGGCGGTGGTGAGCGTGGCCCAGCTCTCGATCGCGTCCGCGCGCGCCTTGAACTCGGCGAGCGGGTTGGCGTAGTGCGATGTAAGCCCCTGGAATCCGTAGTAGGGGTAGTAGGACAGGAAGCTGTAATCAGCGGTCAGCACGACAGTCTCGTCGCGCGGGCGGCCGGTCAACTTCTGGATCCTGGCGTCGATGTCGTGGTAGTACCGCTCGGCGCCAGGCGGTCGACGGTCGGCGCGCTGGCCGTTGCCGTCGGTGTCGGTGTAGGCGACGACGATGTCGGACCGCAGCACGTCGGGGATGTCCTGGCTGAACGTCAACGCGCCGACGGCGCCGAGAGTTGCCGCAGCGATCACGACGCGTCTGCCCGTCTCCGGCTGGTAGCGGCGGGCGATGGCCAGCGAGACCTCGATGAAGCCGAACGCACCCGCCGCGGTCAACAGAACGGTCAGGGTGGGCTGCAGCCGGAACGACAGCAAGGTGGTGCCCACCAGCGTGGTGAGCATCGACAACAACGACCACGCGTACACCGCGAGCACTGCGATCGCCAGCGCACCGGCGCGGGTGGACGAGCGGGCCCGCCACACCAGCCACAAGGTGCCGAGCATGCACAGCGCGCCAAGCAGCGTGGGGTGCAGCATCGGGAACTCGAGCTGCGCGC
Organism: uncultured Actinomycetota bacterium; assembly: GCA_963793055.1. GTDB lineage: Bacteria > Actinomycetota > Actinomycetes > Mycobacteriales > Mycobacteriaceae > Mycobacterium. The sequence continues at coordinate 465,826 of CAWBYS010000003.1, read as the reverse complement.
CCGCCGACGGGAGATAGTGCTGCGCGGTGCCTTTCTCGGCGGGGCGGCCCTTGATGGCCGCCGCGAGATAAGGACCCCAACCGATCATCGCGATCGTCCCGGAGATCACCGCGATGACGATCAGCCGTAGGACTGGTTCCACACGTCGTGTCTGGATGTCGCCGTCGCTGCGGCTCCGGCGAGCGGCGGCCACCACGAAAGCCATGATCGCCAAGGTGAATCCGGCGTACGCGAAAAGCAGCGTGTAGGACAGGGCGGTGGCGCCGAGGAAGAACCCGGTGCCGATCACCGCCGCCCAACCGCCGTTTCTGCTGGCGCCGCGCAATCCCGACCAGGCCAGCACGAAAACCGGGGGCAGCAGCACGGTGATGATCGCGGCGTACGGCTCGGCCGGTGAGTATGCCAGCGTCGCCGCGGCAGTGGCGGTCGAGACGATCAGCGCGTACTCGAAGCGAATCAGACTGGCCCACAACACGAATGCCAAAACGACGGCAACGGTGATCGAGATGATCGCCCAGGGCTTGAACAGCTCCCATGCGGGTGTCCCGCTGAGTGCTGCGATTCGGCCGCCGATCCAGAACCAACCGGGCGGGTAGTACGGCGGCAGGCCGTAGTAGGTCATGTCGTGCAGCGCGGCGCTGTCGGTGAGCCGGGTGAGGTACTCCGTGCGGAACTGCTGGTCGACGGAGATGCCGAAAAGGTAGAGCTTCGTCGCACCCAACGGCATCGCCAGCGTGACGACCGAGAAGGCGGACAGGGACACCACTGCGCCGAGGCGAGCCAGCGCGCGTCGGCTGCGGCGCCAGAGCCAGCCGCACGCCAATAGCCCTGCCAGACAGGCGAATTGACCGACGGTGGTGAGTGCGTGCAGTTGATTCGACGAGTTGTACGCCGGCCACTCCACGCGAGCGATTGCCACGAGGGAGACCGCCGCGACGATCAGCGCCACGATGACGGCCACGGCCATCTGGCCGAGCACAGCCAGCGCGCCTCGCATCATCTACCCCCGGTCGCTTCGCTCCTACCCACCGGACGTTAGATGGGGAGCTTGCGGAAGATGACGCGCGGGATGTGTCGCAGCACCATCATCACGTACCTGAACGCTCCCGGCGCCCATACGAGTTCCTTGCCTTTGGCCGACGCCGTGACCGCCAGCTCGGCGACGTCCTCCTTGTCGACGGTGAACGGCGCTTCCTTGGCGCCCGTGGACTTCCAGTGTTCGATCGTCGTGGTGGTGCGCACCTGACCGGGACGGATCACCAGCACCCGAACTCCATACTCACGCAGGGCTTCCCCGAGGCCGAGGTAGAAGCCGTCGAGTCCCGCCTTCGTGGAGCCGTACACGAAGTTGGACCTGCGTACGCGTTCACCGGCCGCCGAACTCATCGCGATGATCCGGCCGAAGCCCTGAGCCTTCATCTTCTCGCCGAGCAGTACGCCGACGGAAACCGCGGCGACATAGTTGATCTCGGCGATCTGCACCGCCTTGCGCTGGTCCTGCCACAATTCCTCGGCATTGCCGAGCAGCCCGAACGCCACGACGGCCACGTCGACGTCGCCATTGGCGAATGCGGCGTCGATCACCTTGGGATGGGACGCCGTGTCGAGGCCGTCGAAGTCGATCCACTCGACGGACTTGGCGCCCGCCGCCTGCATCTGGGTGACTGCTTTGTCCCGTCCGGGGTGGTTGGGCAGATCGGCAAGCACGATGCGGGCGTGGGCGTTACGCAGGTAGCGCTCGCAGATCGCCAGCCCGATCTCGGACGTGCCGCCCAGAAGCAGAATCGTTTGGGGGTTTCCTACGGCGTCTAGCACCATTTAGAGCAACTCCAAGCGTCGGGCCATGTCGGATGCGAAGACACCGTTCGGATCGGCCTTGCGGCGCACCGAGATCCATTCGTCGATCCGGGGATACATCTTGTGGAAGCGTTCCGCGCTGACCCGGGAGTCCTTCGCGGTGTAGACGCGTCCGCCGAATTGCATGACACGGTCGTCGAGTTCGTTGAGGAACTCGTTGACTCCGGGCTTGTTGGGGAAGTCCATCGCGACGTTCCAACCGGCCATGGGGAAGGATAACGGCGCGCGATTACCGGGGCCGAACAGTTTGAACACGTTCAGCGCCGAGTAATGGCCGCGCGTCTGGATCCATCGGATGATGTCCTTGAATTCGTCGAGTGCGTCGGGCGGCACCAGGAACTGATGCTGGGCGAAACCCGCTGGGCCATAAGCATTGTTCCAACCGCTGACCAGATCGAGCATGTGATAGAACTGCGACAGGTTCATGAGCTTGCCGGTGTAGTTCCCGCCGAGGCGGTAGTACACCTCGCCGATCGCCATGAACGACAACTTGTTCATGGCGCTGACCGGGAAGACGTTGGGAACCGTCAGCAGTTGCGGCGCATCGAATTTCAGCGGATTGCGGGCCAGCTTCGGGGGCAGCTGGTCCAGCGTCGCGAGGCTGCCCCGGCTGACCGCGGCCCGGCCCAGCTTGGGTGGCGGGCTGATCAGGTCGAACCAGGCGCTGGAATACGTGTATTTGTCCTCGCTGCCGTCGAGGTGCACGGCGACGGTTTCGTCGAGGTCCTTGGTGGCCACCCCGTCGGCGATGAAGTAGGCGGTCTCTGTGCGCGTCATCGCGATGCTGGCGCGCACCACGATGCCGGTGAGGCCGTTGCCGCCGACGGTCGCCCAGAACAACTCGCTGTCGGGGCCGTCCGGTGTGATGGTGCGCACCTCGCCGTCGGCCATCAACAGGTCCATCGAGCGCACGTGGTTGCCGAAGCTGCCCGCGCTGTGGTGATTCTTGCCGTGGATGTCGGAGGCGATGGCTCCGCCGATGGTGACCTGCCGGGTGCCCGGCAGCACGGGCACCCACAGACCGAACGGTAGCGCCGCCTTCATCAGCTGATCCAGGCTGACGCCGGCGTCCACGTCGGCGATCGCCGAGTCCGCGCTCACCGAGTGGATCTTGTTCAGCGCCGTCATGTCGACGACCAGCCCGCCGCCGTTGCACGCCTGGTCGCCGTAGGACCGGCCGAGCCCCCGGGCGAGGACGCCGCGGCGCACGTACGACGGACTGGAGGCGCCGGGGTCGGCGGCCTCGCGGACGGCCCTGGCGATCAGTTCGACGTCGGGTGTGGCGAGAACGTGGGCGACCGACGGTGCGGTGCGACCGAAGCCGGTCAGCGCACGCGAGGTCGTCGGCAGGTTCTCGGACATCGTGACGAGGGTACCGGGTATAGCCTGTCGATCATCGCCGCCACCTTGAGCCTCCGCCTCGCGCTGGCGGCGCTGTCGACCGCGCTGGCGGTGTCCGGTTGTGAGGGTGAGCGGGCCTCGCCGAGCCTGAGCGACGACGTTCCGGTGATCGACATCGCCGCGCTGCCCGACATCGACCAGACCACCGACCAGATGCTCGACCTCATCGAGCAGGTGCGGGCACAGGTCACGCGGCTGGTGCCTGCCACCGAGCCCTGGGAGTGGAACCGCGAGCAGATGGGCATCAGTTGTGTGCAGGAGCAGACCGGCCACAAGGGTGTGATGCGACAGCTGCGAAGCCGGGTGTCGACGCATGTCTTGAGCGACGACGAGTGGGATCGAGTTTTTCCCGCCGTGCGCCAGTTGGCTTCCGAGGCGGGACTGCACGACGTCGCCACGCCGCAGGCCTCGAGTAGACACGACGTCCGGTTCACCAGTGACGATGGCCGCACGCTGGTGTTCGGATCCCGTGCCACGACCGTCATCTCGGGCAGCATCGCCTGCCGCGTTGCGGGCGGCCCTGGCTCATAGCCTTCAGCGCAGGCGGAAGATGACTGCCCGCTGCACGACGAAGTTGATCACCGTCGCGGTGCCCTGTGCGATGACGAATGCCACCACGACCGCCGTCGGCGTGTAGTGCAGCAGGTGCAGGAAGAGGTGATTGAGCCCGACCTGCACGACGAAGGTCGTGATGTACAAACCCCACACCGCGACCAACCGTGCAGTGCTCGGTGGCGCCTGGAACGTCCACCGCCGGTTGGCCAGATATGCCGTAGTGGTGCCGGCGATCCAGCCGATGACTTTGGACAGATCGGGTTGTAGCCCCGCCACCCGGTACAGCAGGACATAGAGCCCGAAGTCGACGATGGCGGAGAAGCCGCCGGTGACGACGAACCGCCACACCTGGGTGCCCAGGGTCAGGGTCGGAGACATCGGGGGCTCGGTCACCCGGGCAGCTTACGGCCTCGTTTCCAGACCGCTCGCTCGCAGCACCTCGCACAGGGCGTCGACCGCAGCCGGAAACGCGTGCTCGGAGGGGGTGCCGAAGCCGATGATGGCGCCGTCGGGCCGGGAGGTGTCGGGGGCCGCGAGTGGATGACGCATGATCGACAGCCCCTGAAACGCCATGCCCGCCTCGCCTGCGCGTTGCAGCACTTCGTGTTCGGCGCCCTCGGGCAGCGTCAGCAACAGGTTGATGCCGGCATCGAGGCCACCGATGCCGATGTCGAATGACGACAAGGCGTGCACCAGGTAGTCGCGGCGTCGCCGGTAGCGCAACCGCATGCGCCGGATGTGTTTGTCATAGCTGCCGCCGGTGATGAACTCCGCCATCGTCAGCGCAGCGATTCCGTCGACGTAGAACGGCGAACCACCCTGTGCGGCGATGACCGGCTCGACGAGGTCGGCGGGCAGTGCCATCCAGCCCAGCCGCAACACGGGCGAAAGGCTCTTACTGGCCGACCCGAGATAGACGACCCGGTCGGGGCGCAGCGCCTGCAGGGCGCCGACGGGCTGGCGGTCGTAGCGAAACTCACCGTCGTAATCGTCGTCGAGGACGTAGGCGTTCGTTGCGTTGGGCCCAGTTGACGACCGCTGTGCGGCGCGACGGATGCAGTGACATGCCATGCGGGTTGTGATGTGCGGGAGTGAGCAATACCGCGGACACGTCCAATGCGTCGAGTTCGGAGACCACCGCACCGCGGTCGTCGAGACCGATTGGGACGGTGGGTATTTCCATCGCGGCGAGTGCGTCGCGGAAGATGAACAGTCCGTATGCCTCGACTGCGATCGGGCGGTCGCCGCCGAATACCCGGCCCAGCAGCTCGACGCCGTGCCGAACGCCCGCGCAGATCACGATGGAGTCCGGCGATGTGCGGACGCCCCGTGCGCGGGCGAGGTATCCGGCGAGGGCGTCGCGCAGCTCGGGCCGGCCGCGGGGATCGCCCATGCGCAGCGCCTCGGTCGGCGCGGCCGCGAGCGCCCGTCGGGTAGCGGTGACCCATTCGCTTCGCGGAAACTCGGCCACGTCGGGTGAACCGGGAAGCAGGTTGTGGGTCGGCACGACCCGAACCCCGCGCGGGCGCGCGGGCACCTGTGCGGCGGCGGCGTTGACGACCCAGGTGCCGGCGCCCTGCCGGGACGCCAGCCAGCCCTCGGCGACGAGTTCTGCGTAGGCCTCGGCCACCGTGTTGCGGGCCAATCCGAGATCGGCGGCCAAGGCCCGCGACGGCGGCAGCATGGTGCCCGGGGCGAGGCGACCGGAGCGCACGGCGTCCCGCAACGCGCTGAGCAGCAGTTCACGGGCGCCGCGCGCGCCCGGGGTGATGGCCCCGCGGAGGTCTAGATGGAGGTCGCGGTTCCCTGAATTGGCCCATGAAATCACCTAAGAATTCAACCATACAGCTGGGATTTTCCGCACTAGCGTTGTTGGCATGACGATGACATTGGATCGCACCGACCGCATCAAGATCTACCGGGAGTCGCCGCAGCTGTTGGACGCGATGATGTCGCTGAGCACTGCGGCGAGCAAGGGCATCGACCCGCAACTCGGCGAGTTGATCAAGATCCGCGCCTCGCAGATCAACCACTGCGCGTTCTGCCTCGACATGCACCTGAAAGACGCGCGCAAGCACGGTGTCAGCGAACAGAAGCTCGATGTGCTCGCGGCCTGGCAAGAAGTGCCGAGCCTGTTCACCGACCGCGAGCGCGCCGCGCTGGCGTTGACCGAGGCGATCACCCACGTCGGCGAGAGCCACGTCGCCGACGACGTCTACGAGCGGGCCGCGGAGGTGTTCACCGAGCGGGAACTCGCCCAGGTGATCGCGATGGCTGTCACCATCAACGCCTGGAACCGCATCAATGTGACGATCCGTCTGCAACCACCCGCCCGCTGATCCCCTCGAACGTGAACTGATGTCCGAAGAATCGGCGATTTCTCGCTCACAAGTTCACGTTCGGCAACGACTCAGACCCAGTACGGCACGCGGGCGCGGAATTGTTTCAAGGCGAAAATGGCAACGGTCCAGCCGACGACAGTGAACACCAGGACCACCGCCCAGTGATGCCACTGTTGGTCGGCGCCGAGTAGCGGCGCCCGCACGATGTCGAGGTAGTGCAGCAGCGGGTTCAGCTGGATGATCTTGGTGTAGGCGCCCGCGCCCTGCTGCTGCAGCGTTGACTCGTTCCAGATGATCGGCGTCATGAAGAACAGCAACTGCACGATGCTGTTCAGCAGCGGGCCGATGTCCCGGTACCGGGTGGACAGAATGCCGAAGCACAACGACACCCATATGCAGTTGAGGACGATCAGGCCCAGTGCCGGTATGACGGCCAGGTCCTTCCAGACCCACGGCTTGGGATAGATGATCGCGATCACGACGAAGATGACGATGTTGTGCGCGAACAGGATCATCTGTCGCCACACCAACCGGTACACATGCACCGACAGCGGTGTCGGAAGTTGTTTGATCAGACCCTCATTGGCGACGAACACCTCCGCGCCCTCCAGGATCGAGGCGCTGATGAGGTTCCAGATGATCAGTCCGAGCGTGATGTAGGGCAGAAATTCGGAGAGCTCGAGTTTGAACAAGGTCGAGTACAGCAGCCCCATGGCCACCGCCGTGGCGCCCGTCGCGATCGTGATCCAGATCGGGCCCAGTACCGAACGCCGGTAACGCTGCTTGATGTCCTGCCAGCCCAGGTGCAGCCACAACTCGCGCTTGCCGAACCCATCGACCAGATCACTCCAGGCACGGCTGAACGTCTTCGACTGCGCGGCGGCGTCGGTGAACGTCACTTGGGGGCCTCCCAAACCTCTCCTTACGGCCCTTGCGCCGCAACCGAATCCACTCCATCAATCCCGCGGGGTCGCGCCGCGACACCAGGAAGTACCACCCGAACCTCGCCCACTCCTGGACACCAGCCGGCGCAGACCCGGCTGCGACAGCAGGTAGCCGCGGTTGCGATAGGTGAAGAACCGCTTGCAGCATCCTGCGGGTACTGCGTGTGCATTCGGCCGCCGAGAATCGGCCTGAACTCTTCGACGCCCTGCGGATGCAGGTAGACGGCGTTCAGGCAGGTGCCGAACGGCAGCCCAGAACGGACCAGCCGGCGATGCAGTTCGGTTTCGTCACCGCGCACGAACAAGCGGAGATCCGGAACGCCGACCGCATCCAGCGCAGACGCGCGGAACAGCGCGCCGTTGAACAGCGAAGCGATGCCCGGCAACAGGTCCTGGGAGATTCGGTGCGCAGTTCATCGACCCGGCGCCGCCACAGCAGTCCCCGGCGCAACGGAAAGGCCAGTCGCGCAGGATCGTTCATGTCGCACACCATGGGCGATACCTGGCCAGCCTGTGCTTGGTGCGCATGCCAGCAGCGCGCTGAGCACTTCGGAGTCGGCAGGCCGCCGTCGTCGTCGGCGCACCAGACCCAGTCCGCGCCGAGCGAAAGCGCATGGAGCATCCCGAGCGCGAAACCGCCTGCGCCGCCGAGGTTTCGACGAGATCCCAGATAGGTGGTCGGCGATCGGCTGGCCGGCCACCAAGTCAGCCACCCGCGGGTCGTTATCGTTGTCGACCACCACCAGATGGTCGGGCATGCGTGTCTGAGCCGACACCGCCTCCAGCGATTTGGCCAGTTCGTCGGGACGCCGGTGCGTGACCACCACCGCGCACATCGCTTGTTGCTCTTCGCGCAAGCGGCTCATCGCCAGTCAGTCATCGCCAACCGTGGCCGGCCAGTCTCGAGCCGTCTGTCGGCGACCAATCGCCTCGATGCTCGGCAAGGAATCTCCCGGACGTGGCGGGCGGCCTCCTCGCCCTCGTACGCGCGCACGACGTCCTCGATGCCGCCCGTCATCTTGACGGTCCCGTGGTCGATCCACATCGCGGTCTTACAGAACCGGGCGAGGAACTCGTTGGAATGGCTGGCGAACACCAGGATGCCGGACCGCTCCACGAGGCCCTGCAACCGCGCCTGAGCCTTCTTCAAGAATTCGGCGTCCACGGCGCCGATACCTTCGTCCAGCAGCAGGATCTCGGGGTCGATGCTCGTCACCACGCCCATCGCCAGGCGCACCCGCATGCCGGTGGAATAGGTGCGCAACGGCATCGACAGGTAGTCACCCAATTCGGTGAACTCGGCGATCTCGTCGACCTTGGCGAGCATCTGCTTGCGGGTCTGCCCGAGGAAGAGCCCCCGGATGAGGATGTTCTCGTAGCCGGAGATCTCCGGGTCCATGCCGATGCCGAGGTCGAACACCGGCGCCACCCGGCCCGTCACCGACGCCATGCCGCGGGTGGGCTCGTAGATGCCCGACAGCAGCCGCAGCAGAGTCGACTTGCCCGCACCGTTGTGGCCCACCAGCCCGACCCGGTCGCCCAGTTCAAGCGACATGGTGATGTCCCGCAGCGCCTCGATCACCACGACGTTGGACTCATTGCGTCCGATCGCGCCGCCGGCCTTACCGAGGAAGGCCTTCTTCAGCGACCTCGCCTTCGCGTCGAAGATCGGAAACTCTACCCACGCGTCGTGGGTCTGGATGTGCGGTGCCGCCACCGATACCTACAGGTACTGTCCGGTCCCGCCGCGCTGGCCCGGAGGGCCGGCCACGCCGGGCGGAACGCGCCCTGACCGCCCCGCATCTGCTCCAGCTGCTGGCGCGCGGCCATCTGCTGGGCGAACAGCGCGGTTTGGATTCCGTGGAACAGGCCCTCCAGCCAGCCCACCAGCTGCGCCTGTGCGATACGCAGCTCGGAGTCCGACGGCACGCACGTCCTCGGTGAACGGCAGCGTGAGCCGCTCGAGTTCCTCGCGCAGCTCGGGCGCCAGGCCGTCTTCGAGCTCACGAATGCTGGTGCGGTGGATGTCGCGCAGCCGGTTGCGGCTGGCTTCATCGAGCGGAGCCGCGCGAACCTCCTCGAGCAGCTGCTTGATCATGGTGCCGATCCGCATCACCTTGGCCGGCTGCTCGACGAGATCGGTCAGCGACTTGCTGTCGCTGTCCTCATCATTGTCGCCATCTGCCGCTGATGATCTCGATGTTGTCGTCGTCGGTGTCAGTAGTCATCCCTTTCGTTCCTCTAGTGTCCGCGCCACTCGTAAATGCGGGCCTCGCCGTTGTCGTAGATCTTCTCCCACGATCGCGACCTATCTAGCGACACTAGCCCGTCGGGCATGACGAACCCGCGCACCACCGGTGTGCTGGTCACCACGTAGCGAATGTTCAGCGCCTTGACCGCCTCGGCGACCCGCGGATCGGTGTCGGCGTCGTCGGCGTAGGCCCAGAAGATGAAGCGGTGATAGCCCGGCCCCTGCTGGAACGGATAGTCGTAGTGCGTCCACAGCGGATGCAGTCCCGCGACCGCGTACATCCACGCTGTGCCGTCGGTGTTGGCGTTGCCGATGAGTGTGTCGCGTGCGCCCGGCAGCGTCGCGAGGTACGCGAACGCCTCCAGGTCCTTGTCGTCGACGATCACCGAGTCGTACTTGTCGCCGAACAGGAACTCGTGGCGGGGGAAGGCGTGCCACGCAGTGGCCAGGTGACCGCGGTAAGCGCCGCCGCCGTCACCGCGTACCACGCCCTCGGGTGGCCGCGACCGGCCGCCCGGCCGTGATCGCGGCGAACAATCGTGAACGCCGCGATGCCTGCCCAGGCCGCCAACAACATGGCCACCACCGCCGAAAGTCGCCGGGGATCGCTGTAGAACAGATCGCTGAATTTGCTGATGACCGCGGCGAGCGGAGTGCCAAAGGGTGCCGACGAGTGGACGATCGACGACCACGAGCAGCAGCCACACCGCCAGCGACCACCAGATCCGTTTGACCAACAGAATGACGGCGCCGATCGCGGCCAGGGTGACCAGCGTCCACTGGATCGGGAAGTCGTTGAGGTGGCGGGTGTGCTGCACCACCGCGTCGAAGAGTGCGCGCTTCTTGCCTTCATGCGTGACGAACGCATGCCCGGCGATGATCTCCGCCTGCTGCAGAACGCCCACGAACTGCGGAACCAGCAGTGCCACAGTCGGAATCGCGATCAACAGCAGCGTGGTGAAATCGGTGACGCGCCGCCGCACCGGGTGCCAGAGCGCCTCGACCAGCCACCACATCGTCACCAACAGCACGGTGACGACGCCTCCGGTGATGTGCACGGAGAACACCCCGAGCAGGGCCAGGATCGCCAGCGGGATGCGGTCGCGATGGCGCACCGCGGAGACCACCAGCACCATGGTCGGCACGGCCAGACCGAACGATGTCAGGTTGGGCATCGACGCGGTGTCGAACTCGACATAGGGGATCGCGGTGAAAGAGGCCGAGATTGCCGCCGAGGTGGCTGCAGCGCCGGCGGTGCGCCACTCGCCCGTGCGCCCGCGAAGCAGATGCCAAGTCAGCGTCGCGGCGCTGACGGGAAACAGCCAGATCGCCGCAGTCACCGAGCTGAGCGTGTAGGCGGTGGTCGGCGCGGCGCCGGTCAGCTGGCTCAGGACCGAGCCGAGCGCGTGAAAGGTCGACGGGTAGTAGAGCGCTTCGTGCGTCTCGATGTTGCGCAGTTCGCCCATGTGAGTCGGCGACGCCTGCCCGGTCTCGAGAATGAACCGGATGGTATTGGCGTGCCAGACCGAATCCCACGTACTCGGAATCGATTGCCACGCATGGATTCCGCGGAATGCGGCGAGTCCGATCAGCAGCGCGCCGAGCAGCACCCCGCCGGCCACCAGGAGCGCGGGTCCTCGCGTTGCCGAACGTGATTCGGCATCGGCGTCGCGAAACCGGCCCAGTACCTTCCGCAAACACAGCGCAAGGGCCGTGACCGCCGCAAGAGCAAAGAATGCGGTCCATCCGTTCCACGGAATCCCGAGTGCGCCAAATGGAACAATGGCCACCGCGACGGTGCCGTAAGTGAGCGCGGGACCCACTGCGATTGCCGTCGGCCAGGCCAGCCGACCCGCCCGTGCGATGATTGCTCCGGGGATCACCAGCAACGACAGCGCAATTAGCACTCCGAACCCGAAGCTCACTGGACTAGTATGGCTGCCCAGGTGAGCGCGTCCGACACGGTGGGTGCCGCTGGGCGTCGGCCGAAATCGTGTTGGTTTGTGTATTTCACAGAAGCTCTAAGGTGGGCTGGCATGGCATACGACGTCGCCCGGGTGCGTGGTCTGCACCCGTCCCTGGGCGATGGGTGGGTGCACTTTGACGCGCAGAACGGCATGCTCGTGCCGGACGCCGTCGCCAGGGCCGTTTCTACCGCATTCCGCGGATCGATGCCCACTCCAACCGGACCGCATCCGTCGTCGCAGCGCAGTGCCGCAGTGCTCGAGGCCGCTCGCCAGGCGGTGGCCGACCTGGTCAACGGCGATCCGGGGGGCGTGGTTCTCGGCGCCGACCGTGCGATCTTGCTCACATCGCTGGCCGACTCTTCGTCGGCGCATGTCGGGCTCGGCCACGAGATGGTCGTCAGCCGCCTCGACGACGAAGCCAACATTGCGCCATGGCTGCGGGCCGCAAATCGCTACGGGGCCAAGGTGAAGTGGGCCGAGGTCGACATCGAGACCGGCGAACTGCCGAATTGGCAGTGGGAGGGCCTGCTCACCCCGCCGACGCGGCTCGTCGCGATCACGTCGGCCTCATCGACGCTGGGCACCGTGACCGACCTGCGCGCGGTGACCAAGCTCGTGCACGACATCGGCGGGCTGGTGGTCGTCGATCACTCCGCGGGTGCGCCGTACCGCCTGGTCGACATCGACGAGATCGACGCGGACGTGGTAGCCGTCAACGCGATCGCCTGGGGCGGACCGCCGATCGGCGCGCTGGTTTTCCGTGACCCCGCGACCATCAACTCGTTCAGCTCGGTTTCGCTCAACCCGTATGCGACGGGTCCGGCGCGGCTGGAGATCGGCGCGCATCAGTTCGGCTTGCTAGCAGGCGTTGTGGCGAGCATCGAGTACTTGGCCTCGTTGGACGAGTCGGCGCGCGGCACCCGCCGCGAAAGGCTCGCAGTGTCAATGCAATCGGCCGCATCGTATATGAATCGGTTGTACGACTACCTGCTGATGTCGTTGCGCTCGCTGCCCGCGGTCATGGCGATCGGCCGGCCCGAGATGCGCATCCCCGTGCTGAGCTTCGCAGTGCGCGACGTGCCCGCAGAGCGTGTGGTGCAGCGACTGGCCGACAACGGGATCCTGGCGATCTCGAATGCCAGCTCGCGTGTGCTGGACGTCATCGGCGTCAACGACGTCGGTGGCGCGGTGACAGTCGGACTGGCGCACTACTCGACGACCGCGGAGGTCGACCAGTTGGTGCGCGCGCTTGCCTCGTTGGGTTGATCGTCGGCTCAGCCTACAAAGGTTGACGTGGCCTGACCCTCTAATCCGCAACCCGCAGAAGCACTTTGCCCGATACATCGCCGGACTGCAGTAGCTCGTGTGCGGCGCCCGCCTGCCGGATGTCGAACTCGGCGCCGACGATCGGGCGCACCCGGCCGTCCGCGATCATGGGCCATACGTTCGCGACCACCTCTTCTACGATGGCGCTCTTGCCGCTGGGTCCGGTCACCGGGCGCCCGCGCAGCGCCGTGGCGATCACCCCGGCACGCTTGCCGAGGAGTTTGCCGATATTCAGTTCACCCTTGACGCCACCCTGCATGCCGATGATCACCAGCCGACCATCGGGAGCGAGCGCGTCGACGTTGCGGTCGAGGTAGGCGGCGCCCATGATGTCGAGGATCACGTCGGCACCGCCCTCCGCCCGCACCCGCTCGACGAAGTCTTCTTCGCGGTAGTTGATCGTCACGTCGGCGCCCAGTTCGGCACACAGGTCGAGTTTGTTCTGCGAACCCGCTGTGACCGCGACCCGGCTGCCGAGTGCGCGGGCCACCTGAATCCCGTGGCTGCCGATTCCGCTGGCTCCGCCGTGGATCAACAGCAGCTGACCCTCGGCCAGGTGCGCTGTCATCACGACGTTCGACCACACCGTGCACGCGACCTCGGGCAGCGCCGCGGCGTGATGCAGGCTAACCGTATCCGGCACGGGCATCACCTGCCCTGCGGGCACGGCGACGTATTCGGCGTAACCGCCACCCGCCAGCAAACCACACACTTGTTGCCCGAGGGACCACCCGGTGACGTCCTCGCCGAGCGCCGCGATTGTCCCCGACACTTCCAGACCGATGATTTCGCTGGCGCCGGGAGGCGGCGGGTAGTTGCCGGCAGCCTGCAGCAGATCAGCACGGTTTACGCCTGCGGCGCTCACCTTTACCAGTACATCGCCGGCCCCTGGCGAAACGTCGGGAACTTCTTGCCAGGTCAATCGGCTCTCTGAGTCAGCCACAATTGAATACATCTGAACAACGCTACTAGCCAGCGGAAACAGTATGTCCGTTCCGCCCACAGCAATGATTCAGGGATTTACTATTGGCCGATGGAGGGGATCATCGCGGGGCGTACTGCCAGTGACATGCCTGGACTGGATATCGCCGAACAGAGATCTTGGCAAAATTTTCTCGACTCGGCGCTGCGTCTCTACGCAACGCTGAATCGGTCGCTGGTAGACGCACATCACCTGACACTCAACGATGTGCGACTGCTGGACATCTTGGACAAATCGGCGACCGGGTCTTCTCGCATGGGCGATCTCGCCGAGGGTTTGATGTCGCTTCCCAGCCGGGTCACGAGGCAGATCCGCCGGTTGGAACTGCAGGGCCTGGTGCGTCGCGGTGCGAGCCCCGATGACGGCCGCGGCGTGCTGGCGAGCATCACGGACGAGGGCCGGGCCGCGGTGCGCGAAGCGATGGTGACCTATGGCGAGGGGGTGCGGGCGCACTTCCTCGGTCGACTGTCCCGGCCACAGATCGCCGCGATGGGTGAGAACTGCAGGCGCATCAGCGTCGCACTCAAGGCTGCGGCACCGCCCGCGAAACTCGGCCGGGTCTGAACCCGCACTCTTCGCGCAAGCGTCCATCGCGCCCCCGTTAGGCTTGTCGGCGGTGGCGTGGCAGAGCGGCCTAATGCACTCGCCTTGAAAGCGAGAGACGGCTAAAACCGTCCGGGGGTTCAAATCCCTCCGCCACCGCAGTTTCGCCTCGCGGCGTGCGAGCGACTCAGGGGTTCTCGTGGTCGGAACCGCTCCTTCGGTGCATTGTGAAATGTGGGATCGAAAGACACGACCCCGACGCTGCGCGACGATAATGCCGTCGGCCTCGCTTCTAGGATCGCGGAGGACTTCGGTCCCAGTACTTACCAAGGTCGGCTGACGGCACCCTTGCTACCAATGAAAGGAATACCAAGTGAGGACGCTAGAAGGCGTTCTAGCCAAGCATCCGTTCTTCAGCGGACTCGACCCGCGCTATTTGGAGTTTATGGTCGGGTGTGCGTCGAACGTCCGATTCAACGCCGGCGAGTTGATCTTCTCTGCGGGCCGAGAAGCCAATCGCTTCTATGTCATTCGCGCAGGCAAGGTCGCGCTCGAAATGTTCGTTCCCGGCCGTGGCAGCCTGACCGTCCAGACGCTCGGGGAGGGCGACGTGCTCGGGTGGTCATGGTTGGTACCACCGTACAACTGGCGGTTCGACGGGCGCGCCGCCGAGATGACGCGAGCGATCGTGTTTGACGGGAAGTGCTTGCGTGACAAGTGCGAAGAGGATCACGAACTCGGGTACGAGATGCTGAAGCGGGTCATCGCAGTTCTCGGCGAGGCGCTCGATGCGACCAGGTTTCGGCTGATGGACATCTATGGCGATGGCATCGGGTAGCGAACGCGACCGTATGACGACGACGTCTACTCGCAGCGCGGCCGTATTCGTCACGCTGACCCTGATCGTCTTCGGCCTGTACGCCCTTTCTGTCGGACTATTCATGTTGTTCTGGCCCGGGTCGTTCTTCGACACGCTGGGGACGTTCGGTGTGCGCAACAATCACTACCTCTTCGACAACGCGACGTTCGAGATACCGCAGGGACTTCTACTGCTCGCGGCGGTGCGACGGGTTTCGTGGCGCGTGCCCGCGCTGGCGTTCGCGACCCTGCACTGGGCGCTGCACACGATCAGCCACATCATCGACCCGCATCACGGCGCCGGTGACTGGGTCGGCTGGCTCGAGGCCGGCGGGCTGCTGGTCACCACGTTGATACTGGCGATCGCGTTGCGCGCCAGCGTCATTGCCGAGCGAGGCGCACGTCGCTGATGCGCGTCCTGGTGGCAGGCGCGACCAGCGTGCCCGGCATCCCGCTGCTGCGGGAGCTGACCTCCCGCGGTCATGACGTCGTCGGGATGACCAGGTCTTCGGAGAAGACGTCACAGATCACGGCGGCGGGCGCCGAACCGAGGGTGACCGACGTCTTCGACTCCGAGGCGATCGACAACGCAGTCGCCGACATCGGCCCGGACGTCGTAGTCTCCTTGCTCACCACGCTGCCGAAGTGGGGGCCCAAGCGCCCCAAGGATTTTGAGCCCGCCAAAAAACTGTGGAGCATCGGTGCACCGAACCTGGTTGCCGCGGCCCAGCGTGCGGGGGTGCGCCGCATCGTTGCCGAGTCCGTCATCTTCGCCTATGGCTATCCGACGACGGGGCCGGCGATGGTGGACGAGTCGGACCCGTATCCAGGACCCCCGCCCAAGGGCGGAGCCGACATGCTGGCCGCGCTGCGGGGCATGGAGCAAGCGGTCCTGACATCGGGCGAGCACACTGACACGGAGGGAATCGTTCTGCGCTACGGAGTCTTCTACGGCCCTGGCGTGCCGCACGACGAGTTGTTCGTCAAGCTGACCAAGTGGTGTGCGCTGCCGGCCCTCACCGGGCCGGGCATAGTCTCATGGATTCACATCGACGACGTCGCCACGGCAACGGCGGACGCAGTCGAAAAGGGCAACGGCGGACAGATATACAACGTCGTCGACGACGATCCGCGGTCGTTCGCCGACTATGTTCGCGAGCTTTCGGTCAAACTGCACCGGCCGAGACCGCTGCCGATCTCGCACAAGCTCGTCGGCCTATTTGCCTCGTATCCGGCGACCGCCTTCGGCACAACCTGGCTGCCGCTGTCCAACGCCAAAGCCAAGGCCGAACTCGGCTGGACCCCTACTCGCCGGTGAAGTTGGGCGGCCGCTTCTCGAACGTCGCCTTCATGCCCTCGCCGAGGTCCTTCGAAGGCAGGAACGCCGCGTTCCACGCCGCGACATAGCGCAGGCTCTCGGAGACCCTCGCGATGCGCTGCTGATCGAGCACATCCTTGACGCCGCTGACCACCAGCGGTGGATTGGCGGCGATCTCGGCGGCGGTTTGGTGAGCCGCCGCCAATGACGCCTCCGCGTCGGGATAGACGTCGTTGACGAGACCGATCTTCTCGGCCCGCGCGGCGTCGATGTCCTTACCGGTCAGCGCCAGCTCGCGCAGGTGGCCGTCGTTGACGATCAGCGGAAGCCGAGCGAGGCTGCCGACATCGGCGACGATCGCGATCTTGACCTCGCGGACCGAGAACTTCGCGTCGGCACTGGCGTAGCGGATATCGACCGCCGAGATCAGGTCCACACCGCCGCCGATGCACCAGCCGTGCACCGATGCGATCGTCGGCGTGCGGCAGTCCGCGACGGCGTTGATCGCGCCCTGCATGCGCAGGATCGTGGCGTGGAATTCGGCGCGCGGCCGGGCCGTCGCCCCTTCGGCGAGCACCTCGGAGAGCGTGCCGCCCATCGCGAGCAGATCCAGCCCGTAGCTGAAGTTCTTGCCGGAACCGGTCAGCACGATCGCACGCACCTCGCGGTCGGCGTCGAGCTTGGCGAAGACCTCGGGCATCTCCGCCCAGAACGCCGGCCCCATGGCATTGCCCTTGCCCGGGCCCGTCAGCGTCACCTGTGCGACGTGATCGGAGATGTCGACGGTGAGGGATTCGTACGTATCGCCCATGGTGAATGAGGCTAGTTGGTCATCTGGGCGGCGATCCCGTCAGCACCTCGCTGACGGTGGCATCCGGAAGGAATTGGCAGGCCGCCGCGACGAGCATGCCGCCGATACTCTCGCCGTTCGGGCCGAGCGGGTTGTTGTCCTCTTTGAGGATTTCGCGGATCACTGCGGTCCTGGTGGCCTCGTCCAGACCGTTGAACTCCTGGCACTTCATCGACATGGCGTTCGGCGGTGCCGGGACCACGGGGACGTTGGTGCCCGGTGTCGGGATCGGCAGACTGGGGATCGGAATCGGGATGCCCGGTAGGCCGGGGATGCCGGGCAGCGACGACGACGGGGTGCCGGTCGGCGAGTTGATCGGCGGGCCGGGTTCGGTGGTCATCGCCACGGTGCCCTCGGTGGTGCGCCCACACGCCGTCGTCACGCCGAGGAGGATCAGCGCCGCGGCCGTCACCCTCAGATGGCTCTTCATCTGCGCAACGATATGCGTATCGGCGACGTAGCGTTGTCGGCATGGCCGACGACTTGCGCCCCGGACCGGATTCACCGCCCACCGACGAACTCGAATGCGCGGAAGCCACCTTCGCCGTCCTCGAGCACGTGCTGCACGGAATCGCGGACGACGACCTGTCCAAGCAGACGCCCTGCCGCGAGTTCGACGTGGCCGGCCTGACCGACCACCTCATGAACTCGATCAACGTGATCGGCGGGACGGCCGGGGCGCAGCTTCCCGAGCGTGATCGGACCGAATCGGTGGAGCGCCAAGTGGTGCTGGCGGGCCGGCCGACGCTGGATGCCTGGAAGCGTCGTGGCCTGGACGGGACGGTCGCTTTCGGCTCGAACGAGGCGCCCGCCAAGGTGATGGCGGGAGTGCTGTCGCTCGAATTCCTGGTCCATGCATGGGATTACGCCGCCGCAGTGGGTCGTGAGGTGACGGCGCCGAACTCGTTGTCCGATTATGTGCTGGGGTTGGCGAAGAACATCATCACGCCGCAGGGCCGTACGACCGCCGGCTTCGACGATCCGATCGAGGTGCCCGCCGACGCCGGTGCACTGGACCGGCTGATCGCCTACACGGGCCGACGACCAAACTAGCGGGCTCGTTTTTGCGTCCAGGGTTGTATATCGAGCGCGACAGCAGCCGTCAGCGCAAAATCCAGCGTCGAGCGGAGTCGAGGAAGGCGTCGTTCTCGTGCGGAGCAGCGACGGTCACGCGCACGCCGTCTTCGCCGTAGGGCCGCACGATGACGCGATCGTTCGCCGCGGCCGCCGCGAACTCCTGAGCGCGGCCGGGCAGCGGCAGCCAGACGAAGTTGGCCTGCGACGACGGCAGGGTGTAGCCGGCGTCGCGCAGTGCCGCGGTGACGCGGGCGCGTTCGGAGACAACGGCATCGGTGCGAGCGAGCAACTCGTCGGCGGCGTCGAGCGATGCGATGGCGGCCGCCTGCGAGATGCTGGTGGCGGTGAACGGCACGTAGACCTTGCCCAGCGCGGTGATGATGTCGGGGTCGCCCACCGCGTACCCGATGCGCAGACCCGCAAGGCCGTAAGCCTTCGAGAAAGTGCGCAGCACAACGACATTGCTGTGTGTTCGGACCAGACCGAAACTGTCCGGCAGCATGTCATCGCGGATGTACTCGACGTAGGCCTCGTCGAGGGCGATCAGAATGTTCGACGGCACCTTCTCGATGAACTCGGCGAGCTTGTCGGGGTCGACGACGGTGCTGGTCGGGTTGTTCGGGTTGCACACGAAGATCAGCCGGGTGCGGTCGGTGACGGCGGCGAGCATCGCGTCGAGATCGAAGGTGTAGTCGGTCAGCGGCACCTGCACCGGGGTCGCGCCCGCGGTGCGGACCTGCAGCGGGTAGATCTCGAAGCTGCGCCAGCCGAACAGGACCTCGTCGCCGACGGTCGAGGTGATCTGGATCAACTGTTGACACAGGCTGACCGAACCGCACCCGACCGAGATGTGTTCGGGGGAGAAGTCGACATGTTTGGCCAGTCGCTCCTTGAGCTCGACGTAACCGTTGTCGGGATAGCGGTTGAGGTTGTCGGTCGCCTTCTCGATCGCGGCCCGGACACTCGGCAGCGGCCCGTCGACGGTCTCGTTGCTGGCGATCTTGATCGCGCCCGGCACGGTCCTGCCCGGGGTGTAGGCCGGCAGGTCGGCCAGTTCGGGGCGCAGACGAGCGGTCATCCGATCAGTTTATGGGGCGGCCTGGTGCGCCCCGATCTGCTTTGCCTCGCACTACAGCGGCTGTGTACTCTGTCGGATCGGCGGTAAACGTCAGGAGGCGTGCCAGAGCGGCCGAATGGGGCTCACTGCTAATGAGTTGTCGCCCTCAAAGGCGACCGGAGGTTCAAATCCTCTCGCCTCCGCCAACAATTGAACACACAGGCGCCCGTAGCTCAACGGATAGAGCATCTGACTACGGATCAGAAGGTTGGGAGTTCGAATCTCTTCGGGCGCGCGCAGCTCAGAGGCGCTTTCCGTCATTGTGGAGGCGCCTCTGGTGCTTCTTTGACGACAGTCTTGACGACAGTAGCCAGCCCGCTAGCCGACGCGCGGTCGCCCTCACTGTGCCGGGCTCGGCAGCGAATCCATGCCCGTAACCGCCGCACGCTGAACCTGTTCGATCACCGCCACGAGTCCACCGAGCACGCCCACGGATCGGCGCTGTGAGAACTTTCTTTCTGGTATCCAGGTGCCGGTCAATGGTGCATCTGGTGCTGACCGTCGATGCGGGGTGCCCGGCGGTCGGTGTTGGTCACGACGACAATCGTGCGGCCGCATCTGTGTCCTTGCCCAGCAGTTCTTTCTTTGCTTGCGCCAGTTGGGCTTTGGCGGCTGCGTCGACCTGCGGATAGTGCGGGTTGAGATCCCGCAGGGTCTCCAACAGCACCGCAGAGGTCGACAAGTGGCTGAACCATTTGTGATCGGCGGGGATCACGTGCCAGGGCGCCCAGTCGGTGCTGGTGTGGCTGAGCATGTTCTGGAAGGCCCTCTGGTAGTCGTCCCATAACGCGCGCTCCCGTAGATCAGCGGGTGAGAACTTCCAGTTCTTCGTGGGCTCGTCGATGCGCGCAAGGAACCGGCGCTTCTGTTCAACCTTGGAGAGGTTGAGGAACAGCTTGACGATGATGGCCCCATTGTCGGTGAGGTAGCGCTCCCAATCGTTGATGTCGCGATACCGCCGCTGCCAGATGTCGTCGTCTGAGTCGAGCACCGCGGTGCGCGGCCACAACAACTCCGGGTGCACACGGGTGACAAGCACGTTCTCGTAGTGCGACCGGTTGAACACCGCGATGCGCCCCAGTTCCGGCAGCGCCGTCTGGTGGCGCCACAGATAGTCGTGGGCCCGCTCGGTCGCCGAGGGCGCCTTGAAGCTGTACACATCGACACCCTCGGGGTTCAGGCCGCTCATGACGTGCTTGATCGCGCCGTCCTTGCCGGCCGCGTCGATCCCCTGAAGAACAATCAGCAGTGACCGGTCTGCCTGGGCGAAGAAGCGGTCCTGCAGATCCAGCAGCGCCGCCTCCGCCTCAGCCAGGGCCGCGGTGCCGGCGTCCTTTCCCAGCTGTTCATCGTGGCGGCTGGGATCGAAGTCCTTGGTGAGGTCCACCGTGGACCCCGGCGTGACCCGGGTAGCCTCCGCCAAGCTTCTCCACTGCGCCGACAACGTCGCCTCCTCGTTATGTCGTACGTCCATTGCTCAGGGCGCCCGCACGCGCCGCGAACGAACACATCAGCGGGCGGCGCAGAATGGCGACCGGACTCTGCCACCAGTGTCGCCTCGTCTTTAACCAAGGCTTGTCAGTGTCCCGCGACTTGCTTCACACATGACCGATGACAGCCGGCCTTTCGCTCTGCTCCTCCCGGGTTTTCACCGGGTCCAGGATGCGGTAGGCGAGGAGTTTCACGCGGTCACTGAGCAGCGCCCACACCAGGGCGTACCCCCAGACGAACGCCGCCCATCCCCAGCCCAGCGGTGTCATGAACAGCCCGTACACCGCGATCAGCGTCGCGATGGCCTGGGTGCCGAGGACGGCGATCACCAGGATGCGGGCGGGGCGGATGGACCAGAACGGGCCACGGGTGCGGGTCAGGAAGATCGTCAGGTGCCCGGCGACGGACAGCAGCAGATACATCATTGTCTGCAGCCGCGGATGGCCGAGGTCAAAGACGCGGTCACCCAGATAGAACAGGCCGAACGCCGCCATCGGGCCCACCACCCCCAGCACGGTGGCGATCCCGAGCACCAGCCGCATGTTCCATGCTTCGGGCTTGTTGGCGTAGTGGACGTTGTCGTAGGCGATGGACAGGATGGCGCCGTCGTTGAGCAGCGCGAGCATCACGATCATGATGGCGGTCAGCGGGTAGAAGTTGAAGACGAGGATCGCCAGGGTCACGAACAGCAGTACCCGCAGGGTTTCGGCGATGCGGTAGATCGCGTAGCTGTTCATCCGCTGGAAGATCTTGCGGCTCTCCTTGATCGCGTCGATGATCACCGACAGGCCCGGGGTCAGCAGCACGATGTCGGCGGCCGCGCGGGCGGCGTCGGTGGCTCCGGATACGGCGATGCCGCAGTCCGCCCTTTTCAACGCGGGGGCGTCATTGACCCCGTCGCCGGTCATCCCGACGATGTGGCCGCGTTTCTGCAGGATGTCGATGATGTGGTATTTGTGCTCGGGGAATACCTGGGCGAAACCGTCGGCCGCCTCGATGGACTCGGCCACCGCCGCCGATTCGCTCTTGTTCACCTCACCCAAGCCGGTGGCGTCGAGAATGTTGGGGCCCAGCCCGACCTTCTGGGCGGTTTCCTTGGCGATGGCCAGCGCGTCGCCGGTCACCATTTTGACGCTGACGCCCATCTGGCGGGCCGCCGCGATGGTGGACACCGCGTCTGCGCGGGGCGGGTCGAACAGCGGCAGCACACCGACGAACTGCCAGTCACCGTCCCCGTCGGCGCGGGCCACGCCCAGGGACCGGAAGCCCCGGGCGGCGAAATCATTGACCGCGGTGTCCGCGGCGGATGTGATCTCCGCGGCGTTCGCGGCCAGCGCCAGGATGACCTGCGGGGCGCCTTTCGTGACCCGCAACATCCCGTCGGCGGCGGTGACGGCAGCTTCGGTGCGTTTGCGCACCGGGTCGAACGGTGCGAAATGGGTGATCGTGTAATCCTGCAGAGCCGTGGCATCGCCGAGGCCGCCGAGCACCGCGCGGTCGATGGGGTCGTCGTCGTCGGCGCGGGAGGCCAACGCACCGTCGAGGATCACAGTCGCCGGGGTGACGCCGTCGACGGCGAACGGGGTGCCCAACGTCAGGGAATTCTGGGTCAGGGTGCCGGTCTTGTCCGCGCACAGCACGTCGACGCCGGCGAGTTCCTCGATGGCGACCAGCCGGCTCACGATGGCCTGCTTCTTGGCCAGCAGTCGTGAGCCGACGGCCATCGTCACCGACAGCACGGTCGGCATCGCCACCGGGATCGCGGCCACGGTCAGGACCAGGGCGAACTGCAGGGTGGTTAGGACCGCGTTACCGCGCAGCAGGGAGGCGACGACGATGACCGCGACCAGCGCGACGGCCAGGATGATCAGGTAGTTGCCGATCTTGAGCACGGCGCGTTGGAAGTGGCTGACGGTGTGCGCGTCGGCCACCAGCTCGGCGGTCTGCCCGAAGTAGGTGTGGGTGCCGGTGGCATAGACCAGGGCACCGATCTCACCTCGCCTGATGATGGACCCGGAGAACACGGCCTCACCCGCTGCACGGGTGGCGGGCAGCGACTCCCCGGTCAGCGCGGACTGATCGACCTCGAGTTCGTCGCCGTCGAGTAGCCGGGCGTCGGCGGGGACGATGTCACCCAGGCGTAGCCGGATGACATCACCGGGCACCAGCTCACGCGCCGGCGCTGTGATCCATGCGCCGTCACGGGTGACGCGGGCGTTGATCGCCAGCTTCGCCTTCAGGGCGTCAATGGCGTTGCCGGCCTGCCGTTCGGAGGTGTATCCGACCACACCGTTGGCCAGCAGCAGCAGCAGGATGATGAAGAAATCCGGCCAGTGCCTGAGCGCGCCGGACAAGATGACGGCGATCTCGATCATCCACGGGATCGGGCCCCAGAAGTAGCTGAGGAACTTCAGCAGCGGGTTGGTCTTGTGCTCGGCGATCTCGTTGGGCCCGTACTGTTCCAACCGTGCCGTCGCCTCAGCCTGACTAAGCCCCTCCGGCGACGTGCCGAGTTGTTTCTCAACCTCGGCCATAGGGGCGGACTTCAAGTCGAGCTGCCCCGCCGCGGCGACGGGCCCAGACTGCGCGGAGTCAGTGGCCATGATGGGTGTCCGCCTTTCGGGTCGAGTGTCAGATGTCACGTGTGGCAGGTTGGAATGGACTCGGCGGTTCGGGCGGTCCTGGCCGTGGGTGTTGATGTAGATGCTGTGTTCGACGAGCTTGTCGGCCATGGCCTGTTCGAGGTAGTCGCAGGTGGCGCCGAGTTGCGGGAGGCGGTCGATGACGTCGGCGACGGGGTGGTAGCGGTCGAGTTTGTTCTGGACCCGCATGTCGAAGGCGGTGGTGGTGGTGCCTTCTTCGGTGTAGCCGCGTACGTGCAGGTTGTGGTTGGTCCTGCGGTAGGTGAGTCGGTGGATCAGCGCGGGGTAGCCGTGGAAGGCGAAGATGATGTGTTTGTCGGTGGTGAGCAGGGCGTCGTAGTCGCGGTCGCTCAGTCCGTGCGGGTGCTCGCTGGCCGCCTGCAACTTCATCAGGTCGACTACGTCGACGACGCGGATCTTCAACTCGGGCAGGTGTTCGCGCAGGATCAACACCGCCGCAAGCACTTCCAGGGTGGGGGTGTCCCCGCAGCACGCGAGGACGACGTCGGGATCGGTGCCGGAGTCGTTGCCGGCCCAGTCCCAGATGCCGATGCCTTCGGTGCAGTGCACCTCGGCTTGCTCGATGGTCAGCCACTGTGGCATCGCTCGGGTATGTTCTGACGACAACGATGACGACAGTCGGGCTCCCAGACACGGAGTTCGAATCCCTTCGGGCGCGCTCACTTGGGCTTCGAACCCAAAGCGCATCAATTGACGAGCAGAGTGTCCTGGGCGATCTCGGCGGTGTCGACTACGACCCGAGCCCGTCGGCGCCGAATCCAGTTGACGGCGAGCCAGATAGCTGCTGCCTGGATCGCGCCCACCAGCAGTAGGGGCCACAGCACACCGGCTGCGATCGTCCACGCCCAGTCCGAAGGGTGGCTTTGTCGCCCAGTACGACGCAGCAAGACATGAACCGCGACGGCTACCGCCGCGAGTCCGGCCACGTAGACGGCCGCCATCATATGAGTCCCTTCGCCTGAAGCTCACGACCAGACTCCCTGACGCGCCTGAGACGAAACTTAGGGCACACCACAAAGCGACTGAATCGACGTTGAAATGCGACGTAAATCACACGTTCGGGGTGCCCCGCGGGTTCAGTAAATTCACACGCTAATTCCTCACGTCGTGGTCAATTTGGCTGCGATAATCATCCGCGGGCCGGGCTAGCGCGAGGAGTATCAGATGAAGAAGCTGGCAGTTGTACTGCTGACCGCCGCTGCGGCAGCGGTGGCGCCCGTCGTGATCGCACCGGCCGCGAACGCCGATGTGTGCGCCGCCGCGGACGGCCGCCATTTCGCGGCCGGCGGCTGCACCAACGTCGCCGGCGACGTGGCTGTGGGCACCGCCATCGCGGCGGCGCATGTCCCGTACACCTGGGGCGAGGTGCCCTGCTACACGGTCGAGGGTGTGCCGTATTACACGCCGCCCGGCGATCCCTGCTGAACCGTCCACCGAGCTGTGACCCGCTCGCATCCGCGGTGTAACCCGCTGCCCTATTTAGCGGCATGACTCAGCGCGAATTTCGATATCCCATCTGGCCGCGACCCGGGCGACCGGCGCTGTCGTGCTCATCCGCCTCTACGTGGGGCTGATCTTCGTCGGCGAAGGCGTCCTGAAGTTCACACGCCCGGACTCGCTCGGCCCCGGCCGGTTCATCAAGGCCGGCATTCCTGCCGGCGCGTTCCTGGCGAACCTCGACGGAGCGTTCGAGATCGGGTGCGGCCTGCTCATCCTGGCCGGCTTGCTCACCAGGCTGGCGACGCTGCCGATGATCGTCGACATGATCGGCGCGCTCGGCATCACCAAGGTGCCGCTGTTGTGGGGTGCCGCACCGCTGTACCCGAAAGAAGCGCGGCTTCTGGGACTTCTTCCACGAAGGCCGCCTCGAGATCGCGATGCTGTGCGGCAGCGTCTTCCTGCTGATCGTCGGAGCGGGAAAGCTACTCGCTCGACGCCCGGATGACCCGCTCCGAGACCACGTCCACGGTCGCGCACGTGCCTCGGCTTACGCCGGGCACACAGCAATCTCGCAAGGTTGATTCCGGGACGGCATGCAGTGATCGCAAGCGAAGATGGTGTGCGCCTCGCGCAACCCCGTCGGGCGCGTACAGCGCGCGCGAAGGGAGGGCTGCAGCCGGTGACGGGTGCGGCGTATCCGAACTGGGAGGCGATATACCGCGACAACGTCACCTGGGTTTATCGGCTGATGTACGGCAAGGTCGGCAATCAGTCCGACGCCGAAGACCTGACGGCGGAGGTGTTCACGACGGCGTTGCGGCCGCTGCGGGTATCGGCGACCGTGCCGGAGGTGCGCAAGTATCTTCGGATGACCGCCCGCACCGTCCTCGCGTCCTACTGGGGTGACCGGATGGGGCGTGAGGTCACGGTGATCGAGGAGGACGTGCCGGAGGCCCAGCAGGCTACAGAACCGGAGTCCTTCGCCAGCGATTCGCCCGACAAGGTCGCGCCGGCTGCTGCACGGCCTGCCCGACAACTACCGCCGGATCCTGGAACTGCGTTTCCTGCAGGCCTTTTCGGTGCGGGAGGCCGCCACCCAAATGGGCATCAGCGTCGCGAATGCCAAGGTGTTGCAACATCGCGCGCTGCGCATGGCGGCACAATCGGGTGAGGAGGCCACGTCGTGAGCGACCGAACCGTACGCCGCTTCGTGGAGCGGTCTGCTGCGAGGACAATCCACCGAACGCGCGCGCCCGGACGACTTCGAAGCCGAGCAGATGAAGAACCGCGATCGAGCTGCGGGCCGCGCGGGTCGGCAGCGACGCTCCGCGCGAGGACTTCATCACCGATCTTCATCGGCGGCTGGCCGCCGAAATGGCCGAAGAACGACGCACCCGTCAGCCATCCCAGGTGGGCGCCGGCGCCGCCGCCAGGTCGTCATCGGCGGCTCGGTCGCGGCCGCTTCGGCCGCCGCCGGACTGGTGGTCGGCCGAAACCTGCTGGCCCCGACCACGCCCCAGCAGACGCCACGCAGGCACAGGGCACGCTCGATCCGAACGCCGGCACCTGGCAGGCCGTCGGCGCCAGCGCGGACCTTCCCGACGGCGGATGCGCTGGCATTCGACCTCGGGTCGGTCAACGGCTTCGTGCATCGCAACGAGGCCAACCTCGAGGCGGTTTCGGGGGTCTGCACGCATCAGGGCTGCAAGCTGTGGCTGGACGCACCCGAGAGCCAGATTGCGCTGCCCTTGCCACTCCACGTCGTTCTCGCTGGAAGGGCGACACCCTGACGCATCAGCTGCCGGTTGCTCCGCCGCCGCTGCCGAAGTTCCAGGTGCGCGAAACCAACGGTGTGATCGAGGTTTTCGCGCCGACGAGGTCGACGTGTACCACCCGCCGTCACCATGGCGCGCCTCGCGCTGACTAGATTGGGAACGTGCGGCTGCTGCTCATCGCCGATACCCATGTCCCCAAGCGCGCCCGCGATCTGCCCGAAGCCGGTCTGGGATGAGGTCGACGACGCCGACGTCGTCATCCATGCCGGCGACTGGGTCGAACCGTCGCTGCTCGACCGCGCTGGAAGCCCGGGCCAAGAGGCTGGTCGGGTGCTGGGGCAACAACGACGGCGCCGAGTTGCGCCGCCGCCTACCCGAACGCGCCGACGCGACGTTGGGCGGACTGCGATTCACCGTCGTGCACGAGACCGGGTTCGGCCACCGGCCGAGAGGCGAGGATGGCCCGCGAATACCCCGATACCGATGTGCTGGTGTTCGGCCACAGCCACATCCCGTGGGACACCACCGCGAGAACCGGCCTGCGCCTGCTCAATCCGGGTTCGCCCACCGACCGGCGCCGACAGCCGTTCTGCACCTATATGACGGCGACGGTCGGAAACGCGGCGCTGTCCGACGTCGTGCTGCACACCCTGGAACGCCATGCGTGACCGCCCCGCGCGCGTCTGCCGACGTGCACGAGATCGCCGCGGCGATGCCGCACACCACGCGGGTCGAAGGGCCCAAAGGCAACGCGATCTACCAGGTGGGCGGCAAGTCGTTCGTGTTCTTCCGCACCCCGCAACCCGACGCCGAAGATCCCGAGACCGGGCGAACGCTATGCCGATGTGATCATGATCTGGGTGGAGTCCGAAGCCGACAAGCTGGCGCTGATCCAGGATCCCCACTCGCCGTTCTTCACCACCCATCGCTTCGACGGGCATCCGTCAGTCCTGGTGCGCGCCAGCGATTTACGTGGCATCAGCCGCACCGAGCTGACCGAACTCATCCAGGATGCCTGGCTGTCGCGCGCCTCGAAGCGGCGGGCCGAACGCTGGCTGGCCGAACGCAGTTAGGGGGTCGATCCAGATGCTCCAGCGCCAGCGACCGACCGGTCCGCCGCCGGTAGGCCACCTCGAACACGAAGCTGAATCGAGCACCCCCAGCAGTGTGATCCATGTGCTCGCCGGCCCGGTATGGATGCTGTAGCCGAGCAGCAGCGCGAACAACGCGAGGTTCAGCACAGACCGCGAGCATCAACAGCCAGCGGCTTGGCGCCGGTCTCGCCGCACACCCGCAGGTGCCCGAGGCTGACGGTGCCGTACACGATCGAGGAACGCCAGGCTGGCCATCTGACCGACTGCGGCAAGCGGGAAGAACAACACGAACGCGGCGGTGATCGCCGCGGCCATGAACAGACCGCCGGTGCCGCCGCGCCACACCCCGCGGGCGAAATCCGCAGGCAGCTCACCGCCTTTCGACACCATGTACGCGAGATTGGCGTCGCCGAACATCGTGGCGTTGACGCCGGACGCCGTCGCGAGCAGTGCGGCGACGCCGATCACTATGAAGCCGACGCGCCCGAGGATCGTGCCGGCCGGCCTCCGAAAGCACGTGGCCCTGCGTCGGCGTCCATCGCGGGCAGGCTCAACGTCATCACCACGACGGAGCTGACGACGATGTAGACGACGATCACGATGCCGAGCGCGAAGAACATCGCGCGAGGGAGTTCGCGCGACGGGTTCGCGCATGTCGCCGGCGGAGTTCGTCACGACGCCGAAACCCTCATAGGTGACGTAGAGCAGACCTGCGGCGAAGAATATGCCGAGCCAGCTGTGGTTGCCGTTCTCGGCGAAGCGCCCCGGATCGGCGCGGCGTGAGACCCGAACACGACGAATGCGAGCGAGAATCGCCAATTCGATTGTCACGACGACAGATCTCGGACCGGCCGACGAATTTGGTCCCGATCATGTTCACGACGACGACCGCGACGACGAGCCCGACGCCGATCGCCTTACCGGACCACGTCCGGCGTTTGCCACGGCAGCAGTGCCCGTAGGTAGCCCGCAAAGCCCGCGCAGTAGAGGGCCATCGCGATGATCCAGCCGAGGAACTGAAACACGTTGAGCCCGCCCGCGATAACGCCGTCACCGAAGCATCGGATCAAGAACTGCGCGGCACCCCCACGGCTGGGATAGCGCGCGCCGAGCTTGGCATAGGAGTACACGCTGAACATCGAGACCACGCCACCGACGAGAAACGCCAGCGGTATCCACACGCCCGCAGTCGTCGACGCCAAGCCGACGAGGGTGTACAAGCCGGCACCCATCATTCCGCCGACGCCGATCGCCGTGGCGCCGGCGACCGTGATCGACCCCGTACCCTTCGGGCCCGTCGGCGCGGTGGATTTCGGCACGCTCATGGGCTTCAGTCAATCATCATGGAGCCATGGCACTAGGGACCTTGGTCAACGGTAAGGTCATCGCCGTCACCGGCGGGGCGAGGGGCATCGGCCTGGCCACCGCGAAGACTTTGCACGGACTCGGCGCGAAGGTGGCGATCGGCGACATCGACGAAGTGGCCGTCAAGCAGACGCGGAACCGACCTCGATCTCGGCTTCTACGCCCGCCTCGACGTCAGCGACCGTCAGTCGTTCACCACATTCCTCGACGACGTCGAGCGCGAACTCGGCCCGATCGACGTGCTGGTGAACAACGCGGGAATCTGTCCGGCCGGTCGGTTTGCCGACGAGCCCGACGAGATCACCCAACGGACCATGGCCATCAACATCTTCGGCGTCATTCTCGGGACCAAACTCGCTGCGGAGCGCATGGTGAAGCGCGGCAAAGGCCACATCATCAACATCGCGTCGCTCGCGGCGATCACCCCGATGGCCGGCATCGCGACCTACACCGCGACCAAACACGCGGTGCTGGGCTACACCGACAGCGTGCGATTGGAGCTGCGGGGAACGGGGGTGACTGCTGTCGACGGTGATGCCGACGCTGACGAACACGGGGATGGTCGACGGTGTCGCCACGCTGCCCGGATTCCGCAACGCCGAACCCGAGGACATCGCTTCTGCCATCGTGCGTCTGATCGACGCTCCGAAGTCACGAGTGGGCGTGACGCGCAGCGCGTGGCTGCTGACCACGGTCATGCAGAGATACGTGCCGCAGCTGGTCAATGAGGCGTTTCGCCGCGTGCTTCGAGCCGACGGACTGTTCGCCCAAGCCGATCCGGAGAAGCGTCGCGACTACGAGGACCGCGCCCGCCACTCCTGATCAGGCGGGTGGAATCTTGGCGTGGGAGGCGCCGCATATGAACACCGCGAGCCGTGCGGTCGTGTCGCCCGGATTCTTCCAGCGATGGCGAGTGCCGTTCTGCACCACGGTATCTCCCGCGTGCAGCGTCACCTCGGCGCCGTCGTCGAGTTCCAGCACGACGGTGCCTTCCAGAACGACTTCGAAGTCGATCGTGTCGGTGGTGTGCATGCCGGGATCGGATAGGTCCATGTACGCGAGCAGCCCCGGTGCCTCGGCGTCCCAATCACCGAGGCGCGCTGAAGTGTTGACTTCGGAGCCCGCCACGGCGGCCGGCGGCAACGAGAACATCCCGAAGCGGAACCCGCCGATGGGCGGGAAATACGTGCGGTGCTCGGGCATGCTGCCGTCGTCGGGGAACTGCGGGGTGGTATCGCCGCCCCATAACCGGTGAAACCCGGTCGTCGGCTGCGCAGCGACGTTCTCGTCACTGACGAACACAGACTTGCCGGACGCGTCGTGTCCGGTAACCACTCGGCGTACATCCATCGGCTCAGTCAACCACCCACGCCTTGAAGTCTGAGTGAATATCGTGACGGCATGGACCAGAAGCCCCCGACCGCCGTCATCGAATCCGCCCATCGAGGGCAGCGCAGTGGCCTGCCGTTCGACGACACCGCCGACTTCGACGACGCCGACCGAGGATTCATCGGCGCTCTGGAACCCTGCGTCGTCAAGGCCGCCGACGGAAGAGTGGTGTGGGACAACGACGTCTATTCGTTCCTGAACACCGACGCGCCGACGACGGTGCACCCCAGCCTGTGGCGGCAGAGCCAACTGTGCGCCAAGCAGGGTCTCTACGAGGTCGTCGAGGGCATCTACCAAGTCCGCGGCCTCGACCTGTCCAACGTCAGCTTCATCGAGGGCGACACCGGCGTCATCGTCATCGATCCGCTGGTCTCCACCGAAACCGCCGCCGCGGCCGCGTGGCGCTCTACCGCGCCCACCGAGGGAATCGTGCCGGTCAGCGCCGTCATCTATACCCACAGCCATGTCGACCACTTCGGCGGGGTGCTCGGGGTGACCACGCAGGCCGACGTCGACGCGGGCAAGGTCGCGATCATCGCACCCGAACACTTCACCGAGCACGCCGTGCAGGAGAACGTCTACGCCGGCACCGCGATGGGGCGCCGCGCGGGCTACATGTACGGAGGAGCGCTGGCGCGCGGGCCGCAGGGGCAGGTCGGTTGCGGGCTGGGACAGGTGGCGTCCGCCGGCGAGGTCGCGCTGATCGTGCCGACCGTCGACATTCGCGAAACCGGAGAGACGCACACCATCGACGGTGTCGAGATCGAGTTCCAGATGGCGCCGGGCACCGAGGCGCCCGCCGAGATGCACTTCTACTTCCCGAAGTTCCGCGCGCTGTGCATGGCCGAGAACGCCACGCACAACCTGCACAACCTGCTGACGCTGCGCGGCGCGCTGGTGCGCGACCCGCACGGCTGGGCGGGCTATCTCACCGAGGCCATCGACACGTTCGCCGACCGCGCCGACGTCGTCTTCGCTTCGCACCACTGGCCGACGTGGGGCAAGGACCGGATCGTCGAATTCCTTTCCCTGCAACGGGATCTGTATGCCTATCTGCACGACCAGACGCTTGCGGCAGCTGAACCAGGGCTTCACCGGAATCGAGATCGCCGAGACACTTCCAGATGCCTCCGGCGCTGGAGAAGGCCTGGCACACCCACGGCTACTACGGTTCGGTCAGCCACAACGTCAAGGCCGTCTATCAGCGCTACATGGGCTGGTTCGACGGCAACCCGGGCCGGCTGTGGGCGCACCCGCCCGAGGCCATCGGGCCCCGCTACGTCGAGGCGATGGGCGGCATCGACTCAGGTCGTCGCGATGGCGCGTACGGCGTTCGATGAGCGGCGACTTCCGTTGGGCGGCAACGCTGCTCGATCACGCGTGTTCACCGACGAGAACCACGCCGCCGCCCGCGAACTCTACGCCGACACGCTCGAGCAGCTCGCCTACGGCGCCGAGAACGCCGTTTGGCGCAACTTCTTCCTCTCCGGCGCGACCGAACTGCGGGAGGGGAACTTCGGCACGCCGACGCAGCCCGCGTCGCCGTCGATGCTGGCGCAGCTCACACCGGAGCAGATGTTCGACACCTTCGCGATCAACGTCAACGGGCCGAGGGCGTGGGACCTCGACGTCGCTGTCGACGTGACGTTCCTCGACGTCGACACCAATTACCGGCTGACGCTGCGAAACGGCGTGCTGGTGTACCGCAAGGTGGCCGCCGACGGGGCGACGGCGCACGCGACGGTCAAGCTTGCGAACAAGTTGCGGCTGTTGACGTTCGCAGCGGGTGATGCGGACTCGCCGGGGCTGGAGGTGACGCGGCGACGCCGACGCGCTGCCGTCGATCATCGCGGTGCTCGACCGGCCGGACCCGTCGTTCAACATCATCACGCCGTGGCGGCCCCAAGTGATTTGTGTGCGTTCAGGAGCGGTGAGCGCAACAGAACGCACACAAATCGCAACAGAAAGTTAGGGAATGCCGCCGTCCACCCGGATGATCGAGCCGCTGGTGTAACTCGACGCGTCGGACGCCAGAATACAGTGCGGCGCCGATGATCTCGGGTGGATTGCCCGAGACGCTTCAAGGCGAAGCCCTGCGCGCCCCTGGTGGTCGCGGGGATGTCCCACGCCTTGCTGATGTCGGTGAGAAACGGTCCGGGCATCAGCGTGTTGACCCGCACGGTCGGGCCGAATGCGAGCGCAAGCCCTTCGGTCAACGCGTTCAGCCCCGCCTTGGCCGCAGAGTAGGGCAGCTGCTCCGGCCGCGGCCGCCGGGATCCGCTGGAGCTGACGTTGATGATCGAGCCACCGCCGTCGGCCACCATCCGCTGGCCGACGAGCGTCGACAACCGGAACGGCCCCTTGAGGTTGAGGTTGACCACCGAGTCGAACAGCTTCTCGGTCACCGAACCGAGCGACTCGTACAGCGGCGACATGCCCGCGTTGTTGATCAACACGTCGACCTTGCCGAACCGGTCGTAGGCCGCGTCGACCAACCCGTCGAGTTCATCCCAGTGCCCGACGTGCACCTGATATGGCAATGCGGCGCGGCCGGTCGCGGCGGCGATCTCCTCCGCGGTGGCCACGCAGGACTCGTACTTGCGGCTGGCGATGATGACGTCGGCGCCGCACTGCGCGGCGGCGAACGCCATCTCCCGGCCCAGCCCCCGGCTGCCGCCGGTGACCAAGACCACCCGATCGGTCAGGTCGAACAGTTCGTCCGCATATCCCCGGGAATGCACAGTCATATGGTGGCACGGTGCAGTTGTTACTCATCAGGCATGCGCTCCCACTGCGCAGCGAGCCCGGCGAGGGCTCCGATCCCGACCTGTCCGAGGAGGGGATCGAGCAGGCCAAGCGGCTTCCCGACGCGCTGGCCCGCTTCCCGGTCAGCCGACTGGTCAGCAGCCCGCAGCGGCGCTCGATCCAGACGGCCCAACCGGTCGCCGACGCCCTCGGCCTGACGATCGAGATCGAGGACCGGCTCGCCGAGTACGACCGCGACATGAAGCACTACATCCCGATCGAGCAGATCGCCGCCGAGTTCCCGCAGGAGTTGGAGCGGCTGGCCGGCGGCCACTTGCCCAGCAGCGTCGACGAGACCGCGTTCCTCGACCGCATCAACGCCGGGATTCGCGATCTGGTGACTGACGGGCGACCACGAGGACACCGTCGCGGTGTTCAGCCACGGCGGCGTGATCAACGGGCTGCTGCACGGCATCCTGCGCACCGAGAAGATCCTCTGTGTGAACGTCGACTACGCCGGCGTCACCCGGCTGCTGTCCTCACGCGACGGCAATCTGTACGTCGCATCGGTCAACGGCACCGAACACGTATGGGACCTGCTTCCGCGAAACCAGCGGTGGTAGACAGTTTCGGTGGCCACCTCCATCAACGGGCTCGAAGGCCTTGATCTCGACGCCCTCGACCGTCACCTGCGTTCTGCCGGCATTCCCCGCGACGGCGAATTGCGCGCCGAGTTCATCTCCGGCGGCCGGTCCAACATGACCTTCCTGGTTTGCGACGACGCCTCGAAGTGGGTGCTGCGCCGTCCACCGCTTGCACGGGCTGACCCCGTCGGCGCACGACATGGCACGCGAGTACCGGGTCGTCGCGGCGCTCTACGACACCCCGGTTCCGGTGGCCCGCGCGGTCACCATGCGCGACGACGACTCGGTGCTCGGCGCGCCCTTCCAGATGGTCGAGTACGTGTCGGGCCGCGTCGTCCGCCATGCCGACGAACTCGAGGCGCTGGGCGACAAGGACGCGATCAGCGCCTGCGTCGACGCATTGATCAAGGTGCTCGCGGACCTGCATGCGGTCGACCCCGAAGCGGTCGGCCTCGGTGATTTCGGCAAGCCAACCGGGTATCTCGAACGGCAGGTGCGGCGATGGGGTGGCCAATGGGAACTCGTCAAGCGCGAGGACGACACCGTTCGACACCGATGTCAAGCGGCTGCATTCCGCTCTGGCAGAAGCGATTCCGGCGCAGAGCCGCAGCTCGATCGTGCACGGCGACTACCGCATCGACAACACGATGCTCGACAGCGACGACGCCACCAAGGTGCTGGCGGTTCTCGACTGGGAGATGTCGACGCTCGGGGACCCGATCAGCGATGCGGCGCTGATGTGTGTGTACCGCCATCCGATGTTCAACATGATCCACGCGAGCTCGGCGTGGGCGTCGCCGCTCATCCCGGAGGCCGATGACCTTGCGAGCCGCTACTCGCCGGGAATCGGGACAGTCGCTGGACAATTGGGATTTCTACATGGCGCTCGGCTACTTCAAGGTGGCAATCATCGCCGCGGGAATCGCCTACCGGGCCCGGGTCGGCGGCGGCGTCGCCGAGGACACCGACGAAGTGGACCGCGCGGTCGGCCCGCTGATCGCCGCAGGACTCGAGACGCTGAGCTGACGTGCGGCGGCTCGCGCGCGTCAGCTCTGGGCGGTCGTGATCCTGGTCGTCGTGCTGACGGCGACCAATCTCACCGTGGCCAGACTGCCTGCGATGCCGTCGGCCGATGGGAAGTACATCTCAGTGCGCGGCAAGGAAATTCATTACACGGAACAACCCGGCGGTGGCACGCCGGTAGTGATGCTCCACGGACTCCCGGGCACCCACAAGGATTTCGACCCCGTCGTCGGCCAGTTGCCGGGCCGCCATGTCATCGCCATCGACCGGCCCGGCTTCGGCTGGTCGAAGGGCGGCTGGCTGGCCTATCAGGACCAGATCGATGCGGTTCACGACATGCTGACGCAACTCAAGCTGGCTCCGGCAATTCTGGTGGGCCATTCCTTCGGCGGCGCGCTCGCGCTCGGCATCGCGCGCCGCTATCCGCAAGACGTCGCCAAGATGGTGCTCGTCGCGCCCGGGGCCGGCGGTATGCGCTCGAAGCTTCCAGACCTCTTTAACGCTCGATATGTCCAGTTCAGTCAGCTGCCGGTGGTCGGCACCGTTGTCGACGTCGTCGCCAACAACGTGATCAAACGCGTGGCCGCGACCTCGGGCGCGAAGCGCGCATTCGACCCGGCGCCGCTGGACCCCAGCTACGAGCAGCGGCTGTTGTCGGTGTCGATGTCGCCGGGCAACCTGGCCGCCTTCGCGTCTGATCAGCTGCAGTTCAACGAGACGTCACAGTGGCTCGACGAGAATGTGCCGCAGATCCGGGTGCCCTCGGTGATCATCGGTGCGCAGGAGGACAAGCTCGTCGGCATCGACCAGGTGCGCCGGCTGGCGGGCGCATTGCCCGGCGCCTCGTTGATCACGGTCGACGGCGGCCACATGATTCTCGTACAGCCACCCGGATGTGGTGGCCACCGCGGTGCGCGACGCGCTGCCCCGCTAGGGGATCGTCTTGAGGTTTTTCTTCGCCGCGCGCCGCAGCTGAACGATTCGCGCGGTGCCGACCGCGACGGTCAACAGGCCGCCACAGACCGCGGCCAACAAAATCGCCACGCCCACAGGCAGATTCCACTCCCACGCGAGGAAGTTGATGGTCGTCAAGTCGGTGTTCTGCATGATGAACACCAGCAGCACGATCAGGATCACGAACCCGAAGATCAGCGCCGACCACAGCGCCGCGGCGCGGGTGAACTTGACCGCCGACTCCGGCCGTGACGTCGGCGCGGACGGCGGCACAGCGGGGTCGATAGGTCCCGGCGGCGGCGCGCCCGGAAGCGGTTCGGGCGAGACGGGCGGATCGCTGGTCATGGCTTCATCTTTGCCCTTTCCGGCTGCAGAGAAAACCAAACCGCCGATTTGCCGCTGGTTTCAAGCTGAGGCAAACCCGGGTACATCTGCGGGGATGCCGATAGTGTCGAATTCATGACGTCGCTTTCGCGACGCCGGCGAAGCTCGCTCGTTGCGGCGCTGGCGCTTCTCATCCTGGTCATCACCGCAGCCTGCGGCAGTTCGAACCCTCTCGGTGGCGGGGCGATCTCCGGCGACCTGAAGTCGATCACCGTCGGTTCGGCCGACTTCACCGAGTCGAAGATCATCGCTGAGATCTACGCCCAGGCGTTGGAGGCCAACGGCTTCACCGTGCGCAGACAGTTCGGTATCGGCAGCCGCGAAACCTATATCCCTGCGGTGCAAGACCATTCCATCGACCTGATTCCGGAGTACACCGGCAATCTGCTTCAGTACTTCGACAAGGACACCCCGGCGACCACGCCCGACGCCGTGCTGCTCGGGTTGCTCAAGGCGCTTCCCGGTGACTTGTCGATCCTGTATCCGTCGCCTGCGGAGGACAAGGACACCCTCGCGGTGACCGAAGCCACCGCACAGAAGTGGAATCTGAAGTCCATCGCCGACCTGGCGCAACACTCAGCCGAGGTGAAAGTGGGCGCGCCATCGGAGTTTCAGACCCGAGTGACCGGTCTCGTCGGGCTGAAGGACAAGTACGGTCTGGACGTCGCGCCTGCCAACTTCGTCGCGATCAGCGACGGCGGCGGCCCGGCGACCGTGCAAGCCCTCACGGGTGGCACGATCACCGCCGCCAACATCTTCAGCACGTCGCCGGCCATCGAGCAGAACAAGCTGGTGGTTCTCGAGGACCCGAAGAACGTCTTCCTCGCCGCGAACGTCGTGCCGCTGGTGGCGTCGCAGAAGATGTCCACCGAGCTCAAGAACGTGTTGGATGCCGTGAGCGCCAAGCTGTCCACCGAAGCGCTCATCGCGCTCAACACGTCGGTCGAGGGTAACAAGGGCATCGACCCCGACGAGGCGGCGGGAAAGTGGATCAAGGACAACGGCTTCGACCAACCGGTTCAGGCGCGATGAGCGATCACGCGAAGAGCAGAAGGCCCTGCGGCGAATGATCACATTCCAGAACGTCACCAAGAAGTATCCCGACGGCACCGTGGCCGTCGACGATCTGACGCTGGAGGTTCCGGACGGCACACTCACGGTCTTCGTCGGCCCGTCGGGCTGCGGCAAGACCACGTCGATGCGGATGATCAACCGGATGATCGAGCCCACCTCGGGGACATTGACCGTCGACGGCAACGATGTCACCAAGGTCGATCCGGTCAAGCTGAGGCTCGGCATCGGCTACGTCATCCAGAGCGCGGGCCTGATGCCGCACCTGCGCGTCGTCGACAACGTCGCGACGGTGCCCGTATTGCGGGGCGAGTCACGCCGCAGCGCGCGCAAGGCCGCAATTGCGGTGATGGAGCGCGTCGGACTCGATCCCAAGCTCGCCGACCGCTATCCGGCGCAGTTGTCGGGTGGTCAACAGCAACGCGTCGGGGTGGCCAGGGCGCTGGCCGCCGACCCGCCGATCCTGTTGATGGATGAGCCGTTCAGTGCCGTCGACCCGGTGGTGCGCGAAGACTCTGCAAACCGAAATCCTGCGTCTGCAAAGCGAATTGCACAAGACGATCGTGTTCGTCACCCACGACATCGATGAGGCCGTCAAGCTCGGCGACAAGGTCGCGGTGTTCGGCCGCGGCGGTGTACTGGAGCAATACGCGGACCCCGCAGTTCGTGCTGTCCAATCCCGGCCAATGGCTCGGTGTCGGAATTCGTCGGCGCCGACCGCGGTTACCGGGGCCTTCAGTTCTTCCACGCCACCGGGCTGCCACTGCACGACGTCAAACACGTCCCCGAGGACGGACTCGACAAACTCTCACTGGGTGCGGGGGAGTGGGCGCTGGTCATCAAGGACGGCAGGCCGTTCGCCTGGATCAACACCGAGGGCGTCGACGTCCACCGCAAGGGAAGCTCGCTGTACGACAGCACGGTCGGCGGTGGCTCGTTCTTTCGTCCCGACGGCACGTTGCGTCAGGCGCTCGACGCCGCGCTGTCCTCGCCGAGTGGGCTGGGCGTCGCGGTCGACGACGACGACCACCTGATCGGCGGCGTGCGCGCAGACGACGTGCTCGAAGCGCTCAAGGAGCAGCGTCGCGTTCCGGAGCTGGGGTAGCCGATGCGTTATCTGTTCACGCATCTGGACGATCTCTGGGCGCTGACGATAATTCACCTGCGCTTGTCGCTGATCCCGATCGTGCTGGGGTTGATCATCGCCGTACCGCTCGGCGCATTCGTCCAGCGCACCACCGCGTTGCGCCGATTGACGACCGTGACGGCGAGCATCATCTTCACCATCCCGTCGCTGGCCTTGTTCGTGGTGCTGCCGCTGATCATTCCGACTCGCATCCTCGACGAAGCGAATGTCATTGTGGCGCTGACGCTTTACACCGTCGCGCTGCTGGTCCGCGCGGTACCTGAGGCGTTGGACGCGGTGTCGCCTGCGGTGCTCGACGCCGCCACCGCCGTCGGCTACAAACCGTTGACTCGGGTATTGAAAGTCGAGTTGCCGCTTGCTGTTCCGGTCCTCATCGCCAGTCTGCGCGTCGTCGCCGTCACGAATATCTCGATGGTGTCGGTAGGTTCGGTGATCGGCATCGGCGGGCTGGGCACCTGGTTCACCGAGGGCTACCAGGCCAACAAGAGCGACCAGATCGTCGCAGGCATCATCGCGATCTTCGTGCTGGCCATCGTCGTCGACACATTGATCCTGCTGGCCGGTAAGGCACTGACGCCATGGACCCGCGCGACTGCCGCGGACCGGGCGGGCCGGGTGAAGGTGGCGACCTGATGGGCCCGATGAGCTTCGTGCAGGAGGCGCTTTCCTACATCTTCACCGCGGCCAATTGGGGCGGGCCCGCCGGCCTGACCGCTCGCATTCTGGAGCACCTGCAGTACACCGTCGTCGCCGTGGTGTTCTCCGCGCTGATCGCGATTCCGATCGGGATGCTCATCGGCCATACCGGACGCGGCACCTTCCTCGTCGTCACCGGGGTCAACGCACTGCGCGCGCTGCCGACTCTGGGTGTGTTGCTGCTCGGCGTGCTGCTGTGGGGTCTGGGGCTGGTGCCGCCGACTGTGGCGCTGATGTTGCTCGGCATCCCGCCGCTGCTGGCAGGAACGTACTCCGGCATCGCGAATGTGGACCGCACGGTCGTCGACGCCGCCCGCTCGATGGGAATGACGGAGTCGCGGGTGCTGACGCGCGTCGAGGTGCCCAACGCGCTTCCGCTGATCCTCAGCGGACTGCGCACCGCCACATTGCAGATCGTGGCCACCGCCACCGTCGCGGCGTACGCCAGCCTCGGCGGTCTGGGCCGCTATCTGATCGACGGCATCAAGGTGCGCCAGTTCCACCTCGCCTTGGTCGGCGCGTTGATGGTCACCGCGCTGGCGTTGATCC
This sequence comes from uncultured Actinomycetota bacterium, assembly GCA_963793055.1. GTDB lineage: Bacteria > Actinomycetota > Actinomycetes > Mycobacteriales > Mycobacteriaceae > Mycobacterium. The sequence goes on along the minus strand of CAWBYS010000003.1, from coordinate 426,008 downwards.
TCGACGCTGCTCTTGCTTTCGCTGTGTGGGCGTCGGTGCCGGGAGCGGGGCGCCTGCGGCGCATGCCTCAACCGTTGCTGGGCGACGAGGTCGCGCTGGAGTCCGAGCCGCGGGCGAAACGCGTCGGCCGCGTGCTCGTTCCGAACGAGGGGATCCGTCGCTTACGGTAGAGGGGTGAGTGAAGCAGGTCGCTCTGATTCGACGGACAGTGCACCCGCACGCGAGGAACAGAACAGTTCCTGGCCGGCGACCTTGACGTGGCGTGCGCACGATGTCCCTCGGATGGAGTCGGTGCGCGTGCAGTTGTCGGGCAACCGAATCAAGGCACACGGCAGGATCGTCGCCGCCGCAACTCCGTCGCACCCGGCGTTCTCCGCCTCCTATGACTTGGTCACCGACGAGGCGGGCGCGACCAAACGACTGTCTATGACCGTCACGCTCGCCGAGCGGGAGCGTCAGCTGTCGATCGCCCGTGACGAGGAGAACATGTGGCTGGTTCAGCAACACACCGGCGAGTCGACCCGCTCGACATATGACGGTGCGCTCGACGTCGACGTGATCTTCAGCCCGTTCTTCAACGCGCTGCCGATTCGCCGAACCGGCCTCTACCAGCGCAGCGAGTCCGTGACCCTGCCGGTCGTGTACGTGCGGCTGCCAGATCTGTCAGTCGAGGCGGCGACGATCAGCTACAGCAGCGCGTCCGACGGCATCAAGCTGCACTCGCCTGTGGCCGAGACCACGATCACCGTCGACGCCGACGGCTTCATCCTCGACTACCCAGGGTTGGCAGAGCGGATCTGATCACCCCGCCGGCCCGGCCCGCTGCGGCGAGCTCTTCGCGCCACTTCTCCTCACCGATGGCGATGGTGACGATCTCGGGACGGCTGAAGCTGTCGTAGCGCACCCGCGCGGCGTGGCCGGCCTCGACGAGTTCGGACAGCGGGCTCTTGGCGGCCAGTGCGTCGCGGGCCCGGCCCAGCAGCTCGAGGGTCCGTTCCAGGACGGGCAGCAGCTGGTCGGCGTTGGCCTCGCACATGGCCCGGACCAGATCCGGCGCGGTGGCCGCGACCCGGGTGCCGTCCCGGAACGATCCCGCGGCCAGCGCGAAGGCCAGCGGCACCTCACCTGCGGTGACTGCGAGCGCCTCGGCGAGCAGGTGCGGCAGGTGCGAGATGGTCGCGGCGGCGGCGTCGTGCTCGTCGGAGCGGGCGGGCACCACCACGGCGCCGCAGTCCAGCGCCAGATCCATCACCATCGTCCAGACGTCGGCGTCGACATGGTCGTCCACACTGATCACCCAGGGTGCGCCGACGAACAATCCGGCGATTGCCGGCTGCCCAACCCGAATGGGCGGTGCCCGCCATCGGATGACCGCCGACGAACCGGTCCTGCAGGCCGAACGACTGGACCTCCTGCAGCACAGCGCCTTTCACGCTGGTCACGTCGGTGAGCGCGCACTGCGGGGCCGAATCGCGGATATGGCCCAGCATCAGCGGCAGTGCGGGCACCGGTACGGCGAGCACGATCAAGGCTTTGCTGGCGGCGGCGCGGGCCAGTGCCGAGTCGATATTTTCGGTTGCGTCGAACCCGTCGGCCCTTGCCGCCTGGACGGCCTCGACTGAGCGGTTGTACCCGAAGACCTCGCGACCCGGCCGCCGCCGCGGCGCGCATCACCGAGCCGCCGATCAGTCCAAGACCCACCACACAAACGGGTGTGTTGTCACCCCCCAAGCGTGGCATACGCGGGTATCGCGCGACGTCAGGCTGGTGTGGATTGCTGGTCAAGTGCCTGTTGCGGCGACTACCGTAGGCGCACATGGGAGCACAGCGTCCGCAGGCGAAGGGGCAGGCCGCCGACGTTCCCGATGGTTTCGCCGTTGCCGTCGTGCGCGAGGAGGGCAATTGGCGCTGCAGTGCGATGCGCTCAGCCGCGCTGCACAGCTTGACTGCCGCCGAAACTGAGCTGCGCGAATTGCGCAGTGCGGGAGCGGTTTTCGGGCTGCTGGACGTCGACGACGAGTTCTTCGTGATCGTGCGGCCCGCGCCGGCCGGCACCCGGCTGCTGCTGTCGGACGCCACGGCGGCATTGGATTACGACATCGCCGCGGAGGTGCTGGAGAAGCTCGACAACGACATCGACGAGGAGGATCTCGACCCCGCTGAACCGTTCGAAGAGGGCGACCTCGGGCTTGCTGGCGGATATCGGCCTGCCGGAGGCGGTGCTGGGCGTCATCCTCGACGAGACGGACCTCTACGCCGACGAACAAGTGGGCCGGATCGCGCGCGAGATGGGCTTCGCCGACGAGTTGTCTGCGGTGCTCGAACGCCTCGATCGGTGAGCCGGTCATCGGCAGAAGCCGGTGACCGACGAGGACCTGATCCGGTCCGCGCTGGACGGCTGCGACCGCGGCGGGATCCCGCGATGTGCCGATCGGCGCGGTGATCGTCGCCGCCGACGGCACTGAACTGGCTCGCGCCGCCAATGCCAGGGAGGAACTGGGTGATCCGACCGCTCACGCCGAGATCCTGGCGATGCGCGCCGCAGCGTCGGTGCTGGGTGACGGCTGGCGGCTGGAAGGCACGACGCTGGCGGTGACGGTCGAACCGTGCACGATGTGCGCCGGGCGCGCTGGTGATGGCGCGGGTGGCCCGGCTGGTGTTCGGGGCGTGGGAACCCAAGACCGGGGCCGTCGGCTCGCTCTGGGACGTGGTCCGCGACCGGCGGCTGACGCACCGGCCCCAGGTGCGCGGGGGCGTGCTGGCCGACGAGTGCGCGGCGCCGCTGGAGGCGTTCTTCGCTCAGCAGCGGTGAGCGTCTGCCGGCGTCAAGATTGCGTCCACGGTCGTGATCCCGTCGGCGCAACGACCCTCAGCGCAAAATCGGTGGGCGTGTCTCGCTGGTTTGGGCTGTCCGCGTGCCCTCGGTAAGCTGCCACACGGTGGCGTGTCCGAGCGGCCTAAGGAGCACGCCTCGAAAGCGTGTGACGGGTAACCCCCGTCCGAGGGTTCAAATCCCTCCGCCACCGCCACAGCTCTCCAAGTGTTCATGCAGTTGGGGAGCTTTCTCGTCGGAAGAAACTATTGGTGTTCTGGCGGTAGCTGGCCGGGTGGCAGGTCGATCACGCTCTGTTTCAGGAAGCAGTCGCCGGTGATGTTCAACCTGGCGTTCTTGCTCTGGCCCAGTTCGAACTCGTAGCCCTTGCCCTGCACGTTGAAGTCCCGCCGGGATTCTTCGTTGAACAACGACGTTTCGTCGGTCGCGCCATACTTGGCCGCTTCCTGACGCACGATGTCGACGGCTTTCGAGAACTCGTCGGCATCGAAAGTTCTACCGAACGCCACCGTGTCGGCGTTCGGTCGCCCGGCGATGTCGCCGGTGAGTTTCTCGCAGGGCAGCCCTGCCCGGTCGATGCTCTGCACGTTCGGATCGGTTGTGAACTGCCACGTTTGACCGGGGACGGCCCCGGCGATGCGATCGGCGATCACTTTGGCAGTGTCGGTAAGGCGCTGGCGGGCGTCCTCGAATGAGCCCTTTTCACGCATGCTGTCGACGAGCTGCACCGCATCGTCGCCCTTGGCGGGTGTGGATTCGTGCGGGTTGTCAGTCACCGAGCATCCTCCTATCAGCGTCGAGGAACTCATCAGGACGATCATCGCGGCGATGCGATACCGCGGTCGTGAGCGTCGCCGTCCGGTCACCATGTCAGCGGGGTTTCCTTCACGGCGAGGTCCGGACGATTGAGCAGGATCGTCGCCAGGTTGTAGCCAGTCATCCGTTCTCCCGCGTTGCGGCCGTACTCGGAGTGACCCGAAGCTCCTGTCTTCGGGTCGAACCCCTCAATGGGAGTGATGCCGGCATCGGTGTCGAGGTGCTGGAACCGAAACCGCAGATGCCCGTCGTCTTCGGTGATGATGTCGTTGGGGTCAGAGCCCCACCCGTGGAAGGGCGCCAGTGCGCCGATGGTGTTGATCGGGTCGTCTCGTGCGGCCATCACGAAGAAGTTGTTGTCGTTCATCCCGAGCTGGGCGGGAGTCTCGGCCTGAAATCCCGGAGATCCGTAAAGGACTGCGTTGTCGACATAGGCGCTGGCACTCTCGCGCAACGCGATGCCCGACGTCAGTGATCCGTAGGAATGACCGAAGAGCGCGGTGGTGTGGCTCGGGTTCTGCGACACAGCATCAAGGTCGTGCAAAAACGAGGTCAGTTTCGGCGCTCCCGCCTGGGCGAGGTCGTCATTGAGCACTGACGTCTGGCCCATGTCCAGCGGCGGCTGGTAGCCGACCCAGGCGACGGTGGCGACGTTCGTGGACAGCCCTTCTTTGTCGGCGATGCGGATTGCCTCTTGGCGGAGCTCTGCGGCCTCGCTGGTCATGCCCGTGATGCTTTCCCGCGTCGAACTACCAACACCGGGCACGGTCACCGAAACATTGTCGGCCTTGAACGGATCGCCCACGGCGGTGGCCGCGGGAATCATCTGCGAGGGATCGTCGGGCTTCTCCAGATACACCAGGTGCGAGTCGGGAGTCTTGAGAGCGTCCTGAATGGCGGCGATGTCAGCGAGACGATCGGTCTTCACCTGTCCGTCGGGAAGCTGCTGGTACTCGGAGAGCATGTCCTGCAGTAGTTCTCGGTTGGCCCGATCGACAGCTTCGATATCACCTGACGACACGTCGGTCTTCTTCTCGTCATCGTGCTGACCGTCCTCGTCGTCGGGGGCGTCGCCTTCACCTTCTTTGAACTCGCCGCCGAATTTCTGCCCGAACCGGATCGCGTCGTATTCGGGCTTCAACCCTTGCAGCTTCTCGCCGATAGCGTTGGACTGCGCGTTGGCTTTCTGCACGACGTCGGTGAGTTCGGTCAGTCCCTTGTTCGCGATCTGCATGAGCATCGTGCCGCGCTGCTTGCCCGCGGGGACGCTGTTGGCGGCGTCGATCACCCACTGCCGCACCGAATCCAAGTTCTGCCGGCCTGCGGCAACGACCTGCGCCGACTGATCCACGTGTCGGGCGATCCGCTTGTCCAGATCCGCTAGCCTGCCGAACACTTGCTGATGCTCGGCGTTGGCCCTTCCGTAGTTCGTTGCCGCGGACCCGGACCACCCAGACCCTGGCGCGGCGCTGTCGACCGTGGCCCCCAGATCACGCAGCTGCGCGCTGTTGTCGAAAACCTCTCCCGGCTGCGGATTGCCCTGGCCGAATGTCTCACGCGCGTTGCTCCACGTCGCGAAGAACCCGTCGAGGGCACTCACCGGGCAACCTGACCCATCAGTCGAGTATCCCCGATACGGCCGTTCGGTCCGAGCATCAGCGAATTTGAGGGGTGCGCGATTGGAGTAGTGCGCTACTCACGACTGCCCGTGTTGCTGACGGCCATCATTGACGACATGACTGCCGACAAGAAGCTGGCGCATATTGTTCTGCAGACCGGCCAGCTGACTGCGCTAAAGGATTGGTACAGCAAGGTTCTCGATGCTCACGTGGTGTTTGAGAACGATGCGCTGTGCTTTCTGACCTTCGACGACGAACACCATCGCCTCGCCATCGCCCAACTACCGCTGCCGACCCCGCGCACACCGGCGACGGTGGGCATGCACCACTCGGCCTACACCTTTGAGATCCTCGATGGCCTTCTGTCCAAGTACGAGAGCCTGAAACAGGCCGGGATCGCACCCCACGTACCGGTGCAGCACGGCGGCACGACCTCGATCTACTACCGCGATCCCGACGGCAACTCCGTCGAACTCCAAGTGGACAACATGTCACCGGATGAGACGACGCGATACATGCGCGGGGAGGAATTCAGCCTCGACCCGTTCGGTCCGTCCTTCGACCCGGACGCGATGCTGGCCGCCCTCCGCGCGGGCACCCCGCGATCGGAATTGATGACCCGGGCCTGGGCGCAGCAGTGTCCGCAGCGCAACGTCGCTGAACTGCTCATGACGTAACTCGCCAGGCTCTCGAAATCCCTTTTGCCATTCCAGCCGAATAGACCTCGGCATCGGCGAATACTCGCAGGCGTAAGCACCACACCGGCAAATCGGAGGCAACGATTCATTTCCGAATAAGTGCCCCGTCTGGGCTGGGTGCAGTGTCCGACTTCTGAGCGCAGTCCGCCGGGGCAGCAACGACTCAGGGGAGACACCATGACAATCACCGGAAAGCGACGGACCTGCCGACGAGGCCGGACCGCAGCCGCCATCCTGCTCGCCACCATCGCGACCGTCGCCGGCATGATCAGCGCGCCTGCGCCGGCGCACGCGGTCGATCAGTACATCGCACTGTCCGTCGGACTGCTCAACGACAATCCGCCCGTCCAAACGGTCGGGGGCAGTGCGATCGGACCCGACCACGACCAGGCTGGAACGGCGTCGCTGTCCAACTGTCAGAACAATGGCGGGAGCCACTGCGTGACCGAGGTCATCGCGATGAACTCGTGCGCCGCAGCGGCGGCCAACGACTACGGCGAGATGACCGGAGCGTCGAATGCGTCGCTTCCGGCCGCCGAAAGCGCCGCCAAGAGTCAGCTACAGAATCAGCAGGGCGCGCACATCGTGGTTTCGGGCTGCTCGAGCGGTCAGACGGCGCCGCCTCCGTCCAGCTCGCCGCCACCCGCGCCGAAGTTGGGGCCGACGGTTTCCTGGAATCCGGTGGTCGGCGGCCTTGTCGCGCACATCACCGACCGCAGCGGAGTCACGTCGCAGTGCACGTATGCGACCGACAACTTCAACCGCAGCTTCGCGTTGCAAGCCAATTCCACCTACGACCTGCGGATCGTCCCGGCAGTTCCGCAACTGAAGAATTGGACCGTCACGATCACCTGCGACAACGGGACGAGCACCACGGCGACGACGTACTTCTAGAAACGACGTACTTCTAGAAAAGCCTTTCAGGAAAGCGCCGCTCACCGGCGGCGCCAAAAACTGACGCGGCCGAATACGCTGCGTTAAGCTGTCGTTCATCTTGCGTTCATCTTGACTTCAAAGGAGAACGTCGATGGTCGGCAAGGCACTTTTTGCGGTTTCCCTCACGGTCGGCGGATGCCTCGGGGCTCCGATCGCACACGCTGACTACATCCAGAACCTCGGCACCTACGCGGGCGATGTCATCGCGCAGTTGCAGGACTGGGGCTACAACGTCATGCTCAACGGCCTCGACCGGGACATCGCCTACATGGACGAGACCCAGAAGCGCGAGTGCCAGGTGCTCGGCATCAGTCCGACGGTGAGCGGACCGCCCGAATCCGATGTGTTCCAGACGGTTTACGTCAGCCTGTCGTGTCCGAGTAACCCCAGCAGCTCCATCTCGTCCCCGTAGCTCCGGACCGAGCTGGTTGCCATCCCCGGGGCTTACCCCGGGGACAGAAAACCCTTGCCCGTCGCTAGTGAGTTCTGGCTTGCAGGCCATTACGCAGCCGTTTTGTGAGCGCGACTATTCCAAGTAGCCCAACCACGGCGCACACAACGAAAGCTCACTCACCGGAGGACAACATGACAACCATCGACACCAACCGAATCGGCCGACGAGGCCGGATCGCCTTGGCCGCACTCCCGCTGGCCGCAATCGCCACCGTCGCCGGCATGGCCGTAGCACCCGCGCCGGCGCACGCCGCCGACCAGTACATCGCGGTCGCCCTTGGCTACATCAACGAGAATCCCCCCGTCACGATGGCCGGCGGCTCGGCGATCAACACCAGCCAAGAGCAGGCCGCTCAGGGAGCCCTGACGAACTGCGTCAACAACGGCGGTAGTCACTGCGTGACCGAGGCCATCGCCACGAACGAGTGCGCGGCGGCCGCCTCGAACGACTACGGCGAAGAGGTGGGGGCAACCGCCGCGACGCTGTCCGCCGCGCAGAGCGCGGCCAAGAGCAAGCTGCAGAACCAGACCGGCGCCAAGGTCATCGTGTCGGGTTGCGCGAATGGGTCCACCCCGCCGCCGCCGCCGGATCAGCCGCCGCCACCCCCCGCGCCGAAGCTGGGACCGACGGTCTCGTTCGACACGGTCATCGGCGGCCTGGTGGCTCACATCGCTGACCGCAGCGGAGTGGCGTCGCAGTGCACGTACTCGACGGACAACGTCAACCGCAGCTTCGCGTTGCCCGCCAACGGGTCGTACGACCTGAGGATCGTCCCGGCCATTCCGCAGTTCCGGAACTGGACCGTCACGGTCAAGTGCGACAACGACACCAGCACGACGGTGACGACGTACTTCTGAGTCCCGCCACCCCTTTCACCCATACACGCCCGGGCCGTGATGTTACGGTCCGGGCGTGTATCGCGTGATTCAGTGGGGCATCGGCACTGTCGGCGCGGAGATCGTCACCGCGATTCTCGATCACCGCGACGACCTCGAACTCGTTGGCGCGCTGGTCTATTCCGACGCCAAGGACGGCATCGACATCGGCATGCTCGTCGGGCGTGAACCGATCGGTGTCGCCGCCACCACCGACGTCCAGCAGATCCTGGCGTTGGACGCCGACTGTGTGTTGTACACACCGCGGACGGCGCATCTCGATGATGTCTGCCAGCTGCTGGCGAGCGGCAAGAACGTCGCCACGACGGCTTTCCTGTTCCACCCCTCGCGAATTGACCCCACCGATCGCGACCGTGTGCTCGCCGCCTGCGAAGGCGGTGCCAGCTCGGTGCACGGCTGTGGACTCAATCCCGGCAACCTGTCCGGTGTACTGCCGCTCGCGCTGTCGGGTATGAGTCGCACCATCGACAAGATCACCCTTCAGGAACGTGCCGACTGGTCGGTGTACGAGAGCACCGGAATTACGTTCGACAACATGGCATTCGGCCAGCCCGTCGAAGCGATCAGCCCCACCGCCAGTGACTTCCTCGCGTTCAACAGCTCGATATTCCAAGAGCAGGTCTGGTTTCTGGCAGACGCATTGAACGCCGACATCGATGAAGTCACCGCGACCGTCGAGGCCGTCGCGGCGACCGAGGATCACCAGATCTTCGACCACGTGCTGCGGGCCGGGACCACGGCGGGGCAGCGGTGGAACTGGCGAGGCATCCGCGATGGGGAACCGCTCATCGAGATCGAAACACTGTGGACCGTGGGCGGCGAGTACCCCGATCACTGGCCCAAACCCAGACACGGATGGACGTTGACGATCGAGGGCGACCCGTCGATGCAAACTCACTTCGTCGCGCTGGCCAGCTTCACCCGCGCCGCGACCATGGAAGAACACGTCCGCTCGGCCAGTGTGGCGACGGGCATGCAGGTACTCAATGCGGTGCCCGCCGTGTGCGAGGCTGCGCCCGGGTTCGCCACCTCGGCCTCGTTGCCGTTGATCCGCAGCCATGCCGGCTTCCGGTCACGACGCTCATGATCCAGTCAGGTGTAGGCCGGGGCACTCGCCGATGGCGCTATTGTCGTCACTGTCACTAAAGAAGAGGTCACGGCGGCCACGGTGACATACGTGGAAGACGTGATGGTTGATGCGTGCGTTGGATGAGCCTGCCGTGACCGCCGGCGGAGCGGCGGTAACACAGCCGATTTCTGTCCTGCTGGTCGAAGACGACCGGGCCGACGCGATCCTGGTCGAGGAACTGATCGCCGATGCGGCCGCGGAAATCAACGTGACGTGGGCACGGTCGATCGAGGAGGCCGAGCAACGACTGACGGTCGCGCGGCCCCACTGCGTCCTGCTTGACCTGAACCTGCCCGATGCGGACGGCATCAAGGCGCTCGACCGGATCGCCAAGCACGATGCCGCGGTGCCGATCGTCGTGCTCACCGGGCTCAACGACGAGCACTTCGGTGTCTCAGCCGTCGCCGCCGGTGCGCAGGACTATCTGGTCAAAGGCCGGGTCGAGCCCGAGACGCTGCGACGCGCCCTGCTCTATGCGGTCGAGCGCAAGCGCGCCGAGCTGACCGCCGTCGATCTGTACGCCAGTGAACTTCGCGCCAAGGAGAACGCCCGTCTCGAGCGCGGGTTGCTGCCGTCGCCGCTGCTGTTGGATGCGCCCGGTGTCGACATCGTCGCCCAGTACCGGCCCAGCCGCCAGCACGCGTTGCTCGGTGGCGACTTCTACGACTTCGTCCAGACCCCCGACCGCACGGTCCACGTCATGGTCGGGGATGTGGCGGGCCACGGACCCGACGAGGCCGCGTTGGGTGTCGCGCTGCGCATCGGCTGGCGGGCTTTGACGTTCGCCGGCCTGCGCGGCAACGACAGGATGCGACAGCTCGAGCGGATCCTGAGCACCGAGCGTCCCGGCGTCAGCATCTTCGCGACGGTGCTCAGCGTGGCGCTGTCGCCGGGCGGCAGCTTCAACGTCGTATCCGCCGGCCACCCCGGCATGTTGATGCACGCGCCCGACACGGTGGAGTGGATCGAACCCGAGGTCGGTCCCGCGCTCGGCCTCAACGGCTTCGAGTGGCCCCTGAACACCTACGAGCTGCCGATGGGGCACGGGCTCGTCCTGCTCACCGATGGACTGTTCGAAGGGCGTTCCGGGCGCGGCAGCGAGCGTCTCGGGGAGAAGGGCTTGCTCGAGCTGGCGCGCTCGTATGCCGACCTTTCCGGCGAGGCGTTCGTCAATCAACTGATCGACGACGTCGAACGCCGCGCGCAGTCGGTCGGAGGTATCAGCGACGACATCGCGGTCGTGCGGGTCGAGCGAACGGCCACCGAATGAAATGGCGACCCACGGTTCAGGGTTGGCAGAACCTTGTGCTGTCGGTCATGGGCATCGTCGTGCTCGCGGGTGCGGTGATAACCGGCGTTCTGCTGAACCGCACCGACGACATGTCGCGCGAGTTGACTGATGGGATCGGACCGGCGCGGATCGGGGCCTATCAACTGCAGGCGGCGCTCCGAGACCAGGAGACCTCGCTCCGCGGGTATGCCATCGCTGCACACCGCGAGTTCCTCGATCCGTACTACCAGGGAATCGAAGCTGAACATGCTGCGGTACAACAGATTCGGCAATCACTTAGCACCCGGCCCGAACTGATCGCGGATCTCAACGCCACAGAACAGGCGGCGACGGCATGGCGGGAGTCGTACGCAGAACCTCTCATCGCCAGCGTGATTCCCGGCGCGCCGAAGGTCGTCGACACCGCTACGGCGGAACGGGGCAAGGCGCAGTTCGACAATCTTCGCCGGCTGTTCGATGTGCAGAATCAGCATCTGACGGACGCGCGTCAGGCCAATCTCGACGAAACCAACGTGATTCGCGGTTGGCGCGATGCGGTGGTGATCGCGACGATCGGGGCGTTCCTTGTCGCCGCGCTGCTGCTGTCGAATCTGGTACGCAGCGCTGTCACCCGCCCCCTGGCCGCGCTCGCGAGATCGTGTCGCGACATCACCAGTGGAAACTTCGACGAAAGGATTGTTCCGCAGGGCCCGAAGGACATTCGCGCGATCGCCGCCGATGTCGAGGACATGCGGCAGCGGATCGTCGACGAACTCGAGTCGTCACGGTCGGCCAGGACCCAGCTCGCCGATCAGGCACTGGAGTTGCAGCGGTCGAACGCCGAACTCGAGCAGTTCGCCTATGTCGCGTCCCACGACCTGCAGGAGCCGTTGCGCAAGGTGGCCTCCTTTTGTCAGCTTCTCGAGAAGCGCTACGGCGACAAGCTCGACGAGCGAGGCACGGAATACATCGCGTTCGCCGTCGACGGCGCCAAGCGCATGCAGATCCTCATCAACGACCTGCTGACGTTCTCGCGAGTCGGCCGCCTGAACCAGACGCAGGAGCAGGTCGACCTCGACGCCACGCTGAACGACGCGATCGGCAACCTGGAGACCGCGATCACCGAATCCGGTGCCGAGATCGTCCGCCCACGCCAGCCGCTACCCCGCATCACGGGCGACCCCACACTGCTGACGATGCTGTGGCAGAACCTGATCGGCAATGCGGTCAAGTTCCGGCGAGACGGACTATCGCCGCGCATCGTCATCGAATGCTCCGAAAGCCCGAACGGTCATGACATCTCATGGCTGTTCACCGTGTCGGACAACGGAATCGGGATCCCCGAGGAGTTCACCGACAAGGTCTTCGTGATCTTCCAGCGCCTGCACGGCCGCGACGTGTACACGGGCACGGGCATTGGACTTGCGCTGTGCAAGAAGATCATCGAGCACCACGGCGGCAGCGTCTGGATCGACACCTCCTATACCGGTGGGACGCGCTTCTGCTTCACCATCCCCACTGCTGTCGACGAGCCCGTCACAGCCGAACTGGAAGGATCACAGACATGACCTCAGAGGTCGGGGCAATCGACGTCCTGCTCGTGGAGGACGATGCGGGGGATGAGCTGATCACCCGAGAAGCCTTCGAACACAACAAGATCAAGAACACCCTGCACGTCGCGCACGACGGGGAGGAGGGTCTGGACTTCCTCTATCGGCGTGGCCCCTATGAGAATGCGCCTCGGCCGGACCTGATCCTGCTCGACTTGAACCTGCCGAAGTACGACGGCCGGCAGTTGCTGGAGAAGATCAAGTCCGATCCGGCCCTCAGCCACATTCCGGTCGTCGTCTTGACGACCTCCTCCGCTGAGGAGGACATCCTGCGCAGTTACAAGCTGCATGCCAATGCGTATGTCACCAAGCCGGTCGACCTGGATCAGTTCATGAACGCCGTGCGGCAGATCGACGAATTTTTCGTTCAGGTCGTCCGGCTGCCGAATTCCTAGAAGTCGCGCCCGGCGTCGGCGTCGAAGGCGATCCGCACCGTGGTGCCCGCGGGCGTGTGATCCAGTTCCATCTGATTGCTGACGGCATGCATGATGGGCAGGCCCCTGCCGCGGGTGTTGGTCTCGCGCGGTGGCGGCATCTGCCACTGACCGGAGTCGGCGATGCCGATCACGATTCGCCTGCCGTGAAGATCGGCCTCGACGCGGACCAGTCCCGGATCGGCGCCGCGATAAGCGTGTTCGATGCAGTTGGTGGCCGCCTCGTTGACCACGAGGACGATGTCGGCCGCGCTGGTTCTCGACACCCCGACCGGGCCGAGCCACGCCAGCAGGCGACGGCGAATCTCGCCCAGTTGATCCGCGGTGGCCGGGACTTCGATGCGCAAGGAATCCGACGGCCGCGGAGGGGTGTCGATCGCCACGTCCGTGGTTGTACCCCCATCGCGGCGTTAACTCACGCATGTCGGTGTCCGAGTGTGGCCAGAGTCACTGGTTTGTGACCTGATTCCGCCGATCTGTCGAGAACCGTAGTGTCGAGTGCGTCATGAGCCAGCCTCCGCTCGGGACGCCGACCGACGACAACAGTCCCGCGACGTTGTCCGGAAGCGAAGTCGTCCTCATGGTGGCGGCATTGGTGGTGTCGGTGATCGCGTTCCAGCTCAACACCACGATGCTGATCCCCGCGATCCACACGATCAACGACGACTTCGGGGCCACCGCATACGCCACGATGTCGACCTATTTCTCCTTGGCTGCCGCGGTCTCGTCGGTTGTGCTGATCCGGTGGAGTGACTACGTCGCGCGCAAGCGCGTGCTGCTCTTGGTGGTGGCGGTCATGTGCGTCGGAACGATCGTGTGCATCGTCAGCACGACGCTCGGAGTCATGGTTGCGGGTCGCGTCCTGCAGGGCGCCGGTCAGATCACCTTTGCGCTCACCTTTCTGATCATGCGAGAACATTTGAGTGCCAGAGCGTTTGGCACATGCTGCGGCCTGGTCACAGCGATCAACGGCGGTGTGGCCGGATTCGATTCATTGCTCGGCGGCGAGATGGTGGACCGGCTGGGGTACCGCTCCATCTTCGTTCTGAGCCTGGTGGTCGGCGTGCTCGCTCTGTTCTTCGCGTGGCGGGCGGTGCCCGCCGATCAGCCCGCCCGCGCCGGTGCGGACCGGATGGATTGGTGGGGCGCGGCCCTGCTATCGGTCGTCGCCGTCGGGCTCATCATGTTCATCGGGGACGGCCAACATCTGGGGTGGCTGTCGGGCCGTGCGCTCGGCTGGATCCTCACGGCCGTGGCGGCGCTGGTGACCCTGGTCTCCGTCGACGGCAGGGTGGCACACCCGTTGGTCTCCATCGAGCACATGCGGTCACGTGAGACCTGGCCATTGGTCATCGTGACCGTCCTGTCGATCGCCTCGTTTATGACGGTGGTGGTGTTCATCGTCCCGTCGATCGCCGAGGACACCGACGCCGGCTTCGCGCTTACCGGCACGATGACTGCCCTTTTGTTCTTGACACCCGGTGCCGTCGTCCAGTTGATTGCGGGGCCACTTGCCGGCCGGCTTGCGGTCCGGATCGGCTTCGTCACCCTGCTGCGGGCCGGACTCGTTTCGTCCCTGGTTGTGGTCGGGGCGCTCGCGGTCGTCGCGGACCGGCTGACCGCGGTGGTGGCCCTGATGGTCGTGTTCGGCGCGACCTGCACGGGTGCGGTACTGACCGCGCTCAGCGCTTTGGGAGTCGTGCAGGCACCCGACGACGAGCCCGGATCGCTGCCCGGAGTCACGACGGTGGCGTTCGCGATCGGCGGCGCGCTGGGATTTGCATGGGCCGGCCCGGTCGTCGGTACCGGCACCGCGGCGAGTTTCTCGACGGCGCTGTGGATCTGCGTTGTCATCGGCGCCGCCGCGCTGCTGGCCAGCCTGATCCTTCGGCCCAAGCCCGGCCCGCTTGTGCGGGTGGCCGCGGCCGGGCAGTCACATTGAGCCCTTAGCGGTAGAACGTCCAGCTGTAGTCCGCCGACCACGCCCCGCCGGTGCAGCTGAGCGGAACGCCGTCCGGCGTCTGCGCGACGCCCTTGTCGTCCCCGCACGGCAGCCGCAGCGTGCGAACGCCAACCAGCGGCGGTGCCGCGATCCAGGTGCTCTTCGAGCTGCAGGCCAAGGTGTTGCCGCCGGCGTCGAGGCCCCAGTTGTACCGCGTGTTCTGGACGCAGTGCTCGCCTGCGACGGCAGTGCGGTCGACGTAAGGAACACAGTCCGCACCGTCGCAGTACCCCGGGGACGCCGACGCGGTTGTCGCGGTCATCATCGGCGCGGCGACGAACCCGCACCCCAGCACAATCGCAGACAGAAGCTTCATGCGCCTAAGCGTAGGTTTCCCCGCCCGTGGCCGCGTAGGGTTTCGCTCCATGAAGCTCGTCACTGCCGCGTTGGCTACCGCTGCTGCGGCCGTCGCATCGATGGTGTCGATGGCCCCGGCCGCCAACGCTGATGTCGTCGCCTACCTGGTCAACGTTCACGTACGGCCGGGCTACAACTTCCCCAACGCCGAGGCCGCTATCGGCTACGGCAACTCCATCTGCGACCGTGTCGCGGCCAACATGAGCTACGCGCAGCTGATCGATCAGGTCAACGCCGACTTCAACACCGCGGACTACTACCAGGGCGCCTACCTGATCAATCAGGCCGTCAATGAGCTGTGCCCGGCGCAGATATGGCAGTTGCGGCAGTCGGCGGCGGGTTACCAGGGACCCGCCTGACGACGACGGCGGCGCCCCGAACGGGACGCCGCCGCCTTGTCGAACTCGCTTGACCCGGCTACGGGCAGGTGACGTTGATCTCGAACGGCTTGTTCACCGGCTGCAGCGGGTTGGCCATGTCCACACCGGTGGCCGTGCCGCTGATCTTGTAGGTGTTGCCGTCCTTCTCGGCCTTGGCCTCACCCTGGCCCGTGCCCGTCTGGTAGCCCAGCGTCACGCCGTTGACGTTGCCAAGGCCGACGGACTGGACCGTGGGGGAGTCGCCCGAGCTGATCACCGCCGCGATGCCGGTGGCCGCATCGCCGATGGCGATGTTCATGTTCCCACCCATCGAGCTGCACACAACGGTGCCAGAGACCTGCTGGTCCTTGCCGTCGATCGTGACGGTGGTCTTGCCTTGCGCCGAGGCTGCCGATGAGGTCTCTCCCGAAGTCTCGGACTTCTTCTCCGACGAACATCCAGCCAGACCGGCGACCACGATCGCCGCGCCGCCTACGGCGACCAGGAACCCACGCTTCACCAAAGTTCTCCTTTGTGTAGTCGTGACCCGTCAAGATCGGCGGATCATCGAGAGCAGTATGGTGTGCGGCTCACCCAGGGACACCCGATTGGGCGAAAAATATGCCGATCGGCAACACGCGCGCGACTAGCAGGCCACCTTGATCGCGAAGGTGCCCGACACCCGAAAGCTCGGGTCGGCGGTGCGGAAGCCGTCTGCGGTTCCGGTGATGTCGTAGGTCCGACCGGTCATCGTGACCTTCGCGGTGCCGCCGAGGCCCGCGTTGTAGCTGCCGGTGAACCCTCCGAGGTCGCGGATGCCGACCGAGTCGGCGGTGAGAGCCTCGGCGTTGGACACCATCGCCGTCACACCCGAGTTCTGGTCGCCGGTAGTGATCATGGTGAGGGGCCCGGTCGCGCTGCACGCCACGGCATCGGTGGTGCCGGCGTCCTGGCCGTTGACGGTGACGTGCGCGGTCCCTGCCACGAGCGTGCCCGGGGCGGGCTGGTAGTCCGGCGGCCCCGACGAACAGCCGGCGAGAACCAGCATCGCAGCCGCGACGGCGACCCCGCGAATTCTCACAGTGCAGAATCTACGGCGTGACGGTGCCGAATTCTCCTGGTCCGCGAGACTCGTCGGTCCCGTTCTTCAGCATCGAGGCGGAATTGCCCGGACGGCTGGGGCGCGCCGGAGTGATCCGCACCCCCCACGGCGATATCCACACCCCGGCGTTCATCCCGGTCGGCACCCAGGCCACCGTCAAGGCGGTTCTGCCCGAGACGATGAAAGAGCTTGGCGCACAAGCGATTCTGGCGAACGCCTACCACCTTTATCTACAGCCGGGTCCCGACATCGTTGCTGAGGCGGGCGGCTTGAGCGCCTTCATGAACTGGCCGGGGCCGACGTTCACCGACAGCGGCGGGTTCCAGGTGCTGTCGTTGGGGGCGGGCTTTCGCAAAGTGCTCGCGATGGACACCGACCGCGTCCAGGCCGACGACATCATCGCGGAGGGCAAGGAGCGGCTGGCCAGTGTCGACGACGACGGTGTGACGTTCCGCTCGCATCTGAACGGGTCCACGCATCGGTTCACGCCCGAAGTGTCGATCGGAATTCAGCATCAGCTCGGCGCGGACATCATCTTCGCCTTCGACGAGCTGACCACACTGGTCAACACCCGCGACTACCAGGAGAAGTCGGTGCAGCGCACGCACGACTGGGCGGTGCGATGCCTGGTCGAACATCACCGGCTGGCACTGGCCCACCCGGACCAGCCGCCGCAGGCGTTGTTCGGTGTGGTGCAGGGCGCGCAATACGAAGACCTACGCAGGCAGGCGGCGCGCGGGTTGACGTCCATCGTCGGCGAGGACGGCCGCGGCTTCGACGGGTACGGCATCGGCGGAGCGCTGGAGAAGCAGAATCTGGCCACCATCGTCGGCTGGGTCAGCAGCGAGCTGCCCGCCGACAAGCCCCGCCATCTCCTGGGCATCAGCGAGCCCGATGATCTGTTCGACGCCGTAGCCGCGGGCGCCGACACCTTCGACTGCGTATCGCCGTCGCGCGTCGCGCGCAACGCCGCCGTGTACTCGCCCGCCGGCCGCTTCAACATCACCAACGCCGCCTATCGGCGCGACTTCACCCCGATCGACGAGGAATGCGACTGCTACACCTGCGCACACTACACCCGCGCCTACCTGCACCACCTGTTCAAGGCCAAGGAGATCCTGTCGGCGACGCTGTGCACCATCCACAACCAGCGCTTCGTCATCCGGCTGGTCGACCAGATCCGCACCGCGATCAGGGCCGGTGAATTCGACGAGCTTCGCGCATACGTGCTCGGCCGGTACTACTCAACGCGTGCACAATAGATGGATGCGCCGACCATCGCGATCCACAGACGCTGCTGCTGCAGCTGCTGGACCCGTCGAACCGCGCCGATCCCGTATCCCGCCTACGACCGGATACGGGAGAACGGTCCGCTGCAGCTGCCCGGCATGACGCTGACGGTGTTCTCGTCGTATGACCACTGTGACGAGGTGTTGCGCCATCCGTCGTCGGCCAACGACCGGTCGAAGTCGACGATCGCGCAGCGCGAGATGGCCAAGGACGCCCGCCCCGCAGCAGGTGGGTACGCCGAGCTTTCTGTTCCTCGACCCGCCCGACCACACCCGGCTGCGCAAGCTGGTCAGCAAGGCGTTCGTGCCGAAGGTGGTCAAGGCACTGGAACCCGACATATCCGCGATGGTCGACGGGCTGCTGGATGGCGAGGCCGGTGCCGGGGCATTTCGATGTCATCGCTGACCTGGCGTATCCGCTGCCTGTCGCGGTGATCTGCCGCCTGCTCGGCGTTCCGATCGAAGACGAGCCGCAATTCAGCCGCGCGTCGGCGGTGCTGGCCAGGGCGCTGGACCCGATCTACACCGTGACCGGGGAAGCACACGGGAACATCGACGAGATCATGGACGCCGGCCAGTGGCTGCGCGGCTACCTGCGCGACCTCATCGCGCGGCGCCGAGCCGCTCCGGGCGAGGACCTGATGTCCGCACTGATCCACGTCGAGGAGTCGGGAGACCAGCTCACCGAGGAAGAGATCGTCGCGACCTGCAACCTGCTGCTCATCGCAGGGCATGAGACGACAGTGAACCTGATCGCCAACGCGATCCTGGCGCTGCTGCGGCACCCGGCACCAATGGTCGGCGCTGTGCGCCGACCCGCAGCGGGTTTCCGCCGTGGTGGAGGAGACGCTGCGCTACGACCCGCCGGTACAGCTCACCAGCCGAATTGCCGCCGACGACATGACAATTGGCGGTGTCGCAGTCCCCAAGGGTGACGTCGATGATGTTGCTGCTCGCCGCCGCCAACCACGATCCCGCAGTTTTCGACCGACCCGGTGAGTTCGACCCGGACCGCGAAGACCATCCGGCACCTGGGCTTCGGTAAGGGACCGCACTTCTGCCTGGGCGCGCCGCTGGCGCGGTTGGAGGCCGCGGTCGCTCTGTCGAAGCTGACCGTCGCGCTTCCCGAATGCGCGGATGGCAGGCGAGCCGAGTTTACAAACCGAACCTGACGCTGCGGGGAATGGCGAGCCTCGCCGTCACGGTCTAGTATCGGGTGGCTGGTCACGCTGAGCGTGATCAGCACGCCCAAATCACAAGAGCTCGGCGTTGGCGCTGGCGGCGCGCTCTCCCGCGTCGACCGCGCCCTCCATGTAGGCGCTCCAATAGGTCGCGGTATCGGTTGACGCCCAATGGATCACGCCGATCGGCGCGGACAGCGCCGGAGCCGATAGGTGGTCCACACATACGGTCCGTGGTTGGCGTTGTAGCAGCCGCGGGTCCACTGCCGTTCCGACCATTCGCCGTCGACGTAGAACTCGGGCTTGGCGGCCGCACTGCCGAAGTGGCGGACGAGTTCGGCGGTGAGCGCGCTCGCGCCGCTCGGCCTCGGGGATGCGGCCGTAGGTGCGCGCCTGCTCGCCTTCCAGGAACAGCAGGATCACGCCGTGGTCGTCGCCGGGGATGCACGTGTCGTTGGACATCCTGGCCGGGCCGATGTCGGAGATGAGCTGACCGTTGAATCCGTCGTTGCGCCAGAACGGCTCGTCGTAGATGAAGAACGCCTTCATCGCCGAACCATTGGGCATCCGCTGGGTGAGCTGGTCGCGGACCCCGGGCAGCGGCGGGTCGTACATGATCCGTCCGGCCAGCGTCGGCGATATCGCGACGATGACCCGGCGGCCGCGGGCCACCAGGCCGCCGCGGCAGTGCACGGTCGACGCTGTCGGCGGTGTGCTCGATCAGCTGCACCGGGAACCTCGAGCACGATGTGGTCGGAGATCAGCGCAGCGAGCCGCTTCGGGATCTCGCCGGTCCCGCCGATGAAGCGCGTCGTCTGCGCGCCGCCCTCGGATTCGGCGAACAGCTCCGAGGTCACGCCGCACGTCTGAATGGTGAACAGCAGATGCAGGAAGGACACCTCGGCGGTGGGCACCGCGAGGATGCCGACCGTGCAGATCTCCAACAGCGTGCGGGCCACCGGCGACAGCCCCTGCGCGTCGTACCAGGCGCCCGCGGTGACGGCGTCCCACTCGATCAGCCCGCGGTGCCGACCAGGGCGCTTCGACGGGAACCTCGGCGGCCAACACGTCGAGCCGGCGCAGCACCAGCTCGAGTTCCTTCAATTCCGAGGCGAATCTGGCGTGAAACTCGTTCTCCCGCAGCACACCAGAGCCGACGAGCTCATATGACGTCTCGCCGTCGTCGTACTGCGGGAACGTCTCGACGCCGAGTTCGGCGGCCAAGCGCGAACATCCGCTCGTGCGTGTCGCCGATCCACTGGGCGCCGAGTTCGACGGGAATGCCCGGCCATCACTTCCTCGGTGAGGATCCGGCCGCCGACGCGCTCGTCGGCCTCCAGGACCAGCGGCGTGAGCCCGGCCTGAGCACTTTTCGCGCCGCGATCATC
The DNA here is from genome assembly GCA_963793055.1 of uncultured Actinomycetota bacterium. GTDB lineage: Bacteria > Actinomycetota > Actinomycetes > Mycobacteriales > Mycobacteriaceae > Mycobacterium. Next base: position 405,635 of record CAWBYS010000003.1, on the reverse strand, counting down.
CCTGACAGTCCGGCCCCGACGATGATGACGTCCGCTTCCCGACTCGTGGGCTGTGTCATGAGCCAGTGTGTAGCCAGCGGCGCGAGTGTCGGGTTATGTCACGCAAATTCGTGACAGGTGTGTGCGAACCCGACACTCGACGGATTAGAATTCGGCGCCATGCCCGAGGAACTCACCGCCGAACAGGCCGCCGCCCGATTGACGACGTGACACGCTGGGGATGCCGCTCGGCCCGGCCAACCGCCGTCGTTCCTGCGCGCGCTGGGCGAGCGCACGGACTGGACGGATCTTCGGGTCTACGGCGCGTTGCTGGCGGTGGGCACCGATTTGTTCGCGCATCAGGGCGTGCGCTACACGGTCCGGCTTTTTCGGCCCGCTCGAGCGGGGACTACGGGACAGTGGCGCTCAACGTCGAGTTCATGCCCGCAGACTTCCGGCGCTTCGGGCCGCTGCTGGAAGCGCAACGGCCGCGCGTGATGACGACTGTCGCTGCGCCGCCCGACGCCGACGGCTGGTGTTCGCTGTCTCTGCACGCGGGTGGAACGGTCGGCGAATTGCATCGGGCGGGTGCCGATCCCGCAGCGGCTGCTGGTCGTCGAGGTCTCCCGGGCCTACCCGCGGACATTCGGACTCGGCGAGCACCATCACTGCCCTGCATCTCGACGAGATCGACATCCTCGTCCACTCGACTGATGCGCCGCTGGCGCTGCCCGGCGGCGAAGCGGCGCCGACCGAGTCGACAAGGCGATCGCGCGGCATGCCGTCGGCTTCATCCCGTCGGGCGCGACCCTGCAGACCGGGATCGGCTCGATCCCCAGCCAGATCGCCACGGTTCTCGCTGAGGGTGACGGCGGCGAATACGGGCTGCACAGCGAGATGTTCACCGACGGCTGCATGCGACTGCACCGCGCGGGCAAGGTCACCAATGCTCACAAGGGCCAGTACGACGGCGTGAGCGTGACGACATTCGCGTTCGGCTCATCGGAGCTCTACGACCTGGCTGGACGGCAATTCCGACGTCGCGTTCCTGCCGGTCGAGATCGTCAACGCGCCGGACGTGATCGCCGCCAACAACAACATGATGACGATCAACGGCGCACTCGCCATCGACATGCATGGACAGGTCGTCGCCGACACGATTTCCGCCGGATCAGTTCAGCGGGATCGGCGGCGCCGAGGATTTCGTGGCGGGCGTAGGGATCGAGCTGTCGGACCGCTCGCTGATTTGCCTGCCGTCGACGTTCGAGAAGGACGGTGTGTTGCGCTCGCGGATCGTGCCGTGGTTCGACCGCGGCGCCGTGATCACCACACCGCGGCATCAGGTCGACGTGATCGTCACCGAGTACGGCGCCGCCGAATTGGAGGGCAAGACGGTTCGTGAGCGCGGCGAAGCGCTCGCGACGATCGCGCATCCGCAGTTCCGCGACGAGTTGCTCGGAGCGGCCGAACGCGCCGCGAAGGGCTGCTCGCCCGTCCCCTAACTCGCTAACCCGGGGCGTAGATCCACGGGTCACGGGGCAGCGACGCCGGGTCGAACTGCGCCAGCATCTCGTGGACGTTGGTCGCCTGCCAGCCAAGCGATTCGGCGATTTGCCTCAACGCCGGCTGCACCCCGATCTCGGCGAGTGTCACGGCGCCGTCGCGCTTGGCCAGCCGCGCCCCGTCCTCGTTGAGGACCAGAGCGACGTGTGCGTACGTCGGCTCCGGGTGGCCCAGCAGCCCGGCGAGGTACGCCTGCCGCGGCGATGACGCCAGCAGGTCGTCGCCGCGCACGACCTGATCGATGCCTTGTACCGCGTCGTCGACGACGACGGCGAGGTTGTAGGCCGCGACACCGTCACCCCGCCTGACCACGAAATCGTCGACGACTCCGGTGTATTCGCCGTGCAGCAGGTCGACAACGGTGTGCGCCACCACGTCGGTGCGCAGACGAAGGGCGGGTGGCCGACCGATCTCGGTGCGCCGAGCCTCGCGTTCGGCGTCGGTGAGGTCGCGGCAGGTGCCGGGATATGCGCCCTGTGGCGCGTGCGGCGCTCTGGGGGCTTGAGCGACATCCCTTCGGCTGCAATAACATTCGTAAAGAAGCGTCCGCTGAGCCAGCTCAGCGATCGCGGCGTCGTAGCGGGCGGGATGGTCTGACTGCCACTCGGGCTCGTCGTCCCAGGTGAGCCCGATGGCCGCGAGGTCCTCGAGCTGACGGTTGGCAATGTCGGCGTGGGTGCGGTCGTCGAGATCGTCGACGCGCATCAAAAAGCGCCTGCCTGTGGAGCGGGCGAACAGCCACGCGAGCACGGCGGTGCGCAGGTTGCCGATGTGCAAGTCGGCCGACGGGCTCGGGGCAAACCTGCCAGCGGTCACGCCCGCAATCTAACTAGCTGCGCTCCCAGGGGGCCGTCTCGCCCATCTTCTTGTAGTACTTCGCGAGGTGGTTCTTCACCCGGTCGACATCTGCCTCGGGCAGGTCGACCCCGCCGCGGGCACCGTCCATGATGCCGCCGGCTGCCATCACGCCACGGGGAACGGCCTTCAGCTCGCCGCCGACGACGTCGGCGATCAGCAGCTTGTACGCGGTGAAATTGTCCTTGTTGTCGCTGTCGTACCAGACGTGGGCGTCGCGGTACTTCTGATTGGGTTCGTCCTCCGCGTCCGCCCACTTACGGACCCGCTTCTCGGCGGCGCCGCCGTCCCACTCGCGGTCCCGGTCGGCCAGCGGAAGGTCTTGAAAACTGCTTACTGACATGGGTGATGCGTGCCCTCTGCGGGCCTGTTCAAACCGAAGCGATCGTTAGACCTTCACCAGGCTGATCGGGTATTCGGCGTGGCCAGGGAAAGGTTCGTTGCACACCCCGGATTCGGGGGTGACAGTCAGCGTGCCTACCAGCGTGGCCGGGTCGAACGAGTACAGCTGGTCTGCCGGGCCGGTGCCGACGTCGAGGCACGACCATGCATCCGGGACATCGTGGCGTTCGACGGTCCAGGGGCCGTCGGCCGGTTTGCGAATCTGCGCGAGCAGACCGGTGGAGCCCGACACCGTTCCCGCGCACACGCCCTCCGGGTTGCATTGCGTGGTGATCGTCCAGGTATTCGTGGTCGCGCCGTTGGTGAACGTGTAGTCGCCGTCGAGACCGTCGGCCCACGCGGGGCTCGCCAGCCCGATCGCGCCACCAGCGAGGGCGACGGCCACCCCCAATGCACGAGTGATCGCCATGCAGGCAGCATCACATGTTTCGCGGTTCGCGATCGGATAACCAGCGAAACTGCCGGTCAGTCGGGTGGCGCGGTTGATTGCTCGTCGTGATCTGCGCTTTGCGCCGTCGCTTGGGTCGTGTCTGAACCGCCCGTATCGGCGGCGGACGTGGAGTCCTCGCCCGGATGCTCGGCTTCCTGTGCCTTGGACGTGACGCTGGTCGCAGATACCTGCCGCGCAGCGGTGGCCGTCGACGAGGCGGGCAGATCTCGATCCTGTGCTGCGGCCTTCGTGATGTCGTCAGCGTCGTCGGCAAGAGCGCTGTGCGTGCCGTTCTCCTTGGGCAGCGGCGCCGCATTGTCGCCCAGAATCGGCCGGGTGACAGGGGGCAGATGCGGAATGAGGGGATGCCGGGCGTCGTTTCGCGAGTAACCGGCATCCACGATGGGCCGGACCAAAGCCTCCGCTGCGTCCACGAGCGGGGCCGCGATGCCCATCTCGCGCCATGGGTCGAGGAGCGGCAACTTGTGCGTCGGCACCACGATGGTGGTGATGGTCGCGCCCTTCGTGTTCGTCACCGTGCGCACGTTCTCGGCGGGGTATTTCGCGGGATCGGGATCGGCGAATGTGGTGGCGCCGTGGATCGACATCGCCGACGGGTACAGCCCGGCCATGAACGAGTTCAGGTCGGCAAGCAGATTCCAGGGCCGATCGGGAAAGTCGGCCGCCCAGTCGTATTCGCCGGCCAGCACGACGGTGTTGTACTGGCTGTCCTGTACCGGCGGCCGCGGCGTGAAGTCCACGATCGGGATGTGGATGCCTTGGAGGTACCACAGGAAACTGGTCGCCAGCTTCGGATCATGGTGTTGAAGTGGTGCGGTGTAGACGAAGGTAATTCGGTTGGGGGCCGGTGCTTTCGGGTCGTTCACCAATCGGGCCTGCGCGGCATCGACGACCGCTGAGCCCTCCGAGGTGCCGGTGACGATCATGTTGTCGTCAGTGTCGATGATGGTCTGATAAGTGGTCTCGGCTCCCTGACTCACTGATTGTCCGACGGTGGCGGTACCCGGCCCGGACAGCAACGGCCCACCGGTGGCGGGGTAGGTGATCCCGATCCTGGTCCACCCCGGCCCGGACACGGTGCCTGCGAGGACGTGGTCCAGGTACCACTGGCCAGGGGTCGGGGTGCCAAAGCCACCCACCACGATGGCGGTGTCGGCAGTGACAACCGGCGAGGCGATGACGCTGAGGACGACGGCAGTGCTTGCCGCCGCGATTGCGACGACGCGGCGGCACACACCGGTTGCTGCCATCGCTGTCCCCCGTCGTCGGTCTCTCGGTGATGTTTGCCGACTCGACCTTACCGGCACGTCAATTATGACAGAAGGAGCGGTTCCGCCTAGTCGCGGAATTGTTCAGCCGAGGCCGGGGACGATGTCGCCCAAGCTGAAAGAGACCGGCTGCTCGAGCTGTGCATAGGTGCACGACCGCGGGTCGCGATCCGGGCGCCAGCGATTGAACTGCGCAGTGTGGCGGAAACGCTCGCCCTCCATGTGGTCATAGCGGACCTCGACCACCCGCTCGGGTCGAAGCGGCACGAAAGACAGGTCCTTGCCGGCGTTCCACCGCGAGCCCTCGTTGCGGCGTGGCGTACGGTCTCCGGGCATGTGCGCGGCCCAGTTCCACGGATGTTCATCGAAAGTGGTTATCAGAGATTGGAATTCGGCGAAAAGCTGCCGCCGCTTGGCCATCGGAAAAGCACCGATGACACCGACCGAGGCGAGCGTGCCGTCGTCCTTGTATAGCCCGAGGAGCAACGAGCCGATCGCCTCGTCGCTGGACTTGTGCACGCGGTAGCCGGCGACCACGCAGTCGGCGGTCCGCTGGTGCTTGATCTTGAACATCACCCGCTTGTCCGGCTGATAGGTGATTGTCGGCGGTTTGGCGATCACGCCGTCCAGTCCGGCGCCCTCGAACTCGGAGAACCACCGCTGCGCGATGTCGATGTCGGTGGTTGCGGGCGTGACGTGAAATGACGGTCCCGCGTCGGCCAGCGCGTCGACGAGGGCTTCGCGGCGTTCGGCGAACGGCCGGCCGGTGTAATCGTCGTCGCCGAGGGCGAGGAGGTCGAACGCGTTATGGATGGGGTTTGGGGCTGACCATTGACCGCCCTGGGAATGTGCGGGAGGTCAGTCCGTGGCGCTTCGAGACTTGATGTTGGTGATCTGTCGAGCTTGTTCGAGTTCGGTTCGTAGGTGGTGGTTGTCGAGTGTCAGTCTCGCGATGTTCGCCACCGCTAGTTCGAGGTCCTGCCGAAGTTCCTGGGCCGCGCGCCGCAGCTCGGCATTGCGGGCGACGAGCTTTGAGTGCTCGGCGCCAGCCGACGATTCGGTCAGCGTGGTCGCGGGAGTCCTTCGGATCTGACCGAGTTCCCGCACGATCTCCGGGTAGTGGCGTCGGAAGGTGGTGTTGGTGAGCCCGAACTGCCTTGCCAAGGCGAGGACACTGGGCCGTTGCCCGTCGTGACGTGCTTGGTCGACGAGCTTGGTGAGGGCCTGTCGTACCTGCAGCTCTGCGGGCAGCCCATCGAGCGAGATCACTTATCGCCCTCACCGTGTCGGGCCACGAATGCGTTGATGTCGTCGCGGCGGGCTTGGATCTGGTGTCGAAGCAGCGGTGGAAGGAGCGGCCGCGCGTGAAGGTCGTCGTCGATGGCGGCGGCCTCGGTGCGAAGGTGGGAAATGTTGGCGGGTGTCAGTGCGACGTTGCGGCAGATTAGTGGTTTGCAGCTGCCGATATCCGGTTTGAGGGCGCCGCGCTGGTCGCGGCGCTGTTGGCATAGCGCTGTGGCGTGGTTGTGCACGCAGGTGACGTACTTGTCTGGGTAGATCGCTGGGTCGCTACTGGCCATCAGCTTGCGGAGCCGGCGCTCGTCGGTGATCACGGTGCCGGAATACCGGGCGTGCTGGCCGAACTCTGCGAGGCGCCTCTGTGGCCTCGGCGGCGGCGGGGCCGGCGAGGTTCGTCGTGTTCGTGTTGGTCGATCATCGCGAGGAGGTGTTCGCTGCGGGCGATGGCCTGCTCGGACTTCGACCTCGCCGCGAAACCCGGAATCCGAGGTGCCTGCGTAGCCTTCGAACATTTGAATGCTCAAGTGACGGTATGCGATTGCTCCGGCGATCGAGCCGCCGGGGCGGCGGGCGATGAACCAGGCCAGCGTGCGGCGAAATTGTGTTGTCGTGAGCCACCATGGCCTGCCGTTGACGCTTGGGATGCCGTCGTTGCGGCCGCGCTCAGCGCAGTAGTCGTTGACCCAGGTGACGAAGGCGTTGAGTATTGGTCACGTGCCCAACTTGAGGTCGTTGCCCTGATCTGGCCGCCGCGTGAGGACTCGAGCTGAATCAACGGGTGGTAGGCGAATAAGAGATCCGTCTCTGCGGGCTGCATCCGTTCGAGCACACGGATGGCGCGGGCGGCCGGTGCCCCGATGACCCACGTTGCGTCGACCCCGCGCGGGTCGTTCTCGCCCTTGAAGGCGCGGCTGGCAACTTTGTAGCGGTAGATGCGTCCGGTGGCGTCTCGTTGCACGTGGAGGCAGCCGCGCCGCAGCTCTTTGATCTCGCTGTCCCGCATGCCGGAGAGGAAGGCGATGACAACGTATGCGGCGGCATGGAGGAGTGTGGTGAGACGCCTGAGGCCACTCTGGGAAGGCAACCGATGATCACTGACGATGGTGTCGACCCACGGGCGTCCGTCCAATCGTCCGGTGGTCGGAAAGATGAACCATGGCTCGTCGTTGACGCCGACCTTCGCCGCCGTAGTCGAGATCAGTGTGCGGTGCCGATCGATCTCCTTCTTGGAGCAGCCGAGTGTGTAAGCCAGGGCCTTGAGGTTGAGGTTCCCGCGGTCACCGGGGAGCGGGCGGTTGTCGCTGATGTGGCCATCGAGCAGGGTTCTCAGGTCTTCGACGAGGGCGGCGTTGTCGTCGAGGATCGGGCCTCTGAGCGCGGCGTGGGCTGCCTGCCATTGTTCGGAGGCAGTGAGGATGTCATCGACGAAGTCATCGACGAACCGCATCGCCCAGGCCATCAAGGGACCATGCACCTGTTCGGGAATGCGGCTGGTGGCGTTCTCTACGCGCCGGCTGCGGTAATCGTCCCGCCATCCTTCCAGGTGGGCGGGATCGAAGGGTAGGTGATCAGCCAACACGGTGCGATAGCGCCACAGCACGCGAATCGATACGCGGTTGCGTTCCCGTGTGAGCGGCGAATGCTGCGTCTTCGCGAGGTCGAGGAGATAAGCCTGGAGATCGGCGCCGTCGAGCTCGTCGAGCCGTTGCGCCGGTCGTCCCGTGGTGGCGGTCTGCCAGGTGTCCAACCAACGCAGAAACCTGGTGATCGCAGCGAAATGACCTCTTACTGTGGCGATTTCGGGTCGAGGTTCGGCTAGTGGGAGTGGGCCGGCCAACATTGCGTAGAACAGTTCCTTGGTGAATGGTCGCCAGCGGGCTGGGATGTGCGCGAAGTTGAGGATCAAGAGTCGGCTGCTCTGGGAGATGATCGCTGGGGAGAGTCGCCAGGTGTCGTCTTCGAAGCGGGACGTGTGCTCCAGGGTGCAGTCGGCGCGCAGCGGTCGGCCGCCGAGGACGAGTTTGCGGGCCGATGGGTGTGGTGCGGCGTCTGGGGCCGTGGTCAGGGGCGTTGCCATGGGTGCTCCACGAGGTCCAGTAGTGCGTCGTCGGGTTTGGTTGCTGCGGCGAGTTCGATTTCTGCAGGAGTGAATTTGACCAGGATGTCCTGACGTATGGCGGCCCAGGTGGGGCCGTAGCGCTGCCACCAATCACCTTCGGATAGCTGCTGTCGGCGAGCTGATAGGGCGTCGATCAACGACAGCAGCCGGGGCAGGTGTTGGGCGGTGACGAGGCAGTTGCCGCAGTGGAAGCAGTCGAGAAAGGTGGCGCGGCAGGCTTTTTCGGTGACGGGATGGTGTTCGGGGTCGATGCAGTTGGTCCACGCTGCTTCGGCTGGTGTCTGCGGGGCCGAATCGACGGCGCCCACGGGGTTCTCGGCATGCTCGGTCTTGTCGGCGTCGGGTGTGCTGGAGATGACGTGAAGGCTGCCGCCTGCCTTTTCGAGGGCGCGACGGTGTGCGTCGAGAGCGGACTGTTCGGCGTCGACGAGCGCGTCGCTGACGATCTCGTGCGCCCAGTCGATCACCGTGGGGTCGCCCCGCAGATAGTGAGAGAACAGGACTGGGACGCTGTTGGTCCTCGCCGAGGAGGGGAGGTGGCCGCCCATTCGTCGTGTGTGGCGAACGTCCATGCTGGTTTTGATTCGGTTGAAAGAAAGAACCAGCGGCGCGGGATCGCCGTCGTCGGTGATATCCACCGTCAGGTTGTGGGTAGCGATCCAGCGGGGAGTGTAAAACGCGAATCTGTTGAGCGACTTGGCGAATGGGTCATGGTGCTCATCGACACCGCCGACCGTGTTGTCGCCGACGGCATTGCGCCACGTCGCCCAGATCCGTTCAGGAGCGTCGAGAAGCAGCCTCCCGGGCGTGGTGAGTTGGTGAACGAGCAGATAGAGACCGCCCGGAGTATGCAGTTCGCGACCCGCGTCACCGATCTCCCAGTTGACGGTGGTGTGCCACAAGTGTGGCCCTCGACGGCGTTTGACCGTACGTAGTTCGACGGCGCGGCCTTCGATGATCCGGTGTTTGGCGGGAAGCTCCTTGATGGTCTCGATGTTTCGGCCGGTGATGGCCACCAGGAGCACCATCAGCGGGCAGAGATCACGTTGGGTGAGGAAAAGATGTTCGGCCAAGTCGCGCCGGACCGTCAAGCGTCGGAATCCCGCCACCGGCGGAACGCGGCCGGTGTCGGCGATCGTCGCGAGTTGCTCTGCGAGTGTTCGATCCTCGGCAGGAACGTCGCTCGGGTTCTGTCGATGTCGGGCTACCAGGTCCCAGCCCCGCTGGATGCGTTGTCGAATCGCGTCGACGTCGGTCCTGGCTGCTCGCACCAAGGCGTTCAGTTCGCGGTCGGAGTAGCCCGGCTTGGGCCGCAGACGCCATTGATCCTGGCGCCGAGCCAAGTGATCGCACACCTCTCCGGCAAGCAGCCCGCTGATGACCTGGTTCCTCATCAGCAGCGCGATGCTGCGAAATTCCATCCAGGCGGGGTCGCCGATCCGCGCCATGCGGTGCTCCCGAAACGAGTCCACATGCTTGATCGTCAACGCTGACACCGTCGACGGCGGTTCGGGTAGGGCGGCCAGAAACCGCATGAATCGCAACAGTGTGGACCACTGGCTTTGCGCGGATGCGACCGTGCGGATGGTCCCCGAGGGTCCGACGCGTTCGGTGAACGCCGCGGCGAGTGCCGGGTGCCACCCGGGCAGCGGAAGCGTGGAGATGTCGAAGTCCTTGCGGCGGCCGTCTTCACCGTGAAACGCCACCACCGTGCTCTGTGCGCCCAGCGGCGGCGCAGGGGTGGGGAGGTATTCGCCGTCCGGGAGCACCGCCGGTACTCCCGGACGTGTCGATCCTCGTCCCCGGCGGGTCATGTCGGAATCCCCGCGGTGCCGCCACGTTCGTCCTGTAGATCGTCGATCGGGGTCTCGCGAGGGTCTTCCCACTCGTCGGGGACGAGCATCATGCGGGTTTCCATTTCGAGTTCGGCGAGTGCATGCAGGTATATCTGCGTGGTGACCACGGATCGGTGGCCCAGCCGCCGGCGAACCCAGTCGAGCGGGTCACCGAAGACCATGCTGTACGTGCGGCGCTGGTCGGGGTTTTGATCTGCCTGGTTGGCGATGTGGCCGCGCTGCAACTGCTCGAGCGTGACCACCGCGAAGCTGTGTCGCAGGCTGTGCGGGTGAACCCATAGGTCGACTCCCGCGCTGCGGCACCGAAGGTTCGCCGCGCGGAAGATCTCCTTCCACCCAGACCTCGACACGGGGCCACCGGTCTCGGTCAGCCAGAATCCGGCCGGTTCCAGGCCGCCGGGCCCGTCGATGAGCAACCGTCGTCGCTCGTCGGGGTCGAGATGGGCGACTTTGATCCGGCTGCCTTCCGGGCTCCGGGCGACGGGTCGGCCGCGGTCCTCCACGATGAACGCACGCGGCCACCGCCGGTAGCGTCCTGCCGCTTGAGCCGCCTTGATCACGTCGGGTCGATCGATCGCCGCGTAGGTAGTTGCCTCGCCAACGAGCGATTCCGGGACGTAGACCCATCGCGCGGAGCCACCCTTGGCGATCGACGCCGGCAACCAGAACCTTTGGTATCCGCCGAGGCCGCGATCCATTGGCATCTCGAACACCGTTAGCGCGGTCTGTTCGGACAGGCGTAGGCCCGTGCGCACCATGACGTCACTGAACAGCGCATTTCGTGCGGCCCACCGCCCGCGGAAGTCCACGTTCGGCAGACCCTGCGGGGTGTACCCGCGGATTCCGACGTCGCGCCACCGACGGTAGCTGGCAGGCGGAATCCACTCGATCTTGTCCCTACCGGCTCCGTGACTGTAGGTGGCTGCCGTCGTCGCAGGCTCGCTTCCGCTGCGTCGTGCAACGTGTGATGCCGGTCGTCGTGCCCTCTGCGGAATGGGGTTGGCTGGCACGTTTCGTGCCCTGACCTGCCAGGCGTAGAACTGGTTGACCGCCGTGACTTCCCGATCCCAGGTCGAGTCGTCGATGCGCGGTCCGTCGGGATCGGTGCGTCGCCACACCAGATACGCCAAGTGGTCAGCCGCTGCGACGTCACGCCAAGAAGTTTGATTGCGATTGCGCCACAGGAAGTTCAGAAATGCTCTCAGGTCTCTGGCGTAGCCATCCTGGGTATTCCACGCGCGGCCGAGCATCTCGCCGGAAAGGAAGAAGCCATTGAGGTCGACGTCGTATTCGAACGTCGGCGACACCAGGAAAGGTGTCCGCTCCGGGATCGCTGCTGCCTGTCGCCACTGGGGCCAGTCGACCGATTGCAGCGCGGGTAGTGAGGACAGGTTGGCTGACGGCGTGGGCAACGCCGCTGGAAAGAAGCACAATCGCCATCCGGAAACAGCCACGCCCAAAAAGTACGACCGACGACCGACATCCTGTCGTGAGCGTTAGATTTCGCCTTGCTCGATGAGGCCGGGGATGACGTCGCCCAGACCGAAGCTGAGTGGCTGTTCGAGTTGGGCGTAGGTGCACGAACGAGGGTCGCGGTCGGGCCGCCAGCGGTTGAATTGCGCGGTGTGGCGGAACCGTTGCCCTTCCATGTGGTCGTAGCGCACCTCCACCACCCGCTCGGGCCGTAGCGGCACGAACGACAGGTCCTTACCGGCGTTCCAACGTGAGGTTTCGTTCCGGCGCGGGTTCTGTTCGCCGGCTTCGTGGGCGGCCCAGTTCCACGGATGGTCGTCGAACGTGGTTACCAGCGGCTGCATTTCGGTGAACAATTGCCGCCGCTTGGCCATCGGGAACGCACCTATGACGCCCACCGAGGCGAGGCTCCCTTCCTCGGTGTAGAGCCCGAGCAACAGTGAGCCGATGGCCTCGTCGCTGGACCTGTGGACTCGGTAGCCGGCGATGACGCAGTCGGCGGTCCGCTGATGCTTGATCTTGAACATGACCCGCTTGTCGGGCTGATAGGTGATCGTCAGAGGTTTGGCGACGACGCCGTCGAGACCGGCCCCCTCGAACTCGTCAAACCAGCGTTGCGCGAGCGTGAGATCGGTGGTTGCCGGTGTGACGTGAACCGAGGGGCCGGAGTTGGCCAAGGCCGTGACGAGAGCGGCGCGGCGTTCGGTGAACGATCGCCCGGTGTAATCGTCGTCGCCCAATGCGAGCAGGTCGAACGTTACGTAGGACGCAGGGGTCTTCTTGGCGAGCATCCGCACCCGCGAGTCGGCTGGGTGGATGCGCTGTTGCAAGGCCTCGAAGTCCAGCCCGTGACTGGTGGCGATGATGACCTCGCCATCGATCACGCAACGTTCGGGCAGCTCAGCGATGATCGCCTCGACCAATTCGGGGAAATACCGGGTCAGCGGCCGCTCGTTGCGGCTACCCAGCTCGACCTCCTCGCCGTCGCGGAAGCAAATCGACCGAAAGCCGTCCCACTTCGGTTCATAGGACGCGCCGGGTGGGATGGCCGAGACCGACTTAGCCAACATCGGCGAAATCGGCGGCATGACGGGCAGCTTCATTGCCTCATTGTTGCCGCCGATCGGCGAAAGACATGCTGCCGAGTGAAAGTCGTTGCTAGGGCTCGACTCATCGCACCTGCACTAGCAGTGCCACAGAACCATTCTGTGACTGGCTCATTCGGGTGCGCGGCCCCACGCCCGGACCGTCGGCGGAGCACAGAACCAGCGCCGCTCGTTCTCGAGGTCGGCCTGCGCGGCCGCAATGACCTCAGGCGAGAGGCCGAGCGCTACCAACGTGTCATGGATTTGTACCCATGTGAGGTTCCACATGCGTGCCAGCGGCGAACCGCCGCGGAACATGGGGATCTCCGCATCGGCTTCGACGCCGACGAGCCCGAGCGCTTCTAGTTGCACCGGCAAGTCGCGGGCCCACCTCTGGTTCGCGCCGGCGATCTCGGTGGAGCGTGCAAAGGCCCGCCAGACCTCCCCGAACGCGCCCGGCATCTCGTCGAGCACACCGAACATGTCTCCCTCTTCGAGCACGAGAAGACCGCCCGGCGCGAGCGCCCGAGACAGCCGCTTCAGGATGTTGTCCCGTTGGGCTATGTGCACCAACACGAATCGAGTGTGAACGAAGTCGAACGCGCGCTCAGGAAGCTCGTCTGCGGCGAGGTCGATCTGGGCGACTTCACCGCCGCGGTCAGGCAAGTCAGTTAGGTGACGCGGATCAGCATCCACCGCGAGCACTCGGCCGCCCGGCGATGTGGCCTCGCACAGCCACCGAGCGAACGACCCGCCGCCGGCCCCAGCCTCCAAACACCGCCATCCCGCACGCACTCCCAGTCGCTGCGCAAGAGCGATACTCGCCGGGTCATAGGCCGCGCCGAGCAACCCCAGGCGCTCCTCGGCAGACTCCCACTCGTTGGAAAGGGTGTAATGCGGATGCCGTGGTGAAGATGTCGGCCAAGATCCGCTCATGGCGCGAGGCTACCACCTGCGTTGCAAGTCGCCTCGGTGGCGGACCCCACGCGAGTCACACATAGGGTAGCTCGGGAATCGTGCTGGCTCGTTTATGTGGCAGCGGTGACTGAGTTGAAGCGCAGGATCGAAGATCTTTGGGACAATCGCGACTCTCTGGATGCCTGCGATGGCGCGGCAAGCATTGCGGTTCGTGAGGCGATCGACTTGCTCGATCGCGGTGAAGCGCGGGTTGCTGAGATCCGCGATGGCAACGTCGTCGTGCAGGAGTGGCTCAGAAAGGCCATTCTGCTGCTCTTTCAGCAGGCTGAACTGGTTGCCTCTGAGGTCGGGCCGTTCACCTATGTCGACAAGATCCCCCTCAAGTCGGACTTCGCCGCTCGCGGCGTTCGTGTCGTGCCCGGCGCATCAGCACGATGGGGCAGCTTCCAAGCCCCTGGCGTGGTCCTCATGCCCAGCTACGTCAACATCGGCGCCTTCGTGGACGCCAACACGATGGTCGACACCTGGGCCACGGTCGGATCGTGCGCCCAGATCGGCAAGAACGTGCACCTCTCTGGCGGTGTCGGTATCGGCGGCGTGCTCGAACCGCCCATGGCTCACCCGGTCATCATCGAAGATGACGTGTTGATCGGAAGCCTAGCGATGATCACCAACGGGGCGTGTGTCGGTGCTGGAGCCGTCATCGGTTCGGGCGTCATTCTGAATGATTCGATCCCCGTCATCGACGCCGAAACCGGCCAGGAGATCAGCCCGCGGCGTGGTGCCGCCGTGGACCGTGACCGTATTCGCGACCCGCGCCCGCGACTTCACCGGCGGCACCTATGGCCTGCCGTGCGCGTTGATCATTAAAAGGCTCAACCCTGGTGAACGGCACAACAAAGCGGCTATCAATGAGGTGCTCCGTAGCCACGGCATCGCGGTTTAGCGAGACTCTCGATGACGGTGTCACATGCTGACTCGCATCGTTGATCGCTTCGGCGTCGGTGCGGTTCGCTAAGTGTAACCGGCAGCAACCCGGTTGCTCGACTACTGCAATCGGTCGAAGTTCCTGTGCAGGTTCTGTTGGCGGGAACACTATTCACGACTCTGCGAAGGGAATCGACCGGATGCGGAGTGTTGTGCCGCCGTGGCGTTATCGACTGTGGCCGGAGGTGTCACACATGTTGCCGTGTGAGGTCGTCGATGAGGTTAATACTTGCATACGCGATTTCGCGCAGTAACATGCTGGGACCGTAAACCGAAGGGCAGCAACGACTTCCCGACGTTTTCCCCATTGGGGATGGGAATAGGGTCAAATCTGGGGGATGCGAACTCGATGGAGTGGCTTAACAGTCGATTGCGTCGATCCTGTGAGGCTCGCCGCGTTCTGGGGTGCGTTGTTTGACCGCGATCCCGAGCCTGGCCTGCCGGGCTGGGTCCAGTTGCCGGCGCGGCACGACCACGAGCCGAGGATCAACTTTCAGCCGGTTGCGGAGCCCAAGCGTGGGAAGGTCCGCATCCATCTGGATGTCACGGTCGATGATGTGGATCGTGCGATTGAGCGTGTACTGCATCTCGGCGGCGGTGACACCGGAGAGCGCCACCAGTACCGGGAAGGCACTGTCGTTGTCCTCAAAGACCCTGAGGGCAACGAATTCTGCATCGTGCAGTACAACACGCCCGAACAACACGAAAAGTGATGGTCGCTACTCGGCGCGATCTTTAGCCGTTCCCAGACATCCCACGTCATACACATGTGCGTCGCGGACGACCTTCCGCGGCACCAGGTAGACATGTAGCAACCGCGCCGAACAGTGCAAATACCTCAACGACGCTTCTAGCTAACTCAGCTAGCTACCTACAGATAATCTGACAAGCCTTCTCGTCTTACACACGTGACCTATGCCCGAGCCTGCCAATATGGCCCGATCGGCTACCCCACCAGCTAGAGACCCTCGCGAGGGGCTGGTCATTGACCGCCCGTACACAAAACGCCATGAACGACGCCGGTGTGCGCTCGGCGAGCATCCGCACCCGCGAATCGGCGGGGTGGATGCGCTGCTGCAGTGCTTCGAAATCCAGGCCGCGTTCGGCGGCGACCACGATCTCGCCGTCGATCACGCAGCGCGGCGGCAGCTCGGCCTTGGCGGCCGCGACGAGTTCAGGGAAGTAGCGCGTCATGGGGCGTTCGTTGCGGCTGCCCAGCTCGACGTCGTCGCCGTCGCGGAAGCAGATCGACCGAAAGCCGTCCCATTTCGGCTCGTAGGAGGCACCGGGCGGGATCGACGTAACCGCCTTGGACAGCATCGGCCTCACCGGCGGCGTGACGGGCAGGTCCACTCGGCCATTCTGACGTCTGTCCCCCGCGACGCTCAGCTCGGGCCGACCGGCGTGGGTGACAGTTTCTGAGTTGGGATTCGAGGGCCCGACGCTTCGGATGGTGGCGGCTCCTTGCAGGTGCCCCCACTGGTGCCAGGTTGCCGCTCTCCCCGACGACGCGCAGCAGAGTCTGCGTGCAGAGTCCAGCTCCTTCTCCGTAATCGCACCTTCGGAATATTTCTTGTCCCAGAAATTGGCACAGGTGAGGTATTGCAAGAAGTCGTACTTCATGGGTGCGGCGCTAGCGACCGCTGGTTGTGCGATCTATCGAGGATGGCGAGAGTCAGCACGGTGCATAACGGGGCGGGCGCACCTGCTCGCGGCCCTCCCTGCGGGGATGTTCGCCGCCATTTCATTAGTGAGTTAGGGAATGTTGAGCGCGCGGCGATGAGTTTTCGGGTGCTCGGCCGGTCTGCATCAAACGTCGCCAGCTGATGGCGTCGAGACCAGACGATGGATCAGGATGGAAACCGTGGACCTACCCGTGCTGCCGCCGCTCGAGCCCATGCTGGCCAAGGCCCAGGCCAACGTTCCGCCCGAATCCGGCGTGTGGTCCTACGAACCCAAGTGGGACGGCTTTCGGGCGCTGGTGTTCCGCGACGGCGACAAGGTCGTGATGCAATCGCGCAACGGCAAGGAACTCGGCCGGTACTTCCCGGAGCTGGAGGATGCGCTGCGCGACGAGTTGGCGCCGCGCTGCGTGCTCGACGGGGAGATCGTCGTGCCGCGCGAGATCGGCGGGCGCGTCCGCCTGGATTGGGAGTCGCTGAGTCAGCGCATCCATCCCGCCGCCAGCCGTATCAAGATGCTCGCCGAACAGACGCCGGCGCACTTCATCGGTTTCGACGCGCTGGCCACCGGGGACTCGTCGCTGATGAAGCAGCCCTTCCGGGAACGTCGAGACGCGCTGTGTGATGCGGTCACCGAAAAGCAGTGGTGCCATGTCACTCGCACCACCGAGGATCCGCAGTTGGGTGCGCAGTGGCTGAACACGTTCGAAGGTGCGGGTCTGGACGGCGTGATCGCCAAGCGGCTCGACGGTGCGTATCTGCCGGGCAAGCGGGAGATGGTGAAGGTCAAGCATGCGCGCGATGCCGACTGCGTGGCGATCGGCTATCGGATTCACAAGAGCGGGGAGGGCGTCGGATCCATCCTGCTCGGGCTCTATCGCGACGACGGCGAGCTTCAGATGGTCGGCGGCGCGGCGTCATTCACGGCAAAGGACCGGGTCAAGCTGCTCGCTGAGCTCGAGCCGTTACGTGAGGGCGATGAGGTCCGCGACGGCGATCCGAGCCGGTGGAGCTCGGCGGCCGACAAGCGCTGGATTCCGGTGCGCCCGGAGAAGGTCTGCGAGGTGGCCTATGACCAGATGGAGGGCAACACAGGCTCCGGAGCCGGAGGGCCGGCGACAACAAGCTTCGGAGCCGGAGGGCCGGCGACATCAAGCTGCGGAGCCGGAGGGCCGGCGACATCAAGCTACGGAGCCGGAGGGCCGGCGACATCAGGCTACGGCCGGCGATTTCGGCATGCGGTGAAGTTCAGACGCTGGAGGTCCGACCGCGAACCGCGCAGTTGCACGTTCGAGCAGCTCGACGTCCCGTTGAACTACGACCTCTACGACGTCTTGGAGTCCTGACATGGCCGGAAAGAGCAGCGCCGCAGAGGAACTCGACGTTGACGGCGTCAAGGTGCGCCTGACGAACCGCGACAAGCCGTACTTCCCGAAACTCGGCAAGGACGGTACGAAAGGCAAGCTCGTCGAGTACTACCTCGCCGTTGCGTCCGGGCCGATGCTGACCGCGTTGAAGGACCGGCCGACGCATCTGCAGCGCTTCCCCGACGGCATCGAGGGTGAGGAGATCTACCAGAAGCGCGTGCCGCAGAAGCACCCCGACTACCTGGAGACGTGTGTGGTGACTTTCCCGTCGGGACGAACGGCCGATGCGCTCAAGGTGACCCACCCGTCGGCGATCGTCTGGGCCGCCCAGATGGGCACCATCACGCTGCACCCGTGGCAGGTGCGCTGCCCCGACACGGAGCATCCCGACGAGCTGCGGATCGACCTGGATCCTCAGCCAGGCACGGGTTTCAAGGAGGCCAGCGCGATAGCGACCGACGTGCTCAAGCCGCTTCTCGACGAGCTCGGGCTGGTCGGCTACCCCAAGACGTCCGGCGGTCGGGGCGTGCACGTGTTCCTGCGGATCAAAACAGACTGGGATTTCATCGCCGTGCGCCGCGCAGGTATCGCACTGGCCCGCGAGGTGGAGCGGCGGGCGCCCGACTCGGTGACGACGTCGTGGTGGAAGGAGGAGCGCGGGGAGCGGCTTTTCATCGACTACAACCAGAACGCCCGAGACCGCACGTTCGCGTCGGCGTACTCCGCGCGCAAGACGCCGATCGCCACGGTGTCGACCCCATTGACGTGGGACGAACTACGCGACGCCGATCCCGACGACTACACGATCGCCACCGTGCCGAACTTCATTGCGGGACGGCCGGATCCGTGGGCGGATATCGATGCGAAGCCGCAGTCGATCAAGCCGCTTCTCGAGATGGTCGAGGCCGACGAGGAACGCGGCCTCGGCGATCTGCCGTACCCGCCGAATTACCCGAAGATGCCCGGCGAACCCAAACGGGTGCAGCCGTCGAAAGACACCGACCGCAAGAAATAGCGGAGTGGCCGACCCTTATCGTCGGTATTCCATTTCGCTCAGGCACTCGAATATCTGAATATTGGTCAGCAGTTCTGGCCTATAACCAGTGCGGGCGGTCCCCAAAGTTCACTAATTAACAACTTTGATAATTTTGCCCCCGTTACTTGCCTGAGACTGCCACAATTCGACTGTTCGGCGTCGGGGAAAGCGCCAGTTGAAGGGGGCACAAAAGAATGGCCGCGTTCCGCACGTCGGGATTGATCCGGTCGGTTTCCGCGGTTTTCGCCGCGGTTATCGGGGTTTGGTAAGCGACAACGCCGGTGTTTCTCTCACGTGGCATCTCGCGTGTTCGCGGGCCGGCCGGAGCGCTGGCTTTGGTCGCCGCGCTCTCGTGGAATGTGGGCAGTGCGGGACTGCATCCGGCCCTCGCCCAACCGGCGACGGAACCGACAGTGGTGACCGAAACCGAATACGTCTCACCGCAAGCGGTCGCCTCAGTGGTTCCGCCGACATCGGGCGTGCCGACGGAGGTTCCACACCTGCCGGTGCAGACGGAGGTTTCGCACCTGCCCGTGCCGACGGATGAACCGCACCTGGCGGTGCAGCGGCTTCCAACAGCGCCAGCGACGCAGGCGCCGACCGACGCGCCAACAGAACAGGCGCGGTTGGGCATTCAAACGCCACTGGCCGTCACGACACCGACGACACCGACGACGACGGTGACCGCGACGACGGCAACCGCAGCGACGCCGGCAACCGCGACGACGGTGACCACCACCACGACGGTGACTGCAGCGACGACGGTGACCCCGCCGACGACGACGTCAGATTTGCCAGAAACATCCGTCACGACGGCGGCCGCGGAGTCGACGACGGACACCGAGGAGACCGAAGGTCGCCCAGCGCAAACGGAGCCGCCGACCCTCTGGCAACCGAGCGAAGAGCCGACCGCAGCCGGCACGTCGAACTCATCGACACCACCAACCGTTGACAGCACTGCGAGTAACCCGGGCCCGACGGGAGCAGACGAACCGGCCGACAGCAGCGGCGCGCCGGGGCCGTCGAGTGCCGGACAGACTCAGAGCGCCGAACTGGCCGCAGGGACGACCCAGGTTGCCGAGCCGCGAAGGCTGCAGGCCGCCCCCGAGGACGTCAAACTCGCCCAGCGCGCTGAGCCGGTGCAGGTCGACCCACCGCCGGCTTCGAAGGCCGAGATCGACCGCCTGCGGAGATCGGCCATTCGCGCGGCGAATCCCGGTCCGGACGACACAGGCGGCGCCATCCCCGCAGATGGCTTGGCGGCGCACCGGGTCATGCAGTGGCAACCGGACTGGGTGCAATACGACGAGTACTCCCGCCCGCTGATTCTCAACCCCTTTCCCGACTCGCTCGAGCTGATCTACGAGGTCGCGGGAAGCCCGCGGATACTGCCGATAACCCCACTGGGTCGCATCGTCACCGAAGTGGCCGAACCCGGTTCGTACAACTTCACCGCGTTGCGGGTGAACGCTATCGGCTTAGTCAGCGATGTCGCGGTGGGCAACTTCTTCGGGGGTGGGTACTACCCGGGCGACGGCGTGCCGCCGCCGCCTCCACCTCCACCGGGGCGAACCCTGCGCGACGTCCCGGTCCAGGTGAAGTACGCGAAGGCGACGTACGAGCCGATCGTCGTCCGAAACTCGTCGACGTCGGCGGCGACCCAGCAGTCGGTGGTGACCGCAAAGTCCTTCTTGACGGCGTCACGCCCGCGTGGGGTGAGTGGAAGCAGAACGATGCCGGCGTAGCGCAATTCGAAATCCACAAGACTCAAAGCCTGCCGGGCATGGAGGCCCCTGGGGAGGGACTGCTACCCGGCAACTATCACTTGCAACTCGTGAGCGACGACTCGCCGACAGGTCTCGCTGTCAAGGGCAGCACCCTCATCGTGGCGGGGGCCATCGTGGCGGTGCTGTGGGCCGTTTCTATCGTCGTGACGATATTCCTGGGCAGGCGGCGGCGTCCCCAGCACTGAAAGCCGCGCCACGCGGCCGAAATGCTTCCCTTCGGTGACAAACCAGGTTTGCTATACAGATGCGCGTTTCGAGCACGGTTCGCAGGTGGTCAGCGGGTTTGGCCCTCTTTGCGATCGCCGCCAGCGGTGTCGGCATCGCCGCCGTCACGATCTTCGGCAGCATGGGCGGCCCGAAACCTTCCGAGCGCACCGCCGCGCCGCGGACAACGCTGGCTCCGCCGTCGCCGAAGGTGCCGACGCCGGTGGAGTTCAGCATCGGTGTCGTCGTCACCGATCAGAGTTGTGTGCCCGAGGGCGGTTGCACGTACAAGTACACGATCGAACCCAAATACATTGGTATGCATCCGTTGCCGGAGACCCCGTTCACCGTCCACTACCAGGTGACCGGTGGCGAACGCAGCCGCAGGACGGCGAGTTCACGGTGACGAAGGATCAGGCCAAGATCCTCAAGGACGTAGTTCTCGACGGCCCGCCCGGACGCGCAGCTGAAGGCCGTCGTCACGCAAGTGACGACCTGAAAATTTCTTCGTTCCGAACCTACGGCCGCCCGTGTCGACCGCATTGTGGGTCGTATGACAAAGGCGTCTTTGCTGCGGGCCGAAGACGGCTTGCCGCGCGGCGTGCAGGGCGCCGCCGATCCGCGGTTCGGAAACGTCGCACGCATCTTCGCGGGTCTGTTCCCGGGCCGCCGGTTCGGCGGCGGAGCGCTGTCGGTGTTCATCGACGGCAAGCCCGTCGTCGATGTCTGGACGGGCTGGTCCGACCGGGACGGCCGAGCAGGCGTGGACCGCCGACACCGGGGCGATGGTGTTCTCCGCGACGAAAGGCGTCACCGCCACAGTCATTCACCGGCTGGTCGACCGCGGTCTGCTGTCGCTACGACGAGCCCGTCGCGACGTACTGGCCCGAATTCGGCGCCAAGGGCAAGGACGAGATCACCGTGCGCGATGTACTGCGCCACCGCGCCGGGCTATCGCATCTGAAAGGCGTCACCAAAGACGAACTGCTCGACCACGTCGCTGATGGAAGAGCGGCTCGCAGCCGCGCCGGTCGACCATCTCAGAGGCTGGCCGGCCTACCACGCGCTCACCTACGGGTGGATTCTGTCCGGGCTCGCCCGCGCTGTGACGGGCGAGGGCATGCGCGAGTTGATCCGCGATGAGGTGGCCGCGTCCACTCAACACCGACGGTCTGCACCTGGGCCGCCCGCCGAAGGGCTCACCGACGAAGGTGGCACAGATCCTCGCGCCGCAGAGCTCGCGGTCCAACCCGGTGTTCAACTTGTGGCACCGAAGGTGGCCGGGCTGCCGCTATCGGGCGCCTTCGGGGCGATGTTCTTTCCCGGCATCAAATCGTTTGTGCAGGGCGATATTCCGTTCCTCGACGGCGAGGTGCCCGCTGCGAACGGTGTGGTCACCGCCCGCGGCCTGGCCAAGATGTACGCCGCGATCGCCAACGGCGGACGCATCGACGACACCGAGTTCCTGTCCGAGGAATTGGCGCAGGGCCTGATCGGAAACCCGAAGCCGTGGCCCGACCTGAACATGGGCGTGCCAATGCCGTTCCACCTCGGCTATCACGAATCTCCGATTCCCGGTCTGCTCAAGGGTTTTGGCCATATCGGTCTTGGGGGCACGCTGGGCTGGGCCGATCCGGCGGCCGGCACCGCCTTCGCGTTCGTCCACAATCGGCTGCTGACGCCGATGCTGCTCGACATGGCCTCGTTCGCCGGGCTGGCCCGCCCGCTGCGCAACGCGATCACCGCTGCACGGCACAGCGGTCCGGTGATCGTGCCGAAATACGGTGCGCGCTATCGCGAGTCGGGCGACACCAAGAAGGTCGCGGGCCGGCGCTAGCCGGATGACCGAGTGCCGACGCTTCGGACACACCCGCCACACCAGCATCCCAATCGCACCGGAGCGGTGAGGCGTGCGGCCACAGTGACGAACAGGCGCGACCGAAACCCAACGCACCCGAATAACATTCACGACGCTAGCCGGCGCTAGCCCGTCGGCACGACGCCGCGCGGCAGCGGCAACGGCAGGTCGTTGTACGTGGCGATGCCCGGCGCTGCCGCCACGACGGCGGGTATCGCGTGGATGGGCGGCATCGCGGTGATGATGTGGCCGAGCACGATGAAATCCTCCATCGTCTTGGCGTTCTCGATCATGTCCGGCGGCGGCAGGAAACCGACTTGCATGTTGACGGTCGGTCGGCCCTCGATGGTGATCTTCCAGCCGTCGCCGTCGAGCTGCCAGTCCGGCTCCAGCGTCTGGCCCTTCTTCCACCGGACGTTGATGTCGACGACGGTCTTGCCGTCCGCGATGCCCTGCCAACTGGCGAACACACCCGCGACGTGGCCGGCCGGGATGGTCCACGACGCCATCGGGAGGTCCTCGGTGGTTTGCGCGTACTCGGAGACACACTTGATCTCGTCGAGCTCGACGCCGATCGAGTCGGCGACCAGTCGGACGGCCTCCGCGAACACCGCGGTCCCTTTTTCGGCCATCGGCTGCAGCTCGGGATCGTCGATCGCCTTGCCGAAGCCGACGGGCGTTCGGTGTCGGGGGAGTCGTAGAAGGTGGTGTCAGCGGATTCGGCGATGGTGATCTTGTCGACCCGGTCGCAGGCCGTCGGCCGCGACGATGGCCAGCAGTTCGGCGAAGCCCGGGCTGACGCCCGAACCGAACAGCGTCGACCCGCCCCGCATGCAGGCCTCTTCCAGTTTGGCTTTGCCGTCGCCCAGGTTGTCTCCGGTGATGAAAGACGCCGACGCGACGACGTTCACGCCCGCCTCGAGGATGCGCACGAGTTCGTCGACGTCGATCCACATCGGGTTGTAGACGACGACATCGGGTTTGAGTGCAAGCAGCGCATCGACGTCGTTGGTGGCCATGACGCCCAGGGGGTCGATGCCGACCAGTTCGCCCGCGTCCTTGCCGACTTTGTCCTTCGACCAGGCGTAGAGACCGATCAGGTCGTAGTTGGGGTTCTTGGCGATCGCCTCGACTGAGCTCTTTCCGACATTTCCCGTCGTCCACTGAACGACCCGATATGGAGTGTTTGGCACTCGCTCAGCATAGGGTGACCCAGCCGCGCTCCCGGCGGCTTTCGGTCAACTCACATCTGGGTCAGCGTGACCTTTCCGGCGCGCTCCTGGCCGGTGCCGTCGACCCATGTCGCGTCGATGACGTCGCCGGCGTAGTGGCGGTCGAGCACGTATGTCAGGGTGGTCGCCGAATCCAGCGGCGTGCCGTCGAGCATCGTGAGGACGTCGCCGTCCAACAGACCCGCCTGTTCGGCCGGCCCGCCGCGCAACACCTCCTGGATGACCACGCCGGGGCCGCGCTGCGCGGTCCGTACACCCACGCCGAGCAGTACCGGTGGCCCGATGTGCACCGAGTCCGACGGCGCGCGCGACCGGATCTGGTTGCCGATGGCCATCGCGTCGTTGATCGGGATCGCGAAACCCTTTCCGCCAGGGCCGAATTGGTAGTTCACCGACGCCGCGGTAGTCATTCCGACGACCTGCCCGGCGCCGTTGACCACGCGGCCCGCCGGAGTCTCCTGCCACCACCGGTGCGGCGAACTCGATGAGGCCGCTGATCTCGTCCTTGCTGCCGGTTAGCGAGTCCTCGGCGTCGACGGTGCGGCCGAAGCCGGTGACCGGTCCGACCTCCCGGGTCAGCGGTCTGTCGGACCCCTGCGCATTGCCGAGGGCGACCACCGGTTCGCCTGCCTGCAGCGCTGCGGAGTCACCGATAGGGGCCGTGGGCAGCCCGCCCGCGCCGAGCAGCTGCAGCACGGCGATGTCGTGCCGCCGGTCGTAGCCGACCAGCTCCGCCGGGTAGGACCGCCCGTTGACAGTCGCAGTGATGCGGTCGGCACCCGAGACGACGTGGAAGTTGGTCAGCACCTGACCGCCCGGGTCGAGCACGATGCCCGCACCCGCGCCAATCGCGTGTTGGTAGTGGATCTCTGTGTCAACGCGTGCCACGGCCGGCTCGACCGAGGCCGCCGCGGCGTTCGGGTCGCCGGGAGCTGCCATTGCGGTGGCCGGTTGCACCGGCGTGACCAGGGCGAAGACGGCGACGAGCGCCATCAGCAATGCAGCTAGCGGGCGACGGACGAGATTTCTGTCCATGTGCCCATAGTGCCCGAAGTCCGAATTCTTAATCGTCGACGGCGACGCCACCGCGCGAGCGTCGACGTCGACGGCGGGTCGGCTCGGCGTCCGCTGACGGGCGGCGATTGCGTAGCTTGCCGTTCGTCGACTCGGCGCTGTCGTCGTCCGACGTCGCCTCCTCGGCCGCGGTCTCCGGCACGTCGGCCTCTGCGGTGACCTGGGCAGGTTCCTCGGTCGGCGATTCCTCGGCGGCGTCGGCCTCCGACGCCGTCCTCGGCCTCCTGAGAGTCCTCGGCCTCGTCGGGGGCTACCTCGTCGTCGGCTACCTCGTCGTCGGCCTTCTTGCGACGGCCTCGCCGCTGCTTGTCGGTTTTGGGCTTCAGCGGTTTGGGCGGCGGCGGTGGCATCTCGGCCACGTACGCCAGGTAGAAGGTGAAGACACCGAGCAATGCGATCGCTGCGGCCCCGCCGTAGATGCCGAAGAGCCATGGGCCCGCGGCGTCGAGTGAGAGCCAGATCTCGCTGATCGCCGTACCGATGATCAGCACACCGGCCAGCACGTGCAGGACGATCGACCACGTTCGCAGAGTCAACGCCAGCTGCGGCGTATTGAACTCCGGCCGACGCGTCTTGAGCAGGGTGAACACCACCGGCAGCGCGGCCAGACCGATCAACGCGCCGGCGACGATACGGAACACGGTGCCAAGCGTGTGCGGGGTGTCACCCATCAACTCCCACCAGCGGGGCAGCACGAAGGCGAAATAGAGGCCCGCGGCGAGCAACGAGAACGACGCGTGCCACAACACCGCGACCCAGCGCCGCATGCTCCTCCTCGAGATTGTGGCCGGGGTGCGACCAGCTTATTCGTTATGTAGTCGCACCCCGGACCGAGTGCGGAGGATAGGGGATTTGAACCCCTGAGGGCTGTTAACCCAACCCGCGTTCCAGGCGAGCGCCATAGGCCACTAGGCGAATCCTCCGCGGGCCATGGTAGCCGACCACGCTGATCGTCCCGCCGTGATGAACCGCAAGACTGCGTCCGGGGCCGTTGTTGTGGCTCCACTGGAAGCCGTCGGCGCAATAACGAGCACCACGGCGGGAGTACTAGACTCCTTCGAGGACCCCGCGCGGCGTCTATCCTGTGAACTCCCCCAGGGCCGGAAGGCAGCAAGGGTCAATGGGCTCTGGCGGGTGCGCGGGGTCCCCTCCATTTCCACCGCTTTGGTGAAAGGCGCCCCGTGTCGTTTCAGTCGCTTGGCCGAGAGGACCTTCTCGCCCAGCACGAGCAGCAGACGCGCAACTATGCCGAGCTGCAGGCCAAGAGCCTCAAGCTCGACTTGACGCGTGGCAAGCCGTCTGGCGCGCAGTTGGATTTGTCCAACGGACTGCTCGCGCTGCCCGGACAGGACGACTTCCGCGACGGCGAGGGAACTGACACCCGTAACTACGGCGGGCTGCACGGGCTGCCCGAGTTGCGGGCCGTTTTCGGAGAGCTGCTCGGCATACCGGTGCCCAACCTGATCGCAGGCAACAACGCCAGCCTGGAGTTGATGCACGACGTGGTGGTGTTCTCCATGCTGCACGGCGGCGTCGACTCGCCGCGGCCCTGGAAGGACGAGCCGCAGGTCAAGTTCCTGTGCCCGGCGCCGGGGTATGACCGCCACTTCGCGATCACCGAAAGTCTCGGCGTCGAGATGATCACCGTGCCGATGCGCGAGGACGGCCCCGACGTCGACGTGATCGAAGAGCTCGTCGCCGCCGACCCGGCGATCAAAGGCATGTGGTGTGTGCCCGTGTACTCCAACCCGACCGGTGCCACGTATGCGTGGGAGACGGTGCGGCGTTTGGTTCAAATGCGAACGGCGGCAACTGATTTCCGGTTGATGTGGGACAACGCGTATGCGGTGCACACGTTGACGCACGACTTCGAGCGGCCGATCGATGTGCTCGGTCTGGCCGAGGCGGCGGGTAACCCGAACCGACCGCTGGTGTTCGCGTCGACCAGCAAGATCACCTTCGCCGGCGCCGGGGTCAGCTTCTTCGGCAGCTCGCTGGGCAACATCGCCTGGTACCTGCAGCACGCGGGCAAGAAGTCGATCGGCCCGGACAAGGTGAATCAGCTGCGGCATCTGCGCTTCTTCGGTGACGCCGACGGGGTGCGGTTGCAGATGCGGCGCCACCAGCAACTACTGGCGCCGAAGTTCGCCGCGGTGCTCGACATCTTGGACCAGCGGCTGGGCGAGTCGAAGATCGCGTCGTGGACCGAGCCCAAGGGCGGCTACTTCATCAGCCTCGACGTCCTGCCCGGTACCGCCCGCCGCACCGTCGCGCTCGCCAAGGACGCAGGCATTGCGGTGACGGAGGCGGGGGCGACATTTCCGTATCGAAAAGACCCGGAGGACAAGAACATTCGGATCGCTCCGACGTTCCCGGCCGAGCCCGAGCTGCGGGAGGCCATCGACGGCCTGGCCACCTGTGCACTGTTGTCCGCGACCGAGTCGCTGCTCAAGGACTGACGTGTTGATTCGTCACACCGTCTCGGTAGCCTGCTGAGCGTGGCGCTCTACCGCAAGTACCGACCGGCGGTCTTCGCCGATGTGATCGGCCAGGAACACGTCACCGAGCCGTTGTGTACTGCGCTGTCGGCCGGTCGCATCAATCACGCCTACCTGTTCTCGGGGCCGAGAGGCTGCGGGAAGACGTCGTCGGCGCGCATCCTGGCGCGCTCCCTGAACTGCGAGCAGGGGCCGACGCCGACGCCGTGTGGGGTGTGCGACTCCTGCGTGGCGCTGGCGCCCAACGGGCCGGGCAGCGTCGACGTCGTCGAGCTCGACGCCGCCAGCCATGGTGGTGTGGACGACACCCGCGAACTGCGCGATCGGGCGTTCTACGCACCCGCGCAGTCGAGGTATCGCATCTTCATCATCGACGAGGCGCACATGGTCACCACGGCCGGCTTCAACGCGCTGCTCAAGATCGTCGAGGAACCGCCGGATCACCTGATCTTCGTCTTCGCGACCACCGAACCCGAGAAGGTGCTGCCGACGATCCGGTCGCGCACCCATCACTACCCGTTCCGGCTGCTGGCGCCTCGGACCATGCGTGCGCTTCTGGAACGCATCTGCGCACAGGAGCAGGTCACCGTCGACGACGCGGTCTATCCGCTGGTGATCAGGGCAGGCGGCGGCTCGCCACGAGACACGCTGTCGGTGCTCGACCAGCTCCTGGCGGGTGCGGCGGGCAATCGGGTGGAGTATCAGCGGGCCTTGGCGCTGCTGGGTGCGACGGATGTGGCGCTGATCGATGATGCGGTCGACGCGCTGGCCGCGGGCGACGCCGCGGCGGTGTTCGGCGCGGTCGAGGCGGTGATCGACGCCGGCCACGACCCGCGGCGGTTCGCCACCGATCTGCTGGAACGTTTCCGCGATCTCATCGTGCTGCAGTCGGTGCCCGACGCCGTCGCCCGCGGAGTTGTCGACGGGCCGGAGGACGTGCTCGAGCGGATGCGCGAGCAGGCGACGCGGATCGGCACCGCGACGTTGACCCGCTACGCCGAGGTGGTGCACGCCGGCCTCGGGGAGATGCGCGGAGCGACGGCGCCTCGGCTGCTGCTCGAGGTGGTGTGTGCGCGGCTGCTGCTGCCGTCGGCGAGCGACACCGAATCGGCGCTGCTGCAGCGGGTCGAACGCATCGAGACCAGGCTCGACTTGTCCATCCCCGACGCTGAACAAGGCGCAGCGCCAAAGCAATTCACCCGCAGGAGCAAAGCACCGGAGCCCTCGGCCTCCGAGCCGGCCGCTGATCCGTCGCCGAAGCCGAAGCCCAGTCCGGAGCCGGAGCCTACCGAGGTGGCCACGCCGGAACCCGCCCCTGCGCCGGAGGCTTCCCCTGAACCCGTTGAGCACTCGCCGCCCCCCGTGCGCGCGCCGTCCGATCCGGTCGTGGCGGCACCGCCCTCACCGGCGGTGACGGGTGAGCCGAATGCCGCGGCGGTGCGCAGCATGTGGACCACGGTGCGCGAGAAGGTCCGTCAACGCAGCCGCACCACCGAGGTGATGCTTGCCGGGGCGATCGTGCGCGCCGTCGACGGCGCCACGCTGGTGCTGAGCCACGAGTCGGCGCCACTCGCCAAGCGGCTGACCGAACCGCGCAACGCCGACGTCATCCGCGAGGCGCTCAAGGACGCGCTCGGCGTCGACTGGAAGATTCGGTGCGAGACGGGTGCCGGCGAGCCGCCGCCCGCCACGCCCGAACCCGACGAGCCCGTCGCGCCTGCACCGCAGCAGCGCAACGAGGAAGAGGAGAGCATGCTGGCCGAGGCCAGCGGTGACACCTCCGAGACGCCGCGACGTGATCCCGAGGAAGCTGCGCTCGAATTGCTGCAGAGCGAACTCGGCGCGCGGCGCATCGACGGCAATTAGGGCGTCCACCACGGCCGCAGCGGAAGTCCACCGTCTCGGCCGTGGCTGTCCAGCTTGACCGCCAGAACCTGGTGCAGCTGAACGACATTGGTCTCGAAGCCCAGCCGCGATCCGGCCATGTACAGACCCCACACCTTGGCGGTGGGCAGGCCGACCTCCTCGACAGCCTCGTCCCAGTGCTCGACGAGGTTGCGGCACCAGTCACGCAGCGTAAGCGCGTAGTGATGGCGCAAATTCTCCTCGTGAACGACCTCGAGACCGACGTCCTGCGCCTCGATGATGATGCGGCCCGAGCCGGTGAGCTCCCCGTCGGGGAATACGTAACGGTCGATGAAACCGCCTGCGCTGGGGCCGGTCCGGTTGTCAGGGCGGGTGATGCAGTGGTTGAGCAGCAGTGCGCCGTTACGCATCTTCGACTTGAGGAACCGGAAGTACGCCGGGTAGTTCGCGACGCCGATGTGCTCGGTGAGCCCGATCGATGACACCGCGTCGAACCCCGATTCGCGGATGTCGCGGTAGTCGCCGTGACGCACTTCGCCGAGGTCGGCCAGACCCTGCTCGCGGATCGCGTTTTGCCCCCACTCCGCCTGCTCTTTGGAGAGCGTGACGCCGATGGCTTTGACGCCGTGGCGGGCCGCGTAGCGGACCATGCCGCCCCAACCGCATCCGACGTCGAGCAGTCGATCGCCGGGCTTCAGCCGCAGCTTCTCGAACACCAACCGGTACTTGTTCTCCTGGGCCTCCTCCAGGGTGGCATCCGGATCCGGGTAGCAGGCGCAGGTGTAGGTCATCGACGGGCCGAGCACCCACTCGTAGAACGTGTTCGACACGTCGTAGTGGTGGTGGATCGCCTCGGCGTCACGAGTCCTGCTGTGCCGCAAGCCTTCTGCGATACGGCGCCAGCGCGGCAGCGCCTCCTGCGGCGGCGGTGCGATCGGCTTGAGATGTTCGAAGCCGATGGAGCGCACGATGTTGGCAAGTACGCGCGCTGGCGGGCGCTTGAAATCCATCTTGTCCGCCAGCGCTCTGAGTAGGTCGTAGGGGTCGCCGGGATGCACGCCCTGCGGCTCCAGTCGCCCGAGACGTACGCGCGGGCCAGACCGAGGTCACCGGGAGCGGTGGCCAGGTACGTGGTGCCGCGCGGCGTCAGCAGATCCAGGCCGAGCTCGGCATCGTCGGGTCCGGCCGAGCTGCCGTCGTAGGCGGTGAACTTCAGCGGCAGCTGGCCCGCGGCGAAGATCTCCAGGATCTCGGCCAGCGTGAGCCTTCTGGCGCTGACGGGCTCGTGTGCTGTGTGTTCCTTGAAAGTCGTCACTGTCGTTGCACCGCCTTCGCGTACAGGTCGAGGAACCGTGAATCGGGGTCGTATGTCTTTTTAACGGTCTTGTAGGTTTCACCGCCATAGAGTTCGTCAAACTCGTCGATGCCGTAATACGCATCGGAGTACAGCGACTTGTGCCCGTCGAGTCGGCTCACCTCCCGCTCGATCAGCTTGTTGGTGTGGCCTTCGGTGGGTCCGACCGGCACCGATGACCAGAAGCCGACGTTGACGTACGTGTGGTGAGGCCGGATCGGGTACAGCGGCCAGCCGCCCTCGTCGCGAAGCCGCAGCGGACACAGCCAGATCGGCTCGATCGGTACGTTGTCCAAGAACCACTGCAGGAACTCGGCGGTTCGTTCGATGGGCACCTCGACGTCCTGCACGACACGTTCCCGCGGGGGGCGCCCGTTGCGCTGCTCGATGCGATCGGCGATGTTGAACCGCCGGTCGTAACCGATGAGCTTCCAGTAGAAGCTGCTGCGCCGGTAGCGCCGCGGCCAGAACCGGCGAATCCGCGGGTTCTGCACGCCGAACGCCCGTGAGCACCAGAACCAATCGGTGTCCCACCGCCACAGGTAGTCGTGGATCGTCAGCCGATCATGCTTTTCGCCCTCGGCATGCTGGATGGAGCGGTAGTAGATGTCGCGGCCGGTGTAGTCGCTCACCGGTCCCGGCGTCGATGTCTTGAATCCGAGAGTGAGGTAGCTCTCGTCGGCGCTGAACACCACCCCGTCGAGATAGTCGACGGGGGTGCCGTCGTGGCCACCGGTTTCGATGACGCGGTCCATCGCCGCGACGAGGTCCTCGAGCGAATGAAATCTCAGGTGCCGAAGCGCGACGAACGGCTTGACCGATTCCAGTTCGATCCGCAGTCGCACCGAATACCCCAGCGTGCCATACGAATTCGGGAACGCATGGAAAAGATCGGAGCACACCTCACGACTGGCGGTGACGATCTCACCGGGCCCGGTGAGGATGTCCATTTCGAGTACCGACTCATGCGGCAGCCCGTTGCGGAACGACGACGACTCGATGCCGAGCCCGGTGACCGCCCCGCCGAGTGTGATGGTCTTCAGCTGGGGCACCACCAGCGGCGACAGCCCGTAGGGCAGCGTGGCGGCGACGAGATCCTCATACGTGCACATGCCGGCGACGTCGGCGGTGCGGGCCTCGGGGTCCACGGCGATGACGTTTGTCAACCCCGAGACGTCCAGCCCCTTGCCGGCCGTCTTGGCGCGCGCCCGGAACAGGTTCGAGGTCGGTTTGGCGAGACGGACGGTGGCGTTCGGAGGAATTGACCGGTAGCTGCCAACAGCCGCTGCACGCCCGCGGCGTGAGCAGTACGTGCGTCGGACTCCACAACAGACACGGATATACGCTAGTCCGCGGTCGCGACCGATGCGACCGCACACCACAGGAGGATTTACGAATGGCACAGGTCAGCGCGTCCAGCACTATCTTGATCGACGCTGCGCCGGAGACCGTGCTGTCGGCCGTCGCGGACTATGCGACCGTGCGCCCGAAGATCCTCTCGTCGCACTACAGCGACTATCGGGTGCTCGAGGGTGGCCAAGGCGCCGGCACCGTCGCGAGCTGGAAACTGCAGGCCACCAAGTCGCGGGTGCGCGATGTGAAAGCCAGCGTCGACGTCGCGGGCCACACCGTCATCGAGAAGGACGCCAACTCGTCGATGATCACCAACTGGACCGTCTCGCCCGCAGGGCCGGGCTCGTCCGTCACGGTCAAGACGTCCTGGCAGGGGGCCGGCGGCATCGGCGGCTTCTTCGAGAAGACGTTCGCGCCGCTCGGGCTGCGCAAGATCCAGGGCGAAGTGCTGGAAAACCTCAAGAAGCAGGTGGAGGGCCGGTAAGCGGCCCGACATTCGATTCCGAGGGCCGGTAAGCGGCCCGACATTCGATTCCGAGGGCCGGTAAGCGGCCCGACATTCGATTCCGAGGGCCGGTAAGCGGCCCGACATTCGATTCCGAGGGCCGGTAAGCGGCCCGACATTCGATTCCGAGGGCCGGTAAGCGGCCCGACATTCGATTCCGAGGGCCGGTAAGCGGCCCGACATTCGATTCCGAGGGCCGGTAAGCGGCCCGACATTCAAGACAGAGGGGCGCTAGCGCCGAGAAAGCCTGCGATACCGCGGACGACGGCGTCGGCGTACTTCTGCCGTCCCTCCGGCGTCTTCATCAGCGCCGAGTCGGCGGGGTTCTTCATGTTGCCCAGTTCGACGAGGACCGACGGGTACTGCGCGAGGTTGAGCCCGGCCAGATCCGCGCGGGGGTAAAGGCCTCCGCTACCGATGTAGGTGGCGGGCACAAACCCCGAGGCGGCGAGCTGGTCGCGCATGACCGGGCGAACTGCACCGATGGTCCGGCCTGGGCGTCGTTGAGCGGCGGCGACGAGTAATTGACGTGGAAGCCTCGGCCGGTGGGCGGACCGCCGTCGGCGTGGATGGACACGATCGCGTTGGGCCGCAGCGAGTTGGCCATGTTCGCGCGTTCGTCGACGCAGGGCCCGAGGCCGGTGTCGTCGCCGCGCGACATCGCGGTCCGC
Organism: uncultured Actinomycetota bacterium; assembly: GCA_963793055.1. Classification (GTDB taxonomy): domain Bacteria; phylum Actinomycetota; class Actinomycetes; order Mycobacteriales; family Mycobacteriaceae; genus Mycobacterium. The sequence continues at coordinate 372,893 of CAWBYS010000003.1, read as the reverse complement.
ACGCCCAGCGCGGTGAGCGCCTGGCGGATGCGCAGCGTGGTGTCCCAGGCGAAGGTGTGCTCGGGGTAGCCGTCGTCGGTGGAGGTGCCGCTGGCCTGGCAGTCTTTGGTCCCGCCGCGGCCGGTGGGCACCTGTCGGCTGATCGAGGAGTCGTTGGAGCCGTTGTGGCCGGGGTCGAGGAACACGATCTTGCCGGCGATGTTCGCGGGTGCGGCGCCGGCCTCGATGGCAGGCGTCGACACGGCAATGAGCAGACCGGCGGCGAACATGGCGCCGACACGCAGGCGGGCAGGCACGGGCGCCACGGTAGAGCACGTCGCGACTACTGTTAAAGCCCAACCGCCCGACGAAGCCAAGTCGAGACCGATCGACGACGCAAGGGGACCGTCATGCAACCCGGAGGCCAGCCAGATATGTCGGCACTCCTCGCGCAGGCGCAGCAGGTGCAGCAGAAGCTGATGGAGGCGCAGGAGGCGCTGGCCGCGGCCGAGGTGCACGGCCAGGCCGGCGGCGGCCTGGTACAGGTCACGATGAAGGGCAGCGGCGCGGTGGTCGCGGTGTCCATCGACCCGAAGGTCGTCGATCCGAACGACGTAGAGACGCTGCAGGACCTCGTGGTCGGCGCGATCGCCGACGCCTCCAAGCAGGTCACCATCCTGGCGCAGGATCGGCTCGGACCATTGGCGGGCGGCATGGGCGACCTGGGCCTTCCGGGTCTGAGTCCACCTAGATGTTCGAAGGCCCCGTCCAGGATCTGATCGACGAGCTCGGCAAGCTGCCGGGCATCGGGCCGAAGAGCGCGCAGCGGATCGCGTTCCATCTGTTGAGCGTCGAGCCGCCGGACATCGATCGGCTCACCGCGGTGTTGGGGCAGGTCCGCGACGGCGTGACGTTCTGCGCGGTGTGCGGCAACGTGTCCGACGACGAGCGATGCCGGATCTGTTCGGCGATGCACGCCGCGACGGATCGGTGGTGTGTGTCGTCGAGGAGCCGAAGGATGTGCAGGCCGTCGAGCGCACCCGTGAGTTCCGCGGCCGCTACCACGTGCTGGGCGGAGCGCTGGACCCGTTGTCCGGTGTGGGTCCCGATCAGTTGCGAATTCGCGAGCTGCTGAACAGGATTGGCGAGAAGGTGGATGGCGTCGAGATCACCGAGGTGATCATCGCGACGGATCCGAACACCGAGGGCGAAGCGACAGCGACGTATCTGGTGCGGATGCTGCGCGATATCCCCGGGCTGACGGTGACGCGCATCGCGTCCGGCCTGCCGATGGGCGGCGACCTGGAATTCGCCGACGAACTGACGCTGGGCCGCGCGCTGGCAGGCCGCCGCGCGATGGCCTGACTCTCTGTGCCACGGCGAGCGCGAGACGCACGGCCGGTTCCGCGAGACGTACGTTTTGCAGGCCGCTTCTCGCACTTTCTCTGCAATTCGTACGTTTCGCGGAAGTGTCGGTGCGTCGATGCCACGATGCCGCGATGGGGGAAGTGTTTCATTGGCAGTGAAGCAGCTCGCGGCCGGTCGGTCGACCCGGCATGAGTTGCAGCCGCGGTATCGGCGGGAGTTCCGCGGTGTCTACACACGCGAAGGATTGCGACGCTGTCACTTGCGCGATAGAGCGATCGCGGCGTGGCTGGGACCCGTCAACGGGAGTCATCGCAGGCGTGGCCGCATCCGCGTTGTGGGCGCCTCGTGGGTGGATCGCGGACACTCCGATCGACTGATCTCGCCGCGTTCCGGCCGCAGCGCGGGCTGGTCCTGCGCATCGAGGCGCTGGCCGAGGACGAGATCACCTGGGTATCGGGCAACTGCCGGTGACGACGCGTGACACGCACAGCGTTCGACCTCGGCCGGTACTTGCCGAGGGGCGGGCCCTAGCCAGACTGGACGCGCTGATGCGGGAGCGGGTCTTCTCCATCGCAGGTGTCCTATCGCTGGCTAAGCGCTACCACGGTGCGCGGGGACTCAAGGCGCTCAGCGGATGTGTTGCCGCTCGTTGACGGTGGCGCCGCGTCACCACCGGAGACCCGGCTGCGCCTGCTGCTACATCGACGCGGGATCTGCCCCAGCCCGACACCGCAGATTCCGATCGTCGGGGGCACCACGCGGGTCATCCGCTGGTCAGACATGGGCTGGGAGGACTACATGGTCGCTGTCGGAGTACGACGGAGATCAACACCGCAGGACCGCAGTCAGTACATGAAGGACATCCGACGCGTTGCGCATAGCCAGAAGTCGATCGGGTGGATCGTCGATCAGGTCATCAAGGAGGACAGCCAGCCGAGATCATCGCCAGATGGAGGCGTGCCTCGTCAGCCGCGCTGACATCGCCGCGTGACTCGTTCGCGGCCCTAAACGCGGCGGGGAGCGGCCAGCCGTTCGCTCCGCAGCTGCGCGACCTCGTCGATCTCCAGCGGCGGCAGGTCGCCGACCACGCGGCGCAACAGGTGGTCCGCCAGTTCCGGATTGCGGGCCAGACACGGGCCATGCAGATAGGTCGCCACCACGCTGCCCTGCACGGCGCCATCGAATCCGTCGCCCGCGCGGTTGCCCGCACCGCTGATCACGCGGGCCAGCGGTCTGGCCTGCGGGCCCAACACCGTTCCGCCGCGGTGATTTTCGAATCCGGTCAGCCTCTCTGCAACGCGTCGAGCAGCGGCTCAGAAACCACCTCGCCGATCGTGCGTTCGGCTGCGGCGACGTCGTGACGTCCAGCAGTCCGACCCCGTCGACACGCTCACCCGACGATGTCTCATACCAGTGACCCAGCACCTGGATGGCCGCGCAGATCGCCAACACCGGCGCGCCTCGCGCTCGGCCGCCTGTTGCAGCCCCGGATACCGGATGAGGTGTCGGGTAGCCAGCCGTTGCGCGTAATCCTCTGCGCCGCCGAGGGTGTACAGGTCAAGCTCGGACGGCACCGGATCCGCCAGTGTGATCTCGATGATCTCGGCGTCGAAGCCCCGCATTCGCAAGCGTTGCCGCAGCACCACCGAATTGCCGCCGTCGCCGTAGGTCCCCATCACGTCGGGCAGCACCAACCCGATCCGAACCGTCGACTCAGGCACGTCGCGCCCGCCCAGTGCAGTTCGAGAGGAAGGCCGTGTAGTTGGCGACCACCTCGACATGGCCCGGCGGGCAGGACGTGATCGCCTCAACGGCGTTGTGCACCAACGTGTGCTCGCACGCCGGCGTATCCCAGCCGCACCGCCAGGTCGGTCCCGCGCTCGCCAGCGGCCACCACCGGCTTGTCGACGAAATGCTCGAAGTTGACGTCCCACAGCCACGAGAGATCCTCGCCGTCGGGCACCTGACCGTTGACCGAGATCACCACCGACCCGCCTCGGTGTCGACCATCGACAGCGCTTCCTGCCAGCCGGCCGGATTCTTGGCCAACAGCATCCGCACCGAATGCGCGCCGAGTTGCACGGTGCTGTACCGGCCCGCCACCTCGTCTACGCCCGACACCGCAGCGACCGCCGCCGCGGGATCGGCGCCCATCGTCGACCGCCGCCGCCACCGCCTGAGTCGCATTGCCCCGGTTGATGTTTCCCGGCAACGCCAGCTTCATCGGCAACGACAGACCGTCGGGACCGTGGATATGCGTGTCGTCGTACCACCATTGCGGTGTAGGCCGCTTGAAGTCGGAGAGCCCCCGGGCCCGACATCGGGCCCCGTTCCCGTCGAGTACCAGTGGGCGCCGTCGCGGACGATCACCTCACCAGAGCGCGGACAGCTCACCGAGTCGTTGGCCCAGCCGCCGCCGGCCGCGACCCACACCACATGCGGGCTGTCGTAGGCCGCCGATGTCATCAGCACGTCATCGCAATTCGCGACGACCACGGTCGACCGGATGACGTGCCAACCCGCCGCGCAGCGTGCGCTCGATGTGGTTGATCTCACCCACCCGATCCAGCTGATCGCGCGACAGGTTCAACAGGACGATCACCGCAGGATCGACCGCATCGGCCACGTGCGGCACGTGCATCTCGTCGACCTCCAACGCGGCCAGCGACGGCTTCACGCGACCCCGCGAGCGCCGCCACCAGCCCCGCATCCATGTTCGCGCCCTCGGAATTCGCTCGCGACGGGCCCGATCGTGCCCAACGCCGCCGCGATCATCCTGGTCGTGGTGGATTTGCCGTTTGTCCCGGTCACCACCACGGTGCGACGGCCCTCGCCGAGCTGGCGCAGGATCGATTTGTCCAGCGTCATCGCGACCAGACCACCGATCATCGCGCCTGCACCGCGTCCAGTGACCCGGGACGCCCAACGTGCCCCGGCTCCGGCCGCGAGTGCGACACGCCCTCGAGTGGTGACCATCCCCGGCATTTTAGGGAGCCGACACGCCGGCGAGCGATCCGACGATGTCACTGCCCCGTGCCACCATCGAAAACGTGAGCCAAACTGACGCCGGATGTCGTCGGCCGAGCGGCTCTGACGCCGGATGTCGCCGGCCGAGCGGCTCTGACGCCGGATGTCGCCGGCCGAGCGGCTCTTCTGGGGCCGCCCGGCCACCGATAACGGCTCGGGCTGGGCAGTCGTCGACGTGGAGACGTCGGGCTTCCGCCCCGGTCACGCCCGCATCGTCAGCATCGCCGCGCTAGCCCTCGGTGACGACGGGAACGTCGAGCAGAGCCTCTACTCGCTGCTGAACCCCGGCGTCGACCCGGGCCCACCCATGTGCACGGGCTGACCGCGGAGATGCTCGAAGGCCAGCCGATCTTCGCCGACGTCGTCGAGCCGCTAATCGAGACTCCTTCGCGGACGCACGCTGGTCGCCCACAATGTGGGCTTCGACTACTCGTTCCTGACCGCCGAGGCGGAGATGGTCGAGGCGGAACTGCCGATCGACACCGCGATGTGCACCGTCGAGTTGACCCGCAGGCTCGAACTCGGAACCGACAACCTGCGGCTGGAAACCCTTGCGGCACACTGGGGTATCACTCAGATCAAACCGCACGACGCGCTAGACGACGCGATGGTCCTTGCGCAGATCCTCAAACCGGTGCTGGCCCGCGCACGCGAACGCAAGGTGTGGCTGCCCGTGCGACCGCTGACGCGGCGCTCCTGGCCCAACGGCCAAGTCACACACGAAGATCTGCGCCCGCTGAAGACGCTCGCGGCACGACTGCCGTGCCCGTATATCAACCCCGGGCGATTCGTCGCGGGCCGGCCGCTGGTGCAGGGCATGCGGGTGGCGTTGTCCGCCGAGGTGACCGCACCCATGAGGAGTTGATCGAGCGGATCGTGCATGCCGGGCTGTCGTACACCGAGGCCGTTGACCCCGAGACCTCACTGATCCTCTGCAATGAGGCCAGCCCCGACCACGGCAAGGGCTATCAGGCCAATGAGCTGGGCATTCCGCTGGTCACCGACGCCGACTTCATGCGTTATCTCGACGCCGTCGTCGGCGGCAGCCGCGATCGAGGACTTCACCGATGACACGCTAGCCGGCGAGCAGTTCTCGCTGTTCTAGATGATCAGGCGGCGCTGTGCCGTCCCCGCGGTACTGCCCGGCGTGAAGGTGACGGGAAGGTTGCCGAGTCCGGTCATCGTCGGATTGCCCGCGTACTCGTGCACGCCCGCGACGTCGACCGGTAGTCCGGCATGCGGTCCAGCACGCCCTTCACCATCACCTCGAACATGATCCGGGCCAGCGGAGCGCCGATGCAGCGGTGCGGGCCGAGCCCGAACGCGACGTGGCGATTGGGCGCACGGTCCAGCTCCACCTCGCCGGGCCGATCGAACTCCCGCTCGTCGTGGTTGGCCGCATACCAGCTGATGAGGACGCGGTCGTTGCGCCGCAACTGCTGACCGCACAACTCGGTGTCCCGACTGACGGTGCGGCTGAGCTGCTTGTTGACCGAGAAGTAGCGCAGGAACTCGTCGGCGGCAGTGCGGTACAGCGCAGGATTGTCGATCAGCGCTGCCGCAGATTCGGGTGAGTGCCGAGGTGGAGCAGGCTGAGCGAGGTCAGCGACGTGGTGGTGTCGACGCCTCCGCCGATGAGATTCCACAGGATGTCGATCAGCTGCGAATCGTCGAGCCGCTTACCTTCGAAGTCGAACTGAACCAGGAAGCTCGTCAGGTCGTCGCCGGGGTCGGCCCGCCGGCCGCCACGAACGCCAACAGACCCTCGATCATTGCGGGCACATGAGCGATCGCCTTGTTGTAGGAGTCGGCGTCGGGGGCATCCATGACGGAGTGGAAGAGGTTCGGCGTAGAACTGCCAGTTGTCATACGGCAGACCCATCAACTTCATCGTGAGAATCGCGGGAACCGGGCTGGCGTAGTCGAGCACGAGATCCATCCGCCCGTCGGCGATCTTCTGGTCGAGGAACCAGTGCACCCACTGCTCCATGAACGGCCGCAGTCTCTCGATGGCGCCGGTCGAGAAGAACGGCGTCAGCGCGCGCCGCAACGCCAGGTGGTAGGGGCCGTCGATCTCGCCGATGCCCAGCGGCGGCTGACCCTCGGGCCGGGGGACGCCCATCTCGCCCTGATAGTCGACGCCGTCGGCCGCGTTCGGCTCGTACTTGTGCGCGAACGTGTCACCGTCGCGGGCGGCCTGGGCCACGGCGTCGTAGCCGGTGACGAACCAGAACCCGCCGTACTTCTCGTTCCACGCGACCGGACACCGGCGACGCAGGTCGGCGTTGATCGCGAGCTCGTTGCAGCTGTACTCGTCTGAATGATGATCGATGTCGACGACGACGTCGGCACTGACATCTGAGCGGCCCATTACGCTATCTTTGCATCTTTAGAGCCAGGCGGGGCCGTGACCAATCAGCGAACGATTTTCAACCACGTCGGACTGTGCGTCTCCGACCGCGACCGGTCGCGGCGCTTCTACGAGGGCCTGCTCGGTTTCGAGTTCTGGTGGGAACTCGACCTGCCCGACGAGGGCACCGAAAAGCTCCTGCAGCTCGACAGGCCCATCGGCGTACGCGCGACGTATCTGGTGCGCGACGCGTTCGTGCTCGAACTCATCGACTACTCCAAACGCGACGTCCACGCCGACCACACGCGGGTGATGGACGAGGTCGGGCTGACGCACATGTCGCTGTCGGTGTCCGACCTCGCCGGGGTGCTGGCGAAGGTCGCAGCAGTTCGGCGGGTCGGTGATCTGCGGACACCGCCACCGAGCAGCTTTCGCGATGATCCGCGATCCGGACGGACAGCTCATCGAGCTGCTGCCCGACACCTGGCTGGCCAATCTGCCTCCGCGGCCCTAGCCGCTCTTGCATCCACTACATATCGTAGTGATAGTGTCCGACCATGACAACCACTACTAGACGTAGTACAGCAAACCCTCCCTGTGGGACATCTATCGCCGCCGCGGCTACTTCTTCCGTCGAGGCGGCGATGCTGACCATCGTCACTCGGCTTCGTCCTGCACCTCTACCGGGTGATCTTCGGTGACGACCTCGCGCTGCAGTATGTCAGTCACCACGGACACGGATGTCGCTGCTGATGATCCCGATGACCTATGCGGCAGTCACCGGAATCCTGGGTTACCGCCGGATGGCTTCGCCAATCGCGCGCACAGGATCGCGCTCACCGCAGCATGGCCTACATCACTGCGAGCGTGCCGCTGCACCTCTACGTCGCCTTCGCCTGAAGACGTCAGCTTCTACGTGCACATGGCCGGCTACTGGTTCAGCTACCTGCTGTTGATCGTCGTCTACCCGCTGTTCCTGGCCATGCTGTGGAAACTGAAGTACGAGGAGTGATCCTCATGACCACGCAAACCCAATCCCGCCAGTCGTTTTCGGATACTTGCCGCCGGCATGGGGTTCAGCTGGTTCCTGCTGATCGTCGTGTACCCGGCGTTCCTGACCCTGTTCGCAAGACTGCACTATAGGAACTGATGCCTCCAAACCCGCACGACGCAACCAGATCCTCGACGCCGCCATCGACATCCTGTGCGACGACGGCGTCGGGGGTCTGACGCATCGTCAGGTCGACGGCCGAGCCGGGGTGCCCGCGGGCACCACGTCGAACTACTTCCGGACCCGCCAGGCGCTGCTCGAAGCGACGGCGGCCGCGGACCGTCGATCTGCATTGGCAGCGGGTCGAGACGCTGCAGCCGGGATCGGCCCGATGTACTCCGGAAGCGCTGAAGGCTGCTGATGGTTCGCATGCTCGATCCCGACGAGCTGGGGGCACCTCCCGCTAGCGGGAGAATGCGGCGGTTCACCCTCGCGCGGTTTGAACTCTTCATGGAAAGCACCGGCGAGACGAAGAGCTGAAGGCCGCTTGTCAAGAATCTCCAAGCGGCGGCGGTGAAGTCGGCGACGCTCATCATCGAGGCCGCCGGCTTCACCACGACGCCGGAGCGGATGGATCGAGCTCAGCAGGGTGCTGAACGGCTTTGTGTTCAGCAACCTCACCATCGCGCCCGAACCGGGCGCGCACGATGCAGCCGGTCTTGTGGACCGGCTGCTGAGTGCCTTCCGTCGACTAACTGAGAGCCTTGGCCTTGAGCGCGTCGAATTCCGCCGGCTGATCGCGCCCGATCCATAAGCCCCTTCGCATCGGCGATCTCCTGCGCCGGCGACCGTCCGGCGGCCGCGCGGATGTAGTCGTCGGTCTCCTTCTTGGCCTGCAGCGCTTGTTCGCGGGCCCGTTCGGCCATCCCCCTGCCGCGGGCGATCAGATACACCAGCGCGGTGAGCCACGGCAGCAGGAACAGGAAGACCACCCAGATCGCCTTCACCACGCCAGACGTCTTGTGGTCACGCCAGAACAGGTCGACCAGGATCTGGAAGAGCACCAGCAGATACGCGATCCACGCGAAAATGATCAGAAAATGCCACAGAAATCCCAGGTAGAACCCCAGTTCACGATCAGCTCCTTCTCGACTGACGGTCGCGCGCGGTCGCGCGCGGACGTCAGTTAACCACCGGGCGAAGCCCGGCGGATCAGGGTCCAAAGACCCCGAAGACGGCTCAGCGGCGCGCCTTAGCCGGTCGGCGCGGTTGACGGCCGACACGACGGCGCGCAGCGAGGCAGTCGTGATCGACGTCGCGATGCCGACGCCCCACACCGTCCGGCCGTCGATCGACGCCTCGACGTACGCGGCGGCCTGCGCCTCCTCGCCCGCCGACAGGGCGTGCTCGGAGTAGTCGAGCACGGATACGTCGTATGCCGATGGCGCCCAGCGCGTCGACGAACGCCGCGAGTGGACCGTTGCCCGCACCGACGATCTCGCGCTCGACGCCGTCGACCTTCACCACCGCCTCGATCGTGTCGGTGCCGCCGTCGACCTCGGAAGCGATCGACCTTCTGCCGGATCCGCTCCAACGGGCGAATCGGCGACAAGTACTCGTCGGCGAAGACGTCCCACATCTCCTTCGGCGACACCTCGCCGCCCTCGCCGTCGGTGATCTTCTGGATCGCCTGGCTGAACTCGATCTGCAGCCGCCGCGGCAGCGCCAGACCGTGGTCGGCCTTCATGATGTAGGCCACGCCGCCCTTGCCGGACTGCGAGTTCACCCGGATCACGGCCTCGTACGTGCGCCCGACGTCGCTTGGGGTCGATCGGCAGATACGGCACCTGCCACAGGATGTCGTCGACATCGGAGTCCGCGGCGTCGGCATCTATCTTCATCTGCGTCCAGGCCCTTGTTGATCGCGTCCTGATGGCTGCCCGAGAACGCGGTGTACACCAGATCGCCGCCGTAGGGATGGCGTTCGTGCACCGGCAGCTGATTGCAGTACTCGACGGTGCGCCGGATCTCGTCGATGTTGGAGAAGTCGATCTGCGGGTCGACGCCGCGGCTGAACAGGTTCAGACCCAGTGTCACCAGGCAGACGTTGCCGGTGCGCTCGCCGTTGCCGAACAGGCAGCCCTCGATGCGGTCGGCACCGGCCTGATAGCCCAATTCGGCTGCGGCGACGGCGGTTCCGCGGTCATTGTGCGGATGCAGGCTCAGGATGATGCTGTCCCGACGGGCCAGGTTGCGGCTCATCCACTCGATCGAGTCGGCGTAGACGTTCGGGGTGGCCATCTCGACCGTCGCGGGCAGGTTGACGATCAGCGGCCGCTCGGGTGTCGGCTCAATCGACCTCGGAGACCGCGTCGCACACTTCCACGGCGTACTCCAGCTCGGTGCCGGTGTAGGACTCCGGCGAGTACTCGAACCGCCATTGCGTGTCCGGATACTTCGTCGGCCTCCTCGACGCACATCCGCGCGCCGTCGACCGCGATCGCCTTGACCGCATCGCGGTCGGCGCGGAACACCACCCGCCGCTGCAGGATCGACGTCGAGTTGTAGAAGTGCACGATCGCCCGGGGCGCACCCTCGCACGCCTCGAAGGTCCGCGTCGATCAGCTCCGGCCGGCACTGCGTCAGCACCTGGATCGTGACGTCGTCGGGGATCGCCCCCTCGGTGATGATCTCGCGGACGAAGTCGAAGTCGGTCTGACTGGCCGACGGGAAACCGACCTCGATCTCCTTGTAGCCCATGCGCACCAGCAGGTCGAACATGCGGCGCTTGCGGGCCGGGCTCATCGGGTCGATCAGCGCCTGATTGCCGTCGCGCAGGTCGACCGCACACCACATCGGCGCACTGTCGACGACCCTGTCGGGCCAGGTGCGGTCAAACGGAACAGCGCGGTGCCTGACGCCGGGCTCCACCCGGCACCTCCTCGGCGAAGGTGCGGTAGCGGTTGGTCGGCATCGCCGAGCCGCGCTGGGTGTTCCAGCCGGGCTGGCCCGCATGGGGCGGGCCGGTCGGCGTGGTGATCTGGCGTGCCCAGAGACAGAGAAGGCGTCGGGAGAATCCGGCGTGGATTTCGAGAAGGTGGTCATTGCAGGTTGCTCCGGGAGTAATAGGGACTCGACCGGCGCATCGCGAACTACCCGCGACGGGAAGCCGGTCTGGTCAGACCCCGTCGCGGCTGCCGAGAAGGAGCACCCGCTGCACCAAAATCATGGTGAGCCCACTGTAGCAAGCCCGGCTGGCAGGCCAAAACGCCGCGCTACAGGCCCGCCAGCTGCGGCAGCGTCGCATGCGCGATCACGAAATAGATCATCAGGCCGGTGCCGTCGACGATCGTCGCGATCATCGGCGCGGACACCACGGCGGGATCGATGCGGATCTGCTTGAGGACCAGCGGCAGGATCGACGACACCAGGGCCGACCACATCACGATCGCCGCGACCGTCAGCGTCACCGTCAACGTGATCTGCGGTCCGACGCCAAGGGTCCAGGCGCGGATCATCGCCGCGACCGCCATCGCCACCGCGATCAGGGTTCCCGTCGACATCTCCTTGGCCACGACGGCCGGCAGATCACGGAACCGGACCTGTCCCGTGCCCATCGCGCGCACCAGCGTGGTGGTGATCTGGGTGCCGGTGTTGCCGCCCGTGCCGATCAGCAGGGGGATGAAGAAGGCCAGCGCGACAACCGCTTCCATCTCGTCCTCGAAGGCGCGCAGGACGGTGCCCGTGTAGGCCTCGGCCACAAACAGCACGAGCAGCCAGACGATGCGCTTGCGCCACAGCCGCCACGGCGAGGCGCGTAGGTAGGGCACTTCGAGAGGTGTTGAGCCACCCTGCTTTTCGGCGTCCTCGGTGTTCTCGGCCTGGATGATGCCGACCGCCTGGTCCTCGGTGAGAATGCCGAGGAGGCGACGTTCGCCGTCCACCACCGCGAGCTCCTGAAGCCGCCGGTTCACACATAGCCGGGCGGCGTGCTCTGCTTCGGTGAGCGGGCCGACGGTGACGACATCGTCTTCCATCAAATCGGTGACGACGCGGTCGGCCGCAGCGAGTACCAGGTTGCGGAACGGCACCGTGCCGAGCAGTTGCCCGTCGGAATCGGTGACGTACACGCAGCTACCCGCATGGCCGTCCAGCCGCTGGTCGGATATCCGTTCGCGGATCTGTGCGACGGCCTGTTCGGCGGTGGCGCTCGGACCAACGCTCAGCGTCGAGGTCGCCATGTATGCCGCGACCGAGTCGGCGCGCCACAGCAGCATGGCCCGCAGCATCTTCGCGGCCTCGATCGGCATCGCCGTGAGCATCCCGTCGCGGAGGTCGGGTTGATATCGCCGCAGGATCTTCACGGCGTGCTCGGGGATCAAGCGTTGTCAGCAGTTCGGCCGCCCGTGGCGTTGGCTGGGCCTTGATGATCCGGGCGGCGAATTGCACGTCGACGGCCAAAAGCAGTTTGGGGGCGAGGTCGGCGGTCAGCACGTCTCCGAGACGGTGCCGGTCGGCGGAGGAGAGCCGCGACAGCTGATACGTCCGCTCGGCGGGGTCGTCGACGACGTCCAGCCACAGCTCGATGGCCTTCACGTTCTCCATCTGAATGGCTTGGCGCAGGCTGATCCCGGCGTCGCGAGCAACATCGGCTGTACTCATCAGCTAATCGTCCATTGTGTTCGGCGGAACGCGGAGCCGTTTCGAGCAAACACGTAGTGAACGACTACACCTGCGAGTCAGGGAACGCGATGACCGATAGGAATCGGATCGGCAGCTCCACCAGATCCACCGGCCCGTGCGCCCCCTCGCCATCGAATTGCAGCGAATCGCCCGCATGCAGCCGGTAGACCGAACGGCTGTGGCTGTAGTCCATGACGCCCTCGAGCATGAAGATGAACTCGGTGCCGGGATGCTGGAACAGTGGATAGGTCTTGCTTTTGGCAGACAGTGTGACGTGCAGGCACTCGAGGCGCTTGTGCTCGCCGCGCAGCGATCCGAGCAGCTGGTACTCGTGGCCCTCCTTGGTGCCGTTGCGCACGATGCGCGCACCCGTGCCCGCCTTGACGAACGCCGCGGGCCGCTCCACGTCTGCGCCGCGGAACAGACTGGTGACCGGGACGTCGAAGCCCTTGGCCAGCAGCGCCAGCGTGGACAGGCTGCACGAGGTCTGAGCATTTTCGATCTTGCTCATCATGGCCTTCGAAATACCCACCCGCGCAGCCATTTCCGCGACGGTGAAACCGTGTTGCAGACGCAACTGGCGCACGTTCCGGCCGATCGCGGCCTCGAACTCGAGGTCCTCAACCGGCGCGCTGGGATCCCGGTCACGCGCGGTGCCGGACTTGTTTCGCAGGAGCGGGACGTCGCTCACGGGTTGATTGTCGTCCTTCTATCGCATCTGCCCGGCGCCGACATACGGATACGGCGTCTTCAGCAGATCGTTCTCGGTCGAACCGGGAAAGGCGGAAGTCGGTTTCGGGGATGCGCGGGTCGCCGCTGCGGCCGTCGATCACGAGATCGGCGACGAGCCGGCCCACCGCGGGCGAGATCTTGAAGCCGTGACCGCTGAAGCCTGCTGCGACGACGAGGCCGTCGAGCGGACCCTTGCCGATCACCGGGTTCCAGTCGGGCGTGACGTCGTAGCACCCCGCGTAGCTGGTGCGGATCGCCGCGCCGCTGAATCCGGGGAACCGGGTGCCGACCTTCTCGACGGTGAGGTCGACGAACGCCTCGGTGGCCCGGTTGAGGTAGTGGTCCGGGTCGGCCTCCTCGACGTCGGACAGGTCGCTGTTGCCGAACAGGATGTCGCCGCCCACTTCGGGGCGGACGTATTGCAGTGAGACGAGGTCGGAGAAGACGGGCACGTTGCCCGTTTCGACACCGGGGTCGATGGTGACGATCTGCTCGCGGACGACGCGGATCGGCACGTCGACGCCGTACGGTGCGAGGAACGGCGTCGTCCAGACACCGGTGGCGACGACGACGGTGCCTGCCGACACCGTGGTGCCATCCGCCAGCCGAATGCCGGTGACCGCATCGCCGTCGACCAGCAGGCCGGTCACCGTTGTGCCCTGACGGACCCGGACACCGGCCGAGCGGGCCGAGGCGGCGAAGGCCTGCGCGGTCAAATACGCGTCGCCGTAGCCGCCACGCGGCTCCCAACCAAACGCGGCGAATGGCGACAGGTCGGCGAACGGCCACATCTCCGCGACGTCGGCGCTATCGATCTCCTCGGTCTGCACGCCGACCGCCCGCTGGGCGGCAAGGCTCTTGCGCATCGCCTCGACATTGGCCTCGCCGACGCCGACGACGTAGCCGGTCTGGCGGAACCCGATGTCGAGTGCGTCGTCTCCGAGAAAATCTTCAGCCTTCTCGAACACCTCCAAACCGACGGCAGCCATCGCGGCCAGCGAGCTGACGCCGTAGTGGCAACGCACGATGCCGCTGGATTTTCCGGTCATCCCCGATGCGATGGTATTGCGTTCGGCGACAAACACATCCGTGATCCCGCGCTGGCTCAGGGCCCAGGCGGCCGCAGCACCTTCGATCCCGCCGCCGACGATGACGACGTCGGCCGTCTCGATCATCGTTGTCCGCTCTTCGCGCAAGCGCTCATCGGAGGCCCGGTATCCAGTTCGTCCCAGCCAGCGGCACCCGAGCCATCGCCGCCGCCTCGATGGTGACAGCGACGAGATCCTCGGGCTCCAGATGGAGCACATGCGCCTTACCGCAGGCACGTGCGATGGTCTGCGCCTCCATCGTCAACACCCGCAGGTAGTTGGCCAGCCTGCGGCCACCCTCGACGGGGTCGAACCGTGCCGCCAGTTCGGGGTCCTGGGTGCTGATGCCCGCGGGATCCGTGCCGTCCTGGAAATCGTCGAAGAACCCCGCGGCGCTACCGAGCTTGTGGTATTCGGGGTCGTAGCGAGGATGGTTGTCGCCCAACGCGATCAGGGCGGCGGTTCCGATCGCGACCGCGTCGGCGCCGAGAGCGATTGCCTTGGCGACGTCGGCGCCCGTGCGGATACCGCCCGACACGACGAGTTGCACCTTCCGATGCACATCGAGTTCTTGCAGCGCCTGGACGGCTTCGGGAACCGCGGCCAGCGTGGGAATGCCGACGTGCTCGATGAACACCTCCTGCGTGGCGGCGGTGCCGCCCTGCATGCCGTCGACCACGACGACGTCGGCGCCCGCATGAACGGCCAGCTTCACGTCGTAGTACGTGCGGGTCGCGCCGACCTTGACGTAGATCGGTTTCTCCCAGTCGGTAATTTCACGCAGTTCGCTGATTTTGATGGTCAGATCATCGGGCCCCGTCCAGTCCGGGTGCCGGCACGCCGACCGTTGGTCGATGCCCTCGGGCAGCGTGCGCATCCCCGCGACACGCGCAGAGATCTTCTGGCCCAGCAGCATTCCGCCGCCGCCGGGTTTGGCGCCTTGGCCGAGAACGACCTCGATCGCATCGGCCTTTCGCAGGTCGTCGGGGTTCATCCCGTACCGGGACGGAAGGTACTGATAGACGAGATACTTGCTCTGCCCGCGCTCCTCGGGTGTCATGCCGCCGTCGCCTGTGGTGGTCGACGTGCCGACCTCGCTGGCACCGCGGCCCAGCGCCTCCTTCGCCGGACCGGACAGCGCGCCGAACGACATGCCGGCGATGGTCACCGGGATATCAAGGTGCAGGGGGTGGTTCGCGTGCCGATCGCCCAGGATGACGTCAGTGCCGCAGCGTTCGCGATAGCCCTCCAGCGGGTAACGCGACATCGACGCGCCGAGGAACAGCAGGTCGTCGAAGTGCGGCAGCCGCCGCTTGGCGCCCCAGCCGCGGATGTCGTAGATGCCGGTCTCGGCGGCGCGGTGGATGGCGGCGATGGTCTGGCGGTCGAACGTGGCGGACTCGCGAAGGCCCATCCGGGCGCGGGAGTCGGCGGTGTCGGAAGAGGAAGTCATCAGTAGCTCGATGCGTTGTCGACGTGGAAGTGGTAGAGGTCGCGCGCTGACCCGTACCGCGTGTAGGCGCCGGTGTCATCGCCTTCGAAACCCGCAGCCTTCAAGAGGTATTCGAGCTCCTGATGATGTTCGTCGCTCATCTCCTTCGCAACGCAGTCGGCGCCCAGCGACGCCACCGCTCCGCGCACGTAAAGCCTCGCCTCATAGATCGAGTCACCCAGCGCCTCACCGGCATCGCCGCGAACAACCAGCCGGCCTGCCTGCGCCATGAAGGCGCTCATGTGGCCGACATTGCCGCCGATCACGATGTCGACACCCTTCATCGAAATACCGCACCGCGCGGCGGCATTGCCGTCGACGACCAGTAGGCCGCCGTGGGCGCTGGCGCCGGCCGACTGTGAGGCGTCGCCCTTGACCCATACCGAGCCGCTCATCATGTTCTCGGCCACGCCGGTGCCCGCGTTCCCGTTGATCGTGAGCTCGGCCTGCTGGTTCATTCCGGCGGCGTAGTAGCCGACGTGGCCTTCGACGGTGATCGTCACCGGCGCGTCCAGCCCGACCGCCACGTTGTGGGCCCCGTCTGAATGGGTGATGACGAACTCACCCGACAGACCGGGGGCGTGCAGTGCTGCGTTGACATCCCGCAGCGGCGTCTCGCGCAGATCGAAGGTCCGTGATGACACCGTGGCTGTCATTTCTTCCATGCGTAGATCACCTCCGGTTCGGGCTCCCAAATCTTGGCGGCCTCGACCCCGGGAAGGGCTGCGAGAGCACGATATTCGCTGCCGACGGCCACCCAGTCGTCGGTCTCGGCGATCACAGCCGGCTTGCAGGCGATCGCATCACGGACCACCGCGAAAGAGTCGCGATTGGAGACCAGCAGCGTGTAGAAGCCGTCGAACGTCGCGCAGAGTTCCTTCAGGGCGGACTCGACGTCACGTCCGTCGGCCAACTGCTTGGCGATGAACCGAGCGGCGACCTCGGTATCGTTCTCGCTGTCGAATTCGATTCCCGTTGACCGTAATTGGCGTCGAATGGTGGCATGGTTGGCGAACGAGCCGTTGTGCACCATGCACTGTTCCGGCCCGACCGTGTAGGGGTGGCAGCCCGCGGGCGTGACCGCCGACTCGGTCGCCATCCTGGTGTGTCCGACGCCCTGCCAGCCCTGTGCGTTGGCCAGGCCCCACGCGTCGGTCAGCATCCGCGGGTGCCCGACTCCCTTGAGCACGGCCATGTCCGCACCGAAGCCTGCGATCAGAGCGCGCGGATACGCCGCCTGCACCGCGTCGAGCAGTTCAGCGGAATTCACGTCGGCGGACACCAGATACGTGGTGTCGACCGGCACGACGTCCACATTGCGGCCGAGCTGCCCGCACAGCGCGGATGCGACGGTGTCGGCGTCGTCCGAAATGTCAACGACTGACACGCCGCCGCGGCCGGGAGGTGACCAGATTGGATCGCCGTACACGGCGACTCCGGTCGAGTCGCTGCCGCGGTTGCCCATCTCGCACAGCATCCCGGTGAGCAGTTCCCCGAGCCGGGGGTACAGCTCGGGGGTGCGCAGGTGCAACCCGACGATCCCGCACATGGCTTGGCTCCTTTGGTGTTTGAAGTGTTCAGAAGGCGGTCAGGTAGTTGTCGATCTCCCAGGGCGCCACTGCGCTGTGGTAGGAGAAGAACTCGTCGCGCTTGACCTTCGCGAAGTAGCACGCGACGCCCTCGCCGGCGGCGTCGAGCACGCCGGTGATCACTTGGTCGGCCTCGAACTCCTCGACTGCGTGCAGCAGCGTCGGGGGCAGCGCCCGCCCCGTCGTGCCCCCTCCGACGGCGCCGGGGTCTGCGCTGCGCTTGATCCCGTCGATGCCCGCGCCCAGGGCCGCGGCGATGGCCAGATACGGGTTGGCCGAACCGTCGCCGCCGCGCAGCTCGACTCGCTGGGAGTCGGGCACGCGGATGTAGTGGGTGCGGTCGTTGCCGCCGTATGACGGCGTCTTCGGTGCCCAGGAGGCCCCAGAGGACGTGCTCGTCGCGCCGGTTCGCTTGTAGGAGTTGACCGTTGGTGCCACGACCGCCTGCAGCGCGCAGGCGTGCTCGAGGATGCCGCCGACGAACGCGTACGCGGTGTCCGACAGGCCGAGGCCGCGTTCGTCGACGTCGGCGGGGAAGACCGGGGTGCCGCCACTGGTGAGCGACAGGTGCAGGTGCAGTCCGCTGCCGGTCTTGTCGGCGAACGGTTTGGGCATGAAGGTCGCGACCATGCCCCGTTCGGCGGCGATCACCGACAGCAGATACCGCAGTGTCACAACGCGATCGGCGGTGGTGAGGGCATCAGAGAATTCGAAGTTCTGCTCGAACTGGCCGTTGCCGTCTTCGTGGTCGTTGGCGTAGTTGGACCAACCGAGCTGGTTCATCGCGGCGGAGACGGCGGTGAGGTGGTCATACATCCGGGTGACGCCTCGCGCGTCGTAGCAGGGCTGTGCGGCGGTGTCGTGGGTGTCGGCGACCGAGAGGCTGCCGTCGGTGTTGCGGTGCAGTAGGAAGTACTCCACCTCGGCGCCGACCCATGGCTCGAAGCCGGCGTCGGCGGCGCGCTGGATCAGTGACTTCAAGATGACCCGCGGCGCGTAGGGCCATGGTTGGCCTTCGACGTGCGGGTCGCAGTGCACGATCGCCAGGCCGTCCTTGATGAACGGGATCGGGGTGAACGAGGCCGGGTCCGGGATGGCCATCATGTCCGGGTCTTTGGGTTCTTGGCCCATCGCGCCGACGGCATAGCCGGCGAAGCCGACGCCCTCGGTGGCCAGCAGGTCGACGGCTTCGACGGGAACCAGCTTCGCGCAGGGCTTTCCCCGCAGGTCGACGAACAGCGCGAGGATGAATTTGGTTCCCGACTCCTGGGCGAGTGCGGCGAGGTCGGTGGACATGTCTGAAACCTTGTCTCTTGTGGTGAATCACTGTATCTCAATAGGAAACACGGTGCCGACCAAACCGGCCGGCGCGGGCGAGTGGTTCCGCGCCGGCCGGGGCTTGGGTCAGGCTGGTTGCAGCTCGTACGACGCTTCGCGGTGGAACGCCGTGTCGATGCCCTTCTCTTCTTCGTCGGGCGAGATGCGGATGCCCATCGTCTTCTTGATCGCGAAGGCGATGATGCCCGCGACGACGAAGGAGTACAGCATCACCGCACCGGCCGCGACGGCTTGGCGCCACAGCTGGTCGAACCCGCCGCCGTAGAACAGGCCGTTGACGGCGTTGGGCATGCTCTCGCTGGCGAGGAAGCCGATCAGCAGCGTGCCGACGATGCCGCCGACGAGGTGAACGCCGACGACGTCGAGCGAGTCGTCGTAGCCGAACCGCTCCTTGAGCCCGACCGCGTAGACGCAGACGACGCCGGCGATCGCACCGAGGATGATCGCGCCGACGGGCGTGACCGAACCGCAGGCAGGCGTGATCGCGACCAGTCCGGTGATCGCGCCGGACGCCGCCCCGACGCCGGTGACGTGGCCGTCCTTGATCTTCTCGACCGCGATCCAGGCCAGCGTTGCCGCGCAGGTGGCGACGAAGGTGGTGACCATGACGATGGCGGCGGAGTTACCCGCGGCCAGCGCCGAACCGCCGTTGAACGCGTACCAACCGGCCCACAGCAGGCCCGCGCCCAGCAGCGTCAGCGGCACGTTGTGTGGCTTGCGCAGCTTGCCCCAACCGGCGGACTTGCCGAGCACGATCGCCACCGCCAGCGCGGCCGCACCGGCGTTGATGTGCACTGCGGTGCCACCAGCGAAGTCGATGGCGTGCAGCTTGTTCGCGATCCAACCGCCGACCGCGTTTTCGGTCACCACGCCGTCGAACGCGAACACCCAGTGCGCGACCGGGAAGTACACCAGGACCGCCCACACCCCGGCGAAGACCATCCAGGCGCCGAACTTCATCCGATCGGCGACCGCACCCGAGATGAGCGCCACGGTGATCGCGGCGAAGAGAGCCTGGAACAACGCGAACAGCGTTATCGGTAGCCCACTGATCGTCGTGTTCGGCTCGAGCAGGTCCTTCATGCCGGCGAATTCGGTGATGCTGCCGAGGAATCCGCCGTATGACGTGCCGAAGGTCATCGAGAAACCGAACAGCACCCAGAGCACGCCGACGATCGCGCAGGCGCCAAAGGTCATCATCATCATGTTGGTCGAGCTCTTGACGGACACCATGCCGCCGTAGAACAGCGCGAGCCCGGGAATCATCAGCGTCAAGCCGATGATGCAGCACAGCATGAACGCTGTGGTTCCTGTATCCACATCCATGTACATCTCCTGAAGTGATCGCGGCCCTCTGTCGGCCGATCACTGGCAGTAACCGATGTTTCTGTTTCGTGGACAGGCTCGCGACGTTTCGGGAAAGTAACGTCTGCCGCCGCGACCGATACAGTGCCTTCGATGAGAAGACTTGACCGGCGATGGTGGGTCGCGATTGCCGTCGCCGTCGTCGCGCTCGTCGCGTTGGTGCTCTCGGAGACGGTGTTCTCCCGGCCGTCGGAGGAGTGCAAACCCGTCATCGACATGCTGGAGTTCAACAGCGCGCAGGGCAGGTTGATCGCCTCCAAGACGGGCGACGATACGGCCCTGCCATCGGTGGCCGAGGACGCCGCCTATCAGCAGTGGGCCGACGGCCTGGCGCAGCGTGCCGAGCGGGTGACCGATCCCAACCTGGCCAACACGGCGATTCAGGTGGCCGACCTCGCCTCGAAGTTCGTCGCCAAGCTCCCGTCGGTGCGCGCTGCGGCGCAATCGCGAGCGCCGGGGGCCCCGGCGCCGGAGGTGGTGTTCGAGATGTCGGTGCTGAATCAGCGCATCACCGACGGGTTCAACGAGCTGTCGAAGGCCTGCACCAAGTAGAGGATTCGTGGTTGTCGCCACGGCTTGACCGGCGAAGTAGTAGAAATCGGAAAAGCCCTTGTCCGGACTTGTTTGGGCTAGCCTGTAGCCACTAGCAACGCCGGTCGAGCGTGAGGCGGATTGCAGTGGGCTTATCGGGGCTAGTTCATGGTCACCATTGAAGATTTCTCGCGGCTGACATCGGCTATCTACGGCGCGGCAGTGGTCCCCCAGCAGTGGGATGCGGCCGTCAAAGAGATGCACCGCACATTCGACCGCGCGGGTGGCGCAGTGGCCTCGGTCACGATGTCACGCGCCGAAGAGGTTGGTCGTTCCATCATCGGCACCACGCTGAGCGCGGAGGCGCCGCGGCAATACGACGAGTACTACAGCCGAATCGACCACGTGCTGCAGGCACTTGAAGACGGTCCGGTGGGTACCGTGAGAACTGGCGCGGAACTAATCCTTCCTTACGCCAATTCCGAGTTTTATTGCGACTGGATCCGTCCCAATGGCGTGAAGGACGGTCTGTTCGTCCGGCTCACGGACGGCCCCCGGCCCACGAGTCTCCTCGTGGTGACGTCGGCGCAGTTCGACCGCGAACGGGAAAGGCTGATGTCTGAGCTGATCCCCCACGTGCAACAGGCTCTACGCACTCGAAGTCACCTCGCCACGCTCACGCAACGCAAGCGCGACTTCGCCGAAGCAACCGAAGCGGTTGGCCACGGCATCGTGATCCTTGCGGCAGGATCCCGCGTTGTACATCTGAACTCCGCTGCCGAGCGCATCCTCACCGCAGGCGACGGCCTCGGTATTGATTCAGGATGCGTCACAGCAGTGAACGTGGATGCCAACCGCGAACTGCAGCGCCTCGTCCACCGCGCGCTTACCGCGGACGAGACCGGTATTCGTGAAGGCGGATCGGGTACGTGCGCCCGCCCGTCGGGCCAACGCCCATATGTCATCCACGTGCTTCCGCTTCAGACGAGTCGCACCGGCAGGTCATCCGGGGCGTCGACGGCCATGCTTCTGGTCATCGACCCGGGGCAGTCTCGGGAGCCTCCCGCGTCGCTACTTCGTCGGGCCTACGGATTGACCAGGGCCGAAGCGGAGGTCGCCCTCCTCGTCCTGCGCGGCGAGGGCCTGAAGCCCATCGCCGACGCACTCTGCGTCTCACCGGCCACAGTTCGCACCCATCTCCGCCAGGTGTTCGACAAGACCGACACCCACCGGCAAGCCGAACTGGTCCGACTGCTGATGACCATCACGCCCTGATTGGCGCCCGGAAAAATCGAATGCGCCGAACCCTTATCCTTGGTGGGAACTTTCGGTGCACTTGAAAGGCATGTTCAGTGGCGCTCGTCGTACAGAAGTACGGCGGATCCTCGGTATCTGATGCCGAGCGGATCCGCCGCGTCGCCGAGCGCATCGTCGAGACCAAGAAGCAGGGCAACGACGTCGTCGTGGTGGTCTCCGCGATGGGCGATACCACTGACGAGCTGCTCGATCTCGCCCGACAGGTGAGCCCGGCGCCGCCCGCGCGCGAGATGGACCTGCTGCTGACCGCCGGCGAGCGGATCTCCAATGCGCTGGTCGCGATGGCCATCGACTCGCTGGGCGCACAGGCGCGGTCGTTCACCGGCTCGCAAGCCGGCGTGATCACCACCAGCACCCACGGCAACGCCAAGATCATCGACGTCACGCCGAGCCGGCTGCAGGACGCCCTCGACAGGGGGCCTGATCGTGCTGGTCGCGGGATTCCAGGGCGTCAGCCAGGACAGCAAGGACGTCACCACGCTGGGCCGAGGTGGATCGGACACCACCGCCGTTGCGCTGGCCGCCGCGCTGAACGCCGACGTCTGCGAGATCTACACCGACGTCGACGGCATCTTCACCGCCGACCCGCGGATCGTGCCCAACGCCAAGCATCTCGACGCCGTCACCTTCGAGGAGATGCTCGAAATGGCGGCCTGCGGTGCCAAGGTGCTGATGCTGCGGTGCGTGGAATACGCCCGCCGCTACGACGTTCCGATTCACGTTCGCTCGTCGTACACCGACAAGCCGGGCACTTTCGTCAAAGGATCGATAGAGGACATCCCCATGGAAGACGCCATCCTGACCGGAGTCGCCCACGACCGCAGTGAGGCCAAGGTCACCGTTGTCGGGCTGCCCGACGTTCCGGGCTACGCCGCCAAGGTGTTCCGCGCGGTCGCCGACGCCGACGTGAACATCGACATGGTGCTGCAGAACATCAGCAAGATCGAGGACGGCAAGACCGACATCACCTTCACGTGCTCGCGGGAGAGCGGTCCCGGCGCGGTGGAGAAGCTGACGTCGCTGCAGAACGAGATCGGGTTCTCGAAGGTGCTCTACGACGACCACATCGGCAAGGTGTCGCTTATCGGGGCGGGCATGCGCAGCCACCCCGGCGTCACCGCCACGTTCTGCGAG
Source organism: uncultured Actinomycetota bacterium (assembly GCA_963793055.1). Taxonomy (GTDB): domain Bacteria; phylum Actinomycetota; class Actinomycetes; order Mycobacteriales; family Mycobacteriaceae; genus Mycobacterium. The sequence continues at coordinate 349,909 of CAWBYS010000003.1, read as the reverse complement.
GCGCTCGCCGAGGTCGGCGTGAACATCGACCTGATCTCCACCTCCGAGATCCGAATCTCGGTGCTGGTCAAGGACACTGAGCTCGATAAGGCGGTCGTCGCCCTGCATGAGGCATTCGGCCTCGGCGGCGACGAGGAAGCCGTGGTCTACGCGGGAACGGGTCGGTAATGGGCTCCGTCGGTTTGCAAATCGGAATTGTCGGCGCGACCGGACAGGTCGGCCAGGTGATGCGAACGCTGTTGGAGGAAAGGGACTTTCCCGCCACCAGCGTGCGGTTCTTCGCCTCTGCGCGCTCGCAGGGCAAGAAGCTGCCGTTCCGCGGGCAGGAGATCGAGGTCGAGGACGCGTCGACCGCCGACCCGACGGGTCTGGACATTGCGCTCTTCTCCGCCGGCGCCACGATGTCGCGCGTGCAAGCACCGCGGTTCGCCGACGCGGGCGCCGTCGTCATCGACAACTCGTCGGCCTTCCGTAAGGACCCCGACGTCCCGCTGGTGGTCAGCGAGGTCAACTTCGCGCGCGACGCAGGTAACCGTCCCAGGGGCATCATCGCGAACCCGAACTGCACCACGATGGCCGCGATGCCGGTGCTCAAGCCGTTGCATGACGAGGCAGGTCTGATCCGCATGATCGCCTCCACGTATCAGGCGGTGTCCGGCAGCGGAATCGCCGGTGTGGAGGAACTTTTCGGGCAGGTCAGTGCTGTCGTCGCCGCCAGTAGGGATCTGGTGGACGACGGTTCGGCGGTTGACTTCCCGGCGCCCGACAAATACGTCGCACCGATCGCGTTCAACGTGGTGCCGTTGGCGGGTTCGCTCGTCGACGACGGCTCCGGTGAGACCGACGAGGACCAGAAGCTGCGCAACGAGAGCCGCAAGATTCTCGGCATTCCCGATCTCGCGGTGAGCGGCACCTGCGTGCGGGTTCCGGTGTACACCGGACACTCGTTGTCGATCAACGCCGAGTTCTCCCGGCCGCTGTCCGTCGAGCGTGCACGTGAGGTACTTGCCGATGCCCCCGGGGTGAAGCTGGTGGATGTGCCGACTCCGCTGGCTGCCGCTGGTGTCGACGAGTCGCTTGTCGGCCGTATCCGCCAGGACCCCGGCGTACCGGAAGGCCGGGGGCTCGCATTGTTCGTCTCCGGCGACAATCTTCGAAAAGGTGCGGCGCTGAACACCATTCAAATCGCTGAGTTGCTGGTCGCCGAGCTCTGACCCCGTGCGGCGAAACTGTATTCCAGCGGGTCTCTTCTCGATCTTTGTCTGCTGGAATACAATTTCGGCGGTCTTGCGCACGCCGATCCGCCCTCGCCCGTCCCCGAGCCCGTTCTGCCGCCGCTGGGCTCCGGACAGGTGGTCCGCATCGGCCCGACCGCCGGAACGGGAACTCCGACAGGTGATTACGGTATCGGAGCCACGGACCTGTGCGAGTTCATGGAGTTCCCCGACGGCATTCTGCAGGTGTGCGGCGATAGTTTTGCCGGGCAGGGCGTTGGGTTCGGACCTTGGCATTCCCCGATCGCGTTGCACGTCGACACCGATTCGATCGACGACCCGACCGGCGTCACCTACGACCGCGTCACCGGCAACGACAAACCGTTGCTTGCTGAGCCGACGCCCGAGGGCATGTCGCAGTTGCCTGCGGGTGTGGTGCAGATCAACCGGGACAACTACCTACTCGTCACCACCGTCAAGGACCTCGTACCGCAGACCTCGCGATTGGTGAAAGCCAATCCTGCACAAGGTAATTGGCCGACAATCCCGAACTCGCAGCGGGATGCGGGCTATGAGGGCGGCAGGCAGTCGCAGATCAGCGGCTACTACGACCCCATCCCTCGACCGGACTCGCAGAGCGGCTGGGTCTACATCGTGGCCAACAATTTCGACCGCAGCGGACCGCTGGTGCTCTACCGCGCGACACCGGAGAAGTTCACCGACCGAGGCGGCTGGCAGGGCTGGTCGTCGTCGCCGGGTTGGGGACATCCGCCGACGCCGCTGTGGCCAGACGCGGTCGGGGAGATGAGCATTCGGCAGATCGACGGCAAGACCGTGCTGTCGTACTTCAACGCAGCGACCCGCAACATGGAGATGCGCGTCGCCGATGACCCGACGGGTCTGGGCACCGCACCGGTGACGACGGTCGTCGTCGCCGGCGACTGGCCCGATCCGGCAGATGCGCTCGGCCCTCCCGAGGACAATCGTCTGGCCCAGCCGTATGGCGGCTACATCTCGCCGGGTTCCACGCTCGACGAGCTGAGGGTGTTCATCAGCCAGTGGAACACCGGCCCCGGCGGCGGCGCGCCGTATCGGGTGATCCAATTCGCGGTGAATCCGGTCAAGCCCTGATTCCCAGCGCGCCGCTGCCCATCGACTGATCTGGCATTCACAGCTGCTTCATAGCCAAAGCATCATTCACACATTGAAATCGGTCGGATGATCGATGTCATGAGTGAAACAACGACACCGTCATCCGAGCCCGCGACCTCCCCGGTCGCGACGGCTCCTGTGTATGAAGGGCCGGCCCGCCGGTCACGCCTGAACTCCGTCGCCGCCTGGGTCGGAATCGTCGCGGGCGTGGTCTTCATCGTCGCGGTGGTCTTCTTCTCCGGCTTCGTGCTCGGCGCCCGGTCGGGCGGAGGCCACGGCTGGGGCGGAGGCCACGGCTGGGGACACCATGGCGGCGGCGACCGCGGTTACGCGGTCTTCCACGGCGGCCCGCCGATGTTGCCGATGGGCCCGCGCGGCCCGTTCGGCCCCGGCGGCCCGGGATTCCAGTCGCCGCAGACGCCCGGCGGACCGCAGTCGCCGCAGCACAACGGCGCCCGCGCGCCCATAGCTGCAACCACGAAATCCACGTTTTGCAGGAAAAGTGCGAGAGCACGCCTGCAAAACGTGGATTTCGGCGTTTCGGATCAACAGTCGCCGCGGCGACGTTTTGAACTGATCCATTTTGGGGGACTCACTGTCCATGGCGACTGACAAGTACACGACCAATGACGCCGGCAACCCGGCCCCAAGCCTCGAGCATTCGCTCACCGTCGGACCCGACGGCCCGATCCTGCTGCAGGACCACTACCTGATCGAGCAGATGGCCAACTTCAACCGGGAGCGCATCCCGGAGCGGCAGCCTCACGCGAAGGGAGGCGGCGCATTCGGCCAGTTCGAGGTGACGCAGGACGTCAGCAAATTCACGAAGGCGGCGGTCTTCCAACCCGGCACGAAGACCGAGATGGTGGCGAGGTTCTCGACGGTCGCGGGCGAGCGCGGCAGCCCGGACACCTGGCGGGACCCTCGCGGCTTCGCGCTGAAGTTCTACACCAGCGAGGGCAACTTCGACATGGTCGGCAACAACACGCCGGTCTTCTTCGTCCGCGATCCGATGAAGTTCCAGAACTTCATCCGCTCCCAGAAGCGCATGCAGGCCAACAATCTTCGCGACCACCACATGCAGTGGGACTTCTGGACCCTCTCGCCGGAGTCGGCGCACCAGGTCACCTAGTCTGATGGGCGACCGCGGCATTCCCGAAGACCTGGCGGCAACATGAACGGCTACTCCAGCCACACGTACAGCTGGCTCAATGCCGAACGACGAGCTGTTCTGGGTGAAGTACCACTTCAAGACCGACCAGGGCATCGACTTCCTGACGCCAGGAGGACGCCGACCGGCTGGCCGGCGAGGACGGCGACTACCACCAGCGCGACCTGTTCACCGCCATCGAGGAGGGCAACTTCCCGTCGTGGACGCTGTTCGTGCAGATCATGCCGTTCGAGGAAGCCAAGACCTACCGGTTCAACCCGTTCGACCTGACCAAGGTGTGGCCGCACAGCGATTACCCGCTACACGAGGTCGGCAAGATGACACTGAACCGCAACGTCACCGATTACCACGCCGAGATCGAGCAGGCCGCGTTCGAGCCGAACAACATCGTGCCCGGCACCGGCCTGAGCCCGGACAAGATGCTGCTGGCCCGCGGCTTCTCCTACGCCGACGCGCACCGGCCCGGCTCGGTGTCAACTACAAGCAGATCCCGGTCAACGAGCCCAAAGTCGAGGTCCACGCCTATTCCAAGGACGGCGCCGATGCGGATCCGCAATGCCACCGATCCGGTGTACGCGCCGAACTCGATGGGTGGGCCGGAGGCCGACCCGAAACGGGCCGCGGAGGTGCACTGGGCGTCGGACGGTGACATGGTGCGCACGGCGTACGCGCTTGCGCCCGAGGACGACGACTGGGGCCAGGCCGGCACGATGGTGCGCGAGGTCCTCGATGACGAGGCGCGAGACACGATTGGCGCACAACATCATCGGCCACGTCTCTCGACGGTGTGCGCGAGCCGGTGCTGTCGCGGGTGTTCCAGTACTGGACGAATGTCGACCCTGACCTGGGCAAGAAGGTCGAGGAAGGGCGTGCGGGCCAAACTCGACGGCAGCGGCGGATAGCTCGTCACGGGCGCCTTGCCGTTCGAAACCAGGCTGGCATGATCAAGCCCATGAGCATCGAAGTCGTTTTCACCTCAGAGTCAACCGCAACCGGTGGCGGCCGCGACGGCCACGTGAAGTCCTCACCGGCAGGATCGATCTGGATACCCGGCCACCCAAGGAGGTGGGTGGCAGCGGCGAGGGCACCAACCCCGAGGAGTTGTTCTCCGCCGGGTATGCCGCCTGTTTCCTCGGCGCGCTGCGACTGGTCGCCCGCAACGAGAAGATCGACCTCGACGACGCGTCCGGCATCACCGCCAGGTCGGCTTCGGCAAGGACCCCGCGGGCGGGTTCGGCATCAACGCCCACCTGATCGGCTACCTGCCCGGCCTCGAGCAGAGCGCCGCCGAAGAGCTGATGGAAAAGGCGCACCAGGTCTGCCCGTACTCGAAGGCCACCCGCGGCAACATCGACGTCACGCTGTCCGCGAAGGTCTAGCGAGATGCCCCGGCGGCCGCGGAGCGGCCTGGAGAGCCTCGCCGCCCTCGTCGGCGTCGGTCTCGCCGTTGGTCTGTCGTTGGCGGCGCCGGCCGGACTCGGCGTCTGCCCGCCCGTCGGATCCGGGCGTCGTGAACTACGCCGTGCTCCCGAAGGGGTCGGTGGGCAACATCGTCGGCGCGACCAATGCGTTTCGGAGTGGACGTTCACCGATCCGTTCCAGTCGTTCTATGTCGACGACCCGGTGTGCAACAACTGGGCCGACATCGGGTTGCCCGAGGTGTACGCCGATCCGGACCTGGCGTCGTTCAACGGCGCGGTGACGCAGACGTCGCCGAACGACCAGACGCATTACGTCAAGCAAGCGGTCGGCGTCTTCGCCACCAACGACGCCGCCGACCGGGCGTTCCACCGCGTCGTCGACCGCACGCGTCGGATGCAACGGGCAGACCACCGCGATGCACCTGGACAACTTCACCACCCAGGTGTGGACGTTCACCGGCGATCCGGCGACTGTCCGACCGACGCCAACTGGGTCAAACAGGAGGCAGGCACCGACCGCCGGTGCTTCATCACCACGCGCAAACGGGAGAACGTTCTGCTGCAGGCGAAAGTCTGCCAATCCGGCAACGGCGGCCCAGCGGTGAACGTGCTGGCCGGCGCGATGCAGAACACGCTCGGGCAATAACGGCTCGCAGGTTACGGGTACACGTCACCGACGAGTCACACGAAAATTCACGGGACTTTGTCGGTGTCTCTGGAAGATGGAGTGAAGGCACGAGCGTTCCCTACCCGGAAGGCATGGCAGACATGGCCTGCACCATCACGTCCGAGGTGGATGACGCGCACCCGACGCATGTCCACGTCGGCCGAGCTGACCAGCGCATACAGCGCCGCCCTGCACGTCGGCGGCGACTGCCTGCACGACGGTCCGGCGGGCTGCGTGGGGCTGGAAGTCGAGGCGCACTGCTTCGACCTGTCTGATCCGATGCGTCGCCCGGCTGGGACCGAGATCAACGACGCCATCGCGGCCACGCCGCCGCTGCCCGGCGGCAGCGCGATCACCGTCGAACCCGGCGGCGCGGTCGAACTGTCCGGCCCCCCGATGACGGGCCCGTTGCCGGCCATCGCCGCGATGTCGGCCGACCGCGCGGTGCTGCGTGGTGCGTTCGCCCAGGCCGGCCTCGGTCTGGTGTCTGCTCGGCGCCGACCCGTTGCGCGCCCGCGAAGCGCGTCAACCCCGGCGCCCGCTACAGCGCGATGGAGACGTTCTTCACCGCCAGCCAGACCGGCGCCGCGGGCGCGGCGATGATGACGTCGACGGCGTCGGTTCAGGTCAACGTGGACGCCGGACCTCGCGACGGCCTGGGCCGACCGGGTGCGGCTGGCGCATGCGCTGGGGCCGACGATGATCGCGATCACCGCCAACTCGCCGCTGCTCGGGCGGCAAGTTCGCCGGCTGGAAGTCCGCGCGTCAGCACGTGTGGAGCCAGCTGGACTCGGCACGCTGTGGCCCGATCCTCGGCGCCAGCGGTGACGACCCGGCCAGCGACTGGGCGCGCTACGCGATCAAGGCGCCCGTGATGCTGGTGCACACCGCCGCCGAATGCGGCGGTGCCGGTGACCGATCTGGGTGCCGTTCGCCGACTGGGCCGACGGCCGCGTGCTGCTAGGCGACCGCAGGCCCACGCAGACGATCTCGACTACCACCTCACCACGCTGTTTCCGCCCGTTCGGCCGCGCCGCTTCCTCGAGATCCGCTACCTCGACAGCGTGCCCGAAGCGCGTGTGGCCCGCCGTCGTCTTCACGCTCGCCACCCTGCTCGACGATCCCGGCCGCCGCCGACATCGCCGCAGAAGCCACCGAGGCTGTCGCGACGGCATGGGATCGCGCCGCGCAGATCGGCCTCGGCGACCGGCGGCTGCACGAGCGCCGCCAACCGCTGTGTGCAGGCCGCCGCGGAACGGGCGCCCGCCGAACTCGAGGAATCGATGCACCAGTTGGCGCGTTCGGTCGAACAAGGGCGCTGCCCGGCCGACGATTTCTCCGGATCGGGTCGTGAAATACGGGATCGCGCCCGCGGTCATGCAATTGGCGCAAGGGGAACTGTGACGTCAACGCGAGACGCTCGCGCGCGAGCTGACCGACGCCCGGGACCGCACGCTGCGACTGGTCGACTTCGACGACGCCGAACTCCGCCGCCAGTACGACCCGCTGATGAGCCCGCTGGTGTGGGACCTCGCGCACATCGGCTGGCAGGAAGAACTGTGGCTGCTGCGCGGCAACAACCCCGACCGGCCCGGACTTCTCGAGCCGCAGGTCGAGCGGTGCTACGACGCGTTCCTGAACTCCCGCGCCAGTCGCGTCGACCTGCCGCTGCTTTCGCCGGCCGCAGGCCCGGTCCGTACTGCGCGACCGTCCGCAACAAGGCGCTCGACAGCCTGGACGCGTTGCGGCCGAGCGCGGCGAGTCGGACTTCACCTTCGGGCTGGTGATCAGCCACGAGAACCAGCACGACGAGACCATGCTGCAGGCGCTGAACCTGCGGTCCGGGCCGCCGCTGCTGGATCGCGGCGCCCCGCTGCCGCCGGGGCGGCCCGGCATCGGCGGGAACGTCGGTGCTGGTGCCCGCCGGCGAGTTCGTCCTCGGCGTCGACGCGGTCACCGAACCGCACTCGCTCGACAACGAACGGTCCGCGCACACCGTCGACGTGCCCGCCTTCCGCATCGGCCGCGTCCCCGTCACCAACGGCGAGTGGCGGCAGTTCATCGACGACGGCGGCTACGACCAACAGCGACTGGTGGTCCGACCGCGGCTGGGCCCACCGGCAGGAGGCGGGTCTGCGGGCGCCGCAGTTCTGGCACCTCTCCGGCGATCTTGCCGGCACTCGCACCCGCTTCGGCCACGTCGAGGACATCCCCGCCGACGAACCTGTTCAGCACGTCACCTTCTTCGAGGCCGAGGCATACGCGGCGTGGGCAGGCGCCCGCCTGCCCACCGAGGAGGAGTGGGAGAAGGCCTGCGCGTGGGACCCCGCCGCCGGGCGCCGGCGCCGCTTCCCGTGGGGCGCGTCGGAGCCCACCGCACATCTGGCCAACCTCGGCGGTGACGCGCTGCGGCCCGCGCCGGTCGGCGCCTACCCGGCAGGCGCGTCGGCCGTACGGCGCCGAACAGATGCTCGGCGACGTGTGGGAGTGGACCACGTCGCCGCTGCGGCCGTGGCCGGGGTTCACGCCGATGATCTACGAGCAGTATTCGCAGCCCTTCTTCGACGGTGACTACAAGGTGCTGCGCGGCGGATCGTGGGCGGTGGCCCCCAGCATTCTGTCGGCCGAGCTTCCGCAACTGGGACCATCCGATCCGGCGTCAGATCTTCTCGGGTGTCCGCCTCGCCTGGGATGCAGACTGATGTGTCGACACCTGGGCTGGCTCGGCGCGCCGGTGTCGGTCGCCTCGCTGGTGCTCGACCCACCGAACGGCCTTCTCGTGCAGTCGTATTCGCCGCGGCGACAGAAGCACGGCCTGATGAACGCCGACGGTTGGGGCGTCGGCTTCTTTCGACGACGGCTGGTGGCTGCCGCGTCGCTGGCGCAGCGCGGCGCCACTGTGGGGTGACGCGTCATTCGCCTCGGTCGCGCCCGCACTGCGAAGCGCATGCGTTGTCGCCGCGGTGCGTTCGGCCAGCGTCGGGATGCCCATCGAACCGTCGGCGTCGGCGCCGTTCACCGACGGGCAGTGGCTGTTGTCGCACAACGGCCTCGTCGACCGCGTCCGTGCTGCCGTTGTCCGAGGAACGCCGAGTCGACGTGCGACAGCGCTCTGCTGGCGGCGCTGATCTTCGATCGAGGTCTCGATGCGCTCGGCGACACCGTCGTCGAGGTCGGCGCCGCAGACCCGCAAGCGCGACTGAACATCCTGGCGGCCAACGGTTCTCGACTGCTCGCCACCACGTGGGGCGACACGCTGTCGGTGCTGCGGCGAGACGACGGCGTGGTGCTGGCCAGCGAACCCTACGACGACAACCCCGACTGGCAGGACATTCCCGACCGCCATCTCGTCGAGGTCGTCGGACTCTGCGTGTCGAGCTGATCCCGCTGAAAGGATCGTCATGACCTCCACGCTGTCCAACTACCTGGCCGCCGACTCGGCCGCCGAAGCCCTGCGCCGCGACGTGCGCGACGGTCTGACGCAGACACCGAAATCATTGCCGCCCAAGTGGTTCTACGATTCAGTCGGCAGTGACCTGTTCGACCAGATCACCCGGCTGCCTGAGTACTACCCGACCCGCACCGAGGCGCAGATCCTGCGCGCGCGGTCGGCCGAGATCGCCGCGGCATCGGGGCCGACACTCTGGTGGAGCTCGGCAGCGGCACCTCCGAGAAGACCCGCATGCTGCTGGATGCATTGCGCGACAGCGGTTCCCTGCGCCGATTCGTTCCGTTCGATGTCGACGCCTCGGTGCTCGACGCCGCGGGCTCGGCGATCCAGGACGAGTACCCCGGCATCGACATCGATGCGGTGTGCGGCGATTTCGAAGAGCACCTCGGCAAGATCCCGCGCGGTGGTCGTCGGCTCGTCGCCTTCCTCGGCTCGACGATCGGCAACCTGACACCCGGTCCGCGGGCCGAGTTCCTGTCGTCGCTGTCGGACACGCTGCAGCCGGGCGACAGCTCTGCTGCTGGGCACCGATCTGGTGAAGGACGCCGGCCGGCTGGTGCGCGCCTACGACGACAGCGCGGGCGTGACGGCGCAGTTCAACCGCAACGTGCTCGCCGTGGTGAACCGCGAGCTCGAAGCGCCGATTTCGACCTCGATGCGTTCGAGCACGTCGCCAAGTGGAATGCCGACGAGGAACGCATCGAGATGTGGCTGCGCGACTCGAGCGCCCAGCGGGTGCACATGCGCGATCTCGACCTGACCGTCGACTTCGCCGCAGGCGAGGAGATGCTCACCGAGGTGTCGTGCAAGTTCCGGCCCGCCACGGCGTGGACGCCGAACTGGCCGCGGCGGGTCTGCGACGCACGCACTGGTGGACCGACGACGCGGGCGACTTCGGGTTGTCGCTGTCGACGCGGTGAGGGCGTCCGTGGAACCTCTAGCCGAGCGCTGGCGGGCGGCCCGGCCGCAGGTCGCCGGGTTGCACCTCGACAGCGCCGCCTGCTCGCGGCAGAGTCTTCGCGGTCATCGACGCCGCCACCCGACCACGCCCGCCACGAAGCGGAGGTCGGCGGATACGTCGCGGCCGCAGCCGCCGCGCCGGTGCTCGACGCCGGCCGCGCCGCCATCGGCGCGCTGACCGGGCTGCGCGGCGACGACGTCGTCTACACCACCGGCGCCAACAACGCCCTCGACCTGCTGCTGACGAGCTGGGTCCGGCGAGCGCACGATCGCTTGCCTGCCAGGCGAATACGGACCGAACCTTGCGATCATGGCCGCCAACGGTTTTCGACGTCCGCGCGCTGCCCGCCGACGATTGCGGCCGCCTCGACGTCGACGCGGCCGCGCGCGAACTTGGCCGCCGACCCGCCCGCGCTGGTGCACCTCACGGCGCTGGCCAGCCATCGCGGCATCGCCCAGCCGATGGCCGCGCTGGCCGACGTGTGTGCCGACCTCGGTCTGCCGCTGGTGCTCGACGCCGCGCAGGCGATGGGCCACCTCGACTGTGCCGTCGGGCCCGCGGCGATCTACAGCTCGTCGCGCAAATGGATCGCCGGTCCGCGCGGCGTCGGATTCCTGGCGATCCGGCCGGATCTCGCCGAGCAGCTGAGGCCGCGGTTACCGCCTCCCGAATGGAACCTGCCCATCTCGGTGGTGCAGCGCATCGAGCAGGGCGAGGCGAATATCGCTGCGCGCATTGGCTATTCGGTGGCGCTCGGCGAGTACCTGGCGCGACGGGCCCGCAGCATGTCCAGGATCGGCTGGCCGAGGTCGGGCGGCTGACTCGCGAGGTGCTGAGCGACGTCACGGGGTGGCGCGTGGTCGAATCGCTCGACGAGCCGACCGCGATCACCACGCTGGCACCCCTTGACGGCGCCGACCCGCAGAAGGTGCGGGCATGGCTGATCGCCGAACGCGGGATCGTCACCACCTGCGCCGAAATCCAGCGCGCGCCGTTCGAGATGACGACACCGGTGCTGCGGGCGTCACCGCACGTCGACGGCCCCCCAGGAGGAGCTCGAGCAGTTCGCCGAGGCACTCACGGCGGCGACGAAGATCTAGTCGCCCTTGTGTGCGGTCAGGAGGAACGCAGGCATCTTGTCCCTGCCCTTCTCGTCGGTCTCGAACGTCGGCATCTCGAAGGGTGCGTCAGGTGGAAGGGCAGCCACCATGTTCGCGTGGATGAACGCCGGCCGAATCTCGTCGATCGCCCAGTACTTCGACACCGCCTCGCGCAATTCGTCCTCACTGACGGTGTTCGGGCCGAATACCATCTCAGGCGGGAATGCGCCGTTTTCGAACACCAGGATGTAGAACACGGCGCCGGGCGCCGCCGCGCGGTGCACCGCACGGAGGTACCCGTCGCGGCTTTCGACCGGCAGCGAGTGGAACAACGTGCTGTCGACGATGGTGTTGAACCGCCCGTCATAGCCGCCGAACGACGTTATGTCGTCTTGGACGAACGTCGCGTGCGTCAAGCCGCGTTCCTTGGCCGCCTTGGTGGCCGCCGCGACGGCAGTCGCTGTCAGGTCGATGCCGACGACCGTGTGACCCTCGGCAGCCAGCGCCAGCGATAGCTCGGCATACCCGCACCCGGCGTCGAGCACGTCGCTGCGGATCTTTCCGCTCCGAATCAATGCGGCGAGTTCCGGCTGCGGCTCGCCGATGTTCCATGGCGGCGGCCCCTCGAAGGGTCCCTGCTCCTGGTAAGCGTCGTCCCATTCCATCACGTCGTCTGATGCCATGGCACCCAACCTAGTCGCCGTCGTTCTGGGAGTGCGCGGACTCGTTAGCTGTACATCCACTGACAGTCGGCTGTTGGCCGAAACGGCGTGATCTAAGCGGCCTTTCGCACGACTAGCGTCGCCCGGTAATCCGCCAGCGCGATCGAATCGTCGGGTGTTTCCGGATACGGATCAAGTGACCTGCAACTCAATGGCGTAACCGTCAGACGATCGACCGTCTGTTTCGTCTGCCCGGGTGCCGGATTGGTGTTGAATTCGACGGTTGTCGGAGCGTCTTCGTCGGCCCTGCGCACCCGCGACGCCGATGCGTGCCTGGCCGGTCCAGAAGCACTCGACCTTGTTGGGGCACCGCGAATCCTCGAAGACCTCGCTGAATTCGCAGCTCGAGATTCTGGCCCCGCGATCGTCGCTTGCCTGGCCGCCGCCGAGCGGTAAACGCCTCGTTCGAGATCGTATTCGGCAGGTTCCGCTTCGGCCTCGTGACTGAATTGGCAGCCCACCAATGCCAGCCCGATCATGACCGCCGATAAGCCATCTGCACGTCACGTCCGCTCCATCCGGCCCGTCCCAGGTATGCACGGGCTCGTTGCTGTGCATGCGTTCGCAATAGAGCCGCAGCATCTCGGCCAGCGCCTCGGGTCTGGCTCATTCCGCGTTCTGCAGCGCCTCGCACGGTGGCCACCTGCCAGGCCGCACCGTTGCGACCCGTCTTGGCGCGGCCCTCGATGACGCCGAGGTACCGGTCGCGCACCTCGCCGGCCACCTCCCACCGCTGCAGGCCCTGATCGGCCATCGGCAGCAGCTGACGCAGCACCAACTCGTCGGGCGTCACGTCGCCCAGCCCCGGCCAGTACAGTCGCCCGTCCATCCCCTTCTGGGCCGCCTCGACGAAATTATGTTGTGCCGCAGCGAAACTCATCTTCGTCCACAGCGGCCGGTCATCTTCACTCATTGACCGCAGCACGCCGTAGTAGAAGGCCGCGTTGGCCATCATGTCCATCACCGTCGGGCCGGCGGGCAACACGCGATTCTCGACCCGCAGATGCGGGCGGCCATCGACGACGTCGTATACGGGACGGTTCCACCGGTAGATGGTGCCGTTGTGCAGCCGCAGCTCCGCCAGCCGCGGGGTGCGGCCTGCGGCCAGTTCCGCGACGGGATCCTCATCGGACAGCTCTGGCAGCAGGGACGGGAAGTAGCGGACGTTCTCCTCGAACAGGTCGAAGATCGACGTGATCCAGCGCTCGCCGAACCACACCCGCGGCCGCACACCCTGCGTCTTGAGTTCGTCGGGCCGGGTGTCGGTGGCCTGGGCGAACAGTTCGATGCGGGTCTCGGCCCACAGTTGGTGCCCGTAGAAGTAGGGCGAGTTGGCGCCGATCGCCAGCTGCGGGCCCGCCAGCACCTGAGCGGCGTTCCAGTTGTGCGCGAAGTCGGCAGGCGAGACCTGCAGATGCAACTGCATGCTGGTGCAGGCGGACTCCGGCGCGATCGACTCCGTCTGCAAGCTGAGCCGCTCGGGCCCGCTGATGTCGATCAGGATGTCCTCGCCGCGGGCGGTGAAGATCGAATCGTTGAGCGCCTGATAGCGAATGGACTCGCTCATCCATCGGCCCGAAAGATGCTCAGGCATCAACGTCGGCAGGATGCCGATCATCACGATGTGCGCGTCGTTCTGGTTGGCCTTGGCTTCGGCCGCATTGAGGCTCGCGCGCACCTCGGCCTCGAGCTCGAGCGCGGCCCGTCCGGGCAAACGCCTTGGCGGAACGTTGAATTCGATGTTGTAGGCGCCCAGCTCGGTCTGATACGCGGGATCGGCGATCGCCTCGAGCACTTCGGAGTTGCTCATCGCGGGCTGATATGCGGCAGTCGACGAGGTTGCACTCGATCTCCATGCCGGTCAGTGGGCGCTCGAACTCGAAGCTCGACTGGTTGAGCATGGTTTCGAAGACGTCGAGGCACTGCTGCACCTTGCGCCGGTACTCGCGCCGGTGTGCGCGGGAGTAGTCGGTCTGCTTCACCTCTTCGCCCACCGCCGCCATTGTCGGCGAGCGTGCGTGTTTGCACATCGACACGCCGCGATTGCCCGGCATTTGACGCACGCTCGCGCCTGTCGACAGTGCGCTATGGGCGACTGGCCACCACCACCTGGGGACTCACCAGCCCGCCGCGAAGCCGCACCTCGATCGCCGAGTCGGCGTGGGCGGCGAGCGCGCGCAACGCCGACGGGCTGTAGGTGCGCAGCGAGCTGATCACGCCGTCATGAACGAACGGGACCACCGGCGCCAGCGGCAGCATGACGGCCAGCCTGGCGATGTGCAACGGCGACGGCGGCCGAGGCAGATCGATGATCAGCAGCTTGGTCGCGACCCGCGTGCCCTCGGCGAACGCCTGCGCCGCCGACGACGGTGGCAGATGGTGAAACGACAACGCGAACACCGCGAGGTCGAACTGTCGATCGGCTGCGTCGATCGCCGTCGCGTCCATCTCGCGCACCGTCGCTCGCGGGTGTTCGCCGAGATCGCCGGCCGCCATGGCCGCCACCGAGGCGGGGTCGATGTCGGTCACGGTGAGCTCAGCGGTGGGATGCCAGTCCAGCAGTTTGCGCGACAACCCCCCATGGCCGCCGCCGAGTTCGAGGATCTTCGGATCGGCGATGTCGGCGACCTCGTCGAGCGCGATCTTGGCGAACCTCTCGGTGTTGCCGAAGAATTCGCCGGTCCATTCCAGCGCCCGGATCACGCTGCGCTTGCGCGCCTCGTTCTCGGGGTCTTCGACGGAATCGCGGTCCAGGTACTCCAGCCGGTCGGTCTGCAGCAGCCTGTCCACGCACGACGCGTCCGGTCCACCGCGCGGCATGCGGTCAATGTCGGCGATCGGTCCGGCCATGTAGTCCATGATGGTCGATTGGATATGGCCGTGAAGAGGGGAGCAGGAGTTGGCTGAGTTCGTCGCCGCGATCGACCAGGGCACCACAAGCACGCGATGCATGATCTTCGACCACGACGGCGCCGAGGTAGGGCGTCACCAGCTCGAGCACGAGCAGTTCCTGCCCAACGCCGGATGGGTCGAACACAACCCCGTCGAGATCTGGGAACGCACCGCCTCGGTGATCATGTCCGCGCTGAACAAGACCAAACTGTCCGCTACCGATCTGGCCGCACTCGGCATCACCAACCAGCGGGAGACATCGCTGGTGTGGAACCGCAAGACCGGGCGGCCGTACTACAACGCCATCGTCTGGCAGGACACCCGCACCGACCGCATCGCCTCCGCACTCGACCGGGACGGCCGCGGGGATGTGATCCGGCGCAAGGCGGGCCTGCCGCCGGCCACCTACTTCTCGGGCGGCAAGGTGCAGTGGATTCTGGAGAACGTCGACGGGGTGCGCCGCGACGCCGAGAACGGCGACGCGATCTTCGGTACCGCGGACAGCTGGCTGGTGTGGCACCTCACCGGCGGCGCGCGTGGTGGTGTGCACGTCACCGACGTCACCAATGCCAGCCGCACCATGCTGATGAATCTCGAGACGCTGGATTGGGATGACGAGCTGCTGTCGTTCTTCGACATCCCCCGTCAGATGCTGCCCGAGATCAAGCCGTCGTCCTTCCCGGAGTCCTACGGGATCACCCGTGATGACGAACCACTGGGCGGGCAGGTGCCGATCACCGGAATTCTCGGCGATCAGCAGGCGGCGATGGTCGGGCAGGTCTGCCTCGATGCGGGCGAAGCCAAGAACACTTACGGCACAGGCAATTTCCTGCTCCTCAACACCGGGGAGAAGATCGTCCGTTCGGAAAACGGTTTGCTCACCACCGTTTGCTATCAGTTCGGAATGGCGACGCGAAACCCGTTTATGCGCTTGAGGGTTCGATCGCAGTCACCGGATCGGCGGTGCAGTGGCTGCGCGACCAACTCGGCATCATCAGCGGCGCTGCGCAGAGCGAATCGCTGGCCCGGCAGGTGAAGGACAACGGCGGCGTCTACTTCGTGCCCGCGTTCTCGGGGCTGTTCGCGCCGTACTGGCGGTCGGATGCGCGCGGCGCGATCGTCGGGCTGTCCCGGTTCAACACCAACGCGCATCTGGCCCGCGCGACGCTGGAGGCGATCTGCTATCAGAGCCGCGACGTCGTCGACGCGATGGAAGCAGACTCAGGCGTGCACATGGATGTGCTCAAGGTCGACGGCGGCATCACCGCCAACGATCTGTGCATGCAGATCCAGGCCGACGTGCTCGGCGTCGACGTCGTCAAGCCGGTCGTCGCAGAGACGACGGCGCTGGGCGCCGCCTACGCGGCGGGCCTGGCCGTCGGATTCTGGGAGAACCCCGACGATCTGCGGGCCAACTGGCAGGAAGGCCAGCGCTGGACGCCGAACTGGAGCGAGGAGCAGCGCGCCGCCGGCTATGCCGGTTGGCAGAAAGCGGTGCAGCGCACGCTCGACTGGGTCGACGTCGACTAGTGATTTCGGTGCTCTGACGATCATGAGCGGCCGTACGCGACCCAAACCGCAATCAGGCAGCTGCATCGAGCTCCTGCTTGGCGTCGTCGTTGAGCATGATGTCGGCGACCGCGGTGTTCTCCTCCAGGTGGCCGACAGACGAGGTACCCGGGATCAGCAAGACGTTGGGTGCCACCGACAGAGTCCACGCGAGCGCGATCTGCGCAGGCGTGCGGCCGAGTTTCGACGCTTCGCGCACCACGGCGGGATGCCCGAGCACGGGGTTGTCCGCGACGAATGCCGACCCGAGCGGAAAGAACGGAACGAAGGCGATGCCGTGTTCGATGCAGGTGTCGAGTATGGGTTGCGATGTGCGGTCGACGAGATTGTAGGCGTTTTGCACGCAGACGATGTCGGTGCGATCAAGCGCGATCTGCAGATGCTCAACGCTGATGCTGCACAGCCCGATTCCGCCGATCAGCCCTTCGTCGCGGGCCTGGATCATCGTGGTCAGCTGACTTATCGAACAGCTCGCGGTTGACGCTGGCCGATCTCCTGGTCGGGATCGCCCCGTCGTGCACGCGAAGGTTCACCGCGGCCAGTCGGTCCGTCCCCAGAGTCGCGAGGTTCTCCTCGATGCTGGCGCGCAACTCGTCGGGCTCCTGTGCGGGCAGCCACGCGCCGGTGGCATCCCGGCGGCGCCGACCTTGCTGACCAGCGCGAGATTCGGCGGGGTAGGGATGCAGCGCCTCGCGAATCAGTTCGTTGGCGACGTTGGGTCCGTAGAACTGCGCCGTGTCGATGTGGTTGATGCCCAACTCAATTGCGCGACGCAGCACGGCGAGCGCTTGGTCGTGGTCGCGCGGCGGCCCCAACACCCCTGGACCGGGCAGTTGCATTGCGCCGAACCCGACGCGGCCGACTTCGTAAGTACCGAGGGGGAAGGTTTGCATAAGGCCACTATGCCCGTCACCATTCCCGTCCGGACTAATTCCACCCGAGTCACTTGGCTACTCGGTCTCGCCGAGCATGCCGTAGATCTCGCGGCGCGCGTTGTTGACGATGTCGACGATGCGCTCCTGCTGCTCCTCGCCGGTGGTGTACGACGATTGCGCGATGGCGCCCATCAATTGGGCGACTGCGGTCTGCAGCGTGACCTGCGTGGGTATTCGATTCTTCAAGCCCTCGGCGATCTCCTCCCACGGCGGTGTCTCGACCTTGTCGGCGGCGGCGCGGCCGTCGTCGGACAGCTCGAAGAGCTTCTTGCTGCCTTCGCTTTCGGTGGCCTCGATGAGGCCTTCGTCCACCAGCAGCTGCAGTGTCGGGTAAACCGAACCGGGGCTGGGCCGCCACAGGTTCTGACGTGCGCTCGGCGATCTCCTGGATCATCTCGTAGCCGTGCATCGGCCGTTCGGCGAGCAGTTTGAGAATCGCAGCGCGTACGTCGCCTCGACGGCCGCGTCCGCGGCCGTCCGCGCCCACCGCCAGCGGGCCGCCGGGTCCGAATCCGAAACCCCCGCGGGGGTCGAAGCCGAATTCGAAGCCGCGGCCACCGGGGCCGAAGCCGCCGAAGCCTGTTGCCATGGAAGCCGGGACCGCGTTGGCCTGGCCGGCGTAGTCGCGGATTTGATCATGAGTGGTCGCGTTCCGTCGCCCAGCGGCGCTGCTGGTGAAAGGCCTTGCGGTGCTCAGGGCCGAACCCGAATCCGAGCCGGCCGGGGGGCGGGGTGTAAGGGGTTGGTCATGAATGTTTCCTAACGTATGGGAGGAAACGCCTGATGCGCTTCCGATACGTCGACGATATATCGGAAACTATCGTGATGCAACGTTGGATTTGGGTGGCCGATTCCGCGTCACCGCACTTTCGCTTTCGTCGCATGATCTGGTCGACGACCCATCGAGCCCATTCGGCCTCCATCGCGTTGAGGCGCAGGCCGTATTCCAGTGCCATTCGGCCGTAGAACAAGCCCTCGTCGTCCCCCAGTCGATGGAGTCACGCAACTCCTCCAGGCGGGTGACCTCGGCGTCGGCATGCTCGGCGCATTTGCGCATCTGCTCGCGCGCCTGGTCGCGGGGCATCTCGCCGAGCAGGAACACCCGCAGCAGGCCCGGCAGGCGCAGCGGCGGATCGTCCTGCGGATTGGTGACCCAGCGACGGAGTTCCTCGCGGCCGGCCCCGGTGATGCGGTACTCCTTGCGGCCCCGCGGACCGACATTGGATACCTCGATCAGTCCGGCATTGGCGAGCTTGTTGAGCTCGCCGTACAACTGGCTCTGGGTCGCCGGCCAGACGTTGGCCATCGACACGTCGAATTGGCGGAGCAGGTCGTATCCGCTGCCGGGCTGCTGTGCGAGCAAGCCCAGCGCGGCCATGCGCAGACTCACGAGCGAGAATACTCCGCCATTGACATGTCATAACAGACATGTCAGATTTGACTGGTCAAAAATGAGGAGACTAATACGTGACCGAGACTTCGCACACCTCAACCCTCTTCGGCACCGACGATTTCTTCCGCCAGGACAACTTTGCGCCGGTCGAGGATGAACTGACGGAATACGATCTTCCTGTCGAGGGCGCGATTCCCGCTGAATTGGACGGCTGGTATCTGCGCAACGGACCGAACCCGCGGCAGGCCAAGGCGCACTGGTTCACCGGCGACGGCATGATCCACGGCGTGCGCCTGGAAGGCGGACGGGCGAAGTGGTACCGCAACCGCTGGGTGCGCACCGACAGCTTCGAGAACGATTTCCCGCTCTACAACGCCGACGGCACCCGTAACCTCCGCGCCAGCCATGCCAACACCCACGTCGTCAACCATGCGGGCAAGACCCTGGCGCTGGTTGAGTCGTCGCTGCCCTACGAAATCACCAATGATCTGGAAACGTTGGGCGCGTACGACTTCGGCGGCAAGCTGGTCGACTCGATGACCGCTCACCCGAAGATCTGCCCGACGACCGGCGAACTGCATTTCTTCGGCTACGGCAACATCTTCACGCCGCATGTGACCTACCATCGGGCAGACGCCAACGGCGAACTGACGATCAACCGGCCGCTCGAGGTACCTGCGCTGACGATGATGCACGACTTCGCCCTGACCGCCGAGCACATCGTCTTCATGGATCTGCCGATCGTCTTCAACCTCGACATCGCGATGACGGGCAACGGCGACATGCCCTATCGATGGGACGACGACTACGGCGCCCGGCTCGGCATCATGCGCCGTGACGACCCGTTCGGCGAGGTGCGGTGGTTCGACATCGACCCCTGCTACGTCTTCCACGTCGCCAACGCGTACGACGACGGCGACGCGATCGTGCTGCAGGCCGTGCGCTACCCCGAGTTATGGCGCCACAGGGGCGGATTCGAGGCCGACGGCGTGTTGTGGAGCTGGACCATCGACCTGCGCACCGGCAAGGTCAGCGAGCGCCAGCTCGACGATCGTGCGGTCGAGTTCCCGAGGATCGACGACCGCCTGGCCGCGCTACCTGCGCGCTATGCGGTGACTGTCGGCGACGGACAGCTGGTGCGTTACGACCTGGCCACGGGCGACGCTGTCGAGCATACCTTCGGGAAGGCAGAGTCGCCCGGCAACCCGGCGAGGCGGTGTTCGTCCCGTCGACGACGAGTGCCGGCTGATGAATCGAGCGGCTGGTACCTGGCATACGTCTACGACCCGGCACGAGACGGAAGCGACCTGGTGATCCTTGACGCGTCCGACTTCGCAGCCGACCCGGTCGCGAGAATCAAGCTACCGCAGCGTGTCCCGTACGGCTTCCACGGAAACTGGATCGCAGGCTGAGTACCCTGACCAGCCATGGCGGTCAATTGGCTGGACGAACCTGAAGCCCACGACTACGCGGCGGCGGCGGACTATCTGAGCATGCTCAGCGAGCCGGACATCGTCGACAAGACCGTCGCGGCGCTGCGGACTGCGAAACCGTTGTACCGTAAAGCCAAAGACATTTCGCGCGCCGCCCAGCTGTCGCTGCTGTCGGAGACCAACGAACACGTCAAGGCGGATCTGGGAAAGATCAATGACGGCAAGAAGCTGTCGCCGATCCTGCTGGTGCGCGGTGACGCCGTCAAGACGGTGAGGCTCGAGATCGCCGACGGCTATCACCGCGTATGCGCCAGCTACCTGACCGACGAGAACACCGACATCCCATGCCGTTTGGTGTCCTGGCAGAGATAGACACCGACTTGTCCGGATTCGGATTCCCGACGCTGGCGCTGCTGGTCGTCATCGGCATGGCCGGCCCATTGCTCGCCTCGCTGCCGCGCTTCCGGGTGCCCGTCGTCATCGGCGAATTGGCCGCCGGGATCTGCTCGGGGCGCACGGGCTTCGGAATCATCGATCACACCGAACCCACCTTCACGCTGCTGGCCAACATCGGCTTCGCGCTGGTGATGTTCGTGGTCGGCACCCACGTTCCGGTTCGTGACAGGGCACTGCGGTCGGCGATCCCGAAGGCGTTGATCAGAGCCGTCGCCGTCGGTGCGCTGGCCGCCGTAGCGGGAGTCGCGCTGGCATACGCGTTCGGCACCGGCCATGCCGCGCTGTACGCCGTGCTGATGGCGTCCTCGTCGGCCGCGCTGGCGCTACCGGTCATCGATTCGCTGGGTCTGGCCGGGTCCTCCGGTGCTTTCGGTGACGGCGCAGATCGCGATCGCAGACGCCACCTCGATTGTGTTGTTGCCGTTGGTGATCAACCCCGACCAAGCGCCGCAGGCCGCGCTCGGCGGCCTGGCGATCGCGGGCTGTGCGGCCGTGCTGTTCGTCATGCTGAGGGCCGGCGATCGCCGTGGGTGGCGAAAGCGTCTGCACCATTATTCGGAAGACCACAAGTTCGCGCTCGAACTGCGGATCAGCCTCATCATGCTGTTCGCGCTGTGTGCGTTGGCCACCACCACGCATGTGTCGATCATGCTGGCCGGATTCGCGCTCGGCCTGGTCGATCTCGGCGATCGGGGAACCGCGCCGGCTGGCACGCCAGTTGTTCGGCATCACGGAGGGCTTCTTCGGACCGCTGTTCTTCGTCTGGCTGGGTGCGTCGCTCCAAGTGCGCGATCTCGGCGAGCATCCCGGGTTGATTCTGCTCGGCCTCGGCCTCGGCTCGGCGCGATTCTCGCGCACGGTGTCGGGCCGGCTGTTCGGTCAACCGGTGACGCTGGCGGTGCTGTCCGCAGCCCAGCTGGGCGTGCCCGTCGCCGCTGCGACGCTGGGCACCGAGCAGCACCTGCTGGCCCGGGCGAACCGTCGGCGTTGATGCTCGGCGCCCTGGTGACGATCGTGTCGACGTCGATCGCGGGAGCGGTTGCTGCCCGCCGTCAGAGCACCGACGTGTCCAAGCCGGCCGGATAGGCCACCGTGGCGCGGTGGGTGTTCGGGCTGACCCCGTAGGCCCGCTTGAACGCACTGCTCAACGCGAACGGGGTGCTGTAGCCGACCTGCCGGGCCACCGCGGCGATGGTCGCCTCGCTCGACCGCAGCAAGTCGGCCGCCAGCGCCAGCCGCCAGGTCGTGAGGAACGCGATCGGCGGCTCACCCACCAGGTCGGTGAACCTGCGTGCGAACACCGCACGCGAAGAGCCAACGGCCGCTGCGAGATTCGCGACCGTCCACGGGTGCGCGGGGTTGTTGTAGATCATCTTCAGCGCGGGCCCGACCATCGGCGTCGTGTTCGGCGTGCCACCATGTCGGCGCGTTGCCGTCGCGGTCGAACCAGACGCGCAGCACCGCGATCAGCAGCAGATCGAGCAGCCGATCCAGGTACGCCTCCTGGCCCGCGCCGTCGTGGCCCGCCTCATGCGGCAGCAGATCCACCAGCGGCGTCTCCCACTCGTCGGCTCGCACCACCAGCACCGTGGGCAACACGTCGAGCAAGCCGCGCGCTGACCTCGCTGCGCCCCTCGTAGGCGCAGATCACCGAACGCGTCGTCGCCAGAGCGGCTGTTACCCCACGTTCGCACCCCCAGCGACATCTCGAACTCGAGCGTCTCGCCGGACAGCGTGGTGCAGCGTTGGCCTGGATGGATGACGACCATCGGAGTGGTCGCCGGGTCGTCGGCGAAGACGTAGTGCTCGGTGCCTCGGGTCAGCGCGACGTCACCCGGATGCAGCCAAACTGTTCCGCTGCTTTCGCCGACGATCGCGGCGCTGCCGTGGGTCTGGCAGATCAGCGTCAGCGGAGCCTCGTCGCGGATGCTCATCGACCATGGCGGATCCATCATCATCCGCAACACGAAAGCGCCTCGCGCCCGCACGCCGTCGAGCAGTCCGACCACGGCGTCCACGGGGTGAGCCTAACTCAGACGCACGCGTATGTGATCGGGACGACGAGCCATGGATCGTCTCGGTCGGCGCCCGGTTGACTTCAGCTCATGACCACGAGCCCATTTGTCGCCCTCACCTCCATCGCCGCGCTGGCGGCCGCCGCTGCCGGCGGCATGATGTATGTGTTCTCGACCTTCGTCATGCGCGGCCTCGATCGCACCGGGCCTGCGGCGGCCATCACCGCCATGCGCGGCATCAATGCCGAGGCGAACTCCAACCCCGCGTTCCTGTTGGCGTACTTCGGTGCGACTCTCCTGGCGTTGGCGGTCGGCGTCATCGCGGTGGTGCAGCTGCGCCAGCCGGGCAGCGTGTGGGTGCTCGTCGGCGCGGTGTTCGCGGTGCTCGGCGCGCTCATCACGATGGCGTTCAATGTGCCGCTCAACGACCACCTCGACACCGTCAACCCTGTCGGGCGCTCGCCCGCCGACGCGGCGCGCGAATGGCAGGCCTACTTCTCGACGTGGACGGCCTGGAATCATGCCCGAAGCCTCACGAGCTTCGTCGGCGCGGCACTGATGCTCTTCGGTCTGCGGTACCGCTGAAATCAGCTCGGCGGTGTGAAACCACCGGAGTCGTTCGGCGGCTGCGGAATCGGCTGGGGTGGAGCAGGCTGCGCCGGACCGCAGGTGCAGACCCCGGCCACTGGGGTGGTGGCGCCTGCTGCATCCGGGCCAGTTCCCGGCGGTGGCGTTCGGCGAGAACCGCGGCCAGCACGAATTGCGGCGGTGTACCGGGCGGGGGCGGTGGCGAGATCTGAGCAACGACGTCGCCCGCGATCCGATAGGCCATCTCGTCACGCAGTGCAGGATCCAATTGCGCTGCACGAGAGAGGAATTGACGGGCCAGCTCGGCCTGCTCCGGGCGCAGACCCGATAGCTGCAACGACGACGCCCACCATGCGAGGTGCGGCGGCATCGGCGGTGGTGGCGTCAGCCGCGGCCCACGCTCACTGATCACCACGGTGCCCGCGAACACGTCACCGATGCGCTTGCCCTTGGCAGACAGCAGGCTACAGATCACCGCCGGACCCCCGGTGAAGATCCAGATCTCGACAACCCCGGCCAACGCGCGAAAAAGCGCCTGACGGAACCGTTCTGGGCCGCCGTCGTCAGACACCACCCGCAGCCCCAGCGCCATCTTGCCCAGAGACCGGCCGCGCGTCGCCGTCTCGAACCCGACTGGGTAACCCAGTAGCGCCAGCATCGTGAAGATGATCAGCACGGCGCCCGAGAACGCCGCATCGAATTGCGACAGTGTGGCCGCCCACAGCAGCACGCCGGCGAAGTAGACGACGAAGACCACCGTGACGTCGATCAGCGCCGACAGCGCGCGGACCGGCAACTGGGCGATCTGAACATCGAGGACCACCGCGTCCCCGGTCACGACTGGTTCTTGCTGGCGGACCATGGCTGCCACGCTACTAAAATCCGTGCTGTGGATGTCGACGCGTTCGTGCTCGCGCACCGCCCGACCTGGAACAGGCTCGAGGAGTTGCTCAAAAGGCGCCGTACGCTCACCGGCGCCGAGGTCGACGAGCTGGTCGACCTTTACCAGCGGGTGTCGACCCATCTGTCGATGGTGCGGTCCGCGTCGAGTGATTCCGTGCTCGTCGGCCGGCTGTCCGGGTTGGTGGCACGGGCCCGCTCAGTGGTTACCGGCGCCCATGCCCCGGTGACCAGTGAGTTCATCCGATTCTGGACCGTGTCGTTCCCGGTGGCCGTTTACCGGCGCTCGCGGTGGTGGCTGGGCACTGCGATCGCCTTTGCGGTCGTCACCGTCAGCATTGCCCTGTGGGTGGCCGGCAACCATGAGGTGCAGGCCACCATCCAGACGCCGAGCGAGATCGAGCAATTGGTCAACCACGACTTCGCCTCGTACTACAGCGAGCACCCCGCCGCCTCGTTCGCGCTGCAGGTGTGGACGAACAACTTCTGGGTGGCCTTCCAGTGCATCGGCTTGTCGATCCTGCTTGGGGTACCGATTCCGTATGTATTGCTGCAGAACGCGATGAATCTCGGCGTCTCAGCGGGCCTGATGTTCGATGCGGGTAAGGGGGACGTCTTCCTCGGGTTGATCACCCCGCACGGGTTGATTGAACTGACCGCGGTGATTCTGGCCGCCGCCGTCGGGATGCGGCTGGGCTGGACGGTGGTCTCGCCCGGGGACCGGCCGCGCGGGCAGGCCCTTGCCGAGCAGGCTCGGGCGGTGGTCGCCGTGGCGGTCGGATTGGTCGTCGTGTTGTTGGTGGCGGGGGTGATCGAGGCGTTCGTGACGCCGTCGCCGCTGCCGACGTTCGTTCGTATCGCCATCGGTCTGGGCGCCGAAACCGCTTTTCTGGCTTACGTTTTCCACTTCGGGCGCAGAGCCGCTGCGGCGGGGGAGACCGGCGACCTGCAGGACGCTCCGGACGTGGTGCCCACCCGCTAGAGCCTGCCGGTCGCTTTCATCGCGAGGTAATGGTCGGCCAAGGCCGGAGCCAACTCCTCGGGTGGCGCGTCGACGACGTCGACGCCGGAGCGTCGCAATCGCGAGGCGATCGAGCGCCTCTCGTTGTGTGACCTCTCGGCCGCTGCAGCGTCGTAAACCTGTGCGGCGTCGGCGCGACCGGCCGCGAGCCGTTCCACGCGAGGATCGGCGACGGCGGCCAGCAGCACCTGATGCTTGGCGCGCAATTGCGGCACGACCGCCATCAAGCCCTCGTCCAGGGCGGAGGCGTTGAGATCGGTGAGCAACACCACCAGGGCGCGCCGCCGGACTCGGCGCGCAACTGCGGCGACCATCGAGCGCGCGTCGGACTCGATGAGCGCAGGCTCGAGCGGAGCCATCGCCTCGACCAGCTGAGCCAGTAGCTCCGTACGGGTGGCGTTGAACACGCCCGCGCGGGTAACCCTGTCGTAGGCGAGAAAGTCGACGTGGTCGCCCGCGCGCGATGCGAGGGCAGCGAGCAGCAGCGCGGCGTCCATCGACCAGTCCAGTCGCGGCCAGCCACCGGGATCGTTCGCGGTCGGGTCGACGCCGACGCGGCCGGCCGAGGTGCGGCCGGTGTCGAGCACGATGACGACTCGTCGGTCGCGCTCGGGGCGCCAGGTTCGTACGACGACGTCCGCGCGCCGTGCGGTGGCGCGCCAGTCGATCGATCTCACGTCGTCGCCGACCACGTATTCCCGGAGTGAGTCGAACTCGGTGCCCTGGCCGCGAATCAGCACTGCTGTATTGCCTTCCAGCTCACGTAGTTTGGCCAATCGCGACGGGAGATGCTTGCGGGACAGGAACGGCGGGAGGACCCGAATCTGCCACGGCACCTGGTGTGAGCCCTGCCTGCCGGCCAGTCCGAGAGGGCCGATCGCTCGTGCGGTCACCAGCGCGGAGAGCTGGTCGCCGCGGCGCGCGGGCTGCAGGGTTGTTGCCACCTTGACACGCTGGCCGGCAGCCAGCTCCACCGCGTGCGTGCGAGGTGCGGCGTGCGCGCTAGGTGCCCAGGCGTCACGGATGACGCCCCTCAGGTGGCGGTTGCCGGTGTTCTCGACCAGCAGCACCGCGTCGACGGGTTGTCCCAGTCTTGCGGCGGTGTCGCCGGACCGGCTGAAACGCAACTTGCGTGGGCTGGCGGCCAGCGCGACGTCCAGCGCCACCGCGGTCAGCAACGCAGCCAGAAGCACCCCGAAAACCGTTGCCGGCCAGGGCGCGACGGCGATCGGCAACACGCAGACCAGCGCTGCCAGGCCGACTCGGCCGGTGAGGATCACTAGCGTGGCACCGGCACGGCCGAGAGGATGCCGGCCAGCACGCCGTCTGGGTCGGCGCCCTCGAGTTCGGCCTCCGGCCGCAGCTGGATACGGTGCCGCAAGGTCGATCGTGCCATCGCCTTGACATCGTCGGGTGTGACGTAGCCGCGACCGGACAGCCATGCCCATGACCGTGCCGTCGCCAGTAGCGCCGTGGCGCCGCGCGGTGAAACGCCGAGCTGCAGCGACGGCGAATGCCTTGTGGCGCCGACGATATCGACGATGTATCCGAGTACTTCGTCGGCGACCAGTACCCGGCCGACGGCCTCGCGTCCCGCCGTCAGCTCGGCCGTTCCCGCAACAGGTTGCACGGCGGACAGGTCGCGCGGGTCGAAGCCGTGGGCGTGCCGGTCGAGGATGGTGATCTCCTCGGCGCGTGGCGGCAGCGGCACATTGAGCTTGAGCAGGAATCGATCGAGCTGCGCCTCGGGCAACTGGTAGGTGCCCTCGTACTCGATCGGGTTCTGCGTCGCGGCCACGATGAACGGCTCTGGCAGCGGCCGTGCTTCGCCTTCGACGCTGACCTGCTTTTCCTCCATCGCCTCGAGCAGCGCGGCTTGAGTCTTGGGCGGGGTGCGGTTGATCTCGTCGGCCAGCAGCAGGTTGGTGAACACTGGACCGGACCTGAACTCGAATTCAGCTGTGCGAGCGTCGTATACGAGTGAACCCGTGACGTCACCGGGCATCAGGTCAGGGGTGAACTGAACGCGCTTGAAGTCCAGCTGCAGAGCCGCCGCAAGGGTTCGCACCAACAGCGTCTTCGCGACGCCAGGCACACCCTCCAACAGGACATGGCCGCGGCACAACAGCGCGATCACCAGCCCGCTGACCACCGAGTCCTGCCCGACCACCACCTTCGCGATCTCGCTCCGCAACGCCAGCAGTGCGGTTCGCGCTGAGTCGTTTTCGCTTGTCATCGCCGATGGCTGAGTCACGATCGTGCGACCTGCCTTTCGATGTTGTCGAGATCCCGAGCGAGGCCGACCAGATCGTCGTCGCGCGCCGGAGGCGGACCGAAGAGCGTATGTGCCACTGTCGCAGGGGGGATCGCGCAGTGTGCGGCGACGGCCTGCACGACGGCCGCGTGGTCGGCGTCATGGCCGAGGCCGAGGCGCGGCTGCATTCGCTGGAGGGCGGCCGTGCGCAAGGCGTCAGCCGCGCGGTCGCGGGCGCGCCGCGACCGGTACAGCCGGCCGCGGCCCTCGACCGTCTCCGAGGCCCGCACGACGACGGGTAGCCGTTCGGCGACCAGTGGGCCGATGCGACGGCCCTTCCAGAGCGCGACGAGTATCACGGCCACCACCAGCTGCCAGGCGATCCACGTCACCCGGTCGGGGATGACGTCGTAGATCGTTGCACCACCGCTGGACTCGCTGTCGCTGTGTTGGGGCGCGAACCAGATCATCCGTGAGCGGGTGCCCGCTAGGTTCATCGCCAGGGCGGCGTTGCCGTCGGAGAGCAGGCCGGAGTTGGTCATGAATTCAGATGAGCCGACTACTGTCACGTCTCGTCCGTCCTCGGTGTAGCGGACCAGCGCGCCGTCGTAACAGCGCGTGACGCCGACGTCGCCGGAGCCCTCGTACGACTCGGTGAAGCCGAAGCGCACCGATCCGGCCCGATTTGCTTCCTGCAGTTGGCAATTCGGCTCTGAGCCGCCGAAGAGAGCCCCCTGACCGAGGCGGATTCGCGGAGCGAGCTTTTCGCGTGTCAACGAGATGGGTGCGACGACAAGCCGATCCCCGGGCAGGACGGCCAGACGCTGCAGCGAGCCTTCGTCGTAGAGGTAATTCGTCTGAGCGACCACGATCAACGTGTCGGGCCGCGCGGCCGCTTCCACCGCGGCGACGTCGTCGGCCTCGACCACCTCGACGCCGTGCTCGCGCAGCAACGTCACCAGCGCCCGGGCACCGTCGGCAGACGTCGACGTCGGATCCATCAGCCCACCCGGCCTCGGCGCGGTCAGGTACGTGCTCAGCGCAGACACAGCCGCGATGACGATCAACGCCAGAGCAACCCATCGCCAGGTCCGCCACCGCTGCGTGAGCGTCGGGCCGACGGCCGAACCCGCATCTGCTGTCGGGGCGTCCGCAATTTCCGTCATCGAACCTCCGCCCAACCGCCGGTCGTCGGCGGCCCGTCGGGCGTGCTCACGCCTGCGGGTCTGTGGGAGCGCAGATGGTCGTCGAGGTCGGCGATCAGCCGGTACCCTGCTTCCGTTCCGGGTCGTTCGCCGTAGGTGACGTCGTTGAAAGTGTTTGCAGCCCGGGTTAATTCACCGGCAAGATCGGGCAGCTGCCGCCCGGCATCGCGGGCCAGCTCGGTGGCGGTTCGGCCGGGAACGGCGTCGAGGACTGCAGTCTCCTCCAGCTGCCGCGCGACGGCTCTGAGCCGATGGCGGATCGCGGCCGGCCAGTCGCCCGCCGCGGCGAAACGTTGCGCGGTGGCGCGATGTTCGGCGGCGCTGAGTGCCTGCTCGCCGAACAGCGTGTAGCCACCACCGCGATTGGTTCGCATGGTCCGTCGCGCGATTCGCACCGCGACCACGAGCGCGATCACGAGCAGGATCACCAGGACGGCGATCGTCAACCAGCCGCCAGGCACGGACGCGCTGGCCCGAGTGAGCCGATACAGCAGCTCATCGATCCAATTGAGGACCTGCTCCGTCCAGGACGCCTTGGGGTACATGGGCTTCGCAAGTTCGCGTTGCGCGGCGTCGTGGGCGGCATCGCGGTCGATGTCGATCGTCGGCACGTCAGGGTCGCCGGGTCAGCCACAGATGGTCGGTGGAGTCCGGCGGGGATCCGGGACCGTACGCGGCGCCGGTCTGCAGCACCAGGTCGAAAGCCTCGGAACGGATCCGGCTGTCGGTGTACTGCAGCACCACGACTCCGGCGCTGAACGGCGCGGTGATGATCTCGCCGATCGCGCCGCCGACGGTTACCAAGAACATCGCGATCAGGATCATGGCCACCGAGACAGATCCGATGAGCAGCGCTTCGCCGCCGAGGCTGAACGGAATCGACACCGCGCCCGCGATGACTTGGGCGACGACGGCGGCCAACACCCGGATGCCCAGCACTCTCCAGAAGTCCCTTTTCACCAGGGCGAATGACCGCTGGATGGCCGCGACGATGTCCAGGCGCTCCAAGACGATGATCGCCGGTGCGAAGGTCAGCATCGTGCCGAGATAGACCAGCACGGCAATCATCCCGAGTATCAACGGAATACCGATGACGACCGCGGGGGCGGCGCCCGCCGCGAATCCGATCCAGACGACGAGGCCCACCGCGATTGCGACGAGCAAGATGGCGCCGATCACTTCGAGAACGGAGAAGCCGACAAGGGCCCAGAAGCGGCCCCGAAGTCGTTGCCACGCTTCACCGATGGAGATGCCGGCCCCGAACACCGCCCTGCCGACGATCACCGTCAGCAGTCCGCTCAGCAGCAACGATGACAATCCGGTCGCGACCCCCCCGGCGAGGCTGGAGATCGATGAGCCCAGCAAGACGTCAGCCGACACCTCCTGGCCCATGAGCGTCGGCGCAAGCTGCCCGCTGATTACGAACGGGGCGACCGAGAGAATCAGCGCGAGAAGCTGCGAGGCCACCACGACAACAGTGGTCAGCCCCAGCGTGGCTTTCGGATTCACGCGGATGTAAGCCACCGCGCCATTGAAGATGTCGGACAGGCTCAGCGGCCGTAGCGGAATGATGCCGGGCTTCAGCGCGCCGGGAAGCGCCCCATAGGGCACCGGGCCATAGCCGGGTGGCGGATATCCCGGCGGGGGATAGCCCGGCGGGGCGCCGTACCCGGGAGGTGGGCCGTAGCCGGGAGCAGGCGCATAGCCCGGTGGCGCATAGCCCGGTGGCGGATATCCCGGTGGCGGATATCCGGGGGGTGGATAGGCCGGCGGCGGCGGGCCGGCCGTACCGAACCCGTCGGCGTCGTTGCTCATGGCCACCATCCTGTCGATCACTGTGCGATCTGACAACGTAGACGAGCCGAATCCCAGGCTCGTGGCCGGTAGGTTTGCGTACATGGCGGAACTCAAAGACCAGCTGCGCGCAGACTTGACGGCCGCGATGAAGGCGCAGGACAAGCTGCGGACGGCGACGCTGCGAATGCTGCTCGCGGCGATTCAGACCGAGGAAGTGGCGGGCAAGCAGTCGCGCGAGCTATCCGATGCCGACATCATCAAGGTGCTCGCCAGGGAGGCGAAAAAGCGCGCGGAGTCCGCGGAGATCTACACCCAGAACGGCCGCGGGGAACTGGCCGCGAACGAGCACGCCGAGGCGCGAGTCATCGACGAGTATCTGCCGTCTCCACTGACCGAGGCCGAGCTGGCCGATGTCGTCGACACCGCGATCGCTCAAGTCGCGGAGGAGATCGGCGAGCGGCCCGGCATGAAACAGATGGGTCAAGTGATGAAGGCCGCGACGGCGATCGCGGCGGGCAAGGCCGACGGCGCCCGGCTGGCCGAGGCGGTCAAGGCCAGGCTGTAGCAGTTTCACCAACTCCCACTCGGGTACCCGAGGGCCATGACGCGTTTTGGCTATACCCTGATGACCGAACAGAGTGGACCTAAAGATCTTGTCCGCTATGCCGTTTCAGCGGAACGTGTGGGTTTCGACTTCGAAGTGTCGTCCGACCACTACTTCCCGTGGCTGTCGTCTCAGGGGCACGCCCCGTATGCGTGGTCGGTGCTCGGCGCCGTCGCCCACGCCACCGACGAGGTCGAGCTGTTCACCTATGTGACCTGCCCGACGATGCGCTATCACCCCGCTGTGGTCGCGCAGAAGGCCGCCACGCTGCAGATCCTCGCCGACGGACGGTTCACACTCGGGCTGGGAACGGGCGAGAACCTCAACGAGCACGTCGTCGGCAAACGCTGGCCGACCGTGGCCCGGCGCCAGGAGATGCTGCGCGAGGCCATCCAGATCATCCGCGAGCTGTTCACCGGTGAGCTCCTCGATTGGAAAGGTGACCATTTCGAGGTCGATTCCGCCCGGTTGTGGGATCTGCCGGAGACGCCGGTGGCGATCGCGACGGCGGTTTCCGGCGAGCGCTCGGTGGAAACATTCGCGCCGCTGTCAGACCACCTGATCGCCGTCGAGCCGAACAAGGATCTCGTCGATGCGTGGCACCGCGCCCGGCAGGCCACCGGACTGCCCGGCGAAGTGCGGGTCGTCGGTCAGATCCCGATCTGCTGGGACCCCGACCGAGATGCCGCCGTGCGGCGCGCGCACGACCAGTTCCGGTGGTTCGGTGGCGGATGGGCGGTCAACTCGGATCTGCCGACGACAGCCGGTTTCGACGGCGCCACGCAGTTCGTGCGGCCCGATGACGTAGCCGAGTCGATCCCGTGTGGTCCCGATCTGGACGCGATCGTCGACGCGGTGAGCGAGTACTGGAACGCCGGCTTCACCGACATCGCGCTGGTGCAGATCGGCGACGAGAACCAGGAGTTGTTCCTCAAGGAAGCGGCAGGATCGCTGCTGGAAAAGCTGCGGGAAGCGTCCAGCTAGCTCGAGTGGGGTTGTGCCAGAAGCTGATTGGGAAGGACCGATATGCCACGCGGCAAAGGGATCTACGACGACGAGGACCGCGACGCGGCCAAGGGCGGTCGACCGGGTCCGACCGACGAGGGACATGAGGGCGGCATGGCAACTCGCGAGAAGGCGCCCGACGTCGCCGACACCGCTGGAGAGCCGACGGCGTAGGCGGCTATCGGGCGTCGCGTCCCTCGCGGCTGCGTCGATAGGCTGCGCGGCGGAAACCGGCGAGCCAACGGGGAACCAGGTCGACATCCGCGTCGGTGTGCAATGCGGGATCGAAGGCGATGTCGTCGCAGCTCGGGTCGAGATGACGCAAAGTCAGGCGCGCGAGTGGCTGGAATCCGCCGGTGCCGGCCGCTTGATCGATCGTGAATTCGATTCCAGTGGAGTCGATTTGCGTTTCGATCGCGTCGAGGGATAGTCCCCGGGCCTCGATGTCGGTATCCAGCCGCGCCCGCACCCACCACAATCGGCCTTGATGGCGCAATGGCATCAGGCTGGAGAACGTCGCGCCGGGCCACGAGGAGGCGGGCGCGAGGATGATGCGGCTTCCGGCGATGGTCGAGGCCAGCAGCACGTCCCATGGGCTGCATGACCGCAGGTCCTGTGGTGGCGGTATGCGCCAGGCCAGCCCGGCGATGTCGGGACGTCCTCCGGGGACGCCGATTCCCTTCGAGACGCGCGCGATGACGTCGGAGGATGATCATCGGCAGGCCGACGTTTGGAGCGGCGAGGCGCTCCAAGGAACCCGCCGCGAGCACACCCGCAGGATGGAAGAGGCGACGCTGACGCACAGCGGCGCCGAGCCGGACGGGCAACGCGGCGATATCGGAAGCTTGCACGGTGAAGGGGTGCCCACGAGGTAGCGCCGCAAAACCGCGGGCACCGGTTTAACAACGCCGAGACGGGGCATTAACTCTCGGCAGCGCGGCGACGCCGCAGTGAAGACTTGTCGAAAGGCCCATGTGTGACAACCGCTTACACCGACACGCGAGATCCATTTGTTGCGGCGGATGGTGTGTATGCCCCGCAAGAAGACTCGCAGTTTCTCATCGACGTGATGGAAAAGACCGGGCTCGCGGCCGGCCGCCGGGTCGCTGACCTGTGCACCGGAAGCGGGGTGGTCGCGATCGCGGCCGCTGAGCAGGGCGCCGCCCGAGGTCACTGCCTTCGACATCTGCTCCCAAGCCGTTCGCTGTGCACGGATGAATTCACTCGCCACCGGCGCCGAGGTCGAGGTGCACCGCGGATCGTGGGCGCGCGCCGGCGAGTTCGGCCCGTACGACCTGGTGACGTGCAATCCGCCCTACGTGCCCCATGATCCGACCGCCGGCGCCAATCGGCTGCCGTCGAACATCGGTCCCGCCGCGGGCATGGGATGCCGGCTACGACGGCCGCCTCGTGCTGGACCCGTTGTGCACCGCAGTTTCTGATCTACTGGCTCCCGGAGGCACGTTTCTGCTCGTCCAGTCGGAGTTCGCCGTGCCGCGCCAGACACTGGCAGCGCTGGCCAGCGCGGGTCTGGATGCCGAAGTCGTTGCCTACCAGTGGATTCCATTTGGCCCGGTGCTTGACGTCGCGCGCATCGTGGCTGGAGGAGATCGGTCGGCTCGAGCCCGGCCGCCGCGAGGAGGAACTGTTGGTCATTCGAGCGGACAAGCCATGAGCGACAAAGAGTCTCGCGTTGTCCGGGTCACCACATCCGGCCCGATGATGGTGCAGGGGCCGGTGCGCATCGAGTTGCCCGATGGCAGCGTCGTGGAGTCCGATCGCTTCATGGTCGCGATCTGCACGTGCCGGCGGAGCAAGAACTATCCGTTGTGCGACACCAGCCATCGGCGCCGCGGCGCCGCGACCGTCAGACCAGCGGCCGGCGTAGCGACGAACTGGCCCGCCGTCCAGCACGCCATGAGGTGATCGGCGAGGCGGTTCTCGACGACGTCGCGCGCCCTGATGCCGAAGACCACGTCACGTGTCCAGATCGCGGTTCGCGTGCCACCAGGTCACCGACCACGTCGGTGCGCACCACCTGTTCGTGAACGGCGTCCGCCTCGACGTGCTCGCGGTAGAACGCCGACGCACGGCTCCGGTGCGCCCAGCCGTTGCAGCGCCTGCACCAGCCGCCGCGAACCGGGTGATGACGTGATCTCCGTCGAGGCGAAATGGCCGACGGCTGCGCCGCGCAGTTCCCGGTGCAGTCCGAACATCGACATCAGATTGACCGACGCCAATGCCGCGGCGGGCACGTCGTCCAGGTATCCCAGATAGGTGGCGTCCAGTCCGGCGGCGTCCATCAGCTCAGCGAACAGATGCTGATGCATGCGGTCGCCCCGTCCGCCGCCGTACTCGTCGAACTCGACCGCGACGAAGGCGGCTTTGGCCTGTCCGATCAGCCGGGGAATCGCCCAGGCGTGCGGATCGCCCTCCTTGAGGTGGTACAGCGACCGGTGCACGAAGTACTCGCGCATCTGCTCCCAATCGCCCTTGTCCCGCAGGTAGTACGACGGCCCGTCGCCATCGACCGGTTCGATCGATATGGCGTCCATCTCATCGGCGGCCGTGGCGTCGGGTTCGATTTCGCCGACGTCGCGGCGCACCGCGGTCAGAAACGCGTCTTCGAGGCGGCCGCGGACGTGGAGCAGCGCGGGATTCCACTCCCAGCGCGGGTTGACCCCGGCGAATCCGCGGTAGTGCAGTTCGTAGCAAATGTAGAGCGACAGCTGCACATCGAGCCCGTATGGATCGGCGTCGCAGACGGGCACATCCATCCGTCGGGCATGCAGAGCCGGTCGCCCGCGTCGGAGAATGTCGAGAATTGCTGCCGACAGCGGCCCGACAGCGCGCGGCAACACAGGTTCTATGCGGGTAACTGACAACGTCACCGCGGGAAGATTGCCCGGTTCGGGCCGGTAAACGTTCGCAAAACGAAGAAAATCTCCAGATAACGAAACTGACCATGTCGCCAATAAATCGCCCGCGATCCGCTTACCATTGTCCCGGCTGGTTTAGGATTTACGATCTATGGGTAAGTCGATCTACAGAGGCTGTAGGTCGTTGGGGGTGTATATGGTGTACGACTTGGTAGTCATCTACCTCGGCATATGGGTCGTCGTCGCCGCAGGGCTTTACACGGTCACGGCGCATTTCTCGGATTTCCGTTCACCGGCTTCCCATCCGCTCGGCATTAGCGTTCTGGCCGGCGCGCTATGGCCGCTGCTGTTGCTCGGAATGGCCGAATTCAGCTCTCTTGCGGTATTGGCGAAGGCCCGAGAGAAGGCCAACCCGAAACCGGCATCTTCGTCTAACGCGCATTCTGACACAAAAACAGCCGACCCTTTCGGGCCGGCTGTTTTCCCGTAAGTCGGGGTATTCAGCGCTGCGCGCCTCTTACCCCTTCCTTCGCCTCGGACGAACGAGCGAGTTCGCTCGTCTCTCGGCTCAGTCGGGGTGGCGGGATTCGAACCCACGACCTCTTCGTCCCGAACGAAGCACGCTACCAAGCTGCGCCACACCCCGCGTGAAGCCACGACAGCGTATCGCACCGGCAGGGCACGAAGCCAAACGCTGGAGATCGCGACCTGAGGCGTACGTCACGACACGCCGCGGGATGAATCAGGCATGTCAGAGGCGTTGTGCACACTGAAGACAGAAAACCTGACGAAGCGAGGAAGAAATGACCGGGCTCGGAGCTTCCATCTATTTGGGATTCTTCGCTCTGGCCGCGTTATGGCTCTTTCTGACTTCCGACGGGCCTCTCACCGGCGGATCGGAAGATCAGGGCCAGCGCCCCGAGCGTTCGAACTCAGCCAGCACCTCGGCGGTGTCCGAGGGGTCGAGCCCGTGGCTGGTCAGCCACTCGTCGCAGAAGTAAGTGTCCGCATAGCGGTCGCCGCTGTCGGCGATCAGCGTTACCACCGAGCCGCTGCGGCCCTGCTCGAACATTTCGGAAAGCAGCCCGAAAGCTCCCCACAGATTCGTCCCGGTTGACGGGCCCACTCGACGGCCCAGCACCACGCTGGCGTGCCGCGCGGCCGCCACCGACGCCGCGTCCGGCACCACGACCATCCGATCCACCACGTCGGGCAGGAACGACGGTTCCACGCGTGGCCGCCCGATGCCCTCGATACGTGACGACATCCCCGTCACCACGTCCCGTCGCTGCTGCGCGTACGACGGAAAAAACGCCGAGTTCTCCGGGTCGACCACACACAACTTGGTTTGGTGGCGGCGATACCGAATGAACCGGCCGAGAGTGGCGCTGGTGCCGCCGGTGCCGGCTCCGACCACGATCCACTCGGGAACCGGATGGGTTTCGTCGCGCATCTGCTCGAAGATCGACTCGGCGATGTTGTTGTTGCCGCGCCAGTCGGTGGCCCGTTCGGCGTTGGTGAACTGGTCGAGATAATGGCCGCCCGTCTCCTGTGCCAGTCGTTCGGCTTCGGCATACACCTGGGATGACTCGGCGACGAAATGGCAACGGCCCCCTTGCCATTCGATCAGAGCGATCTTGCTGGCACTGGTCGATGACGGCATCACCGCGATGAACGGCAGGCCCAGCAGCGCCGCGAAGTAGGCCTCCGACACCGCGGTCGATCCCGACGACGCCTCAATGACTGTCGTGTTCTCGTCGATCCATCCGTTGCACAGCGCATACAGAAACAATGACCGCGCGAGCCGGTGCTTGAGGCTGCCCGTGATGTGAGTGGATTCGTCCTTCAGATACAGCTGCAGATCGACGCGCTCGCTCCACGCGCTCGGCAACGGATACCGCAGCAGATGGGTGTCGGCGCTACGGCGCGCATCGGCCTCGATCAACCGGATCGCGTTGTCCACCCACGTGCGTGGCTGGCTACGAGAGACTGTCGATGCCTTCTCGCTCACCGCACCGAAACGCTCGGGTGGGACAGGCCCTCCCGCACGCCGGCATCACGGCCCCCGATCGGGGCCGCCACCAGTGTCAGCAGCGTGGCCTCGGGGCGGCAGCAGAACCGAAACGGCGCGTACGGCGATGTGCCGATCCCCGCCGACACGTGCAACTGCATCTGCGAACCCCAGCGCGACGTGCCCCTCACCCGCGACCGGTCCAAGTCGCAGTTGGTGACGATCGCGCCGTAGAAGGGCACGCACAACTGCCCGCCGTGGGTGTGTCCGGCGAGCACGAGTTGATAGCCGTCGGCCGCGAAACGATCGAGCACCCGCGGCTCAGGAGAATGGGCCAGGCCCAGCCTCAGATTCGGCGGCCGGGCTGGCCGGGCCCGCGATGGTCTCGTAACGGTCCCGCGACAGATGGGGGTCATCCACGCCTGCCGCAGCGATCTCGCAGACCGGCCACCTCGAACTCTCGCCGGGTGTGAGTCATGTCCAGCCAGCCGCGCTCGGTGAACGCCGCTCGCAGGTCCTGCCACGGCAGCGGCTCACCGTGGATGCGGCGAGACGGATTGGTGATGTAGTTCAGCGGGTTCTTCGGCCGCGGAGCGAAGTAGTCGTTGCTGCCGAACACGAACACGCCGGGCACCGACAGCAGATCGCCATAGCGACTGCACGACTGCCGGAACGGCCTTCGGGTGCGACAGGTTGTCGCCCGTGTTGACCACCAGGTCCGGCTCCCAGCGCGCCAGCTCGCGCAGCCACGCCTGTTTGCGGCGCTGCTGTGGCCGCATGTGGATGTCACTGATGTGCAGCACCTTCAACGGCGTCGATCCGGGCGACAGCACCGGCATTGTCACCTCGCGCACGACGAACGCGTTGCGCTCGATGAGCGAGGCGTAGCCGATCCCGGCTGCGAGTGTTCCGGCGGCGACGGCCGCAGAATTCTTCAGGATCGAAGGGGCGGACATGCAACTGAGCGTACTGCCAGACCGCGCGCCAACACCGACTTCACCCCCGGGGCGCGGGCAACCGTCCTACCGGATCAGGGCGGTGGAGGCGGCGCCGGCGGCGGCGGTGGGCCGAGCACCGGCACGGTGATCGGCGGCAGGCCGGGTATCTCGACCACCGTCGAGCCGATTTCCACCGGCGGTCCACCGGGCAGCCCCGGAATCGCTCCGGCGGGCGGGGGCGGAGGTGGGGGCGGGATGCCATTGGAGATCTGGATCGTGATGATCGACCCGGGCACCGTCTGGCCGCTTGGCGAGGTGCCGACGACCGCGCCGTACGGCGCCGTGCTGTTCACCGGCGTGGCCTCATCGGCTACCTGGAAGCCGGCCTCGCGCAGCCGCTGCCGCGCGGTGGACTCGGTCAGCCCCGACACGCTCGGCACCTTCGAACCCGGAGCGCCGTCGACGTAGCGCGGATCGGTAGGCGGCAGCGCGATGTCGCCGTAGTTGTGCCGAGATCGGCTTCATCGCCGAAAACCAGGTCCGAGCCGGTTCGTTGCCGCCGAACAGGTTGCCGTCGCCGCCGCATTGACGCAGCGGGAACGAGCACAGCGCGCCGGGCGCGGTCGAGTCGTCGTAGATGTAGTTAGCGGCGGCGTACTGGCTGGTGAAGCCGACGAAGCCGGACGACCGGCTGGCTTCGGTGGTACCGGTCTTGCCGGACATCGGCAGGTTCCAGCCCACCGAGCCGGCGG
The DNA here is from genome assembly GCA_963793055.1 of uncultured Actinomycetota bacterium. Lineage (GTDB taxonomy): Bacteria > Actinomycetota > Actinomycetes > Mycobacteriales > Mycobacteriaceae > Mycobacterium. Next base: position 311,403 of record CAWBYS010000003.1, on the reverse strand, counting down.
CGCCCGCCGCGGTGCCGCCGCCCTGATCGTCCTTGCTCATCGCGTTGGCCAGCGTGTTGGCCAACCCCTCGGGCACCACCTGCTCACACGTTTCGGTGGTCACCGACACGTGCTTTGCCGTTGCGGTCGATGACCTAGGCGATCGGATTGGGCGGGCACCATGTGCCGCCCGAGGCCAGCGTCGCCGCGACGTTCGACAGCTCGAGCGCGTTGACCTCGATCGGGCCCAGCGTGAACGAGCCGAGGTTCTGCCGCTTGACGAAGTCGGCCAGGCTCTCGTTGCTGTTCCGGGTCGTAGTCGCGGGCGGTGCCGGGCAGAGCGTACGACCGCAATCCCAGCTTGACCGCCATGTCGACGGTGCGCTGCACGCCGACCTGCGAGATCAGCTTGGCGAACGCGGTGTTCGGTGAGGTCGCCAGCGCATCGGTGACGCTCATCTGGCCGCGGTAGTTGCCTGCGTTCTGCACGCACCAGGTCTGCGGCGGGCAGCCCTTGGCGCCGCCGCTACCCAGCCCCTTGGCCTGAAAGCGCGCCGGCGCGTCCAGCTGTGCGTTGATGCCCATTCCCATGTCGAGGGCGGCGGCCGTGGTGAAGATCTTGAAGATCGATCCGGCGCCGTCGCCCACGAGCGAGAACGGCTGCGGCTGCATGGTCTCGCCGGCCTCGAGGTTCAGGCCGTAGGTGCGGTTACTGGCCATCGCCAGCACCGGATGGGAGTCCTTGCCGGGTTTGATGACGCTCATCACGCTGGCGACGCCGTCGAGGTCGGGGCTGGCGATGTCGTTGATCGCGGCCTTCACCGGATTCTGCACATCGGGGTCGAGCGTGGTCTTGATCATGTAGCCGCCCCTGGCGACCTGCTCCTTGCTGATCCCGGCGCGGGCCAGATACTGCGAGCGCGTAGTCGCAGAAGAACGCGCGGTCGCCGGCGGCGATGCAGCCGCGCGGGCAGCTCCTTGGGCTGCGGCAGGATGCCGAGCGGCTGCTCCTTGGCCGCCCGCAGTGCGTCTGCCTCGTCGGGGATGTTGTCGATCATGGTGTCCAACACCAGGTTTCGACGGGCCAGCGCGCCGTCGGGGTTCGTGTAGGGATTCAGCGTGCTGGTGGACTGCACCATGCCGGCCAGCAGCGCGGCCTGCTCCCAGTTCAGCTCGGAGGCGTTGACGCCGAAGTAGGTCTGGGCGGCGTCCTGCACGCCGAACGCGCCGTTGCCGAACGACACCAGGTTGAGGTAGCGGGTCAGGATCTCCGGTTTGGTGAACGTCTTGTCCAGCGTCAGCGCCATCCGGATCTCGCGCAGCTTGCGCGCGGGCGTCGTCTCGATCGCCGCGCGCCGCTCGGCGTCGGTCTGGGCGATCACCAGCAGTTGGTAGTTCTTGACGTACTGCTGCTCGATGGTCGAGCCGCCGCGGGTGTCGAGGTTGCCCGACAGGTAGCCCGGACAGACCCGTCAGAGTGCCCTGCCAGTCCACGCCGTTGTGCTCGGCGAACCGCTTGTCCTCGATGGACACGATCGCCAGCTTCATCGTGTTGGCGATCTGGTCGCTCGGCACCTCGAAGCGGCGCTGGTTGTACAGCCAGGCGATCACGTTGCCCTTGGCGTCGACCATCGTCGAGACCTGGGGAACCTCGCCCTCGACCAGTTGGGCCGAGCCGTTGGCGACGACGTCGGAGGCCCGGTTGGACAGCAGCCCGAACCCGCCGACCACGGGAAACATCAGTCCGGCGACGACGACGCTGGCCAGCAGGCAGCACCAGGCCAGCTTGATGATCGTGACCGTCCGCGGAGGGGGCGTCGGAGTTCGGTCGGGCGGGCGCTCCGGCATGTCGTACAGAGTAGCTAGCGGATTCGCACCGCAAGAAATGGCAGCTTCGGACGGCTCGATTGCCCCTGGCCGAGGACGGGCGTCGACCTGCGCGTGCGTCAATTTTGCATCGTGACGGCACGGCCGTCCCAAAAAAGTGGGTTCGTACGTATTGCGCAGAACGCCTTTGACCACCTATGTTGGCCACACAGTGCGATGCAGGTCACACTCGACCCTCGCAATGTGGCGTAGATCGCATCAGCGCTCTACACCGGAGGACTGACGCCGTTCGCTGGGGGGCGGCTGGAACGAAGGGAACGCTGGTGTCAGGTACGAGGACCGTCGCCCGCAGGACCAGCCATTAATCCGAGCCGCTCAGAGTGTTGTCCACGGCGCAGAGGCCGAGGCCCGCATCGCTTGGGTTTCCCAGGCTCGATGCCGCCAGGCCGATCCCGATGAGCTGTTCGTGCGGGGGGCCGCGCAGCGCAAAGCAGCCGTGATCTGCAGGCATTGCCCGGTGATCTTGGAATGCGGCGCCGACGCGCTCGACAACCGCGTCGAGTTCGGTGTGTGGGGCGGCATGACGGAACGTCAGCGCCGGGCCCTGCTCAAGCAGCACCCCGAGGTGGTTTCCTGGGCGGACTTCTTCGCCGCCCAGCGCAAGCACCGCAGCGCCGGCTAGCTCGGCCGCGCGTCCGGCAACCCGCGCAGGCGAGGCGTCCTGTGCGTCACTGGTCGACGGTGTCGATCTGAACCGGATCGCGGACGCCCGCGGCTAGGCCGCCGTTCGCCGGTGATCTGATCGGCGATGGCGCGCAGTGCCTCCAGATCCGACACGTCGAACGGCAGCGACGGCACACCCACGATCGCCACGTGTGGGTTGGCGCCGGTGAATCGCGACAGCAGCCTGATCTCGCGCTTGGACCGATCGGCCCGATCGGCGTGGATCGTCAGCACCGCCGCGGTCAAGCGATTCCGGGTCCTTCGGCCTCCAGCGCCTCGGCGGCCTCCGGCCGCCTTGTCGGCGTGCAGCGTCGACAACATCGGGTGCGTCCGGTTGAGGATCAGCCCGGACAGCGGCATGTGCTCCTGGGACAGCCGGTCGACGAAGAACGACGCCTCGCGCAGCGCGTCGGGCTCGGCCGCAGACACCACGACGAACTGAGTGCCGCGTCGCTTGAGCAACTCGTAGGTACGGTCGGCCTTCTCCCGGAACCCGCCGAAGGTGGCGTCGAGGGATCTGCACGAATGCAGGCTGCGTCCGAGAGCATCTGCGAACCGAGCACCGTGGACAGCGCACGCATCGCCAGACCCATCGCGCCGGTCACCAACTTGCCGATGCCGCGACCGGGACCCAGCAGCAGCTTCCACAACCGGCTGTCCATGAAGCCGCCCAGACCGCTTCGGGGCGTCGAGGAAGTCCAGCGCGTTGCGCGACGGCGGAGTGTCGACGACGACCAGATCCCACCGGTCCTCGGCCGAGCAGCTGGCCCAGCTTCTCCATGGCCATGTACTCCTGCGTGCCCGCCAGCGAGGTGGCCACGGTCTGATAGAACTGGTTGTCCAGAATCTCTTGTGCGCGATCGGGTCCCGAGTACTGGATGACCATCTCGTCGAACGTGCGGCGCATGTCGAGCATCATCGCGTACAGCTCGCCGGGTGACCTCGGGTGCGAGGGGAACCCGCTGCGGCGTATTGCCGAGATCCTTGATGCCGAGCGCCTGAGCCAGCCGCTTGGCCGGGTCGATCGTCAGTACCACGACGGTGCGGCCGTATTCGGCGGCGCGCAACGCCATCGCCGCGGCGGTCGTGGTCTTGCCGACACCGCCTGCGCCGCAACACACCACGACGCGGTTGGAGGTGTCGGCCAGGATCGACGCCATGTCGAGCGCGGGCGGTGTCGGTACTCGATCATCGAACCCCTTGGTGGGCAAGCGCTTCGGCGAGTTCGTAGAGGCTGCCCAGGTCGACGCCGTCGGCGATCTGCGGCAGCTCGAGGCGCGCCACGTCGAGTTCGTCGAGCTGCTCGGCGCTTTCGGCGCGTGCCCTGATCCGAGTGGCGTGCTGGATCGTCTCGGTCAGCAGTCCGGCGAAGTCGCTGTCGGACAATGTGATTCCGGCATCTGCCAGGCCGGCTCCGCACGGCGTCGGCGTCGATGTCGCCCTCGGCGGCCTTGGCGAGGTCGTCGGGTTGCAGATAGGCCGGGATGTTGCGGTTGACGATGACGCTGCCGATCGGCAGGCCGAGTTCCCGCAGCTCCTCGATGGCCTCGAGGGTCTCCTGGATCGGCAGTGCCTCCAGCAGCGTGACGAGGTGGATGGCGGTGAGGTCGGAGTGCAACACCTTGACGACGCTTTCGGCCTGCGAGTGCACCGGGCCGCCCTTGGCCAGCTCGGAGACCGCCTTGGTGACGTCGAGGAACCGGGCGATGCGTCCCGTCGGCGGAGAGTCGACGACGATGGCGTCGTATACCGGCTGCTTGCCCTTCTCGGCGCGGGTCACGATCTCGCGGATCTTGCCGGTGAGCAGCACGTCACGCAGGCCGGGCGCGATCGTCGTGGCGAACTCGACGGCCCCGATCCTGCGCATCGCGCGGCCCGGCCAGGCCGAGGTTGTAGAACATGTCGAGGTATTCGAGGAACGCCGCCTCGGTGTCGATGGCCAGCGCGTTGACCTGACCGCCGCCGTCGGCGGTCGCGATCTTGACCTCCTGCATACGGCAGCGGCGGCACGTCGAACAGCTGCGCAATGCCTTGGCGCCCTTCGACTTCCACCAGCAGCACCTTGCGGCCGCCTGCGGCCAGTGCGAGCGCCAGCGAGGCCGCGATGGTCGACTTTCCGGTTCCGCCTTTGCCGGTGACGAAGTGCAGACGCGCCTTCGTCAGGCGGGACGGCCAGCCGACGCGTGTTCTCGGCCGTTAGGGGTGGTAGCCACCACTGCATGCTAGCCAAGGCGGATTCGGCCGCCCGATAAGCTCAGCCACATGAGCGAACCGACCCGCTGGGAGTACGCCACCGTCCCGCTGCTGACGCACGCGACGAAACAGATCCTCGACCAGTGGGGTGAGGACGGCTGGGAGCTGGTGTCGGTGCTGCCCGGCCCGACCGGTGAGCAGCACGTCGCCTATCTGAAGCGGCCGAAATGAGCCCGTCGGCCAAGTTGAAGGAGCTCGGCATCGAGCTGCCCGACGTCGTCCCGCCGCTGGCCGCCTACGTTCCTGCGGTGCGCACCGGCAACCTGGTCTACACCGCCGGGCAGCTGCCGATGGAGGCGGGCAGCCTGGTTCAGACCGGCAAGGTCGGCGCCGAGGTCACCCCCGAGGACGGCAAATCGCTGGCGCGGGTGTGCGCACTCAACGCGCTGGCCGCGGTGCATTCGCTGGTCGGCATCGACAGCCGTGACCCGCGTCGTCAAGGTCGTCGGCTTCGTCGCCTCCGCACCGGGATTCAACGGACAACCCGGCGTCGTCAACGGCGCGTCGGAGTTGCTCGGCGAGGTGTTCGGCGATGCCGGTGCGCACGCCCGGTCGGCGGTCGGGGTGTCGGAGCTCCCGCTGGACGCGCCCGTCGAGGTCGAGATCATCGTCGAGGTCGCGTGAGCGACGATCAGGCAGAGGTCGCGTGAGCGACGATCAGGCAGAGGTCGCGTGAGCGACGATCAGGCAGAGGTCGACAGTGACCCTCGAGCACCCGGCCTACAAGAAGCTCCGTCGGGTGACGGAGACGGCGTCGGTGCTGCTCTGCGACAACCCTGGTCTGCTGACACTCGACGGCACCAACACCTGGGTGCTGCGCGGCCCGGACAGCGACGAGATGGTCATCGTCGATCCGGGTCCCGAAGACGACGACGAGCACATCGGGCTCATCGCCGATCTCGGCAAGATCCCGCTGGTGCTCATCAGCCACAAACATGAAGACCACACCGGCGCCATCGACAAGCTCGTCGAGCGCACCGGCGCCGTGGTCCGTTCCGTCGGAAGCGGGTTTCTGCGTGGCCTCGGCGGACCGTTGACCGACGGCGAGGTGATCGAGGCCGCGGGCCTGCGGATCACCGTGATGGCCACGCCGGGGCACACCGCCGACTCGGTCTCGTTCCTGCTCGACGACGCCGTGCTGACCGCCGACACCGTGCTCGGCCGCGGCACCACCGTCATCGACAAAGAGGACGGCAGCCTGCGCGACTATCTGGAATCCCTGCAGCGGCTACGCGGTCTCGGCACGCGTACCGTGCTGCCCGGCCACGGCCCGGACCTCCCGGACCTGGAAGCGGTCAGCGAGGAGTATCTCGCGCACCGCGAAGAGCGACTCGATCAGATCCGCGATGCGTTGCGGATCCTCGGCGACGACGCCACCGCACGCCAGATCGTCGAGCACGTGTACACCGACGTCGACGAAAAGCTCTGGGACGCAGCCGAATGGAGCGTCCAAGCCCAGCTGAACTACCTCAGCTCCTAGCGCCGAAATCAACTAGCGGGCGCGGCGGGCCAGGCGCTCGGAGTCCGAGATCAGTACGCTCTTGCCCTCCAAGCGAATCCAGCCGCGGTGGGCGAAATCGGCGAGCGCCTTGTTGACCGTCTCCCGGGAGGCACCGACGAGCTGGGCGATCTCCTCCTGAGTCAGGTCATGCGTCACCCGAAGCGCGCCGCCCTCCTGCGTGCCGAACCGCTGCGCCAGCTGGAGCAGCTGCTTGGCCACCCGGCCGGGCACGTCGGTGAAGATCAGGTCGGCCAGGTTGTTGTTGGTGCGGCGCAACCGGCGGGCGAGCACGCGCAGCAGCTGCTCGGCGATCTCGGGCCGGTCGGCGATCCAGGCGCGCAGTGCGTCGCGGTCCATGGACACGGCGCGGACATCGGTGATGGTGGTCGCGCTCGACGTCCGGGGGCCGGGGTCGAAGATCGACAGCTCACCGAACATGTCGGAAGGGCCCATGATCGTCAGCAGATTCTCGCGGCCGTCCGGTGACCGGCGGCCGATCTTCACCTTGCCCGAAACGATGATGTAGAGCCGGTCGCCGGGCTCGCCCTCTGCGAACACGGTGTGCCCACGTGGGAAGTCGACGGGCTGCAGTTGCTTGGTCAGCGCGGAAACGGCGCTGGGTTCGACTCCCTGGAAGATTCCGGCCCTCGCCAGGATCTCGTCCACGTTGCCCCTCTTAAGGTCTTGGGTGATATGACATGGGGAAGCCGACCTCTTACTGGTTTGCGAGATCAGTCTAGAGGTAGGCCACGCCGACGTTGTCGGCATTTTGCCGCCAGCGCGACCAGCCCACGCTACACACGATAGGCGTGTGGAGTCCGCTGAAATCCAGTATTCGCCGCGTGTTCGACATAGAGCCGCGTCGGCAAACCTGCGGTCATGACGCCGTCGAGCCGGCCGTGGCCCGACGATTCCCGCTCATGCAGGCGTTGATTGAGGCGGTCAAGCGCGTGGCCCATGCCGTCGCGCGCCAGCGTGCTCACGTCGACGGCCTCGGCTTGCTCGAGGAACTTCGCGACATCGGTGGCCGAGACCGTGCAGGAGTTCAAGCCCGACTCGAGTCGCTCAAGCCCGAAAGTCGCCAGCATCAGCAACCCCGGGATCAGCGCCACGAGCAACCACGACACAAGGGTGAAGTAAACACGGCGAAGGTCTCAGCGGGATCACGAATTGTCACCGGTCCGCAGTAGCGGTGTCGGGAGCTCTCAGTACGCTGGCTGTCGTGACTGCGCCCAACCGTGCCCGCAAGTGGGACGGTGAAACCCGCCTCGGTCTGACACGTCGGGCCCGGCGGATGAATCGTGCGCTGGCTCAAGCATTTCCACACGTGTACTGCGAGCTCGACTTCACCAATCCGCTCGAGCTGACGGTGGCGACGATTCTCTCGGCGCAGAGCACCGACAAGGGCGTCAACCTGACCACTCCCGCGCTGTTCAAGAAGTACCGCACCGCGCTGGACTATGCGCAGGCCGACCGCACCGAACTCGAGGAGATGGTCCGGCCGACCGGGTTCTATCGCAACAAGGCCAATTCGCTGATCCGGCTGGGCCAGGAACTCGTGGAGCGGTTCGACGGCGAGGTGCCTGCGACGATGGAGGAACTCGTCACGCTGCCGGGGGTCGGGCGCAAGACCGCCAACGTGATCCTGGGAAACGCGTTCGGCATCCCCGGCATCACCGTCGACACCCATTTCGGCAGGCTGGTCCGACGCTGGCGGTGGACCGCCGAGGAAGACCCCGTCAAAGTCGAGCACGCCGTCGGCGAGCTCATCGAGCGCAGCGAGTGGACGGACCTCAGCCACCGGGTGATCTTCCACGGCCGACGCGTGTGCCATGCGCGCAAGCCCGCCTGTGGCGTCTGCGTGCTCGCCAAGGACTGCCCGTCGTTCGGCACCGGCCCCACCGACCCGCTCGTCGCCGCGCCGCTGGTCAAAGGCCCGGAGACCGAACACCTGCTGGCGCTGGCCGGGCTGTAGCAGACCCGACTGCCCCGACACCCATGCGCACCTCGACACGATGGACCGTCCTCGTGATCGCCGTCCTCGTCGCGCTCGGGGCGGCTCTGTGGGCAGAGCTGGGCGACGAGCACCCGGGCACCGGATCGCACAGGTACACCGGCATCGCGCGACCGTCGCGACGCCGACACCGCCGAGGCGCTGGCGGGGCCGCGGGCGCGTGCCGACTTGGCGGCGTGCCCGGGGCCGGGCGTGGGCGCAGGCCCCGCCCGACTGCGTGGCATCACGCTCGAATGCGTGGGCGACGGGTCGAGCGTCGACGTCGCCGCTGCCACCGCCGGCCGGACGGTCGTACTGAACCTGTGGGCTTACTGGTGCGCACCGTGCGCCCAAGAGTTGCCTGCGATGGCCGAATATCAGCGACGGGTCGGCCCGAAGGTCACCGTGCTGACCGTGCATCAGGACGAGAACGAGACGGCGGCGCTGATTCGGCTGGCCGAGTTGGGCGTGCACCTGCCGACGCTGCAGGACGGACGCCGCCTGGTCGCGGCGGCGCTGAAGGTCCCGAACGTGATGCCAGCGACGGTGGTGCTGCGTTCGGACGGTAGCGTTGCCGAAATCCTGCCGCGGTCCTTCGCCAATGTCGACGAGATCGCGGCGGCGGTGGACCCACAGATAGGAGCTTCGGGGTGAGCGGGGCCAGCGACGGGATCGAGCTCGCCTCCCCGCATGCCGCCCCGCCCTGGCTGAAGCCGCTGGTCGACAATGCCAAGGACGTCAAGCAGCGCCTACCGGCGACGGGTGCCGCCCGACGTGCTCGCGCTGATCTGGTGGCCGCGAACGCCAAGGCCGCGGTCTCCGGTGGCGAGCCGCGACGCGGCGGTGCTCGTGCTGTTCTCCGGCCCGGCCGACTCGCCGCCCGGCGGGCTGCCCGACGACGCCGACCTGCTGGTCACGGTCCGTGCTTCGACGCTGCGCCACCACGCAGGCCAAGCGGCTTTCCCAGGCGGCGCAGCCGACCCCGGCGACGGCGGACCGGTGCACACCGCGCTGCGCGAGGCCAATGAGGAGACCGGACATCGACGTCGGGCGCCTGCAGCCGCTGACCACGCTGGAGCGGATGTTCATCCCGCCGTCCGGCTTCCATGTGGTGCCGGTGCTTGGCGTACTCGTCAGACCCAGGGCCGGTCGCAGTCGTCGACGAGTCCGAAACGGCGATCGTCGCGCGGGTTCCGGTGCGTGCCTTCGTCAACCCCGAGAATCGAATCATGGTGTACCGCAAGGAGAATACGCGTCGGTCGGCGGGACCGGCGTTTCTGCTCAACGAGATGCTGGTGTGGGGGTTCACCGGTCAGGTGATCTCGGCGATGCTCGATGTCGCCGGCTGGGCACAGCCGTGGAACACCGACGACATCCGCGAGCTCGAAGAGGCAATGGCACTTGTCGGCAGCGACGACGACTGGGCCGATTAGGGTAGAGCCCAATCATGACTTCCTCGCAGTGGCTAGACCTCGCCGTCCTCGCGGTCGCGTTCGTCGCCGCCATCTCGGGATGGCGCTCGGGCGCGCTGGGCTCGCTGCTGTCGTTCATCGGGGTGGTGCTCGGCGCCGTGGCCGGTGTCCTGCTGGCGCCCGCACGTGGTCGCCCACGTCGACGGCCCGCGTACCAAGCTGTTCGTGACCCTCTTCCTGATCCTCGCCCTGGTGGTGGTCGGCGAGATCGCGGGCGTGGTGCTCGGCCGCGCGGTGCGCGGCGCGATCCGCAATCCGGCGATGCGGACGTTCGACTCGACGGTCGGGGTGGCACTGCAGATCGTCGCGGTGACTCGTCGCCGCGTGGATGCTCACCTTCCCGCTGCAATCGTCGGATCAGCCGAACCTGGCCGCCGCGGTGCGCGGCTCTAAGGTGCTCAAGCAGGTCAACGATGTCGCACCGAGCTGGCTGAGGTCGGTGCCGACCCGGCTGTCGGCGCTGCTGGACACCTCGGGCCTGCCCGATGTGCTGCAGCCGTTCGGGCGCACGCCGATCGTCGCGGTCGACGTGCCCGACGCGGCGCTGGCCGCCGACCCCGTCGTCGCGGCGACGCGGCCGAGCGTGGTCAAGATCCGCGGTGTCGCGCCGGGCTGCCAGAAAGTGTTGGAGGGCAGCGGTTTCGTCGTCGCGCCCAACCGCGTGATGTCGAATGCGCACGTCGTCGCCGGCTCGGAAAGCGTCACGGTCGAGGCCGACGGGCAGACTTATGACGCGTTCGTGGTGTCCTACGACCCCCTGGCCGACATCTCCATCCTCGATGTGCCGAATCTGCCTTCAGCACCGCTGGTCGTTCGCGGAGGAACCGGCCACCACCGGCACCGACGCCGTTGTCATGGGCTATCCGGGTGGCGGGGACTTCGTCGCCACCCCGGCCCGTGTTCGCGAGATCATCGAGCTCAACGGGCCCGACATCTACCGCAGCGCCACGGTGACCCGCGAGGTGTACACGATCAGAGGCAGTGTGCGGCAAGGCAATTCCGGCGGCCCGATGATCGACCGCAACGGCAAGGTGCTGGGCGTGGTGTTCGGTGCGGCGGTCGACGACGCCGACACCGGCTTTGTTCTGACCGCCGAGGAAGTGTCGGGCGTCAGCTGGCCAAGATCGGCAACACGACCAGCGTTGCCACCGGCGCCTGCGTCACGTAGTCACGCTCCGTACACCTGCGCAGGAATCGCGACAGCTGTGCGTTGACCACCGTCCGGTGCTTCCTCGTGGCCGAAATGCCCTGCGCCGGCAGATGGATACGTAGCGGCCATGCGGCGCGTAGTGCTGCGTGCGGTACACCGGATCGGCCAGCACATACGGATCGGCGTCGCCGCGCAGATGCAGCACCGGAACGCTTATGGGCCGCTTCATCGAACGCATGAACCGGCGACCCTCGCCACGGAACTGGCTGCGGACCGCCCAGCGCTGATACTCCAGCGCCGAATGCGCCGCCGACGGGATCTGGATCGCCCGCCGCATGTGACCGATCGTCTCGGAGAAGTCTTCGGAGGCAAGCCATTTGCCACTGGCCCGGCTGCGCACGAAGTGCTCCAGTTCCTCGGCGTTGTGGCGGGTAAGCGAGCGCTCCGGCCACATCGGCACCTGGTAGCGCAACATCCACGGCAGTAGCGCAAGGCCCTGGTCACGCCGTGGTCAGCGCCGAGGCCCGCAACGCGACGGGATGCGGTGAGCTGACCAGACCGCGATGGCCCGCACCACGCGCGGATGCAGACACCGCCGTCGCCCAACACACCAACCCGCCGTCGGCGTGACCGACCAGCGTCGCGCTCTTGTGTCCGAGCGCACGCACCAGCCCGGCGGTGTCACCGGCCAGTGTCCAGCCGTCGTAGCCGCGCGGTGGCTTGTCGCTGCCGCCGTAGCCCCGCAGGTCGACCGCGACCACCCGGGCGCCGGTCAGGCCCCTTGAGCTGGTGGCGCCACGACCACCAGAACGAGCCGAAGCCGTGCAGCAGGATGACCAGCGGCCGTTCCGTCGGCCTGGTGTCGCTCGACGCGTTCGGAGGACGCGGCTTCCACCACGTGAAAGCGAATCCCATTGGCGTGCACCTCGAGATGGCGCCACGGACCGTCGATCCGAACGACCGACGGGTCGGGCTTGTCTCTCACTTCACCGCCCGGCGCGCCTCGCGCGGCATTACCAGCCCGACGGATCGGCGGTCGGTGACTGGCTTGCCGTCGGCCGACGCGATCGCCGGTGCCGGTCTTGTCATGGCCCGGGGTCAGCGCGTCGCGGGTCTCCTTGACCGACTCGATGGTCTGCTGCGGGCCCCTGATGCGCCGCACCTTGAGATAGCCGAGCAGCGCGAACACGGCGGTCGTCACGACCATGATCCCGAACACGATCAGGAAGGCCGCCCAACGCCAGATCCACGTGTCGAGCAGTTCGGCCAGGAAGAAGAAGAAAAAGAACGTCGAGTAGAACAGCACGACCAGCGCCAGGATGAAAAAGACGCTGCCGGTGAGGCCCTTCTTGACGTCGCGGGTGATCTCGGCCCTGGCCAGTTCGACCTCGGCCCGCACCAGCGTGGACACCTGGGTGGTGGCGTCCTTGACGAGGTCGCCGATCGACGGGTCGGCCTTGGGTGCGTGCGGATCGACCAGCGGAATCGAGGTCACGGTGCTCGGCACGCCATTCCTGCGATCACTCACGGATGATCCTCCCCGCATCAGATGTCGTCGCGGTTCATGTTGCCATGTGGCGTGCGCCGGAAACGATCCCGGCCGACGATTAGACTGACCGCGTTTGATGGCAATGCGGGTCGGGGCACGTCGACGGAGGGATGGCAAGAAGTTGAGGACCAGCGGCCGCTGCCAGATGGTCATTGCGGCGATCGGCGGCGCTGATCGGCGTTTCTGCCGACGTCCGCACCGTCGGCCCACGCGCAAGAGCCCGTCACCCTGGGCGGTGGCTCGGGCCTGGTGATCAACGGTGACACGTTCTGCACGCTGACCACGATCGGCAATGACAACCGCGGCAGCCTGATCGGGTTCACCTCCGCGCACTGCGGCGGGCCTGGCGCACGTCGCGGCCGAAGGCGCAGAAGGCGCCGGTGTGGTCGGCACGATGGTGGCGGGCAACGACGCGCTTGACTACGCGGTCATCCAGTTCGACCCGCAGAAAGTGCGGCCGGTCAACAACGTCAACGGCTTCGAGATCGACGGCCTCGGACCCGATCCGGTGACGGCGACATCGCGTGCAAGCTCGGCCGCACCACCGGCTATTCCTGCGGAGTCACGTGGGGACCCGGTGAGCAACCCGGCACGATCATCAACCAGGTATGCGGGCAGCCCGGTGATTCCGGGGCGCCCGGTGACCGTCAACAACCGACTTGTCGGAATGATCCACGGCGCGTTCTCAGAAGAGCTGCCCGCAGTGCATCATCCAGTACATCCCGCTGCACACCCCGGCGGTGACGATGTCGTTCAACACCCAGCTGGCCGACATCGCCGCGAAGAACCGGCCGGGTTCGGGCTTCGTCCCGATCGGTGCAGCGCCGGCCGCTTGATGCTCTTCGGGCGAGCGTCCCCCGCAAGCGGGAGGTGCCCCCACATCGGTAACGGACTACTTGCTGGCCCGGATCGCCTCGAACACGTTGGGGTCCACCAACGTTGACGTATCGCCGAGCTCACGACCCTCGGCGACGTCGCGCAGCAGCCGCCGCATGATCTTGCCGCTGCGGGTCTTCGGCAGTTCGGGCACGACGTGGATCTCGCGCGGCCGGGCGATCTTTCCGATCTCGTTGGCGACCTGCTCGCGAAGTTCGTGCGACCATTTCGTCGTCATCGCGGTGCTTCGCGTGGGATTCCAGGATGACGAATGCGCAGATGCCCTGGCCGGTCGTCTCGTCGGATGGCGCCGACGACGGCCGCCTCGGCGACGTGGGAGTGTCCGACGAACGCTGACTCGACCTCCGTCGTCGAGATCCGGTGACCGGACACGTTCATCACATCGTCGATGCGGCCCAGCAGCCAGATGGAGCCGTCGGAATCGACCCGGGCACCGTCACCCGCGAAATACCAGCCCTGCTTCTCGTAGCGCGACCAGTAGGTCTCCCTGTACCGCTCGGGATCGCCCCAGATGCCGCGCAGCATCGACGGCCATGGCTGATCGAGCACGAGATAGCCCGTGACGTGTTCGGCCTCGTCGGCGCCGGGCACCAGCTCGTTGCCCTCCTCGTCGACGATCTTGGCCGAGATGCCGGGCAGCGGCGTCATAGCCGAGCCGGGCTTGGCCCCGGTGACTCCGGGTAGGGGGGAGATCATGATCGCGCCGGTCTCGGTCTGCCACCAGGTGTCCACGATCGGAGTTCTGTTGCCGCCGAAGGCATCTCGATACCAGCGCCATGCCTCGGGGTTGATCGGCTCGCCGACCGAGCCGAGCAGCCGCAGGCTGGACAGGTCGTGTGCGTCGGGGAACTCGCGGCCCCACTTCATGAACATGCGGACCAGCGTTGGCGCGGTGTAATAGATTGTGACGCCGTACTTTTCGATGATCTGGAAATGCCGGTGTTCGCTGGGCGACGCGGGGGTGCCTTCGTAGACGACCTGCGTCGCACCGTTGGACAACGGTCCGTAGACGATGTACGTGTGACCGGTCACCCAGCCGATATCGGCTGTGCACCAATACACGTCGGTCGCCGGCTTGATGTCGAAGACGTTGTGGTGGGTATAGGACGCCTGGGTCAGAAAGCCGCCGGAGGTGTGCATGATGCCCTTGGGCTTGCCGGTGGTGCCCGACGTGTACAGCAGGAACAACGGCTGTTCGGAGTCGAACGCCTCGGGAGTGTGCTCCGGCGACGCGGGGTCGACCGTGTCGTGCCACCACAGGTCGCGGCCCTCGGTCCACGGCGTGTCAATTCCTGTGCGGCGCACCACGAGTACGTGTTCGACCGACTTCTGACCTTTGCAGGCTTCGTCGACGGACTCCTTCAGCGACACCGCCTCGCCGCGACGGAACTGGCCGTCGCTGGTGATCACCAGCTTGGCCTCGGCGTCTTCGATGCGGGCGGCCAGCGCCGTTGACGAGAAGCCCGCGAAGACCACCGAATGCATGATGCCCAGTCGTGCGCACGCCAGCATCGCGGCGATGGCCTCCGGGCAGCATCGGCATGTAGATCGCGACCCGGTCGCCCGCCACCAGACCGAGGTCGGTCAGCGCGTTGGCGGCCTTGCACACCTCGCTTTCAGTTCCGAATACGTGATCGTCCGGCTGTCGCCGACCGGCTCACCCTCCCAGTGAATCGCGACCCGGTCGCCGTTGCCGGCCTCGACGTGCCGGTCGACGCAGTTGTAGGCGACGTTGAGTTTGCCGCCGACGAACCACTTGGCGAACGGCGCCTCCGACCAGTCCAGCACCTCGTCGAACGGGGTGTCCCAGGACAGCCGGTCGGCCTGCTTGGCCCAGAACGCCAGCCGGTCGGCCTCGGCCTCGCGGTACATCTCCTCGGTCGCGTTGGCCTGCGCGGCGAACTCGGCGGACGGCGGATAGACGGACGGACTTCGGTGTGCGCGGTTTCAGACATATCTGTGAGCCTAGTCACCGACCACGTTCGCCCACGTGGGCAAGGACAATCAGGTCGCATGGGCGTCACGTCGAGGATCGCCGACACCTTTCGGATGACCGACGAGGCGTGGCGGCGGCATGCCAACCCGTGGAGCGTGTGGACCCGTTTCGCGGCGATTCCACTGATGATCCTCGCGATCTGGAGCCGGGTCTGGCTGGGCTGGTGGTGCCTGGCGCCGATAGCCGCTGTCGTGGTGTGGCTGTGGCTGAACCCGCGGGTCTTCGCGCCGGTCGACAACGCCGACAGCTGGGCGGCCAAGGGCATCTACGGCGAGAAACTCTGGCTGACGGAGCGCGACCGGGTGCCGCCCGATCATCTGAAGGGTGCTGCGACTCCTCGTGCCCGTAGGCGCTGCCGGTTTCGTGCTTCTGATCTACGGCCTCGTCCGTCTTCGAGGTATGGCCGACGGTATTCGGTGCGACGCTGATCGTGCTGGCTCAGCTCTGGCGGATCGACAGGCTCGTCGTGTTCTACGACAGCACGCGCTAGCGTGTGCTGCCGTGACGAACGCGGCTGACCCGCTGGCCCCGCTCGCCGACCTGCCCGGCGTGGCCGAGGCCGGCGAGGAAGCGCGCGAGGCGCTGGGCCGTGCGCATCGGCATCGCACCAACCTGCGCGGCTGGCCGGCCACCGCCGCCGAAGCCGCGCTCCGGGCGGCGCGGGCATCGTCGGTCTTGGACGGCGGCTCGCTGCAGTTGTCCGGATGCGGCGGACCAGACCCTGTCCTCGCCGGCGCGCTGCGGGTGTCCGAAGCGCTCGAGGGCGGGGCGACGTCGCTGATCGGCGTGTGGCAGCGCGCCCCGCTGCAGGCGATCGCCCGGCTGCATGCGCTGGCGGCCGCCGACCTGGCCGACGACGACCGGCTCGGCCGTCCACGCGGCGGACGTCGACGTCGGCCGCGGCTGGAACTGCTGGCCGACATCGTCACCGGCGGAACCACAGTGCCCGCGACCGGTGTTGGCCGCCGTCGTGCACGGCGAGCTGCTGACGCTGGCGCCGTTCGGCACCGCCGATGGCGTCGTGGCGCGGGCGGTGTCGCGGCTGGTGACCATCGCCAGCGGCCTGGACCCGCACGGCCTCGGCGTGCCGGAGGTGTACTGGATGCGGCAGTCGGGCGACTACCGGGCGGCGGCGCGCGGATTCGCGTCGGGCACGCCCGACGGCCTGACGGCGTGGATCCTGCTGAGCTGCCGCGCACTGCACGCGGGCGCGCGGGAGGCGCTGTCGATCGCACAGCGGTATGCCGAGCAGGGCCCACGCGTAAGCCGGGGACCGTCCCAGCAAAATGAAGCGGGCGACGTTCCGAACTGATTCGGCTCGCCGCCCGCTAGCACGGACTCCGGTTACCAAGCGTGCTCGGTGGGTTGCGTGGGTTGGCCTCGGCGTCTTGTCGATGCGCTTCGACTGCAGACCCCACCCAAGGGGCCGTCGTGGCCGTCCGCTTTTCGCAATTACGCAGGCCCGCAACACTTTTGCCTATTCCGCGGCATGTGCTCCGCGTGGGTGCCGGGATCCGTGCTGGGAAGCCTGGCTCGGGAGTCCGAGCCTTCTCTTCTGGCTCGGCCTTGGCCTCTCCAAGCTTCCGTGGTTCCTTTGTACTCCGTGACCGCGGTCACATCAAGGGTGAAATTGCTGCGAGTCGCCGATCGTTACGCGCTGAGCCTGCTACTGCGGCAGCGTGCGGTCAGAACGCGAAGCGCCGCAACAACGAATACGTCAGCGCGCCGGCCGCGAGCGCGCTCACTCCGACCGCGGCGGTGGTTGCCATGGCGGCGCCCGACGGCGCCGGAATCCGGTCACGCAGCGACACCGGTTTGGAGAACGTCAGCACCGGCCAACCGCGCGCCGTCGGCTTCTTTGCGCAATGCGCGATCGGGATTTACCACCGTGGGGTGCCCGACGGCTTCGAGCATCGGCAGATCGGTGATCGAGTCCGAATACGCGTAGCAGTGCTCGAGCGCGTAGCCCTCGCGCGTCGGCGAGCTGGCGGATCGCTTCCACCTTGCCGTCGCCGTAGCAGTAGAACGCGATCTCGCCGGTGTACTTGCCGTCCTCGACGACCATCCGGGTGGCCATCGCGTGGGTGGCGCCGAGTGCGCGGGCGATCGGGCGCGACGATCTCCTCGCCGGAGGCCGAGACCACGACCACGTCGCGACCGCACAGCTTGTGGTCGGCGATCAGTTCGGCGGCCTCGGCGAAGACCAGCGGATCGACGATGTCGTGCAGTGTCTCGCCGACGATCGACTTCACCTGCTCGACGTCCCAGCCGGTGCACATGTTGGTGATGTAGGAGCGCATCCGGTCCATTTGATCGTGGTCGGCGCCCGACATCAGGAACAGGAACTGTGCGTAGCTGGACTTGAGAACGGCCCGCCGATTGATTAGCCCCTGATCGAAGAAAGGTTTGCTGAACGCCAATGTGCTCGATTTCGCGATGACCGTTTTGTCGAGATCGAAGAAGGCCGCGGTGCGGACCGGTTTGCCGGTCGACGGCGTTGTTTGCGGTGCACTCGAGCCCTCGGCGGCCGGGTGCGATGCGGTCACAGCGTCCAGCATAGGGGCCGCTGCGTGACATCATCCGGGAGTTTGTACAAAATGGCAGTTCAAGACACGTGCCGGTGACTGCATCTTTCCTGCTAATTCACGGTGCTTTCTTTGGCAAGCAGCACTTGCGCCTTTCCGCACTGGCGTGTGTATAGTGAGCATTACTCGGCTTATGCCGGGTGTGCATCAGCCCGACCCCCCGGGGCTGATACACGACGACCTCCGCCTCCTCCCCCCCTGGCGGGGGTCGTCCCTTTTTGTGGGGTCTTTCGCATTGCGGACACAACCGGCCATTCGGCGTGGTTGCGGAACGCGATTTTCGTTTCACTGGCTCATGCGGGCTATCCACATATTCCGGTTCATCCACAGACGCCGTGACGCCTATGGTGCGGTGTCGGTCTTCGCCCGCAGGCTGGGCTCGTGGCCCAACCAGACGGGATTCTTGGCGCTGATCGGCGACTCGCAATTCTGCGCGACGACGTCGACCGCGTCGCCGCTGCCGCAGGCCTGCCGGGTCGTGCACGCCTCCGAGCCGTCGAGTCGCAAGGTCTGGGCAGGCGCGGCCGCGGTGCTTGCTCGATGCCGCAGGCGGCACGCCGTGTGCGCATCGCGGCGCTGCCGCGGCGCGGCCACGTCGTGCTGGTGGGTCAGGCCGAGCCTCGGACCGTCGGACTGGCAGGCCGCGATCGCCGTTGGCGCGCAACGCGTCATCACCCTGCCCGGACAAGACGACGACCTGATGGCCGAGTTGTCCGACGCCGCCGAGGCGGCCGACCGAGGACGCCGGCCGCGGTGCGGTGGTCGCCGTGATCGCGGGCCGTGGCGGGGCGGGCGCTTCGGTTTTCGCCACGGCGCTGGCGCAGACCGCGTCCGAGATCGGCCGACGCGATTCTCGTCGACGCCGACCCGTGGGGCGGCGGCATCGACCTGGTGCTGGGCAGCGAGGCGCGACCCCGGACTGCGCTGGCCCGACCTCGATGTTGCAGGGCGGCCGGCTCAGCTATCGCCGCGCTGCGCGACGCGCTTCCCCGGCACGACGGGGTGCGCGTGTTGTCGGGCGGTCGCGCCGGCGGCGAGATCGATGCCGCGCCGCTCGGCGCGGTGATCGACGCAGGCAGCCGCGGGGGCGCGACGGTCGTCTGCGACGTCCGCGGCGCGTCGACCGACGCGGCCGAGACCGCGCTCGGCTCGGCCGATCTGGTCGTCGTGATCACCCCGGCCGATGTCCGGTCGTGCGCCGCGGCCGCAGCCGTGGCGCGGTGGGTGTCGACAGTCAATCCGAATGCGGGCGTGGTCGTGCGGGGCCCGCGCCGGGCGGCCTGCGGTCGTCCGACGTCGCCAGCGATCGTCGGGCTGCCGCTTCTTGGCCGCGATGCGGCCGCAACCCGGTGTGGCCGACCGCCCTCGAACGCGGCGGCCTGCGACTGCGGCGACGGTCCCCGCTCGCGACGGCCGCCCGGCGCGTCCTGGCGTGCTGCGCCAGCATCAGATGGCGAGCGCGGCATGAGCGCGTCACTGATCGACCGGGTTCGCGAGCGGCTGGCCGCCGACGCCGTCTCCGCTGCGGCCGACCGTCGTCGCGGCGGCCATCCGCGCGGAATCGGGCGGGCTGCTCGGTGACGCCGAAGTGCTGAGCAGTCTGCGGGTGCTGCAGACCGAACTGACCGGCGCGGGCATGCTCGAGCCGCTGCTGTGCGCAGAGCGCACCACCGACGTGCTGGTCACCGCGCCCGATGCGGTGTGGTACGACGACGGAAACGGGTTGCGCCGCAGCTCGATTCGCTTTCCCGACGACGCTGCGGTGCGCAGACTGGCCCAACGGCTGGCATTGTCGGCCGGACGGCGGCTCGACGACGCGCAGCCGTGGGTCGACGGCCAGCTGACCGGCCTGGGCACCGGCGAGTTCACCGTACGGCTGCACGCGGTGCTGCCCCCGATCTCCCCGGCGGGCACCTGCCTGTCCCTGCGGGTGCTGCGGCCCGCCACCCAGGATCTGGACGGCGTTGATTCGATCGGGCACCATCGACGCCGCCGCGGCCGAACTGTTGACCGGCATCATCGCCGCGCGGCTGGCGTTCATCGTCTCCGGCGGAACCGGCGCCGGAAAGACGACCCTGCTGGCCGCCGCGCTGGGCGCGGTTTCCGCCGACGAACGCATCGTCTGTGTCGAGGACGCCGCCGAACTCGAGCCCGCGCATCCGCATCTCGTGAAGCTGGTCGCCCGGTCGCGCCAATGTCGAGGGCGTCGGCGAGGTGACGGTGCGCGACCTGGTCAGGCAGGCGCTGCGGATGCGGCCGGACCGCATCGTGGTCGGTGAGGTCCGCGGCGCGCGAGGTCGTCGATCTGCTCGCCGCCCTCAACACCGGCCACGACGGCGGCGCAGGCACCGTGCACGCCAACAGTCGCGGCCGAGGTGCCCGCCCGGCTCGAGGCGCTGGCCGCGGCCGGCGGGCTGGACCGGGCGGCGCTGCACAGTCAACTGGCCGCCGCGGTGCAGGTGCTGGTGCACGTCAAGCGCGACCGCGCGGGGCATCGCAGGCTGACCGAGATCGCCGTCTTGACCGCCGGACGCGACGGCAGGGTGCGTGCCCGACGGCATGGCACGCGCGACACGCGGATTCGGTTGTGGCGCAGATCAATTGAGCGCTCTGATCGACAGAGCGGCGAGCGGCATGATCGCGTACCGGCGCTGGCCATGGCGCTTGCGGTGATCATCGCGCCGGGCTCGGCGACGACACCGGGTGCGGGCCGCACCGTGGCCGCACCGATGGCGCCGCCTCAGGGTCGCCGTGGCCGTCGTCGGTGCCTGCGCCCTCACGGTCGGCATCGTGGCCGTCGCGCCTATCGCTGTCGCAGTGGCTGCCGCGATCGTCGGCGCGACTCTCGAGATGCGGCGCCGGCGCGCGACGCGGCATCGCCTGCGCGCTGCGGAAGCTGCGGCACTGCAGGGAGCTTTGGATGTCCTCGTCGGCGAGTTGCGGGTCGGCGCGCATCCGGTCGCCGCATTCGGTGTCGCGGCCCGCGAGGTCGACGGCAGCGTCGCCGCCTCGTTGCGAAACATCGCCGCGCGGGCGCGGCTCGGTGCCGATGTGGCCACCGGCATGCGAGAGTGCCGCGCAACGTTCATCGCTGCCCGCGCATTGGGAACAGCCTGGCGGTGTGCTGGCAGCTTGGCGCAGTCGCACGGGCTGGCGCATCGCCACGCTGATGAAGACCGCGCACACTGCGACATCGTCGAGCGGGAGCGGTTCTGCGCCCGTGTCGATGCGGGGATGGCCGGAGCGCGGGCGACCGCTGCGGTGCTGGCCGGTCTGCCGGTGCTCGGCATCGCGCTGGGGCAGTTGATCGGTGCCAACCCGATCGAGTTTCCTGTTCCGCGGCGAAGCAGGCGGCTGGCTGCTTGGTCATCGGCGTCGCGCTGGCGTGTACCGGCCTGTTGTGGTCGGACCGCATCATCGACGGAGCGGCGAGATGAGTTTCGCCGCAGTGCTTCTCGCCATCGCGGCGGTCGTCGTTGCGCCGATCTCGTCGGGGCTCGGATGCAGGGCCGGCCTCCAGGGCGCGCGGACCGCGACGCCGGTCGGCAGCAGCCTCGCCCGCGCCGATCCGCTGGCGGCAGCATTCACCCTCGACGTGCTGGCTGCTTGCCTGCGCTCGGGTATGGCGGTGTCGACAGCTGCGGCAGCGACAGCGCCGTCGGCGCCGCCAGCGCTGGCGCTGACGTGTTGAGCCGCGCCGCCGACCTGCTCGCGCTCGGCGCCGATCCGGCGACGGCGTGGTCTGATCCCACGTCGCACGAATGACAAGCGCGCCGACGCCCTGTTGCGGACTGGCGCGGCGATCAGCCGCCTCGGGTGCCGCACTGGCACAGGGGATCGCGGAGCTTGCCGACCCAGTTCCGCGACGATGCCGCGGACTGCAGCCCGCGCCGCAGCGGAGCGCGCCTCGGTGCTGATCGCCGGACCGCTGGGACTGTGCCATCTGCCGGCGTTCGTGTGTCTAGGCATCGTTCCCGTCGTCGCCGGACTCGCAGGTGACGTGCTGCGGTCGGGAGTGCTCTGACAGCCGAACAACCATGAGGAGGAGAATGATGGTGGATGGGGAGAAGGTTTCGAGCGCTTCAGGCGCAGGCTCGCGCTTGCTGCTCGGTCGAAGAGGACGGCATGTCGACGGTCGAGTACGCGATCGGAACCATTGCGGCCGCGGCGTTCGGCGCGATCCTCTACACGGTGGTCACCGGCGACTCGATCGTCAGCGCGTTGACCAACATCATCAACCGCGCCTTGAACACCAGCATCTAGGCGATGAGGCCGGCGGTGCGACGGTCGAGGCCGCGTTCGCTATCGCCGCCCTGGTCGTCGTGCTCGTGCTGTGCGTGTCGGGGTCAATGCGGTGTCGATGCAGATCCGCTGCGTCGACGCCGCGCGGGAGGCTGCGCGACTTGCCGCGCGAGGCGACGACGGTTCGGATGTCGCGCGCTCATCGGATCGCGCCCGACGGCGCCGACCGTCGAGCATTCGGCGCGACGGCGAATTCGTCGTCGCCACAGTCACGGCCGCAACGGTCGTTCTGCTGCCGGGCATCACCATCGCAGCGGAGGCGGTCGCCGCGGCCGAACCCGGGTGCGCGCTGATCGCGGCTCCGCCAGTCTGGTGGCGGTGGCGATGATCGCGGTGCTGCTCGCGATCACGACCGGCCTTCGTTTACTCGGGATCCGCGGTGGTCGCGCGTCACCGCGCTCAGGCGGCGCCGACCTGGCCGCGCTGGCGGCGGCCGGGCGACTCGCAGCGGGTACGCGACGCTGCGTGCGCGCGCGCATCTGCCCTGGCGCGGGCGATGCGGACGGCATCGCTGCCGACTGCGTGGTGGACGGTCTCGATGTCGTCGTCACCGTGGAGGTCACCGTGCACTCGGGCGGCTCGCGGTTGGGCCCGGCGCGCGCGGCATGGCACGGGCCGGTCCCGCCGAGTGATTTCGCCGCTACTCGCCTTTGCAGAGTCCTTGGCCGCTTCGGCTGCTTGGCCTTGCGGGAGCGTCCCTTTGGCTTCTTCGCCGGCTCGATGGCTTCGCTATCCTCAGTGCCGGCGAGCGGCGATCTCCTCCGCGGTCGGCACCCGCAGCGCCAGTAGGCCGGCGTAGGTGTTCTCGTCGAGTTCGACGCGGTTGATGGTCATGTGGACGGGTGTCCATCCGCCGTCGTTGGCGCGCAGCCGCAACACGCCCGAGGTGACGCCGGTGCCGAATTCGATTGTCATCCTTGCCATCTGCGGTGCGTCATCGGGGTGCACGACGGCCTCGGCCGGACTCGCGGGCCCGCCAGTCGAAGAACGGCGCCGGATCATCGAGCCACTTCAACAACTTCCAGTTGTCGAGATCGACGAGCGCCCGGTGCACGCCGGTTTGCGCCAGTCCGGCGAGGATTCGCTGCGGCGAGGTCGTCGTGCGGATCGGTCGAGCCCTCATCGCTCGCTGCGCCAGTTCATCGCCCGGCAGATCAAGCGCTCGGTGCCGTCATCCTCGCTCTCCATGCGAGTGCGCGCGGCCCATCCCACGGTGACCTGCTCGCCGTTGAAATCGGTGACATCCCAGGTGCTGCAGAACGACATCCCGGGCTCGGGCTTCATCATCATCGAAAGCACTTTGGCCTCACTGGGATTGAGGTCTCGCGCGGGCAGGTCCTCGGCGAACGCCCGGCCGTGGGTCGCCTCGCTTGTCGGGGTCGCGGCCGCTGTTCAACAGCGACTCCGGCGTGTCGGTGGCGACTCCTTGGGTGAGGTCCCACTTCAACGGTCCCGGCACCGGGCGCTCGGGTGGTTCCATGTCCGGCGGTCCGATCCACACGTGCACGCCGTGGATGCGCCCGTCCGACATCTGCACGACTTCGGTGCGAATCACGCGGTCGTTCTTCGGCGTGATGCTGCTCAAGCCCTTGCCGGCGCGCACGGTCTCGCCGATGGCGCGTCTGGATCGCCATCAGGTGGGGGTTTCGCCTGCAGAAACGCGCTGATCGGAACCAGATTCTTGGTTCGGCGTCCCTGCGCGACCACGGCAGGCTCGCTGCCGAGTGTTTCCACGAGCAGCCAGTCGTGGGTCATAGCCGCATTTTAGCGGCGCGCCGGTGAGCTTCCCCGGCCGAACGCCGACCTACGGAATCCGTCGCCACGACACCCAGACGTTCGCTCGCTGCCGAGATCTATCGCGGCGTCAGTAAACTGCGCGGATGTTGCGATTACCCCTCCGACAAGGTATTTTTCGACTGCGCCCGACTTCGTCGGGCTTGGGAACGGATCGCGTAGTCCGGCCGTTCTCTCGCAATGTTTGTGTGCTCGGCGCCTCGGATTTGCGCTCCGGCCGCGAGTCCGTGGGGGGCGACCGTCGAGGGGTCGGTCGCCCTCTGCTGGCGGCTCACGACGTCCTCGCGGCAATCGCATCCAGCACCAGATCGCAGCACTCTTACCGCACCCGCCTTGTCCAGCGGATCGTTGCCGTTGCCGCATTTGGGTGACTGCACACACGACGGGCAACCGAACGGGCATTCGCAGGCCTCGATCGCGGCGGCGGTCGCCGCCCACCACGTGTCGATCTTGCGGAAGCCGCGATCGGCGAACCCGGCGCCGCCGGGATAGCCGTCGTAGACGAAGATCGTCGGCAATCCCTCGCACCGGGCCGACGCCGTCGACACTCCGCCGATGTCGCCACGGTCGCAGCTGGCGACCAAGGGCAGCAGGCCGATGGCGGCGTGTTCTGCGGCGTGCAGGCGCCCGGTACCTGCAGCAAATCTATTCCGTTGTGCTGCAACGCCTCAGGCGTGATCGTGCACATCACCGCGATGGTGTCCAGCGTGCGGGTCGGCATGTCGAGTTCGACGAAGTCGATCACCTCGCCGTCGAGCTGCCGCCGCAGATAGCCGATCACCGTGTTGGTCACCGACACCGGCACCAACCCAACGGTGACCGGCCCGTGGAGTCTTTCGCTCACCCTCGCCGGTCACCACGATGTCGGTGAGCTCGCGCGCGAAGGTCGTGTAGCCCGGGTCCTCTGCGTGCACGAACGCGACGCCGTCCTCGAAATCGAGTGAGTCGACGACGTAGCTCTCACCCTGATGCAGATACACCGCGCCGGGATGAACCGATGCCGGCGCCTGGCCCACACCCGCGCTGCCCAGCAGCCGCCCGGTCCCGGCCTCGAGGATCGCGATCTGCCCGCCCGACGAGCCGCGGATGTCCACGGCGGGATGCGGATCGACGCCGGGGGTCGGGAAGTAGCCGCCGGCCCGTCGGCGCAGCAGCCCGTCGTCGACAAGCGACTCCGCAACCGCCTCCGCGTTCCACATCCGCACCTCGGCGTCGGTCAGCGGAAGCTCGGTCGCCGCGCACAAGCAGCTGAGGGGCCAGGACATAGCGGGTTCGACGGGTCGATGACCACGCGCTCGATCGGCTTGTCCAGCAGCGCCGCCGGATGGTGCACCAGATAGGTGTCCAGCGGGTCGTCGCGGGCGATCAACACGATCAGCGCGCTCTGCCCGCGCCGGCCCGACCGACCGGCCTGCTGCCAGAACGACGTGACGGTGCCGGGAAACCCGGCCAGCACGACCGCGTCCAGGCCGGCGATGTCGACCCCCAGCTCCAGCGCGTTCGTCGTCGCCAGCCCGCGCAACTCGCCGTCGGCCAGCGCGCGTTCCAGTGCCCGGCGATCCTCGGCCAGATAGCCCGCGCGGTAGGACGCCACCCGGTCGGCCAGGTCCGGAGCGATCTCCTCGAGGCGCGCCCGCGCGCCGAGGGCGGTGAGTTCGGCACCGCGGCGCGACCGGACGAACGTCAGCGTCCGGGCGCCCTCGGCGATCAGGTTGCCCATCACCGTGGCCGCCTCCGCGCCGGCGGAACGTCGTACGGGAGCACCGTTTTCGCCGACGAGGTCGTCGCGCAGGGCTCGGCTCCCACAGCGCGACGGTGCGCGCGCCTTGCGGCGATCCGTCCTCGGTGACCTCCGCCACCGTCTGCCCGATCAGCTCCGACGCGGTGGCCGCGGGCGAGGCGGTGGTGGCGCTGGCGAAGATCACCGTGGGCACCGAGCCGACCGCCGAGATACCGGCTGCACAGCCGCAGCAGCCGGCGCAGCACCATCGCCACGTTTGATCCGAAAATGCCGCGGTAGTAATGGCATTCGTCGACTGACGACGTACCGCAGGTTGCGAAGGAACACCGCCCACCGCGCGTGGTTTCGCAGCAGCGACAGATGAATCATGTCGGGATTGGAGAAGATCCACCGCGATCGTTCGCGCGCGAAGCGCCGAACGTCGGCCGGGCTGTCGCCGTCGTAGGAACTCGGCGCGACATCGCGCAACGCGGGAACCGCATCGGTGAGCGCCACCGCGGCGCGCAACTGGTCGTGTCCGAGCGCCTTGGTCGGCGACAGATACAGCGCCCGCGCACGCGAATCAGCTTTCATGGCCGTCAATATCGGCAATTGGTAGGCCAGCGACTTGCCGGAGGCGGTGCCCGTGCTCAGCACGACGTGTCGGCCGTCGTGCGCGAAGTCGGCGGCCGCGTCCTGATGCGACCATGGCAGCGTCGATGCCCCGATCAACGAACGCCTGCACCACATCTGGGTCCGCCCATTCGCGGCCACGCGTGCGGTCGACCCTGTCGCGGCGGCAGATCCGCGACGTGACGCAGCGGATTCTGGCCCGGCAATCGGCGATGCCTTCGACGGCGCGGACGAGCAGCTCGCGGCCGAAATCCGCCATCGCGTGCCCTCCTGAGACGCTGTCGTAGGTGAATTGTTCCCCACTTGCTTGCGTCCGAGACTGTTGTCGCAGCGCAGAACGTGATTGACTTACGGCGGTCGCAGCTTCTGTGTTCGTGTATATGCACTCGCAGGATCGACGTTGCGATCGCGGTTCCTGCGAGGGTTGTAGGTCGGGTCGAGTTCCGAGCACTCCACGAAGGTATGGCGGTCGGAACGGGCCCGGTCCACCGAAACACGGTCGACCGCTCCCGGTAAGAAGAGAAGGAAAGTACGAGAGATGCCACAGGGAACTGTGAAGTGGTTCAACGCGGAGAAGGGCTTCGGCTTCATCGCCCCGGAGGACGGCTCCGCCGATGTTTTCGTCCACTACACGGAGATTCAGGGCAGCGGCTTCCGCACCCTGGAGGAGAACCAGAAGGTCGAGTTCGAGGTCGGCCAGAGCCCCAAGGGGCCGCAGGCCACGGGCGTTCGCGCCGTCTGAGCAATCAGACTTGAACAGGACACCCCCGCGCTGCACCGGTAACGGACACCGCGGGGGTGTTTCCGTTTTGGGCGGCCCGGGTGCCGGGTCAGTCGGCGACCGCTGGCTTACTGTCGAATCGTGAGCCAGCTGTCCTTCTTCTCGGCAGAGTCGGTGCCGCCCGCGGTCGCCGACCTGACGGGACTGCTGGCCGCACCGGGCCAGGTGGTGCTCGTCGGCTCGGGGACGCGGCTCGGTTGTCCGTGGTCGTCGACCGGCTGTGGCGCGCGGAGGCTCTCGCCGAGATGATCGTCGAGCCGCCGGCCTTGCAGCCCGAGATCGCCCGGACCGACGAGAACACCCCGCTGGTGCGCACCGGCCGTCGACGCCCGACTGGTCCCCATCGCCGCCGACTGGACCCGTGGCGCGGTCAAGACCGTGCCTCCGCAGTGGCTCCCGGGGCCGCGGGAATTGCGGGCCTGGACGCTCGCCTCGGGCATGCCGGAGGCCGACCGCTATCTGCTCGGCCTGGACCCGCACGCGCCGGACACCCATTCGCCGCTTGCCTCGGCGATGATGCGGGTCGGGAATAGCCCCCACGTTGATCGGCACCCGAGGATCGCATCCGGCCCTGCGGATCAGCGGCCGACGACGGCTATCGCGCCTGGTAGAGAACGTCGGGGAACCCCCGGGCACCATGTTGAGGCGTTTGAACAGTGGCCACGTCATTTAATGGCCGTGAAGCCGGGGGGTCAGTTTGCGTCGGCTCGCTCGGGGTGCGAAATTGTCAGTTGCCGACGGGGTCGGACAGGCCGCAGGTAACGGGGGTCCGGCATCTGTCGGCGGCTGGAGAAGTGGAGCGTAAGCACAGGTGGCAGACGGGAGGACGGCACTCGCCGCAACGGCGATGAGCCGGTCGCGCAAGAGCCAACGGCGAACGTGCGGCGACTCGTCATCGTCGAGTCGCCTACCAAGGCACGCAAAATTGCCGGCTACCTCGGCTCCAACTACATCGTCGAGTCCTCTCGCGGCCACATCCGCGACCTGCCCAGAAACGCCGCCGACGTGCCCGCCAAGTACAAGTCCGAGCCGTGGGCGCGCCTCGGCGTGAACGTCGACCACAACTTCGAGCCGCTCTACATCATCAGCCCGGAGAAGAAGAGCACGGTTGCCGAGCTGAAAGACCTGCTCAAGGACGTCGACGAGCTCTATCTGGCCACCGACGGCGACCGCGAGGGCGAGGCCATCGCCTGGCATCTGCTCGAGACGCTCAAGCCGCGCATCCCGGTCAAGCGGATGGTGTTCCACGAGATCACCGAGCCGGCTATCCGCGCCGCCGCCGAGGATCCCCGCGACCTGGACAACGACCTGGTCGACGCGCAGGAGACCCGCCGCATCCTGGACCGTCTCTACGGCTACGAGGTCAGCCCCGTGCTGTGGAAGAAGGTCGCGCCGAAGCTGTCGGCCGGCCGCGTGCAGTCGGTGGCGACCCGCATCATCGTGCAGCGCGAGCGCGAGCGGATGGCGTTCCGCAGCGCCGGCTACTGGGACGTCACCGCCGAACTCGACGCCAGCGTCTCCGACGCGCAGGCTTCACCCGCCGACGTTCACCGCGAAGCTGAACTCGGTCGACGGGCGACGGGTGGCCACCGGCCGCGATTTCGACTCGCTGGGCGCGGTCCGCAGAAGCCCGACGAGGTGCTGGTGCTCGACGAGTCCGCCGCGCGTGCGCTGGCGACCGGTCTGCGCGGCGCGCAGCTGAGCGTGAGTTCCGTCGAGCAGAAGCCCTACACCCGCAGGCCGTATGCGCCGTTCATGACGTCGACGCTGCAGCAGGAGGCGGGCCGCAAGCTGCGGTTCTCGTCGGAGCGCACGATGAGCATCGCGCAGCGGCTCTACGAGAACGGCTACATCACCTATATGCGTACCGACTCCACGACGCTGTCGGAGTCGGCGATCAACGCCGCGCGTAACCAGGCCCGGCAGCTCTACGGCGAGGAGTACGTGCATCCGACGCCGCGGCAGTACACCCGCAAGGTCAAGAACGCGCAGGAGGCGCACGAGGCCATCCGCCCCGCCGGCGACGTGTTCCAGACACCGGGCCAGCTGCACAGCCAGCTGGACACCGACGAGTTCCGCCTCTACGAGTTGATCTGGCAGCGCACCGTGGCTTCGCAGATGGCCGATGCGCGGGGCACGACGCTGTCGCTGCGGATCGCTGGAGCCGCTCGGCCGGCGACATCAGATCCCGGCACGTCTTCTGACGGCCAGCAGGTGGTCTTCAGCGCCAGCGGCCGCACCATCACGTTCGCCGGGCTTCCTCAAGGCCTACGTCGAGAGCATCGACGAGCAGGCCGGCGGCGAGGCCGACGACGCCGAGAGCCGGCTGCCGAACCTCGAGCAGGGCCAGCGTGTCGACGCCAAGGAGCTGACCGCCGACGGGCACAACACCTCGCCGCCTGCCCGCTACACCGAGGCGTCGCTGATCAAGGCGCTGGAAGATCTCGGCATCGGCCGGCCGTCGACGTACTCGTCGATCATCAAGACCATTCAGGACCGCGGCTACGTGGTGAAGCGGGGCAGCGCGCTGGTGCCGTCGTGGGTGGCTTTCGCCGTCATCGGCCTGCTCGAGCAGCACTTCAGCCGGCTGGTCGACTACGGCTTCACCGCCGCGATGGAAGACGAGCTCGACGAGATCGCCTCGGGCAGGAACGACGGACCAACTGGCTCAACAACTTCTACTTCGGCGGCGACCACGGCGTGCCGGACTCGATCGCCCGCTCGGGCGGGCTGAAGAAGCTCGTCGGCGTGAACCTCGAAGGCATCGACGCTCGAGAAGTCAACTCCATCAAGCTGTTCGACGACGAGCAGGGCCGTCCGATCTATGTGCGCGTCGGCAAGAACGGCCCGTACCTCGAGCGGATGATCACCGGCGACGACGGAGAGCCGACACCGCAGCGTGCCAACCTCAAAGACGAGCTAACCCCCGATGAGCTGACCCTCGACCTCGCCGAAAAGCTCTTCGCCACACCGCAAGAGGGCCGCTCGCTGGGCGTTGATCCGCAGACCGGACACGAGATCGTCGCCAAGGACGGTCGCTATGGCCCGTATGTCACCGAGGTGCTGCCAGCGCCGCCAGAGGAGCCAGAAGACGGCACGACGGCGAAGAAGGGCAAGAAGCCGACGGGTCCCAAGCCACGCACCGGCTCGCTGCTGAGGTCGATGGACCTGGAGACGGTGACGCTCGAGGATGCGCTGCGACTGCTGTCGCTGCCGCGAGTTGTCGGCGTCGACCCGAACTCACGCGAGGAGATCACCGCACAGAACGGCCGCTACGGTCCGTATCTGAAGCGGGGCAACGACTCTCGCTCGTTGGCCACCGAGGAGCAGATGTTCGACATCACGCTCGACGAGGCGTTGAAGATCTATGCCGAGCCGAAACGCCGTGGCGGACAGCGTGCTTCGGCTCCGCCGCTGCGCGAGCTCGGGGCCGATCCCGCGTCCGGCAAGCCAATGGTGATCAAGGACGGCCGGTTCGGTCCGTATGTCACCGACGGTGAGACCAACGCCAGCCTGCGCAAGGGCGACGACGTACTCTCACTGACCGACGAGCGCGCTGCCGAGCTGCTGGCCGACCGCCGCGCGCGCGGTCCGGTCAAGAAGCGCGCCAAGAAGGCCGCCAAGAAGAAGGCGCCGGCGAAGAAAGCGGCGAAGAAGGCTTAGGCCCGAATCTGAGCTTAGGTGCGAGATTCGCGCGATTCTTCGATCACAGCTTCAGATTCGGCGTCGAGGTCGTCGGGTGACACCAGGTTCACCGGGCGGGCCAGCTGCGTCGGCGCGGCGCGGCCGCGAAGTTCGACGATCTCGCCGACGTCCCAGCAGAGCGCCTCGGCGTCGAGCGCGCCGCTGACCGCGATGGCCGACGCGAGCACGTGCCCACTCTCGAGCTTGGCCAACTCCGTCAGCCGGGCCGCCTCGTTGACCGGGTCGCCGATCACGGTGTATTCGAACCGCGCCTGCGCGCCGATATGGCCGGCGATCGCGCGTCCGGCGGACACCCCGATGCCGAACTCGCTCTGGCTCAACATCTTTATCAGTTCGTCGTGCAGTTCGCGGGATGCCGCCAACGCGGCGCCGCACGCATCTGGATGCTCGATCGGGGCGCCGAAGATCGCGAGAGCGGCGTCGCCCTGGAACTTGTTGACGAAACCGCCGTGGCGATTGACCGTGTCGACGACCACCCGGAAGAAATCGTTGAGGAGGTTGACGACCTCGGCAGCAGGCAGCGAGGCCGCAAGTTGCGTCGAGCCGACGAGATCGACGAAAAGCACTGCGACGTCACGCTCTTGGCCACCCAGTTCGGTGCCGCGCTCGAGCGCGCGGCGGGCCACGTCCTCGCCGACATAGCGGCCGAAGAGGTCGCGTAGCCGCTGCCGCTCGGCCAGATCACGCACCATGTCGTTGAACCCGGCCTGAAGCAAACCCAATTCGCTGGCGTCGTAGATCTGCATGTGCGCGTTGTAGTTGCCTCGCTGCACTTCACCCAGGGCCCAACGCAATTGGCGCAACGGGTCGGCGATCGACATCGCCACCAGCACCGTGCCCGCGAGGCCGATCACCAGTGCGGCGATGGCCAGCAGGAGTATCGGCATGGTGAGTCGTTCGGCGGGTGCGGTGAGGATCTCGACCTTGCTGGCCACCAGCGCAAGGACGATGGCCAGAATCGGCACTCCGGTGGAGAGCACCCACGTCATCACCTGGCGCGCGATGACGCCGGGGGCGTGGAAGTTCTCCGGGACGCCACCGCGCAGGGCGGCCACCGCGACCGGACGCAGCACCCGTTCGGATTGCAGGTAGCCGATGATCGCCGTGGCCGTGGCGCCCAGCCCGGTCGCGACCGCGACCACCGGCGCCGACTTACTGGCGACCGGCCAGCTTGCGACGATGAACACCACCGATCCCAGCAACCAGTTCGTCACGTTGATGACGGAGCGGTAGAACGGCATCTTCAGCGCCCGGGTGCGTGCTGCTTCCGTTTCTGCAGGGTTCCGGTCGCCCAGCAGCATGTCGCGGCGCTGCCAGCGCATGACCGGGATGAGAAGCCGCAGACTCAGGTACGAGGCGACGGTGAACGAGATGAACAGATAGCCGAGGAAGATCGCCAGGTTGAACGCGGGCAGGTCCTGCAGCTGGATGCGGTCCTCGGGCGGTAGCCCGAAGCGCAGGAACCCGAGCACGAGCAGGGCGCCGATGATGTCGGCCTGCAGCATGCCCAGGGTGAAGACCGGCCACGGCGTGCGCGCCACCCACCGGACGAATGCGCTGATTCGCCCGATCGGAATGGCCTCGCCGGTCACCCGTCAACCGTATCGGGCGATGGCGACGGGATAGGGCCCAAAAGCGCCCAGTGGGACGGACGTGTCGGTTCGCAGCACTACTGTTATCTGTGATGACCGGGGTTTTCACGCGGCTGGTGGGTCAAGGCGCTGTTGAGGCGGAGTTGGTGGGCGCGGCGCAGGCCGCGCGCGGTGATTCGGCTCACAATGCGGTGGTCACGGGGACCATGACACACGCCTGGTTGATCACCGGGCCGCCGGGATCCGGCCGTTCCGTCGCGGCGCTGTGCTTCGCCGCCGCACTCCAGTGCACCTCGGAGGGCGTGCCGGGCTGCGGCGAGTGCCGCGCCTGCACGACGACGATGGCGGGCACCCACGCCGACGTGCGGCGGATCATTCCCGAGGGACTGTCGATCGGTGTGGACGAGATGCGCGGCATCGTGCAGATCGCGTCGCGAAGGCCCGGCACCGGCCGCTGGCAGATCGTGTTGATCGAAGACGCCGACCGGCTGACGGAGGGTGCGGCGAATGCCCTGCTCAAGGTGGTCGAGGAGCCGCCCCCGTCGACGGTGTTCCTGCTGTGCGCGCCGTCTGTCGACCCCGAGGACATCGCGATCACGCTGCGTTCGCGCTGCAGGCACGTGGCATTGGTGACGCCCCCGGTCGACGCGATCGCAGAGGTGCTGATCGAGGCGGACGGGCTGACCGAGGAGGACGCCCGGTGGGCCGCGTCGGTCAGCGGAGGCCACGTCGGGAGGGCGCGACGGCTGGCTACCGACGAACAAGCCCGTGAACGCAGGCAGCGCGCGCTGGGGTTGGCGCGCGACGCGGCCACCCCGTCGCGCGCCTACGCGGCGGCGGAGGAACTGGTGGCGGCGGCCGAGGCCGAGGCACTGGCGTTGACGGTTGACCGCAACGAAGTCGAGACTGCCGAACTGCGTACGGCGCTCGGGGCGGGCGGCACCGGCAAGGGCACGGCCGGCGCGTTGCGCGGGGCGACGGGTGCGATCAAAGACCTTGAGCGACGACAGAAGTCGCGTCATACCAGAGCGTCGCGTGATGCGCTCGATCGCGCGCTGATCGATCTGGCGACGTACTTTCGGGATGCGCTGCTGGTCGCCGCGGGTGCCGGCGACGTCCAGGCCAATCACCCTGACATGGCCGACCGTGTCGCCGCGATGGCCGCACACGCGCCACCCGACAAACTGCTGCGGTGTATCGAGGCCGTGCTCGAGTGCCGCGAGGCGTTGGCCGTCAACGTGAAGCCGAAGTTCGCCGTCGACGCGATGGTCGCCACCGTCGGGCGGGCATTGCGCGATTGACTTGGGCCGTCGACGCGCCCTGCCGTAGACTCGTGCCGCCCGAGCCGATGCTCCTCGCGCGAGCGCTCGTCGACCAGGGCACGCCACCTTAGCTCAGTCGGTAGAGCGGCTCACTCGTAATGAGCAGGTCAGGAGTTCGATTCTCCTAGGTGGCTCCAGCTAGGGCTGGGCGACAACCTCGCCGGCGATGCGCAGCGCGGTGTTGGCCGCCGGGAAACCGGCGTACCCGCTCGAGTGGTAGACGACCTCGGCAATCTCGTCGTCGGTCAACCCGTTGTTGCGCGCGATCTGCACGTGAAGCTTCAGCTCGTCGGTGGCGCGCAGGGCGATCAGTATGCCGAGCGTCACGAGGCTGCGGTCGCGGCGGCTCAGGCCCTCGCGGGTCCACAGGCGACCGAAGACGTTGTCCATCACGAGCGGGAGCATCTCGCCGCCGAACGATCCTTCGGTGACCTTGACATCGCCTTCTGGCAGCAGGCCGGGCAGCATCTCACGGAAGGCCTGCAATCCTTGTTCACGCACATCTGTCATGCCCTACAGATTGGCAGACACGCCGATCACTTCGGCGCAAGAAATCCAACCGGTCCGGCCGCCACGCAGACCGACAATGCGGCCGTGTTCGCCCGCACGTCGATCGCGTCTCCCGCGCCCGGCAGCCGAACGAACACACGATTGAGTCCCGGACTGCACCGGCACCTTCACCTCGCTGCCCTCCGATAGCGACATCATCATCGAGCCGTCGCTGTTGGCCAGATAGTTGATCTCCGCGGTCCAATCCGACGGCAGCAGCGGACCATCCAGCGGCATCGTCACCGGCAAGTCCGGCTGGACGAGATAGCCGCAATTCGGCGCGGGCCCGGCCACGATGCTGCGCACCCAGGTGACCTTGGCGTCCACCAACCTGCCGGAGCTGTCCAGCATACGCAATTCGTCTGTCGCCGAGGCGAATTCGGGCCGATCGCCCACCAACGCGAACATATGACTCGCCAGGTTCTCAGGTCCCACCACCCGCTGCAACACCATGGGTCGACCTCCTGGTCCAGCATCGGTGCACTCGATGCGGCGTGCGCCGCGGCCAGCCCGGCCTGCGCGTTCTGCAGATACGGCTGCGCCGGGTTGTCCCGCCAGCTGGTCAGAGAACGTCGCTGTCGAGTACAGGCTGCTCACGACGAATGCCGCTGTGGTGCACGACCGATCACGACGGTCCGCCGCCGTGACGAGTCCAGCCACTGCGACCCCGGCCGGTTCGGTGCGCACAAGCCCGACCGCGAGCCAGCAGCGCAAGCACCACGACGAGATCGGGCAGGTAGCGCAACGTCTGCGCCAGCTCGAGCGCGGTGAATCGCGACGACCGCATCAGATAGATCGGGATCTGGCAGGCCACCGCATAGCCCACCGCCGCCAGCCACACGCCCCGATGCGCTGCTTGCGCATGAACGACACCGCCACCACCGCGGCCAACGCCACCCAGCCCAGCACCATCACTGCCACGGCGGCGGTATCCCCACGGCGAGGCCGGCGCCCACCGCTGCCAATCCCACGGTCCGCCAACAAGACCCGGCACGATCCCGTGAGTCACCGATCGGCTCAGCAGATCCCACGTCATCGCCACGTCGCAGCTCCACCGCTTCTGGTCGACGACGACCAGATACACGCGCGATCCACGCCGCCGTCACCGCCAGCGCAGGCACCCACAGCCGAACCCCTCGGCGCCACACCTCCATCGGCGACCCGAGCCGGTGACATGGGCGACAGCGCTGCGATCGTGAACGCGACGAACGGGATGACGGCCGCCTTCTCGAAGAACAGCAACCCGCCGACGTACACCGCAGCCCCGTGACCGCATACCGCTGGTTGCCGGTGCGCACCAGCAGCATCGCGTCGGCGCACACCCACGCCATCGCGGCGAGCATCGGCAGCGAGTTCAGCGCCGCCGCCCACCACGCAAACCCCGGCACGCCCAGCGGTGTGAACAAGCGCGAACGTCAACGGCAGCAGCAGCACCGGACGCCAGCCGAGGATCACGTGCAGCGCCCGCAGCAGCGCCAGCGATGCCAGCAGCTGCAACACGACCAGGCTGATCGCCGGCCCGATCCAATTCAGCGGCGCGAGCCGGGTGATGCCACCCGCGACCAGGAACGCGCCAGGCATGACGTGGCCGTCGTGGTCGTCGAACAGATATGCCGGGCGACAGCAGGTCCTGGGTGCCCGCGCGGCCGATCAGGATCAGGTCGTCCCAGTAGAAATAGCCGCCGAACGCCAGCACCGCCCGAACAGCCAACTGCACCACGATCAGCGCGGCGGCAGTGCGGGCGACCCAGTTCATCTCTCGTCGAGCGTACGGTCCGAGCTGGCGCGATATCGGCCGTCGGTATGGTGAGCCGCATGCGCACACTGGTGACGGGGGCCGCCGGTTTCATCGGATCGACGCTGGTAGATCGCCTGCTCGCGGACGGCCACTAGGTCGTTCGGCGTCGACGACCTCAGCTCGGGGCGCAGCGAGAACCTCGGCCAGGCGCGAGCGGCACGCCGGCTTCGAGTTCGCCAAGGCCGACATCGTCGACGCCGACCTGATCGGGCTGCTCGCCGACGCGAAACCGGAGGTCGTCTTCCACCTGGCCGCGCAGATCTCGGTCACGCGCTCGGTGGACGACCCGCAGTTCGACTCGACGGTCAACGTCGTCGGCACGGTCCGTCTCGCAGAGGCGGCGCGCCGCGCCGGCGTCCGCAAGGTCGTGCACACCTCGTCGGGTGGATCGATCTACGGCATCGCCGCCGCCTTCCCGACCAACGAGGACGTGCCCGATCGATCCGGCGTCGCCCGTACGCGGCGAGCAAGGTCGCGGGCGAGGTCTACCTGAACATGTTCCGCAACCTCTACGGCCTGGAGTGCTCGCACATCGCACCCGGCAACGTCTACGGACCTCGTCAGGACCCGCACGGCGAGGCCGGCGTGGTCGCGATCTTCTCGCGTGCGCTGCTCGCCGGTAAAGCCGACCAAGATCTTCGGCGACGGCGAAGCGACCCGCGACTACGTGTTCGTCGACGACGTGGTGGACGCGTTCGTCAAGGCATCCGGCGACGCCGGGGACGGGCAGCGCTTCAACATCGGCACCGGAGTCGAAACATCGGTGCGGCAACTGCATTCGGAGATCGCCAAAGCCGTCGGCGCTGCCGGACGAACCG
The DNA here is from genome assembly GCA_963793055.1 of uncultured Actinomycetota bacterium. Lineage (GTDB taxonomy): Bacteria > Actinomycetota > Actinomycetes > Mycobacteriales > Mycobacteriaceae > Mycobacterium. The sequence continues at coordinate 274,464 of CAWBYS010000003.1, read as the reverse complement.
CAGTTCCACGCCGCCCGCCTCGGCGACCTGCAGCGGTCCTGCCTGGACATCAGCCACGCGAAGTCCGTGCTGAGGTGGGACTGGGTCTGGCGGCTCGCAGGACCGTGACTTTTCCGCGCGCACACTCGACGTCGCAGCTCGAACTGCGGTGAGATCGCAAAAACTGCAGGAAATGCGATCTGTGAGCATCTCGGCGGCCCGTTCACCAGAAAGATTGTAAGTACTCACTTTCTGTTGTACGGTGGCGGCCATGACCTACGACGTGATCGTTCGCAACGGCCTGTGGTTCGACGGCACCGGAGCCGCTCCGCAGGTCCGCACGCTGGGCATTCGCGACGGCATCGTCGCCGCGGTGTCCGCCGAACCGCTCGACGAGACCGGCTGCCCCGACGTGATCGACGCCGAGGGCAAGTGGGTACTGCCCGGCTTCATCGACGTGCACACCCACTACGACGCCGAGGTTCTGCTCGACCCCGGCCTGCGGGAGTCGGTGCGGCACGGCGTGACGACGGTGCTGCTGGGCAACTGCTCGCTGTCGACCGTCTACGCCGACACCGAGGACGCCGCCGACCTCTTCAGCCGTGTGGAGGCCGTGCCGCGAAAGTTCGTGCTCGGCGCGCTCGAGGCCAAGAAGACATGGTCGACCCCGCCGAATACGTCCGCGCACTCGACGAACTGCCGCTCGGCCCGAACGTCAGTTCCATGCTCGGTCACTCGGACCTGCGCACCACCGTGCTCGGCCTCGACCGCGCCACCACCGAAGGGGTGAAGCCCGACGGACGCCGAACTCGACCGGATGGCCGCGCTGCTCGAAGAGGCGCTCGACGCCGGGCTTGCTCGGAATGTCCGGGATGGACGCGCCCATCGACAAGCTCGACGGTGACCGCTACCGGTCGCGGGCGCTGCCGTCGACCTTCGCGACGTGGCGGGAACGCCGCAAGCTGATCTCCGTGCTGCGCAAGCGCCGCCGGATTCTGCAGAGCGCACCCAACACCAAGAACCCGCTGTCGGCGCTGATGTTCTTCCTGACCAGCAGCAAGTGGTTCGGCCGGCGTCCCGGCGTACGGATGAGCCTGCTGGTTTCGGCCGACGCCAAGTCGGCCACCGGCGCAGTGCACGTATTCGGGCCTGGCACAAGGCTTCTCAACAAGCTCTTGGACTCGGTCGTCCGGTTCCAGCATCTGCCGGTGCCGTTCGAGCTGTACTCCGACGGCATCGACCTGCCCGTCTTCGAGGAGTTCGGCGCGGGCACCGCCGCCCTGCATCTACGCGACCAGCTCGAGCGCAACGAGCTGCTCGCCGACACCGAATACCGGCGCCGGTTCCGTCGCTCCTTCGACCGCAAGAAGCTCGGACCGTCGTTGTGGCACCGCGACTTTCACGACGCGACCATCGTCGAATGCCCCGACGAGACCCTGATCGGCAAGAGCTTCGGGCAGATCGCCGACGAGCGCGGGCTGCACCCGTTCGACGCCTTCCTCGATGTCCTCGTCGAGAACGGTGAGCGCAACGTCCGCTGGACGACGATCGTCGCCAACCACCGGCCCGAAGTATCTCGACAAGCTCGCCGCGGAACCGTCCGTGCACATGGGGTTCTCCGATGCCGGCGCCCATCTGCGCAACATGGCCTTCTACAACTTCGCGCTGCGGCTGCTCAAGCGGGTGCGCGACGCCGAGCGCGCTGGGCGACCGTTCCTGACCGTCGAGCGCGCGGTCCATCGGCTCACCGCCGAGGTCGCCGAGTGGTTCGGCCTCGACGCGGGCACCCTGCGCGAGGGTGACCGTGCCGACTTCGTCGTCATCGACCCCGCCGGCCTCGACGACTCGGTGAACGCCTACCACGAAGAGGTGGTGCCGTTCTACGGCGGGCTGAGCCGGATGGTCAATCGCAACGACGACGCGGTCGTCGCCACGGCGGTCAACGGCGACGGTCGTGTTCCGCAACGGCGCAGTTCCGCGACGGCTACGGCACGACGGTGAAGTCCGGCCGCTTCCTTCGGGCCGGTCCGGTCAACCTGCGAAAGCGCTTGTCTGACATGGCGAGAACTCAGCAGCAGCGTCGCGAGGAGACCATCGCGCGGCTGCTGGACGCCAGCATCGAGACCATCGTCGAGGTGGGCTACGCGCGGGCGTCGGCGGCCGTGATCGCCAAGCGCGCACAGGTTTCCGACGGAGCGCTGTTCCGCCACTTCCCCACCATGGGCGACTTCATGGCGGCCACCGCACGTGAAGTGATGCGGCGTCAGCTGGAATCTCGTTCACCAAGCGGGTCGCGGAGATTACCGGCCGACCAGCCGGCGCTCGAAGCGGCGGTGAAGATCCAATGCGGACGTCACCGGCAACGCGACGAACACCGTGATGTTCGAGCTGATGGTCGCCGCGCGAACCGACGAAAAGCTGCGCGCCACCCTGCAATCCGTGCTCGCCGAGTACGCCACCAACATCTACGAAACCGCCAGGGCGTTCCCGGGTGCCGACCGGTTCGACGAGGACACGTTCGCAACACTTGTCGCGATCATCACGAACTCCTTCAACGGCGCGGCGCTCGTGCGTCCCGTGTTGCCGCAACCCGAAGCCGAGGCCAAACAGGTCGAGCTGCTCATCGCGGTGATGCGCGAACTCGCCTAACGCGGCTGCGGCTCCCGCGCACTCTGCAGTGCGACGGCGCGTGCCAGTCGCGCGTACTTCAGCTCGATGTCCTTGAACCGCATGTACGTCGACAGCGTGGTGAAGGCGAACGCGATGATCAGCATGTACGTGATCAGGTCGGCTCCGCGGCGTACGCCAACCCAGTGCGCGACCACCGTGGTGTCGTCGGGTCGAATGATGGCGTAGATGCTGACGATCACGAACAGCACGTAGCCGACCTTGACCCACGCCTTCGATCGTGCGCTCGCGCGTGACCTCAACAGGTACACCAGCAGCACGAGCACCGACACGATCAACAGCACCTGAATCCAGTTCATCGCGGCTTCCTCCCTCGCAGCAGCCCTTCGAAGACGATGTTGACGCCGTTGAGCAGTGGCTGTCCTTTGGACTTCGAATAGTCGGTGTAGAGAATCTCGACCGGCTCTTCGGCTACGCGCCAACGGTTCTCGTGGGCGAGCATGATGAATTCACTGGCGTGACCCATTCCACTGATCGTGATGTTCAGGCTGTCGGCCACGGTCTTGTTGAACACGCGCAGTCCGTTGTGCGCATCGGTCAACCCGAGCTTGCGGCCACGAGGGCTCAGCCATGCCACTGTGCGCAGCACGATCCGCTTCAGCAGCGGCGTGCCGCTGACCACGCCGGGATCGGCGAATCGCGTGCCGACGACGAGATCGGCCTTTTCGGCGGACAGCCGGTCGATCATCCCGATCAGATCCTTGACGCGGTGCTGACCGTCGGCGTCGAACGTTGCGAAGATCGCCGCGCCGGGTTGGCTGCGCGCGTACTCGACGCCGGTCTGAATCGCCGCGCCCTGGCCGAGATTGACCGGGTGGGAGACGACGTGTGCGCCGGCGGCCAGCGCGACGTCGCCGGTGCCGTCCCGGCTGCCGTCGTCGACGCAGACGACGTTGCCGAAGACGGAGCGAACATCGGCGATGACGTCGCCGATGATGCTGGCCTCGTTGAACGCCGGGATGACAATCCAAACGTCCTGGTAACGCGTGTCGATGGCCATCAAATTACACGGTTACGCCGGCGAGTTTCGCGCCAGCGCGCCCAGGTGGACGGTCATACCCACCAGCGGTCCACACAGCAGCGCGATCACGGTGCGCGTCGGCAGGGCCAGTGGCAGCAGGAGCAACAGCGTGGATGCGACCGTCGCCGAGACCCATCCCAGCGAGTACGCACGGTGCAGCGCCGCCGCCACCGCAGCGGCGCCGGTCAGTGTCAGCAGTGCGATGGCGACCGCCGCCGCGGTCAGCCACGCCAGTAGGGCGCCGTCGGCTCGGTACTGCGCACCGAATCCACTGCGCAGCAGCCACGGTCCGAACACCCCGGCGGCCAGCACGCCCACCGCGCCGAGACCGATGACCACTGCGGCGGGCGCCAACAGCGCGCGCAAACGCTCGGCGCGCTGGTCGACGAAGTGAGCGATCAGATTGCCCTGCATCGCGGTGAGCGGCACGAGAAGGGGCGCGCGGGTCAACGTCACCGCGAGGATCACGACGCCACCCGCCGCGCCCAGGTCACCCGACGTCGCCTTGAGCAGCACCGGAAATCCCATCACCAGGACTGCGCTGGCACCTGACGCGGCAATCGAGTGTGAGGCGCCGCGCAGGAACGTCCTCGTGTCGCCGGGTGTGAGCAGTCCCGCAGCGTGGCGTGTCGAGGGGGACATCGCGAGCATGATCAGCCACGCGATCGCGCCGGCTACGGTGGCCCACAGATATCCGACCAGACCCCAGCCGACGACGAACGTCGTCGCGGCGACGACCACGCGTAGTCCGGCATCGGTGACCATCAGCGATCCGTACTCGGTCCACCGATTCAGCCCGGCCAGCATCCCCAGCAGTGTCGCGTGCATACAGAAGCCGGCGAGTCCGACAGCGAGCAGTGCGACCGAGAGCCACTGCGACGCTACGAACACGTGTCCCGACCACAGCGGCGCGGTCGCCGCGATCGCCGCGGCGGCGAGGACACCGACCATCGCGGCCACCCGCACAGGATGCGTGCGCGGGCCGCTGGTCGGTGCTGTGTCGCCGGCCGAACGCACCTCCCTGGTGGCTTCCTGCAGCAGACCGAACGCGGCGCCGGTGGCCAGGCCGAACGCACCCCAGAACACGCCGAACACCGAGAAGCCGGCGGGCTCGAGATCGCGGGCGGCCAGGTAGAGCACCGCGTACCCGCACAGCGCGGTCAGCACGGTCGCGACGGCGACGCGCGTCACGCTGCTGCGCGTGACCGGGCCCGCAGGCGTCCCCGCGTCCGTCACGACGGCGCCTCGAACGGGGGCAGCGCCGTCTCGTAGAGCCAGGCTCCGAACAGCGGGCGCAGTGATTCGTCGGCGTAATGTGACGCCAGCCCGGTGAAGTCGTCGGTGACGACGGTGCTGTGACGATACCGAGTTGTCCAATCACGAAGCAGCGCAAAGAAGTTGTCGTCGCCGATGCGCTTACGCAGAGCATGGAGGGTCAGCGCGCCGCGCTTGTACACCCGGTCGTCGAACATGTCGCGCGGGCCGGGGTCGGCAAGCAGGAGGTCCCGGGGCGAATTGGCGAGTCGCCGGTAGTAGTGGCGTGCCCAGTCGTCGGCACTCTGGCCTCCGGAATGTTCCGACCACAGCCATTCGGCGTAACACGCGAAGCCCTCGTGCAGCCAGATGTGCCGCCAGCGCTTCGCGGTGACCGAGTTGCCGAACCACTGATGAGCCAGTTCGTGTGCGATCAGCCGCTCGGCACCGCCCTCGCCGTCGCAGTGGTTGGCACCGAAGATCGAAATGCCTTGCGCTTCAAGCGGTATCTCGAGGTCGTCATCGGTGACCACCACGGTGTAACCGGTGGCCAGTGGATACGGCCCGAATAACTTGACGAACAGCTTCATCATCTTCGGTTGGTCGGCGAAGTCCTGGTCGAACTCGTCGCGCAACCGGTCGGGCACCACGGCGTGCATCTCGACGCCGTTCTTGGCCATGCGGTGGCGGTGGTACGCACCGATCTGCAGCGTCACCAGATACGTCGACGTGGGCTCGGCCTGCTCGTAGGTCCACGTCGTCATGCCGGCGCCGGCCCGACGAGACACCAACTCGCCGTTGGCAAGCGCGTAGTAGGGACTCTCGGTGCTGATCCGGATGCGGAAGCTGGCCTTCGCGCTGGGATGGTCGTCGCACGGAAACCACGACGCCGCCCCGTTCGGCTGACCCGCGACCAGGACGCCCTCGGTCAACTCCTCGAAACCCACTTCGCCCCAGAGGGAATGGATGGGTCGCGGACTCCCGCCATAGCGCACCACGACCGTCATCGCCGCGCCGGCCGGCAGCGCGGACGGCAGCGTTATGTGCAGCTTTCCGCCGGATGCCCGAAAGTGTTCGGGGCGACGTCCGTTCACCGACACCTTCGTTACGTGGAGCGCATCGGACAGATCGAGAGTGAAGGTGCGCAGCGCCGCCAGCGTCACGGCGGTGATGGTGGCCGATCCGGCGAGTCGGTTGATCGCCACCTTGTATTCGATGTCGAGTTCATAGCGCGATACGCGGTAGCCGAAATTGCCGGTGGTCGGCAGGTACGGATCGATGACGGGGCTGGTTGCCTTCCGCTTGCTTCTCGTCACGCGGCGGTTTCTTCTGGCTTGTCGGGGCTGGGAGTGTCGCCGCGCTTCTTGCGGAACGCGTTCCACGGCGCGATCGGATTGCCCAGCCAGCGTGTCGAGCCGGGCACGTCGTCGCCGCGCATGACGAGCGAGGCGGGGCCGACGGTGGCGCCCGCACGGATGCGCGCCGCGGGCAGCGCGACGCAGTGCGTACCGAGCGTCGAACCCGCTTCCAGCACAACGGTATCCATCCGCATGATCCGGTCGTGGAACAGATGCGTTTGGACCACGCAGCCGCGGTTGACGGTGGCGCCTTCGGAGAGTGTGACCAGATCGGCCTCGGGCAACCAGTAGGTCTCACACCACACGCCGCGACCGATCGACGCACCCAGCGCCCGCAACCACATGTTCATCACCGGGGTGCCGCCGACTGAACGGGCGAACCACGGCGCGGCGACCGTCTCGACGAAGGTGTCGGATACCTCGTTACGCCACACGAACGGCGACCACAGCGGATGCTCGATAGCCCGGATCCGGCCTACTGCAATCCATTTCGCGATGACGGCGATGATTCCGGCCACCGCTCCCGCCACCAGCAGCACCACGCCGCTGGTCAGGGCCGCCCACGGCCAGCCGAAGTCAATGGCCAACCACTGCAATGCCAGCAGCACAGCGACGCCGATCGCGAACGTCACGATCACCGGGACCAGGCGGCACGTCTCCACCATGGCGCGCAGCATCTTCAGCCGCAGCGAAGGATGGAAGGTGCGTAGCACATCGGCGGCGGTCGGCTTGCGGCGCAACCGAACCGGCGGACTTCCCAGCCACGACGAGCCGGCCTTTGCCTTGTGTGGCGTGGCGGACAGCACCGCGACGAGCCCGTCGTCTGGAACTTTGCGTCCGGGCTGAGTGATGCCCGAGTTGCCCAGGAACGCCCGCTTGCCGATGGTCGCCTTTGCGACGTGGATCCAACCGCCACCCAGCTCGTATGACGCCACCATGGTGTCGTCGGCCAGAAACGCGCCGTCTTCGATGACGGTGAACTTGGGCGTCAGCAGCGCGGTCGAAATCTCGGTGCCACGGCCGACTTTCGCGCCGAGTATCCGCAGCCATATCGGCGTGAGCAGGCTGGCGTACAGCGGGAACAGGTAGTTGCGCGCCGCGTCCATCAGCCGTTCGGTGGCCCAGATCTGCCATCCGATGCGACTGCGCACCGGATGGTAGCCCTCGCGAAGCCACAGCGACATCATCCGCACCCCGACCACCGTCAACACCGCATAGACCGCCAGCGCGGTCAACGTCGCCAGGGGCGTCCACAGGGCGGCCGGGCCGATCGCCTCGGCCAACGAGTCGGCGTCCCTGATGCCCCAACCGACCACCGCCAGGCCGGCGCCGAGTGCCAGCAGCGGCAGTCCGCCGAGCAGCACCGAGCTCACCCCGTAGACGGCGACCCACAGCGGTGCCCGCTCCGGGCGGTGCTCGGGCCACGGATGTCGTGCCTTGCCCGATTTCACCGCGGGCGAGCCCTTCCAGTACTGGCCGTTCTTGACCCGGCCGACCACACCAGCGCCCGGCGCGACGTCGGCGTTCTTACCGACGACGGCGCCGGGCAGCAGAGTCGTGCGCGCGCCGATGGTGGCGTCGTTGTCCACGGTGATCCGTCCGACGTGGAACTGGTCACCGTCTATCCAGTGTCCGGACAGGTCGACCTCCGGCTCGATCGAACTACGGTGGCCCAGTTTGAGCAGTCCGGTCACCGGAGGTGCCGAATGCAGGTCGACGCCCTTCCCGACCTTGTTGCCCAGTGCGCGGGCGTAATACACCAGCCACGGCGCCCCTGCGAGGTTCTCCGCGCCACTGGCCTCCGCGAGCCGCTCGGCCAGCCACACCCGCAGGTGTACCGGCCCCCCGCGCGCGTAGGTGCCGGGCTCCAGTCCGGACAGCAGCATTCGCGCGAACAAGACCGCGATGCCCATACGGCCCAGCGGCGTGACGAACACCAGGAATCCGGCGACGATCCACCACCAGTTGACCGGCACCGCCCACGGCACGAGGTCGAGTTCCGCGGCGACGTTGTTGGCCAGGGCCAGCCACACCACCCACTGCAGTCCGGTCAGTGTGGCCAGGGGCAGCGAAAGCACCGTCTGAACGGCTTGCGTCAGCCGCGGCGTCGGCTTCACCACCCGGATCGCCACCTCCGGGGGCGGATCGAGTTCGTCGAGGAATCCGGCCAGTGAACCGAGCCGTGGGTGGTCGTACAGGTCGGCGACCGTCACCTGGGGATAGCGCTGCCGCATCGCGGCCACCAGCTGGGCCGCGGACAGGGACCCGCCGCCCAATGCGTGGAAATCGGCTTCGGGCCCGTCGATCGGGGCGGCGAGCACGTCGCGCCACAGCCCGGCCAACCAGCCCAGAGTGCCGCCGAGGTCGGGGGCTTCCTCTTCGCTTTCGCCGGGAGGCGGCCAGGGCAGCGCGTCGCGGTCGACCTTGCCGGACGTGCGCGTGGGCAACTCGTCGAGGAGCACCAGCCGCGGGACGAGCGCGGCAGGCAGCGACTCGGCCAGGGTCGCGCGCGCCGCGGCGATGTCGAAGGACGGGTCCGTGCTCGCGATGTAACCGACCAGCAGGGGAGTGCCGCTGGCCGTGCGCCGCACCGCGGCCGCCCCGCCGCTGACGCCGGGCAGGTGCACAAGCGCCGAGTCGACCTCGCCGAGTTCGATCCGCCGGCCGCCGACCTTCACCTGGTCGTCGGCGCGACCGACGAAGAAGAGGCCGCCCGACTCCAGTCGCACCAGGTCGCCGCTGCGGTAGGCGCGGCTCCAGCCCAACGTCGGCATGGGTGCGTACTTCTCGGCGTCTTTGTCCGGATCCAGATAGCGGGCCAGCCCGACCCCGCCGATGACGAGTTCGCCGACCTCGCCGTATGAGACCGGCTCGCCCTTTGCGTCGACCACCGCAAGGTCCCACCCGGATAGCGGCAGGCCGATGCTCACCGGCGCGACGCCGTCCAGGCGCGACGCGCAGGCCACGACGGTCGCCTCGGTGGGGCCGTAGGTGTTCCACACCTCGCGGCCGTCGACCGCGAGCCGTTCGGCGAGCTCCGGCGGGCACGCTTCGCCGCCGAAGATCAGCAGCCGCACCGCCTCCAGCGCTTCGGCGGGCCACAGCGCGGCGAGCGTCGGCACCGTCGACACCACGGTGATGTCGCGCGACACCAGCCACGGCCCCAGGTCCATCCCGCTGCGCACCAGCGAGCGCGGCGCAGGAACCAGGCACGCTCCGTGTCGCCAGGCCAGCCACATCTCTTCGCACGAGGCGTCGAAGGCGACGGACAGCCCGGCGAGCACCCGGTCGTCGGGTCCAATCGGATTGTCCTGCAGAAACATTCGAGACTCGGCGTCGACAAAGGCCGCCGCGCTGCGGTGGGTGACCGCGACGCCCTTCGGGGTGCCGGTCGATCCGGACGTGAAGATGATCCAGGCGTCGTCACGGCCCAGCGGCGACGCCGCGCGCCATCCGCGTGACGACCCCGGGCCCCGGACCAGGCCCCGCTCGGTGATGATCGCCACGACAGCGGCCTCGGCGAACACCAGCTCGGCACGTTCGTCGGGATCGTCGGCGTCGACCGGCACGTAGGCGGCGCCGGTGGCCAGCGTCGCGAGGATCGCGACGTAAAGCGCGTAGCTGCCCGATGGCATCCGGATCCCGATACGGTCGCCGCGCCCGATTCCGCGGGCGGACAGCCAGTCGACGCTGTCTTCGATGTCGGAGATCAGCTCGGCATAGGTGAGCTGGACCTCGCCGTCATCGATCGCGGGCGAGTCGGGATGACGGGCGGCAGTGTCGTACAGGATGTCGATCAGCGTCCGGGGCTCGGGCGCGAACGGTGACAACACGTACTGCGCGGGGATTTCGGGTGCCGTCACGGCTACAAAACTACTAAGCAGTCTGCATTGTGCGTCTGCGCCGCACGCGGTAGCTGATCACAATTGCGGCACCCGCGGCGATCGGCCACCAGGTCACCGTGGGTGGGAGCGCCCCGTTTCGCCTTGCAGACGCATTGCTGGCAGAATCGGGGGTGGAGGGGAGTATTCCTTCGCCGCAGCATCGTCATCACGTCGACCCCATCGGGACGACCGGGGCTGCGGGCCGCGCGATCTTCGTCGCGGCGGAAGAGACCTCCGGCGTTAACGGGGCTGCATTCGCGGCCCGCTGCGGACGACCGGAGGCTTTGGTATGCAGGTAACCCAACTCGAGTGGATCATCACGCTGGGCGTGACGATCGCCGTGCTGTTGTTCGACGTGATCGTGATCGGCCGTCGACCGCACGAACCGTCCAAGCGCGAACTCGTCACAGTACCTGTCGGCCTACATCGGCCTGGCGGTCGCCTTCGGAGTCTGGGTCTGGGTCTTCCACGGCAGCCAGTTCGGCGTGGAGTTCTTCGCCGGCTGGCTCACCGAGTACAGCCTGTCGGTCGACAACCTGTTCATCTTCCTGATCATCATGGCCAGCTTCAACGTGCCCAAGAAGTACCAACAGGAGGCGCTGCTGGTGGGCATCATCCTGGCGCTGATCTTCCGCGGCATCTTCATCGCGCTTGGGCGCGGTGGCGATCAACCAGTTCTCCTGGGTGTTCTACATCTTCGGCGCGTTCCTGGTCTACACCGCGATCAATCTGGTGCGCGACACCGACCACGACGACGACGCCGAGAACTTCGTCGTCAGGTTCGCGCGTAGCCACCTCAGCCTCACCGACAAGTGGGAGGCGGCCTGAAGCTGTGGATCAAGGAGAACGGCAAGCGGCTGATGACGCCGATGTTCCTCGTCATCGTCGCGCTCGGCACCACCGACCTGATCTTCGCGCTGGACTCCATCCCCGCGATCTACGGACTGACCCGGGAGCCGTACCTGGTGTTCACGGCGAACGTGTTCGCGCTGATGGGCCTGCGGCAGCTGTACTTCCTGCTGGGTGACCTGTTGAAGCGGCTGGTCTACCTGTCGCAGGGCCTGGCGTTCATCCTGGCGTTCATCGGCGTGAAGCTGGTCCTGCACGCGCTGCACGAGAACGAGCTGCCGTTCATCAACGGCGGCGAGCACGTCCCGGTGCCCGAGATCCCGATCCTGGCGTCGCTGGGCGTCATCGTCGTGACGCTGATCATCACGACCGCGGCCAGCCTGTACAAGACGCGGGTGCACGACGTAGCGCGAGCAGACGCAAAAGTGTCCGACACGCCGTCAAAGTAGGGACGTTTGCGTCTTCTCGTGCGGCCAAACCGGCTTCAGCCGAGGGCCTCGTAGATCAGCGTGAAGTAGCGCGTCGTCCGGTCGGAGCCCTCGATGCCAGGCGCCATCTTGTTCATCACATAGGCGGCGGTGGCGCGGTGGTCGAGGTTCATGGTCTCCCACGAACCTCCCCAGCCACCCCAGAAACAAATCTTTCCCTCGGGCACGAACGGAAAGGTTTCCGAGCGCAGGTAAGCCGAACCCGAGACCGCGCCGCACCGGGTGGCCCAGCAGTACCAGGTCGGGTCCGTCGGACTGTACCTCGAAGATCGTCTCGATGGTCTCCGGCCGCAGCAGTTGGACGCCGTTGACGTTGCCGCCCAAGGAGATCGCGGACAGGATGCGGGCCAGCGCGCGGGCGTTGCCGTGGCCCGTTGACCGCACCGATGTCGCGCGGCACGCCATGCCGCGGTTTCGCGAGGCGCGGATTCGGGTGGCGGCCCGATCAGTGTCTTGACCATCGGCTCGGGAAGTCCGGTCGAACGGCTGGCAAGCTCGAGCGGGTCCGGCGGCAGCGGATTACTTCGGCGATGCGGTCCGTCTCCTCGTCGCGCGCGCCGATCTGAAAGTCCGCGCCGAGCGGGCCGGCGATCTCGTCGCGGACGAATTCCTTCAACGTCTTGCCCGTGACGCGCCGCAGCACCTCGCCGATCAGGTGGCCGTAGGTCAGAGCGTGGTAGCCCGAGGCCGTGCCCGGCTCCCACCACGGTGCCTGGCGGCGAGTGCGGCTCGTCGCCTTCTCCCAGTCGTAGATGTCCTCGGACGTGAACGGCAGCTCCCATCCCGAAACGCCCGGAGCTGTGCGACATAGATGGCGCACCTCGATGTCCTGCTTGCCGTTTGCGGCGAACTCGGGCCAGTATTTGCGACCGGCGCAGAGGCGTCGACCAGCCCGCGGTCGATGAGCATGAGGCCGGCCAGCGCGGTGACGTTCTTCGTCGAGGAGAACAAGTTGACGATGGTGTCCTCGCGCCAGGGAACGGTCTCGGCCGCGTCGGCGTACCCGCCCCAGATGTCGACGACCAGTCTCGCCGTCGATGTCGATCGCGATGGCCGCACCGACTTCCGCGCCTGTGGCGATCTCGTCGGCCAGTGCCTCGGCGACCTTGTCGAATCGGGAATCGCAGTGGCCGTGCACGAGCTCGTGCATCCGACCATCATGCGTCGACGTGCTGTGTCGCGGCAATCGTCGGGATACGACCGCAAAAACGGCACAGTCGAGTGGAGTAGCGTCTGCGCCGTACTGATCCGTCAATATGCGATGCACGGAGGATGCAGATGCCCAAACTCGCGATGGCACTGGCCGTCGGCGCACTGTTGGCGGGTCCCGTGTTGACCGCGCCGTCGGCGACTGCGGCCCATACCGCGCCCGACATCACGTACACCCAGCCGGCGCCGCCGGTCCCGACGATAGAAGCACTCGACTGCCACGGCACGACGGGCAACATGGGTTGCGGGCCGGGCTGGTACTGGCGCGACGGGTGGCGCGGATGGGCGTGCTACCCATGCTGACCGGATGCATGCGAGCGGTCACCGCTGCGGCCGCTGTGGCGGGGATGGCAACGGGCGGACTTCGCTACGGCCGCAGCGCAATCCGTCGACTACAGCACGCTGGTTGTCGACCCGAACGTCATCACCGATTCGCAGGCGTACAACGCGGCGCCGCTCGACATCAATCCGAACGGCCAGCAGGGCGTCACGGCGGTCTACAACCACCGCGACGGTCCCGGCAGATCACCACGACCATCCTGTTCCTGCCCGACCCCCAGGCGGCGACGGCGTCGGTGAGCGGAGCCGCCGCCGAGGTCGCCAACCCGCAGAGCGCAGCCGGCGGCGGTCGGTGCCGGCGGGACGCTGGTTTCGGGAATGTCGCCCGACGGGTCCCAATCGGTCACGATGTTGACCTTCACCGAGGGCAACGCGGCCACGACCATCGAATTCGACGGCCCGCCAGCCGATCCGGTGCCTACCGACATGGCTCTGGAGTTCGGTCAGAAGCAGGACGCCGCGATCAAGGACTGGCAGACCGCGCAGTAGCGCGCTTGGCGGCCTCTCAGGAGCACACCCCTCGACGAGAAGTTGCGGGTTCGCGGTGTGGACAACACCTTCGCGTCGCCGATGCCTCGGCGCTACCTCAGATCCCGCGCGCCAACACCAACGCACCGTCGATCATGATCGGCGAACGCTGCGCGGATTTTCTGCTCGCTCCTGGTAACGCAGGTCGGAAAATCACGCGGGATAGCCGATCACCAGTTGTCGTAGCCGCCCTCTGGGCCGAGCATGCGCTCGAGGCGGGTGCGGTTGATCCGGGCCAGCTCGTTGCGGACGACCTTGCGTTCGGTTTCGACGTCGTTGTGCAGCCGGTCGCTCATCGCCGCGAGCACGTCCTGCGCGGTGTAGCCGTTGATGAACATCACGAAGCCGAACCCGAAATGCGTCAGATAGCGCTTCGACGCCTCGCCGAGCCGATCCATGACGCTCGGGTTCGTCGCACCAGATCGCGCACTGCTCGGCCTGCGACTTCTCACTGCCCGGCCGCCGTGCCGATGTCGGGATAGGCCTGCAGGATCGAGTCGATGGAATCCTCGCCGAGCCCGAACAACAGCGCGTCCGCAGCCCGGAACAGCTCGTCGTGGTTGGCGTACGGGCGTCCGCGGGCCAGATCGGCGGCCAGCGGAACGCTGTAGCAGCACTCGTAGACGGCGTGCACGGCCCGTCGCATCGGCATTGCGTTGAACGCCTCGAGGCCGATCCCCTGATGCATCAACACACACTCGATCATCGAAGGCGCAGACCACGCCCGCGTTACCTCGTGTTACAGCCAGGAAAATCAGTCCCGCGTCAGTGGCCGGCAAGCCTTGAACCGCTCGATCGACGCCTGCAGTTCGGCCTCGGCCTCCTTGCGGCCCACCCAGTCGGCGGCCTCGACGTACTTGCCCGGCTCCAGGTCCTTGTAGTGCACGAAGAAGTGCTTGATCGCCTCGAGTTCGAAGTTCGGCACGTCGCCGAGGTCCTGGATGTGGTCCCAGCGCGGGTCGCCGACGGGCACGCACAGCAGCTTGTCGTCGCCGCCGGCCTCGTCGGTCATCTGGAACATCGCGACCGGCCGGGCCTCGACGATGCAGCCGGGGAACACCGACTCGGTCATCAGCACCAGCGCGTCGAGCGGGTCGCCGTCCTCGCCGAGCGTGTTCTCGAAGAAGCCGTAGTCCGCGGGGTAGGCCATCGAGGTGTACAGGTAGCGGTCCAGCTTCACCCGCCCGGTGTCGTGGTCCACCTCGTACTTGTTGCGCGAACCCTTGGGAATCTCGATGACTACGTCGAATTGCACGGCCTCACCTTAGTGGAGGGCGCCCTTTCGCCAGTACTCGGGCGCTGCCGCACGGGCCTGATCTTCGGGAACGGATACCCTGCTTAACAGGGGCGGTTCGGCCGTCGGGGAAAGAGCAGGAGAGTTATGCGGCCCACTCAGTGGCGGCGGTCCACCCATGCGTTGATCGGGGTGGCGGTACTGCTGGTGGTAGCTGCCGTGGTCGCGGTGGCCGCCCTGCTCACCGGATCGTCGCTTGGATCGTCGCCTGACGCCGACCGCCGCTAAGCCGACGCCCCGCGCCGGCGACCGCCAAGCCGGGCATCGTGCCCGTCGCCGACTCCGCGCCCAAACCGACACCCGACCGGCTGGCCGCCGCGCTGGCGCCGTTGCTGGCCGACCCGAACCTGGGCAACTTCACCGGCCGGATCACCGACGCGATCACCGGCGCGCAGCTGTGGGCGCAGGGCGCCGACGTGCCGATGCAGCCTGCGTCGGTCAACAAGACGCTGACCACCGCCGCCGCGCTGCTGACGCTGGACCGCGACGCCCGGCTGACCACCCGCGTGCTCAGCACCGACCAGCCCGGGCGTGGTCGTGCTCAAGGGCGGCGGCGACTCCGACGCTGTCGGCCGCGCCGCCGGGCCAGGACACCTGGTACCGCGACGCGGCGCGCATCAGCGACCTGGCCGATCAGGTGCGCCGCAGCGGCATCGACCCGACCGCGGTGCAGGTCGACGTCAGCGCCTACAGCGGGCCGACCATGGCGCCGGGCTGGGATCCCGCCGACATCGACGGCGGCGACATCGCGCCGATGGAGGCCGTGATGCTCGACGGCGGCCGCACCCAGCCGGTGAGCGTCGAGTCGCGCTCGCTCCAGGCACGCCGGCGCTGGACGCCGGCCGTGCGCTGGCCGTCGCGCTGCAAGTCGACCCGGCGACCGTCACCGTGCTGCCCGGCCGGACGCGCGCGACGGCAAGGAGATCGCGCTCGGTGCAGTCGCCGCCGCTGATCGAGCGGCTGCGCGACATGATGAACGCCTCCGACAATGTGATGGCCGAGTCGATCGGCCGTGAGGTCGCCGCCGAACTCAACCGCCCGCAGAGTTTCGACGGCGCCGTTGCCGGCAGTCCTCGGCCAGCTCGACAACGCCAAGCATCGACACGCGCGGCGCGCGACCTGCTGGACTCCAGCGGGCTGTCCGTCGACGACCGGCTCACCGCCGAGACGCTGGACGAGGTCGTCAACGCCGCGGCGGGCGACGACCACCCGAGGCTGCGGCCGCTGGTCGATCTGCTGCCGATCGCCGGCGGCAGCGGGACGTTGTCCAACCGCTACCTCGACACCGATGCCGGTCGCTCGGCGGCGGGCTTCCTGCGCGCCAAGACCGGATCGTTGACCGGGACCAACTCGCTGGTCGGCATCGTCACCGACGCGAGCGGACGGGTACTGACGTTCGCCTTCATCTCGAACAACTGCGGGCCGACGGGACGCGTCGCGCTCGACACTCTCGCGGCCGCGCTGCGCTCGTGCGGATGCGGCACATGAGCCCGGCGACCGAGTCCTCGGTGTCGGTCGGCCGCGCGGTCGACTGGAAGTTCGCCGCCAACGTCGGCGAGAAGCTGGCCCGGCCGGGCCCGGCAGCCACCGACTACACCCGCCGCCAAGTCATCGAGCAGCTGGCCGATGCGTCGCGCAGGCGGAACTTCCGGTGCGCGATGTCACCGAACTGCACGAGGGCGGCGAGATTCCCGAGGCGCGCATCGTCGACCGCGCCGCAATGGATCCGCGCCGCAACGCAATCCATGCGGGTGATGACGGGCGGCGAAAAACCGAGAAACCGCAAGGCCTTCATCAGCGGCCGCGTCACCGGTGCGCAGACCGGCGCCGTGCTGGCGTTCGTCTCCGCGGGCATCCTCGGCCAGTACGACCCGTTCGGGCCGAACGGCGGCGAACTGCTGCTGGTCTATCCGAACGTGATCGCCGTCGAGCGCCAATTGCGCGTGCAGCCAGGCGATTTCCGACTGTGGGTGTGCCTGCACGAGGTCACCCACCGGGTGCAGTTCCGGGCCAATCCCTGGCTGGCCGAACACATGTCGCGTGCGCTCGGGGTGCTCACCGAAGAGACCGCCGAGCGACATCGGCGAGATGGTGGGCAGGCTGTCCGGGTTCGTCCGCGACCGCACCATCGTCGGCGACGATCCGAATTCGAAGGGCATGATCGGGTTGTCTGCGCGCCATCCAGTCCGAGCCGCAGCGGCAGCGCTCTGGACCAGTTGCTGGTGCTGGGCACGCTGCTGGAGGGCCACGCCGACCACGTGATGGACGCGGTCGGTCCCGCCGTGGTGCCGACGGTGGCGACCATCCGGCGCCGGTTCGACGAGCGGCGGCACCGCAAGCAGCCTCCGCTGCAGCGGTTGATGCGGGCTGCGTTGGGGTTCGACGCCAAAATCAGCCAGTACACCCGCGGCAAGGCGTTCGTCGACCACGTGGTGTCGCGCGTCGGGATGGCACGCTTCAACACCATCTGGTCCGGACCCGAAACCCTGCCGCTGCCCGCGGAAATCGATGAGCCACAGCGATGGATCGACCGAGTCCTGTAGCCGCGCTGCGAGGCGGCCGTCGCGGAATTCGCCACCGAGCACGCAGCCGCCGACGAACGCTGGTGCGTCGCGCTGTCCGGTGGGCCGGATTCGTTGGCGCTGACCGCCGTCGCGGCCGCGGTGAAGCCGACCACCGCGCTGATCGTCGACCACCGTCTGCAACCCGACTCCGCCACGGTGGCCGCGACCGCGCGCGAACAGGCTCTGTCATTGGGATGCGTTGACGCGCAGGTGCTTTGCGTAGAGGTGGGCACCGAGGGTGGACCCGAAGCTGCTGCCCGCGCGGCCCGCTACCGGGCGCTCGACGCGGCGCGCGGCGGCGCGCCGGTGCTGCTCGCGCACACGCTCGACGATCAGGCCGAGACGGTGCTGCTGGGGCTGGGCCGCGGCTCGGGTGCGCGCTCGATCGCCGGCATGCGGCCGTACGATCCGCCGTGGTGCCGCCCGCTGCTGGGCGTCCGCCGCGCCGTGACCCACGCGGCATGCGTCGAGCTGGGCCTCACGCCGTGGCAGGACCCGCACAACGCCGACCGCCGGTTCACCAGGGCGCGGCTGCGCACCGAGGTGCTGCCGCTGCTGGAGGAGGTGCTCGGTGGCGGCGTCGCCGAAGCGCTGGCCCGCACCGCGACCGCACTGCGGGAGGACACCGACGCACTCGACGAGCTGGCCCGAGCCGCGCGCTCGCCGAGGCGAGTGCAGGCGGGCCGGCCTCGACACCGCTGGCCTGAGCGGCCTGCCGGAGGCCATCCGGCGCAGGGTGATTCGCGGCTGGCTGCTCGCGGGCGGGGCCAGCGGCCTGACCGACAAGCAGATCCGCGGCGTGGACGCGCTGGTGACCTCGTGGCGGGGGCAGGGCGGTGTGGCGGTCGGCTCGCCGCTGCGTCACCAGCGGCTGATCGCGGGCCGGCGCGACGGCGATGCTGACCCTGCACACCGAGCCCGTCTGAAACATGGCACGCTGTGCACGTGGCCGAGCACGCCGCCGAGCTCTATCCGGGTGACATCAAGTCGGTGTTGCTCTCCTCGGAGCAGATCCAGACGAGAGTCGGCTGAGCTGGGTGCGCAGATCGCCGAGGACTACCGCGACGCGATCGACGCCGACAATCAGGACCTGCTGCTGGTGACGGTGCTCAAGGGCGCGGTCTTCTTCGTCACCGATCTGGCCCGCGCGATCCCGCTGCCGACGCAGCTGGAGTTCATGGCGGTCAGCTCCTACGGCTCGTCGACGTCGTCGTCCGGCGTCGTGCGCATCCTCAAGGACCTCGACCGCGACATCAACGAGCGCGACGTGCTGATCGTCGAGGACATCGTCGACTCCGGCCTGACGCTGTCCTGGCTGCTGCGCAACCTCGCGACCCGGCGCCCGCGGTCGCTGCGGGTGTGCACGCTGCTGCGCAAGCCCGACGCCGGCGCGAGCCAACGTCGACATCGCCTACGTCGGCTTCGACATCCCCAACGAGTTCGTCGTCGGCTACGGCCTGGACTACGCCGAGCGCTACCGCGACCTGCCCTACATCGGCACGCTGGACCCCAAGGTGTACGAGCAGCTGTAAGCCTTCGGCGACACAGAATTGCGGTCGTCAAGAGATGCTTGTGACGGACCGGGCATCGCATGTATCGGCGCAAGATGGGGCCATGATCGAGACGCCCTTCGGATCTGCCCGTTGTGTGAGGCCACCTGCGGCCTGACGCTGACGATCTCCGACGGCCGGGTCACCGGCGCCCGCGGCGACCGCGACGACGTCTTCAGCAAGGGCTTCATCTGCCCGAAGGGCGCGAGCTTCGCCGAGCTGGACAACGACCCCGATCGGCTGACGCGGCCGCTGGTCCGGCGCGACGGCGAGCTGACTCGAGGCCACCTGGGAGGAGGCGTTCGCCGCGGCCGCCGACGGCCTCGGTGCGGTGATCCGCGAGCACGGCGGCACTTCGGTCGGCGTCTATCTGGGCAACCCGAATGCGCACACCGTTGCGGGCGCCCTGTATCCGCCGGTGCTCATCCGCGGGCTCGGCACCCGCCAGGTGTTCAGCGCGAGCACGCTGGATCAGATGCCCAAGCACGTCGCGCTGGGCTTCATGTTCGGCAGCCCCGTCGCGTTCACGGTGCCCGATCTCGACCGCACCGACTATCTGGTGATCATCGGCGCGAATCCCCTTGTCTCCAATGGTAGTTTGGCGACCGCCGCCGACTTCCCCGGCAAGCTGCGGGCGCTGAAGAAACGCGGCGGCCGGCTCGTCGTCATCGACCCTGCGCGCACGCGCACCGCCGAACTCGCCGATCGCCACCTCGCGCCCCGCCCGGGCACCGATCCGGCGCTGCTGCTGGCCGTCGTGCACGTGCTGTTCGACGAGGAACTCGTCGATCTCGGCGAGCTGGCCGACCACGTCAACGGCGTCGACGAAGTCCGCGCGCTCGCCGCCGACTTCCCGCCGGAGATCGTCGCCGCCCATTGCGGCGTGGCCGCCGACGAGATCCGCGCGCTCGCCCGTGAGCTCGCCGCCGCGCCCGACGGCCGCGGTGTATGGCCGAATCGGTACGTCCACAGTCGAATTCGGCACGCTCGGCAGTTGGCTCGTCGACGTCATCAACGTCCTGACCGGCAACCTCGACCGCCCGGGCGGCGCGATGTTCCCGCTCGGCGCGGCGCTGCCCGCGCCCGCCCGCCGAAGCCCGGCCGCGGCTTTGCAAGACCGGGCGCTGGCACAGCCGCGTCTCGGGTCACCCCGAAGCGCTGTCCGAATTGCCCTGCCGCCGCGCTGGCCGAGGAGATCGACACCCCCGGCGACGGTCAGATCAAGGCGATGATCACGATCGCGGGCAACCCGGTGCTGTCCGCGCCCGACGGCGACCGGTTGGACCGGCGCTGGACGGCGTCGGGTTCATGCTCAGCATCGATCCCGTACCTCAACGAGACGACGCGCCACGCCGACGTCATCCTGCCGCCACCGCCGCCGTCGCAGAGCGCCGCACTTCGACTTCGCGCTCAACAACCTCGCCGTGCGCAACAACGTGCGGTACTCGCCGCCGGTCCTGCCGCTTGACCGACCGGCCCGACGAGGCGGAGATCCTGTCGCGGATCGCCCTCATCATCTTCGGCGTGGGCGTCGACGGCGATCCCGCGCTGGTCGACGCAGCAGGTCATCGCGACGACGCTGGCCAAGGAGACCGCCGACCCCGACTCACCCGTCGCCGGCCGCGACTGTCGACGAGCTGACCGCGATGCTCGCCCGACGGCCCCGGATACGAACGTCGCCTCGACATGATGCTTCGGCTGGGCGCCTACGGCGACGCATTCGGCGCCAAGCCTGACGGCCTCACGTTGGCAGCGCCTCAAGGCCGCCCCGCACGGCATCGACCTCGGCCCGCTGCAGCCGCGCCTGCCCGAGGTGCTCCGAACCCCAACGGGGCGAATCGAACTCGCGCCCGAGCCGCTGGTCGCCGAAGCCGCGCGGCTGCGCGAGCGGCCTCGGCAGCCGCACGCGACGGCTTCGTGCTGATCGGGCGGCGACATCTGCGGTCGAACAACAGCTGGATGCACAACGTGCCCGCACTGGCGGGCGGCACGAACCGCTGCACGCTGCAGATGCACCCCGACGACGCGGCCGAACTCGGCATCGCCGACACCGCCAAGATCAAGGGCCCCGGCGGTGAGCTGATCGCGCCCGTCGAGGTGAGCCGGGCATGCGTCGCGGTGTGGTGTCGCTGCCGCACGGGTGGGGCCACGACCGGGCGGCACCGGCCAGGAAGTCGCGGCCAGCCACCCCGGCGTCAACGTCAACCAGCTCAACGACGGCACGGCACTCGACCCGCTGTCGGGCACGGCGGTGCTCAACGGCATTCCGGTCGACATCGCGCCCGCGGGCTAATCGAGCTCGTAGATCACCGTCACCGAGAAGCCGACGGTCTGCTGGCCGGGCTCGATCGGCACCGGCCGCCATCTCCGCGGCGCCGCCTCGTGTGCTCGGGAACGGCGTGGGCGGCGTCGACGCCGGCGCCTCGGATATCGAGATCACCTTGCCGAGGTCCATCTCGGCCAGCAGCGCGTACTGCTCGGCGCGGCTCTTGGCGTCGTTGAACGCGCGGGCGCGCGCTTCCCTGACGAGTTGCGAATCGTCCTCGATCGCGAGGGTGACGTTGTTGATCCGGGTCGCGTCGCCGCCGTTGCCGCGATCAACGAGAACACCTGCGGGGCCGCTGTCGAGCTGGCGGACCTTGATGTCGATGGTGTTGGTGGCGCGGTAGCCGCTGATGGTGGTGCTGTCGCCGCCCGCGTACTGCGGCTGAACGCTCACCTGCGAGGTGTTGATGTCCTTGCGGTCGATACCCGAGCCCACCAACGCGTCGATGACGGCCTTCTGCCGCTGGCTGGTCTGGTTCAGCGCGCCGGCGGCATCGGGGGCGACGACCTCCATCCCGGCGTTGATCGTCAGCGTGTCGGGGGTGCCCTGCACCTCGCCGGTGCCCGACGACGGTGACCTGCCGCATGTTGCCTCGTGGCGGTGCGATCGGACCCGACGACGCGTCGCAGCCCGACAGTGCGACGGTCAGCCCCGCCGCGGCGGCGAGGACTAAGAGGCGCTTCGGTCGCGCTGCGATCGGCATGGTTGGCACCCTAGCGGCCGTGCGTGCGGCACCCGCGGATACGAGGACGCGAGTCTTTGGCGCTTGTGAGGCAGTTGTGACGAAACGATGACCACTGCTCGCGGTTACCGATTCGTCCGCACTGGCGCCGCGGCAACCGTTCCGCGCAGGAGAACCGGCCGCTACGGGGTGACCAAGACCTTGCAGTGGGTATCCGGCTGTGCGAGGTCGTCGAAGGCACGACCGACCTCGTCGAGTCCGACCTCGCCGGTGATCAACGGCGCGACGTCGATCTCGCCCTCGGCGATGGCGCGCAACGAATCCGCGAACTCCGCCGCGTCGTAAGCGTTGACGAACTGCACGATTGAGTTCTCTTCGCGGTGGCGAACAACGGCAGTACCGTGTCGGGTTCCATGCACACCCCGGCGACGACCAGACGGGTGCCCAGCGGCGCCCGTCGCATCACGTCGTTGATGATCCCCGGCACGCCGACGGCCTCGAACACCACCGCGGGCTTGACGCGGTCGAAGGGCGATTCGCGGGCCGGGTCGATGGCCTGGTGGGCACCCATCGTCATCGCCAACTCACGTCGCATCCGCGAATAATCAGCGGCCACAATGCTTTCCACACCTCGACGCCGCAGCGCAGCGACGATCGCGATGCCGATCGGACCGCACCCGATCACCAGGGCTGTGTCACCGGGCTCGATCGACGACTTGTTCACCGCGTGCAAGCCGACAGCCATCGGCTCGGTCAGGGCGGCGTGCCGCGGATCGAGGCCGTTCGGTACCCGCGACAACAGTGGCGCCGACAGCAGCATCCGCTCGCTGAAGCCGCCGACGACGGTGTTGCTTGTCAGGATCGGCTCGAACCCACTGGGCGACAACAACACCGGCAGGGAGGTCACCACTGTCCCCGGCGGGGGAGCGTCGGTGTCGGGCCCGGCTTCGAGCACTTCGGCGCTGAACTCGTGGCCCATGAACACATCGCCGGCCAGCTCGACGGGCAGGCCGCCCTCGATCGGCATTCCCTTCAATTCCTTCGTCAGCCGGATCATCTGCTCGCCGTTCTTCGCGAAATGCAGATCCGTCCCGCAGATTCCGCACGCCGTCACACCGACGAGCACCTGCCCCTGCTGCGGGACCGGCTCGGGTACGTCGTCGCGCAACACCATTCGCCCGTTGCGAAGGACCGACGCACGCATCATTGGTCCAATCCGGACAGGAAATCGATCAACAGCGCAGTCACCTCGGCGGGCCGTTCTTCCATGAGCCAGTGTCCCGCGCCGTCGATCATCACCTCGCGGTACTCGCCGGAGACGACTTCGCCGACGCGGTTGCGGGGGGTGTAGGCCAGCGTCGGATCGGCGGTTCCGCCGATGAACAACGCTGGCACGGCGATGGTTTCGGCGGGCAGTCCGCACGGGTGGGCCGCCGTCAGCTCCCAGTTGCGGTCGAAGCAGCGGTACCAGTTGAGCGGAGCGGTGAAGCCGTTGCGGGTGAATTCGTCGACGTAGTGGTCGAACTCGTCCTGGCTGATCCAATCGGGCAGGCCGCCCGGCTCGGGGATTCGCTCGATGAAGCCCTCGGGGCCCGGGGCCAGCATGCGCAGCGCGGCCGCCTCGTCGGCGGTCCGCGTCGACAGCATGCGCCTCAGCGTGGTCGCCGGGTCGCGGTTCAATTCATCGTCTGCGAGTCCGGGTTCCTGGAAGTAGAGGATGTAGAAGAAGTTCTCGCCGAACAGCTTGCGGAACGCCTGCGTCGTTGGCACCCGCGGCCGCGGCACCGGCGGAAAGCTCAACCCGACCACGCCCGAGAACCGATCCGGATGTAGCAGCGGCGCGGCCCAGGCCACCACGGCGCCGAAGTCGTGTCCGACGAGCACCGCCTGTTCGGCACCGACATCATCGAGCAGACCGACGACGTCGGCGCTCAACTCGGCCACGGTGTAGGCCTCGATGTCGTCCGGTTTGGCGGATCCGCCGTAGCCCCGCTGGTCGGGCGCCAGCACGTGGTAGCCGGCTTCCGCCAGCGCGGGGATCTGGTGTCGCCATGAGAAGGCCAGCTCGGGGAAGCCGTGGGCCAGCACGACCAGCGGGGCGCCGCGATCGCCGGCCTCGGTCACCCGAAGCGCCACCCCGTTCGTCTCAACCAACCGTTGGGCCGTCGTGAGCACGGCCACCATCTTCCCCGCCGAACGTGAGCTTGTGTTCGACAAATCGGCGATATCTCGTGCACGAGCTCACGCTCGCCGGATGGGGGTGAGAACCGTCGGGAACCTTGCTTCGTTGGTCTAGCGGTAGCCTAGAGGTTTCCCAGCTGCGCGTACTGCAAGGACACCGGCCACAGGCGGCCGAAAAGATGAAGCCGGAGACGTCAGAAATTCAATGAACCGGAAAAATGTGATCCGCACGCTCACCGCGATCGCCGTGGTGCTGTTGCTGGGTTGGTCCTTCTACTACTTCAGCGACGACACCCGCGGGTTCAAACCCGTCGACACCTCGGTGGCGATGGCCCAGATCAACAGCGACAACGTCAAGAGCGCGCAGATCGACGACCGTGAGCAGCAGCTGCGGCTGGAGCTCAAGAACGGCAACGGCGACACCGGCGACTCCGACAAGGTCATCACGAAATACCCCACCGGTTACGGGACCACGCTGTTCGACGCGCTGCAGGCCAAGGGCGCCAAGACGAACACCGTGGTCAACCAGGGCAGCATGCTCGGCTCGTTGCTGATCTACCTGCTGCCGCTGTTGCTGCTGGTCGGGTTGTTCGTGATGTTCTCCCGCATGCAGACCGGCGGCCGGATGGGCTTCGGTTTCGGCAAGTCGCGGGCCAAGTTGCTCAACAAGGACATGCCCAAGACGACGTTCGCCGACGTCGCGGGCGTCGACGAGGCGGTCGAAGAGCTCTACGAGATCAAGGACTTCTTGCAGAACCCCAGCAGGTACCAGGCGCTGGGAGCCAAGATCCCCAAGGGCGTGCTGCTCTACGGCCCGCCGGGCACCGGCAAGACGCTGCTGGCCCGCGCGGTCGCCGGGGAAGCCGGGGTTCCGTTCTTCACGATTTCAGGTAGCGACTTCGTCGAGATGTTCGTCGGCGTCGGCGCCTCCCGCGTGCGCGACCTGTTCGAGCAGGCTAAGCAGAACGCCCCCTGCATCATCTTCGTCGACGAAATCGACGCGGTCGGCCGCCAGCGCGGTGCAGGCCTCGGCGGCGGCCACGACGAGCGCGAACAGACGCTGAATCAGCTGCTGGTCGAGATGGACGGCTTCGGCGATCGGCAGGGCGTCATCCTGATCGCGGCCACCAACCGTCCCGACATCCTCGACCCCGCGCTGCTTCGCCCGGGCCGCTTCGACCGTCAGATCCCGGTGTCCAACCCGGACCTCGCCGGCCGCAGGGCCGTGCTGCGGGTGCATTCGCAGGGCAAGCCGATCGCCGACGACGCCGACCTGGACGGTCTGGCCAAGCGCACTGTCGGGATGTCCGGCGCCGACCTGGCGAACGTCGTCAACGAGGCCGCATTGCTCACTGCGCGGGAGAACGGCACGGTCATCACCGGCCCGGCGCTGGAGGAGGCCGTGGACCGCGTGGTCGGGGGTCCGCGCCGCAAGAGCCGCATCATCAGCGAGCACGAGAAGAAGATCACCGCTTACCACGAAGGCGGCCACACGCTCGCTGCGTGGGCGATGCCCGACATCGACCCGATCTACAAGGTCACGATCCTGGCTCGCGGCCGCACCGGCGGGCATGCGATGTCGGTGCCCGAGGACGATAAGGGCCTGATGACCCGCTCGGAGATGATCGCGCGGCTGGTGTTCGCGATGGGTGGACGCGCCGCCGAGGAACTGGTGTTCCGCGAGCCGACCACCGGCGCGGTGTCCGACATCGAGCAGGCCACGAAGATCGCCCGCGCGATGGTCACCGAGTACGGCATGAGCTCGAAACTGGGCGCGGTGCGCTACGGCACCGAGCACGGCGACCCGTTCCTGGGCCGCACCATGGGCACCCAGGCCGACTACAGCCACGAGGTCGCGCAGATCATCGACGACGAAGTCCGCAAGCTGATCGAAGCTGCGCACACCGAGGCCTGGGAGATCCTCACCGAGTACCGCGACGTGCTCGACACGCTCGCCGGCGAGCTGCTTGAGAAAGAGACGCTGCACCGCGCCGAACTCCAGGCGATCTTCGGTGACGTCAGGAAGCGGCCGCGCCTCACCATGTTCGACGACTTCGGCGGGCGCGTTCCCTCGGACAAGCCGCCGATCAAGACGCCGGGCGAGCTGGCCATCGAACGCGGTGAGCAGTGGCCGAAGCCCGTGCCCGAGCCCGCGTTCAAGGCCGCGATCGCCGCCGCCAGCCAGGCGGCCGAGGCCAGCAAGGCGGCAGAGGCGCGCAACAACGGTTCAAACGGCTCGAGCGGTTCCGCGTCCAACGGAACCCCCGCCAACGCGCCGACGCAGCCGGATTATGGCGCTCCCGCGGGCTGGCACGCGCCGGGTTGGCCGCCTCAGTCGCAGCCACAGCAGCCATCGCAGCCGGCTCAGTACCCGCAGCAGGGCTACTGGTATCCGCCGCCGCACTGGCAACAGCCCCCTTATCAGCCGTATCCGCAGCCCGGTCAGCCCGCTCCCCAAGGACCCCCTCGTACTCCGAATGATGATGCGGGACAAGACAAGAACAGGCCCAATCCGCCGACGCACGGCTGACAGGCAATCTGACAGGCATACGGAGGCTCCAATGATGCGGCCGCAACACAACTCGGCCACTTTCGACCCGGCGAAGTTCGACCAACCACGCGCCGAGGCGGCCGTCCGCGAGTTGCTCATCGCGGTCGGAGAAGATCCCAACCGGCATGGGTTGGAAGAAACGCCTGCGAGGGTGGCGCGGGCGTACCGGGAGTTGTTCGCCGGCCTGTACACCGACCCGGATACGGTGCTGGACACCACCTTTGACGAGCAACACGACGAACTGGTGCTGGTGAAGCAGATCCCGATGTACTCCACCTGCGAGCACCATCTGGTGTCGTTTCACGGCGTCGCGCATGTCGGATACATCCCCGGCGTGGACGGCCGGGTCACCGGGCTGTCGAAGATCGCCCGGCTTGTCGATTTGTATGCCAAGCGGCCGCAGGTGCAGGAACGGCTCACCGCGCAAGTCGCCGACGCGCTGATGCGCAAACTCAACCCGCGCGGCGCCATCGTGGTGGTCGAGGCCGAGCACCTGTGCATGGCGATGCGCGGTGTGCGCAAGCCGGGCGCGATCACCACCACATCCGCGGTGCGCGGCCAGTTCAAGGTCGACGCGGCGTCGCGGGCCGAGGCGCTGGATCTCATCCTGCGAAAGTGACCCAACCCAGGGTGCAGGTCATGGGGGTCGTGAACGTCACCGACGACTCCTTCTCCGACGGGGGACTCTTCCTCGACCGCGACCGCGCCGTCGAGCATGGCCTGGCGTTGGCAGCCGAGGGCGCGTCGATCGTCGACGTCGGTGGAGAGTCGACCCGGCCCGGGGCCACCCGAATCGACCCCGGGGTCGAAATTGCGCGCGTCTTGCCGGTGATCAAAGAACTTGCGGGACAGGGTCTTACGGTGAGTATCGACACCATGCACGCCGACGTGGCACGAGCGGCGCTGGAGAACGGCGCCCAGATCGTCAACGACGTTTCCGGGGGCCGGGCCGATCCCAACATGGCGCCGCTGCTGGCCGACGCGAAAGTGCCTTGGGTACTTATGCATTGGCGATCAGTCGGCGCGGCCAAACCGCATGAGGTTCCACCCTACGGCGACGTGGTGGCTGAGGTTCGCGACGAGTTGCTGGGCAGCGTGGATGCCGCCGTCGCGGCGGGGGTCGATACGGCCAATCTGATCATCGACCCCGGCCTGGGTTTCGCGAAGACCGGCGAACACAATTGGGCGCTGCTGCGCGCGCTGCCTGCACTTGTCGGCACGGGAATCCCGGTTCTGGTCGGAGCGTCGCGTAAGCGTTTCCTGGGCACGCTGCTTGCCGGCCCCGACGGCGAGCCACGATCGCCGGACGGTAGGGAGACGGCGACTGCGGTGATCTCTGCGCTGGCCGCATTGCACGGGGTGTGGGGCGTGCGGGTGCACGACGTGCGCGCCTCCGTCGATGCGCTCAAGGTGCTCGAGGCCTGGAACGGCTGAGCATGGCTGACCGAATCGAATTGCGCGGCTTGACTATTCGCGGCCATCATGGCGTCTTCGAGCACGAGCGCCGCGACGGGCAGGACTTCGTCGTCGACATCACAGTCTGGATAGATCTTGCCGCAGCGGCGGCCAGTGACGACCTGGCCGACACTGTCGACTACGGCGAGCTGGCGCGGCGCGCAGCCGACATCGTCGCGGGCCCACCGCGCGATCTGATCGAGACGGTGGCCGGCGAGATCGCCGAGGACGTCATGACCGACGAGCGCGTCCATGCCGTCGAGGTGGTCGTACACAAACCCTCGGCGCCGATCCCGCTGCAATTCGCCGACGTCGCTGTCGTCGCCCGGCGCTCGCGACGCGGTGAGCGAGGTGGCACGCCGTCATGAGCACAGTGGTGCTGTCCATCGGGTCCAACCTCGGCGACCGGCTGGCGCAGCTGCAGTCGGTCGTCGACGGCCTCGCCAGCGCGGTGCGCGCAGTGTCGCCGGTCTACGAGACCGACCCGTGGGGCGGCGTCGAGCAGGGACCGTTCCTCAACGCGGTCGTCATCGCCGACGACCCCGCGTTCGACGGGCAGCGGATGGCTGCGTCGCGCGCAGGACTTCGAGCGGGCGGCCCACCGGGTGCGCGCCGAACGGTGGGGGCCGCGCAGCCTCGACGTCGACCTCGTCACGTGCCACGACGGAGACCGCGAGCTGACGTCGCGCGACGCGGACCTGACCCTGCCGCATCCGTTGGCCCACCAGCGGGCGTTCGTGCTTGTGCCGTGGCTCGCCGCCGATCCCGACGCCACTCTGACGGTGGCGGGGGAGCCGCGATCCGTCGCTGAACTGCTCGCCGGGCTCGAGCCCGCCGACCGCGACGGCGTGCGGCTCACTGATCTGGTGCTGGCCTGATGGGCCCCACCCGTAAGCGGGACTTGACGGCCGCCACGGTGGTCGCCGCCGCGGCGGGGTATCTGCTCGTGCTGGGGCGTCTATCAGTGGTTCCCGCCGATCACCCTCCTCACGGGGGTGTCGCTGCTGGCGGTGGCGATTGCTGAGGCCGGCTGGGCTTTTTATGTCAGAGCCAAGATCAACGACGGGGAGATCGGCGACGCGCGGGGCTGGCTGCATCCGCTCGCGGTCGCCAGGTCCGTGTTGATCGCCAAGGCCTCTGCGTGGGTCGGGGCGCTGGTGCTGGGGTGGTGGCTGGGAGTGCTCGGCTATCTCCTGCCCCGCCGCTCCACTCTGCGCGTCGCGGGGGAGGACACCGCTGGAGCCGTCGTGGCCGCGGTGTGCGCACTGGCGCTGATCGTCGCCGCGCTGTGGTTGCAGCATTGCTGTAGGTCTCCGCAGGAACCGCCGGACAATGCCGACGGGGCGACGGAGTAACCAACCGCCGAGGTGGGCGAGCCGAATCGCCGCAGTGGTCGACACGCGGAGTGACCTGTGGCGGGTACAGTCGGCCCATGACCGAACCCACCCGCAGCGCCCGCCCCCGGCGCGCCGCGCGGCGGCCGGGTTGGGTGCTGGTGACGGCGTTGCTGGTGCTCGCCATTGGGGCCAGTTCGGCGCTGGTGTTCACCAACCGGGTGGAGTTGCTGAAGCTGGCCGTCATCCTCGCGCTGTGGGCGGCCGTGGTGGCGGCGTTCGTGTCGGTGATCTACCGCAGGCAAAGCGACGTCGACCAGGCGAAGGTGCGTGACCTCAAGTTGGTCTACGACTTGCAGCTGGACCGCGAGATCTCGGCACGCCGGGAGTACGAACTGTCGGTCGAGACGCAGCTGCGGCGCGAACTGGTCACCGAACTGCGGGCCCAGGCCGCCGATGAGGTGGCCGGGCTGCGCGCCGAACTGGCGGCGCTGCGCGCCAATCTCGAGATCTTGTTCGACGCCGACCTGTCGGACCGGCCCGCGCTCGAGACCGACCGCAGCGGATTCAGGGGCTA
Source organism: uncultured Actinomycetota bacterium (assembly GCA_963793055.1). Classification (GTDB taxonomy): domain Bacteria; phylum Actinomycetota; class Actinomycetes; order Mycobacteriales; family Mycobacteriaceae; genus Mycobacterium. The sequence continues at coordinate 244,353 of CAWBYS010000003.1, read as the reverse complement.
CGGCGAATGGCCGTCCAGGCCCGAGACGGCCGGCCGCGTGACCAGCAGCCGCATCGACACCGAAGACGACGACCGCGAGTTCCGGACCGACGAGAGCCCGATCATCGACGTCCCCGAAGAGCCGCACGTGCCCGACTATGACTGGGCGCCGCCGGCCAGCCCGGGAGGAGCGCACCGCCTGCCGTCGGATGTGCAGCGTGAGGGCGGTCGGCGAAGGGAAGAGGAGCGCGCGTGGCCTGCGCCGCCGACTGCGCCCCCCGCGGCTCCGAGGCCGATGCCGCCGCCGCCCCAAGCCGAGCCGGTGACGCGCGAGACTCAACTCCCTTGGCTGTCAACGCAAGAGAACAAGCCGCCGGAACCCGGCGTGCCACCGCAGGAGCCCGAGCGGGCCGGTGGGCCGGCGGACTGGCAGCCCGCGCCGGCCGAGGGGTCGTTCATCCCGGCGGGCACACCGGGCAGCAACTGGGTAGCTCCCGCCGAGCCACAGACAGGCGAGAACGGGGCCACCACCGACTACGTCGGCAGGCGACGAGCCGCCGAGCCCGCCGACATGCAGGCGCATTCGCAGCCGGCGGACTCGTATTCACCGGCTCAGCCGGCGGACTCGTATTCACCGCCGCGCCTCGCAGCCCGGCGATGTCGTCGCGGCCCCCAGAACCGCCTCGCGGACGCCACTCCGCGCCTCCGGAGGTCATCGATCCCGGGCGGCCGGTCGCACCGCCGACGCTGGCCGCGGAACCGGCGGCGCCCCCGCCGCACCCGGAGCCAGAGTCCCCGCCCGCGCCGGAACGGTCGCGCCACCGCAGCGCCGATGATGCCGAGACCGGAGGGCAGTCGGTTGCCGAACTGCTCGCCCGGTTGCAGGCCACCCCCAGCGGGGGTGGCCGTCGCCGTCGCCGCGACGAGTGAGATAGGCTGATAGCGACCGTCCGGTACCCGCCACGCAGGACCGGAACGAACAAATTTCTGAGATTCAGCGAGGTCGTCTGCATGGGCACCCCCGACGGATTCCGTCCGGCGCGGCTCACGATCGGCATCATTTCCGCTGGTCGGGTGGGTTCAGCGCTCGGCGTCGCCTTAGAGCGGGCCGAGCACGTCGTTGTCGCCTGCAGCGCCATATCGGACGCATCACGACAGCGCGCGCAGCGCCGGCTGCCCGACACCGCGGTGATGCCGCCCGACGACGTCGCCGGCCGCGCCGAGCTGTTGCTGCTGTCGGTGCCCGACGCCGCGCTGCCCGGCCTGGTGTCGGGTCTGGCGGCCACGCACGCCGTGCGTCCGGGCGCGATCGTGGCGCACACGTCCGGCGCCAACGGCATCGGCGTGCTGGCCCCGCTGACCGAACAGGGCTGCATACCGCTGGCCATCCATCCGGCCATGACGTTCACCGGTTCGGACGAGGACATCGACCGGCTACCCGACACCTGCTTCGGCGTCACCGCGGCCGACGAGGTGGGGTACGCGATCGCCCAGTCGCTGGTGTTGGAGATCGGCGGGGAGCCATTCCGTGTCCGCGAGGACGCCCGCACGCTGTACCACGCCGCTCTCGCGCACGCGAGCAACCACGTCGTCACCGTGGTCCTCGACGCGGTTGAGGCGCTGCGGTCCGCGCTGTGGGGCCAGGAACTACTCGGCCAAGAGCTGGTCGGCGACGCGCCCGGTGGCATCGCCGAACGCGTCGTCGGCCCGCTGGCGCGAGCATCGCTGGAGAACGCGCTGCAGCGTGGCCAGGCCGCATTGACAGGACCCGTCGCCCGTGGTGACGCGGCGGCGGTGACGGATCATCTGCAGGCGCTTGCCGAGGTGGATCCGCAACTGGCGCAGGCGTATCGGGCGAACTCGTTGCGCACGGCCCAGCGCGCACACGCGCCCGACTGAGGTATTCGCAGTCCTCGCCGAAACGGGCCAACCATGATCGATCGCAAGCCCCAGTTCACCGCCGCGGAACTGAATGTGTACTCCAGCCCGCGTGATGTCTCCGACGTCGCCAAGTCGCTGCGCACCACGGGACGCCGGGTGATGCTGGTGCCGACGATGGGCGCCCTTCACGAGGGCCACCTGGCGCTGATCCGCGCCGCCAAGCGGGTCCAGGGCGCCGTCGTCGTCGTGTCGATCTTCGTGAATCCACTGCAGTTCGGCGCGAACGAAGACCTCGATGCCTACCCGCGACCGCTCGACGACGATCTCGCCGCGCTGCGCGCAGAAGGCGTCGAGATCGCGTTCATGCCGACCGCCGCAGACATGTACCCGGACGGCACGCGCACCACCGTTCATCCGGGGCCGATTGGCGCGGACCTCGAAGGTGCCTCTCGGCCAACACATTTCGCGGGCATGCTGACCGTGGTGCTGAAGCTCCTGCAGATCGTGCGGCCGGATCGCGCCTTCTTCGGCGAGAAGGACTATCAGCAACTGGTGCTGGTGCGCCAGATGGTGACCGACCTCAACGTCGACACCCAGATCGTCGGAGTGCCGATCGTGCGCGAGGCCGACGGCCTGGCCATGTCCTCGCGCAACCGCTACCTCGACGACGTCGAGCGCGAACAGGCGGGCGCACTGTCGGCGGCACTGCTCGCGGGGATGTACGCCGCCTCGGGTGGTGCGGCGGCCGCACTGGACGCCGCGCGGGCCGTGCTCGATGAGGTCCCCGCCATCGAGGTCGACTACCTCGAGGTGCGCGACCCGATGCTGGGCCCGCCCCCCGCTGAAGGAATGGCGCGCCTGCTGGTGGCCGGCCGCCTTGGCCGGACCCGGCTGTTGGACAACATCGCCATTGACGTCGGAGCAGCTGCCGGCATCGACGGACATCCGCGTGTCGCGTCTGAAGAGAGCCACGAATTACCCTGGAGGAATTGATGTTTCGGATAATGCTCAAGTCGAAGATTCACCGTGCCACGGTTACGCAGGCCGATCTGCACTACGTCGGCTCGGTGACCATCGACGCGGACTTGATGGACGCGGCCGACCTGCTCGAGGGTGAGCAGGTCACCATCGTGGACATCGACAACGGGGCACGCCTGGTCACTTATGCGATCACCGGCGAGCGTGGCAGCGGCGTGATCGGAATCAACGGCGCGGCAGCTCATCTGGTGCACCCCGGTGATCTCGTGATCCTGATCGCGTACGGGACGATGGAGGATGCCGAGGCCCGCGCGTACAAGCCGCGGGTGGTGTTCGTCGACGCTGACAACAAGCAGATCGACCTCGGCTGCGATCCCGCCCATGTGCCGGCCGACGCGGCCGAGCTGATGTCACCGCGGTAAGGCCCGTGCTTCTCGCGATCGACGTTCGCAACACCCACACCGTTGTCGGTTTGGTGTCGGGATCGGGCGACCATGCAAAAGTAGTGCAGCACTGGCGGATCCGGACCGAGTCCGAGGTCACCGCCGACGAGCTGGCCCTGACCATCGACGGTCTCATCGGCGACGACTCGGAGCGGTTGACGGGAGCCTCCGGGCTCTCCACTGTTCCGTCGGTGCTGCACGAGGTCCGGGTGATGCTCGAGCAGTACTGGCCGTCGGTCCCGCATGTGTTGATTGAGCCGGGTGTCCGCACAGGCATTCCGCTGCTTGTCGACAATCCCAAAGAGGTCGGTGCCGACCGCATCGTCAACTGCCTGGCGGCGTTCCACAAGTACGGCACGGCGGCCATCGTCGTCGACTTCGGCTCGTCGATCTGTGTGGACGTCGTCTCCGCGAAGGGTGAATTTCTCGGTGGCGCAATCGCTCCCGGCGTCCAGGTGTCGTCCGACGCCGCCGCAGCCCGGTCGGCGGCGCTGCGCCGCGTCGAGCTGACCCGGCCGCGGTCGGTGGTCGGCAAGAACACCGTCGAGTGCATGCAGGCCGGTGCGGTGTTCGGGTTCGCCGGCCTGGTCGACGGTCTGGTAAACCGCATTCGCGAGGACATCGAGGGCTTCGGCGGTGACGACATCGCCGTCGTGGCCACGGGTCACGGGGCGCCGCTGGTGCTCGAGGATGTGCACACCGTCCAGCACTACGACCAACACCTCACGCTCGACGGCCTGCGTCTGGTGTACGAACGCAACCGAGACAGCACCCGCGGCCGGCTCAAGCAGGCCCGCTAGTTGGTGAATTGGGTGTAGTCGGTCGCGGAGAGCGCGACCAACTACACCGAAATCGCTAGAAGAACGTGCGGATCAGGTCGACGACGCGGCCGTCGGCATCGACAGCCGGGATCATCTGCCACTTGTCGAAGACCGTGCAGGGATGGCTGATTCCGAACTGCACCCATTGCCCGACTTCCACGCGGTCGTCGCCGCCCAGCACCAGGTAGGCGTGCTGGTCGTTGAGCTTGGCGACGCGGCTGGCCGGCAAGCCGTACGGCACCGGCAGGTCCTGGTCGAACGACACGTCGCGGCGGCCCATCCCCGCCAGCGCCAGGCCCGGCTCGGGTTGCGACAGCACCCGCGCCCACACGGAAAGCGCCGGGCGAAGTCCATCCCGCAGCGGCGACGTCCGGCGATACAGCCCGTCGTCGTGCGTGAGGTAGCACCCGCTGCGCAGGATGGTCCGCCAGTCGCCGGCCAACTCGTCGGCGACCGCATCGAAGTAGGTGCTGCCGCCCGCCGTCGCGACCGCGCGGTCGGTCTCGAACAGCGGCGCCAGCCGCTGCATGGCGGCCCTGATCTGCTCCAGGTACGCCCGGACGGCGCCGATCGCGCCGGGTGCCACGTCGTGGCCGAGCGCCGCCTCATAGCCGGCCACCCCGATGAGCCGCAGTTGTGGAGACGCGGCGGCTGCCCGGGCCACCTCGTCGACGCTGTCCTGCCCGCGGCAGCCCGTGCGGCCGCCAGCCATGCCCACCTCGACGCAGACGTCCACCGGCCGGGTGGCGCCGGCGGCCGCGAGCGTCGACGTCATCAGCTCGATGCCACGCAGCGAGTCCACCCAACACACCAGCGTGAAGTCGGGATCGGCGTCGAGTTCGGCGGCGACCCACCGCAGACCGGCCTCGTCGACCAGCTCGTTGGCGTGGATCACGTCGCGCACGCCGAAGGCACGGAAGACGCGGACCTGGCTGACGGTGGCGGTCGTCACCGCACATGCGCCCGCATCGAACTGGCGCGCCAGCAGCTGCGGCGCCATGTGCGTCTTGCCGTGCGGCGCCAATTCCACCGCGCGATCCCGGCACCACCGCGCCATGGTGTCGAGGTTGTGGGAGAGGGCCTCGGCACGCAGCACACACAGCGGACCGACGGCACCATCGAGCACGCCGGGTGCCGCCGCGCAGATGTCGGCGGGCGTGCGGCCCGACCACGACGTGGGCAGGCCCTTGAACCGCCAATCCAGCGCCTCCTCGGCCAAGGCCGTCACTGCCGCTGCGTTGATTGGCGCCGTCATGAGTTGATTTAAGCTGGCACGTCGTGACCACCCCGCAGGAGCCCGACACCGGAGCGGCGCCGGCCGCGACATCGGACACCGACGTCCCTGAGCAGTACCGGATCCGGCAGGGCAAGCGTGAGCGGCTGCTCGCAGAGGGTCGTGAACCGTACCCGGTGGAGGTCGCCCGTACCCACACCCTCGCCGAGTTGCGGCAGGCCTATCCCGACCTGGCCGCCGACACCGAGACGGGCCTGGTCGTCGGCGTCGCCGGCCGCGTCATGTTTGCCCGTAACTCCGGCAAGCTGTGTTTTGCGACACTTCAGGAGGGTGACGGCACCCACCTGCAGGCCATGATCAGCCTCGCCAAAGTCGGCCAGGAATCGCTCGACGCGTGGAAGGCCGACGTCGACCTCGGCGATATCGTGTTCGTCCACGGCGAATTGATCAGTTCGCGCCGTGGTGAGCTCTCTGTGCTTGCCGATTCCTGGCAAATTGTGTCCAAGGCTCTTCGCCCCCTTCCGGTCGCGCACAAGGAGATGAGTGAAGAGTCACGGGTGCGGCAGCGCTACGTCGACCTGATCGTGCGCCCCGAGGCCCGCACCATTGCGCGCCAGCGTATTGCCGTGGTTCGCGCAGTGCGCTCGGCGCTCGAGCGGCGCGGTTTTCTCGAGGTCGAGACGCCGATGCTGCAGACGCTCGCCGGTGGCGCGGCGGCGCGGCCGTTCGTGACGCACTCCAATGCGCTCGACGCGGACCTGTACCTCCGCATCGCGCCGGAACTGTTCCTGAAGCGTTGCTTGGTCGGCGGTTTCGAGAAGGTTTTCGAGTTGAATCGGGTGTTCCGAAACGAGGGTGCGGATTGGACGCATTCCCCGGAATTCGCGATGCTCGAGACATATCAGGCGTACGGCACGTATGACGATTCCGCGGTTGTCACACGCGAGCTTATTCAAGAGGTCGCCGACGAGGCGATCGGCACCAGGACCGTGCCATTGCCGGATGGCAGTATCTACGATCTGGACGGCGAATGGCAGACGATGCAAATGTATCCCTCGTTGTCTGAAGCCCTCGGTGAAGAGATCACACCGGAAACACCGGCCGAAAAGTTATGGGCCATCGCCGATCGACTCGGCGTCGAGATTCCGCGCGATCGCGGCTATGGGCACGGGAAATTGGTTGAGGAACTGTGGGAGCACGCCGTCGGTGACAAGCTTTGGGCACCCACGTTCGTCAGGGACTTTCCGGAAGAGACAACGCCTTTGACCCGCGCGCACCGCAGTATTGCCGGCGTCACAGAGAAGTGGGATTTGTACATCAGACGCATCGAGTTGGCAACCGGATACTCAGAACTCATCGACCCGGTGATCCAACGTCAAAGGTTCGAGGCACAGGCCCGCGCCGCTGCCGCAGGCGATGACGAGGCAATGGCGCTCGACGAGGATTTCCTTGCGGCATTGGAGTATGCGATGCCGCCGTCGACCGGCACTGGAATGGGAATCGATAGGCTGTTGATGGCCTTGACGGGACTGTCGATTAGGGAGACAGTTCTGTTCCCGATTGTTAAACGCCAAAGTATCTGACCGAGTTTGTTTGAAAAGTTGTAGGAACTTGCTCTTTTATGGCACATTGGTGCGGGGTTCGAGACCTTGACGACTGAACAGTGCTCAAGCAAGAAGGGCAGTACAGGCGAATGGCCAAAAAAGTGACCGTCACCCTTGTCGATGATTTCGACGGTGAAGGCGCCGCTGATGAAACGGTTGAATTCGGACTCGATGGCGTCACCTATGAGATCGACCTTTCGTCGAAGAATGCCTCGAAACTTCGCAACGAACTGAAGCAATGGGTCGACGCCGGTCGCCGAGTCGGTGGCCGTCGACGCGGACGGTCGGCGGGCTCGGGCCGTGGCCGCGCGGCCATCGACCGCGAGCAGAGCGCCGCGATTCGCGAATGGGCGCGTCGCAACGGACACAACGTCTCCACCCGCGGCCGCATTCCGGCCGACGTCATCGACGCCTTTCACGCGGCAACCTAATAGGCCGTTGCCGCAGCGCCGACCGGCGATCCTGCACTCCTACATACACCGGCCCGGATTTCTGCTCGCCGCGAACCTGCTCGCCGCGAACCTGCCGCGGAAACTAATCGGCGCAAGACTGCGTTGCTACTCGGTGGCAGCGGGTAATCCCCCGACGCCGTTTCCGAACCATCCCGGCTGTCCGCTGACAGCAGACCGCCAGACGCCGCAGCCGGGACCGCCGCCCATTAGAGTGGACGGCAGGCGCTGTGCGTTCTACATGCGCACGACGCCGACCTATGTGATGGAGAGCAGGTAACAACCGATGTTCGAGAGATTCACCGACCGTGCCCGCAGGGTCGTCGTCCTGGCGCAAGAAGAAGCCCGGATGCTCAACCACAACTACATCGGAACCGAGCACATCCTGTTGGGACTTATCCACGAGGGTGAGGGCGTAGCCGCCAAGTCGCTGGAGTCGCTGGGGATCTCGCTGGAGGGCGTGCGTAGCCAGGTCGAAGAGATCATCGGCCAGGGGCAGCAGGCGCCGTCCGGCCATATCCCGTTCACGCCGCGCGCCAAGAAGGTGTTGGAGCTGTCGCTTCGCGAGGCGCTGCAGCTGGGCCACAACTACATCGGCACCGAGCACATTCTGCTCGGCCTGATCCGCGAGGGCGAGGGCGTGGCCGCCCAGGTCCTGGTGAAGCTGGGCGCCGAGCTGACCCGGGTGCGCCAGCAGGTGATCCAGCTGCTGAGCGGATACCAGGGCAAGGAAACCGCCGAGGCGGGCACCGGAGGCCGCGGCGGTGAGGCGGGCAACCCGTCGACGTCGCTGGTGCTGGACCAGTTCGGCCGTAACCTGACCGCGGCCGCGATGGAGGGCAAGCTCGATCCGGTCATCGGCCGCGAGAAGGAAATCGAGCGGGTCATGCAGGTGCTGAGCCGGCGCACCAAGAACAACCCGGTGCTGATCGGCGAGCCTGGCGTCGGCAAGACCGCCGTCGTCGAGGGCCTGGCGCAGGCCATCGTGCACGGCGAGGTCCCCGAGACGCTGAAGGACAAGCAGCTCTACACGCTTGATCTGGGTTCGCTGGTCGCGGGCAGCCGCTACCGCGGTGACTTCGAGGAGCGCCTGAAGAAGGTTCTCAAGGAGATCAACACCCGCGGCGACATCATCCTGTTCATCGACGAGCTGCACACGCTCGTCGGCGCGGGTGCCGCCGAGGGCGCGATCGACGCCGCCAGCATCCTGAAGCCGAAGCTGGCCCGCGGCGAGCTGCAGACCATCGGCGCCACCACCCTCGACGAGTACCGCAAGTACATCGAGAAGGACGCCGCCCTCGAGCGCCGGTTCCAGCCGGTTCAGGTCGGCGAGCCGACGGTCGAGCACACCATCGAGATCCTCAAGGGTCTGCGTGACCGCTATGAGGCGCACCACCGCGTCTCGATCACCGACAGCGCGATGGTCGCGGCGGCCACCCTGGCCGACCGCTACATCAACGACCGGTTCCTGCCGGACAAGGCGATCGACCTGATCGACGAGGCCGGCGCCCGGATGCGCATCCGCCGGATGACGGCACCACCGGACCTGCGTGAGTTCGACGAGAAGATCGCCGACGCCCGCCGCGAGAAGGAGTCCGCGATCGACGCGCAGGACTTCGAGAAGGCGGCCAGCCTCCGCGATAAGGAGAAGCAACTGGTCGGTCAGCGCGCCGAACGTGAGAAGCAGTGGCGCTCAGGCGATCTCGATGTGGTCGCCGAGGTCGATGACGAGCAGATCGCCGAGGTGCTCGGCAACTGGACCGGCATCCCTGTGTTCAAGCTGACCGAGGCCGAGACCACGCGTCTGCTGCGCATGGAGGACGAGCTGCACAAGCGGATCATCGGCCAGGAGGACGCCGTCAAGGCGGTCTCCAAGGCGATCCGACGTACCCGCGCCGGGTTGAAGGACCCCAAGCGGCCGTCCGGCTCGTTCATCTTCGCCGGCCCGTCCGGTGTCGGTAAGACCGAGCTGTCCAAGGCGCTGGCGGAGTTCCTGTTCGGCGACGACGACGCGCTCATCCAGATCGACATGGGCGAGTTCCACGACCGCTTCACCGCTTCGCGGCTGTTCGGTGCCCCTCCGGGGTATGTCGGCTACGAGGAGGGCGGCCAGCTCACCGAGAAGGTGCGCCGCAAGCCGTTCTCGGTGGTGTTGTTCGACGAGATCGAGAAGGCTCACCAGGAGATCTACAACAGCCTGTTGCAGGTGCTCGAGGACGGCCGGCTCACCGACGGTCAGGGCCGCACGGTCGACTTCAAGAACACCGTGCTGATCTTCACCAGCAACCTCGGCACGAGCGACATCAGCAAGGCCGTCGGCCTCGGCTTCACCCAGGGTGGCGGTGACAACAACTACGAGCGGATGAAGCAGAAGGTCAACGACGAGCTCAAGAAGCACTTCCGGCCGGAGTTCCTCAACCGCATCGACGACATCATCGTCTTCCACCAGCTGACTCGCGAAGAGATCATCACGATGGTGGACCTGATGGTCAATCGGGTGGGCAAGCAGCTCAAGAGCAAGGACATGGCGATGGAGCTCACCGACAAAGCCACGTCGCTGTTGGCCAAGCGCGGGTTCGACCCTGTGCTCGGTGCGCGGCCGCTGCGCCGGACCATCCAGCGCGAGATCGAGGACCAGCTGTCGGAGAAGATCCTCTTCGAGGAGGTCGGTCCCGGCCAGCTCGTCACGGTCGATGTCGACAACTGGGACGGTGAAGGCTCCGGCGAGGACGCGGTCTTCACGTTCACCGGGACCAAGAAGCCGGCCACGGTGGAGGAGCCGGACCTGGCCCAGGCCGGTGCGGCCGGCGCGGCAAGCGCCACCGCCGAGTAACAACACCACACGCAAAGCCCCGAGACCGGACCGCGGTTTCGGGGCTTTTGCGTGCTGCCGCCGCGAACGCGGAGGCGAATGCTTAGGATGTGCGTGTAATCGGCGGGCGAAGGAATCTGGTGAGAATCCAGAACGGTCGCGCCACTGTGTCAAGTCAGACCCGACGCTCGCCGTCAACCTGGAATCGGGACGCGAAAATCCCGGAAAGGACCTGACGATGACCTCTCCTGAGGCTCGCAAGACCGTTGCGCCCGCCATCGAGCTGTCGGCGGCCAAGGCGGCGCTCTGGCTTTCGTTGACCGCCTTCCTCGCACTTGTCGTGCTCTACTTCGTGGGGCTCGACCAAGGCGCGACGTCGGTGTTCGGGGACAACACCTACGTGCACGAGTTCATGCACGACGCGCGGCACCTTCTCGGCTTCCCCTGCCACTGAGCAGGCGGCAATGGAAAGACAGATAATCGCGCGCGGGCTGCTGTCCGGCGCGGTCGGTGGCGTGGTGGCGTTCCTGTTCGCCCGCACGTTCGTCGAACCTGTGATCGCGCGTGCGATCGCCTTCGAGGAGACGCACGAAGCCGGCCACGAGCACGGTGTGGAGCTGTTCACCCGCGGCGTGCAGGCCAACATCGGCATGGGATTCGGCGTGCTGGCGTTCAGCGTCGCGATGGGCGCCCTTTTCGCGGTGGCCTTCTGCGTGGTCCACGGGCGCGTCGGGAATGTCTCGCCGCGGTTGTTGGCGGTGCTGTTGGCGGGCGGAATGTTCCTGTCGGTCTACGTGATTCCGTTCCTGAAGTATCCGGCGAGCCCGCCCGCATCGAGCCTCGGCGAGACCATCCGTCAGCGCACGCTGCTGTACGTGTTGCTGGTGGTGACCTCGACGGTGTTGTTCGCGGCCGCGGTGTGGCTTGGCCGCCGTCTGCTGGACCGGTACGGCGCGTGGAGCGCGACGCTGATCGCGTCGGCCGGATACGTGCTCGCGATCGCCGTCGTCATGCTGATCCTGCCCACCATCGATGAGACGCCGGACGATTTCCCCGCCGACGTCCTCTACGACTTCCGGCTTTACTCGCTGGGCACCCAGCTGGTGATGTGGGCGGTCATTGCGGTGGTATTCGCTTCGATGGCCGGCCGGCTGCTTGGTGAGCCGAGACGGCGGGAGAGCATCTCGGCGTGAGTGAAGTCGTTCGGCTGACGCTTGTATCGCACGCCATGACCGACGCGATGGCGGCCGGACGATTCCCCACCGACGAACCACTCAATGCGGTCGGCCACCGCCAGGTCGACGCTTCGATCGAACTGGGGGTCACCGAGCGGTCGTACTGCGGCCCCGAGAAGCGAACCCGGCAGACGGCCGAGCTGCTCGGCCTTGCGGCCTCGATCGAGCCGCGGTTGGCAGATCTGGATTGCGGACGCTGGCGCGGTGACGTGCTGGGCGGGGTTCGCCCCGCGGACCTGGCTATCTGGCTGACCGACCCGACGCGGGCGCCGCACGGCGGCGAGTCGGTCGTCGAACTGATCGACCGGGTTCGCGGCTGGATGGAGTCGCTGACCGCCCGCCGTACCCGGTTGGTGGCCGTCACACATCCGGCGGTGATCCGCGCGGCTGTTCTCGTTGCCCTCGACGCACCACCGAAGTCTTTCTGGCGCATGGATATTGCGCCGGTCAGCCGAACGGTGATGCACTTCCGCGGACACGCCTGGACACTCAGGTCGAACCGCTAGTTGCTCGGCAGGTACTGGCCCAAAGTTGTCGGACCCCGCTGCGATGATGGGGTTATGTCTTCGACCGCGTCGTCACAGCGATCAATCATTTGCCGGTGCTATGTTGGAATTCAAACACGTAGCGGGACGGCAACTTTCGTTGTACACCATCTGCTACCCGACGGGCTCCGCAACGCCGCGCCGACGGTGCACCCCAACTTGAGCCGGATCAGGCGACGGGAATCAGACCGAACGCCTGCTTGGCGATCGACAGCAGCCAGGCCGCAGCGGTGTTGCTTCGGAAATTCGGCCAATTCGCTTGGAAACTGACCACCCAGGGTTGGCCGGTGCGATCGACTGCATACCAGCTGAATGTCATGTCACCGGGCAGGTTTCCGGCCTTGGCGCCGATGTACGGCCACATCGATCGGTCCAGGTCGATCCCGGGCACTCGGGACAGGATGTCGCGCACCGGTGCCGCCGCACCGACCGCGGCGGCCTGCAGCGCGGCATGCACCCTGCAGATGTCGGCGGCGCTGCCGTACCACTCGGCGCCGTATGCGGACGCGGGCGTGCTGGTGCGTGCCGGATCTGGTTCGTATGGGCGGGAATTCGTCTGTTCGAGCAACTGAGCGCGACCTTGGGGAGTCGCTTGTTTCCACTGCTCACGCAGGTCCGGTTTACCCCAGCCGATCGAGAACAACTCGTGCATGGTGGGGAACGGCGTCATGCTGGCCGGGTCGTGGTGGCCGGCGGCCACCAGCGCGCGCTCGACGGCGGCGGGGGTCACCCGCTCGATCAGCAGGTCGGTCGCCATGTTGTCGCTGGCCGAGATCATCTCCTGCGCAGCCCTTCGCACGGACACCTGCGTGCCTGACGGCAGTTCGTCAAGAGTGGCCGACCCGACCTTTTTCGCCTCGTCGGTGATCGTGACCTGGTCGGACCAGTTTAGAGTTCCTGCCTTCACCGCATCGGCAACCGCAAGCAGCACATACAGTTTGAAGATCGACGCCAGTGGCAGGGACAGCTCGGTATTGCTGCCTGCCAGTGTCGAACACTTACCATCGGTGACCTTCGAAACCTGATACGAATAGCGTGCGCCCGTCTTCGACAACACGGTGTCGATATCGCGCCAGTCGGTAATCTTCGGCGGCCGCAACGTCACCGCGAACCGGTCGACGAAACCTTCCGAGTTGGTGCGCAGGTCGATGTCCTGCGCCGCGCCGTAGGAGGTCACGGTGTGCAGCGTCGCCTGTCCCGCACCGATCTCGATGCCCGCGACGGTGATCGGCCGGTCCAGCCACAAATTGCCCATCGCCGAAGTGACCCCGTCGACCTGTTGCGCAGCCGCCATCGTGCGCACCCCGACGGTTCCGATCGGCCACTCGGAATTGAGCATGTCGATGGTCTGCTTGGCCCGCAGACCCTGGGGTGTGTTAATCGCGATCGGCACGCCGTACGTCGAGTCCGCCACCGGCACGCTCGGCACCGCCTTGGCGCAGCCACAGGCCATCGCGGCGACGAGCGCGACAGCGACCCACAGCGAGGTCGCGCTGCGCCCGGTCCTACTCCGTCTTGCCCGCAACGTCCAGAACAACCTCGAACTCGAGCAGCGACGCTCCGGTCGCGACGGGATTGGCGGCCTGTCCTTTGTGCGCCTCGATCGCGGGACCGCTCGCCCAGGCCTGGAAGGCTTCCTCGGACTCCCACTGGGTCACCACGAAGTAGCGGTTCTCGCCCTTGATCGGGCGCAGTAGCTGGAAGCCCAGGAAGCCCGGCTGGTTGTCGACGGCGTGTGCCCGGTGCGCGAATCGTTTCTCCAGTTCCGGACCGGCGTCGGGTGGAACCTCGATTGCGTTGATCTTCACCACTGGGTTCTGGGAGGCCATGCCGATCAGGCTACCGAACCGCCCCCGGCATGATGACGGGATGCATCCCCCAGCTCCCGTGCGGCCCCGGCTGACTGCGCGCGGTGGTGAGGGCGAGCCGTTGATCTTGGTACACGGCCTGATGGGACGGGGCAGCACCTGGTCGCGCCAGCTCCCGTGGCTCACCCGGCTCGGCGAGGTTTACACCTACGACGCACCGTGGCACCGAGGTCGCGACGTCGACGACGTACACCCGATCAGCACCGAGCGCTTCGTGTCCGACCTGGGCGATGTGGTCGAGGCGCTCGGCCGGCCCGTCACGCTGATCGGCCACTCGATGGGTGGGCTGCACTCCTGGTGCCTGGCGGCAGCGCGGCCGGAGTTGGTCAACGCGTTGGTGATTGAGGACATGGCGCCGGACTTCCGAGGTCGCACGACCGGCCCGTGGGAGCCGTGGCTGCACGCATTGCCGGTCGAATTCGATTCGGCGCAAAGGGTTTACGATGAATTCGGCCCCGTCGCCGGCCGGTATTTTCTGGAGGCGTTCGACCGGACCGAAACCGGCTGGCGTCTCCATGGACACCCGGAGATCTGGATCGAGATCGCCGCGGAGTGGGGTACCCGCGACTATTGGGACCAGTGGCGGGAGGTGAGGTCGCCCACGCTGCTGATCGAAGCGTGGCGACTCCGTGACTCCGCCCGGGCAGATGCGGCAGATGGCGGAAACCGGCCACCGGACAACATATTTGCGCGTTCCCGGGGCCGGTCACCTGATCCACGACGACGCGCCGGAGATTTATCGAAATGCGGTGGAGGCGTTCCTAGCGACGCTCGCCGATCGCACCTGAGGTCGGCCAGAACGGCTGACGCTCGAACCGGGTGCGGATCGCGTCCACATCATGCGCGACGCGGAAGCCGTCGCGGTCGTCTTCGAAGAGGCGACCCATCATCGGAGCCGACCAGCGGAACTGGTCGAATCGGATGCGCAGGGAGTCAGAGCGATGGGCGGCCACGCTGAGCACCGCTGCCACCGCGAACGGGGCCATCAGGATCAGGAAGGTGAGTGCAGTGGTCATGGCAGTAATACTCCGCTGATAAATATCCCGCCAACAGTGGCAGGAAGGACACCTTGCGATAAAATGCTGCCATGGCAATAAAGAGCGTATCCGCGCTGGTGCTGGATGGTCTAGCGATTTTTGAGTTCGGCGTGATCTGCGAGGTCTTCGGTATCGACCGCTCGGCAGACGGGGTGCCCAACTTCGACTTCAAGGTGTGCGGGCCCGAGGCGGGCACGCCGCTGCGGACTTCCGTGGGCGCGACGATCACCCCGGATCACGGCCTCGATGACCTGATGGGCGCCGACCTGGTCGCCATCCCGGCGATCGGGGGCGACGAGTATCTGCCCGCGGCGCTGGAGGCCGTGAAGGCTGCCGCCGATTCCGGGTCGATCATCCTCACGGTGTGTTCGGGCGCGTTCGTCGCCGGCGCAGCGGGCCTGCTGGACGGCCGGCCGTGCACCACGCACTGGATGCACGCCGACGATCTGGCTGCCCGGTACCCGACCGCCAAGGTCGACCGCAACGTGTTGTTCGTCGACGACGGCAATCTGATCACCAGCGCGGGCACGGCCGCCGGTATCGATGCCTGCCTGCATCTGGTCCGGCGCGAACTCGGCAGCGAAGTCACCAACAAGATCGCCCGCAGGATGGTGGTGCCGCCGCAACGCGACGGCGGCCAGCGGCAGTACATCGACCAGCCGATCCCGGTGCGATGTTCGGAACGCTTTGCGCCGCATCTGGACTGGATCCTCGGCAACCTCGACCAGCCGCACACCGTCGCGACTCTTGCCACCCGCGCGCACATGTCCGCCCGGACGTTTGCGCGCCGGTTTGTAGAGGAGACCGGCCGCACTCCCATGCAATGGGTCACCGACCAACGCGTGTTGTACGCGCGCACCTTGTTGGAGGAGACCGACCTCGACGTGGACCGCATCGCCGAGCGTTCGGGTTTCGGCACGGCGACGTTGCTGCGCCACCATTTCCGTCGGATCATCGGGGTGACGCCGTCGGACTACCGACGCCGGTTCGCCTGCGACAGCCCGGCGGACGAAGCGGCCGCCACCGCCTAGTTGCGCTAGGCGTTGCCCGACGGGCAGGAAACGTCAACGTAAGCGGTGGTGAAAGACGTCGGGGCAGTGCCGGACATCCCGTGCACGCCGGTTACCGTGCATTGCGACAGCGGGCCGACCACTTCACCGTTGATCGCCACGTTGTATCCCAGCTCCTGCAGCGACTTCACGGTGTCCGCGGCTGACGTGTCTCCCGTCGGGGTGGCCACTGCTGCCGCCGGCGCGGCCATGGCTCCCGCGGCCAGGACCGCAGCGAGGGTCGCACCGATTGCGAATCTGTTCATGGCTGTAGCTAGCGAGCGGAGTTACAGTGCCGGGTTGCGCACGAGCGCGTACACCCGCCACCGGCCGGGCACGCCCTTGAGTTCGTGCTCACCGTGCTCGGCGAATTCACGGCGCGATCCGGTGACGATCTCCCGCGCCGTCGAGGACACCAGCACCTCGCTGGGTCCCGCGAGCGCGGCGACGCGCGCGGCGATGTGCACGGCCATACCTGCGATGTCGTCGCCGCGCACCTCCACCTCGCCCGCGTGCACTCCTGCCCGTACCTCGATACCGAGCGGGCGAACGGCGTCGACGATCGCGTCCGCACAGTCCAGCGCGAGGCTGGGACTGGCGAACGTCGCGACGAATCCGTCACCGGCGGTGTTGACTTCGCGACCGCGGAAGCGCCCGAGTTCGTGGCGAATGATCGTGTCGTGATTGTCGAGCAGATTGTGCCAGCGATGGTCACCCAGCTCCGCGGCGCGTCGCGTAGAGCCGACGATGTCGGTGAAAACCATTGTGGTGAGGACACGTTCGGTCTCTGAGCTACCACGGGCGCCGGTGATGAACTCCTCGATCTCGTCAAGCATGGGGCCGGTGTCGCCGACCCAGCTCAGTGCGTCGGCGCCGGGATACTCCACATAGCGGGCACCCGCGATGTGCTCGGCGAGGTACCTGCCGTGTGCCACCGGAACGAATCTGCATTCCCTGCGGTGCAGGATCAGTGTCGGGGTCGTGATGAGGGGCAGCTTTTCACGAACATCCGACGTGACCATCGATTCGGTCACCGCGCGGGCCATGCTCGGCGACGCCGCGCGATTGCCCGCCTGGTCCCACCAAGCGCGGAACCTTTCGTCGCGGGCCACGGAAGGTGCGACTATCTCGAGCACATCGAAACCCTGCTCTACCGCGTCCGGTTCGATGGCGACGGTCGTGAACCAATCGGCACGGGTCGGCTCCGCGCCGATCGGATAGTCGGGCGCCCACATCGTGCGGGGTGCGCCGTTGACGATGACCAGGCTCCGCACCCGGTCGGGATATTCGGCGGCAAGAAGGAGTCCGGTCATGGAGGTGACGCCGGAGGCGAAGACCGCCGCTTGTTCGCAACCGATGGCGTCCATCACGGCGACCGCGTCCTCGATCCAGAACCGCAGCCCGACCTCGTCCAGCGAGACCCGCGAGGACATCCCGACGCCGCGCTGGTCGAACCGGATGACCCGGGCGAACGACGCGAGCCTGCGGTGGAACCGGTACAGCGCGGGTTCCGCGTCGATCGCGTCGAAGGGAATCAGTGCGCCCGGCAGCATGAGGAGGTCCACCGGGCCGTCGCCGAAGACCTGGTAGGCGATGTCGTTGTCGCCGCACTTGGCGTAGCGAGTCCGAGGAGCCTGCGCCACAGCCCAAAGGCTAGCTACTCGCCTTCCCCGGCAAGGGCAAAACGCCCATCGGCGGTCTGCTCGACCAGACCGTCGACCAGCAATGAGTCCAGTGCGCGGTCACGCTGAGCGGTATCGGTCAGCCATACGACGTCGAGCTGCGCCCGGGTGACCGGAGAGTTGTTGCCGCGCAACACATCCAGCAGCCGTCCGCGGACCTGGCGATCGGTGCCGGCATACTTTTGCACCCGTCGAGCGGGTGTCGTCGCGTCCGGATATCCGTTCGCCTTCCATGCGCACGCGCTCAGCGGGCACAGGCCGCAGCGCGGCGCGCGGGCTGTGCAGACCGTCGCGCCCAGCTCCATCAGCGCGATCGAAAACCGCGGCGCGTCAGCATCATTGGGCAACAGCGCAGCGACGTCGTCGAGGTCGCGGGACGAAGACGCGGACGATCCGCGCGGCCGTGCACCACCCTCGCCACCACCCGGCGGACATTGGTGTCGACGACCGGCACCCGTTGCCGGTACGCGAAGCATGCGATGGCTCGGGCGGTGTAGGCACCGATCCCCGGCAGCGTCAGCAGCGTCTCGACGTCCGACGGCACCTCGTCGCCGTGCTCGGTCGCGATCACGGTCGCACACTCGTGAAGCCGCTTGGCGCGGCGCGGGTAGCCGAGCTTGCCCCACGCGCGCAGCACGTCCGCTGCGCTGGCGGCGGCAGTCGCCGACGGCGTGGGCCAGCGCGCGATCCAAGCCAGCCAGATCGGCTCGACGCGGGCGACCGGCGTCTGCTGAAGCATGAACTCGCTGACCAGGATCTGCCACGGCGTGACGTCCGGCCGCCGCCAGGGCAGTTCGCGCTGCTGCCCGGTCATACCAATCGAGCAGCTGAGGCACAATGTCGGTCATGCCGAACACCAGCCCAGTGACCGCGTGGAAAGCACTCAAGGAGGGTAACGAGCGGTTCGTCGCAGGCACGCCCGCGCATCCCAGCCAGAGCATCGCGGATCGGGCCAGGCTGGCAACCGGCCAGAAGCCGACCGCCGTGCTGTTCGGCTGCGCCGACAGCCGTGTGGCCGCGGAGATCATCTTCGACCAGGGCCTCGGCGACATGTTCGTGGTGCGCACCGCAGGCCACGTCATCGACTCCGCGGTGCTCGGTTCGATCGAATATGCCGTGACGGTGCTCGATGTTCCGCTGATCGTGGTGCTGGGCCACGACAGCTGCGGCGCGGTCAAGGCGACGCTGGAGGCGCTCGACACTGGCGTGATGCCGGGCGGATACGTGCGCGACATCGTGGAGCGGATAACGCCGTCGGTCATGCAGGGCCGCCACGCCGGGCTGAGCCGCGTCGACGAGTTCGAAGCTCGACACGTCAACGAAACCGCCGCGCAGCTGCGTGTTCGCTCCGCGCCGGTCGCGGCGGGCATCGCGGCGGGCACGCTGGCGATCGTCGGCCTGACCTATCACCTGGCCGACGGCCGGGTGGTGTTGCGCGACCATCTGGGCGACATCGGCGAAGGCTGACGCGCGACACGCCGAGCCACCTCGGACGACTCGGCGTGACCTGGGCTTACCGTGGTTTGTGCTGGATCTGGAACCGCATGGCCCGCTACCGACGCAGATTTACTGGCGTCGCAGGGCACTCGCGCTGGGCATAGCGGTACTCGTGATCGCAGTGGTCGCAGCCGTCGTGGTTGTGGTTGTCACGAACACGACGGGAGCACCGACACCAAGACCGCCGACAAGCCGGTCCCGACCGCCGCCGCTGCGCCGACACCGCTGCCTGGCGAGAACCCTCGAGTCAAGACGCCGGTCATGCCGCCGCAGCAATCCGCGCCGCCGCCGACCCCGACGCCGACCGCGGCCGTCATGCCGCCGCCGGTGCTCAACGAGGGCGACGACTGCCCCGACTCGACGCTCGCGGTCAAGGGCATCACCAACCAGCCGCAGTACGTCGTTGGCGACCAGCCGAAGTTCACGATGGTCGTCACCAACATCGGCCTCGTCGCGTGCAAGCGTGACGTCGGCGCCGCGGTGCTGGCCGCCTATGTCTACGCGCTGGACAACAACCGGCTGTGGTCGAACCTGGACTGCGCGCCGTCGAACGAGACGTTGGTCAAGACCTTCCAGCCCGGCGAGCAGGTGACGACGGAGGTGACCTGGACGGGCATGAGCTCGGCACCGAGATGCCCCCTGCCGCGCCAGCCCATCGGGCCCGGCACCTACAACCTCGTCGTCCAGCTGGGCAATCTCCGATCGGCGACGGTGCCGTTCATCCTCGCCCAGGCCGCGGCACCGCCACCGCCCGTCGAGGGCGCGCCGCCGCCACCGGCCGGCTGAGGCGACGAGTGTCGGCTTTATGCACGCGTTGACCCGACTTCGCGTGACATAACCCGACACTCGACGAATGAACTGAGGTAACGCGCACTCAGGCGAGCTGGTCGGCGATCGTCGACTCGGCCAACTGCGACAGGCCTTCTCGGATGTGGCGCGCCCACATCGACCCGATCCCTTCGACCGACTGCAGGTCGTTCGCGCTGGCCGCCAACAGCCCCTGAAGTGAACCGAACGACCGCACCAGCAGGTCGACGTGCGCGAACTGCAGTCGTGGAATGCCCGCCATCGCGCGGTAGCCACGCGAACTCATCGCCGAGTCCTGCGCCTCTATGGTCGACGGATATCCGAAAACCCTTGCCAGAGTAGTGAAGTCGAGCAGTTCGTTGTCCGAAAGTCGCATCGAGCTCCTCCAACGTGGCGCTGACCTGAGAGGCGGTCGGCGGATCGGGGTTGGCGTGATAGTCGCGGACGATGAGTTCGCGGGCAGTTTCGTTGTCTCCGACAAGCTCCTCCAGCTGGAGCTTGAGCTGGCGCCCGTCGGTGCCGAGTTCGACGACGTCCGAGTCGATTTCGAGGCTGATGCGCCGCACCATCTCGAGTCGCTGCACGACTGTCATCACGTCGCGAAGCGTGACGAAGTCCTCGATCTCGGCGGTCGAGAGCTGCCTGCTGACCTCGTCGAGGCGGGTCTTGTAACGCTCCAACGTGTCGATGGTCTGGTTGGCGCGCGACAGGATCGCCGCCGAGTCGGGGATGACGTGTCGTTCCCCGGCGACATAGATCGTCACGATGCTCATCGAGTGGCTCACCGAGATCACCGGGTAGCCGGTCTGAATGGCGCTGCGCTCGGCGGAGCGGTGCCGAGTGCCCGACTCCTCGGTGGCGATCGACGGGTCGGGCACCAGCTGCACGTTGGCGCGCAGGATGCGGCTGCCGTCACTGGACAGCACCACGGCGCCGTCCATCTTCGACAGCTCGCGCAGCCGGGTCGGCGCGTACGGGATGTCCAGTGAGAAGCCGCCGTCGCAGATCGCTTCGACGCTGTCGTCGTAGCCGATGAGGATCAGCGCGCCGGTGCGGCCGCGCAGGATTCGCTCAAGCCCGTCGCGCAGTGCGGTGCCCGGCGCCAGCCGCGCGATGGTCTCGCGCAAGGTGGGCCGGGCCAACTGCACCACTGTGCGCCCCGCCCTGCCGCTGCTCTTCACGGCCATGGCCCCTCCTAGGATCGGCCGTTGTTCGCGGTATTTTCGCTGATCTGCCGCAGCGCACGCAACGCCTGACCGATGTTGTCGGCCGGAATCGCGCGCAGTCCCGGCGGGCACCTTGGTTGACGCCGGCAGGCAGCACGGCCGTCGTGAAGCCGAGCCGCGCGGCTTCGGCGAGGCGCCGGTCCATGCCGGTGACCCGGCGCAGATCGCCCGCCAGACCGACCTCGCCGATGGCGATCGCGGTGGCGGGCATCGGCAGATCCGTGCAGGACGACGCGATGGCCATCGCGACCGCCAGGTCGGCCGACGGGTCGGTCAGCCGCATGCCGCCGACGGTCGACAGGTAGATGTCGTGGATGCCGACGGGCAAGCCGGACATGCTTCTCCAGCACGGCGGTGATCATGGCGGCGCGCGACGAGTCGATGCCACTGACCGCGCGCCGCGGCGACCCGCTGGCCGGTGAACCGATCAACGCCTGCACTTCGCCGATCAACGGACGCTTGCCGTCGAGCGTGACGGTGACGGCCGTGCCGGGCACCGGCTTGGGCCGCTGATCGCGGAACAACCCCGACGGGTCGGCGACACACTTCGATCCCGTTGTCGTGCAACAGGAAACAGCCCACCTCGTCGGCGGCGCCGAAGCGGTTCTTGACGCCCCGGACCATGCGCAGCGACGATGTCCGGTCGCCTTCGAAGTGCAGTACGACGTCGACGAGATGCTCCAGCGAGCGCGGCCCGGCGATGGCGCCGTCCTTGGTTACGTGCCCGACGAGAATCATCGCGACGCCGGAGGTCTTGGCGGCCAGCGGCCTTGGTCAGCGCGGTGGTGACCGCGCGCACCTGGGTGACGCCGCCGGTGACGCCGTCGGTCTCGGTGGTCGACATCGTCTGCACCGAGTCGATGACGACCAGGCTCGGCTGCACCGCGTCGATGTGGCCCAACGCCATCTGCAGATCCGACTCGGCGGCGAGATACACCTCGTCGTGCGTGCATCCGGTGCGTTCGGCGCGCATCCGGATCTGGCCCGCCGACTCCTCACCGGACAGATACAGCGCGCGCTTGACCCGCCTCGGCCCAGCGGTGGGCCACCTCGAGCAGCAGCGTGGACTTGCCGACACCCGGTTCGCCTGCCAGCAGTGTCACCGACCCGGGCACCAGCCCGCCGCCCAGCACCCGGTCCAGTTCGGGGACGCCGGTGTGAAAGTGGCGGGTATGGCCCGGGTCGATGGAGCTGATCGGTACTGCGGGCGACGCCGGCGCGACGGCCCTGCGCATGGCAGAGCCGTTGACGGCGGCCAGCACCGCGACTTCGTCGACGGTGCCCCAGGTGCCGCAGTCCGGGCAGCGGCCGACCCATTTGGCGGTGACGTGGTGGCACTCCGAACAGCGGTATTGCGAACGTGCCTTGCCGCCACTTTAGCCACGCAATGACGGTATCCGCCGCAACCGACAGAACCTCAGTGGTGAACGTGCCGTGTCGCCGCACTTGGCGCTCAGTGGCCGCCCGTCGGCGTCACCGGTGTCCTGCACCTGGATCGCGGCGGGGCGCCTCACCGGCCGAGATCGGCACCACGCGGTGGCCTCTCCGGCCTTCTCGAACTTGAACGTGAAGTTGTATGTCAGGCCGTTGGAGATCGGCTTGGACAGCGCGAGCGTCGCCTTGGCGGCGTCGGCGGCCTCGACCATGTCCAGCGGCGTGGTCTGCCCGTCGGCAGTCCCGACGATGAGCGCTCCGCCCGCGGGGATCGAGGTGTCGCCGGACAGGCTCACCGTGCCGATGTCGGACGTGACCGAGACGAGCTTGTCGTTGGTGTCGGGCGAGATGTTGGCCACCTGGAAGATCAGCTCGGCGTCACGGCCCGGCTGGATGTAGTCGGCGTTCTGATCGGCACGCATGTGGACGTTGCGCAGCGGCATGTTGCCGACGTTCGCGCTGGTGCCGTTCACCGCGGCCTGCTGAGTGGCCGTCTGGGAGACCTGGCCCGCGGAGCAGCCGGTGAGGGCGATGGCGGCGGCCAGCCCGCAGGCGGCCAGTTTGAAGCGGTCCACTCGTGCCTCCTGCTCGGCCGTCGAAGCGACCGAAACGCCGGTCGCGCGGATCAGACTGTGCGATCCGACTATGGACAGTAGTAGGTGAGCGATGGCGGCGGTAGCTGAGGGCGCTCACCGGCCTCCGGCTGGCCCGACTCTGACCTCGCGTATGCACGGATTTGTCACGCTGTCAACCCCTAGTCTTCACCTGCGATGCCCCTGACCTGCACCGTTGATCCGCACCCCGCGTCGAGCCCCGTGTTAATATTGGGGTGTGAAAGGGGCTCGAATCTGATGATTTTCAAGGTCGGAGACACCGTTGTTTATCCCCACCACGGTGCTGCATTGATCGAGGCGATCGAAACCCGGACCATCAAAGGCGAACAAAAGGAATACCTCGTCTTGAAGGTCGCCCAGGGGGACCTCACAGTTCGAGTTCCAGCTGAGAACGCGGAGTATGTCGGGGTTCGCGACGTCGTCGGTCAGGAGGGCCTCGACAAGGTCTTCCAGGTGCTTCGCGCCCCGCACACCGAAGAGCCGACCAACTGGTCGCGCCGCTACAAGGCCAATCTCGAGAAGCTGGCCTCCGGCGACGTGAACAAGGTCGCCGAGGTGGTTCGCGACCTGTGGCGCCGCGATCAGGAGCGCGGCCTGTCCGCAGGCGAGAAGCGGATGCTGGCCAAGGCGCGTCAGATCCTGGTCGGCGAGCTCGCGCTCGCGGAGAACACCGACGACGAGAAGGCGACGATCATTCTCGACGAGGCGCTCGCCGCCGCTTCCTGAAGGCCATGACGTCGGCGATGAGTCGCTTCGCGAGTCGGGCTCGGCACCGACGTACACCCCATCCAGGCCGGTAGGCCGTGTTGGCTGCTGTGTCTGCTGTTCGACGACGCCGACGGCTGTGCCGGCCATTCCGACGGTGATGTCGCCGCCCATGCGCTGTGTGACGCGCTGCTGTCCGCGGCCGGTCTCGGCGACCTCGGCGAGGTTTTCGGCACCGGCCGCCCGGAGTGGCGCGGACGTCAGCGGCGCGGACATGCTTCGGCACGTGCACAGCCTGGTGGCGGCCGAGGGCTACCGCGTCGGCAACGCGGCGGTGCAGGTGATCGGCAATCGGCCGAAGGTGGGTCCGCGGCGGGCCGAGGCGCAGAAGGTGCTCTCCGAGATCCTCGACGCGCCCGGTTTCGGTGTCGGCGACCACCACCGACGGCCTCGGGCTGACCGGTCGGGGCGAAGGTTTGGCGGCCATCGCGACCGCCTCTGGTGCCGATGGCAAAGCGCCGAATAGTGCCGGTAAGCTGGCCCGTCGTGAGCCGAGCGAACGGTAGAGCTGCGTGACCGACCTGCGGCTATACGACACGATGACGGGCGCTGTCCGCGACTTCGTGCCGGTGAAGCCCGGTCATGCATCGATCTATCTCTGCGGCGCCACGGTGCAGGGCCTGCCGCACATCGGCCACGTCCGCAGCGGCGTGGCGTTCGACGTGTTGCGGCGCTGGCTGATCGCAAAGGGCTTCGACGTCGCGTTCATCCGCAACGTCACCGACATCGACGACAAGATCCTCAACAAGGCCGCCGATGCGGGCCGGCCGTGGTGGGAGTGGGCCGCCACCTACGAGCGGGCCTTCTCGGCCGCCTACGACGCGCTGGGGGTGCTGCCGCCGTCGGCCGAGCCGCGCGCCACCGGCCACATCACCCAGATGGTCGAGCTGATCGAGCGGCTGATCGAACGCGGACACGCCTACCGTGCGGCCAGGGTCGTGACGTCTACTTCGACGTGCTGCAGCCTGCCCGACTACGGCAAGCTGTCCGGCCACAAGATCGACGACGTGCATCAGGGCGAGGGTGTCGCCACGGGTAAGCGCGACGAGCGCGACTTCACGCTGTGGAAGGGCGCCAAACCCGGCGAGCCGTCGTGGCCGACGCCGTGGGGTCGCGGCCGCCCGGGCTGGCACACCGAATGCGTCGCGATGTGCGAGGCCTATCTCGGCGCCGAGTTCGACATCCACGCGGGCGGAATGGATCTGGTCTTCCCGCACCACGAGAACGAGATCGCCCAGGCCGAAGCCGCCGGTGACGCGTTCGCCCGGTTCTGGCTGCACAACGGCTGGGTCACCATGGGCGGCGAGAAGATGAGCAAGTCGCTGGGCAACGTGCTCGCGATACCGGCTGTGCTGCAACGGGTTCGGGCCGCCGAGCTGCGCTACTACCTGGGCAGCGCGCACTACCGGTCGATGCTGGAGTTCTCCGAGACCGCGCTGCAGGACGCGGCCAAGGCGTACACCGGGATCGAGGACTTCCTGCACCGGGTGCGTAACCGCGTCGGCGCGGTGGTGCCCGGCGAGTGGACACCGAAGTTCGCCGCGGCGCTCGACGACGATCTGGCGGTGCCGATCGCGCTGGCCGAAGTGCACGCCGCGCGTGCCGAGGGTAACCGCGCGCTCGATGCCGGCGACCACGAGGCGGCGCTGGCGCAGGCGATGTCGATCCGGGCGATGATGGGCATCCTCGGCGCCGACCCGCTCGACGAACGGTGGGAGTCCAAGGACGAGACGTCGGCCGCGCTGGCCGCCGTCGATGTGCTCGTGCATGCCGAGGTGCAACGCAGGGAGGACGCGACGGGCGCGGCGCGACTGGGCCGAGGCCGACGCGATCCGCGACCGGCTGAAGGAGGCAGGCATCGAGGTCACCGACACCGGCGACGGGCCGCAGTGGTCGCTGCTGGACGGGTACACGAAGTAGATGGCGGGCAACTCCAAGCGCCGGGGCGCGATTCGTAAACCCGGCACCAAGAAGGGGCCGACGGTCGGGTCCGGCGGCGTCCGCCGGCGCGGTCTCGAGGGCAGGGGCGCCACCCCGCCCGCGCACAAGCGGCCCGACCATCCCGCCGCCAAGCGCGCCGCCAAGGCCGCGCAGCAGCAGCAGCGGCCGGCCCCGCAAGACCGACGACACCGAGATCGTGCTCGGCCGCAATCCGGTGCTGGAGTGCCTGCGCGCCCGCGTGCCCGCGACCGCGCTGTACGTCGCGCTCGGCGCCGAAGCCGACGAGCGGCTCACCGAATCAGTCGTACTGCGCCGCCGATTCCGGCATCTCGATCCTCGAGGTGCCCCGGCACGATCTGGACCGGATCGCTGCACAACGGGCTGCACCAGGGCATCGCGCTGCAGGTGCCGCCGTACGAGTACGCGCACCCCGACGATCTGCTGGCCGGTCGGCGACCACAGACAGTGTTCCGGCGCTGCTGGTCGCGTTGGACAACATCTCCGATCCGCGCAACCTCGGCGCGATCGTGCGCTCGGTCGCCGCGTTCGGCGGCCACGGCGTGCTCATCCCGCAGCGCCGGTCCGCATCGGTGACCGCGGTGGCGTGGCGAACCAGCGCGGGTGCGGCGGCTCGGCTCCCGGTCTCGCGCGCGACGAACCTGACCCGGACGCTGAAGAGTTGGGCCGACGCCGGCCTGCAGGTCGTCGGTCTCGACGCCGACGGCGACACCACGATCGACGAACTGGACGGCGACGGGCCCGATCGTCGTGGTGGTCGGTTCGGAGGGCAAGGGCCTCTCGCGACTGGTGCGGGAGAACTGCGACGCCGTGGTGTCCATCCCGATGGCCGGGCCGACCGAATCGCTGAACGCGTCGGTGGCCGCCGGAGTGGTGCTCGCCGAGATCGCCCGACAGCGCCGCAGTTAACCGTCGCGTCGTGGGCGGGTGAGAGTGAACTGGTCGACCGCCGTCGCATCGCCGAACGGACCGCGCACCGCGTAGTACGTCGCCGCCATCGAGGTGGTGCCACCGGGCTGGCCCGGGTCGACGTCGAAAGCGACGAACCCGTGGGGATTTCGCATGTCGCGAAACGCCGACCACGGTGCCTGCTCTTCGAGGTAGCGCGGGCTCTTGCGACCGGACGCCGGATCGATGTCGCCGACGCCCATCAGCACGCGGCATCGCGGCTCGGGAAAGAGCATGGCGTTGGACGGAATCGACGTGCCGCCACCGCCGATCACCAGGTGCACCGTGCCTTTGGCGTCCACCGGCGCCGGGGTGAGAGTGTCGGTGGGCAGGTGGCCGCGGATCGGGTGACTGCGTTCGTAGTGGTGCTCGTGTCCGCACACCACCAGATCGACCTCGAAACGGTCGAACAACGGCAGCCAGTCCTGTCGGATACCGAGGTCGGCCCCGTTGGTGCGGTTGCCGGTCGACACCGCGGTCTGGTGCATGCAGACCACCACCCAGTCGATGTCGCGGTCGCTGCGGGTGCGCTCCAACTCAGCAGCCAGCCAACGCTTTTGCGCGCCCGCGGAGTATCCGCGAACGTATGAGTTGCCACCGTCCTGATAGCAGATGTCGTCGTTGTTGAGACTGATCACTCGAACCGACCCGGCGGTGAAGGCGTACCACAGCCCGCGCAGTTCGGGATCCGAACCGGTATCGGGCAGCGAGAAATACGTTTGGTAGGCGCCGTAGCCGATCGGGCCGTTACCCCTCTCGTTCTCGTGGTTTCCGGCGGCGGGCATCCACGGCCGGTGCCGTGCGGAGCGTGAGTTGTTGTCGAACCAGTCCGACCAGGTCCTGACGCGGTCGCTGGACAGGTTGGCGTAACACAGATCGCCGTTGACCAGATTGAACAACGGCGCCAACCGTTCGACGGCTGACGTGACGTCGCCCGCCGACGGCGATCCGAGGTTGTCACTGCCGAAGGACTTCGCCACCATCGCATCCAGCGTCGGGGTCGACTGATCACCGAAGCTGGTGAACCGCAGCGGTGCTCGGCCGCGCGGGGCGGTCCGCATCGTGCCCATTTCGGGGCCGGCGCCGTCGTGGACCGCGGCATACACATAGTCGGTATCGGGTGCCAGACCGGTCAGCTTCGCGTGGTGAACGCGGACCTCGGTTCGGGAGGCGGCGTCACGGTAGGTGACGGTATCCGCCTGCACCGTCTGCCCGGGACCGTCGTCGGGCGGCCCGAACATCACCCGGGGATCGGCGACGGGGTCAACGGTGTGCCAGGACACCACCATCTCCGACGACGCATCCGCCCCGTACTGCAGATGGAGCCCGCGCACCGGCGGCGCGCCGCTGCGATCGCCGCGTTGCCACAGCGTGGGTCCTGGCTGCCTCGCCGACGGCCGCACGGCAGTGACACCGACACCGGCGCCCGCCCCGAGAAGCGCGGATGTGCCCGCAACGATCAGCGTTCTGCGGTTCATATCCAGACACGGCTGAGTCAAATGACCGGCACCAGCGTCGTCGACTTCGGCTCCACGCCGGCGCCCGGTGTGACGCGCCGCAACCTACGCCCCACCCAGGGCGCAGCGAACGCCATTGCCCAGCTCAGGTTCGCCCACCAGCTGCGCAACGGCGGGTCCGATTCGAGCAGTGCAGCAGACCGCGAGGTAAGAGTGTGCGGAACCATCAGAGAGTCAAGCACTTTGGCGGCCATTCGCTCGTGGCCCATCGGCGACAGGTGGATACGGTCGCCGGCCCAGAGGCGAGGGTCGCGAAACTCCGAAAACCGCCAGAAGTCGATCAGCTGCACACCGAGATCGTCGACGATGGTGCGTAGCAGCTCGTTGTAGATCGCCGCCCGGCCGCGCAGTCGCCGGAACAACGGCACCGTCCCGAGATCGGCCGCGGTGAAGGTGAGCACCACCGCGCCCGTCTGCTGCAGCGTCTTAAGGGCATCGGCGTAGCGTGCCATCATCGCGTCGATGTCGTTGCGCACCAACAACAGATCGTTCATTCCGGCGTAGATCGTGACGATGTCGGGTTCGAGCATCACGGCGGTGTGCACCTGTTCGGCGAGGATCTCGTCCATGGTGCGCCCCCGGACGGCGAAGTTGGCGTAATGCATGCCGGGATTGCCCACAGCGAGAACCTCCGCGACGCGATCGGCCCATCCGCGTAGCCCATTCGGGCGGGCTGGGTGAGGGTCACCGATACCCTCGGTGAACGAATCTCCGAGCGCTATGTACCTGCTGAACACGCCCATGGCACCAATCATGCCGACAGTCGGGTGCTGCGCCGAATCGCAGCACGCCCGGTTGCCGAATCGACGTCCAACGTCTCACTGTCGTTTGCGTCGCGGTAACCGCCGCTACACCCCAAACACCTTGATTGCCAACCACAGAGCTAGGACCGACACCACGAGTGTGATCGGCACCGTACCCAGCCCGATGCGGCTGAACTCACCGAAACCCGCCCGCAAGTCTCGGCGTACGACGCTTCTCCACAACAGGTTGGCCAGCGACCCGACATAGGTCAGGTTCGGTCCCACGTTCACGCCGATCAACACCGCCAGTACGGCGGCGGGGCCCGATGCCGCGACCAATGGCAGCAACACCAGCACGGCGGGAAGGTTGTTGACGATGTTGGACAGCACCGCGGCGGCCGCCGCGATGCCGAGCAGTGTGGTCAAGCTCTGGCCGCTCGGCAGCAGATCCCGCATCGCGTCGCCGAGGCCGTGCAGCATGACCGCGTCGACGACCACGCCGAGGCACAGCACGAAAGCCAGGAACGGGATGTCGAGCGCGGCCACGATCCTCGCGAGCGTGGTGTCACGCCGCGCGAACGCGCGGACCGCGAGCACCGTCGCACCCGCCAGCGCCGCCCACGCCGGGGACACGCCGACAAGCGAGGTGACGGCGAACCCGACGAGGGTCAGCGCCAGCACCACCAGAACGAACACCGGCAATTCCGGCGCGGGCATGTCATCGGGTTTCGGTTTCGCCGCCAGCTCACGCGCGAAAAGCCAACGCAGCAGGACGAATTCGACGGCGATCGCCGCGATCCACGGCAGCGTCATGACGGCGGCGAAATGGAGGAACGAGATGCCGGCCGCCGTGAATGCCAGCAGGTTGGTCAGGTTCGACACCGGCAGCAGCAGCGACGCCGTGTTGGCCAGGTGCGCGGTGGCGTAGGCGTGCGGCCTCGCAGGGACGGCCAGCGTGCCCGCAGTCGCGAGCACCACAGGGGTCAGCAGCACGACGGTCGCGTCGAGGCTCAGGATCGCGGTGGTGGCGGAGGCGATGACGAAGACGATCGCCAGCAGGCGTCGTGGATCTCCCGCGCTGAACCGCGCCATCGCCACGCCGGCCGCGTGGAACAGGCCTTCGTCGTCGCACAGCCGGGCCAGCACCAACACGGCCGCCAGGAAACCGACGACCGGCAGCAGCCGATTGATCTCGGTCGCCGCGTCCTGCAGGGCAATCGTGCCCGATGCGATCAGCACACCGGCGGCGGGCAGCGCGACGACGGCCTCCGGCCAGCCGTGCGGGCGGACCATCGCGAACAGGAGGACGACGGCAAGCGCGACCAGCGCGAGCGTCAACTCCACGGATCGGTGCGCTGCCAGAGGGTGGGCAGGTGCAGTGCGACGCCGTCCTGTTCGGCCAGTCCCGACAGCACGCGCATCGACACGTCGAGGTCGTCGGCGGCGTAGGGCAACGCGCGCAGTGGCTTGTGCAGCGGACGGAAGAAGTCGTCCCAGTGGATGAGCACCACGCGCCGGGCGCCGACGGTCCGCACGGTTTCTGTCCAGTACTCGACGAGGTAGGACTCCGGTTGCAGGCCGAGCTGACCGACACCCAGATAGACCACGTCGGCCCGCTGTGCGGCCAGTGCGCCGCGGACGTAGCCGGCACTTCCGACGACCAGCAGCCGACGGTGCGACGGTCGGTGGTGCACCAGCGTCGACCACGCCTCGCCGCACTTGTACGCCGAAACCTTCACCGGCGGAACGACAGGCTTCTCGATCACCCCCGGAAACCGGTCGGGCGGGCAGTGCGTGGCTTCGATCAGCGTGACGTCGAATGCGCCGAGGGTGATCGGCCGGCCGGGCGTCACGGACACGACGCGGTCAGCGGACAGCCCGGCGCCGCGGCCGATCTGCACCGCCGAGGCTCCGCCGACGACGGGAGCCCCGGTGCGTTCGGCGACCACCGCGGAGTCCATCGCATGGTCGAAGTGCGTGTGCACGGGCATTACCGCGTCGAGGCGGTTCACGCCCATGCGCTCGAGGCAGCCGTCGATGCGCGCCGCCGACGGCGACAGCGGGCGTAGCGCCACCTCGGCGAGGCTCGGCCGGGAGAAGAACCCATCCGTCATCACCGCCGAGGAGCCGTCGTCGATCAGCAGAGTGGTGACACCGGCCCAGGTCACGCTCAACGGAGCGGCCGGCCCTGCCGACGGTTCATCGAAATAACCTGCATAGTCCGCCAGGTCCGGCCGACCGAGCTTCAGGCGCATGACGCCACCCTAGGACTCACAACACGCGTTTGGGCACCAGCACCACCCGCCAGCGGTCGGGGTCCTCGTAGGTCAGCGCCCCAACCGTCGCCCAGTACGGGTTCTCGGCCGCCACCGGTTCGTGGCCCGCCGCGGCAAGCCGCTCCACGACGTCATACATCTGCGCGTCGCCGTGGAAGTAGAGGACCAGGAGGTTTTCCCGCGACGGCGCCGGACATGGACTGCCGTCGATGTGCGAGGTGAACTCCAGGTGGTGGTCGACGCCCGGCAAGCCGAGCATGACGCCGTCGTAGCCGGCATGGTTTTCGAACCGGTAGATCACCGGCAGGCCGAGGTGTTGCGCGTAGAACCGTTCGACCTGCGCCAGTCGGTCGGTCGGCCTGGCGACGCGAACCTGTGCGAGTGCAATGCCCATGCCGGCAGTGTGCAACCTCAATGGCCGTTGAGGTCAATCGGTGAATGCCTTGAGCTCGACGCCGTCGGCGATGAGCCGATCGCGGACGGCGTTGGCGATCGCCACCGCGCCGGGCGAATCGCCGTGCACGCAAACGGATTCGACGATCACCGGGATCGTCGACCCATCGACCGCGGCGACTCGACCCGTCGCGACCATCGAGGCCACCCGATCGGTGATTTCCTCGACGTCGTGCAGGACGGCGTTCGCGACCCGCCGCGAAACTAGTTGTCCGTCAGCACGATACGCACGATCGGCGAACGCCTCGGGGACGGTGCGCAGGCCAAGCTCCTCGGCCTCGGTGAAGAACGCCGATCCTGCCAGCCCCAGCACAGCAAGGGCCGGGTCGACGGCGTGGACCGCAGCTGCCACCGCGCGCGCCTGGTCACGGTGTGTCACGATCGCGTTGTAGAGCGCACCATGGGGTTTGACGTAACTGACCGTCGCCCCCGACGCCTGGGCCAACGCCTGCAGTGCGCCGATCTGGTAGATGATGTCGGCCGCGAGGTCTTCGGGCTCGACGTCGATGAACCGCCGCCCGAAGCCCGCGAGGTCGTTGTAGCTCACCTGGGCGCCGATGCGCACGCCACGCTCGGATGCGGCCCGACACGTCCGCCGCACCAGCGCCGGGTCGCCTGCATGGAAGCCGCACGCCACGTTGGCGCTCGTGACCACGTCGAGCATGGCCTCGTCGTCACCGAGTTGCCATACCCCGAAGCTCTCGCCCAGATCCGCGTTGAGATCGACGGTCACGAAGACCAGCCTACGGTCGTGTGGGGGCGGCCCACGTATTCTCCGCGACGAACTCGGCCAGCGGTCGCCCGAAGGCCCATCGGTCGATCTCCAGGGCGGGCCGGTCGGGGAAGTCGGGGACCGGCCCGAGACACAGGATGGCCACCGGCTCGGCGTCGTCGGGCATCCCGAGCAGCTCTGCGAGTCTGCGGGGGTCGAAGATCGACACCCAACCCATGCCGAGGCCCTCGGCGCGGGCGGCCAGCCACAGATTCTGGATCGCACACGACACCGACGCCAGATCCATCTGCGGCAGCGTGCGCCTGCCGAAAACGTGGGCCTGTCTACCGTCGCCGAGTGCCACCACGAACAGTTCTGCACACTCGAGGATGCCTTCGACCTTGAGTGCGAGGAACTCGTCGCTGCGGTGCCCCAGTGCCTCTGCGGTGTTGAGCCGCTCCTCGTCGACCAGTGCGTGGATGTCGCGGCGCAACGCGTTGTCGGTGATGCGGATGAAGCGCCACGGCTGCATCAGCCCGACGCTCGGCGCCGCGTGTGCGGCCGCAAGCAGGCGCGCCAGCACGTCCTCGGGGACGGCCGTGCCGGGTAGAAAACGACGCATGTCGCGGCGCGCGGCGATCACCCGGTAGATCGCCGAACGCTCCGCGGGGCTGAACGCGTGGTTGGTCACGGCGGTCCAGCTTAGGAGCCGCATGGCCGGCGACCTCAGGCCCGGTGGCACGATCGAGCCATGGCTCGCGACGACGTGCTCATCAGTGCCGACGAACTGGCGCGACGGCTCGATGGCGGCGCACCGACCACGGTCCTCGATGTGCGCTGGCAGTTGTCCGAGCCCGACGGCCGGCCCGCTTACGAGCGAGGCCACCTCCCCGGCGCGGTCTACGTGTCCCTCGAAGACGAGCTGTCCGATCACTCGGTCGCGGGCCGCGGACGCCATCCACTGCCGTCCGGCGCTGCGCTCGAGGCGGCGGCGCGCCGCTGGGGCGTGCGCCGGGGCGTGCCGGTGGTCGTCTACGACGACTGGAATCGAGCCGGGTCGGCGCGGGCATGGTGGGTGCTCACCGCGGCGGGCGTCGCGGATGTGCGCATCCTCGACGGTGGACTGCCCGCGTGGACCGGTAGCCTCGAAAGTGGCTCGGCGACACCAGAACCCGGCAACATCAGCGTGACGCACGAGGATCTCTACACCGGGGCGCTGCCTACGTTGAGTGCCGACGACGCGGCCGCCCTGGGTGAACGGCTGGTGGACGCGCGGGCACCCGAACGCTTCCGCGGCGACGTCGAGCCCGTCGACCCGGTGGCGGGGCACATCCCCGCGGCGGTGAACGTCCCGAGCACCACGTTGTTGACAACGGACGGCGCGTTCCGCTCGGATGCAGACCTCCGTAGCGCGCTCGACGGGACGGCCGGCGCCTACTGCGGATCAGGCGTCACCGCATCCGTGGTCGTCGCCGCGCTGGCCGCGATAGGCGTTGACGCGGCGTTGTTCCCAGGATCGTGGTCGCAGTGGTGCTCGGAGCCGTCGCGCCCGGTCGAGAGGGGCTAGCCGAGTCGCGCGCGGTGACGTCGGCCCACCAGCCAGCACACCAGGAAAATCGCGAACGAGATGGTGGTGACGAACACCGACACCGGGACGCCGGGAGCCAGCGACAACACGATGCCGCCGACGGCTGAGATCTCCGCGAAGATCACTGACGCCGCGATGGTGGCCGCCGGCGAGATGAAGACCCGCGCTGCGGCGGCGGCCGGGGTGATCAACAGCGACATCACCAGCAGGGCGCCGACGATCTGCACACCTTGCGCGGCGGTCACCCCGACCAGCGCGGCGAACACAATGCCCAACGCGCGCACCGGAACTCCGCGTCCGGCGGCGACCTCGGGATCGACCGTTGCGAACAACAGCGGCCGGTAGGTCGCGGCGAGGACCACGACGACGAGAAGCGACACCGCCGTCAGCAGCGCAAGGCCCGAGTAGCCCACGCCGACGATCTGTCCGGTCAGTAGCGCGAAGCTGGTGCCGGTGCGACCGGGGTAGAGGTGGATGAACAGCACGGCCAGACCGAGGCCGAATGCAAGCACCACTCCGATCGCCGAATCCCGTTCCCGGGCGCGCTGACCCAGAATGCCGAACAAGATGGCCGCGAGCCCGCAGCCCACCAGGGCGCCGACCCCGACATTGATTCCGGCGAGCAGCGCGAAAGCCGCACCCGTGAGCGACAATTCGCTCGATCCGTGTACCGCGAACGACATCTGGCGCATCACGATGAACGGCCCGATCAACCCGGACACCAACGCCAGCAGCGCGGCGGCCAGCAGGGCCTGCTGGACGAAGTCGCGGCGCAGCAGATCGGCGGTGATGTCGAACGAGAACAGGTGCGCCAGAAGTTCGGTGAGGCGGTCAGTCATGGTTGTGCCCGCTCGCATGACTGGAGTGGTCGAGGTGCTCGCCGACCACCACGTAACGGCCGCGTACCTTCACCACCTCGATGTCGGCGCGGTACAGCTCGGAGAGGGTCTCCGATGTCATCACCTCTTCGACTGCCCCGATGCGGAACCGTCCGCCCACCAGGTACAGCACCCGATCAACATATGGCAGAACATGATTGACCTCGTGGGTGACGAAGAGCACGGCGGTGGCGGCCTCCCGGCGACGCTGGTCGATCAGCTCGCAGATCAATTGGGCGTTGGCCGGATCGAGGTTCAACAGCGGCTCGTCGCACAGCAGCATCTTCGGATCGGTTGCCAATGCCTGGGCGATCCGCACCCGCTGCAGTTCGCCGCCGGACATCACGCCGACCGGCGTGTTGGCCAGGTCAACGCCATTGACCTGACTGAGTGCCTTCTGCACGGCCGTGCGCTTCGTCGCGCGCTCACGCAGTGTGGTCACTCCCCAGCGGTGGCCGTCGTAGCCGAAGCCGACGAGGTCGCGCCCGCGCAGTGCCAGGTCGTGTTCCACCGACCGGTGCTGGGGCACGTAACCGATTCGCTCGTTGCCCCTTTCGACCAGCTTCCCGCAGACCGTCACGGTGCCTGCGGTGAGCGGAAGCTGGCCGAGGAGCACCTTGAGAAGCGAGGACTTCCCGGTGCCGTTGGGGCCCAGCACCGCGATGAACTCGCCGGCGCGCACGGTCAGATCGAGGTGGTCCCACAGGACGCGATCCCCGAAAGCCAGTCGGGCCCCGGCCAGCTCGGCGACGACGTCAGCAGTCACAGGCGTCCAACTGGCTCGCCAACTGTGCGACGGTGTCGCGTTGCCAGGTCAGATAGTCCGTGTTCGTCGGCAAGGTCTCGGTGACGCTGACAACGGGTATCGACGCTTTCGTCGCAGCATCCCGAATCTGTTTGGTGACAGCGGTTTCGGTCTGCGGGTTGTACAGCACAGCGGACACCTGCCGGGCGCTGATCAGATCGAGCATGGCGGCGAGATCGGCTGGCGACGGGTCGGTGTCCTGTTCGACCGCCGCGGCGAAACCTTTCGGGGTCTTGTCGGTGATGCCGGCGTTGACCAACAGGTAGTAGGCGACGGGTTCGGTGGCGATTACCGACGCGCGTGGATGTGCGAGGCCGATGGCGCGTTCGGACGTCAGGATCTCGGACGCCGAGTCGCTGAACCGTTCAGCGTTGGCGCGGTACGCGTCGGCGTGCTCGGCGTCGATCTTGCCGAGTTGGTCGGCGATTTGCGTCGCAGTAGCCTCGGCAGTGGCCATGTCGTAGAAGGCGTGCTCGTTCGGGTGCTGCGAGGCGTTGGGCAGCAGGGAATACGCGGCGACCCGCGGCACGTCGGGGTTATTGCCCAGAACGTCGTCGACCCAGTGGTCGTATCCGCCGCCGTTGTAGACCACCAGCGACGCGTCGGTGAGTTCGGCGGCGTCGGACGGCGACGCCTCGTAGGAGTGGGGGTCGTCGACGGCGCTGTTGAGAATCGACGTCACGGTCCCGTGGTCACCGACGACGGCTTGGGCCACGCTGCCCCACACGTCGGTCGAGGCGACGACGGTCGGACCGTGCGTAGCCGCGTTCTTGTCCTGGCTGCAGCCCGCGAGGCCGATCGCCACGACGACTGCCGCCGCCGCCACCACAATCGGACGCATTCGCAACTCCTTGATACAAATGAAAACCGTTTCCAATAACGATACCGCACGGCAACCCGGGGAGGGCAAGTCCATCCACTAACGTCAGAGAGCATGTCGAGGAGTCCGACGCCCAGGCGGCGGGCCACTCTGGCCTCGTTGGCTGCCGAGCTCAAGGTCTCGCGCACCACGATCTCCAACGCCTACAACCGGCCCGACCAACTGTCGGCGGACCTGCGCGAGCGGGTCTTGGCCACCGCGAAGCGACTCGGTTACCCGGGACCGGACCCGGTCGCGCGCTCGCTGCGCACCCGGAAGGCCGGCGCCGTCGGCCTGATGATCACCGAGCCGCTCGATTATTGGTTCAGCGATCCCGCCGCTCTGGACTTCGTCGCGGGCCTTGCCGAGTCGTGTGAAGAGGCGGGCCAGGGTCTGCTGCTGGTCGCGATCGGCCCCAACCGATCCGTCAGTGACGGGTCGGCCGCCGTGCTCGCCGCAGGGGTCGACGGCTTCGTCGTCTACTCGGCATCCGACGACGATCCCTACCTGTCCATTGTCGCGCAGCGTCATCTGCCGATCGTGGTTGTGGACCAGCCCAAGGACGTGCCCGGAATCTCGCGCATCTGCATCGACGACCGCGCCGCCATGCGTAGGCTTGCCGAATACGTTGTGGGACTTGGGCATACCGAGATCGGCCTGCTGACCATGCGGTTGGGGCGCGACTGGCCGCACGGCGGTCCCCGGCCCGCGCTCGCCGACCCCGAACGCGTGCAGACCCCGCACTTCCACGTTCAGCGTGAGCGTATCCACGGCGTTTACGACGCGATGACCGCTGCCGGCCTCGACCCGGCTTCGCTCACCGTCGTCGAGAGCTACGAACACCTGCCAACGTCCGGCGGTGTCGCCGCAGAGGTTGCGCTGGAGGCGAATCCGCGACTGACCGCGTTGATGTGCACGGCCGACGTGCTGGCGCTGTCGGCGATGGATTACCTACGCGGACACGGGATTTACGTGCCGGGCCAGATGACGGTCACCGGATTCGACGGTGTCCCCGAGGCGTTGCGCCGCGGGCTCACGACGGTTGTTCAGCCGAGCATCGAGAAGGGTCGACGCGCCGGGTACCTGTTGCACAACCCGCCGCGTTCGGGTCTACCGGTGATCGACGTGCTCGACACCGAAGTCGTGCGCGGTCGCACCTCCGGTCCGCCGGCCTAGCGTTTCGCCGAAACTGAATTCCAGCAGGCCCTCACTCGACATTCTTCTGCCGGAATGCCATTTCGCGAGCGTCAAGGAGGTACTCCAGCACTGCCGCAACATCTTCCGGCTCATCGACCCGGTATCTCGCAAGTGTCTCACCCGGGCCGACTTTGATCCCTACGTCGGAGTCGCGCAGCCCTCTGAACGCTTTCTCGTCGGTGACGTCGTCGCCCAGGTACACCACCGCCGACGCGTTGTGCTGCTCGCGCAGGATGTCGATGGCCTCGCCCTTGTCCGTCTCGATGACCGCGAACTCGATGACCGCCTTGCCCTCGGTCGCCTGGGCATCCCATGATTCGGCGGCCGCGCGTGCCTCTCGCAGCGCGGCTTCGCCGTCGTCGGCCGAGGCGTTGCGCACGTGCAGGGCGACGCTGGCCGGTTTGGTCTCGACGGCAACGCCGGGCCTGCCCTCGGCGATCGCATTCAGCTCGGACGTGATCCGATCCAGCAGGGCGTGGTCGATGTCGTGCGCAAAGCCCGAGTCGAACTCGGCGCCGTGGCTACCGACGAGGTGCACCGTCGACGGCATCGAGGACAGCGAACGCAGCACTTCCAAAGCGCGGCCGGAGATCAACGCGGTCGTCGTCGACGGCAGCTCGGCAAGCGCCACGAGTGCCTCGGCGCCGGCGGGCAGCGCACGCGCATCGGGCGGATTGTTGACGATCGGTGCGAGCGTGCCGTCGAAATCGGACGTCACCAGCAGCCGCGGCGCCCTCGCCACCTCGGCGACCGCACGCAGCAGATCGGGCTCCAGAGCGCTCACGCGTCAGATCTTAGGGTGCTCCCCGTCCCCTATGAGCAGACGCACCGCGAGATCCAGCCGCTTGCTGACGTCGGTCGCCGACGCCCGTCGCGTCAGCCACGCCAGCAGATTCGACAGCCAGACGTCGGAGATGACGCGGGCGATGTGGTACTGGTCTTCGGTCGGTTCACCGTCGCTCATGGCGCGGGCGAACATCGAATCCATCAGCTTGCCAACGTGATCGACCTCACCGGCCGCCGACGCGTCGGCGAACACGAAGGCCCGCGTCATCGCCTCGGTCAGCAGCGGGTTGCGCTGCATCGCCCGGTTGAGCTTGCCGACCATCAGATTGAGCCGCTGGTACGGCGTGCCGCCTGCCATCGCAGCGCGGTCGGTTTTGGCGTCGATGCGCTCGAACTCCCGGCCCAGCGCCGAGACGAGCAGGTGCACCTTCGACGGGAAGTAGCGGTACAGGGTGCCCACCGCGACATCGGCGCGCTCGGCGACGGCACGCATCTGAACCGCCTCGTAGCCACCCTTGGACGCGATTGCCAGGGTGGCGTCGAGGATGCGCTTGCGGCGCTCGCGCTGGGCTTCGGACCCGAGTTCGGACTCGGCCAGGACCGCCACGTTCATCACCTGGCGTGGCCGCGACTCCGACCCCGAACCCTGGCTGGGCTGTGCTGGCGACGACATGCGGTCGGCTGCTCCTTAACTTCTACGCGTACTCGCTGAAAACGATACGCATGCCGGACTTCAATTTCTCACCTCGGCGCCGGTGGGGCATCGACGTGTCCTGCTGTAACGCCGTTCGACTTGACGGTCGAACACTGGCAATATTAGAACACGTTCTAGTGAGAAGCATGGCCTTCTCGCCCAAACGCTAGGGAGCCACAGTGGCAATTTCTTCGCCGGAGACGAGCGCCTCCGACCAGTTTGCCGCGCGCGAGCTGGTGCGTAGCTGGGCAGCTGCCTCCGGGGTGCTCGAGGCCGCCCGCGGCGTCGAGCAGGGCCAGGCCGACGCGTGGCGCTCCGCCTACGCAGGAGTGGCCGAACTGGGGATATTCGGCGTCGCGCTCCCCGAGGAGCACGGTGGGGCCGACGGCACCGTCGACGACCTGTGCGCGATGGTCGACGAGGCCGCCGCCGCCCTGGTGCCGGGCCCGATCGCGACCACGGCGCTGGCGACTCTGGTGGCCGAGCGGCCCGATGTCCTCGAAGCAGTTGGCGACGGGCGAGCGGGTCGCGGGTGTCGCACTGTCGGCCGACCTGACGTTCGACAGCGGGCGGGTATCGGGAACCGCCGAGTACGTGCTGGGCGCCGACCCGGCGGGCGTGCTGTTGTTGCCTGCCGGCGCGGGTTTCGTTCTGGTCGACGCAACAGCCGAGGGGGTGTCGGTCGAACTGCTGAAGGCCACCGATTTCTCCCGCCCGCTCGCACGGGTCGTGTTGGACTCCGCGCCCGCTGAGGCGGTCTCGGCATCGCGCGCAGCGCGTCGCCGACCTCGCGGCAACGGTGTTGGCGGCGGAGGCGGCCGGGCTGGCCCGCTGGATGCTTTCGACCGCCACCGAATACGCCAAGGTGCGTGAGCAGTTCGGCAAGCCGATCGGCAGCTTCCAGGCCATCAAACACATGTGCGCCGAGATGCTGCTGCGCTCCGAGCAGGCGTCGGTCGCCGCCGCTGATGCCGCGAGAGCCGTCGCCGACCCCGACGATCGGCAGCTGTCCATCGCCGCCGCGGTGGCCGCGGCAGTGGGGATCACCGCTGCGAAAGCCAATGCCAAGGACTGCATCCAGGTGCTCGGCGGAATCGGAATCACCTGGGAACACGACGCGCATCTGTATCTGCGGCGTGCATACGGGATCGAACACTTCCTCGGCGGGGCGCAGCGATGGCTGCGTCGCATCGCGACGCTGACGCAACAGGGTGTCCGTCGTGACTTGCGTATCGACCTCACCTCCGTCGAACACCTGCGCGATGAAATCGCCTCGGCGGTAACCGAAGTCGCCGCGCAGCCGACAGATAAGCAGCAGGCCGCCCTGGCCGATGCCGGCCTGCTGGCGCCGCACTGGCCGCGGCCGTACGGCCGTGCGGCGGGACCCGCCGAGCAGTTGC
Organism: uncultured Actinomycetota bacterium; assembly: GCA_963793055.1. Classification (GTDB taxonomy): domain Bacteria; phylum Actinomycetota; class Actinomycetes; order Mycobacteriales; family Mycobacteriaceae; genus Mycobacterium. The sequence goes on along the minus strand of CAWBYS010000003.1, from coordinate 203,578 downwards.
TCATCGATCAGGAGCTGGAGAAGGCCGGCGTGGTGCGGCCGGACCTGGTGATCGGATGGTGGGCCGCTCCGACGATCCTCGAACACGGCAGCGCCGAACAGATCGAGCGCTTCGTGCCTGCGACGCTGCGCGGCGAATTCCTGTGGTGTCAGCTGTTCAGCGAGCCGGGCGCCGGGTCGGATCTGGCCTCGCTGCGGACCAAAGCCGTTCGCGCCGAGGGCGCGACCGCGAGCGGCGCAAAATGCTCGGGTTGGAAGCTCACCGGGCAGAAGGTCTGGACGTCGGCCGCGCACAAGGCGGCGTGGGGTGTGTGCCTGGCCCGCACCGACGCCGACGCACCGAAGCACAAGGGCATCACCTATTTCCTCGTCGACATGTCCTCGCCGGGTATCGACATCCGTCCGCTGCGCGAGATCACCGGCGACAATCTGTTCAACGAGGTGTTCTTCGACGAGGTCTTCGTGCCCGACGAGATGGTCGTCGGTGAGGTGAACGACGGCTGGAAATTGGCGCGCACCACGCTGGCCAACGAGCGCGTCGCGATGTCCCATGGCACCGCGCTCGGCAACCCGATGGAAGAGCTCTTGAAGACCGTGGGCACCCTCGACCTGGATGTGGCCGGGCAGGACCAGCTCGGACAGTTGATCGTGGCGGCTCAGGTGGGCTCGCTGCTGGACCAGAGGATCGCGGAACTGGCTGTGGGAGGCCAGGATCCGGGTCCGCAGGCCAGCGCCCGCAAGCTGATTGGCGTCCGGTACCGGCAAGCACTGGCGGAGTTGCGGATGGAGCTGTCGCCGGGTGCCGGCGTAGTCGAGAACAAGCAGGTGTTCGACTTCCTGAACACCCGCTGCCTGACGATCGCCGGCGGAACCGAGCAGATCCTGCTCACTCTTGCGGGCGAGAGGCTGCTCGGCTTGCCACGCTAATTCAGTGTGCTGAGTCGCTAATTCAGGCACAGTGGTTTGGTGTAGGGCCTGCGCCGCTGACCACTATTCAACGTGCCAAGCTAATAGCGACCTTGTCGCTAAATAGTAAGGTGCACGGGGTCTTTAGCGACTCTGTCGCTCCAAGGCTGGCAAGAAGTACATTGATCGCCGGGACGAGTCAGTAGGGCCACCGCGGCCAGTTAATGACTCCCGACGCTAGCTGAACGATGTCTGCGCGCAGGCGTCCGGTGACGTCAGGTTGACGCCCGCATAGACCACCTGGATGTTCGCGCACACGATGAAGCTGGTATCGGTCCGAGGTTGTCCGGTGCGCCAGTCGGTGGGCCAGCTGTTGCCGTGCAATTGAAACTTCTCGGGCGGTCCGCCGCCGAAGTAGATCGTCGTCAGCTCCACATCAGTGAGCGACTTGAACAGCCGGGTGTTGGGGGCGTCGAAATCAGACTCCAGGTAGACACTTCGGTCCATCGTGCGCAGTGTCGTCGTCTGACGGGCCCACAAATCGCCGGGGAATCCGAGGACCCCGTCCGGCGTGCGCAGATTGGCGTTCGTATTGAACAAGCAATTCGCGTCGGCCTTGATGCAATTGGCGGTCACGTGCATCTCGAGCGTGGTGACGGCGTCGACGGGAATCGAGGAATCGGCGGTGTCCATGGCCGCCGACGAGGTTGCGGAGGGGATGACGAACGCGACCGTCAACCATGTCGCCGAGATCACCGCAAGCATGCGGGCCAACCGCTTCACTATTGCTCCCTTCCGGAGCCGCTCGGCGGCGACATCCAATCTCGGTGCGGCGAATGGTAGCCCGCGGGGTTATTCGTCGTAGGTGACTTCGACCGAATCGGATCGCGGCCTGGCCTGGCAGCCCAGGATCAGGCCCTCGTCGAGGTCGGACTGCTCGAGAACGTCGTTGACCTCCATCTCGACCTCCCCGCTCTTCTTGAGCACCGCACACGCCCCGCAGTGACCCTCGCGGCAGGAGAACGGCGCGTCCAGGCCCTTGTCGAGCAGCACGTCGAGCAGCTTTGCCCTGCGCGGCCACGAGACCTCGTGCTTCTCCCCGTCGAGGGTCACGATCGCGGTGGCCGGGCCCTCGTCGCTGTCGTCCTCCTCGATGACGACTGCGGCGAACGGGTCGGAGTCCAGCGACTTGAACACCTCGATGTGGATGCGCTGCGCGCCGAGGCCCTTGAGCGCTTCCTCGGCGGCCGCCATGAACGGCCCCGGGCCGCAGATGTACGCGTCGTGGCCGGTATGCGGAGCAGCCAGCGAGGCCAATGCTGCTGCGCTCGGCAGCCCCTGCACGGTCTCCAGCCAGTGCACGACGGTGAGTCGGTCGGGGTATTTGGCGGCCAGCTCGCGCAGTGCGGCGGCGAAGATCACCGACTTCTCATCGCGGTTGGCGTAGACGAGCACGACCTTGCCGCTGCCTTCGACGAGCGCCGACTTGCAAATCGACATCATCGGCGTGATGCCGCTGCCGGCGGCCAGCAGCAGGAAGTCGGTGTCGAGCGTCTTGGGGACGAATGTGCCCGATGGCGCCAGCACATGGATTCTCATGCCGGTATGTGCGTTGTCGCACAACCAGTTCGACGCATAACCGTCGTCGGTCCGCTTGACCGTCACCGTCATCGGGTCGTCGGTGAACGGCGAGCTGCACAGTGAGTAGCAGCGCGCGACGGAACCGGTGCGGTCGCTGGGCACGCGCAGCGTCAGGAACTGGCCGGGGGAATACCGCAATCGATCGGCTGGGATATCGGCCCCGTCGGGCACCGTGAACACCAGCGAGCGGGCGTCGGCGGTTTCCTCGACGACGTCGGCCAACTGCAGCTCGAGCACGTGGCTACCGAGCGGCTCGTCCGTCACTACGGTGCACCCTCCTTCAGGCGATAACTAGAACAGGTTACAGAAATGCATGTGCGCAGGTCCAGCCCCCGCAGGAATGCCCTTCTCGACACAAATCGTAACGTGTTCTAATCTCTGTTTAGGTCCGCACTCTCGGGAGGCAAACCAGTGACGTCTATTGAACAACGTGACGCCCAGTCCGTCTTGGACGGTATCGATGATCTGCTGCCTCGGATCGGTAAGCGGGCTCAACAGGCCGAGGATCTGCGACAGCTTCCCGACGACACCGTCGCCGAACTCGACGAGGTCGGCTTCTTCAAGCTGTTGCAGCCTTCTCAATGGGGCGGGCTCGAGTGCGACCCGACGATCTTCTACGAGGCGGTGCGCCGGCTCGGCAGCGCATGCGGCTCGACCGGCTGGGTCAGTTCGATCATCGGCGTGCACAACTGGCACCTCGCGCTGTTCGATCAGCGGGCACAGGACGAGGTCTGGGGTGACGACCCGTCGGTGCGAGTGTCGTCGTCGTACGCCCCGATGGGCGCGGGCACCGTGGTCGACGGCGGCTACGTGGTCAATGGCGCATGGCAGTGGTCCTCTGGATCCGGCCACGCGACATGGGCGTTCGTCGGCGGACCGGTCATCAAGGACGGTAAGCCTGTCGACTTCGGCAGCTTCTTGATCCCGCGCAGCGAGTACCGCATCGACGACGTGTGGAATGTGGTCGGGCTCAAGGGCACCGGCTCGAATACCGTAGTGGTCAAGGACGTGTTCGTGCCGCGGCATCGGTTCTTGTCGTACAAGTCGATGAACGACCGCACCGCTGGCGGGTTGGAGAACAACACCGCCCCCGTGTACAAGATGCCTTGGGGGACTATGCATCCCACCACGATCACCGCGCCGATCATGGGAATGGCCTACGGCGCTTACGACGCCCACGTCGAGCATCAGGGCAAACGCGTGCGCGCGGCGTTCGCCGGCGAGAAATCCAAGGACGACCCATTCGCCAAGATTCGCATCGCCGAGGCGGCCAGCGACATCGATGCAGGCTGGCGTCAACTGATCGGCAACGTTCGCGACGAGTACGAATTTCTGAGAGCGGACAAGGAGATTCCGTTCGAGCTGCGGGCTCGCGCGCGTCGCGACCAGGTACGTGCCACCGCCCGCGCGATTGCATCGATCGACCTGCTCTTCGAGGCGTCCGGCGCGACCGCGCTGAACCTCGACCAGCCGGTGCAACGCTTCTGGCGCGATGCACACGCCGGTCGCGTGCACGCCGCCAACGAGCCCGAGCGCGCATACCTGATTTTCGGCAACGATGCCTTCGGCCTGCCGCCGCAGGACACGATGGTTTAACTGGAAGGCCTGATGACCTCCTTCGCCGCGGAAGCTGCGCACCAGCAAGAGATCACGTTCGAGTCCACCTCCCGCTACGCGCAGGTCCGCGACGACATGCGGCTGCACTACCACGAGGCCGGTGTCGGCAACGAGAAGACGGTGGTGCTGCTGCACGGCGGTGGCCCCGGTGCGTCGAGTTGGTCGAACTTCGGGCGCAATATCGCGGTGCTGGCACGGCACTTTCATGTGCTGGCCGTCGATCAGCCCGGCTACGGGCACTCCGACAAGCACACCGAGCACGAGCAGTACAACCGCTACAGCGCCACCGCGCTGCTGAACCTGTTCGATCACCTCGGCATCGAAAGCGCTGACCTGGTGGGCAATTCGCTCGGCGGCGGTACAGCGGTGCGGTTCGCGCTGGACAACGGCAGGCGGGCGGGCCGGCTGGTGCTGATGGGCCCCGGCGGGCTTTCGGTCAATCTGTTCGCACCCGATCCCACCGAGGGCGTCAAGCTGCTCGGCAAGTTCACCGCCGATCCCACGCGCGAGAACATGGAGAAGTTCCTGCGCATCATGGTCTTCGATCAGAACCTGGTCACCCCCGAACTGATCGACGAGCGGTTCGCGATCGCCAGCCGGCCGGAGTCGTTGGCGGCTGCCCGCGCGATGGGAAAGTCGTTCGCAGGGGCCGATTTCGAGCTCGGCATGATGTGGCGCGAGGTTTACAAGCTGCGCCAGCGAGTGCTTCTCATCTGGGGCCGCGAGGACCGCGTCAATCCGCTCGACGGCGCGCTGGTGGCGCTCAAGCAGATCCCGAAGGTGCAGTTGCACGTCTTCGGGCAGTGCGGCCACTGGGCGCAGCTGGAAAAGTTCGACGAGTTCAACAAGCTGACGATCGACTTCCTTGGAGGCTAACCGATGAGCATCCGGTCACTGGGCTATCTGCGCATCGAGTCCACCGATGTCGCTGCGTGGCGGGAGTACGGGCTGAAGGTTCTCGGCATGGTCGAGGGCAGCGGATCGACCGAGGGCGCACTCTATCTGCGCATGGACGAGTTCCCCGCTCGGCTGGTGATCGTGCCGGGGGAGCGGGACCGGCTTCTCGAGTCGGGCTGGGAAGTGGCGAATGCCGCCGGCCTGCAGGAGATTCGCAACCGCCTCGACCTCGAGGGCACGCCCTATAAAGAGGCCACTGCTGCCGAACTCGCCGACCGCCGCGTCGACGAGATGATCCGTTTCCAGGATCCCTCGGGCAACTGCCTCGAGGTGTTCCACGGAGCCGCCCTCGAGCATCGCCGAGTGGTCAGCCCCTACGGCCACAAGTTCGTCACCGAGGAACAGGGCCTCGGCCACGTGGTGCTGACCACCCGTGACGACGCCGAATCGTTGCACTTCTATCGCGACGTGCTCGGTTTCTACCTGCGCGACTCGATGCGACTGCCGCCGCAGCTGGTCGGCAGGCCCGCCGACGGCCCGCCGGCGTGGCTGCGGTTCTTCGGCGTCAACCCGCGTCATCACAGCCTGGCCTTCATGCCCGGCGAGACGCCGAGCGGGATCGTGCACCTGATGGTCGAGGTCGGGAATTCCGACGACGTCGGGTTGTGTCTGGATCGGGCGCTACGGCGCAAGGTGCCGATGTCGGCGACGCTGGGCCGCCACGTGAATGACAAGATGCTGTCGTTCTACATGAAGACTCCCGGCGGATTCGACGTCGAATTCGGCTGCGAGGGACTGCAAGTCGATGACGACGACTGGATCGCGCGCGAGAGCACCGCGGTCAGCCTGTGGGGCCACGACTTCAGCATCGGCTTCAAATAGCGATGAGCCCTCGCGCGAAGAGCATCCAACCTTGAGTCCAGAGCCGATCGACCCGCGCACATTCCGAAATGTGCTCGGGCAGTTCTGCACCGGCATCACGATCATCACGACCGTGCACGACGACGAGCCGGTCGGTTTCGCGTGTCAGTCGTTCGCCGCGTTGTCGCTCGAACCGCCTTTGGTGTTGTTCTGTCCGACCAAGGTGTCGCGGTCGTGGCAGGCCATCGAGGCCAGCGGGCGAGTTCTGCGTCAACGTGCTGCATGAGAAGCAGAAGGACGTTTCGGCGCGATTCGGCTCCAAGGAACCGGACAAGTTCGCCGGAATCGACTGGCTGCCATCGAAACTCGGCTCACCAATCATCAAGGACACGTTGGCCCACATCGACTGCACGGTGCACTCCGTGCATGACGGCGGCGATCACTACGTCGTTTTCGGCGCGGTGGCTTCGATGTCAGACGTGCCGCACCGCAAGCCGCGTCCGCTGCTCTTCTACCGCGGCCAGTACACCGGCATCGAGCCGGACAAGAACACGCCGGCGCAGTGGCGCGACGACCTCGAGGCGTTCCTCACCGCCACCACCGACGACACCTGGCTCTAGCGAGTTGTGTGCGTTTTGTTGCGCTCAGCGCTCCAAAACGCACACAAATCGCCTCTCAATCACGGCTGGTAGAGACCCCAAACCCCCGTCGTGCCCGGACAGTAGATGAGATAGCCGTCGTCAGACGTAGCGAACTGGCGATTGATCTGGTCGGGCAGGCAGGGTGACCCGATGTGCTGGACGCCGACCGGCGTGACCGATAGTGACCACGTACTTCCGTCGCAGACGATCTGTCCGACGGCGGGATCGTAGGCGAGTTTGTCGAAGTCGTCACACGGCTCTTCAACCCGAGGGCTCTGGGGTGGGGCAAGGTAGGGCACGGCAGCCGCGGAAGGAATGGCCACGACGGCCACCCACGCGAGAGCCAGACCGAGGCCAAAAAAGGCGGTTCTCGGCGATCTTGTCGACACGATGGTCTCCTCAGGTAGGTCGCAACCCCGTCCCAGCGACATTAAAACGCGTCGCTTACTGGTAAGAGGCACTATTCGGCAAACTTCTGCAAACTGATTGGCGCAGTGGCTCTAGATGCAGCCCGCCGCGCAGGGATCGGCCGGCGGAAGCGACTCCGGTAGCGGAGCGTTCGGATCAGCGGCGGGCAGCTGCTGGGTGAGATCGACATCGTGGTCGAGGTCTGGTGCGACCGGAACGAACCGGCAGAGGAAGGTGACAGCGAGTTCGCAGGGATCGTCGCCGGGTTGGGCGCCCGCCGGCGCTGCGACGACCGTCGCAGTGGCCAGCATCGCAGTCGCCGCGATCAGCGCCCTCGTCACCACCGGGTCACCTTAGCGCGTGGCCGGTGATGAAGTCGACGATCGCGCCGGCGACCTCGCGGTGCACCGTCTCGTTGAGGATGTCGTGACGCGCGCCGGGGAATTCTTTGAGCTGCAACGGTTCCAGTTGCTCGGCGTACGCGCGCACCGCGCCGATCTCAGCGATCGGGTCGTTGGCACCGTGAACCGCCAGCGTCGGCACCGCAAGCTTGGGCAGATCTGCGCCGAATCGATCCCATGCCGTGTCGAGCGCGCGGGCCAACGGCGCGCTGTCGGCGTCGACGAACGCGAGCGGGTCGTTCTCCAGTGAATCCAGGTAGAAGGGGTCAGCAGAAAGCCAGCGGGGGTCGAGGTCGAAAGTGCTGTCGGCATCGACCATCTCGGGGATGGGCACAAGGGGTGCGCCCGAGATGACGCCGGCCCGGTAGCGGTCGGGCTGGTCGAGCAGGCGGGTCAACGTCACGATCGCGCCGAACGAATGACCCTGGGCGATCAGCGGCAAGCCGGCGTTCTCCCCTTCGACGAGTTCGGTCAACGTATCGGCAAGTTCGGAGCTGTCGGCGGTCGACCCGAAATCGCCGCGGTCACCCGGACTGAGCCCGTGGCCGAATTGGTCGACCGCCCACAGGTCGATGCCCGCGGCATTGAGCGCGAAGCCATACCGGTGGTAGAGCCCGGTGTGCTCGCCGAAACCGTGCAGGAAGACGACGGCGGCACCAGGGTTCGGCGTGGCCCAGTGCCGGTAGTACGCCCTGCCCTTCGGATGGTTGATGAACGGCATGCCCAAGCCTGTCCCAAGCGGTCGATTTCTGCCAACCGTCGATCAATTACTGCCAGCGGAATTAATACCCTGAGCAGCCTGTTTAAGCCATCAGACCGGCGCGATACAACCACCGGCAGGGCAACAGAAGAAGGCAAGACAATGAGGAAGTTCGGATTCGCCGCCATGATCGCAAGTGGACTGACCGCCGCTGTGCTGGGCATCGCGGGACCGGCTCAGGCCGACGTCGGACACCACGACTGGGTCAACACCATCCAGCCGTCCGTGAGCGTCCCCCAGGTCGACACGAGCGTGCACCAGAGCCACTGAAGCCAACGGCAGCAACAGAAAAGGCACCCCTGCGGGGGTGCCTTTTCCGTTTGCGCTCAGCCCGCGCCCTTCAGCACATCGCGCTGATCGACCATGCGGTCCCGGATCGCGGCGACGACGGCCGCCACCTCGGGTCTGCGCAGCGTCTCCGCGCGAGTGACGAGCCAGTAGGTCAGCCGAACCGCGACTGCGTCGGAGAGCACACGGACGAGATCGAGGTGGCGATCGGCCATGAAACAGGGCAGCAGTCCGATGCCGGCGGCCGCGCGCGTCGCCTCGACGTGCACGAAAACATTGGTGGACGTGATGGATTCGCGCATGGCGGGGGCGAAGCTGGTGGCGACGTCGAGGTCGTCGACCTGCAGCATCGAGTCGATGAAGTAGATCAGCGGGTGCCGCGCCAGCTCCGCGATGCTCGTCGGCGTGCCGTTTCTGGCGACGTAGTCGCGGGCGCCGTAGAGCCCGAGGCAGTAATCGCCGAGCCGGATCGCGACAGCGCGGTGCACCTTGGGTTCGCCGACGACCACTTCGACGTCGAGTCCGGAGCGCTGCTGGCTCACCCGCCGAGTGGCGGTGACGATCTCGACCGCGACACCTGGATGGTCGCGCTGGACCCGCGCGGCCGCCGGCGCAGCGATGTAGGCGGAGAAACCGTCGGTCGCCGAGATCCGCACGACGCCCTCCAGCGCCCGATCGCCGCCCGCGTCGACGGTCAGCGAGCGCACGGCGGACTCAACGACCTCCGCGGCGGCCAGCGCCTCCCTGCCCAGTTCGGTGAGTTCCCAGCCACCGGCAACGCGAGCGAGTAGGCGCCCGCCCATGGAGTCCTCGAGCGCGGCGATGCGGCGCGAAATGGTCGTGTGGTTGAGGCCGAGTTCCTCTGCTGCCGTGGTGTAGCGGCCGAAGCGGCCGACCGCCAGCAACACGAGTAGATCGTCAGCGCTCGGCCTGCGCCCTGTCGGCGGGGTCATAGGAGACGGCACAACTGCATTTTTGCAGATGGTGCCTGCGCGTTTGGTCATTGCGACACCGGGCACCTGCATGAATACTCACGACGAGCCTGTGGTGGGCCTCACATCCGAGATGCCTGAAGGAGTGTGTGATGAGCATCAGCAGCGAGCCGCGCCGCGACGAGCCGAGGTCGATCACGACCGGTCTCAAGCGCGTGGTGGTGGCCTCGATGGCAGGCACCGTTGTCGAGTGGTACGAGTTCTTCCTCTACGCCACCGCCGCCACGCTCGTCTTCAACAAGGTGTTCTTCTCGCAGGGCACCAGCGAGTCCAAGGCGCTCATCGCTGCGCTACTCACCTACGCGGTCGGGTTCGCGGCGCGACCGCTCGGCGGCGTGGTCTTCGGCCACTTCGGCGACAAGTACGGCCGCAAGAAGCTGCTTCAGTTCGCCATCCTGGGCGTAGGCGCCGTCACCTTCCTGATGGGCTGCCTGCCGACGTACGCGCAGATCGGCGTGTGGGCTCCGATCCTGCTCATCGTCCTGCGGTTCATGCAGGGCTTCGCCGTCGGCGGCGAATGGGGCGGCGCGGTGCTGCTGGTCGCCGAGCACAGCCCCGACCGCGAACGCGCCTTCTGGGCCAGTTGGCCGCAGGCCGCCGTGCCGGTCGGAAACATGCTTGCCACCGTGGTCCTGCTGGTGTTGACCGGGACGCTGTCGGATGCGGCATTCCTGTCGTGGGGATGGCGCGTCGCGTTCTGGCTGTCCGCCGTGGTCGTGCTGATCGGCTACTACATCCGCACCAAGGTGACCGACGCGCCGATCTTCGTAGCGGCCCAGCAGGAGGTCGAACGGGTCCGATCCGTCTCATACGGCGTCATCGAGGTGCTGAAGCGTTACCCGCGTGGCGTTTTCACCGCCATGGGCCTGCGGTTCGCCGAAAACATCATGTACTACCTCGTCGTCACGTTCTCGATCGTCTACCTGAAGAATCCGGTGGGCGCCGATACGAGCGACATCCTGTGGTGGCTGCTGGCCGCGCACGCCGTGCACTTCATCGTCATCCCGCAGGTGGGCCGGCTGTCCGACCGGTTCGGTCGACGACCGGTGTACATCGTCGGCGCGATCCTCGCCGGCACCTGGGGCTTCTTCGCCTTTCCGCTGATGAACACCGGCGACTACCTGCTCATAATGATCGCGATCATCGTCGGCCTGATCTTCCACGCGATCATGTACGCGCCACAGCCCGCGATCATGGCCGAGATGTTCCCCACCCGGATGCGGTATTCCGGTGTCTCCCTTGGCTATCAGGTCACCGCAATCTTTGCCGGGTCACTTGCACCTGCGGTCGCCAAGTGGCTGCTCGACATCTTCGGCTCCTGGGTACCGATCGCTGTGTACCTGGCCGCTGCTTCCGTCGTCACCCTGATCGCCGCGCTGTTCACCCGCGAGACCAACGGCATCGATCTCGAAACGCTCGATGAGGCCGACCGCGAAGAGCTCGCCAAAGCGGGCATCGTATGAGCGATCTCCGCGGACGCACCGCGTTGGTCACCGGCGGCGCGAGCGGGATCGGTGCCGCCTGTGCGCGCGAGTTGGCAGCCCGCGGCGCGCTGGTCACCGTCGCAGATCTCGACGACGTCGGGGCCAAGGCGATCGCCGGCGAGATCGGCGGAAAGGCTTGGACCGTCGACCTTTCCGATGTCGCCGCACTCGAAGAGCTGCAACTCGAAGCCGACGTGTTGGTGAACAACGCGGGCGTACAGCACGTCAGCCCGATCCCCGACTTCCCGCCGGACCGCTTCCGGCTGATCCAGGCGCTGATGGTGGAGGCGCCGTTTCTGCTGATTCGCGCTGCCCTGCCGCACATGTACGCGCAGAAGTTCGGGCGCATCGTCAACATCTCGTCGGTGCACGGACTGCGCGCCTCGGAGTACAAGGTCGCGTACGTCACCGCCAAACACGGCCTCGAAGGGCTGTCGAAGGTGACGGCGCTGGAAGGCGCGGCGCACGACGTGACGAGCAACTGCGTCAACCCCGGATACGTGCGAACCCCGCTGGTCACCAAACAGATCGCCGACCAGGCTAAGGTGCACGGCATACCCGAGGATCAGGTGGTGAGTGAGATTCTCTTGACACAGAGTGCGATCAAGCGACTGGTGGAGCCCGAAGACGTTGCCGCTCTGGTCGGCTGGCTCGCTTCGCCGGCAGCGGGAATGGTGACGGGCGCCTCCTACACCATGGACGGTGGTTGGAGCGCACGATGAGCGACGCCGAACCCCAGTGGGTGCCGACGGCCGCCGACATAGCCGAGGCGCGGGTGACCGACTTCGCGCGCTTCGTCGGTGAACGAACCGGTTTCGAGGCAACCGACTATCGGACGCTGTGGCGGTGGACGGTCGACGAGCCCGCAGAGTTCTGGGCGGCTCTGTGGGACTACTTCGATCTCGGCGAGCGGCCCGACACCGTCCTGGAATCCGAGCAGATGCCGGGTGCGAAATGGTTCAGGGGGACGAACCTGAATTACGTCGACCAGATCGTGCGCAATGCGCGCACCGATCGCCCGGCGATCCTCTACGTCGCTGAGGGCGGTGAAAAGACACAGGTGTCGTGGGCCGAACTGCTCGGCCGCACAGCGGCATTCGCTGACCGATTGGCCTCGCTCGGCGTCGTGAAGGGCGACCGTGTCGTCGGGTACATCCCGAACATCCCCGAAGCGGTCATCGCGTTCCTCGCGACGGCCAGCATCGGAGCGATCTGGAGCGCCTGCGGGCAGGACTACTCGGCCAAGGCCGCACTGGATCGGCTGGGGCAGCTGGAGCCGGTCGTGCTGGTCACCGCCGAGGGATACCGCTTCGGCGGCAAGACCCACGACAAGCGCGACGACATCGCCGCCCTGCAGGCCGGGCTGCCGACGCTGCGGGCGACCGTGATGGCCTCCGAACTCACCGAGGCGGTCGACGACGGGTTGACCACGACGCCGGTCGAGTTCGACCATCCCCTGTGGATTCTCTTCTCGTCGGGGACAACCGGACTTCCGAAGGGCATCATGCACGGCCATGGCGGCGTCGTGCTCGAGCACTTGAAAGCCATTGCGCTGCAGTCGGATATCGGCCCCGACGACACGTTCTTCTGGTTCACCAGTCCGAGTTGGATGATGTGGAACTTCCAGGTCGCCGGCCTGCTGGTGGGTGCGACGATCGTCTGCTACGACGGCAGCCCCGCCGCACCGCGGCCCGACGCGCTGTGGAAGATCGCCGCCGACGTGCCGCGCGACCGTATTCGGGACCAGTCCCGGATATGTACTCGGCTGCATCAAGGCCGACGCCGTGCCGCGCAAGGATCACGACCTGTCGGCACTGCGGACGGTGGGGATCACAGGATCGTCACTGCCACCGTCGTCGTCGCTGTGGCTGAACGACAACGCAGGCGAGCACGTCCAGGTTGCGTCGATCAGCGGTGGCACCGATGTGGTGTCGGCGTTCATCGGCGGCGTGCCCACGGTGCCGGTCTGGCCGGGAGAGCTGTCCGCTCCGTTTCTGGGCGTGGCGCTGGACTCCTGGGACGAATCCGGCAAGCCGGTGCGCGGTGAGGTCGGGGAGTTGGTCATCACCAAGCCGATGCCGTCGATGCCGGTCGGATTTTGGAACGATGCCGACGGATCACGTTATCGGAGTGCGTATTTCGAGATGTTTCCGGGTGTGTGGCGGCATGGCGACTGGATCACGATCACCGACCACGACAGCATCATCGTGCACGGCCGATCGGACTCCACGCTGAATCGGCACGGCATCAGGATGGGTAGCGCGGACATCTATCAGGCCGTCGAGCGGCTGCCGGAAATCGCCGAGGCGCTCGTGATCGGCTGCGAACAACCCGACGGCGGGTACTGGATGCCGTTGTTCGTCGTGCTTGCCGACGGTGCCGAGATGACCGACGAACTGCGCGATCGCATCAACACGACCATTCGCGAGGATGTGTCCCCGCGCCATGTGCCCGACGAGATCATCGTCGCCCCCGGCGTCCCGCACACCCGCACCGGTAAGAAGCTCGAGGTGCCGATCAAGAAACTCTTCGCCGGCGCCGACGTCGCGAAGGTGGTGGAGCGCAGCGCGGTCGACGACCCCGCCCTGCTCGACTGGTACGCCAATCTGAAGCGATAGGCCGAATCGCCGGGACTACGGTTTCTGATGGAAATCGCGCGAAATCCGTCACTTTCCGTAGTCTCGGCGACGCACTAGCCCAGCCAATTCCCGATTCGCTTGAGCGCTTCTTCGATGTCACTGTTGGGGCCCGCGAATGAAAGCCGAACGAACGAGCCCGCCGCGACGGTGTCGAAGTCGACGCCCGGAGCGATCGCAACGCCGGTGTCGTTCAACAGCTTTGAACAGAACGACAGTGAGTCGGTGGTCAGATGGGAGACGTCGGCGTACACGTAGAAGGCGCCGTCGGTCGGTGCCAGCCGGTCGATCCCGATCGAGCGCAGTCCGTCGAGCAGCAGTTGGCGGTTAGCTGCGTAGTGATGCAATAAGCCGTCCGCCTCGGCGATGGACTCCGGTGTGAAGGCGGCGACCGCAGCCACCTGAGCCAGGACCGGCGGGCAGATGGTGAAGTTTCCGGCCAGACAGTCGACCGCGCGCTGCAGCTCGGGCGGTACCAGCAGCCACCCCAGGCGCCACCCCGTCATCGCGAAATACTTGGAAAAGCTGTTCACGACAACGGCACTGCGCGACGTCTCCCATGCGCAGCTGGTTGCCGGGGAGCCCTCGTAGACCAGGCCGTGATACACCTCGTCGCTGATGAGCCTGACCCCCGACGACTCACACCACGATGCGATCGCGGCGAGTTCATCGGGCGGAATCACGGTGCCCGTCGGATTCGCGGGACTCGCCACGATCACGCCCTTCACGGGTGGATCGAGGTCGGCGAGCATTTGGGCCGTCGGCTGGAATCGGGTCTGCGCGTCGCACGGGATCTCGACCACCTCGCAGCCCAGCGCCGAGAGGATGTTGCGGTAACACGGATAGCCCGGACTGGCGATGGCAACCCGGTCGCCGACGTCGAAGCACGCCAGGAACGTCAACAGGAACCCGCCGCTGGAGCCGGTTGTGATCACGACATCGGCCGGATCGACCGTCAGGCCGTGCCGGCTCTCGTAGGAGGCCGCGATCGCGGTGCGCAGTTCGGGGATGCCGAGTGCGACCGAGTAGCCCAGCACCGTGTTGTCCAACGCATGCTTGGCGGCGGCCCGCACCGCCGTGGGCGCACCCGCACTCGGCTGTCCCGCTGACAGGTTCACCAGGTCACCGTGACTGCGTTGCCGCTCCGCGGCGGCCAACCACACGTCCATTACATAGAACGGCGGGATGCCTGCACGCAACGACGTCACAACACCACGCTAGAACACCTCGGATTCCAGTCGGCGCAAATGCTCCCGCGGCGGCCCGAGAAGCTGCGAGCTTCCGTGCGCCCGCTTGAAGTACAGCTGAATGTCGTGCTCCCACGTGATCGCGATGCCGCCGTGCATCTGCACGGCTTCGGCGGCCACCTTCGAGAAGGCCTCACTCGCCGCGACCCGTGCCAGCGCTGCCGACGTCGGCGACGGCTCGGCGATCGCTGCGTCAACCACCGCCCGTGCGGATTGCACCGCGACGTAGAGGTCGGCCATCCGGTGCTTGAGCGCCTGGAAGCTGCCGATCGGCCGGCCGAACTGGACGCGGTCCTTGGTGTATTCGACGGTCAGGTCCAGGCATCGCGAGGCCGCGCCGATCTGTTCGGCCGCCATCAGGATCGCGGCGGTGTCCGCCAGCCCGGGATCGGCGCCGATGTCGGTGGTGTCCGTCGCCTCCACCCGCGCCAGGCGCCGGGTCAAGTCCATGGTGGCGGCCTTGTGCGCGGTGATGCCCGCCCACCGCGCCAGACGCTCGCCGTCGGCAGCGATCACGACGTCGGCGATGTCACCGTTGATCACATAGTCGGCCACTGGATGCTCCTCGCGCGAGCGCTCGTCGGCGTCGAACACCACGGCACCGATCGTCGCGCCCTCCGCGAGACCGGCGAGCGCGTCGGCGTCGGGCTCCTCGGTGGCCAGCAACGCCAGCTCAGCGAGTGTGGTGCCGAGCAGCGGAGTAGGCGCCAGCGCCCTGCCCAGCTCCTCGAGCACGACGGCGGCGTCGGCGAGTTCACCACCCGCGCCACCCATCTCCTCCGGCACGACAAGCGCTGCGGCGCCGACCTGTTCGCACAGCAGCCGCCACAACGACTCGTCGTATCCGCGGTCGGACTCGATAGCCTCACGCACCGCGGCGGGCGACGCATGCTTCTCGACGAGCGCCGCCACGGTCTCGCGGAGCAATTGCCGTTCTTCAGTCACTAGAGCGCCTCCAGTAGCCGACGCCGATGAATTGTCGGGTCACCCCACGCCGATCGCAGCGCCTGGACTCGCAGGAGCCACAGCGACAGGTCGTGCTCCTGGGTGAACCCGATGGCGCCGTGAGTCTGCAACGCCGAGCGCGCCGCCAGCAGTGCGGCGTCCGCCGCCGCCACCTTCGCGGCACTGACGTCTCGTGCGGTGTCGCCGGAGCCGTCGGCGAGCGACAACGCCGCGCCGTAGACGAGCGGCCGCGCCAGCTCGACGGCGATGTGCACGTCGGCGAGCTTGTGCTTGATCGCCTGATATGTACCGATCGCCCGGCCGAACTGGCTGCGCTGCTTGGCGTATTCGACCGACATGTCCAGCATCGCCTGCCCGGCGCCGACCAGCTGAGCAGCGGTGGCCAGTACGCCGAACTCGTAGGCGCGTGTCACGTCGGCTGGTTGCGGGTCGCCGGATACGTTGACGTCGAACAACTTACGGCTCGGATCGACCGATTCGTGCTGCTCGCCCGCCGTGCCGTCGGTGACCTGACCGCCGGCTCCTTCTTGGATGGCCACCAGAATCAGGCCGACGGTGTCAGCGTCGACAGCGCGCGGCACCTGCGGCGGCATGGCAACCGTCGCCACGAGTTCACCCGCCGCCAGCGCGGTGCTGCGCTCATCGTCGGCAAGGAGAACCGGTGCGACGGCAATGGATTCGGTAACCGGGCCGGGCACACACCACCGGCCCAGCCGCTCGGCGGCGACCACCAGGTCGACCGGATGCGCCTCGATGCCGTCGAACTTCTCGGGAACCATCAGCGCGGTGACGCCGAGATCGGCCAGCTGTGCCCATACCTTGCGGCCGGGCGCGGTGTCGCCATTGCCCCAGGCGCGCACCGCGGCAGGTAGATCGGCGGCGGCCAGGGCGGCATCGATACTGGCCGCGAAGTCGCGTTGCTGTTCGTCAGTCTGGAAAAACACAGTCCAACTACCTCTTAGCTTCCCGGGGCAGGCCCAGCAGCCGCTCGGCGATGATATTGCGCTGAATCTCGTTGGTACCGGCGTAAATCGGGCCGCCCAATGCGAAGAGCAAACCGTCTGTCCAATTGTCGGCGAGTTCACCGTCGGCGCCGCGCATGTCGAGCGCGGTCTGATGGATCGCGACATCGAGGTCCGACCAGAACACCTTGGTAACCGACGATTCGGCGCCGAGCTCGCCGCCCGCCGCCACCCGGGTCACCGTGCCGAACGTGTGCAGACGGTAGGCCTGGGCCTTGATCCACGCGTCGGCAACCCGATCGGCGAAGGCTGCTTGGATTTCCCTGTCGGGATCGGACTTCCATTGCGCCACCAGTCGTTCCGCCGGTGCCAGGAAGCGGGCGGGGCTGCGCAGTGACATACCGCGTTCGTTGCTCGACGTGCTCATCGCCGCCCGCCAACCGTCGTGGGGTTCGCCGATGACGTCGTTGTCGGGCACGAACACATCGTCGAGGAAGATCTCCCCGAAGCCGGTGTCGCCGCCCAGCTGCGCGATCGGCCGCACCGTGACGCCGTCGGCCGTCAGGTCGAACATGAAGTACGTCAGGCCCTTGTGGCGCTCGGCCGCCGGATCCGATCGGAACAACCCGAACGCACGCTCGCCGAACGGGGCCCGCGAGCTCCAGATCTTCTGCCCGTTGAGCAGCCAGCCGCCGTCGGTCCTGGTCGCCGTCGAGCGAAGCGAGGCGAGGTCGCTGCCGGACTCGGGCTCCGACCACGCCTGAGCCCAGATCTGCTCGCCGCTAGCCATTTTCGGCAACACGCGGTCGAGCTGTTCCTCGGTGCCGTGCGCGAACAACGTCGGCGCCAACATCGAGGTGCCGTTGGCGCTGGCGCGGCCCGGTGCACCCGCCCGGAAGTACTCCTCCTCGTACACCACCCACTGCAGCAGGGTGGCGTCGCGGCCGCCATATTTCTCCGGCCACGTGATCACCGACAGGCCGGCGTCGAACAGCACCTTGTCCCAGCGCCGGTGCTGCTCGAAACCCTCGGCGGTGTCATAGGATTTCGTCGGGAACGAGTCCTTGTTCGCCGCAAGGAATTCGCGCACCTCGGCCTGGAACGCGAGCGTGGCTTCATCGAAACTCAGGTCCACTTCAGGCCCTCTCACTGTGTTGGCGCAAGAGGGGCTTGACCACCTTGCCCCCCGGGTTGCGCGGCAGCAGGTCGAGGAACTCCACCGATTGCGGCGTCTTGAACTTCGCCAAATGCTGTCGCGTGTAAGCGATTACCGATTCCTCGTCGAGCGTCGCGCCCGGCTTGACGACCACGAACGCCTTGCCCACCTCGCCGAGCCGCTGGTCGGGTACACCGATGACGGCCGACTCGGCGACCCCGTCCAGCCGCGCGATCACCTGCTCGACTTCGGCGGGGTAGACGTTGAACCCGCCGCTGATGTACATGTCCTTGAGCCGGTCAGTGATGATCAGGTTGCCGGCGGCGTCGACGCGGCCGACGTCACCGGTGTGCAGCCAGCCATCGGAATCGACTGCCGCAGCGGTGGCTTCGGGGTCATCGAGATACCCGACCATCACGTTGGGGCCCTTCAGCAGGACCTCCCCTGTTTCTGTGGCGCTACTCGCCGCTATGCGCAGCTCGAAACCCGCGATCGGTCTGCCGCACGTCGTGGCGACTGTCACTGCGTCGTCGTCGGCGCGACACATCGTGCCGAAGCCGCTTGCCTCCGTCAGGCCGTATGCGGTCAGCACGATGTCGATGTCGAGCTCGGTCTGCATCCGTTCGATGAGCACCACCGGAATCGTCGCCGCGCCGGTGACCGCGAACCGCAGCGACGTCAGGTCGTAGTCGCTGCGCTTGGGGTGGTCCAGCAGGACCTGATAGATCGTCGGCGGACCGGGCAGCACCGTGATGCGATGCTCCTGCACCGTGGCCATCGCCCGTTCGGGATCGAAGGTCAGTTGCGGAATCAACGTGGCGCCGGTCTGCAGGCACGCCAGGATGCCGGCCTTGAAGCCGAAGTTGTGGAAGAACGGGTTGATACAGAGGTAGCGGTCGGCGCTGGTGAGCTGCCCGCACGCGGCCCAGGCGGCCGGCGCGTCGAGCGACTGACGATGCAGGCACAGGACGCCCTTGCTGCGGCCGGTGGTCCCGGACGTGAAGAGGATGTCGGAGACGTCGTCGGGGGTGACTGCGGCCGAGCGGGCGTCGACTCGGTCCATGGCGGCGGAGCCGCCGCCGCGCGCGACGAACTCGTCCCAGGTGCCGTCGTCCATCTCGATGGGGACCCGGACGATGTGACGCAGGTCCGGCAGGGCGGTCCGGTCGAGCTCGGCGGTCTTGTCGGCGCCGAGGAACTTGCCCATCCCGATCAGCAGCGGTGCATTCGTGCGAGCCAGGATGTCGGTGGCCTCGCTCGCGGTGTAGCGGGTGTTCAGCGGGACCACAACCGCGCCCGCGCAGTGCGTGGCCAGGCAGGCGACGACCCAGTGCCAGGTGTTCGGCGACCAGATCGCGACGCGGTCCCCGGCATTGATGCCGAGATCGATCATCGCCGCGGCAGCCGTGCGGACCTCAGCGCGGAGATCGGCGTAGGTGAACCGCCGGTCCAACCAGGCTGGATTGCCGGCACCGCCGGCGGTGACCAGCGCGTTGTGGTCGGCGAATCGGTCGGCAATCCGGTCCAGGACCTGCGGAATGGTCCTTAGATCTGCCGGCATTGTCGCTCCTCTAACAAAGCAAGTGCTTGGTAGGTTAGCCTACAGGGGTGATAGAGGTCGAGGAGTTCCGGGCCGAGGTCCGCGACTGGCTCGCCGACAACCTCGTCGGGGAATTCGCCGCGATCAAGGGCCTCGGTGGGCCGGGCAACGACAACGTGGCCTTCCCCGAACGGCTGGCGTGGAACAAGCACCTGGCGGCCGCCGGGTACACCTGCCTGGGCTGGCCCGAGGAGCACGGCGGCCGTGGGCTGACCGTCGCCCACCGCGTCGCCTTCTACGAGGAGTGCGCGCTCGCCAACGCGCCTGCGAAGGTCAACCACTTCGGCGAGGAACTGCTGGGGCCGACGCTGATCGCGTTCGGCACCGACGAGCAGAAGAAGCGCTTCCTGCCCAGGATCCTCGATCTCACCGAGCTGTGGTGCCAGGGTTACTCCGAGCCGGGCGCGGGCAGTGATCTGGCCAACGTCTCGACAGCCGCGGAGCTCGACGGCGACCAGTGGGTGATCAACGGGCAGAAGGTGTGGACCTCGCTGGCGCACTGGGCGCAGTGGTGCTTCGTCGTGGCCCGCACCGAGAAGGGCTCCAAACGCCATGCGGGACTGTCGTTCCTGTTGGTGCCGCTGGACCAGCCCGGTGTCGAGGTCCGTCCCATCGTCCAGTTGACGGGGGACTCGGAGTTCAACGAGGTCTTCTTCGACGACGCCCGCACCGACGCCGATCTGGTGGTCGGTCAGCCCGGCGACGGCTGGCGCGTCGCGATGGGCCTGCTGACGTTCGAACGCGGGGTGTCGACGCTGGGCCAGCAGATCGAGTACGCCCGTGAGCTTTCCGGTGTAGCCGACCTCGCGAAAAGCACAGGCGCCGCCGATGATCCGCTGATCCGTGAGCGCCTGACCCGCTCGTGGGTGGGGCTGCGCACCATGCGGGCGTACGCACTGGCGACGATGGATGTCGAGCAACGAGGCGGCGAGGCCGCCGGGAAAGACTCGGTGTCGAAGTTGTTGTGGGCCAACTGGCATCGCGAACTCGGTGAGATCGCGATGGACGTGTTGGGTCGCGACGGCCTGACCCTGACCGACGGCGAGTTCGACGAATGGCAGCGGCTGTACCTGTTCTCGCGGGCCGACACAATCTACGGCGGGTCGAACGAGATCCAGCGCAACATCATCGCCGAGCGGGTGCTCGGCCTACCTAGAGAGGTCAAGGGGGCATGAGCGCTTGCGCGAAGACCCTCAACGGAGCGGCATGACGTTATCAATAGCGCCGAAAGAGATTGACGGACACGGGCTTCTGACCGGCAAGGTCGTCGTCGTGACCGCCGCGGCCGGCACCGGCATCGGGTCTGCCTTCGCGCGTCGCGCCTTGGCCGAGGGCGCCGACGTCGTGATCTCCGACCATCACGAGCGGCGGCTCGGCGAGACCCGCGACCAGCTGACCGGGCTCGGGCTGGGCCGGGTGGAAAGCGTGGTCTGCGACGTGACGTCCACCGCGCAGGTCGACGCGTTGATCTCGTCGACGACGGCTCGGATGGGCCGCCTCGATGTGCTCGTCAACAACGCGGGGTTGGGCGGCACGACGCCCGTCGTCGACATGACCGACGAAGAGTGGGACCGGGTGCTCAACGTGACGTTGACCTCGACCATGCGATCCACCCGCGCGGCGTTGCGGTATTTCCGCGATGCCGGCCACGGCGGGGTGATCGTCAACAACGCCAGTGTGTTGGGTTGGCGGGCGCAGCACTCGCAGTCGCACTACGCGGCGGCCAAGGCCGGAGTGATGGCGTTGACCCGTTGCAGCGCAATCGAAGCCGTCGAGTACGGCGTTCGGATCAACGCGGTGTCGCCCAGCATCGCCAGGCACAAGTTCCTGGAGAAGACCAGCAGCTCCGAGCTGTTGGATCGGCTCTCGGAAGTCGAGGCGTTCGGCCGGGCGGCCGAGCCGTGGGAAGTCGCCGCGACCATCGCGTTCCTGGCCAGTGATTACTCCAGTTATCTGACTGGGGAAGTGATTTCGGTGTCGAGTCAGCGCGCATGACCGCATCCGCAGCCAGCCAGCCGGCGAGCCGACGTGACGAGCTTCTGGAGCTCGCCGCGAGGATGTTCGCCGACCGCGGGCTGCGGGCCACCACCGTGCGCGACATCGCCGACTCCGCGGGAATCCTGTCCGGCAGTCTGTACCACCACTTCTCGTCCAAAGAGGAGATGGTCGACGAACTGCTGCGCGGGTTCCTCGACTGGTTGTTCGAGCGGTATCAGGAGATCGTCGCGACCGAACCCAATCCGCTTGAGCGGCTGAAGGGTTTGTTCATGGCGTCATTCGAGGCGATCGAGAGCCGCCACGCACAGGTCGTGATCTACCAGGACGAGGCCAAGCGATTGGCCGACCAGCCGCGGTTCGCCTATGTCGAGGACCGCAACAAAGAGCAGCGCAAGATGTGGTTGGACCTACTCAACCAGGGCATCGACGAGGGCTACTTCCGGCCCGACATCGATATCGACCTGGTCTACCGGTTCATCCGCGACACCACATGGGTTTCGGTTCGCTGGTATCAGCCGGGCGGACCGCTGACGGCCGAAGAGGTCGGCCGCCAATACCTTTCAATTGTTCTCGGCGGTATTACCAAAGAAGGAGCTTGAACAATGCCTGAGGCATATGTCATCGACGCCGTCCGTACCGCGGTAGGCAAGCGCAACGGATCGCTGGCCGGCGTGCATCCCGTCGACCTCGGCGCAGCCGGGTGGCGCGGGCTTTTCGACCGCGTCGACGTCGACCCCGGCGCGGTCGACGACGTGATCGCCGGGTGCCTGGACGCCATCGGACCGCAGGCAGGCAACATCGCGCGACTGTCGTGGCTGGCCGCCGGTTACCCCGAAGAGGTGCCTGGCGTCACCGTCGACCGGCAGTGCGGCTCGAGCCAGCAGGCGATCTCCTTCGGCGCGCAGGCCATCATGTCGGGTACCGCTGATCTGATCGTGGCGGGCGGCATGCAGAACATGAGCCAGATCCCCATCTCGTCGGCGATGACCGTCGCCGAGCAGTTCGGGTTCACCTCTCCCACAAACGAATCCAAGAGCTGGCTGCACCGCTACGGCGATCAGGAGATCTCGCAGTTCCGCGGCGCGGAGCTTATCGCCGAGAAGTGGAACCTGTCGCGCGAGGAGATGGAGCAGTACTCGCTGACCAGTCACCAGCGCGCGCCAGGAGGCGATCCGCTCGGGATACTTCGAGAACGAGATCATCCCGGTCGACGGCTTCGTCACCGACGAGGGTCCACGCGACACCTCGCTGGAGAAGATGGCCGGCCTCAAGACGCTCATCGACGGTGGCCGGTTGACCGCCGCCATGGCCAGTCAGATTTCTGACGGCGCCAGCGCGGTGCTGTTGGCCTCGGAGCAGGCCGTCAAGGATCACGGCTCAAGCCGCGCGCCCGTATCCATCACATCAGTGCGCGCGGCGCCGACCCGGTCTTCATGCTGACCGGACCGATCCCCGCGACCCAGTACGCGCTGGAGAAGACCGGGCTGTCGATCGATGACATCGACACCGTCGAGATCAACGAGGCCTTCGCGCCGGTCGTCCTGGCATGGATGAAGGAGACCAAGGCCGATCCCGCGAAGGTCAACCCCAGCGGCGGCGCTATCGCGCTCGGCCATCCGCTCGGTGCCACCGGCGCCAAGCTGTTCGCGACGATGCTGAACACGTTGGAGCGCACCGGCGGTCGCTACGGCCTGCAGACGATGTGCGAGGGCGGCGGCACCGCCAACGTCACCATCATCGAGCGCCTCTAGTTCTCAGCGCGAACTTGCGTTTCAGCATGTGACACTCCACTCGCGGGCACAACTTTGTGCACTCTCCGCTCGACGAATGTGCGCACAGTGCTGCTTTTCGCGGCGTGTCGTGTGCAAACACGCACGCTCGCGGCAGTTGAAGAGGGGCAGGCTGCAGGTGGCGGGTGGGCTAGTGGTCGAGGATGACCACGCCGCGGATGTTGCGGCCCGCGAGCATGTCGTCGTAGGCGTCGTTGATGTCGTTGAGTTTGTACTCCTGCGTCACGGTCTCATCGAGCAGTAGTTTGCCTTCGCGGTACAGGCTGAACAGTCGGGGGATGTCGGCGCGCGGATTGGCCTCGCCGTAGAGGCTGCCCAGTAGTCGCTTCTGGAAGAGCGGTGAACAGCGCCATCGGCAACGTCGGCGTCGCGTCGGCCATCGATGCGATCGCGGTCACCACCACCGCGCCACCCTTGCGGATGATCGTCAGCGCGTCGTTGATCATCGGGCCCTCGAGCAGTCCGACCGTCATCAACGCGGAATCCGCCATCACGCCGCGCGTCAACTCGGCGACCAATTCCGTCGCTTCAGCCATGGACGTCACGAAATGCGTGGCGCCGAACTGAAAAGCCTTCTCGCGCTTACTTTCCACCAAGTCGACGACCATGATCTTCTCCGCCCCCGCCAGCCGTGCGCCCTGGACCGCGCCGCTGCCGATCCCGCCGAAGCCGATCACCACGACGGTGTCTCCCGGTTTGACGTCGGCGGTGTTGACCGCGGAGCCCCAGCCGGTCGTCACTCCGCAGCCGAGCAGGCATGCCCGCGACAACGGCAGGTCGTCGTCGATCTTGACCACCGACGCCTCGGCGACCGTCCCGTACTGCGAGAAGCTTCCGACGCCGATTCCTGGTTCCGCGATCTCCCGGCCGCGCGCCCGCCGCCTGAAGGTGCCGTCGGCCTGCATTCCAACCAGGATCATCGCGCCGAGATCGCAGAGGTTCTGCTGCCCGGTCGCACACCAGCGACAGCGGCCGCACGCGGGCAGGAACGACGCGACCACGTGATCGCCGACGCTCAGGCCGCGCACGCCGGGGCCGATCTCGACTGCACGATTCCCGCGCCTTCATGGCCGCCGACCATCGGCAGGGACCCGGGCAGATCGCCGGTGCGGACGTGATGATCGGAATGGCACAGTCCGGTGGCTTCGAACGACACCAGCACCTCGCCCTCCCTGGGCGGATCCAGTTCGATCTCCTCGACAGACCACTCCTCGTCGATTCCCACAGCACCGCGGCGTTCGTTTTCATGGCCCGAGCGTAGGGCCGTTCGCCATAGCGCGGACCTGAATCGCCAGCTATTGACATGCAACGTCGATTTAGGATCGCTGCGAGACGAACATCGGGAGAGGCACATGGCAAAGGCAGACTCGAATTCGTTCACTCCGAAGGAGTTCCTCGCCAAACTCGCCAAGAACGACTTCGAGCGGCCGCTGACGTTGACGGGCATGGTCAAGGCCAACGATGACTCCGGCAACGAGTTGCTGTTCGCGGCCGGAACACGCTGTGCGAATTGGACTTCCGTGCCCGACCGATCTGATCGAGAACATCGAGGTGCTGGGCACGGTGTCCTGCGGCGACCATTCACACCAACGCGTCACGCTGACCTTCAAGACGCCCAAGTCGCCCGAAGCCGCCACCTTCGCCGCCTTGCTGAGTGCTGTGCAGGCCAAGTCAGCAAGGCCAGGCCAAGCGGATGGTCCGCAAAACCAAGGGCGCTGCGTCGGCGTCACCGCAGAACTCTGCGTCGCTGTACTCAGGCGGATGCGGCTGCAGCGACGTGGAGATCGATGCTCGACGGAACCGTCTGGGTGTTGACCGACGTGGTGGACTTCGAAGACGGCTCCTGCATCTGCACCTATCAGCACGCCTGACTACTGCACGAGCGCTAACCCGCTCGAGCGCCAGATCCAGCTGGCGAAGCTGCCGACGAGGAAGTACTCCGTCACGTCGTCGATACCGATGTCCGCCGTTCTCGCGGGCCTTCTGCGCGTTGATCTCCGGGAACCGGATGATGCTCTTGGCAGCGATCACCGCCGTCGCCGCCGCGAGCTGACCCGCCAGACCCAGGCCCAGGATCAGCAGCCGCTCCATCGGCCCGAGCAACCTGCCGCCCTTCAGCCGATCCGACGGCTGTGGCTCGCCCGGCCGGCTTCACCGCACCGACGGAACCAAGGATCAGTCGCACCAACTGGTTTCCCGTCACGAGTTGCAACAGCACCACCCCGACGACCATCAGCAGCCGGTTCCCGTCGGGGGTCGCCAGCCCAGGCGGCTGCGCCCACCCGGCCCAGCGCTTGACCACCCCCGCCACGTCGGAGTCCCAGCCCGACAACACAAGCAGCAACGCCACCGCCACGCCGAACACCACCAGCGGCGTCACCTCATGTTCGCCTGACCGCTCCGCGCCTGCGCACAGGATCCCCCAGCCGATGGCTCGCCGCCGCGGCGATCGCAACGGTGCGAAGTCGCCCGGGTGCCACAGCCCCGCCAATCGCCGCGCATATGGCTACCACGACCGGCGCCACACCACAGGCATCCACCGGCGTTCGGTCAGCCGCCGACGATATCGGCGATCCCGACCGCGATCAACATCACCGCCAACGCGCTCATGGGATGCTCCGCAGGTATCCAGATGCGACCACGATCAGATCCAGACCGTCGCGGCCGGCACGCTGAGACACTGCCGACGCGCTGATGTCCTCGTCGGCGGCGATGTCCTTCTTCGTCGCGATTGCTCAACAGTCCCTTCACTATCCGTATCGATCTCTCATCGAGCGATCCAAGCAGATGGTCCCGACACAGCAACGCGGCGTTGATGGCGTCGACATCCTGCGCGCTTCGCCGGCAACCCGAAACGACGTGCGTACCAGCGCCAGACCCGGTTGCCGTTGCGCCGCCGAAGTCCACTCGATGGCCTCGCGTGCCGCCCACCAGCCCAGGCCGTCCTGGATGCCGGTCTCCGATCGAGTACAGCCACCGCACCCCCAGCCGATGCCGAACCGGATGTCCATGCCGGGCGTGACCGCCAATCGCACAGACAATGCCGCCGTCGATCGCCTCGCCGACGGTGGGATAGCTGCCCTGGAACTCGTCGCCGACCGTGAACGCGGCGTGCGTCGATCGCGCCCGCGGCGACCTCGCCCAACGCCCGGTTCAAAGCACGGTGCGTAGCGGCGCGGTCCGCGGCCCGGCGTGAGCCCACCACATCGCCGATCAGCGTCGCGCGCAGGGCCCCTGAACCACCTGGCTTCATCTGCTATCACATGAAGATTATAGCTTAATTAATCGAAAATGAAGCGTCTAGATTCAATCAGGTGCTGGGTGCTCACTCGACGAGCGCGGCCGCCGCCTGAAGGTGCTTGACGGCATCGCTGACGATCGATTCGATCAGCTCGGCGCATGACGGCAGATCCTCGAGAATGCCCGCGACCTGACCCGACGCCAACACGCCCGCATCGGTGTTGCCCTCGACGAGCCCGGCCTTCAGCAGCATGGGAGTATTGGCCGCCATCACGACCTGCGACCACGTCAGCTCCTTACCGTGCCGCATCTCGAGGCCGTCGCTGATCATCGAGCGCCATGTCATGCCCGACATCTTCTTGAACTTCTGCGCGTTGCGAAGTGCCGCGGAGAAGCCGCGGAGTCGCGAACCGCCCTCCAACTTCTCGACCAGCCCGGTGCGAAGCACGCGGTGAGGCATCCCGTCGACGCGCGTCGAGACGACCGTGCCGTCCAGTCCGGATTGGAGGTAGCGCTGCTTGACCGCGTCCGGCACGGTCGAATCCGACGTCAGTAGGAAGCGGGTGCCCATGGCCACGCCCGCCGCACCGTATGACAGGGCGGCCGCCAGCCCGCGCCCATCGAAGAATCCACCTGCGGCGACGACTGGAATGTCGACTGCATCGAGCACGGACGGAAGCAGCAGAGTGGTCGCGATCGGCCCGGTGTGGCCACCACCCTCACCACCCTGCACGATCACCGCGTCGGCACCCCAACCGGCCACCTTCTTGGCGTGCTTCGCCAATCCGACCGATGGAATGACCACGACGCCAGCGGCTTTGAGCTTGGCTATCAGATCGGGCTTGGGCGCCAAGGCGAAGGACGCGACCTTCACGCCTTCGCGGATCAGCAGGTCGATCCGCTCGTTCGCGTCGCCGGCGTCAGCGCGGATGTTGATGCCGAACGGCTTGTCGGTCGCGGCCTTTACCTTGCCGACCGCCGTCGCAGCTCGTCGAGCGTCATCGTCGCCGACGCAAGGATGCCGAGGCCACCGGCATTCGAGGTTGCCGACACCAGTCGCGCACCGGCCACCCAGCCCATGCCGGTCTGCACCACCGGGTGCTCGATTCCGATCAGCTCGGTCAGCGGCGTGCGCAACCTACTCTTCTCCCGATGTTCTTCGCCCGAGAGGCTCATCACCGGATTTCCTTGTCCCGCAGTGACTTCGGATCAATCACATCGCGGATCAGTCTTTGCTCCTCCTGGGTGGGCAGCCGCGTCTCCTCGGCGTCGTCAAGTCCGTGCACCTCGAAGGAGGTGTTCTCGGCAACCTGACCAGCGTCGACACCGGGGTGCAGCGACACCGCGCGCATCTGGTGGTCTGGACCGTTGAAGTCGAACACGCCCAGGTTGGTCACGACCCGGATAGACGTTGACGAATCGGTAGGCGGGGTTGTCGGAGTCGACCTTGTCCCATCCGATGCCCGAGACGATATCGACGGACACGCCGAACACCCGCTTGGAGTGGCTGCCGACCCAGTAGCTGGTGGCGTGGTTGATGGTGTTGCCCGGAGCGCCGCGCACACCGAACATCTGGCGCGTCGGGTGCTGAAGCGGACCGAACGCCGACAGGTTCTGGTTGCCGTAGCGGTCAATCTGGTTGGCACCCATGACAACATGGCGCCGGCCCCAGGCCAGCGTCTCGAAGACCCGGCCGAACGGCATCCAGCCCTCGATCGCGCCGACGACCCCGATCGCCGGAGTGTCGGCCATCAGCCTGGCTTCACCGTCGGTCAGCACGATGTCGGGGGAGAAGGTCAACCGGGCCAGTCGGGCACCGACCGACACCATGGTCGCCATCGGGCTGACCATGATCTCGCCCGCATCGCGGAACAGTTCGGCGCATGCCACGGCGCACACCTCGGCACGAGTCACGGACATCACTTGCTCTCCTGCGCTTCCTTGAACTTCCGGATTGCGGACTTGATAGTCGGCTTCGCTGCCCGACAGATAGGTGTCGACGAACTGCTGCCATGTCTCGTCGGACGCTGCAGCCTCGGCGTAGTGCCGCTGGAACTTCTCGTCGCGGCGGTAGTCCGGTTCGGCGGTGGTGAAGTGGGCGCCGTTGGGTGCCTCGACGACGTGATCGACCATCATCCGATTGATCAGCAGCGCCTGCGGCGGCACGGCCTTGACGAGTTCCTCGGTGGCCACCACCCGCTCGACCGAGAGAAAGCGGCTTCTCGGCGGCCATCAGATACAGGTCGTCGAAGTAAGGGTCGATGCCGGTGTATGCGGCGTTGCCCTGTGCGTCACCGAGATTCATGTGCACGAATGCGGCGTCCAGGGTGAGTGCGGGCATGGCGACGAGTTCTTCGAAGCCGTCTCCGGTGGGCAGGAGCGAAGCGACCCGGGAATAGATCGAGTGGGATATGGCGACGTCACCGTCTTCAGTTCGTCGCCCCAGAACGTCGCGCACGTCGCTACCCAGGCCGGCGCGGATCGGCAGGAACGGCAGCCGCTGCGCCGCAGCCTGCAGTCCGCAGCGCAGCATGCCCTCGTCCATCTCACGGGATTCGATGGAACCGCTCGTGCGGGCCTTGGCGAACCACGGGTCGTAGAACGGCGGCGAGTCCAGCGACACGAAGCCGTAGTAGACCCGCTTGACTTTCCCTGCGGCGCAGAGCAGGCCGATGTCCGGACCGCCGTAGCGTGACGACCGTCAGGTCGGTGACGTCCGTGCGCAGCAGTGCCCGCACGAATGCCATCGGCTTGCGCCGCGATCCCCAGCCACCGATGCCGATGGTCATTCCGCTTCGGATCGACGAGATCGGCCTCGTCGAGTGTGGTTCGCTTGTCGCTCATTTGGCTCCCTTGTCTGTGCCGGCGAACGCATCACGATGCTCGTCGGACACGCCGGAGAGGTTCAGCTCGAAGGTGAAGCCCTGCTCCATCCGGTAACTCGAGTTCACCTTTGCACGTCGATCAGATTCAACGCTTCTTTCGCGGCCCGGATCACCCTGGTGTCCTTGGCGGCGATGTCGCGAGCGACCCGCAGCGCGGACTCGTCGAATTCGTCGCGCGGCACCACCTCGTGCACCGAGCCGAAGTGATGCAGTGTGGCCGCGTCGACGGTGGCAGCGGTGAAGAACAACCGTCGCATCATGTGCTGGGGAACCAGTCGTGACAGGTGCGTCGCTGCGCCCAGCGCGCCGCGCTCCACTTCGGGCAGGCCGAACGTGGCGTCGTCGGACGCGACGATCACGTCCGGCGTTGCCGACCAGGCCGATACCGCCGCCGACGCAGAACCCGTTGACGGCGGCTACGACTGGAACCGCGCACTCGTAGACCGCGCTGGAAGGCGTGCGTAACAGCCGCGGTTGGCGTCGATCAGCGCGGTGAACCCCTCGGTGTGCTGCATTTCCTTGATGTCGACGCCGGCATTGAAGCCGCGTCCCTCGGCCCGCAGGATCACGACGTGGGTGCTGCGGTCGCGTCCGGCCGCGGTGATGGCGTCGGCGAGTTCGAACCAGCCGCGCGAGGGAATCGCGTTGACCGTCGGATAGTCGACGGTGACCGAGACGATGCCCGGTTCGCGTCTTGGTTGAGTGATGGTCATGCGAATACTCCCGAGTCACTTCCTGGGGGACGGTAGCTAAGCAAGCACTTGCTTGGTACGCTAGCACAGTGACCGACCTGCCAGACATCAACCTCGCACTCAACGACAGGGTCGTCCTGGTGACCGGCGGCGTGCGCGGAGTCGGCGCGGGCATCAGTTCGGTGTTCGCCGCGCAGGGCGCGACGGTCGTGACGTGCGCGCGCGACCCGTCGATGGATCGCCGTACGAGTTCCACAGCTGCGACGTTCGCGACGACGAGTCGGTGGCTGCGCTTATCACACTGTCATCGCCGGCCATGGTCGCCTTGATGTCGTCGTGAACAACGCGGGCGGTTCGCCCTATGTGCTCACCGCCGACGCGTCGGCGAAGTTCAACACCAAGATCGTCGAACTCAATCTGCTGGGGCCGCTATCGGTTTCCATGCATGCGAACGCGGTGATGCAGCAGCAGGATCGCGGTGGCTCGATCATCAACATCGCGAGCGTCAGCGGCCGCAGGCCGACTCCGGGTACGGCCCCGTACGGTGCCGCCAAGGCGGGGATGGAAAGCATCACCAGCACGCTGGCGGTCGAATGGGCGCCGAAGGTGCGGGTGAATTCGGTGGTCGTCGGCATGGTCGAAACCGAGCAGTCGGAACTGTTCTACGGCGACGCGGATTCCATTGCGGCCATTTCCCGCAACGTCCCTTTGGGCCGCCTCGCAAAACCCGACGACGTCGGGCTCGCCGCCGCGTTTCTTGGCCTCCGACGCGGCGTCCTACATCAGCGGCGCGTCACTCGAGGTGCACGGTGGGGGCGAGCCTCCGCACTACCTGGAAACCACAACTGCGGACATCAAATAGAAATGCTCAAACAAGCTGGAGACAACGGATATGGGACTGCTCGACGGCCGCGTGGTCATCGTGACGGGTTCAGGCGGCGGCATCGGGCGCGCGCATGCGCTGGCCTTCGCGGCCGAGGGCGCACGAGTGGTGGTCAACGACATCGGCGTGGGACTCGACGGCTCACCCGCAGGCGGCGGTAGCGCGGCCCAGGGTGTCGTCGACGAGATCACCTCCGCCGGAGGCGAAGCCGTCGCAAGCGGAGCCAACGTCGCCGACTGGGAGCAGGCCGCCGGGCTGATCCAGACTGCGGTCGACACTTTCGGCGGACTCGACGTGCTGGTCAACAACGCAGGCATCGTCCGCGACCGGATGTTCGCCAACACCAGCGAAGAAGAGTTCGACGCCGTCATCGCTGTTCACCTCAAGGGACACTTCGCGACCATGAAGCACGCGGCGGCGTACTGGCGCGCGCATTGTCAAGGAAGGCAAATCGCCGGTTTGACGCCCGCATCATCAACACCAGCTCGGGCGCCGGCCTGCAAGGCAGTGTGGGACAAGCGAATTACAGTGCGGCGAAGGCCGGCATCGCCGCGATGACCTTGGTGGCGTCCGCCGAGATGGGCCGCTACGGCGTCACCGTCAACGCGATCGCGCCCTCGGCGCGGACCCGGATGACCGAGACGGTATTCGCCGACATGATGTCGACGCAGGACAACGACTTCGATTCGATGGCGCCGGAGAACGTCTCACCGATCGTGGTCTGGCTCGGCAGCGTCGAGTCGAAGGATGTCACCGGCACGATGTTCGAGGTCGAGGGCGGCATCATCCGAGTGGCCGAGGGTTGGGCGCACGGTCCACAGGTCGACAAGGGCGCGCGATGGGATCCCGCCGAACTCGGACCGGTCGTTACCGATCTGCTGGGCAAAGCACGCAAGCCGGTACCGGTCTACGGCGCCTAGATACTACTTCGCGGGAGCCTCGGTGCACACCGCGACGAAGGCCTTACCGTTTTTCGCGGCAACGTCGGCGGGGTTCAGCCAGCCGACGCCCTGGAACCAATAGGTGTCGGAAGGGTGATCGAGCCGAGCCATTGGCCACCTCGGCGAGGTCGGTGCGCAGTCCGACATGCGCATCCTTGCCCGACGACCGACAACACCGCGGATTTCTGTGCGCGCAAATCGAATCCGGCGGGTAACGGCTGGCTGATCTGTAGACCGGCCGCGGGGCTCGCCGACGGTGTAGCGGTCGAAATCGACCGTGGCGCCGTCGCCTGCTGTCTTCAGCTCGAAGACGTTGCCCGGCCGGCTGGAAGGCAATCGTGACACCGGTCGTCGACGTACATGGGGTGCCGGTCCAGATGCGGAGTTTGTCGTCGTCGATGCGTGCACCGAACGCCGCGGGCACCGACGGTTGCTTTTGCGGGTCGGGCGTGCACGTCGTCAAGAAGGTCTTGCCATTCTGCGCGGCGACCTCTGCGGGGTTGAGCCAGCCGACGTCCTGGAACCAGTACGAATCGTCGGGATGTTCGGCCGATCCCTTGACGACGTCGGACAGCTGCGACGTCGAACCCCAGCCGTCCTCGCCGAGCGTGTGGACCCCGAGCATCACTTCCTTCGCCGACCGCCAATCGAAGCCGGCCGGCAGCGGGGTGCTGACCGTCAGCCGCGGGTAAGGTCCGCCCAGCGTGAAACGGTCGACTTCAGGGGCAAATCCGGGGGGTGGCGCCAACTCGAGTTCGGCCTCGTCGTCCTTGTAGGGATCGAAGGTGAAGAAAACGTTGGTCACGGCGGAACACGGTGTGCCCAGCCAGAACTGCAGTTTACCATCGGTGACGCGGGCGCCGAACGCAGGCCGAAGTGACGGGGCGAACGGCGCGGTTTGCTCCCAGTTGTTGCTGCGGCAGCCGGGCACGAGCGCGACGATCGCTGCGATGACCGCGATCACCGCGCGGACACGCCTCACCTGTAGCCGCCGTCGGACAGGCCCGCGTCCTTCTCCAGCGGATGGTCGGTGAAGATCTCGACGAGCTTGCCGGTGGCGTAGGCGTCGAGGAAGCCGAAGTATCCGTAGCGTTGCCACTGCTGGGAGTGGCGCTCCTCGTGATGCAGGATGCGGTCGAGATCCAGCGATCCTTCCCTGCCTTCGCCGTCGGGCTGCGGGATACCACATGTTGCCCGACTCGGCGACCTTCTTCAGCGTTGCGCCCGCATCGGAGGGGTCGTCGATGTTCATCATGAAGATGTCACCCCACGTGCTGCCGCCGCCCTCGCTGTAGATGTCCTGTAGCCAGTTGCCGCCGCAGCCCATCAGCATGCCGTTCGGTGTCGACATCAATCGTCCGCCGTTGTCCTGCACGAACTTGACGTCATGGTCGTAGCTCCATGAGTTGGCGTTCTGCCGGTCGATGATCCGCTGGACCTCGTCGGCTGAATACGGCGTCGGCGCGAAGTCGTGCGCGCGTGCCTTCGCCGTAATCGGTGCCGCAGTTGAGGATGTAGGTCATCAGCGCGGCCTTGCGTGCATCCTCGCCGCTGGTGCGCGACGGCAGAGGAAGAATGACTTGCCGTCTCTGTCGGTCACCTTCTCCATCTTGTTCAGGACGTCGAAGCTCTGCGGGGTGATGTTGTGGCGCTTGGCGATATCCACGAGGGTCGACGGCGGCACACCCTGGCGCTTGGCGTTGTCGATCCATTCCTTGTAATAGCCCTTCGGGGCTTCCTTCAGGACACCGGCATCCTTGAGCGCCTGCTCGTATTCGTTCTGCGGCTTCCAGTCGTTCTTGCCGTCGGTTTTCGGATCGTTGCCACCGGCGAACTCGGGGCCGTCCTTGCCGACCTTGCCGAACTTCTGCTCCCCCAGCTTCTGATACTCGTCGCCGAGGCCGCGGATCTTGGCGCCGATCGAGTTCAGTTCGCCGTTGGACGTCGCAACGATGTTCATGACGTCGCCAAGACCCTTCTGCACGATCGGCAACAGCATCCGCTCGCCGGCCGCGTTCTGGGGCACGCGCGATGCCGCGGCCGTCACCCACTTCTTGACGGCGTCGAGGTTGCTGCGCCCGGCTGTGACCACCTGCGCCGACTGGTCGACCTGTGCCCGCAACCGCTGATCGAGGTTGGCCATCCCACCGATCACCCGGCGAAGTTCGGTGTTGGAGGTGTCGTAAGCCGACGCGCTGGAGCCCGTCCACCGGGCTCCAGCCGTCGCGGCCCCCAGCGCGGATTCCAGTTGACGCAGGGGGGCACCTTTGTCGTATCGGGCACCAGTTTGCGGGGCGCTGTGGCCAAACGTCGAGCGTGCGTCGACTCCTCAGGTTCTCGCGGGAAGTTTCGGGTGTAGGCCACCCAGGCAGAGGTAGATCATCGAGGTCAGGGTCTGGGCGGAGTGGTGGCCGTAGCCGCGTGCGTTGATCAGTCGGATTTTGGCGTTGATGCCTTCGATGAGGGCGTTGGAGATGCCGCGTTCGATGGCCGCGTTGATCTCCTCGAAGTAGACCTGCAGTCGTTTGGCCAGGTGTACGAAGGCGTTGATGCGGCCGCGTTTCGCCGCGGTGATCCAGCGCCGCAGCAGCTGGCGGGCCACGTCGGGTGGGTGATCGAAACGGTAGAGGTCGCGGAGTTGTTCTTTAGCGTCCAAGCCCGGCCGATGTGGCGGTGGGTGCGGGCGATCTGGTTGATCAGCGCGCGTCGGTCCTCGCTGAGTTTGTTCTCCCCGGTGCGCAGCACCCAGCGTCCGGTGCGCCACTGCGCCGGGGTCATCGACGCGCGGCCGGGCCCGGTGATGGCCTCGGAGTACACCGCATCAAGTGCCCTGTTTACCCATCGCATGATGTGGAACGGGTCGTAGCAGATGACCGCGTGCGCGATGTGGTCGCGGGTGGCTTCGGTGTAGGCCGATTCCACATCCATGCTGACCGCTTCGATCTGGGCCAGATTCGAATCGGATTGACGCTCATAGAAGTTGGCCAAGGATTGGTAGTTGCGGCCGGGCTGGATATCGACCACGGTGCTGGTGTCATGATCACCGATGATGGTCAGATAGCGATGCGGGTGGCGATAGCAGACCTCATCGACACCGATCCGATACAAGGTCTGCAGGCGGCGGGCGTCGAGCAACTCGGTGACCCCGCGGTTGATGATCGCGGTGACCGCCTCCCAACTACAGCGCATCAGGGTGGCCACCGAGGTGCGGTCGGTGCGCTGAGCCAGCCACAGCACCATGTCTTCGAAATCGCGGGTATGCCGCGCCCCGGCCGAGCCCATCCTCTTCGTCGTACCCCGCAGTCCGGGCACTGCAGCCGGCGGATCTCATCAACCAACCAGAGCCGGCATCGACCGAGATCCAGGTGCCGCCAGCGGCGCCGCCGCCGGTCATAGACCGACTTGCTCAGCATCCCGCATGGACAGGTCAGCAGCCGGGCGCGCGGCGCAGGACGACTTCGACGTCGCGATCACCGATGACGACATCGGTGACCCATGCCCCGGGGATCTGCAGCAGACGGTTATCGCGTACTGACGCGCACGCGTGCCTCCGGTTGCGGTTGGTGTGGTAACCCCGAAACCTAGAGCCACACCGCGTGCGCGTCCCTCATTTCAGCCGGGAAACACCAAACCCTCTCCCGCACACCCAAATCCACCCCTGACCAGCACAAAAGCGCCCACGAAAACCCGTGGAGCGCCGCGTGCGTTCGACCACGTCGAGACAAACGCTGCCAGCACGCTCACAATGGCATTTTCCCATGGCGGCCGACACCCCGACCCACGTAATCGCCCCGCGGCGGGATCTCACGTCACGGTTCGCAGACGACCAACGGAATGACGCGGCCGGTTGCCTCTCGGTACCGGCGATACGGCGGGTACATCCTGATCAGTCTGGGCCAGTAGCGCTTTCGTTCATCCGCGGTCGCGTCGCGGGCGACGAGATCGAAATGGTCGCTGCGGATCTGCACGTGCACCTCGGCGGTTGACTTCAGGTTCCGGTACCACAGCGGGTGTTCGTCGCGGCCGCCGAACGACGCGGGCAGCACGACGCGGTCACCGTCGCGCAGATAAAGCGTCGGCGTGGTCCGCGGCCGCCCGCTCTTTTGTCCGATGGTGGTTAGGAGGGCTGCCGGGAACCACAGCAGCTTCGCGCCGAGCCTGCCGTTGGTGCGTTGATAGACGGCGATGTGTGCTCGGGCGAAGTACTTGAGTGCGAGCGCCAACACCCCCGAGTTGCGAACGCGGTCCATGGCAGCTGATTTACCGGGAGGCGCGGATTGCAAACTCGCTCAGGGCTCGCACACAACCAACGGGATCATCCGGTCGGTCCAGGACTGGTAGTCCTCGTACGTCGGATACATCTCGACCAGTCGCGGCCAGTACTTCGCGCGCTCCTCCTCGGTGGCGTCGCGGGCGGTCAGGTCCAGCACTTCGCGCTTGATCTGAACCTTCACCTTTGGATTCGCCTTGAGGTTCAGGTACCACATCGGGTGCTTGTCGCTGCCGCCCTTGGACGCGGCCACGACGACGGTGTCACCGTCGCGGTGAAAGTACAGCGGACTGATCCGCGGCTCGCCGGTCTTGCGACCTGTCGTCGTCAGAAGTGCCACCGGAATGCCCTGGAAATCACTGCCGAAGCCCTCGCCGCCGCTACGGCGGTACATGTAGGTGTTGATTCTGGACATCCACTTGATGAACATGTCGGAGGCTTTGGTGTCCATGAACCGCGGGCGGGATTTCGGCATGCCGATCATCCTAGGTACTGCGACGAAAAAGACGCCCCCCGATTCGCATCGGGAGGCGTCTCTTCCGAACCGATATTCAGTTCACGGCAGGCAGTCCTCAGAGGCTGAAGAGATCCAGAACCAGGTTGAGGAAGTTGCCTCCACCGAACGAGCTGAACAGGTTGTTCAGGATGTTCGAGAACAGGTTCGTCTCCGACGGAGCCTCGACGGTGTTGCCGCCGCCGTCGCCGCCGTTACCGCCGCCGTTACCGCCGCCGTCGCCGGCTGTGGCATTGGCGCCGCCGCCATCGCCGCCGTTACCGGTGTCGCCGCCGGTCCCGCCGGTCGCGCCGCCGCCGTTACCGCCGGTGCTCGCGCCGCCGTTGCCGCCGATGCTCTGGCCGCCGGTGCCGCCGGCGCCTGCGCCGCCTTGGCTCTGGCCGCCGTTGGCGCTGCCGCCGTTGCCGCCGGTTGCATCACCGGAGGTGGCCGCGCCGCCGTTGCCGGCTGTGGCTTCGGACGTGCCGCCATTGCCGGCCGTGGCCGTCGTAGGTGCGGTGGCTGTGGCTGCAGCGCCGTCGCCGCCGGGCCCGCCGGCTCCGGCGTCACCGCCATCGCCGCCGCTGGTGTTACTGCAGTCGTTGCAGTTGACGTTGCCGCCCGTGCCGGCGGATCCGGCACTGCCGCCGGCGGCGCCGTTGCCTCCGGTGACCGGGCCTACAACGGCGCCGATGACGCCGCCCACAATGTCGCCGCCGCGCGAGTCAACGTTGCCATTGATGCTGCCGCCTTCGCCGCCGTTGGCGTCGCCGCTGTCAGCGTTGCCGCCGTCGGCACTGCCGCCGTCGGCGTTGCCGCTGTTGCCGCCGGTTCCGGAGCCGCCGTTGGCGTTGCCGGAGGAACCGCCGTTGACGTTACCGCCACTGCCGCCGC
Source organism: uncultured Actinomycetota bacterium (assembly GCA_963793055.1). Taxonomy (GTDB): domain Bacteria; phylum Actinomycetota; class Actinomycetes; order Mycobacteriales; family Mycobacteriaceae; genus Mycobacterium. The sequence goes on along the minus strand of CAWBYS010000003.1, from coordinate 166,030 downwards.
TGCCGCCGTCGGCGTTGCCGCCGCCGGCGTTACCGGAGTCACCGCCGTTGCCGGCGCTGGCGTCGGCGTCACCGCCGGTGTTGCCGGTGCCGCCCTTGTTGTTGCCGCCGCCGCCCTGGCCGCCGTCCTGCAGGGGCACCTGGCCCCAGCCGACGCTGGCCGGCGCAGCCATCACGTCAGACGACGAGTCAGGCATCGCCAAGAAGCCGGCGAACGACAGCGCCAAGGCGCCGGCGAACGCGGCCGCGGTGGCCCGCTTGGTGGCCGGTGAAACCGCTTGCTTGTCTTGCATTTTCATTTTTGTGACCTTCTCCTAAAGTCCTCAAAACGGCCGTGCCCGAGCCGCCGACCGACGGTCGGCGACCCGTGCACAGCTTGAATCACTGGGGCATTCCTCAGAGGCTGAACAGATCGAGGATCAGATTCGCCCAGCTGCCGCCGCTGCCGGTGCTGGCGCCGTCGCCCCCGAAGAAGCTGAACAGGTTGTTCAGGATGTTCGAGAACAGGCTTGTCGACTTCGGGGCTTCGGTGGTGTTGCCGCCGCCGTCGCCGCCGTTGCCGCCGCCGTTGCCGCCGCCGTCGCCGGCAGTGGCGTCGGCGCCGCCGCCGGCACCGCCGTCACCGGTTGCGCCGCCTGCGCCGCCGGTCGCGCTGCCGCCTGCACCGCCGGTGCTGGCACCACCGGTGCCGCCGGTGCTCGCGCCACCTGCACCACCGGTGCCTGCGCCGCCGGTGGTCGCCCCAGCGTTGGCGCTGCCACCGGCGCCGCCGGTCGCGGCACCCGAGGTGGCCGCGCCGCCGTCACCAGCGGTGGCCGTCGAAGAGCCGCCATCGCCGGCGGTGGCCGAAGCTGAGGCGTCGACATTGGCTGCAGCACCGTCGCCGCCGGACCCGCCGTTGCCGGCGTTACCGCCTGCGCCGCCGCTGGTGTCACTGCAGTCGTTGCAGGTGACGTTGCCGCCCGAGCCGGCGTTACCGCCTGGGCTGCCGGGGGCGCCGTTGCCGCCGGTGGCAGCACCCGTAATGGCGCCGAGGACGGTGCCATTGGTGTCGCCGCCGCGCGAGGTGACGTTGCCGTTGATGCTGCCGCCGTCGCCCGCGTTGGCATCCCCGCTGGTGGCGTTGCCGCCGTCGGCGACGCCACCGTTGGCGTTGCCGCTGTTGCCGCCGCTTCCGGAGCCGCCGTCGGCGTCACCGGAAGAACCGCCGTCGGCGTCGCCGCCACTGCCTCCGTCGCCGCCGTCGGCGTTGCCGCCGCCGGCGTTGCCGGAGTCACCGCCGTTGCCGGCGCTGGCGTTGCCGCTGCCGCCGGTGTTGTTGTCGCCGCCCTTGTTGTTGCCGCCGCCGCCCTGGCCGCCGTCCTGCAGGGGCAGCTGGCCCCAGCCGACGCTGGCCGGAGCCGCCGTCACGTGAGACGACGAGTCGGGCAGGGCCAGGAAACCGGCGAACGACAGCGCCAAAGCGCCGGCGAACGCGGCCGCGGTGGCCCGCTTGGTGGCCGGTGAAATTGCTTGCCTATCTTGCATTTTGGGTCACTTCCTCTTCGTTTAAGAAAGGGTGGAACTGATTCGTCCCTGAAAAAGGCCATGCCCGGGCCACCGACCGTCGGTCGGCAACCCGGGCATGGAATGACTCACTGGCGTGATCCTCAGAAGAGGCTGAAGACCAGGTTGAGCCAGCTGCCGCCACCGAACGAGCTGAACAGGTTGTTCAGGATGTCCGAGAAGAGGCTCGTCGACTTCGCGCCCTCGGTGGTGTTGCCGCCGCCGTCGCCGCCGTTGCCGCCGCCGTTGCCGCCGCCGTCACCGGCCGTGGCGCTGGCTCCGCCGCCTGCGCCGCCGTCACCGGTTGCGCCGCCTGCGCCGCCGGTCGCGCCGCCGCCGTCACCGCCGGTGCTCGCGCCGCCGTTGCCGCCCGTGGTTGCGCCGCCGTTGCCGCCGGTGCCTGCGCCGCCGGTGGTCGCGCCACCGTTCGCGCTGCCACCCGCGCCGCCTGCTGCGGCGCCGGATGTGGCCGTCGCGCCGTTACCGGCGGTGGCCGTCGAAGAGCCGCCATCGCCGGCGGTGGCCGAAGTTGAGGCGTCGACAGTGACTGGGGCGCCGTTGCCGCCGGCCCCGCCGTCGCCGGCGTTACCGCCTGCGCCGCCACTAGTGCCGGTGCAGTCGTTGCAGGTGACGTTTCCGCCTGAGCCGCCCGCACCGCTGCTGCCGCCGGCGGCGCCGTTGCCGCCGGTGGCAGCACCGGCGTCACGGCGCCGACCACGGAGCCATTGGTGTCGCCGCCCCGCGAGGTGACGTCGCCCTCGACGTTGCCGCCGCTGCCGCCATTGGCGGTGCCGCTGGTGGCGTTGCCGCCGTCGGCGACGCCACCGTCTGCGTTGCCGCTGTTGCCGCCGGTTCCGGAGCCGCCGTTGGCGTTACCGCCACTGCCGCCGTTGGCGTTACCGCCACTGCCGCCGTTGCCGCCGTCGGCCTCGCCGCCGCTGGCGTTGCCGGAGTCACCGCCGTTGCCGGCGTCGGCGTTGCCGTCACCGCCGGTGTTGTTGTCGCCGCCCTTGTTGTTGCCGCCGCCGCCCTGGCCGCCGTCCTGCAGGGGCAGCTGGCCCCAGCCGACGCTGGCCGGAGCCGCCGTCACGTGAGACGACGAGTCGGGCAGGGCCAGGAACCCGGCGAACGACAGCGCCAGGGCGCCGGCGAACGCGGCCGCGGTGGCCCGCTTGGTGGCCGGTGAAATTGCTTGCTTTTCCTTCATTTGAGTGACTTCCTCACTTTGTTGATTTGGAGAAGATCTCCTGAAAAAGATCGTTCCCGGGCCGCCGACTGTCGTCTGCGACCCGGGAACGGGATTTAACTCATGGTGTTCCTCACAGGCTGAAGAAACTGAGGAACGTATCGAAGAGGCCGCCGAAGAGCCCGCCGCCTCCGCTGCCTCCAGCGCCGTTGCCGCCGCCGTCGCCGCCGTTGCCGCCGCCGTTGCCCCCGCCGTCACCGGCGAGAGCACTGGCCCCGCCGCCGTCGCCGCCGTCACCCGTCGCGCCGCCTGCGCCACCAGTTGCACCGCCACCGGCACCGCCGGTGCTCGCACCGCCGTTGCCGCCGGTGGATGCGCCGCCAGCACCGCCGGCGCCGTTGCCACCTTGGCTCTGGCCGCCGTTGGCGCTACCTCCCGCGCCGCCGGACGCAGCGCCGGAGGTCGCCGCGCCGCCATTACCGGCCGTGGCTGTCGCGTCGCCGCCATTGCCGGCAGTGGCCGTAGTAGGCGCGTCGGCGTTGGCTGCAGCGCCGTCGCCGCCGGCCCCGCCGGCTCCGGCGTCACCGCCCGCACCACCGCTGGTGTTGCTGCAGTCGTTGCAGTTGACGTTGCCGCCTGCTCCGGCTGCACCGGCTGCGCCGCCTTGAGCGCCGTTGCCGCCGGTCACGCCGCCTTCGCCGCCTACGGCGGCGCCGGTCACGCTGCCGACGATGTCGCCGCCGCGCGAGTTGACGTTGCCGTTGATGCTGCCGCCTTCGCCGCCGTTGGCGTCGCCGCTGTCAGCGTTGCCGCCGTCGGCACTGCCGCCGTCGGCGTTGCCGCTGTTGCCGCCGGTTCCGGAGCCGCCGTTGGCGTTGCCGGAGGAACCGCCGTCGGCGTCGCCGCCGCTGCCGCCGCTGCCGCCGCTGGCGTTGCCGCCGCCGGCGTCACCGGAGGAGCCGCCGCTGCCGCCGCTGGCGTCGGCGTTACCGCCGGGGTTGCTGCCGCCTTCGCCGCCGCCGCCGCCAGTATTGTTGCCGCCGCCGCCCTGGCCGCCGTCCTGCAGTGGCAGAAGGCCCCAGCCGACGTGGGCTGGAGCGGCCATCACGTCTGACGACGAGTCGGGCATCGCGAGGAACCCGGCGAACGACAGCGCCAAAGCACCGGCGAACGCGGCCGCGGTGGCCCGCTTGGTGGCCGGGGAAACCGCTTGCTTGGTTTGCATTGTGAGTGTCTTCCTTACTGGTCGGTCTCGAGACGATCTGCTGGGGTGATCCCGCCCCCGGGCCGCCGACATTCGGTCAGCGACCCGGGACCGGATCGACTCAGAGGCTGAACAGATCGAGGATCACATTCGCCCAGCTGCCGCCGCTGCCGGTGCTGGCGCCGTCGCCCCCGAAGAAGCTGAACAGGTTGTTCAGGATGTTCGAGAACAGGCTCGTCGACTTCGGAGCTTCGGTGGTGTTGCCACCGCCGTCGCCGCCGTTGCCGCCGCCGTTGCCGCCGCCGTCACCGGCAGTGGCGTCGGCTCCGCCGCCGGCACCGCCGTCACCGGTTGCGCCGCCCGCGCCGCCGGTCGCGCTGCCGCCTGCACCGCCGGTGCTCGCACCACCGGTGCCGCCGGTGCTCGCACCACCCGCACCACCGGTGCCCGCGCCGCCGGTGGTCGCCCCACCGTTGGCGCTGCCACCGGCGCCGCCGGTCGCGGCACCGCGACTCAGCCGCGCCGCCGTCACCAGCGGTGGCCGTCGAAGAGCCGCCATCGCCGGCGGTCGCCGAAGCTGAGGCGTCGACACCGGCTGTACCACCGTCGCCGCCGGCCCCGCCGTCGCCGGCGTTACCGCCAGCGCCACCGCTGACTGGGCCGGTTGCACCGCAGTCGTTGCAAGAGACGTTGCCGCCCGGGCCGGCGTTACCGCCTGCGCTGCCGGGGGCGCCGTTGCCGCCGGTGGCGGCACCCGTCACGGCGCCGATCACGGAGCCATTGGTGTCGCCGCCGCGCGAGGTGACGTTGCCGTTGATGCTGCCGCCGTCGCCCGCGTTGGCATCCCCGCTGGTGGCGTTGCCGCCGTCGGCGACGCCACCGTCTGCGTTGCCGCTGTTGCCGCCGGTTCCGGAGCCGCCGTTGGCGTTACCGCCACTGCCGCCGTTGGCGTTACCGCCACTGCCGCCGTTGCCGCCGTCGGCGTCGCCGCCGCTGGCGTTGCCGGAGTCACCGCCGTTGCCGGCGTCTGCGTTGCCGCTGCCGCCGGTGTTGTTGTCGCCGCCCTTGTTGTTGCCGCCGCCGCCCTGGCCGCCGTCCTGCAGGGGCAGCTGGCCCCAGCCGACGCTGGCCGGAGCCGCCGTCACATGAGACGACGAGTCGGGCAGGGCCAGGAAACCGGCGAACGACAGCGCCAGGGCGCCGGCGAACGCGGCCGCGGTGGCCCGCTTGGTGGCCGGTGAGAGTGCTTGGTTTTCCTTCATGTCTGTGACTTCCTTCACTTCGTTGGGTTCGTAGAAGACTTGCTGTCCGGTCCCGGGCCGCCCACGCTCGTCAGCGACCCGGGCTCAGACTCGACTCACTGGGCTGGCTCAGAGACTGAAGAAATCGAAGATCAGATTGAGCCAGCTGCCGCCGCCGCCGCCGGTGCTCGCGCCACTGCCACCGAAGAAGCTGAACAGGTTGTTCAGGATGTTCGAGAACAGGCTGAACGTCCTGGGCGCCTCGGTGGTGTTACCGCCACCGGCACCACCGTTGCCGCCGCCGTTGCCGCCACCGGTCCCGCCGGTCGCATCAGCACCGCCGCCGGCACCGCCGTCACCGGTTGCACCGCCGTCGCCGCCAGTGGCACTGCCCCCGGCGCCGCCGGTGGATTGTCCGCCGTTGCCGCCGGTCGTGTTGCCTCCGGCACCGCCGGTCCCGTTGCCGCCGGTGGTCGCGCCGCCGTTCGCGCTACCCCCGTTGCCGCCGGTCGCGTCTCCCGAGGTGGCAGAGCCGCCGTTGCCGGCGGTCGAAGTGGCGGTGCCGCCGTTACCAGCGGTGGCCGTGGCACTGGCATCGGCCGTGGCTGCGCCGCCGGTGCCGCCTGAGCCGCCGCTGCCGCCTGAGCCGCCGTTGCCCGCACTACCGGTGCAGTCGTTGCAGTTGATGTTGCCGCCTGCGCCGCCTGCGCCGCCGGCGCCGCCGGTGCCGCCTGCGCCGCCGGTCACCGTGCCGGCTACGGTGCCGCCGGTGACATTGCCGGTGACGTCACCGCCGTTGGCGTTGACATCGCCGTTGACGTCGCCGCCGTTGCCAGCCGTGGCGTTACCGCTGGTGCCGCTGCCGCCATCCGCGCTGCCGCCGTCGGCGTTGCCGCTGTTGCCGCCGGTTCCGTCGCCGCCGTTGGCGTCGCCGCTGCCGCCGCCGTTGGCATTGCCCCCGCTGCCACCGGAGCCGCCTGAACCGTCGCCGCCGCCGGCGTTGCCGGACGAGCCGCCGTTCCCACCGTCGGCGTTCGCCTCGCCGCCGGGGTTGTCGGAGCCGCCGCCGTTGTTTCCGCCGCCGCCATTGCCGCCGGTCTGCAGCGGCACTTGGCCCCAGCCGACGCTGACTGGCGCGGCCACCACGTCAGACGAGGAATCCGGCAGTGCCAGGAACCCGGCGAACGAAAGCGCCAGGGCACCCGCAAACGCAGCAGCAGTTGCGCGCTTGGTCGCCGGAGAGATTGCTTGCTTGTCCTGCATTTGAATGTCTTCCTCACTTGATCGGGTGCTCATAAGCACCAGGGGAAATACAGATGGCACAGCTTCAAGCTTCAGATCGAAGCGCTGATTCGAGCGGCGGCCCTCGGTGTTGGGTCAGCGGCACCGAGCCAAGGGTCATCGACACGCGATCTTTCAAAAGTCGATGACTATTGGTTCGCTGAACCGACACAATCCCCTGAGCCTCCCCCCACCGCCTAAAGCAAAGCTGAGTGCCTGCTGAGCAGTGGCGACTTACTGTATGACTTTGCTGAGCGGCGCGTCAAGCATTTCGACAACGAAGCTCAGGCGAATTCTTTCGATGGTGTCTGCGTCTTCGCTCGCCGGGGGGATTCCTGGCCTCATTTCGGGCGTCAGCACATCCGCCCGTGCTGCGCGTAACAAGATCGTTATCGCTCTGACCAGCGAGTTATCTGCCGCATCTATCCTGGTCAAAGTTATTGCAATGGCAACTACCGGGCTGCCGGCGGTCTCAAGGCCGCAATCAGCGCGTGACCGGCGCGGCAACCGGCTCTACCTCGTCATCTACCACGGCAGCTGGGATAGCAGGGGAGCGACACGTGGGGTCGGGAGCAACCCGGCCGGATCGGCTTGGCACCTCGCGCCAGGAGTTTGCGACGCCGGGCTAGTAGTTGGCCAGGGAGCGGTCGTCGACGGGCGAGTTTGTCCTTACCTTAGATTCACCTGAGCAGATTATGGGGCAACTTCTCAGTTTTGCTCATAGAAATTTCCTGCCGTTCTGGTGTGAGTTCCCAAAACTCCGCGACCTGCGGGAACCCTGGAACATACCGCCGAGGATGTGTGCCAGAAACGTCATAGATGTCCCAAAACTGGGATAGATGTGCTGCCTACGACCTTAGGAGGTTTGCTGTTTAGTCGCCAAGCGAAGTCGGGCTGGCGCATTGCCCGACATATTCGTAATTACCGCCGCCGTCACAACAGCCGAAATTTACAGCTGTGTTATATGCATGGGAGTGCTGTTAGGCCATTGCAGAATGGCAAATCGAGCGGCGTCATTGACATTAGCCAAGTCAAACCTCGACAGATCCTTTGACGATGGCTGAAGTCCTTGACGGTGGCTGAAGGCAACGCCCTCGCCAAAGCGGGACGGTGCACGACCATGTCCACGCGACGGCCGCGGGCCCTGCGGCCAAGGTAGGGTCACCGCGACGCCGATCAACTGGCGCAACCAGGGGAGGGACATGTCTGGCAGGACGTTTTCGTTCGTGGTGAGCCGCACCAGCACCGCGCCCGCCGCGACGTTGTTCCGGCTCGAGGCAGACGGCAGCCAGTGGTCTCGCTGGGGCAAGCCACTCGCGGTTCAGTCGGGCTGGGTGCGCCAGGGTGAGCCCGCGCCCGGTGGGATCGGTGCCATCCGAAAGGTCGGGCTATGGCCCTTCTTCGTGCGCGAGGAGACGATCGAGTACGAGCAAGACCGCAGGCATGTATACGAGCTCATCGGGCCGCCCAGTCCCGCCAAGGGCTACCGAGCCGAGTTCATGCTGACGCCGAACGCCGACGGCGGCACGGACATTCGTTGGGCCGGCTCGTTCACCGAAGGAGTGCGCGGTACCGGACCGATCATGCTGGCCGGGCTGCGCGCGGCGATCCGATTCTTCTCGGGACGGCTGGTAAGGGCAGCCGAGCGCGAAACCTAGATCCGCTCGATGATCGTGCCGGTGGACAACGCCCCGCCGGCACACATCGTGATCAGCGCGGTGCTCTTGTCCGTGCGCTCCAACTCGTGCAGCGCGGTCGTGATCAATCGGCTGCCGGTGCTGCCGACCGGGTGACCGAGTGCGATCGCACCGCCGTTGACGTTGACCTTGTCCATATCGGGGTTGTGCACCCGGGCCCACGACAGCACGACGGAGGCGAAGGCCTCGTTGATCTCGGTGATGTCGATGTCGCCCATCTTCATCCCGGCCTTCTCGAGCACCTTCGCGGTGGACTGCACCGGACCGTCGAGGTGGTAGTAGGGCTCGGCGCCGATCAGGGCCTGGCTGACGATCCGCGCCCGGGGCCGCAGGCCGAGCGCCCGCGCCTTGTCCTCATCCATCCACAGCACCGCGGCGGCGCCGTCCGAGATCTGCGACGACGTGCCCGCGGTATGCGTGCCGCCCTCGAGCACGGGCTTGAGCGACGGCCAGCCCTTCCATGGTGGTGTCGCGTAGACCCTGATCGCGGGTGACGATGTGGCGCTCGCTGGTCGGTTGCTTCTGCTCGTCGAGCACCGGCGCCTCGATGCCGCTGATCTCGCGGTCGAACCGGTTCTCGGCCCAGGCCTGCTTCGCCTTGCGCTGCGATTCGAAGCCCCAGTGGTCGAGATCCTCGCGAGTGATGCCGCGCCGCTTGGCAATTCGCTCGGCGGCGGTGAACTGGTCGGGAAGGTCGATGTCCCACGACTCGGCACGCCAATTGCGGTCCGGGCCGGCGTTGGCGCCGAGGCCGACGCGGCTCATCGCCTCGATGCCGCAGGCGACGCCGACGTCGATGGCGCCCGCGGCGATGAGTCCGGCGATCAGATGGTTGGCCTGCTGCGCGCTACCGCACTGGCAGTCGATGGTCGTCGCGCCGACGTGTTCGGGCAACCCGACGGTCAGCCAGGAGGTCCTGGTGACGTTGTTGGACTGCTCGGCGATACTGCGTGACGCAGCCTCCGATGACCTGCTCGACCACACCGGCGTCGATGCCGGCCCTCTCCACGACGGCCTTCTGCACGGCGCCCAGTAGTTCGGTTGCATGCAGGCCGGACAGCCATCCGTTCCGCTTACCGATCGGACTGCGGGTGGCTTCGACGATGACTGGGTTACCCATTCCGTCAGGCTAGAACACGTTTCATTACTCTGACAAGCGCGATACGGACCCGTGCCTTTTATCTGCGGTGGAGGCATGTTTCAATGGGGCCAACTGGCACTAGAACGACGTTGTCTCCAGTCTTATGAACCACATGAGGAGCTTCACCGATGGCCTGCCCGATATCTGCCGAGGCTTCGACTTTCTCGACGCCGCTCAATCTCAAGCGCCTACCCGTCGCCGAACTCGCCGCATTGCGCAAATCCGAGCCTATCCACTGGGTCGACGTACCCGGCGGCACGGGCGGCTTCGGCGACAAGGGGTACTGGCTGGTCACCAAGCACGCCGACGTCAAGGAGGTGTCGAAGCGCAACGACATCTTCGGCAGCTCACCCGACGGCGCCATCCCGATCTGGCCGCAGGGCATGGAGCGGGCTCAGATCGATCTGCAGAAGGCCGTGCTGCTCAACATGGACGCCCCGCAGCACACCCGGCTGCGCAAGATCATCTCGCGCGGCTTCACCCCCCGCGCCGTCGGGCGGCTGGAGGAGGAGTTGCGCGACCGCGCCCAGAAGATCGCCGAGCCGGCCGCTTCACAGAAGAATCCGGCGACTTCGTCGAGCAGGTGTCGTGCGAGCTGCCCCTTCAGGCCATCGCCGGGCTGCTCGGCGTGCCGCAGGAGGACCGCGACAAGCTCTTCCGCTGGTCCAACGAGATGACCGCCGGTGAGGATCCGGAATACGCCGACGTCGATCCGGCGATGTCGTCGGTCGAGCTGATCTCAGTACGCGATGCAGATGGCTGCGGAGCGCGTCGAAGAATCCCACCGACGACATCGTCACGCAGCTGATCGAGGCCGACATCGAAGGAGAGAAGCTCTCCGACGACGAGTTCGGCTTCTTCGTCGTGATGCTCGCGGTGGCAGGCAACGAAACAACCCGCAACTCGATCACGCACGGCATGATCGCGTTCTCGCAGAATCCCGGATCAATGGGAGCTCTACAAGAAGGAGCGCCCCGAAACAGCGGCCGACGAGATCGTCCGCTGGGCCACCCCGGTATCCGCGTTCCAGCGCACCGCTCTCGAGGACACCGAGTTGAGCGGCGTGAAGATCAAGAAGGGCGAGCGGGTGGTGATGTCCTACCGCTCGGCCAACTTCGACGAAGAGGTGTTCGACGACCCGCACTCGTTCAACATCCTGCGCAATCCCAACCCGCACGTCGGCTTCGGTGGGACGGGCGCGCACTATTGCATCGGCGCCAACCTCGCAAAGATGACCATCAACCTGATCTTCAACGCGATCGCCGATCAACCTGCCCGACCTGAAGCCGACCGGTGACCCGGAGCGCCTGAAGTCGGGTTGGCTCAACGGAATCAAGCACTGGCAGGTGGACTACACCGGCAAGTGCCCTGTCGTCGGCGGGCCGGCGAATCAGGCCTCGGCCGGCGGGCCGGCGAATCAGGCCTCGGCCGGCGGGCCGGCGAATCAGGCCTCGGCCGACGTGCCGGCCGATCAGGCCACGGCCCACTAGCTCTCGAGGAGGATTCGGGTGGACTTCAGCCCAGACGAAGGGCAGCAGGCTGTCGCCGATGTGGTGACCTCGGTGCTTGAACGGGACAACAGCTGGGAGCGCCCGGTCGCGGCGGCGTGACTGCGCTGGCGGTGCCGGAACGGCTCGGCGGCGACGGCGTCGGACTCGCGGAGATCAGTACCGCGCTGACGGAGATCGGCAGGCACGGCACCGTCAGCCCCGCGCTGGCCACCCTGGGCTTCGGCTTGTTGCCGCTGCTCGACCTCGCGACCGACGAGCAGCAGGACCACTATCTCGCCGGCGTGGCGAAGGGTGCGCATCCTGACCGCCGCGCTCAACGAGCCTGGATCACCGCTTCCTGACCTGCCGTCGACCACGTTCACCGACGGCAAGCTCAACGGCACCAAGGTGGCTGTTCCTTATGCAGCCCAAGCGGATTGGTTGATCGTGACGGCCAACAACGCTGTCGTCGTGGTGTCGCCGAAAGCCGACGGGGTCGAGGTGACCAAGACGCCGACCTCCAACCACGGCGACGAGTACACGGTGACGTTCTCCGATTCGCCGGTCGACGGGGTGCTCGACGGCGCGACCCCGCGGCGGGTGAACCAGTTGGCGCTCGCGGCGATCGGCTGGTTCGCGGCGGGACTGGTGGCGGGCGCCCTGCGTCTCACGGCGGATTACGTCGCCAACTCGCGAACAATTCGGCAAGCCACTGTCGACATTCCAGACGGTCGCCGCGCAACTCGCCGAGGTCTACATCGCTTCTCGCACACTGACTCTGGTGGCGACATCGGTGGCTTGGCGATTGGCCGAGGGGCTTGACGCCGACGAGGACATCGACGTACTCGGATACTGGTTGGCGTCACAGGCGCCGCCGGTGATGCAACTGTGCCATCACATGCACGGCGGCATGGGAATGGACATCACCTATCCGATGGACCGCTACTACTCGTCGATCAAGGACCTCACCCGGCTGGTGGGCGGACCGTCGCACCGACTCGATCTGGTGGGAGCGTAGATGTATATCGAACTGACGCCCGAGCAGCGCAAGTTGCAGGCCGAATTGCGGGAGTATTTCTCCAATCTCATCACCGCCGAAGAGGCCGCGGAGATGGAGAGCGACCGGCACGGCAAGGCCTACCGCGCGGTGATCAAGCGGATGGGTTCCGACGGCAAGCTCGGCGTCGGGTGGCCGAAGGAGTTCGGTGGTCTGGGCTTCGGTCCCATCGAGCAGTCGATCTTCGTCAACGAGGCGCATCGCGCCGACGTGCCACTGCCCGCGGTGACGCTGCAGACCGTCGGACCGACGCTGCAGCAGTACGGCACCGACTTGCAGAAGAAGAAGTTCCTGCCCGGAATCCTGGCGGGCGAGGTGCATTTCGCGATCGGCTATACCGAGCCGGAAGCAGGCACGGACCTGGCGTCGTTGCGTACCACGGCAGTTCGTCACGGTGACGAATACATCGTCAACGGCCAGAAGGTGTTCACCACCGGCGGCCATGACGCCGACTATGTCTGGCTGGCGTGCCGCACCGATCCGAGTGCCGCGAAGCACAAGGGCATTTCGATGCTCATCGTCGACACCACCGATCCCGGGTATTCCTGGACGCCGATGATCCTGTCCGACGGCGCCCACCACACCAACGCCACCTACTACAACGACGTCCGGGTACCCGCCGAGATGCTCGTCGGCGAGGAGAACGGCGGCTGGCGGCTGATCACCACCCAGCTCAACAACGAGCGCGTGATGCTCGGTCCCGCAGGACGATTCGCCTCGCTGTATGACCGGGTGCACGACTGGGCGGCCAAGCCGGGCAGCAACGGCGACACCCCGCTGGACCATGACGACGTCAAGCGGTCGCTCGGCGAGCTCAAGGCGATGTGGCGGATCAACGAACTGCTCAACTGGCAGGTCGCCTGCGGGCGGCGAGACGATCGAGGTCGCCGATGCCGCAGCGACGAAGGTGTTCGGCACCGAGAAGCATCCAATACGCGGGCCGGCTCGCCGAGGAGATCGTCGGCAAGTACGGAAACCCGGCCGATCAGGCCACCGCCGAAATGCTCGAATGGCTTGACTCGCAGACGAAGCGGAATCTGGTGATCACGTTCGGTGGAGGTGTCAACGAGGTTATGCGGGAGATGATCGCGGCGTCGGGACTGAAGGTGCCGAGGGTGCCCAGGTGAGCGTCGAGGACATCAGAAGGCGGCCGAACGAGTCAAGGCCGAAGGTAGGAGCAAGCCGCGGCGTTGCCGCCACCCGGTCAACCAGCCGATGATCGACCACTGGCTCGACGCGATGGGCGACAAGAACCCGATCTACGTCGACGAGTCCGCGGCGAAGGCGGCCGGCCATCCCGGCACCGTCGCACCGCCGGCGATGATCCAGGTCTGGACGATGATGGGCCTGGGGGGCGTCCGCCCGATGACGACCCGCTGGGCAAGATCATCGAATTGTTCGACGAGGCAGGCTATATCGGCGTCGTCGCCACGAACTGTGAGCAGACCTATCACCGGTACCTGCAGCCGGGTGAGGAGGTTAGCGTCTCTGCCGAGCTGACCGATGTCGTTGGACCGAAGCAAGACCGCGCTGGGTGAAGGTTTCTTCATCACGCAGAAGATCTCCTGGCAAGTCGGCGACGAAGACGTCGCCGAGATGATGTGGCGCATCATGAAATTCCGGCCCGCCGACCAGGATCAGTCTGACTGCGACCGCGGTGCCCGAAGATCTGGATGCCGCAAACGATGATGCGCCCCGCTTCGTCCCGGGACACCAAGTTCTTCTGGGACGGTGTCAACGCACACGAGCTGCGGATCCAGAAGCGCGCCGGACGGCAGCCTGCAGCATCCTCCCGTCCCTGCGCTGTGGCAGGACAAAGAGCTCCGACCGACTATGTCGTCGCATCCGGCAAGGGCACGGTGTTCAGCTTCGTGGTGCACCACGCGCCGAAGGTGCCTGGACGCACCCTGCCGTTCGTCATCGCGCTCGTCGAACTCGAGGAAGGGGTGCGGATGCTCGGCGAGCTCCGCAATGTCGACCCCGCGACTGTGGAGATCGGAATGCCTGTGCGCGCAACGTATATCGATTTTCCTGACGGTGATTCGGGTCCCGCGTGGACGCTGTACGCATGGGAGCCGGACGCATGAGCGCGCCTGCCGTGGAGGTCGGCACAAAGCTGCCCGAACTCGCGCTGTACGGCGACCCGACGTTCATCGTGTCGACGGCCATCGCGACCCGCGACTACCAGGACGTGCACCACGACCGCGACAAGGCGCAGGCCAAGGGGTCGAAGGACATCTTCGTCAACATCCTCACCGATACCGGCTTGGTGCAGCGCTACATCACCGACTGGGCAGGGCCGAACGCGGTGATCCGGTCGATCGGCCTTCGGCTCGGCGTGCCGTGGTACGCGTACGACACCGTGACATTCCGGGGCGAGGTGACGGCGATCGAGGACGAACTCATCACCGCTGAAAGTGGTTGGCAGCAACAGCCTTGGCGATCATGTCATCGCGACCGCGACGCTGTCCATTGGCTCTTCGCGCGAGCGCTCATCGCAGACGATCGGAGGTGCCTGATGCCGGGTGAGCTGTCCGGGAAGGCGGCGATCGTCGGCATCGGCGCCACCGACTTCTCGAAGAACTCCGGCCGCAGCGAGCTGCGGCTCGCCTCGGAGGCCGTGCTGGATGCGCTCGACGATGCCGGACTGACCCCTGCTGATGTCGACGGCATGGTCACGTTCACGATGGACTCCAACACCGAGGTGGCGATCGCACGCGCCACGGGTATGGGTGACCTGAAGTTCTTCTCCAAGATCCATCACGGCGGCGGCGCAGCGTGTGCCACGGTGCAGCAGGCCGCGATCGCAGTGGCGACCGGCGTCGCGGATTGCGTTGTCGCATATCGGGCTTTCAACGAGCGTTCGGGTGTGCGGTTCGGCCAGGTGCAGATGCGGTTGGTGGAGAACGCCGACTCGACGGGTGTGGACAATTCGTTCTCGTATCCGCACGGGCTGTCGACGCCTGCGGCACAAGTCGCGATGATCGCCAGGCGCTACATGCACCTTTCCGGGGCGACGAGCAAGGACTTCGGCGCCATCTCGGTCGCCGATCGCAAGCATGCGGCCAACAACCCGAAGGCCTATTTCTACGAGAAGCCGATCACCATCGAGGACCACCAGAATTCGCGATGGATCGCCGAACCGCTACGGTTGCTGGACTGCTGCCAGGAGACGGATGGCGGTGTGGCGCTGGTGATCACCTCTGCCGAGCGCGCCAAGGACCTCAAGCACCGGCCCGCCGTCATCGAGGCCGCATCGCAGGGCTCGAGCCCGGACCAGTACTCGATGGTCAGCTACTACCGGCCGGAGCTCGGCCTGCCCGAGATGGGTCTGGTCGGCGAGCAGCTGTGGCAGCAGTCCGGGCTGAAGCCAAACGACATCCAGACCGCGATCCTGTACGACCACTTCACTCCGTTCACGTTGATTCAGTTGGAGGAGTTGGGGTTCTGCGCGCAGGGTGACGCCAAGGACTTCATCAAAGACGGTGCGATCGAGATGGGCGGCCGGCTGCCGATCAATACGCACGGCGGTCAGCTGGGTGAGGCGTATATCCACGGCATGAACGGCATCGCGGAGGGTGTCCGGCAGTTACGCGGTACGTCCGTGAATCCGGTCCCCGATGTCGAGCACGTCCTCGTCACGGCGGGCACGGGCGTACCGACGTCGGGTTTGATCCTGGGTTAGTTAGTTAAGGAACGATCGTCGACAACAGTCGTACCAGCTCCGCCTGTCGGTGGGTGCCGGTCTTGCCGAAGATTGCGCGCAGGTGAGTGCGTACGGTCGCTGACGACAGCGACAATCGATCGCTGATTCCTTTCACGCCTTCGCCGTACAACACCAGATCGGCGACCGAAGCCTCGGCTTTCGTCAAACCGTAAAGCTGTCGCAATAACTGCACAACCGGCAGAGGATGCCGCGCCGGGTCGATGATGAGCACCATGGCCAGCTGGCGTGTCGGCATTTCGACAGCCGAATTCTCAAGTGGTAGTGCGTGAAGCACATAAGCACGCAAGCTCGAGATACGTTGGCAGGTCATCGCCCCGCCGCGTCGCACACCGTCGTCTGAAGATGCCTGATATGCGATAGCCGCCAGAGTGCGATTCGCAGAAGGCATCGATGCGACGAGCGCGCCGTTGGACACGCTCAATCCATCTCGCTCGGACAGCATCCTCTGCGCGGCAGCGTTGCAGTCGACGATCCGCCGTTCCTTCGTGATGATGACGATGCCGTGCGAGAGGCGATCAGCGGCCTCCGCGAAATTCTGTGCCCTCTCCCTGAAGGTGGACAGATGCTGTTGCGCACTGAGTGACTGTTGGAGGTGCGGCACCAACTCGCGGAACAGGCTAACGCGCTCCTCGGTGTACGGGCGGCTCCACTTGGATCCCGCGACGATGAAACTGACTGGATTCGGCGCATTCGTCAACCTGACGAAAATGCCTTCGTCGATTTCATTGGGGCGCACCCAGTCCGTGTGGAATTCCGTCGACGTATATGGCGCGATCAGTTCATCGCCTGTACGGATGACGCCGGAGGGTCCTCGTTCGACCGCTTGGAGCACGTGATCGATTCGGCCGTAATAGCCGTATGCATTTTCGGCGGTGGGTGGAAGGACCCCGGTCATTGACCGGCTGACACCGTCGGCTAATGCCAGCGTAGTCGCGCGAACGACCCCATCTCCTGTCGCCGTCAGCTCGCGATGAATCTCCTCATCGCCTCGTCCCAGCCCGCGGGAACCAACGCGGCGGCATAGATCAGCGAGACCATGTGCGAGAAGGCGGCCAGTGAAGCCATCTCGATCCTTAGAGCTGGTACAACGACGGCAACTAACTGCAAGACGCCTGTGTAATCAGCGCATTCCTCGGCCTCTTCACGGGCTTCCCGCGCCCGACCAGCGGCGGGCTCGGCCGAAGCTGGTGGCAGTTCTGGTGATTCCAACCGAAATGAGAGTTCGTCAGAGTCGCACCGTCGCCAATACGTCGGAGACTTCTTTCGAGCGTTCCGATTTCGGTCAGGCTGTGATCAGCGGCATGGTGTTTCTCATCCTCCTCATCGGTGTGGTGTGGAACCTGCCAAGCTCGAAGATCCAACAACTGCTCACTCCGGTGTTGGAGCCGATTGCGCAAGTTGCAGGCCTTGACCAGGTTTGGCAGATGTACGCGCCCGAAGTGATTCGCCAACAAGAGTTCACCGAGGTTCACGTCATCATGGCGGATGGCAGCACCCGAACGTGGGTCGCTCCTAGCGGGGACAAGGTGATTGGGACCTTCGAGTGGTACCACTGGCAGAAGCTCAAGGAGAATCTGCCCCGTGATCCGTCGACGCAAGCCGATTTCGCGCACTGGGTCGTTCGGCAACTCACCAGCTCGGATGAAGATTTGTCGCGCGTCCAAATCGTCATGCGCACAGTGCAAATCCCACCACCAGGCCAGGACGGCCCGCGCGATATGAGTACGCAGACGCTTTACGACGAAAACCTGACGAGCCGACCATGACACGCTCGCTGACCGACGCTTGGCGGGAATTCTGGTTTCGACCGGAGCCCATGTACACCTTGGGTCTTGTCCGCATGGCGTTCGGCGCCCTTGCGGTGGCATGGACGCTGTCGTTTTCGCCGGATGTATTTGAGTTTTTCGGCGAGGACGGCATATCGCGTCACGGCGATGTCGGTCATTACCGCTGGAGCGTCTTCGAGATATGGACCAGCGACAAGGTTTTGCTTGTCGGGTGGATAGCGCTATTGCTTGCCGGCATTGCTCTGACAGTTGGTTGGAAATCGCGCGTCGCGGCGATCATCGTCTTCGTACTCATCGTCTCGTTCGACCGACGAAACCCTGCAGTCTTCAACTCTGGTGACATGTTGGTGCGCATCGAGTCGTTCTTCGTCGCACTCTCGCCCAGTGGTGCCGCACTCTCGCTGGATCAACGTCGACGGACCGGTGATTTCTGGTCTGCGCAGACGCGGGCGCAATGGCCGATTCGGTTGATGCAGTGTCAGCTGTCGCTGATCTACCTTGCGACGGTGCGCGCCAAGCTGGCAGGCACGACATGGCCAGACGGCACAGCAGTTTCATATGCGTTGCAGCTCTGGGACATGCAGTTGTTGCCGGTGCCGGCCTTCATCAAAACCAATGCGCTGCTGATGAACCTGGCGACGTGGGGCACCCTCGCCGTCGAGTCGGCCATTCCCATCCTCGTATGGAACCGACGGCTGCGACCATGGGTCCTGGGCGCCGGCGTGCTGTTGCACGTGGGCATCCTGCTCACGATGGCAGTCGGTTTCTTCACTCCGGCGATGTTCGTCCTCTATCTCGCTTTCGTCCCGCCAGAAACGGCCGAACGCCTCGTCCGCCGACTGCGTCGGAATGGCCGCAGCGAGATCACCCCAGAAACGCACGAAGAATCGGGTTCGGGCGGCAGGCTGCCCGCCTGCGGCGACACCACCCACAGCCCTCGTATTGGAGGAAAGTTCTAGCGCGGAGCTAGGGGCCGATACCCAGCACACCTACGTGGCCGGTACCGACGTTGACTGCGCCGGCGTTCAAGTCGCCAACCTGCACGAGTCCAATCTGGCCTGAGCCGATGTTGGCAAGACCGCAGTTCGCGGCGCCGACATTGGCGGTGCCGCAGTTGTCCACGCCGATGTTGGCGATGCCCGTATTGCCCCCGAAGGGGAACGGGCCGAGCCCACCGCCGCCGATGTTGGCGAGGCCGTTGTTGTTGGTGCCGAGGTTGAGGATGCCCTGGTTGTTGGAGCCGCCGAGTAGGCCGTTCGCGATGCCGTTGTTGCCGGTACCGGGGCCCAGGAGGTTGTTGGCGATTCCGGAGTTGCCCGATCCTCCGTTCAGCAGACCATGGTTATTGGGACCGAGGTTTAACCCATCGGCCATGGCCGCGCCAGCGCCTGTCAGACCAATCGCGGCGGCCCCCGTCAACGATGCCGCCAGTAGAAGAGATGAACGAGTTAAAGTCATGGCCGCCCCTTTCGCCTAGCCAGGTACATGATGAAGCAAAGGCTAGGCGTCCGAAGCGCCGACAGTCGAGACGTTAGGGCAAACACATCATGATGATGGTTGCGATCTCCAGCAATTACTTGTGAGCGGCCGGTGGCGGCGTAAATGCTTGGAGATGTATCTGCACGTAAAACGCCAAATATTTATTGACCAGACCGAAGAATAATGCACCGCCCGGAATGAAATTCCGCAAACAATCATTCGACAGTTGGAATGAATGGGAGCAAAGGAAGCAAAGGATTTGTACAGGCGCTACACAGGAATGAGTTCGACTCCTGCAAGTGCCACGGCGTCATCGCGCTCGGGTGCCGTGACCACCGCCGCGAAGCCGTCGCCCTCTTTCCAGATGCTGGCCTTGAGCGTCTCGCCGGGAAACACCACGCCGGCGAACCTGGCGCCATAGCTGCCGACACGGGCGGTGTCGCCGTCGAGCAACCTGTCCACCATCGCCTTGCATGTCATGCCGTAGGTGCACAAACCGTGCAGGATTGGCCGCGGAAACCCTGCTGCCGCAGCGAATTCCGGATCCGAATGCAGCGGGTTGCGGTCACCGCACATCCGGTAGAGCAGCGCCTGCTGCGGTGACACGGGGATCGACAACTCGAAATCGGGTGCGCGAGAGGGTGGCTCCGACGACGTCGACGGCCCCCGCTCGCCGCCGAAACCGCCCTCGCCACGCGCGAAGATCGACCGCTTCTGCGTCCACAGCACGGTGCCGTCCGGCGCGGACACCGTCGTCTCCGACCAGATCACCGCGGCCTTGCCCTTGTCCCAGATATCGGTGAACCGCGTCACCGCGATACCGGTACCCGAAGGCGGGATCGGTCCCGGCGCTGACACCGCCTCGCTGGCGTGCAACACCTTCGAGAGCTCGATATCGATGCCGGGAAACTGCACGGTCGGCGGCTCGGTCATGTGGAAGCTCTGCGCCACATTGCCGAACGTCGGCAGCACCTGCGGAGTACCGTCGGTCAGGTAACGCAGTTCACGC
Organism: uncultured Actinomycetota bacterium; assembly: GCA_963793055.1. GTDB lineage: Bacteria > Actinomycetota > Actinomycetes > Mycobacteriales > Mycobacteriaceae > Mycobacterium. Next base: position 146,187 of record CAWBYS010000003.1, on the reverse strand, counting down.
TTGTCCATCGGGTCGCGTCCGGCCCCGAGACCGAGGTGGTAGAGCTGGACATCGCTACTTGTCCAAGAGAATTCGGCGGCGGGAAGCTCCGCGCCGAGCGCCTCGTCGAGATTGATCGGCATCAGTTCTTTCCCGCAATGTGTAGGGCCGCAAGATATCCGAAGACCATCGCCGGACCGATGGTTCCGCCGGGACCCGGGTAGGTGTGTCCCATGACGGGTGAGCTGACGTTGCCCGCCGCGTACAAGCCGTCGATGATCGACCCGTCGTCGCGCAGCGCCCGGCCGTGCACATCGGTGCGAATACCGCCTTTGGTGCCGAGATCGCCGGGCACCATCTTCGCGGCGTAGAACGGCGCGTGGGTGATCTCGCCGAGGTTGGGGTTCGGCTTGTTCGTCGGGTCGCCGTAGTAGCGGTCGTATGCGCTTTCACCGCGCCGGAAGTCCTCGTCCTTGCCGGAACGAGCGAAGCCGTTGAAGCGCTCGACCGTCGCCTGGAAAGAGTCGACGGGCAGACCCGTCTTCTCGGCCAACTCCTGGATCGTGTCGGCCTTGACGATGACGCCGGATTCCAGCCACTTCTTCGGAATTCGCTGTCCCGCCTGTAATCCCGCGAAAATGTAGCGGTCACGGTACTGCTGGTCGAAGATCAGCCACGCCGGGATGTTCTCACCGGGGCCGGGACCCTGGCCGTACTCGCCGCCGTACATGTGGTGACACGCCTCGACGTATGGCATCGACTCGTTCATGAACCGTTTGCCCGCCATGTTGACGATGATCGACCCTGGCGAGTTGCGTTCGGACAGTGCGAACCACGGGGCGTCGACCAGTGGGACCGTCGGACCCCACCACGCGTCCTCCATGATTTCCAGTGCGGCGCCGAGCTTCTCGGCGGCGAGGATGCCGTCGCCGGTGTTGGCCTTCGCGCCGACGGTCCATTCGGTGGTGATCGGTGCACGCTGGTACTTCACCCGCATCTGTTCGTTGTGCTCGAAGCCGCCGGACCCCAGGATCACCGCGCGGCGCGCCCGAATAAGTTGCGGCTCAGCTGATTCCGGCGCATTCATATCGCGGACATAGATGCCTCGAACGACGCCGTCTTCGACGTGAAGGTCGGTGAGGGCGGTGTTCAGCCTCACCGGCACACCTGCCTGCTGCAGTCCGATGCGCAGCGGCGCAATCAACGCGCGGCCCATGCCGACGAGATTCTTGCGGGTGGCGTTGGCCCACACGGATCGCACGCCGACCTTCACGCTGCGCAACAACCCGCGCGGATGACGCTTGAGCTGGTTGAGCCGCACGTAGTCCTGCTGCATCACCACCATGTTCAGTGGCACCTTCCCGTAGGGCGGCTCAAGGCCCTTTTCGTCTGCCCCGAGCTTGCGGGCATCGAAGGGCTTGGGCTCGATGGAGCGGCCGGTGGGCCGCCCGCCCGGTGTCTCGGGGTAATAGTCGGAGTAGCCCGGCACCCAGCACATCCTCAGCGGCGAGTTCTTCAGCACGAACGACAACATCTCCGGGCCGCGCTGCAAATACGTGTCGATCTTCTCGGCCGGCACCACATCGCCGATGATCGTGTGCAGGTACGTGCGCGCCGCCTCCGCGGTGTCGGTGACGCCGTCGCGCTTGAGGACCTCGTTGTTGGGAATCCACACCCCGCCGCCAGACCGCGCAGTGGAACCGCCATAGTGCGCGGCCTTCTCGACGACTACTGTGGAAAGTCCCTGATGGGCCGCGGTAAGGGCGGCGACCATGCCGGCGGCGCCGCTTCCCACCACGACGACGTCATACTCCTGACCCGTCATGTAGAACACGTTATAGAATTGCCCGGCCACAGGACAACTGTGCCGGTCAACCGAACGAGGGGACTTCACGAGGATGCTCAGCGACCAGGTGCGTGAACAGCTGGCAGCCGACCTCGCCCAGGCCGAGCGCAGCCGCGTTCCCATCACGCCGTTGACCGACGGAAATCCCGATATCGACGTTGTTGACGCCTACGAGATCCAGCTCATCAACATTCGGCAGCGGGTGGCCGAGGGCGCCCGGGTGATCGGGCACAAGGTCGGCCTCTCGTCGGAGGCCATGCAGAAGATGATGAACGTCGACGAGCCCGATTACGGCCACCTCCTCGACGAAATGGAGGTGTACGAGGACAAGCCGGTCAAGTCGGCGAATTACCTCTACCCGCGCGTCGAGGTCGAGGTCGGCTTCGTTCTGGCCGACGACCTTCCCGGCGCCGGGTGCACCGAGGACGACGTTCTCGCTGCGACGGCTGCGTTCGCCCCCGCGATCGAATTGATCGACACCCGGATCATCGACTGGAAGATCAAGCTCTGCGACACCATCGCCGACAACGCGTCGTCGGCTGGTTGGGTGCTCGGCGAGGCGCGGGTTTCACCCAAGGACATCGACATCCGCAGCATCGACGCCGTGCTGAGCAACAACGGCGAGGTCGTCGCGGAAGGGCGCAGCGATGCTGTGCTCGGAAACCCGGTCACCGCGGTGGCGTGGCTCGCGCGCAAAGTCGAGGGCTTCGGGGTTCGCCTCAAAGCCGGCGACATCGTATTGCCGGGCTCGTGCACGCGTGCGATAGATGCACCCCCGGGCAGCAATTTCGTCGCCGACTTCGCCGGGTTAGGTTCAGTACGGCTGACTTTCGATTAAGTAGGGGATTCACATGCCGCAGAAATCTTCAGTAGCGATCGTCGGGTCGGGCAACATCAGCACCGACCTGCTCTACAAGCTGCTTCGCTCGGAGTGGCTGGAGCCGCGCTGGATGATCGGCATCGACCCGGAGAGCGAAGGGTTGGCGCGGGCGCGCAAGCTGGGCCTGGAAACCAGCCACGAGGGCGTGGACTGGCTTCTGGCGCAGTCCGAGAAGCCGGATCTCGTCTTCGAAGCCACCAGTGCCTACGTGCACCGCGACGCGGCACCGCGCTACGCCGAAGCCGGCATCCGTGCCATCGACCTCACGCCTGCCGCCGTAGGCCCGGGCGTGATCCCGCCCGCCAACCTGCGCGCGCACCTCGATGCCCCGAACGTCAACATGGTCACCTGCGGCGGTCAGGCCACCATCCCGATGGTCTACGCCGTCAGTCGGGTCGTCGACGTGCCCTACGCCGAGATCGTCGCGTCGGTCTCGTCGGCGTCGGCCGGCCCCGGAACCCGAGCCAACATCGACGAGTTCACCAAGACCACCAGTGCCGGCGTGCAGAACATCGGCGGCGCCAAGCGCGGCAAGGCGATCATCATCCTCAACCCCGCTGAGCCGCCGATGATCATGCGCGACACCATCTTCTGCGCGATCCCCGAGGACGCCGACCACGACGCGATCACCCAATCCATCAAAGAGGTGGTGGCCGAGGTGCAGACCTACGTGCCGGGCTACCGACTGCTCAACGAGCCGCAGTTCGACGAGCCGTCTGTGGTCAACGGCGGCAACCACGTCGTCACCACATTCGTCGAAGTGGAGGGTGCGGGTGATTATCTGCCGCCCTACGCTGGAAACCTGGACATCATGACCGCGGCGGCGACCAAGGTCGGCGAGGAAATCGCCAAGCAGACGGCCGGGGCGTCGCTCTCCGCATCCTCAGGAGGTCAGGCATGAGCACCGACGGCGTCTACTTCAACCCCATCTGGGACGTCCGGATGACGGACACGTCACTGCGCGACGGCAGTCACCACAAGCGTCACCAGTTCACCAAGGACGAGGTCGGAGCCATCGTCGCGGCGCTGGACGCCGCGGGGGTGCCGGTCATCGAGGTCACCCACGGCGACGGGCTTGGCGGCTCCAGCTTCAACTACGGCTTCTCCAAGACGCCGGAACAGGAGCTGATCAAGCTGGCCGCCGAGACGGCCAAGGAATCCAAGATCGCGTTCCTGATGCTGCCCGGAGTGGGCACCAAGGAGGACATCAAGGAGGCGCAGAACAACGGCGGTTCGATCTGCCGGATCGCCACGCACTGCACCGAGGCCGACGTGTCGATCCAACACTTCGGTCTGGCCCGCGAACTGGGCCTGGAGACCGTCGGATTCCTGATGATGAGCCACACTATCGGCCCGGAGAAGTTGGCCGCCCAGGCGCGGATCATGGCCGACGCCGGCTGCCAGTGCGTCTATGTTGTGGACTCCGCGGGCGCGTTGGTGCTCGAAGGCGTGAGTGACCGGGTCGCGGCGCTGGTCGCCGAACTCGGCGACGACGCCCAGGTCGGTTTCCATGGGCACGAGAACCTCGGGCTCGGTGTCGCCAACAGCATCGAGGCGGTCCGGGCCGGCGCCAAGCAGATCGACGGATCGTGCCGCCGTTTCGGCGCGGGCGCAGGCAACGCACCGGTCGAGGCGCTGATCGGCGTGTTCGACAAGATCGGCGTGAAGACGGGCATCGATTTCTTCGACATCGCCGACGCGGCGGAGGAGGTCGTGGCCCCCGCGATGCCCGCCGAATGCCTGCTCGACCGGAATGCGCTGATCATGGGTTACTCCGGCGTGTATTCGAGCTTCCTCAAGCACGCCATCCGCCAGTCCGAGCGCTACGGCGTACCCGCACACCAGCTGCTGCACCGCGCGGGGCAGCGCAAACTGATCGGCGGGCAGGAAGACCAGCTCATCGACATCGCACTCGAGATCAAACGCGAACAAGACGCTGCGGCCACAGCCAAGTAACGGTTCACGGGTTTGCGCGAATACCACAGTGGAAACTGTGACGCGTGTGTCTGCGCGTCTTCCCCAGCCTGCCTTCAGCCAAGGAGTGATCCCGTGACTTCCATCGTTCGTAAAACCCTGATCGGTGCCTTCGGTGCACTTGCCGCCGCGTCGTGCATCGCGATGCCGCTGGCCGGCGCTCAGACCGAACCTGAGCCCTCCACTGAGCCGGCGCCCGCGCCAGCTACCGAGGCGGCGCCTGCGCCCGCACCCGCCGACGACTGCAACGCCAGCACGCTGGCGCTGACGGTCAGCACGGTGACATCGGAGCTCTCGAAGTACTTCGCCACTCATCCAGACGCCAACCAGGCGCTCATCGATATCACCAGGCAGCCTGCGTTCGTGGCGATCGGACAGATGGACGGCTACTTCAACGACCATCCGGACGAGGCCAACGATATCCGCGCCATCCAGGCGCCCCTCGGCGCCTACAAGGACCGTTGCGGCCTCGAGGTGTCCCCGACGGACGCGCTTACCGCACTCGCTGACGTCTGACCCGCCGACACGCCCACTGGCCTGCGGGTTGTTTAGGCCCTGACCCGGATCGGTTAGCCCTTCGAGAGCGACGAACTAGTCGCAGACCGAAGGGAGGGTTCGTGAACCCGAGGAAAACACTGTCCGCAACGACCGTGCGACGCGGCCTTTACGGCATGTTCGCTGGCGGCCTGCTCGCATTTGGTTCCGCAGCGATCATCGTCCCGGTGGCCAACGCCGAACCCACCCCGGCTCCCGCGCCGGGGATGAACTCGGACTGCAGCGTCAGCGCGATCGCGCAGACCTCCAGTACGGTGTCGGCGTCGACCAGCACGTACCTGGCTTCCAATCCTGAGGCCAACAACGCGCTGACGACGATCGCCACGCAGTCGCCCGCCGACACGACCAAGGCGTTCCAGGTCTACTTCGACAAGAACCCTAAGGTCACCGACGAGCTCAAGGCGATCAACCAGCCCGCCGTCGACCTGTCGAGCAAGTGCGGCATCGAGGTGACGCCGACGCCGATCTCGGCGGCACTGGCCGACCTCTAAACCACACACCGCTCATCGCGCCGGTCCTTCGGGGCTGGCGCGATGAGTGCTATTGCGACACTTCGCGATAGAGCACGTCGAGCTCGGTCCAATCGGGATTCTCGGCAGTATCGCCAACCACGACGGCGTCGACCCGGCTCAGAGTCGCCTCAATCACAGCCCGCATCACACGCGGCGAACGCCCGAGGTACGCATCGAGGTTCGTCGCATGTACCTGGAAGAGGACCGGTACGCGGGCGACACGGCTCAGCCACGCCAGGATCGCGCCGCGGGACAGGCTGCCGCTCTTGTCGACCGCATGCAGGTGAACGAGGTCGGGTCGAGAACGAATGAGGGCCACCGCCAACAACATCGCGGCCCGCGCGAAGACGGCGATCTTGACGGCCGTGCTGCCTGCGCGGTGTGTAGTGATGTGCCGCATGCTCCAGTCGGTCCACAACGGCGTCCGTTGAACGGCGCGAAGGTAGGCGTGGACGTCGCTCGGTGCCACGGTGCTCGCCCAGATCACCCTCCGCTCAACCATGTCTGGGCTTGGCCCCACCAAGCTGAGCCGTCACCGCGTCAGCCGTCGCAACCAGCGCCCTTGCCCGCTCGTTGATCTCGTTGTCGGTCAACGACTTTCCGATGTGCATCGAGGCCACCATCACCTGTCGTTGGTAGTGGTCGTACACCGGCGCGGAGATCACGCTGATGTCATGGCGCTTGCGCGCAGAACCATTCTCGCTGCGCAGGTACACCCGTTCGCCGATGTCGGACACCAATTCGCCCAGCAGCGCCCGCAATTCGTCGGGCAGGTTGCTCGACATACCCGCCATCAATGAATACAGGCGACGCCCGCCGGGGGTCAGGCGTTCCACCAGATAGCCGGCGGCGCGGCACTCGGTGATCACCCGGTTGAGCCGCCCGGTCTTGGTGCGCAGCGGAATCGTGGGCTCCTTGGCAAGCCAGGTCCGCTCCGCCTCGTCGTCCCACAACACGAACATCAGCCCCACCGGCGGCGCGAACGGGTAACTCTGACCGACCTCCACACCAGGGCGTGCACCAGCAGGTGCCACCAGATCCAGCAGCGTGATCCGATCGTCGATGACACCGGACAGTGCCGCCGTGACACCGAAGCGCGCGGAGAGTCGACGCAGTTCCTCGCGGGCGGCGGGGCTCACCCGCATGGACTCCTGCGCCTTGTGGCCCAATGTGATCAGCGACGGGCCGAGGCGGTACGTCTTGTCGCCCGCATCGCGCACCAGGTAACCCGCGTCGGCGAGCGAGGTGACGATGCCCAGGCAGGTCGGCTTGCTCAGGCCGACGCGTCGGGCCAGCTCGGACACCCCGAAGCGGTCCTCTGGGCGGCCGGCGAGGAAGTCGAGGATGCGGACCACGCGCTCAGTCGGCGGCGATGCGCGGCCGGACGAGTCGGGGGACGACATCTCAGCAGACTACTGCCTCGTTCCATATATGGACCGCTGCGGTCGATATATTGACTCTGTCTAGAACGCGTTCTAGTTTCAAGAGGTGTACTCGCAGCCACTGATAGACGCCATCGCCGAGGCGGAGAAGCTCGTCGCCGACGCCCCGTTCATCGAATCCGAAGCCGATCTGTTGGAGGGCCTGCAGTACCTGGCGGGCTGCATCGCCGCGTGTACGCATGTCGCGTTCGACTACGACCGCGACCACCCATTCCTGCACAGCGGAACCGGCCCCTTCACGAAGATGGGACTGGACAACCCGGACACCATGTACTTCGGCACGCGTGTGCAACCGGGCCACGAATACGTCGTGACGGGCAGGCGCGGCACGACCACCGACGTCAGCTTCCAACTCCTGGGCGGGGAGTACACCGACGAAGTCGTGCCGGACAGCGAGACGGCGTTCGACGACCGAAGGCTCGACATCGCGGCCGACGGGACCTTCGAGTGGCGGTTCACGCCGCCCAGTCCGTCCCAATTGGTGATCCGCGAGGTCTACAACGACTGGTCGGCGCAACGCGGCACGTTCGCGATCGCGCGCACCGACACCGAAGGAACCGCGCCGCCGCCGCTGACCCGCGAAATGATCGAAAAGCGTTACGCCGTCGCGGGAAAGCAACTGGTACAGCGCGTCAAGACCTGGCTGCAGTTCCCGCAGTGGTTCTACAACGACAGCCCGCCGAACACCATGGTGTCGCCGCGCCTCACGCCGGGCGGCCTGGCAACGCAGTACTCGTCGGCCGGGCAGTTCGATCTGGCGCCGGACCAGGCGCTCATCATCACCCTGCCGGTCACCGACGCGCCCTATCTCGGCTTCCAGCTCGGCAGCCTCTGGTACATCTCGCTGGACTACATCAATCACCAGACGTCGCTGAACGGCACTCAGGCGCAGGCCGATCCGGACGACAAGATCCGGTATGTGGTCTCCGACGCCAATCCGGGCGTGACCAACTGGGTCGAAACCCTGGGCCACCGCAAGGGCTTCCTGCAATTCCGGTGGCAGCGCGTCTCTCGTGAACTCACTGAGGCCGACGGCCCCACGGTGGAAGTCGTCGACATCGACGATGTGGCGGGTTCGCTGCCGTACTACGAGTCCAACAAGATCTCACAGGACGACTGGCGGGCGCGGATCGCGCTGCGGCAGAAGCAGATCGGCGAAAGAATGGTGGGCTAGAAACATGGTCGCGGACCTTCTCAAAGATCGAGTCGTCGTCATCAGCGGTGTCGGCCCGGCTCTGGGTACTACGCTGGCCAAACGGTGTGCGGAGGCGGGCGCTGACCTGGTGCTCGCCGCACGTACCGTCGAGCGTCTCGAGGATGTCGCCAAGCAGATCACCGATCTCGGCCGGCGCGCGGTGACGGTAGGCACCGACATCACCGACGAGGCGCAGGTGAACAACCTCGTCGAGGAGTCGTTGAAGGCCTACGGCAAGGTCGATGTGCTGATCAACAACGCGTTCCGGGTGCCGTCGATGAAGCCGTTCGCCAACACCACGTTCGAGCACATGCGCGACGCCATCGAGTTGACCGTGTTCGGGGCGCTGCGGATGGTGCAAGGCTTCACGCCGGCGCTGGCCGAGTCCAAAGGCTCGGTCGTCAACGTCAACTCGATGGTCGTGCGGCACTCGCAGGCGAAGTACGGCGCGTACAAGATGGCGAAGTCAGCGCTGCTCGCGATGTCGCAGACGCTGGCCACCGAACTCGGCGAGCAGGGCATCCGGGTCAATTCGGTTCTGCCCGGCTACATCTGGGGTGGAACCCTGCAGAGCTACTTCGAGCACCAGGCCGGCAAGTACGGCACCAGCGTCGACGAGATCTACAAAGCCGCTGCCGCCGGCTCCGATCTGAAGCGGTTGCCCACCGAAGACGAGGTCGCCTCGGCGATCCTGTTCATGGCCAGCGACCTGTCCAGCGGGATCACCGGCCAGGCGCTCGACGTCAACTGCGGGGAGTACAAGGCCTGATGCCCAGAACCGATGTCGGTACCGTCGAGGACCTGAAGGCCTCGGCGACGAAGGCGTGCGGGCTCGACGACTTCGGTTCCGGCGAGGACAACTACGTCGAGGCGCTCTCGGTGCTGCTCGAGTCGTTCAAGCGCGACGCCGATCTGACAGAGTTCGGCAGCAAGATGAACCGGTTCTTCGTGCGCAACGCGCTGGTTGCCAGATTGGTCTCCGAGGCGGCATTCAAGCAGTACCCGCAGCATGCCGACGTCCCGATCGAGCGGCCCATCTTCGTCACCGGACTACCGAGGACGGGCACCACGGTCATCCATCGGCTGCTCACCGCCGACCCGCGGCACCAGGGCTTGGAGCTGTGGCTGGCCGAGTTCCCGCAGCCGCGCCCGCCCCGCGAGACATGGTCGCAGTACCCGGTTTTCGCCGAGATGGATGCGCGGTTCAAGAAGGCGCACGAGGAAGACCCGGATTACACCGGCCTGCATTTCATGACGCCCGACGAGGTGGAGGAGTGTTGGCAACTGTTACGGCAGTCACTGCACTCGGTGTCCTATGAGACGCTCGCGCACCTGCCCACCTATTCGCAGTGGCTGGCCAGACAGGATTGGACCAAGCCGTATCAGCGCCACCGTAAAAACCTGCAGTTGATCGGTCTCAACGACGCCGAGAAGCGCTGGGTCCTCAAGAACCCGAGCCACTTGTTCGCGCTCGACGCACTGTTCGCGACCTATCCGGACGCGCTGGTGGTGCAGTGCCATCGCCCCGCGGAGACCATCATGGCGTCGATGTGCTCACTCGCACACCACACCACGGCCGGCTGGTCCAACTCCTTCGTCGGAGCCCAGATCGGCGAGGACGCCATGGAGACATGGTCACGAGGACTCAAGCGGTTCAACGATGTTCGAGCGGATCTCGATCCAGCCCAGTTCTGCGACGTCGACTACTTCGACTTCGTCAAGGACCCGGTCGCCAGCGTCGAGGGAATCTACCGCCAGTTCGATATCGACTTCACCGACGAGGCGCGCACCGCGATCGAGCGGTCCCACGCCGAGAGCCAGCAGGGTCCGCGCGCGCCCAAGCACACCTACTCACTGGCCGACTACGGGCTGACCGACGAGCAGGTGAAGGAGCGGTTTCAGGGCCTGTAGACGCGTCACGCCGTCGTATTGGCCAGCCGGTCAATGCGTTTGAGCGCATCGCGCGCCAATGTCAGCACGTCGTAGCCGTTGACCGGTGAACACGTCGAGATCTCGATGGCCGCATTGTGCGCGGCGACGAACGCGCTGTCGCACGCCCAGTCGTCGCCCTTGTACGACCAGAGGGCGATGTTCGGTGAGCCGGAATCCTTGGAGGGCAACAACTCGAAGACGTACTTGCGCTGCCGCATGCTGGTCACCTTGATCTGCTCGCCCTTGCAGTCCTCGACGGTGCGCTTTACGTTCTCGACGGCCTTGTCCGCGTTGAAATCGGCACGGTAGACGCCGATCATCTCCTCGATGAACACGTCCCGGCCGTCGTTGCCGACATAGTGCCCGCCATCGGTCGCCGCGGGAGAGTTGGCGGAGATGAAGGGTGGATCCACTTCGCGGGCCACACCGGCGCACTCGTTGGGCTCAACGGTGACGAACAGGTTGCCCTCAGCGCCTTTGACCTCTGGGCTCAGCAGGTCGGCGATCTGACCCGCCGCAATCGGTGCGACGGGCGGCGTCGAATTGGGCGGCGGCGCATCCACCACGCGTGTGCAACCCGCAAGTGCGAAACCGAGCAGAAGGATGAGCCCCCGTCTTCCCATGATTGCCAGTTTAAGGATCGGGTGTGCTCGTCGATGCACGGAATTGCGTCAGCCGTCGCCAGGGAAGGGGGCGCTGGAGCTCTCCTCCAAGCATCCTTCTGCAACCGCGTGTCTGATGCTGTCCGCGAGCTTCGGGCAGGACCGGGCACGCGCCGGGTCCCCACCGGACTCCCTGATCTCGCGGAAGTAGGCGCAGCGCCGTGACGCCTCGCTGCTCCACTGCACCGAGGTGTGTGCCGGCCCCAGTTTCTTGACCGCAACCGCGATATGGCAGAACCGGCAGTCGACCGATACCAGGCCCGATGTCAGATAGCGCTCGCGGTCACGCTGCGTCGCTTCCTGGAGGGCTGCAGCGCGTTCGGCGCCGAAAACCGGTGCCTTCGACCAACTTCCGCTGGCTTCACCGTTGTCGCCGTGGGCGTGCTCGTCGTCGTCATGCACGCCGTGCAACAACAACATCGCCCGGGCGAGCCGGTCGACGTCGGGTGCGTCCTCGCTTGCACTCATGAGCTCGCCGGCTGTTGGTCCTTCTCTTCGGCCTGGCGCTTGAGGTTCTCTTCGACCTCGACGTGCCATTTCTCGTTGGCCGCGGTGGTGTCGATCTCGATTTCGAAACGGTCGGTCATGTCCGGGGTGATGTCGGCGACGTCGACGTAGAACTGCTGATACCAGCGGCGCATCTGATACACGGCGCCGTCCTCCTCGACAAGCAGCGGGTTGTCGATGCGCGTCTTGTGTTTCCAGATCTCGACGTCCTGCAGGAAGCCCTTGCTGACCCCGTCGGTGAACGCCGACGCCAGCTTGTCGGTGGTGGCCTCGTCCAGCCCTTTGGGCTTTTCCACGATGACGCCCCACTGCAGCACGAACGAATCCTGGCTGACCGGGTAGTGGCAGTTGATCAGGATCGACTCGGCCTTGAAGTCGCCGTAGGTGTTGTGCAGCCAGTTGATCATGAACGACGGCCCGAAATAGGAGGCCTCCGAATCCAGGCGAGCCTCCCCGTAGGCGGTGCCCATGTCGTTGATGTCCGGCCGGCCCACGTTGTGCAGGTACTGCGAGGCGATATGGCCCTCGAAGACGTTCTTGAAGTACGTCGGCAACCCGAAGTGGATGTAGAAGAAGTGCGCCATGTCGGTGACGTTGTCGATGATCTCGCGGCAGTTGGAGCCCTCGATGAGCATCCGGTTCCACCGCCAATCGGTCCACTCGCCGCTGGCGTGCTCCGCAAGCTCGGGGATGCGCTGCTCCTCCGGCGGTGGATTGCCCTCATGGTCGTGCCAGACGAATAGCAATCCGCCGCGTACGTCGGTGGTCCACGACCGGGTGCGCGCCAGCCGCGGCGTGCGCTTGGCATACGGCACCAGCTTGCACTTGCCGTCGCCGCCCCAGCGCCAGTCGTGGAACGGGCAGGCGATTTCGTCGCCCTTGATGGTGCCCTGCGACAGATTGCCGCCCATGTGCCGGCAATAGCCGTCGAGGACGTGCAACTCGTCCTTGGAGTCGGCGAACACCACCAGCTTGCCGCCGAAGGCCTCGATGCCGTGCGGCTTGCCGTCCTGGAACTCCGAAACCGGGCCTAGGCAGTGCCAGCCCCGTGCATAACGGTCGGGCAGGGCGCCGGTGTCGATCTCGCGAATGCCTGCGTCGGTGTTCACGTCGGCCTCCCAATCTGTGCTCTCTAACTAGAACACGTTACAGTTTTTCCCTGCCGACGCGCAATCCAATCGCTTTTACCTGCGGTATAACCAGACAATGCCGTTGTACTCATTCGAGGGGCGCTCGCCGACGATCGATGCGGGCGCCTTCGTGGCGCCCACTGCCACGCTGGTCGGTGACGTGCACGTGGAGGCCGGCGCGTCGATCTGGTTCAACGCGGTCATCCGAGCCGATTTCGCGCCGATCATCGTTCGGGAGGGCGCTAACGTGCAGGACTGTTCCGTGTTGCACGCCCCGCCGGGCATCCCCGTCGACGTCGGACCCGGTGCCACGGTCGCGCACAGCTGTGTCATCCACGGCGTGCACATCGGCGCGCAGGCGGTGATCGCCAACCACTGCACCGTCCTAGATGGCGCAGTAATCGGCGCCCGCAGCCTGATCGCGGCGCATTCGCTGGTGATCGGCGGAACGAAGATCCCCGACGAAGTGGTGGCGGCCGGAGCCCCGGCGAAGGTGCGTGGCCCGGTCGCGGGCACCGGCGCCCAGATGTGGGTCGACACGAACCCCGGCGCGTACCAGGACCTGGCCCGTCGCTATATCGAAGGGATGCGGCCGATAGAGGAGTAGCGCGCCGTACGGTGTCTGTTATGTCCATCGGTCATGTCGCTGCGCTGTTCCGATACCCGGTGAAGTCCTTGGGCGGCGAGCGCATCGAGGCCGCCGACGTGGGTCCGCGGGGCGTCTTGGGCGACCGATTGTGGGCGGTCCGTGACCTCGAACGCGGCGTCACGGTGTCGGCCCGCCAACTGCCCGTGTTGCTGACCGCGACGGCTCGATACCAAGGGCCCGTGTCACCGGATGCCGGACCGGGCAATGTTCCTGAGGTCGAGATCACCTTCCCCGACGGCACTGTGCTGTCCAGTAGTGACGACGGGGTGCGCGCCAAGCTCTCCGACCTCGCGGGGCGCGACGTCGAGTTGACGGCACTGCCACCCGCCGAGGACACCAGCCTGCACAAGCTGACGCGGACGGAACGCTCAGCCACCATGTCGCCGGCTTGGCTTCGCGCCGCATTCGGCATGTCCGACGATGAGAAGCTGCCCGACCTCTCGATGGTGCGGATGTCGGACATGGTCAATTTCACCCGCTACTCGACTCCGCCGGGCATGTTCGTCGACCTGGCCCCCGTGCATGTGATGAGCCAAGTCAGCCTGGCGACCATCGGCGCGGCGATCGGCGCCGATGATCTGGATGTGCGCCGATTCCGGCCCAATGTGCTGCTGGCGCTGGATAACCCGGGCGACGGCTTGCCGGAATCGCATTGGACCGGAGCTCGCCTCGAGCTTGGCGACGTGGTTCTCGACGTCACGATGCCGACCATTCGATGCGTTGTCCCCAGCCGCGCCCAACCCGGTATCGAGGTCGACCGCCGCATCACCAAAGCCGTGGCTACTCGCGCGCAGCGATGCCTCGGCGTCTACTGCTGGGTCGGAAGCGGCGGCAGTGTCCGGGTCGGCGACGACGTCGCCCTTCGGCCTGCCGGCGCGGGCCGCAAAGCGTTCGGCGACGCCGCCAGGCGCACGAAGCGGTTCACTTTCGGATTGTTCAACGCGGCGTTGGATCGGTTGTCGCGCTAGAGCTTGCGCGATGCGTCGCCGACACTACGGTTTCTGACGAAATTCGCCTGATACTCGTCAGTAAACGTAGTCTCGCGAGCCGGTTGTCGCGCTAGAGCTTGCGAGCGCTGGCCGTCGCGCGGTCGAGCTCCCAGAAGGCGCGCAGCGCAACGATCTTGCCCTCGTCGTTGACGCGGTAGGTGAAGATGCCTTCGGCCTTGACCTCGTATCCGGCGGACTTGATCACGATGTGGCCGACGTTGGCTTCTTCGTTGCCGCACTGGTAGGTCTCGGTGAAGTGGAACGCCAGCTCGCTGGGCGCGATCGCCATGTCGTAGAACTTCGCGATCGCCTCCTTGCCGCGGTGGCCCTTGCCGTCGGGATCGAAATGCGACGGCCCCACCGGATCCTCGACGATGGGGTCGTCGGCGAAGTTGGCCAGCCACGCCTCCTTGTCGCGGGCGATGGCGGCCTCCCGGGAACGCTTGCCCGCCAGATGAACCGGGGCCTGGGGGTTCGTGATCGTCACTGCTGCCATCCGGAGTGGATGTAGGTTTCGGCGAAGCGTTTGATCGCGTCCTTCTTCTTGTCCAGCGGCGCATCGAAGCCGAGGCCCTCGAACACCCAGGGCACGCCGATGTAGTCGGTGACGCCGGCCTCGACGAGGTCGCGGTGCCCGTCGACGCCGAACTTGTCGATACAGACAGCCTGGTACTCGAACGGGTCGTCGGCGCGACCCGCCTCGGCGAGCAGCTTCTTGATCGTGGCGATGGTCTGTGCCAGCTGGTCGCACGTCATCATCGCGCTGGTCCAGCCGTCGCCTATTCGGACGGCGCGCCGCAGAGCTACGTCGGTGTGACCGCCGACGTAGAACGGCACAGCCTGCGTGGGCGCCGGGCTCATCTGCAGCTTGCCGAAGTCGTAGAACTCGCCGTGGAACTCCACCATGCCGCCGCCGAGGAGGCGCTTGATCACGTCGATCATCTCGTCGACGCGCTTGCCCCGCTTTGCGTAGGGCTGGCCGCACCATTCGAATTCCTCAGGCGCCCATCCGATCCCAACACCGAAGCCGAATCGGTTATTGGTCAGGTTGGCGACCGAGCCCACCTGGCGGGCCAGCAGCACCGGATCGCGCGACCCGAGCTTCATCACGTTGGTGTAAAACCGCAGCGTCGACGTCACCGCGCCCATCGCACCGGCGAGGATCAGCGGGTCAACCCATGGCGTGTCTTGGTCCCACAGCCGCGAGCCGTCGGCGGTGTAGGGATAGGCCGTCGACTGCTTCTCCATGTAGAAGATCGAATCGGGTAGCGCGACGTTGTCGAACCCGAGTTCCTCTGCGGTCTTGGCAAGTTCGATCAGCTGCTCCAGCGGGCTCATCGCCACGCTGACGGTGTACTTCATGCGCGTCACGGCTTGTCCGGCTTGTCGGCTCCCACGACCCACATCGAGAAGTACTGCGCGCCACCGCCGTACGCGTGGCCCAGGGCCTTGCGGGCACCCTTGACCTGATGATCGCCTGCCTTGCCCATCACCTGGATGGCGGACTCCGCGAAGCGGATCATCCCGGACGCACCGATCGGATTCGACGACAGCACGCCTCCCGACGGGTTGAACGGGATGCGGCCGCCGATCGCGGTCTCGCCGGCTTCGGTGAGTTTCCAGCCCTCGCCCTCGGGTGCGAAGCCGAGGCTCTCCAGCCACATCGGCTCGTACCAGGAGAACGGCACGTAAACCTCGGCGACGTCGATCTCGTCGATCGGGCTCTTGATTCCCGCCGCCTTCCACAGCGCGGCGGCCGCGTCGCGGCTGGCCTGCGGGTTGACCTGGTCGCGGCCGGCGTAGGCCAGCGGTTCGGTGCGCAGTGCGGTGGCGTGGATCCACGCCACCGGGTGCCCGTCGGCGACGCGTGCGTCGGCGGACTGCTCGTCGCCGATCACCATCGCCGCCGCGCCATCCGACGAGGGGCAGGTTTCGTCATAGCGGATCGGATCCCACAGCATCGGTGACTGCATCACCTTCTCGACGGTGATGTCCGGTTGGTGCAGATGCGCCAGCGGGTTCTTGGCTCCATTGAGCCGGTCCTTGACCGCGACGATGGCGCCGATGTTGGTGGGAGCTCCCGAGCGGCGGATGTACGCACGCACGTGTGGTGCGAAGTAGCCACCCGCACCGGCGCCGACGGGCTTGGTGAATGGCACCGGAATGCTCAACGCCCACATGGCGTTCGACTCCGACTGCTTCTCCCACGACATCGTGAGCACGCGCTTGTACTTGCCCGACTGCACGAGGCTGGCCGCGACGATCGCGGTCGAGCCGCCCACCGAACCCGCGGTGTGCACGCGGATCAACGGCTTGTTCGTGGCGCCGGTGGCGTCGGCCATGAACAGTTCGGGCATCATGACGCCCTCGAAGAAGTCGGGCGCCTTGCCGACCACCACGGCGTCGATGTCGTCGAACGTCGACCCGGAATCTCCCAGTGCCTTGTCGATGGCCTCACGCACGAGGCCGTTCATCGACACGTCCTGGCGCTTGGCGACGTACTTCGTCTGCCCGGTGCCCAGCACCGCAGCCAAGTTCTTTTGGGGTGGACCGGCCATTTCGCTATTTCCCTTCCAGAACGGCGACGAGATTCTGTTGCAGCACAGGGCCGCTGGTCGCGTGGGCCAGCACCCGCTGCGCGGAGCCGTCGAAGATGTGTTGCGCGGCGAACCCGATCCGCTCGAGCCCGGCGGAGAACATCGGGTTGGCGGCGAGTGCCCCGCCGGACGGGTTCACCTTCGTCGATCCGTTCAGCCCGATGGCCTCTTTCAGGATCAGCTGCTGGTGGCTGAACGGCGCGTAGATCTCGGCCACGTCGATCGAGCCGACGTCGCCGCCCGTCGCCGCCTTGGCCGAAGCCTCGGTCGACGGTGAGGTGGTCAGGTCGCGGGCACCGAGGATCGGCGTCTCGATGCGGTGTTCGAAACCCGTTATCCAGGCGGGGTTTTCGCGGAGCTCGCGCGCCCGATCGCCCGCCGCCAGCACGATGGCCGATGCGCCGTCGGTGATCGGTGCGATGTCGTGGCGGCGCAGCGGGTCGGCGAAGTAGGGTCGGGCCAATAGCTCGGAGATGCACTTCGCCTCGTCTGAGGCAGTTGGAGCCTGCTCCGAATCCGTGCGCCCGGCGGCGACCATGGAATCCAGCGCGACCTGTGCCATCTGCTCGGCGGTCCACTTACCCGCGTCCAGGCCCGCCCGCGCCTGCAACCCGGCCATCGACACCGAATCCGGCCACAGCGGGGCGACCGTGTACGGGTCGGTCTGCAGCGCGAGGACGCGACGCAGCGTGCCCGCCGAGGACTTGCCGAATCCATACACGAGGGCGGTCTCGACCTGGCCGGTCAGCAGTTTGATGTAGGCCTCGTACAGCGCCCATGCCGCATCCATCTCGACGTGTGACTCGTTGATCGGCGGCACCGCGCCGATCGAGTCGATCGCCGAGATGAACGAGAACGCCCGGCCGGCAAGGTAATCCGAGGACCCTGAGCACCAGAAGCCGATGTCGGTCTGCTGCAGACCGAGTTCGTCGTAGAGCTGGTGGAAGCACGGCATCAGCATCTCGACGCCGTTGGTGGTGCCGTCGGTCCGGCGAACGTGCGGTGCGTGCGCGAAGCCCACTACTGCAATGTCAGTCATGCTCAAGTCCTTTGCTCTTCGCGCGAGCGCTCATCGCGCGCCCTTTACAGGTGGTGCTTGTAGGAGTCGTAGTCGGCGTCGGGCTCGCCCGTCGGCCGGAAGTAGTCGATGTTGTCGATGCCCAGTCCCCACTCCTCGCGGGGTTTCCATACGGCTTGGACCCGCATGCCCATCCGCACGTCGGCCGGATCGATCTCGGTGACCACGTGCAGGAACGGGATGTCGGCGCCGTCGAGCAGCACGTAGGCAGCGACGTAGGGCGGCTTGATCCGCTGCCCCGAGAACGGAATGTTGATGATCGCGAACGTGGTAACGGTGCCCTTGTCCGGCAGTTCGACGAACTGGTCGAGTTCGAGGCCGGTGGCCGGATCGGCTTCCTTCGGTGGGAAATACACCTTCCCGTTGTCACCCGTGCGCGCTCCGAGTAGCTTGCCCTCTTCCAGCGCTTTGAGGAACTTCGTCTCGGGAAGTGATGCGGTGTGCTGGATTTCGATCGATGACGGCACCACCTGCACCTTGACCGGCTCGCGATCGTCGGAACCAGAGGGCTCGGCGGCTTCTTCTTCACCGCCCAAGAGGAAGTAAGCGATGTCGGTGATCGCGCCGACGGGCTCGTCGACCCAGTGCGCATGCACCCGGGCGCCGGTGCTGATCTCGTCGGATGACCCGGCGGCGATCGCGTGCAACAGCGGGGTGTCGGCCCCGTCGAGTTTGATCAGGGCCCACGCGAACGGCCGGTCCAGCGGCTGGCCCTCCAGGGGCGTCGACTGCCACGTCCACGACTGGACGGTGCCGACGCTTCCGACGGGCACAACCTCGGTCAATGCCTCGTAGGTGACAGGGTCATACTCAGCGGGCGGTACGTGCACTCGGCCATCCGACCCGCGCACGCCGACGATGCGTCGCTCGCGCAGTGCGGTGAAGAACTGAGACAGGAGTGGTCCGACTGAACGGGTGTAGTCGAATGAGAGTCTCAGCGGAGCTGAAAGTGGCTTCTCATGGCGGTCGATCTGCACCGGGCTGCCTTGGCTGGTGGTCACGGCATCGAGTAGAACAGGTTCTAAGAATGGTTTCAAGCCACCGTAGGAATGCTAGAGAGGCAGGCTAATGAAGCTGGGACTTCAGCTGGGGTATTGGGGCGCGCAGCCACCGGAGAACCACGCCGAACTGGTCGCCGCCGCCGAGGATGCCGGGTTCGACACCGTGTTCACCGCCGAGGCGTGGGGCTCGGATGCCTACACACCGCTGGCCTGGTGGGGCCGCGAGACCAAGCGCATGCGGCTCGGCACCTCGGTCATCCAGCTGTCCGCCCGCACGCCGACCGCATGCGCGATGGCGGCGCTGACCCTCGACCACCTCTCGGGCGGCAGGCACATCCTGGGACTCGGAGTGTCGGGCCCGCAGGTCGTGGAGGGCTGGTACGGCGCCAAGTTCCCCAAGCCGCTGGCCCGCACCCGCGAGTACATCGACATCCTGCGGCAGGTGTGGGCGCGCGAAGCCCCGGTGCACAGCGACGGCCCGCACTACCCGCTGCCGCTGACGGGGGAGGGCACCACCGGCCTCGGCAAGAACCTCAAGCCCATCACCCATCCGCTGCGCGCGGACATCCCCGTCATGCTGGGCGCCGAAGGTCCGAAGAACGTCGCGCTGGCCGCCGAGATCTGCGACGGCTGGCTGCCGATCTTCTACTCGCCTCGCATCGCAGGGATGTACAACGAGTGGCTCGACGAGGGCTTCGCGCGCCCGGGCGCCCGGCGGACCCGCGAGACGTTCGAGATCTGCGCGACCGCCCAGGTCGTGGTCACCGACGACCGCCCCGCGATCATGGAGCTGATGAAGCCGCACCTGGCGCTCTACATGGGCGGCATGGGCGCCGAGGACACCAACTTCCACGCCGACGTCTACCGGCGGATGGGGTACGCCGAGGTCGTCGACGACGTCACCAAGCTGTTCCGGTCTGGCAGCCAGGACGGCAAAGATCGAGCGGCCAAGATCATTCCGGACGAACTCGTCGACGACTCGGCGATCGTGGGCGACCTGCCCTACGTGCAGGAACAGATCAAGGCGTGGGAGGCCGCGGGCGTCACGATGATGGTTGTCGGCGCCCGGTCGGCCGAGCAGATCCGCGACCTCGCAGGGCTGGTGTAGACACTTCTTGCTAGTTGTCTAGAACACGTTCTAGATTGACCCGATGACTGAGTCGCAGCACACCATCGCCGGCACCGTGCTGACCATGCCGGTGAAGATCCGCAAGGCCACTCAGCGCGCCGCGATGTATTCCGTGGACGCGGACGCGGCCCAACGGATGATCGACTACAGCGGCTTGGAGGTGTGCCGGTTCCGGCCCAAGCGCGCGCTCGTCGTGTTGATCTTCATGCGCTACATCGACGGCGATCTCGGGCAGTATTACGAGTACGGCACCAACGTGATGGTCAATCCGCCCGGCTCGTCCGCCAGCGGGCTGCGCGCGCTGCAGTCGGCCGTTGCTTTCGTTCACCGCCTCCCCGTCGACCAGGCATTCACTTTGGAAGCAGGAACGACGATCTGGGGCTATCCGAAGGTGATGGCCGACTTCGACATCCGCGACGGTGGCCGGCACTTCGGCTTCGACCTCACCGTCGATGGCGAGTTCGCCCTCGGCATGGATTACCGTCCGGGCGTGCCGATTCCATCGGCGCTGACCTCGCGCACAACCGCGCACCCCACTTACACCTATCGCGATGACGTCTTGCGCGAGACGCTCGGCGAGTTCTTGCTCACCGGTGTGAGATATCGGCTCGGCGGTGTGCAGTTGCGTCTCGGCGATCATCCCTATGCCAAGGAACTCGCAGCGCTCGGCTTGCCGAAGCGGGCAATGATGTCGACTTCAGCCGATAACGTCGAGGCGTCGTTCGGCGACGCGAAGATCTTGAACTGAAGGGACTGCGCATGACGGCAACGAAGCCAGACGTCGACCTGACCGACGGCGCCTTCTACGCCGGCGACTCGCGGTCGGTCTACAACTGGATGCGCGAGAACGAGCCCGTCTTCCGGGATCGCAACGGCCTGGCCGCCGCGTCCACCTATGCGGCGGTGATCGAGGCGGAACGCAGTCCGGAGCTGTTCTCCAACGCGGGCGGTATCCGGCCCGATCAGCCCGGTGTCGAGATGATGATCGAGATGGACGATCCGCAACATCTGTTGCGGCGCAAACTCGTCAACTCGGGCTTCACCCGCAAGCGCGTGAAAGATCTTGAAGGGTCGATCAGTTCACTCTGCGACACGCTGATCGACGCCGTGTGTGAGAAGGGCGAATGCGACTTCGTCTGGGATCTCGCCGCACCGCTTCCCATGGCGGTCATCGGCGACATGCTCGGCGTGCGTCCCGAGGAACGCGAGATGTTCCTCAAGTGGTCCGACGACCTGGTCAGCTCCCTGAGCAGTACCGCGGCCGAAGCGGACATCCAGGTCACAATGGACGCGTTCGCGACCTATAGCGAATACATGATGGGGATGATCAACGCCCGCAAGACCGAGCCGACCGACGATCTGGTCAGTGTCCTCGTGCACGCGGAGGTCGAAGGCTCCAAGCTGGAGGATCACCAGATCGTCACCGAGGTCCTCTTGCTGCTGATCGGTGGCGACGAGACCACCCGCCACACGCTCTCGGGTGGCACCCGGCAGCTTCTGCTACATCCCGATCAGCACAAACGACTGGTCGACGACCGCGACCTACTGCCCAACGCGATCGAAGAGATGCTGCGCTGGACCGCACCCGTGAAGAACATGGCGCGAACCATCACCGCCGACACGGAGTTTCACGGCACCGCCCTCAAAGAGGGCGAGAAGATGATTCTGCTGTTCGAGTCCGCGAACTTCGACGAGAAGGTGTTCGAGAACCCGGAGGCGTTCGACATCGAGCGCTATCCGAACAACCACTTGGCGTTCGGCTTCGGCACCCATTTCTGCCTGGGTAATCAGCTCGCCCGGCTGGAGCTTTCAATCATGCAGACGAAACTGCTTGGGCGGCTGCCCGATCTGCGGCTTGCCAGCGATGACGAATTACCGCTTCGCCCAGCGAATTTCGTGTCGGGGCTCGAGAAGATGCCCGTTGTATTCACGCCGACGAAGCGGGTGCTGGCTTAACCCTCGGCTTCAGGATCATGCTCAGGCCGACCGAAACGATCCCGATGCCGACGCAGATCCACAGTGACAACGTGAAACTCGATGCGGTGCCGGACCCCACGATCGGGCCCGCCCAGGCGAATCCGAGCGACGAGCCGATGCCGTAGGCCGCGTTGCTGATGCCCGGCAGCGAGCCGGGTTCGTCCTCCGGCGCCTGCACGACACCGAGAATGCCCATCGCGGTCATGGCCATGCCCATGTATGTCAAACCGAGCAGCGCCACGAAGACGGCGAGCAGGACCTTGTCGTGCAGAAAAACCGCCATGAAGACGGTGGTGATCACACCGCCTACCAGCCCTGTGCGCAGCAGGGTCACGAAACCGATCCGCACGGCGATCCGCCCCGCCAGCGGGGAGACGATCAGCTGGATCACGGCGGCGGGGGTGATGAACAGCAGCGCCGTCGTCAAACCGCTGAGGCCGAAGCCCGAGTCCCGGTCCTCCGCGATGTACGGAACGATGAAGCCCAGCACGACCAGGAACGACCCCATGTTCAGGATGGTCACCACGATCAACGGCCAGGCTTCGCGCGACCGCAACTGTTCGATGTTGACCAGGGGGTGCGTCAGGCGCTTCTCGACGATGACGAGAGCCGTCAGCGCGATCATCGCCCCGATGATGAACGCGAGTGCGACCGGAGACGCCCAGCCTGAATCGCCGGCGGACGTGAAGTACAGGTTGATGCCCGCCACCCCGAGCGCGATGAGCGCGCCGCCGACCCAGTCCATCCGGCCCGGCGCGACGCGGGCGGGGTCATCGGCGGGGACCGCGGCGGCGCAGAGCGCGATGCCCAGGATGCCGACCACCCCGATCAGCATGAAGATCGACCGGTATCCGAATTGGTCTGACAGATAGCCGCCGATCAGCCCGTCGACCCCCGCCACCCCACCGCTCATCGCGGTGACCACCCCGCTGGAAAGGCCGAATGTCTTGTCGCTGAGGCGTTCCCGCATGATGAGGAACGCCAGACCGAACGTCACGTTGCTGACACCCTGAAGGACACGGCCGACGAGAACAACGGGCAGCGATGTGCCGACGATGCACAGCACGGTGCCGATGCACAACACGATGAGGACGCCGAACATCATCCGCTTGCGGCCGATGAAGTCGCTCCACCTGACCAGCACCACGTTGCCCACTGCCCCGGCCAGATAGAAGTATGCCGACATCGCGGCGAACGAGCCGTCGCCCAGTTCGGTTTCGATATCGCGGATCGCCGGCGACAGCATGGTGGCGTTGAGCTGAAACGACATCACGGCGACCAGCAGAGCAGCGACCATGAACACGATCTGGCGTGACGACAGCGAATCAGACGCCGGCCCGCCCTTGGTTGTCGCCTCGTTCGGCTGACTCATTCGGTCACTGTAAGTGGCGGGCGCGCGGCTCGCGTCGAGTTCTTCTGTCGATCATGTAACCGGCTCGGCATAATGCGTCGCAACAGCCACCCGCCGCGAAGGAGTCCGTCATGAGCAACCCACTCTCCGACGTCGTCTCCCGCCAATACGAGAAGTGGACGTACCCGGAGCCGATCGAGGACCTCGAGGCGTGGCTGACTACGAGTTGGCAGTTGATGGATCCGAGCCACTCCCATCGACTGTTCTGGCCGGACCGCGACTACCAGCCAGACCTCGACATTCTGATTGCCGGGTGCGGTACCAATCAGGCCGCGGTCTATGCGTACAACAACCGGGACGCGAAGGTCGTGGGTGTCGATATCAGTGAATCCTCGCTGAGCCACGAGCGATATCTGAAGGACAAGTACGGCCTGGCCAACTTGGAGTTGCGGCAGCAGCCGATCGAGGAACTGCCCGATCTCGGTCTTGACTTCGATCTCGTCGTTTCGTCCGGCGTTCTCCATCACATGGCGGATCCCATGGCCGGTGTCAGAGCGCTGGCCGCGTGCCTGCGCCCGAACGGCGCGATGGGCTTGATGCTGTACGGGAAGTACGGTCGCATCGGGGTCGAGATCATGCAGACCGTTTTCCGGGATCTGGGGCTGACTCAAGACGACGCCTCGCTCGATCTGGTGAAAAAGATCCTGCCGTGGCTACCGGCGTACCATCCCGTCCGTACCTATCTGAGCCTGGCGGACGATTTGAATTTCGATGCCGGGCTGGTGGATACCTTCCTGCACGGGCGAGACCGTAGCTATTCTGTCGACGACTGCCTCGACCTGGTCGAGTCGGCAGGACTTGTCTTTCAGAGTTGGTTCCTGAACAGCCCGTACTACTTTCACCCGCTTGCCGATTCGGCATCGGAGATTCACGCGGCTCTTGAGCAGCGCGTGCCAGAGCGCACGATCTGGTCGCTGATGGAGCGGGTACGCGCCAATAATGGGACGCACAACTTCATCGCGTGCCGCCCGGACCGGCCGAAAGAGGGCTATGCCATTGATTTCTCGACGATCGAATCAACCGATTACGTCCCGCTGTTGCGCAAAGGGTGCAGCGTCGCCGACGACAGCATCGTTCGGCCGAATTGGCACCTCCATCTCGACGCGGCACAATCGGCGATGGCGCGGCACATCGACGGCCGCCGCACGGTACGCGAGATCGCTTCCATGGCGGACCCGACGGGCAAGAGGAGCAAGGTCGAGAAGTCGGCTCGGGAGTTCTTTCAGAGGCTCTGGCACATGGACTTCGTTGCGGTAGCCAAGCCATGAACGATGCACGTAGCGACGCGGTCTCCCGTCAGTACGCGAAGTGGACGTATCCGCAACCGATCGAGGACCTCGAGGCGTGGCATGGCGATCATTGGGACAGACTCGATCCTCGACATGCGCACCGGATTTTGTGGCCCGACCGGACCTACCGTGGCGACCTCCACATTCTGATCGCCGGTTGCGGCACCAATCAGGCGGCGACGATCGCGTACTCCAATCCGGATGCCACGGTTGTCGGGGTCGACATCAGCCAACCGTCGCTGGACCATCAAACTTTTCTCAAGGACAAGCACGGGCTGCGCAATCTGGAGCTGCGCCTGCTGCCGATCGAGGAACTTCCCTCGATGGGACGCGACTTCGACCTGATCATCTCCTCTGGCGTTCTCCACCACATGGCAGATCCAAACCTCGGTATCAAGGCGCTGGCCGAATGCCTGCGGGCAGACGGTGTGATCGGCTTGATGCTTTACGCGAAATACGGCCGGACCGGTATCAACGTGCTGCAGTCGGTGTTTCGTGATCTGGGCCTGAGCCAAACCGACGAGTCACTGCGCGTTGTCAAACAGGCAATGCAATGGCTGCCGGAGCACCATCTCGCGCGCGGATACCTCAGCAGCGCCACGGATCTGGCCTATGACGCCGGCCTGGTCGATACCTTCCTGCACAACCGCGAGCGGACCTACACCACCGATGACTGCATCGAGTTCGTCGAGTCGGCCGGATTGGTGTTCGCAGGGTGGCTCAACAAGTCGCCCTATTATCCGCACGAGTGGGCCGACGACCGGCCCGAGCTCTACCGCGACTTCTACGCGGCGCTCGATACGCTGCCCGAACGGACACTCTGGTCGGCGTCGGACCGCCTTCGCAGCACCAACGGTGCTCATTTCTTCCTCGCGTGCCACCCCGGCCGGCCGAAAGAGCAATACACCATCGACTTTTCGAGCCTCGACTCGCTGGACTACGTCCCGCAGTGGCGTATCGGCTGCGGACTCGACGGCGCCACCGCGTATCGGCAGAAGTGGCGGTTCAAGCTCACCGAGGAGCGGTTGGCGTTCGTCGCGCAGATCGACGGGCAGCGGTCGATTCGAGAGATCGCCACGCTCGTGCGGCAGAGCGGAGCCGGTCCGTCGGGCAGCCCGGCGAAGGTGGAAGCATACGCGCGCAAGCTATTTCGGGAGCTGTGGCGCCTGGACCTCACTGCTGTGGCCTTCGGCACGCCCTCCCGATAGGTGGCCGCTACTTCATCTTGAAGTTGGGCGCCCGCTTCTCCTTGAACGCCAACGGGCCTTCCTTGGCGTCCTCGGAGACGAACACCTCGATGCCGATCTTGGTGTCGATCTTGAAGGCGTCGTTCTCGTGCATGCCCTCGGTCTCGTGGATCGTCCTCAGAATCGCCTGCACCGCGAGGGGGCCGTTCTTGTTGATCATCTCGGCGATCTCAAGCGCCTTGTCCAGCGCCTGTCCGTCGGGCACCACGTAACCGATCAGCCCCATCTCCTTGGCCTCGGCCGCGGTGATGTGCCGGCCAGTCAGCAGGATGTCGCACGCCACGGTGTAGGGGATCTGGCGCACCAACCGAACGGCGGAGCCACCCATCGGATACAGGCTCCACTTGGCCTCGGAGACGCCGAACTTGGCGCTCTCGCCCGCGACGCGAATGTCGGTGCCCTGCAGAATCTCGGTGCCGCCGGCGATCGCCGGGCCCTCGACAGCCGCGATGAGCGGCTTGGTCAGCCTGCGGCCCTTCAGCAGCGCGTCGATGCGCGACGGATCGTAGCTGCCGTCGGAGAACGAGTCGCCCGGCGGCTTGGCCGTCGCCGCCTTGAGGTCCATGCCGGCGCAGAAATAGCCGCCCGCGCCGGTCAGGATGCAGCAGCGGATCTCCGGATCGTTGTCCACGCGGTCCCAGGCCTCGACCATTATCGAGAGCATCTCGGTGGACAGCGCGTTGCGCGCCTCGGGCCGGTTCAGCGTCAGGATCAGGGTGTGTCCGCGCTGCTCAATGAGGGCGTCGGGGCCAGCCTTGGAACTAGAGTTGGGCTCGGTCACAGGGCTCCACCTTCCAGCGTCGATGGCACAAACTTGTCTGGAAATGTAACACGTTCTAGTTTAGGTACCGTGGCCCTGAATATCGCCGATCTTGCCGAGCACGCCATCGACGCCGTGCCAGACCGAGTCGCCCTCATCAGCGGCGACGAGCAGCTCACCTACGCCCAGTTGGAGGAGAAGGCCAACCGCCTGGCCCACTACCTCATCGACCATGGTGTCAAGAAGGACGACAAGGTCGGGCTGTACTGCCGTAACCGCACCGAGATCGTGATCGCGATGCTCGGCATCGTCAAGGCCGGCGCCATCCTCGTCAACGTCAACTATCGCTACGTCGAGGGCGAGCTGAAGTATCTGTTCGAGAACTCCGACATGGTCGCGCTCGTGCACGAACGCCAGTACTCCGACAAAGTCGCCAACGTGCTGCCCGAGACGCCCGGCGTCAAGACCGTCCTCGTGGTCGAGGACGGAAGCGATCTTGACTATCAGCGGTACGGCGGCGTGGAGTTCTACTCGGCGCTTGAGCAGGGCTCGCCGGAACGCGACTTCGGCGAGCGCAGCGAAGACGACATCTACCTGCTCTACACCGGCGGCACCACCGGTTTCCCCAAGGGCGTGATGTGGCGCCACGAGGACATCTACCGCGTGCTGTTCGGCGGCACCGACTTCGCCACGGGCGAGTTCGTCAAGCACGAGCACGACCTGGCCAGGGCCGCGGCGGAGAACCCGCCGATGATCCGCTACCCGATCCCGCCGATGATCCATGGGGCCACCCAGTCGGCGACCTGGATGTCGATCTTCTCAGGCCAAACCACCGTGCTGGCACCGGAATTCAACGCCGACGAGGTGTGGAAGGCGATCCACGAGCACAAGGTGAACCTGCTGTTCTTCACCGGCGACGCGATGGCCCGGCCGCTGCTCGACGCGCTCGAGTCCGCATCCGCCAGGGGTGAGGAGTACGACCTGTCGTCGCTGTTCCTGCTGGCCAGCACGGCGGCGTTGTTCTCGACGAGCATCAAGGAGAAGCTGCTCGAACTGTTGCCCAACCGGGTGATCACGGACTCGATCGGCTCGTCGGAGACCGGCTTCGGCGGTACCAGCATCGTCGCCAAGGGCGAACACCACATGGGTGGCCCACGCGTGTCGATCGACCACCGCACCGTCGTCCTCGACGAAGACGGCAACGAGGTCAAGCCCGGCTCGGGTGTGCGGGGCCTCATCGCGAAGAAGGGCAACATCCCGGTCGGCTACTACAAGGACGAGAAGAAGACCGCCGAGACGTTCCGCACGTACAACGGTGTGCGGTATGCGATTCCGGGCGATTACGCGGAGGTCGAAGCCGACGGCACCGTGACGATGCTGGGCCGCGGATCGGTCTCGATCAACAGCGGCGGCGAGAAGATCTATCCCGAAGAGGTGGAGGCCGCGCTCAAGGGTCATCCGGATGTGTTCGACGCGCTCGTGGTCGGTGTGCCCGACCCGCGCTTCGGTCAGCACGTCGCCGCCGTCGTTCAGGCGCGCGAGGGCGCCCGCCCGACACTTGCCGAGCTCGATGCGTTCGTGCGCAGTGAGATCGCCGGATACAAGGTGCCGCGCAGCCTGTGGTTCGTCGACGAGGTGAAGCGTTCGCCTGCGGGCAAGCCCGACTACCGCTGGGCCAAGGAACACACCGAGTCGCGGCCGGCCGACGACGTGCACGCCAAACATGCTGGAGCTCAAGCTTGATGCGCACCGAGCTGTGTGACCGGTTCGGCATCACCTACCCGATCTTCGTCTTCACGCCGTCCGAGAAGGTCGCCGCGGCGGTGAGCAAGGCGGGCGGACTCGGTGTGCTCGGATGCGTGCGGTTCAATCAGGCCGACGACCTCGAGAACGTCCTGTGCTGGATGGACGAGAACACCGACGGCAAACCCTACGGCGTCGACGTCGTGATGCCCGCGAAGGTGCCGCAAGAGGGCTCGGCCGTCGACATCAACAAGCTGATCCCGCAGACCCACCGCGATTTTGTCGCGAAAACACTTGCCGATCTTGGTGTTCCGCCGCTGCCGGAGGACGAGGAGCGCAACGAGGGCGTGCTCGGCTGGCTGCACTCAGTGGCCCGGTCGCACGTCGACGTGGCGCTGCGGCATCCGATCAAACTGATCGCCAACGCGCTGGGGTCACCGCCGCGCGACGTCATCGACCAGGTGCACGCGGCGGGGGTGCCGGTGGCCGCGCTTGCCGGCAGCGCCAAGCACGCCCAGCGCCATGTCGACAATGGCGTCGACATCGTGGTCGCCCAGGGCCATGAGGCGGGTGGGCATACCGGCGAGATCGGCTCGATGGTGCTGTGGCCGGAAATCGTTGACGCGCTCGAAGGAAAGACCCCAGTGTTGGCGGCGGGCGGTATCGGCACCGGACGGCAGGTGGCGGCCGCGCTGGCGCTCGGCGCGCAAGGTGTCTGGATGGGCTCGGCGTTCCTGACGGCGGCCGAATACGACCTCGGCCACCGCAAGCCCAGTGGGGTGTCGACGGTTCAGGAGGGGCTGCTGCGCGCCACCTCTGGCGACACTGTGCGCCGTCGCATATACACCGGAAAGCCTGCCCGCCTGTTGAAGACCAAGTGGACCGACGCGTGGGATGCGCCCGGGGCGCCCGAGCCACTGCCGATGCCGCTGCAGAACATCCTGGTCAGCGAGGCTCACCAGCGGATGAACGAGTCCGACAACCCCGACACCGTCGCTATGCCGGTGGGCCAGATCGTCGGGCGCATGAACGAGATCCGGCCCGTTGCCGACATCATCGCCGAACTCGTCGAGGGCTTCGACGAAGCGACCCGTCGCCTCGACGACATCCGCGAGGGCTAGTTCGCCCCCCGCCGTACCGTTCGCACGATGGCGACTTTCGCCCTGGTGCACGGGGGCGTGGCACGGTTCCTGGTGCTGGGAACGGCTGACACCCGAAATCGAGGCGTTGGGCCATCGAGTGATCACAATGGACCTTCCCGTCGACGACAGCGACGCATCCTTCGAGGACTACGCCGATGTGGTGTGTACCGCCATTGACGGTGTCCCCGGTGAGGATCTGATTCTGGTCGGGCATTCGTTGGCTGGACAGACCGTCCCCCTCGTAGCGGTGCGGCGACCTTTGCGCCGCCTCGTGTACCTGTGCGGGGTACCTCCGATCCCCGGGCGACCTTTTGTGCAGCAGACGGCCGACGAAGCGGACATGCTCAATCCCGACTACCCGAAGGCCCTTTCCCAAAAGGACGTGCGAGGTCGCAGGAGTTGGATCGCCAAGGGGCTGACTCGCTTTCACCTGTTGGCCGACTGCGACGAGGCCACGGCCACCGCTGCCTTCCTGCGGCTTCGTCCGCAGTCCGCTGCGCCCTACAAGGTCCCGTGTTCACTAACTGCGTACCCCGATGTCGACACGACCTACATGGTGTGCCAGGAGGACCGCCTGCGTGGTCGAGGCCGATCGCTCGCCTGCTAGAACGCGAAACGCACGTTTTGCAGACAAAATGCGAGTGGACGTCTGCAAAACGTGCGTTTCGGTGGAGGATCAGAAACCGATTGAGGTCTGCTCGTCGATGACGTTGGTCGCCGCTCCGACGATGTCGGCCTGGTTCTCCAGACCGTCAGCGTTGAGCTGCAGCACATAGAGGCCATCGGGGCCCGGGATGACGACCGTCTTCTGCGCGACGATCTTCGTCACACCGTTCTGCACCCATGTGCCACCCAGTTGATAGGCGGGATAGTCGCCCAGCGTGCTGGTCTCGCCGTCGTTCATCGCGGTCCAGCCCGAGAGGTTCTGCAGCTCACCGGGAGCAAGGTCGATGATTTTCTGCGGGTCGACGTTGCCGCTCAGCTTGGACACCAGCGCGACGATGCTGGGCGTGTACTCCTTGGCCTCCGGGCCCGTGTAGACGATGGCGCCGTAGGCCCATTCCGGGGTGTCGGCACCCGCGGGTTGCCAGCCGTCGGGAATCGGGAGATCGATTGTGGGCGAGCCGGGATCACCACGCTTGACCGGCGTCTCCTGGATGTTGTTCTCCTGGATGTAGCTGGCGATGGTCGGGTGGGGTCCCGTCGCATCCTCATCGCGGGGGGCGACCTTGTCCGTCGACGGTGCGGCCTTGGTGCTCGTCGAGCTGGTGGACTTGGACGCCTTGGTCGGGGTGCCCGGTTCGGTCTTGGTGCCCGAACCGCAACCAGACACCACGAGCGCGAGCGCCGTGGCTATCGCGGCAACCCCGGTGATCGCCGACCGTCTCATGGATAACTCCTGTCAGTCCCTGCCTTGCGGCCGTGATCGGCAAACACGGCAGATGGTGCGTTGTCGTAGCGAACTGTAATCCAATAGTGCACTTCTGACGGCTGAGTGGATATACCTATTTTCGCGACTGGCAAACTGTGCAGCGCGTTGTCCGATTTGTTCACGACACCAGGACGCGCACGCATCTAGCGTCCATGCCATGGATATTCGTCTGACATCGACCGTCTTCCAGATCTTCACGGCCGACCTGGGCCGATCGCTGGCCTTCTACCGACTGCTCGGTCTGACGGTGCCGGATCCCGACGGTCCACCCCACGTCGCCGTCGAACTGCAGGGTGGCAACAAAATGTCCTTCGACATCGACCAGACCATCGCGGCCATGCATCCCGGCTGGGCGCCCCCGGCGTCGCCGTCATCCCCTCGGCTGGCGCTGGCGGTCGGGGTCGAATCACCCGCCGAGGTCGACGCGCTGTACGAGAAGGTCACCGCGGCCGGTCACGCCGGGCCTCTGACGCCTTACGACGCCCCATGGGGTCAGCGCTATGCGACAGTCGCAGACCCCGATGGCAATTGGGTGGACCTGTTCGCACCGCTAGCGTCGTGACGCAGTGCCGCCAGCGGGACGCCGGACAGTTCGCGAACCTCGCGGTAGAGATGCGGCTGGTCGGAGTAGCCGGAGCGGACGGCCACCTCGCTGACGGGTAGCCCGTCGTCCAGCATCCGCACCGCTTTCCGGAACCGCAGCACCCGGCGCAGCGTTGCCGGGCCGTAGCCGTAGACCGCGAGGCACTGGCGCTGCAACGTGCGTGGCGACCAGTTGACCGCGTCGGCCACGTCGCCGACACGCGCGCCGGCAGCCAGTCGGTCGGTGACGTGGCTCAGCAGCGGCAAAGACCATGGCGCGGTCTCGGTGCGCGGCTGCGCCGATGCCAACTTCTCGGCCAGCTGCGTCAGCGATGGCGGCCGTGGCGAAGTCGGGCACAGGTCTGACAGCGGTATCCGCGTGTTGAGCAGCTGCCCCGCGGGTGCTCCGAGCAAACGGGGGAGTGCGCCGGGCCGAAATCGCAAGCCCACGAAGGGTTCTCCACCGCGCGATGCGACGGAGGCAGTGGTATCCGGTCCGGCGACGACGACGCGACCGTACATCCGGATGAGGTCCATGCACCCGTCGGGCAGTACCCGCACCGGCGCAGGCGGGCCGTCGGAGACCCACGCGCACTCGACCAGATCGCGCAGCGTGGTGGGTGGTGCGTATTCGCGGTACGCCACGCTCGCCAGGCTACCGACGGCGGGCGACAGCGTCACCGCTCGATCGGATGCACCGGGTCGGCGCAGTTCGTGCCCTCCGCGGCGAGCTCGCGCTTGATCACCTTGAACGACTCCGTACGCGGCAGATTTGTGTTGATCCGCACGAACGACGGCCATTGCTTGGGGCCGAGATCGGGCTGGTCGGCGAGGAACGCGCGGAACTTGTCGACGTCGAAGTCGGCGCCTTCGCGCAGCACCAGCGCGGCCATCACCTGGTCGCCGATATCGGGCGCGGGTATCCCATACACCGCGAGCTCGACGACATCGGGATGGCGCAACAGGATTCGTTCGATCGGCGCCGTGCCGAGGTTCTCGCCGTCGACCCTCAACCAGTCGCCGAGTCGGCCCGCGAAGTAGACGTAGTTGTTCTCGTCGCGGTAGGCCAGGTCGCCGCTGTGGTAGGCGCCGCCGCGCATGCGGTCGGCATCGGCCGCGGGGTCGTTCCAATACCCCTCGAAGCGTCCCGCGTCGGCGACGTTGACCAGCTCGCCGGTCACGCCGGGCGGACACGGCTCGCCGGTGTCGACGTCGAGGATCTCGGTGCCCTCCGGCAGCGGGCCCAGCGAACCCGCAGGGGTGTCCGGCGTGCGGGCGATCGCGATGCCGCCCTCCGTGGAGCCGAACCCGTCCATCACGACCGCGTCGAACCGCGTCGCGAACCTTTCGACATCGGCGGGCGCGCCCTCGTTGCCGTAAACCGCGCGCAGCGGGTTGTCGGCGTCGTCCGGAAGTTCGGGGGTGGCAAGCACATACGACAACGGCTTGCCGACGTAGTTCGCATAGGTCGCGCCGTAGCGCCGAATATCGGGAAGGAACTGCGAGGCGGAGAACTTGCGCCGCAGCACAAGCGAACCCTGGCATGCCAGCGCCACCGCCCAGCCGACGAGTACCGCATTCGAGTGGAACAGCGGCATCGAGACGTAGCAGATGTCCGACGTCCCCAGTCCGAAACGACCGGTCATCGTCACACCCGCGATCGCGACCTTGCCCTGGCTGCAGATCACCGCCTTGGGGTCGCCGCTGGTACCCGACGTGTAGATCAGCATGAACAGATCCGCGGGGTCCGACTCGCGTGCGACCACGGGCGCGTCGGCATACGCCGCCACCTCGGCCGCCCACTGTGCGGAGTCGACGTTCACGCAGTCGACCTCGCCCACTGTCGCGAGCGTAGCCGAATCGGCAAGCACCACTTGACAATCGGCGTGGACGATATCACGCGCCAACGCCGCGCCACGACGGATCGGGTTCAGGCCGACCGGAACGATGCCAGACAACCCCGCCGCTACGAGCAGTGCCGAGAAGAACGGGGTGTTCTGCAGCAGCACGCCGACGTGGGGCGGACGGTCGGCATCCATCCGCGCGCGCAGCGTCGCCGCTACCGCCGCGGCATATCGGATGTGCTCACGCCAACTGGTGAAGGTGTCCTCGAAGTACACGCCTCGGTCGTCGACGTCGATCAACGGCCCGATCAGGCCGCTGACGGTAGGCAGGCCGCTCACTGATCAGGCTGGCGTGTCGGCCAATTCGCGACCGATGCGCAACAGTTGCCCGGTGGCGCTACCAACGGCGAACTCCGTCTGCTTGGCCGCCAGGAAATAGCGGTGCACCGGGTGATCGGTGTCGATCCCGACGCCGCCGTGCACATGCACCGTGGTGTGTGCGACGCGGTGCCCCGCGTCGGCTGCCCAGAACGCGGCGGTGTTCACGTCGACGTCGGCGGGAAGATCCTCCGACAGCCGCCACGCGGCCTGGGTGACCGTCAGTCGCAGCGCCTTGACGTCGATGTAGCCGTCGGCCAGCCGTGACGACACCGCCTGGAAGCTGCCGATCGGCCGGTCGAACTGCTGGCGCTCACGGGCGTATTCCGCGGTGAGCTCGAGGGCGCGCTCCAGTACACCGAGTTGAAATGCGCTGCGGCCCAACGTGCCGTGCGTCATCAGCCACGCGACCACCTCGTCCCCGCCGACAACCCGGTCCGCGCCCACCTGGACACCCCGCAGCTCGAGATGCCCGATGCTGCCGTGGCCCGTGGTGCTCAGCGATTCCACCGACACGCCGGGGTCATCCTTGGTGACCACGAAAACCTTTGTCCCCGAATCGGTCTCGGCCGGTACCAAGAACGCGTCGGCCAACGGACCGTAGCCGACCTGGGTGCGGGCACCGGTCAGCTGGTATCCGTCGCCGGACGTCTGAGCCGTCACCGGCCCCTCGCCCATGTCGCCGTCGAGCGCGACGGACAGCATCTTCTTGCCGTTGATCGCGGGGACCGCCCACTGTTGCTGCAGCGCCTCGGAGCCGAACTTCGCCAGTGCCCCCGCAGCCAATACCGCGGACTCCAGGTAGGGCACCGCGGCCATCTGCCTGCCCAGCGCGACGAGGACCGCCACCTGCTCCAGTGGCCCGAACCCGCCGCCGCCCAACGACTCCGGCGCGGTGGTGGACAGGACGTCGGCGTCGGCCAACTTGCCCCACAGCGTCGCATCGAAGCGTTCGTGCAGCCCGTCGAGTTCACGCTGGCGCTCGGGTGTGCAAACCGACTCGGTGATGGTGCGTACCAGGCCGCCGAGGTCTTCGGAGGCTTCCGTCGTCTTGAAATCCATGCCTTGGTCTCCTGTCTCTACCGGTTGACCCGGGGCAGGCCGAGCGCGACCATGCCGATGATGTCGCGCTGGATCTCGTTGGTGCCGCCGCCGAACGTGAGGATCAGGCAGGAGCGGTGCATGCGCTCGATCCGGCCGCGCAGCAGCGCGCCGGGGGAGTTGGTGCGCACCGTGGCCGCGGTGCCGAGCACCTCCATCAGAAGGCGGTAGGCCTCGGTGGCGAGTTCGGTGCCGTAGACCTTGGCCGCGGACGCGTCGGCGGGCGACGGCGCCGCATCCTCGGTGGACGCCAGTTCCCAGTTGATGAGCTTGAGCACCTCGGCCTTGGCGTGCACCCGGGCGAGGTTGAGCTGCACCCATTCCGAGTCGATCAGGCGCCTGCCGTGGGCGTCCTTGGTGTTCTGCGCCCACTCGCGGACTCCGTCGAGCGCCGAGAAGATCGGTTGTGCCGAAACCAGTGCCACGCGTTCATGATTGAGCTGGTTGGTGACCAGTTTCCATCCTGCGTTCTCCTCGCCGACCAGACTGGTCGCCGGAACCCGCACGTCCTGGTAGTAGGTGGCGCTGGTGTCGACGCCCGCCATGGTGTGCACCGGCGTCCAGGAGAAGCCCTCGGCGGTGGTCGGCACGATCAGCATCGAGATGCCGCGGTGCTTCTTGGCCTCCGGGTTGGTGCGCACCGCCAGCCAGACGTAGTCGGCGTAGGCGATCAGGCTGGTCCACATTTTCTGACCGTTGATCACGTAGTCGTCGCCGTCGCGCACCGCGGTGGTGCGCAGCGCCGCGAGGTCGGTGCCCGCGCCGGGCTCCGAGTAGCCGATCGAGAAGTGCAGTTCGCCGGCCGCGATCTTGGGCAGGAAGAACTTCTTCTGCTCCTCGGTGCCGAAGTGCATGATCGTCGGGGCGACGCTGTTGATGGTCAGGAACGGCACCGGGACGTTGGCGATGGAGGCCTCGTCGTTGAAGATCAGCCCGTCCATCGGCGGGCGGGCCTGGCCGCCGAACTCCTTCGGCCA
This sequence comes from uncultured Actinomycetota bacterium, assembly GCA_963793055.1. Classification (GTDB taxonomy): domain Bacteria; phylum Actinomycetota; class Actinomycetes; order Mycobacteriales; family Mycobacteriaceae; genus Mycobacterium. Next base: position 110,247 of record CAWBYS010000003.1, on the reverse strand, counting down.
GCTCAGCGTCAGCCAGCCGTCCTTGCCCATCTGGGCGACGGTGTCCCGGTACACGTTGCCGCGGCCCATCTCTCCATCACTGGCCGCCAATGCCTCGGCCCGCTCGGGTGTCATCAGCTTGGTGAAGTACGACCGCAACTCGCGGCGCAGCTCCTCCTGCTCTGGGGTATAGCCGATCCGCATCGCGTCTTCCTTACCTCTCGGGGGCACGTCGTGGCCCCCATGACCAGCCCGGGTTCCCTCCCGGTTGTAACACGTTCTAGTCTTGGGGTCCAGGCCGGTGCCTGCCACACTGGTCCCGACGGACCGAATCGCCAGGAGGTTGTGATGCGAGTAGAGGTAGACCGCGACCGCTGCGAAGGCAATGCGGTGTGCGTAGGAATCGCCCCGGACCTGTTTGATCTCGACGACGATGACTACGCGGTGATCAAGGCCGACCCGGTGCCCGCCGACCAGGAAGAGCTGGCGGAGCAGGCGATTGCCGAGTGCCCTCGAGCCGCGCTGATCCGCAGAGACTAGAGGTATTCATAAATTGCTGACGAATAATCCCGCGACCGATCTGTCCGGACGGGTCGCGATAGTGACGGGCGCCGCGGCCGGGCTGGGGCGTGCGGAGGCCATCGGCCTGGCGCAGGCCGGCGCGACGGTCGTGGTGAACGACATCGCCGCCGCGCTGGACCGCTCCGATGTGATCGACGAGATCCTCGCCACGGGTTCCAAAGCCGTCGCGGTCGCAGGCGACATCAGTGCGCGGTCGACAGCCGACGAACTGGTCGAAACCGCTGACGGCCTCGGCGGGATGAGCATTGTCGTCAACAACGCGGGCATCACCCGTGACCGCATGCTGTTCAACATGACCGACGAGGACTGGGATGCGGTCATCGCCGTGCACCTGCGCGGTCATTTCCTGCTGACCCGCAACGCCGCCACCTATTGGCGGGCGAAAGCCAAGGAGAACGACGGCAGCGTTTACGGACGGGTCATCAACACCTCCTCGGAAGCCGGCCTGGTGGGCCCCGTCGGCCAGGCCAACTACGGCGCAGCCAAGGCCGGTATCACCGCGCTGACGCTGACGATGGCGCGCGCGCTGGAGCGCTACGGCGTGCGGGCCAACGCGATCGCACCGCGCGCCCGCACCGCGATGACGGCTGATGTGTTCGGCGAGGCGCCGGAGCTGGTCGAGGGACAGATCGATCCGCTGTCACCGGAGCACGTGGTGAACCTCGTCCGCTTCCTCGCCTCGCCCGCCGCACAGGACGTCAACGGTCAGCTTTTCATCGTCTACGGTCCTACGGTGACGCTGGTGGCAGCGCCCACCGTCGAGGCACAGTTCAGCGCGGAATCCGATGCCTGGGACCCCGCAGACCTGTCGAATACGTTGCAAAAGTACTTTGCTGGCCGTGATCCCGAACGAACTTTTGCTGCGACGAAGCTGATGAACTAGCGATGCTGACAGCCTCGGTTGTCAGTTCCCTGTGAGGACTAGAACACGTTCTAGAATGACCTGGGTCACATTGCGTCTGACCTCGGAAAAGTTACAAATTAGTCTAGTTTTGCCGTTCTTTGACACTGCGAACTTGTTCTAGTTAGTATGATCCGGCTCACTAAGAGCGACGCTTAACCCAGGGGTGGGAAACCTGCTGCGGCAACGGGATTCATTCCATTCGCCAAGGCTGCTGACACCCCGCCCCGAGAACGGAGCCCGAGGTTGATCGAACAGCTCGCGGCACCGGCGCGGGCCGTGGGCGGGTTCATGGACATGTCCTTGGACACGTTCGTCAAGATCTTTCGCCGTCCCTTTCAATTCAGGGAGTTCCTCGACCAGACCTGGATGATCGCCCGCGTCTCGATCGTCCCGACGCTGCTCGTCGCGATCCCGTTCACCGTCCTGGTGGCGTTCACCCTCAACATCCTGCTTCGCGAGATCGGCGCCGCCGACCTGTCCGGGGCGGGCACCGCGTTCGGCACCATCACGCAGCTCGGCCCGGTCTGTACCGTGCTCGTCGTCGCCGGTGCAGGGGCCACCGCGATCTGCGCCGACCTGGGCGCGCGCACCATCCGCGAGGAAATCGACGCCATGCGGGTGCTGGGCATCGACCCGATCCAGCGCCTGGTGGTGCCGCGTGTGCTGGCGTCGACCTTCGTCGCGTTGTTGTTGAACGGCCTGGTCTGCATCATCGGGCTCTCCGGCGGCTACGTCTTCTCCGTCTTTCTGCAGGGCGTCAACCCCGGCGCGTTCATCAACGGACTGACGGTGCTGACCGGCCTCGGCGAACTCGTGCTCGCCGAGATCAAGGCGCTGTTGTTCGGCGTCGTCGCCGGACTGGTCGGTTGCTACCGCGGCCTGACGGTCAAGGGCGGCCCGAAGGGCGTCGGGACGGCCGTCAATGAAACCGTCGTGTACGCCTTCATATGTCTGTTCGTGATCAACGTGATCATGACGGCCATCGGGGTCCGGGTGCTGGTGCGATGAGCGGTCACGCGAAGTGGGGGCACTCCCCTAGCAAGCTGTGGGCCCACCCGCCCGCAGGGCAGGGGGACCGAGGGCCGCGATGAGTTACGACGTCACCGTCCGCTTCCGCCGCTTCTTCCGCGGCTTGCCCAAGGTCGTCGACAGCCTCGGGGAACAGGCGCTGTTCTACGGCGAAACCATGCGTTACGTCCCCAATGCGATGACTCGCTACCGCAGGGAGACGATCCGCCTCGTCGCGGAGATGACGATGGGCACCGGCGCGCTGGTGATGATCGGTGGCACGGTCGGTGTCGCCGCGTTTCTGACGCTGGCCTCCGGCGGCGTCATCGCCGTGCAGGGCTATTCCTCGCTCGGCAACATCGGCATCGAGGCGCTGACGGGCTTTCTCTCGGCATTCCTCAATGTGCGCATCGTCGCGCCGGTGATCGCAGGCATCGCACTGGCGGCCACCATCGGTGCGGGCACCACCGCGCAGCTCGGCGCCATGCGGGTCGCCGAGGAGATCGACGCCGTCGAGTCGATGGCGGTGCACTCGGTGTCCTACCTGGTGTCCACCCGGCTGGTTTCGGGGCTGATCGCGATCATCCCGCTGTACTCGCTGTCCGTGCTGGCGGCGTTCTTCGCGGCCCGCTTCACGACGGTGTTCATCAACAACCAGTCCGCGGGCCTCTACGACCACTACTTCAACACCTTCCTGGTCCCGACGGACCTGCTGTGGTCCTTCCTCCAGGCGATAGTGATGTCGATCGCCGTGATGTTGGTGCATACGTACTACGGCTACAACGCATCCGGCGGTCCGGTCGGCGTCGGCATCGCCGTCGGTCAGGCGGTGCGTACCTCGCTGATCGTCGTCGTGACCATCACCCTGTTCATCTCGCTCGCCGTTTACGGAGCGTCCGGCAACTTCAACCTCTCCGGATAGGGTGACCGTCGATGGCAGGAGGTGACGCCAAGCGCAGCCACGTCAGGATCGCTGCGGCGATTCTGGTCGCGGCGTTGGCGGTCGCCACCGCGTTCACCTATCTGTCGTACACCGCCGCCTTCACCAAGACCGACACCGTCACCGTGACCTCTCCCCGCGCGGGCCTGGTGATGGACCTCGACGCCAAGGTGAAGTACCGCGGTGTGCAGGTCGGCAAGGTGAAGGCGATCGAGTACGCAGGAGACCAGGCGAAGCTGACGTTGTCGATCAACAGCGGGGAGATGCGCTACATCCCCGCCAACGCTCTCGTCCGCATCGGCAGCACAACGGTTTTCGGCGCCAAGGCGGTCGAGTTCGTCCCGCCCGAGCAGCCCGAGGGGCAGCTGCGGCCGGGCGCCACGGTGGCGGCCAAGTCGGTCCAGCTCGAAGTCAACACGCTGTTTCAGACATTGACCGATGTGCTGCACAAGGTAGATCCCATCAACTTGAACGCGACGCTGTCCGCGCTCGGTGAAGGACTGCGCGGTAACGGCGACGACCTGGGCGCGACGCTGTCCGGCCTGAATTACTATCTGCAGCAACTGAACCCGAAGCTGCCGACACTTCAAGACGACCTGCGCAAGACCGCTGTGGTGGCCAACATCTACGGCGACGCGGGGCCGGACCTGGCGACAATCTTCGACAACGCGCCGCAGATCAGCAACACGATCGTCGACGAGCAGGACAATCTCAACGCCACGCTGTTGGCGGCAACCGGATTGGCCAACAACGGCACGGCGACGCTGCAGCCGGCGGAGAACGACTACATCGCCGCGATCAACCGGTTGCGTGCGCCGTTGAAGGTGGCCGGCGATTACTCGCCGGTGATTCCCTGCACGCTGCAGGGTGTGGCGCTGGCGGTGGATCGGTTCGCTCCCGTCATCGGTGGTATCAGGCCGGGTCTGTTCACCGCGTCGAACTTCCTGCCCGGCTCGCCTGCCTACACGTATCCCGAGAGCCTGCCGATCGTGAACGCCTCCGGCGGGCCGAATTGCCGTGGCCTGCCCAATGTTCCGAGCAAGCAGTTCGGCGGCTCGTGGTACCACACCCCGTTCCTGGTCACCGACAACGCATACATTCCCTACCAGCCGAACACCGAGCTGCAGTTCGATGCACCCTCGACGCTGCAGTGGTTGTTCAACGGTGCGTTCGCGGAAAGGGATGATTTCTGATGAGCGCTTGCGCGAAGAGGCGAGGGTCCTGATGGCCCGCGACCGCACACACGACCGGACGCTGTTGAACGTGTCCATCTTCACCGTGGCGATGGTGTTGGTCGCTGCGCTGTTGATAGTGGTGTTCGGTGAGTTCCGCTTCACCTCCGAGAAGGGCTACCACGCGACGTTCACCGATGCGTCCCGGCTGAAGGCGGGCCAGGACGTGCGGATCTCCGGGGTACCCGTCGGCACGGTCAAGGGAGTCTCGCTCAACCCGGACAACACCGTCGACGTCGCGTTCGACATCGACAAGCGCTATCAGATGTACACCTCGACCCGGGCCGTCGTGCGCTACGAGAACCTGGTCGGCGACCGTTACCTCGAGATCACCTCGGGTCCCGGTGAGCTGCGAAAGTTGCCGCCGGGCAGCACCATTCCCAAGCAGAACACCCAGCCGGCGCTCGATCTCGACGCGTTGCTCGGTGGGCTGCGGCCTGTACTGAAGGGCCTGGACGGCAACAAGGTCAACGAGGTCAGCAACGCGGTGATCGAGCTTCTGCAGGGGCAGGGTGGCGCGTTGTCGAACCTGCTGTCCACCACCAGCGCGTTCACCCAGGACCTGGCAGCGCGCGATCAGCTCATCGGAGACGTCATCAACAACCTCAACACCGTGCTCGCGACGGTGGACGAGAAGGGCGCGCAGTTCAACGCCAGTATCGATCAGTTGCAGAAGCTGATCACCGGGCTGGCGCAGGGTCGTGATCCCATCGCGGGCGCCATCGCACCGCTCGCGTCGGCCGAGAACGACCTGACCGACATGCTGCAGCACTCCCGTCGGCCCATTCAAGCAGTGATCGAGAACGTCCGCCCGTTCGCCCAGCGCATGGACGAGCGCAAGGCCGACGTCAACAAGGTGATCGAACCTCTCGCCGAAAACTACCTGCGGCTCAACGCCCTCGGCGCGTACGGCTCGTTCTTCAACATCTTCTACTGCTCGACCCGGATGAAGATCAACGGTCCGGCGGGTAGCGACATCCTGATCCCGCTGGGCGGCCCGCCCGACCCGTCGAAGGGGAGGTGTGCACCCAATGTCGGGTAGGCCTGACGACTCGAACCCGCTCCGCACCGGCATCTTCGGCATCTTCCTGGTGGGTTGCCTGGTGCTGATCTCGTTCGGCTACACCAATTTGCCGTTCTGGCCGCAGGGCAAGCCCTACTCGGCCTTCTTCACCGATGCCGGTGGAATCTCACCCGGCAACGACGTCAACGTCTCCGGCATCACGGTCGGCAAGGTCACCAGCGTCGAGCTGGCGGGCGACACCGCCAAGGTCAACTTCACCGTCGACCGCGACATCAGGGTCGGCGACCAGACGATGGTGTCAATCAAGACCGACACCGTGCTCGGCGAGAAGTCGCTGGCCGTGACGCCTCAGGGCGGTGGCGAGTCGACCGTTATCCCGTTGGGCCGCACCACGACTCCGTACACCCTGGCCACTGCGCTGCAGGATCTGGGCCAGAACGCCAGTGAGCTCGACAAGCCTCGGTTCGAGCAGGCGCTGCAGACGCTCACCGACTCCCTGCGTGACGCAACCCCGCAGCTGCGTGGCGCGCTGGACGGAGTGGCGAATCTGTCGCGCACGCTCAACAAGCGCGACGAGGCGCTCGAAGCCCTTCTGGCGCATGCCAAACGGGTCTCCGACACGCTGGCGCAGCGCGCCGGACAGGTGAACCAGCTCATCGTCGACGGCAACCTGCTGTTCGCCGCGCTCGACGAACGCCGTCAGGCGCTGTCCAACCTGATCTCCGGCATCGACGATGTCTCACGCGAGCTTTCCGGGTTCGTCGCCGACAATCGGCGAGAGTTCAAGCCCGCGCTGGACAAGCTGAACCTGGTGATGGACAACCTGCTGGAGCGCAAGGAACACATCGGCGAGGCGCTCAAGCGCCTGCCGCCGTATGCGACGGCGCTCGGTGAGGTGGTCGGCTCTGGCCCCGGCTTCCAGATCAACCTGTACGGCTTGCCGCCCGCGCCGATCGCCGAGGTACTGCTCGACTTCTACTTCCAGCCGGGCAAGCTGCCCGACAGCCTTGCCGACATGCTGCGCGGCTACATCTCCGAGCGCCTGATCATTAGGCCGAAGTCGCCATGACCCATTCGAATCCGCCCTCCAACCGCAGCCGCTGGCTGCGGCTCGCGCTGGCCGCCGTGTTGGTGGTCACGCTGGCGATCGGCGCGTACATGGTGTGGCCGTCTCGCGTCGGCAACAAGCTGACGGCGTACTTCACTTCGACGGTCGGCCTCTACCCGGGCGACGATGTGCGCGTCGTCGGCGTCCCGGTGGGAACGATCGACTCGATCGAACCGCGGGCGAGCGATGTGAAGGTCACCATGACGGTGAACAACGGCGTCAAGGTGCCCGCCGACGCGAAGGCACTCGTGATCGCGCCGAACCTGGTCTCCGCCAGGTTCGTTCAGCTCACGCCCGCCTACACCGGCGGCGCCGTGCTGGGCGACGGCGACCAGATCGGACTGGACCGCACCGCGGTGCCGGTCGAATGGGACGAGGTCAAAGAGCAACTGACGCAGCTCAGCGCGACGCTGGGGCCCCGGCAGGGTGGCGTGCAGGGGCCGTTGGCCGCCTTCGTGAACCAGGCAGCCGACACCTTCGACGGAAATGGCGATTCGTTCCGGCAGGCGTTGCGGGAGCTGTCGCAGACCGCGGGCCGGTTGGGTGACTCGCGCACCGACCTTTTCGGCACCATCCGCAACCTGCAGGTGCTCGTGAACGCGTTGTCCAACAGCAACGAGCAGATCGTGCAGTTCGCCAACCACGTCGCGTCGGTGTCGCAAGTGTTGGCGGACAGTTCCACTGACCTCGACAACACGCTCGGGACACTCAACCAGGCCCTGGCCGACGTGCGCGGCTTCCTCAACGAGAACAACCAGGCGTTGATCGATCAGGTGAGCAAGCTCAGCGATTTCACCTCCATCCTGACCGAACACAGCGACGACATCGAGCAGATCCTGCACATCACGCCGAACGGCCTGTCGAACTTCTACAACATCTACAACCCCGCGCAGGGCACGGTGGGCGGCCTGCTCACGTTGCCGAACTTCGGAAACCCGGTGCAGTTCATCTGTGGTGGCAGCTTCGAGGCGGCGGCCTCGCAAGAGAACTACAAGCGCGCCGAGATCTGCCGCCAGCGCATGGGTCCGGTGCTCAAGCGCATCGCGATGAACTACCCGCCGTTGCTGTTCCACCCGATCAACAGCATCACGGCCTACAAGGGTCAGATCATCTACGACACTCCGGCGACGGAGGCCAAGGCGCAAACACCGGTGCCTTATCTGCAATGGCAGCCCGCACCGGGGGTGAACCCGCCGCCCGTTTCGGCGGACATGGACCTGAGCTCGCTGATCGTTCCGCCCGCTTCGGATCCGGGGGAGACGACGGTGCCGCCGCTGTCCACCTCGCACGCGGGCGGTCCCGCTGTGGTGAATCCCGGAGCAACGGACCCGAATGCGCCCGCGCCCGCGGATCCGGTTGCACCCGCACCGTTGCCGGCGGACGGGGGTGGCGGCTGATGCGCAGGACTCGTCGTCTTCTGGCGATCTCGTCGCTGTCGGTGTTGTTGGCCGGCTGCTCGTTCGGTGGGCTGAACTCCCTGGACATGCCGGGTACGTCCGGGCACGGACCGGGCTCGTACAAGATCACCGTCGAACTGCCCGACGTGGCCACCCTGCCGCAGAACTCGCCGGTGATGGTGGACGACGTCACGGTCGGCAGCGTGTCCGGGATCGAGGCCGTGCAGCGCCCCGACGGCACGTTCTACGCCGCGGTTCAGCTTTCACTCGACAAGAACGTCCGCCTGCCCGCCAACGCGACGGCGAAGGTGGCCCAGACCTCGCTGCTGGGATCGCAACACATCGAGTTGCACGAGCCAGTCGGCGAACCGGCCGAGGGCAAGCTGGCCGAGGGCTCCAACATCCCGCTCGACCGCACCGGCCGCTATCCGACCACCGAGGAAGTGTTGTCCTCGCTGGGCGTGGTGGTCAACAAGGGCAATCTCGGTGCGCTGCAAGACATCACAGACGAGACCTACAACGCGGTGGTCGGCCGCCGGGGCCAGCTCGCCGACCTGATCCCTAGGCTCGCCGAGCTGACCGACTCGTTGAGCCGGCAGACCGACGACATCATCGCGGCCGCCGAAGGCCTCGACCGATTCGCAGGCGTCCTGGCCCGCAGCAAGGACAGTCTGGGCCGGACGCTCGACTCGTTGCCCGCGGCGCTGGACGTGCTGAACAAGAACCGCGCCAACATCGTCGACGCGTTCTCGGCGTTGAACAGTTTCGCGACCGTCGCCTCCCGCATCCTGCAGAAGACGAAGGACGATTTCGCTGCCGACTTCAAGGACCTTTATCCGGTCATCAAGGCGTTCAACGACAATGCGGACTACTTCATCAAGGACCTGGAGCTGCTGCCGACGTTCCCGTTCCACTACAAGTACTTGAAGAACGCGGTGCGCGGCGACTACCTGAACGTGTACGTCACCTTCGACCTGACGGTGCGGCGCCTCGGCGAGTCGGTCTTCACCACGTCGTGGGGGCTCGACCCGAACATGAAGCGCATGAGCGAGGTCATCACACCGCCGGATTTCATGACGCAATCGATGGCCAATCTGTCCGGCCAGGCAGCGGACCCGTTCAAGATCCCGCCCGGAACGGCGACGCAGCACGGGGAGGGGCCGTAGATGCTTGATCGGCTCACTCGAATCCAACTGTCGATCTTCGCGGTCGTCACCGTGCTGACCGTCGGCGCGATATCGATCTTCTATCTGCATCTGCCCGCCGCCGTCGGCATCGGCGCGTACAAGGTCACCGCGGATTTCGTTGCCGGGGGCGGTCTTTACCAGAACGCGAACGTGACCTACCGCGGAGTCACGGTGGGCCGCGTCGAGTCGGTCAACCTGTCCGACCGCAACGTCGTCGCACACATGCGGCTCAACAGCGGCACCCCAGTCCCCGACAACGTCACTGCGACGGTCAAGAGCGTCTCGGCGGTCGGCGAACAGTACGTCGACCTCGTGCCACCGGCGGACCCCTCGAAGTCCATGCTGCGCAACGGTTCCAACATCGACGTGGCGCACACGGCGATCGGCCAGGACATCGCGGGATTGCTGCAACAAGCCGAGCAGCTGGTCACCAGCGTGGGTGACACCAGGATCCAGGACCTGTTGCGCGAGACGTTCAAGGCGTTCAACGGGTCCGGACCCGAGCTGGCCCGGCTGATCCAGTCGTCGCGACTGCTCGTCGACGAGGCCAACAACAACTACGGGCAGGTGAACCAGCTGATCGACCAGGCTGGGCCCTTCCTGGATGCGCAGATTCGCAGCGGCGACGACATCAAGTCGCTTGCCGACGGCTTGGCCCGCTTCACCACCGAGGTGGCCAACGCCGACCCGCAATTGCGCTCGACGCTGCAGACCGTGCCGGGCACGACCGCCGAGGCCAACGAGTTGTTCGCCGGTATCAGGCCGTCGTTCCCGGTGCTGGCGGCCAACCTCGCGAACTTCGGCCGGATCGGGGTGATCTACCGCAAGTCGCTCGAGCACGCGCTGGTGGTGTTCCCCGCGTTGATGGCGGCGCTGCTGACGGTCGGCGGCGGTGTGCCCGCCGACGAGGGCGGCAAGCTGGACTTCAAGATCGACCTGCAGGATCCGCCGCCGTGCAGCACGGGATTCGTTCCTCCCACCGAGATTCGCTCACCGGCCGACGAAACGCTGCGCGACCTGCCCCCGGATCTGTACTGCAAGACGCCGCAGAACGATCCGGCGGTCGTGCGCGGCGCGCGTAACTATCCGTGCCAGGAGTTCCCGGGCAAGCGCGCACCCACGGTTCAGCTCTGCCGGGACCCACGCGGGTACGTGCCGATCGGCAACAACCCGTGGCGCGGTCCGCCGGTCCCGGTGGGAACACCGATGGACACCCGGGAGGACGACACCACCGAGATTGGGCGAAATATCCTGCCGCCCAACAAGTTCCCGTACATCCCGCCGCAGGTGGATCCCGATCCCGGGCCGCCGGTGGTGGCGCTGCCACCCGGAGTCCCACCCGGACCGGGGCCGGCGCCGCACGCGCCGTTCCCGCTGCCCGTGCCGCCGAACGAGGTGCAGCCCACCCTGCCGCCCGCGTGGCCGTTCTTCTCGCCGCCGGATCAGGTGGTGCCGCCGTACGGCAGGACGCCACCGCCGCCACCCGAGGGCGCCGCACCCCCACCCGCACCGGCCGAAGCGCCGCCGCCGGGCGACGTGCCACCGCCTCCAGCCGATGCGGGGCCCCCACTGCCTGCGGAGATGCCGCCAATGGCGTCGGGCCCGAACATCGCCACCTACGACAAGAACGGCAAGTTCGTCGACCCCGAGGGTGGAACTGGCGTACTCGCAGCCGGTACTGACAAACTGGCGCCTGCGGAAAACTGGGTTGATCTGATGTTGGCTCCAAGGCAGGCATAGATGGTGGAAGACACGGCTTCGACGGATCAGTCGTCGAGGCCAGCGGGGCGCAGGCGCGCGTCGAGGGCGGCAGGCCCGGCCGGCGGATCCGCGACTACGGGCACCGTTCGTGCCGAGGCGCCGTCGACGGTCAAGGTCCGGCTGCCCAGGCCCGCGGGCCCGCCTCCGCGCCGGCAACCGAATCGCAGGCTGGTTTGGGTCATCACGTCCGTCGCTGTCCTCATCGCGGCGATGGTGCTGAGCGCCGCCTGCGCCTGGGCGGTCGTCACCGAGCGCCACGCCGATGCCGTTGCGACGCGTGAACAGCGATTCGTCGACACCGCCAAGCAGCTGGTGATCAACATGTTCAGCTACAAGCAGGACACGATCGACCAGAGCGTCGACCAGTTCGTCAACAGCACCAGCGGCCCGCTGCGCGCCATGATGACCCAGGACAACAACACCGAGAACCTCAAACTGCTCTTCCGGGACACCAACGCCAGCGCGGAGACGGTCATCAACGGTGCGGCGCTCGAGAAGATCGACGAGGTCGGCAAGAATGCCGCGGTGTTGGTGTCGGCCCGGGTCACCGTGACCGACCTGGACGGCAACAACCAGCCGTCGCAGCCGTACCGGCTCCGTGTCATCGTGCACGAGGACGACAACGGCAACATGTCGGCCTACGACCTCAAGTACCCCGAGGGCGGCAACTGATGGCCAAGCCGAACGTCAAGTGGCTGACGAAGCGTCTGGGCGGCACGCTACTCGGTGGGCTCGTCGTGCTGCTGGCGGTGGCCTTCGTCGGCGGCTCCGCCTGGGTCGGCACCCTGTTCTGGACCCATGAGGTGCAGGCCGCCGAGCAGGACGCGCGAGCCGAACTCGGGCCGTGCGTCGACGGTCGCAACCCACCGGACTGTGACCTTGCCGCCCAGCAGATCCCCAAGGTGTTCGGCTACGACTACCAGACCGTCGAGCGCAGCCTCAACGAGGTCTATCCGATGTTGACGCCGAGCTATCGGCAGGAGTTTCAGGATCGCGCCGCCAAGGACATCATCCCGCAGGCGCGCGACCGCCAGCTGGTCAGCCAGGCCACCGTCGTCGGGTCGGGAGTTATGACCGCGCAACGGAATTCGGCATCAGTAATGGTGTTCATGAATCGCACGATCACGGACAAATCCAAGACGCCCGTCTACGACGGCAGTCGCTTGCGCGTTGACTATCAGAGGATCGACGGCAAGTGGCTGATCCAGTACATCACCCCGATTTAGTCGCGGTGTGCGTCGACGCGAGAGCATCCAGAAACGATCGGGCCCATAGGTCGACGTCGTGGGCGAGGACCTCTCGCCGCAATGCCCGCATTCGTCGCCTGCCCTCTTCGGGCGTCTGATTCAGGGCGGCCTCGATGGCATCCTTGACACCTTCGAGATGATGCGGGTTCGTCAGATACGCTTGGCGCAGTTCAGCTGCAGCGCCGGTGAATTCGCTGAGCACCAGTGCGCCGCCGAGGTCGCTGCGACACGCCACATACTCCTTGGCGACCAGGTTCATGCCGTCGCGCAGCGGAGTGACGAGCATGACGTCGGCGGCCACGAAAAAGGCGATCAACTCGTCGCGGGGGATCGGCCGATGCAGATAAACCACGATCGGATGGCCCACTTCGGCGTATTCGCCGTTGATGTGGCCGACCTGACGTTCGATGTCCTCGCGCATCGCGATGTAGCTCTCGACGCGTTCCCGGCTCGGCGTGGCAAGCTGGACCAGCACGGTGTCGTCACGTTTGACGCGGTGCTCTTCAAGCAGCTCCGAAAACGCTTTCAGCCGAACGTCAATGCCCTTGGTGTAGTCCAGCCGGTCTACGCCGAGCAGGATCTTGCGCGGATGGCCAAGCTCACTGCGGATCTCCTCCGCGCGCCTGCGAACCTCACGGGTGCGCGACTGCTGGTCGAGTGTCGCCGAGTCGATCGAAATCGGGAACGCGCCGACTTTGACCGTGCGCTCGCCGACGTCCACCTCGCCGAAACGGGAACGTACGCCGACATTTCCGCGTGACGTGTTGGCGCCCACCAGGCGGCGGGCAAGGATGAGGAAGTTCTGCGCACCGCCGGGCAGGTGGAAGCCGACCAGGTCGGCGCCGAGTAGGCCCTCGACGATCTCGGTCCGCCACGGCATCTGCATGAACAGCTCCACCGGCGGGAAGGGGATGTGCAGGAAGAACCCGATGACCAAGTCGGGCCGCAGCTCTCGCAGCATCTTCGGGACCAACTGCAGCTGATAGTCCTGGACCCAGACCGTCGCGCCTTCGGCGGCGGCCTTGGCTGTCGCCTCGGCGAACCGGCGGTTGACGTCGACATAGGAATCCCACCACTCGCGGTGGTAGATCGGTTTGACGATGACGTCGTGGTACAGCGGCCAGAGGGTGGCGTTGGAGAAGCCCTCGTAGTACTCGGCGACGTCGTCGGCCGACAGGTCGACCGGGCACAGGTGCAGATCGTCCTGCTCCATCGGCTCTTCGCCGGCATCGGGTACGCCGGGCCAGCCGATCCAGGCGCCGCGCCGGCGACGCAGAAGCGGCTCCAGAGCCGTGACCAACCCGCCGGGGCTTCGTTTCCACGTCGTGGAGCCGTCGGGCAGCCGCTCCATGTCGATGGGCAGCCGGTTGGCCACCACGACGAAGTCGGAATCCCCGGAGCCGGCCTTACGGCCGCGCCCCGGACTCACTCAGGCCTCGAGCTTCGGGCCGATGCCGAGCATCGCCAGGAAGATCCGGCACTCGTCGGCATCGTTCGCGTACGCGGCGACGACACGCCTCGCCTGGCGTGCGGTGCTGTCGGCGAGCGGCTCGACGTCGCCGAGCTCGGCGGGGTCAGATTTTGCGGGCATACGACAACTTTAGGCGACGATGCCGTCGCCGCTGTTCAGCGACTCCCGGCCGGGGTCAACCGCCGGTGTTGGTGTCGGCGCTGACCGAGGACTGCGGCACAGGTGCTGGCCCCGCCGCCGCTTCCTCTTCGCCCAGGCCGATGCACTGGCCCGAGTTGGCGCCCGTGCAGGGGATGGAGCCGCCGCCACCTGGAACGCTCACCGCAGGCAGGCTCGGGTTGCCTTCGATCTGGGTAAGTCCTGAGCCGCCCGAGTTCGGCACGGTGTGCGGGGTGCACGTCCCGATGAACGGGTCTGGCTCCTCGCCCGACGGGCACTGGGCCAGCGGTGAGGCGTCTGGAACCGCGAAGACGGCGATCGCAGGGCTGGCGGCGATTGCGACCGCAAAGCCACCCGCAAGGATCAGTCGTCGTACTGAGAGCTGAGAGGTCGCCATCGTCACGCTTTCTGTAGTTATTGACGCTTCGTCGGCATGGATTCTATGGAAGCTGAAAGCTTTCTGCACAGCTTCGGTGAGTTCACTGAATCCGCAGCGGGCTACGGGCTGGAGCTGATGGTGGTACGCGGCACCGCCGGTGGGCCCGCGGCTTCGGCATTCTCGGCCAGGCCGATGCAGGCCGCCGAGGAGCGTCCGCCCACGCAGGGAATGCCGTCCATCTCCGGGATGTCCGGATTCGCCGCGGTGGTGGTCAACCCGCCGGAATTGGGCACCAGGAACGGAGTGCATGTCGTGGTGAAGACGTCCTGCTCCTCACCCGTCGAACATTGGGCCACCGTGACGCTGGATTGGGGCGTGAAGGCACCCGCGACTACCGGCGCAGCCGCAGCCGCCACAAGGAAGGCGCTGGTTAAAAGGGTTCGCCGAATCGCGGACGGGGCAGTGGCCATCGCGCGATTCTATCGACCCGCCAGTAAATCTTCGGGTTGTCGCCGAAGTTGGTCAGTTCGTGTCGAATCGACTATGGGCTCGAGCTGACGCTGGAATGCGGTACCGCCATCGGGCCCTCGGCCTGCTGCTCCTCGCCGAGACCGATGCACTGACCGGTATTGGCACCCGTGCAGGGAATGTTGTCGACGGCGGGCAGTGAGGGGTTGCCTGCGATCGAGGACGATCCCGAAATCGGCTCAGGCGAATTGGGCACCAGATCCGGAGCGCATTCCCCGGTGAAGGTGTCCTCGGACTCGCCTCCGGGGCACGCCGCGATCGTCGGCGCCTGTGCGTTCGTCATGACGACGGTGGCGACTGCCGGCACGGCAATCGCTGCCGCCGAGAAGCCGGCGGCGAGGATCAGTCGTGATGCTGAGATCCGCGATGTCGCCATCTCTGCCTCCTAAGTTTGCTGGAACTCTGGCCCGGCACGTCCGTACCTTGTTGCGAACGTGCTCAATCAGGCTCAACACTACTCGTAATCAGGGGATTAGGAGGTATGACGCGATAACGCGAGACTTCCGCACGGCGCTCTGTGAGTTGTCTGTCAAGTTGCTGTGGCACCGCTGGGCACCTGGATGCGATGGCACCGTAATGTGAGGCTGACGAACGATTCAAGCGAGGAGATCCGCCGTGGCGAGCCCCGATCTGACAACCGCCGAGCAAGGCAAAGGCGATGCGCCCCAACAGGTGACCTACGAGACGTTGGACGACGGCCGGATCGCGCGCATCTGGCTCAACCGGGCCGAGGCGCAGAACGCCCAGTCACGAACCCTGTTGGTGCAGCTTGACGAGGCTTTCGGCCGCGCGGAGGCCGACGACAACGTGCGGGTGGTGATCCTGGCGGGTCGGGGCAAGAACTTCTCGGCCGGACACGATCTCGGTTCCGAAGAAGCGCTCGCGGAGCGTGCGCCCGGTCCGGGCCAGCATCCGACATTCCAGATAAACGGGGCGACGCGGTCGGCCGTCGCGGAGAAGACTTATCTGCAGGAGTGGCACTACTTCTTCGAAAACACCCGCCGCTGGCGTGATCTGCGCAAGATCACCATCGCGCAGGTGCAGGGCAACGCGATTTCGGCGGGGTTGATGCTGATCTGGGCGTGCGACCTGATCGTCGCGGCCGACAATGCGAAGTTCAGCGACGTCGTCGCGGTCAGGATGGGAATGCCTGGTGTGGAGTACTACGCGCACCCGTGGGAGTTCGGCGCCCGCAAGGCCAAAGAGCTTCTGCTGACCGGAGATTCGATCGACGCCGAGGAGGCCTACCGACTCGGCATGGTGTCGAAGATCTTCCCGCGCGACGAACTCGACGACAAGACAGTCGAATTCGCGCGCCGCATCGCCGAACGGCCGACCATGGCGGCACTACTGGTCAAGGATTCGGTCAACGCGGCCGCCGACGCGATGGGTTTCACGGAGGCGCTGCGACACGCGTTCCACATCCACGAACTCGGCCATGCGCACTGGGCCGCCGCCAACGAGAACCGCTACCCGGTCGGCCTGCCGCCCGACGTGCCGGACTGGCGGACGCTGGGAGCCCCCAAGCCTGCCCGTCGCGACGAGCCGTCATCTGACTGTTCTCGTTTCGACGAAGGGTCGCTGTGCAGCTGTCGTTGGCGGAGCGGACGGTACTGGTCACCGGTGGTGGCAGCGGGATCGGCAAGGGGGTGGCGACCGCGGTGGTGGCCGCCGGTGGCAACGCGATGCTCGTCGGCCGCAACGCCGACCGGCTCTCTAGCGCCGCCGACGAGATCACGGCGCTGGGCGGATCCGGCTCAGTGCTGTACGAACCCGCCGACGTCACCAACGAGGACGAGGTCGCGCGTGTCGTGGAGGCGGCGACCGCGTGGACCGGCCGGCTGTACGGCGTGGTGCACTGCGCCGGGGGGAGCGAAACGATCGGGCCCATCACGCAGATGGACTCCGATGCGTGGCGACGCACCGTGGACCTCAATGTCAACGGCAGCATGTATCTGCTCAAGCATGCTGCTCGGGAGATGGTGAGCGGCGGAGGTGGTTCGTTCGTCGGGATCTCATCCATCGCAGCAAGCAACACCCACCGCTGGTTCGGCGCGTACGGCGTGACCAAGGCGGCGGTGGACCACTTGATGCAACTGGCGGCCGATGAGCTAGGGGCGTCCTGGGTGCGGGTGAACTGTATTCGCCCCGGTCTGATCCGCACGGATCTCGTTGTGCCCATTACGGAGTCGCCTGAGCTCAGTGCCGACTACGCGGCGATCACGCCGATACCGCGGCAGGGCGAGGTCGAGGACATCGCCAATACTGCGGTGTTCCTGCTCAGCGATGCAGCGAGCTACATCACCGGTCAGGTCATCAACGTCGATGGCGGCGTGCTGCTGCGCCGGGGTCCCGACTTCTCGGCGATGCTCGAACCGGTGTTCGGCGCCGACGGCCTGCGCGGCGTGGTGCCGGACTGACCCAGCGCGGTGGCACAGCCGTCGAATCTGGAATGCTCGTGCCGAATACATCTGCGTCATAGGCGATTCAGGCCCGCTCGAAATTCAGCCGTGCGACGATGCGTCTGTGTTTCGCGCTGTGGTGATGAGAACAGCTGCGACCGTGGTGCTGCTCGCAACGGCCGCGACGGGTGGGGTTATACCGGGGAACGCCGATGACGGTACCCCTACCGGCCCCGACGATCCACGATGCATTGTCGAGCCATATGTACCGCAGTGCATGGGCGGCCCGTACGCCCCGCCCAGCTCTCTTTCGGACCCTCTGGTGACTCCACCCGTGTGCTCCATGAGCCCTGCCGCCCCGAACTGTATCGGTCCGAACCCTGCTATCCCGCCCCCTCCGCCACCACCCCCGCCCGCGCCAATCCCACCGCCGGTGATTGCGCCAATGCCACCGCCGGTGATTGCGCCTCCGCCGGTCGTCCCCAACATGGGCGGGATGGGCGGTATCGGGCACATATGACGCAGTCGGCGACATCGCTCTACAAGCGGATGGGCGGCTACGACGTGATCGCCGCCGTCATCGACGATCTGTTCGCCATCCTGCATGGGAAGCAAATATGTAGGCGTCGGATGCGGCGCTGATTCAGAACGGCGTCGGTGATGCCGAGCGGATCGAATTCCTGGCGTTGTTCGAGCGCTACCGCGCCGACATCGTCGAGACAGACTGATCGCGGTCTACCTCGGTGTGACGCCGGCCTCCCATGCTGAAACCTTGCCCAGCGCAGACCAATCCAACTGGCCGCCGCCGTTGGCGAGAAGGGTGAGGAAGCGGTCACGCAGCAGGCTGGCGATCGGCAGCGGGACCTGCAGCGCCTCACCCGCGGCGAGTGCGAGACGCACGTCCTTGAGACCGAGCGTGGCCGCGAACCCCGCGGGCTCGAATTCCTCGCGCGCGACCAGCCCGCCGTACGTCCGGTAGACCGGGGCGTCGAACAACGTGGATGTCAGGATCTCGAGGTAGTCGTCCTTCTTCACGCCGCCCTTGTCGACCAAGGCCATTGCCTCGCTGAGCGATTCGATCACGGACCCGATCAGGAAATTGCCGCTCAACTTCACCAGATTGGCGGCCTTCGGCTCGTCCGACACGACGAAGGTGCGCTGCCCGACCGCATCCAGGACGGGCAAAACGGTCTGCAACGCAGCGGTTTCCCCGGCTGCCACCACGAACAGCTTTGCCGCGGCGGCCGCATCGGGCCGGCCGAATACCGGTGCCGCGACGAAACTCTGTCCGGCGCGAGCGTGCGCATCGGTCAATCTCTCGGCAAGGGCCATGCTGACGGTGCTCGACGACACGTGGGTGGCGCCCGATGGCAGGGACGCGACGATGCCGTCGTCACCGAACGTCACCGCCTCTACCGCGGCGTCATCGGCCAGCATCGTGATCACGATGTCGCCACCACATGCCTCCGCGACGGTGCGCGCGGGCCGCGCGCCCTGCTCCGCCAGCGCGGCGACTTTGTCGGGTGAGCGGTTGTACGCCGTCACCTCATGGCCGGCCTTGAGCAGATTGGCGGCCATGCCCGCGCCCATGTTCCCCAGTCCGATGATCCCGATCTTCATGGCATCCACCATGCCGTGCTTTTCGGCGCGACGCTCATGTCAGCCGTCGGATTGCCGCCACCATGTCGGCGGCCACCGTCGACCAGTCGTACCTTCGCAGCACGTCGTCCCGGCGCTCGGCGACGCGGCGGTAGATGTCGGGATCCGCCAGCACGCCGCCGATCGCAGCGGCGAGCGCCTCGGGATCATCGTCGTCGACCAATGCGCCCGTCACGCCGTCCTCGACGAGTTCCGGCATCGCGAATGCGCGCCGGGCCACGCACGGCAATCCGGCGGCGAGCGCCTCGGAGAACACGATGCCGAAGCCCTCGACCCGCGACGGCATCGCGAAGACATCGTGCTCGGCGTAGACGGCGGCCACCTCGGTGGCGCCCAGCGGCCCGCGGAAGTCGACGAAATCCGGGATCGCGCCGGCCGGCCAGTGCTCCGGGCCGACGACGGTCAGGCGCGCGTCGAGGCCACCCTCGCGAAGTAAGCGCACCGCCTCGACGACCAGGTCGCCGCCCTTGCGGTGGAAGTCGCGCCCGACGAAGAGCACCCGCCCGGTGGGCCTCGCCGCTGCGTTGCGGACCGCGGTCGGCGGGTTGTTCATCCCGGCGGGTGCGACCACGACGCGTTCGGGGTCGACGCCCTCCGCCACCAGATAGTCGGCGTACCACCGACTCATCGCGAAGACCCCGGCCGCCGCCCGCGCCCGGTCGAGCCGCTCGGCGCCCAGCCGCCTGCGCAACTCCGGCGAGGTCGGCAGCATGTTGGACGCCTCCGGCCCGTGTTTCTCGATCAGCTTCGTGTCGAGTGCGATGTTGACGTCTTGGTAAAGGAAGGTCGGCACCTCGGTCGGCGTGTCGACGTCGCCGATCGCCAACAGCGCGTCGGGGCGCGACCGGTTCACGCCACGGCGCACGGCGCGGTCCATCAACCGCCGCTCCAGCGACGAGTACTGCCACGGGGTGCCGGGCCGCGGCATGTACAGACCGAGAAGGACCGCTTTTCCGAGAATTGAGCGCTGGGCCTCGATGTCGACGACTTCGGCATGCGCTTCGAGCGCCGCGCGCAGCCGGGTGGCGCTGTATGACCACGTCGGCTCCCGCGGATGCCACCATGCGCACGCATAGCCGAGCTTCATCACGTCCCGGAGGTTACAGTGCGCCTCGACTGAACCCGCCTGCTCTGCTACCCGCCGTCGCGTCGCAAGGGTGCCGGACGCTAGTGGGGTCCGAATCGCGGCCCGTACGGATAGTGGTTTTCCGGCGGAGGGATGACCAGCGAAGGGGGCTCAGCAGTTTCACTCGGAACGTTCAGCTGCGGCCCGGTCTTCGGCGCCTGCGTCGCCTGCGCCTCCTGCGGCGGTGCTGTCGCCTGCGGCATCTTGTCGCTGCAATACGCCATGACGGCCAGAATGCCGAAGTCGGTGGCCTGCTGGCTGGACCAATGAGTCGCCTTCGTGATGTACGCCAGCCCATCCTCCGCGGAGCCGCCGTTGTTCAGGACGCCGCACGTACCACGGGCCAGCGACAGCGCATCCGCATCGCTTCCGATCGGCACGCCCTTCTTGTGAAGCTCGTCGAGAAAGATCTGGTCGATGTTGCCCTGTGCGACAGCAGGCGCCGCAAGCGCGGTCGCCGCGCCCACGACAGCGACAATCGATCCCAGAAAACCCGCAATCCTCATCCGTCTCCCCAGTAACTCCCCGGCCACCAGGGCAGGGTACGCCTCAAGTCATATCGGCCGCACGGTGCACGGCGTTAACAATGCCCTGATAACCCGTGCACCTGCAGAAATTGCCTGACAGCCCCTCGCGAATCTCCTCGTCGGTGGGCTTGGGGTTGTCCCGCAGCAGTGCGGTGATGGACACCACGAAGCCAGGGGTGCAGAAGCCGCACTGCAGTCCGTGGCACTCGCGCATCGCCGCCTGCACCGGCGACAGCTCACCGTCGGGCGCGGCGATGCCCTCGACCGTGGTGACCTCCGTGCCGTCGGCCTGAACGGCGAACATCAGACATGCGCGCACCGCCTGGCCGTCGACCAACACCGTGCAGGCGCCACACGCCCCGTGCTCACAGCCCAGGTGCGTGCCCGTCAGCCCGCAGTTCTCGCGCAGGTAGTCCGCGAGGGTGAGCCGCGGTTCGACCATCGCCTCGGTGGGCGCTCCGTTGACCGACACCCGTAGGGGCCACTCATGCATTGTTCGCCCCTGTGATTCCCGCGATTGCCGATTCCCAGGCCCGGGCCACCATGGTCGCCCCCACTTTGCCGCGATACGCGGCCGACCCCTGTAGGTCGGCGGGGATGTCTTCGAGCCCGCCGATCGCAAGCTCACCGACCTGCTCGGCGGTCACGTCGGCGACGGGTCGGCCGATGATCGCATCCTCCGCCCCCGAGCCGCGCAGCGGTGTCGAGCCCAGCCCCAAAAGACCGATACCGCAACGGCTTATCCGGTCATCACCGTCCAACTCCACGGCCACCGCCGCGCCGGCGATCGCGAAATCACCGTGGCGACGGGCGAATTCCTCGATCGCGAAGTTGGACCGGCCGCCCCACACCGGAAAGCGCACCGCGGTCAGCATCTCGCCGGGCTGCAGCGAGTTCTCCCACAGCCCGGTGAAGAACTGCGAAGCCGGTATCTGCCGGGTGCCGCGCGAGGACGCCGCCTCGATCTGCGCGTCGAGCGCAAGTGCGACCGCGGCGTACTCCGCCGCCGGGTCGGCGTGGGCGATCGCACCGCCGAGCGTGCCCCTGGTGCGAATCTGGAAGTGCCCGATGTGGGGGGTGGCCAGCGTCAACAACGGCACCGAATCGGCCACCTCGTCGTCCATCCCGACGAACGCGTGCGGCGTCACCGCGCCGATGCGTACCGCGTCATCGCAGAGGTCGATCCCCATGAGCTCGTCGATGCGCGAGATGTCGATGAGATTCTCGAAGTGGGTCAGCCTCATCGCGAGCATCGGGACCAGGCTCTGGCCGCCGGCGAGGATCTTCGCGTCATCGGAGAACTCGTCGAGGAGGTCCACCGTTTCTTTGACGGACTCCGGCCGGTGATAAGCGAACGCGGCCGCCTTCATGACCGGAGCCCCTCGGGGGGCGACATCGACCCGAGCAGTCGCAGCAGGGCGCCCTGCAGATCCTCGGAGACGGCCGCGACTGGGCTCTTGCGCCTGCGCCGCCCGAGCAGGAAGCCGACCGCCATACCCACCGCCAGACCGGCCACCACGGGGGCGTACCGCTTGGCCATCGACGGCGCGATGGCCTTGGCGAGGGCCAGGGAGTTGATGGCGTTGTCCTGGGCTGCTGCGGGTTGGGCTGTGGCGCTTGGGGATTCGGCCGCGAGCCGGGATGCCCCGGACGAACCGCCGACCAGGTCGGCCTCCATGTTCTTCGCGAACTGCTCGATCAAGTGGCTGGACACATCGGCGAGCACACCGCGACCGAACTGTGCGGCCTTGCCCGAGATGGTCAGGTCGGTGGTGATCACAACGCTCGTTGCGTCCCCCTCGTCCTTCAGCTGCGCGGTGACGAGCGCGGCCGCGGAGCCGCTCCCGCGGGTCTCCTTGCCGTTGGCCTTGATGACGACCCGCTGCGCCGCGGCATCCTTCTCCTGGAACGTCGCCTCGCCCTTGTAGGACACCGTGATCGGGCCGACCTTCACCTTCACCGCACCGGTGAAGTCGTCGCCGTCGACGCTGAGTAGTTGCGCGCCGGGGATGCACGGTGCCACCCGCTCGACGTCGGTCAGCACCTGCCATGCCACCGATGCCGCCACCGGCACCCGAAACTCGTTGACCAGTTCCATTATTGAGACTCCTCGATTAGGGCGACAATCGCGGCGGGGCTGGCAGGAAGCCTGGTGAGAGTGACGCCGAGTGGCGCCAGCGCATCGTTGATCGCATTGATGACCGCGGGCGTCGACCCGATCGCGCCGCCCTCGCCGCAGCCCTTGTATCCGCCGACACCCGGCCCCGGAATCTCGACGTGGCCGTACTCGATCGGCGGCACCTCGGTGGCGGTCGGCAGCAGATAGTCGACAAACGTTGAGGCGAGCGGGTTTCCGTCGTCGTCGTAGACCATGTCCTCCAGCAGGGCGCCGCCGATGCCCTGCACGGTGCCGCCGGCGATCTGGCCTTCCACCACATTGGGATTGATCATCGGACCGACGTCCTCGCTGACGATGTAGCGCGTCAACGTGACCTTGCCGGTCTGCACATCGACTTCGCATGTGCAGGCATGGGTGGCGTTGGCCCAGTGGATCATCGCCGTCGGCGGAGAGGCGAAGCGTGCGGTGGCCTCCAGCGTCGGCGACACCCCCGCCAGCTGTCCCGGTTCGTAGTACGAGCGGTTGGCGATGTCGGCGAAGGTGACGCTCTTCGAAGGATCCTCGCGCACAACCGCTTTCGAGCCACCCAACTCGATGCCGCCGGCGTCGACGGCGAGCATCTGTGCCGCGATCGCGAGAATCTGCTTGCGCAGGATCCCGCCGGCCTCACCGACGGCGCCCGCGGTCATCGGGCCGCTGCGGCTGCCTTGCGTGCCCGCCCCGTACGGTGTCACCGCCGTGTCGCCCTGAATGGACGAGACGTCGGCGATGTCGGCCCCCAAAGCGTCGGCGGTCAACTGCACGACCGTGGTCTCGATGCTGTTGCCGGTCGAACCGCCGTTGACGTAGACATTGATCTTCCCGGTCGGCTCCATCCGCATGGTGGCGCCCTCGGTACCGAGGTGGCCCGTCGCGGCACCGGTCGGCTCGATGTACGCCGAGAAGCCCAGCCCGATGTAGCGGCCCTGAGCCAACGCGTCGGCCTGTTCCTTGCGAAAGCCTTCGTGGTCAAGGATTTTGACGGCCTGTTCGAAGGTCTCGACGGGTGCCACATGGTCGTACGGCATGCCGTTCGGGTTGAAGTACGGCATCTCGTCGCGACGCAGCAGATTCTTGCGGCGCAGGTCGACCGGGTCGATGCCCATCCTCCGCGCCGCGATGTCGAGCAGGACCTCGCGCGCCAGGGTCTCGTACTGCCACGGTCCCCGGTAGGCCGCAAGACCCGCGGTGTTCGAGAACACCGTCTTGTAGTTGAAGCTGGCCTTAGGCACCCGGTAGGGACCGGGAAAGAACATGCCAACGGCCGCGGTGGTCAGCACGGGGTACGGCGTCGGGTACGCGCCGATGTCGTAAGTGAAATCGACGTCGACGGCCAGGATCGTGCCCTCCTCGTCGAGTGCCATCCGCGCCGTGCCGTCGACGTGGCGCGCCTGTCCGGCCGACATCAGGTTCTCGCGCCGGTCCTCGATCCACTTCAGCGCGGCGGGCACCTTGCGGGCGGCCAGCATGATGCACATGTCCTCGCGCATCGGCACGACCTTCTGGCCGAACCCACCGCCGGTGTCGCGCATGATGACGCGCACCCCCTGCGCCGGAATGCCCAGCAGCCGGGCGGCGAACGCGCGCAGCTCGTGCGGTGTCTGTGTCGACGCCCACAGGGTCAGCTCGGCCGTGGCGGCCGTCCACTCGACCACCAGCCCGCGCGTCTCGATCGGCACCGGGGCGTAGATCTGCTGATACACCTGGGCCTCGGCGACATGTGCCGCCGAGGAGAACGTCTCCTCGTCCGGCGGCGCACCGCCCATGCCGCCCGCCACGTTGTCGGGATAGGCCTCGTGCACCACTGGAACACCGGCGGCGGAGCCGCCAACTGCCTTGGTGAAGTCGGCGACCGCCGGAAGCGGTTCGTAGTCCACATCCACCAGCTCGACGGCGTCCTCGGCGATGTAGCGGCTGTCGGCGACGACGAGCGCGACGGGATCGCCGACGAATTTGACCTCGCCCTCGGCCAGCGGCGGCCGCGGCGTGTCGGGGATGTCCCTACCGGCGACCGCGTGCCAGGCCTCCCTGACGTCCGGATTGAGGTCGGCGGCGGTGAAGACCGCGCGCACACCCGGCAGTTGCAGCGCGGCCGTGGCGTCGATGTCGTTGATGCGCGCCCGGGCGAACGGGCTGCGCACGAAACACGCGTGCAGCATGCCTGGGCGCGTGATGTCGTCGACGAACGTGCCGTGGCCGGTGAGCAGGCGGGTGTCCTCGACGCGGGCGACTCGGGTGCCTGCGTAAGCCACGGTTTCGCTCCAATCGACAGGGCTGGACGGAGTCCTGAGAGAGTCAAGTTATCGTATTCGAGAGCGACATTTCCACCCCCGTTGTCTCATCGATCGTGGTGGATCCGTCCGTCGATGTCGGTCAGCGGCGCACCGCCACCGCCCCAGCGGCGGGCGATGATCTCCGCGGCGATCGACACGGCGGTCTCCTCGGGCGTGCGTGCCCCCAGGTCGAGGCCGATCGGGCTGGCCAGCCGGCCGAGCTCGGCCTCGGTCAGGCCGGCCTCGCGCAACCGGGCCATCCGATCGTCGTGGGTGGCACGGGATCCCATCACGCCGATGTAGCCGATCTGCGGCAGCCGCAACGCCACCTGCAGCACGGGCACGTCGAACTTGGGGTCGTGGGTGAGCACGCAGATCGCGGTGCGGGCATCGATCTCGCCGAGTTCGGCCTGCTCGGCAAGGTAGCGGTCGGGCCAGTTCGCGACGACCTCGTCGGCACCGGGGAACCGGGCGGGCGTGGCGAAGACCGGGCGCGCGTCGCACACGGTGACGCGGTAGCCGAGGAAGGAGCCCTGCGCGGCCAGCGCGCCCGCGAAATCGATCGCGCCGAAGATCAACATGCGGGGCCGCGGCGCGTGGCTGGCCACGAACACCTCCATCCCGCTTTCCTGGCGCTGCCCGTCGGGTCCGTAGGACAGCACCGCCGTCCGGCCCGCAGCCAGCAGGCCCCGCGCATCGTCAACGATCGCGGCATCGGCCCGCGCCGACCCGGTGCTGCCGTCGAACGCGTACTCGGCGATGACCAGCCTGCGCCCGATCCACTCGAGATCGGGGTGTGCGATGACCGTCGCGACCGCGGTGGGCCGGTGCGACGCGATGTCGTCGGCGATCGACTGCAGCTGCGGGAAGGTGTTGCGCGACATCGGCTCGGCGAAGATATCGATGATTCCGCCACACGTCAGACCCACGGCGAATGCGTCGTCGTCGCTCACGCCGTAGCGCGCCAACTCGGGCCGCCCCGACGAAACGACGTCGTTGGCGAGTTCGTACACGGCGGCCTCCACGCAGCCCCCCGAGACCGAACCCGCGACCGTCCCGTCGGGAGCGACGACCATGCTGGCGCCGGGCTGGCGGGGCGCGGAGCGGATCGTGCGCACGACGGTCGCGACGCCGGCGGTGCCGCCGGCCCGCCAGACGCTCAGCAACTCGTCGAGTACTTCGCGCACGGTCGCAGTGTATGCCCGCGGCGCGCCCGGGCTGTGCGCATGCTCAGCAGTGCGCGTCGAATTCGACCGGCAATGCGGATGGGCCCGCGATGCCCACCATCGGCTTCCACGGAGCCGGGCCGGCACGCCGAATGTTGCGCATCCGGCGCGACATCACGATGAGCGCCTCGGCGAGCTCGCGACGGGCCAGGTTCGCACCCAGGCAGTAGTGCGCGCCCGCGCCGAAGGTCTGCATCGGCGGCGCGTCCTGGCGGGTGATGTCGAAGCGATCGGGCTCGTCGTACACGCGGGGATCGCGATTGGCCGACGCCGTGTTCACCATGACGAAGGTGCCCACCGGGATGACGCACCCCTCGACCTCGACATCCTCGGTGGTCATCCGCATCGCCCCCAATGCGACGGGGTAGTAGCGCATCACTTCCTCGACCGCGCTGGCCGCCAGTTCGGGGTGCTGACCGAGAAGCTCCCACTGATCTGGGTGGTCGCAGAAGGCGTCGACCGCCGCGGCTACCTGATTGCGCGTGGTGTCGGTACCCGCCATCAGGATCCCGCCGGCCAGCATGCGCAACTCGGCGGCGCTGAGCCGGTCGCCGTCGTCCTCGGCGCGGATCATCTCCGAAAGCAGGTCGTCGGTCAGCGACTGACGGCGTTGGGCCACCATGTCATCGACGTAGTCGTCGAGTTCGCCCCAGCCCGTGAGGATCTCGTCCATGGATGCGGCGGCGTTCCAGCTGAAGGCCTTGAAGAAGGCGTCCGCCCACTCGGAGAACAACGCCCAATCCTCCCGGGGAGCGCCGAGAAGCTCGCAGATGACGGGAACCGGGTAAGGGCGTGCGATGTCTTCCACGACGTCGCATCGGCCGGCGGAGGCTATCGGGTCGATCAACTCGTTGATGATCGCGGTGATCGTCCCGTCGAGCCGGGCCACGGCGCGCGGCGTGAACGCCTTCGACACGAGCCTGCGCATCCGCGCATGGTCTTCGCCGTTGATGGCCAGCAGGACCTTGGTCATCCGGTCCCACAGCGGTCCCGACGTGATGCCCTGCGCTTCCAGCCCCAGGCCCGGAGGTGGGGCCAGGCGGTGATCGCGCAGCATGGCGCGTACCAGCTCGTGGCCCAGCACCTCCGGCCCGTGGGGGCCCATGGCGACGCCGCCCTGCGCCATGGCCACCCCGATGCGGCGGTGGGCTTCATCAGGAGTCGGAGCGTCCTCGTAGCAGAGGAATGGGATGTCGGCTTCGTAGACGGTCGGGCAATCCACGTCGATGGGGGCGGTTTCAAGGACCAAGCTCATGACGCTCTCCTTGGGTCGGAAGGACCCTTCGATGGTCGAATCCGGCCCCGGGAGCGGACTAGCGTAGTCGACTACCCCAACGCGAAAGCGAGTCGGAGAATGCGACCCGTCCTGGCAGCGCTCGTCCTTGTGTGCGGCACCTCGGGGATGGCCGCGGCGTCCCCCGACGCGCCCGTTCCCCCGGTGTCGGACGCTGCGCGCGCCGCCGGGCTGGTCGACGTCCGCAGCGCCGTGCCGGATGCAGTGGTCGACCTTCGGTACGCGACGCCGGACAACTTCGTGGGTGTGCCGCTGTATCCGGCGGGCGCCCGCTGCCTGGTGGACCAATCGATGGCGGCCGGTCTGGCAGAGGCCGCCGACGTGCTGCGCCCCGGCGGCGATGTGCTCGTGTTCTGGGACTGCTACCGGCCGCACGACGTGCAGGTGAGGATGTTCGAGGCCGTGCCCGACCCGAATTGGGTCGCCCGACCGGGGTCCTACGCGCGCAGCCACGAGGCCGCGCTGTCGGTGGACGTGACGCTCGCACGCGGCGGGGCGCTAGTCGACATGGGGACCGACTTCGACGACTTCACGCCGCGTGCCCACGCCGACGCCACCGACGGCGTCAGTGCCGCGGCGCAGGCGAATCGCAAGCTGTTGCGGGATGCGATGGCGGCAGGTGGCCTGAGCGTGTACTCGGGGGAGTGGTGGCATTTCGACGGGCCGGGCGCATCGGCGCCGCATCCGATCCTCGATGCGCCGGTGAATTAGGTGAAATTAGGTGATTTGATCACCCGGTGCGCGGGTTGATCGATGCGACGAGACTTCGATCAGCTTCGCAAACTAGGCCGCCGGGTCGGAGGCGAAAATATCTTCGGCCTCGCACAACGCGCACAGGCCCTTGCCGAGCGTCGGGTAGCCGCACGCATCGCAAACCATCACCACGACGGTCACATCGTCTTCAAGCATGAGGGCGCGATTACCCCACTCAGAGCAAACTCAAACCCGAGCCCATAGACATTCGCCGCTCAGACGTAGATCGAACGTCTTGGGCTCGATGTCGAACTCGAGTCGCTGGCCCACTGTTCCCTCGGCGACCTGAGGAGGACCGACCACCCCGGGGCCAAGGACGGCCGTCTGTTCGGCACGGCACTGCGTGGTCGGGGTCAGCGGAGTTGCGGTCCAGCTACCCGATCTGACGTTCGGGTTCTGCCGTCCCTCTCCGTACACTTCGATCTGCGGCCCGAAGCTGATCCAACGGTCGCTCGGTGGCTGCGGAGTCGTCACGGTCTGCCAGCGACCGTCGCCGGCCTGCCCGACGCACGCCATCGGCATCTTGGCGTCCATCGGCCAGGTCATGGCGCCGACGGCTTCCGGCGGACATGGTGTATCCGGCTGCGGCACAACAGGATCAGCGGTCGCCGTGACGGCGGTTGACAACAGCAGGCCAATCGCCGTGGCGGCACGCGCCGTGATGCGGAACATGTCAGACCTTGGTGAGGTCCGTGCGCATCAGCATCACGTCGTACTCGGACCACAGCGACAGGTTCCAGTACAGATCGTTGCCGGTGCCCATCGTCGACGGCGACCACGGATGCATCATCGGCGCATAGATTCCGCCGTTCTGCTGCCCCATCAACACCTTGGCCGTCGACCATGCGCCCTCGGGCCGGTCGGCTGTGCGCATGACGATGTTGTTGAACTGGTCGCCGTACAGCACGACGTACTTCTTGAGCGTTTTGTTGTACTGCACGGACATCTCGCTGACCTGGTTGCCCGGGTTGGCGACTCCGCAGGCGCCACCGCCCTGGCCGAACACCGGTGTCGCGGCCCCGGGGTTGTTCTTGTACCACCCGGCCGGAGTGGCACCCCACCCGAAGAACCCGGGGTTGCCCGCGCTGTAGTACTCGTACTTGGTCAGATCCAGGATGTTGGCTTGGGGGACGCGAGATACGTATGCCGCACCTTGCCGTCCGTTGGGGGTTCCATACGCGTAGACGTAGCCGTCACCGGGCCGCACGAACGCCGACTGTTGAAAGTTCTGGTTGCCGGTCCACGGCTGGTTGTACCGGACGGTCTGCGGAGCGACTTTCCATACTTCCCCGTTGTCCTCGGAGGTGGCGATCGCAGAGTAGTTCGTCGTCCACTGTCCGGGAGCGCCCCATTGGGTGACCGACATGAAGCTGATGTACTGCGTGACACCGTATTCGGTTCCCGGTGTCGGCACGGAGATGCCCGCGGTCGGAATGAGCGTGATGCCGGCGGGCAGGCCATCGGGAAAGATGATCTGTCGTGCGTAGTACTGATACGGCTGGCCGGTTGGAACATAGGTCAGTGGCGATCCGCCGAAGTCGTTGCCGGTGAACCATTGTGGGGCCGTCAGGGAGATGCCGTTGCTCAGTGTGGCATCGTCGCTACGGAACAAGATGTTCGGCCGCCAGCCGTCGCCCGGGGTGCCACGGATGCCGAAAGTGTCGCCGAACGCCATCAGGACCTGATGTTCGTTGTACGGCGTAGCGGGATTGTCGACCATGCCGTTGTCCCAGATGACCCCGACGTCGGTGCCGGTGACGCCGTAGTAGAACTGCGTGTTGTTGGGCGGATAGTTTCCGGTCACCCAGTCGACGAAATTCGTTGAGGGGCTTAATTGTTGACCGACTGTGGGGAACAGCGGCCTCGGAAGCGTGGGTGGTACGGGCAGGGCGAGGCTGGCCATCTGGGTGGCTGCGAGCATCACATTCTGAGCCGCGCCGGTGCTGAGAGCAGTCGCACCGGTGCCAAGCGCGGCCGCACCGCCGCCGAGCGCCGATACGACATTGTCGAACTCCCGGCGAGCGAACGCGAGCAGGCTCCAGATGAACGGTCCTTGCGCGGGAGCGGTGGGTGACGGAGCCGCCAGTGGGCTCAGCACCGAGTTGACCACGCTTGACACGAGATTGACCGCCGCCGTCAACAAGTCCGGTGCGGCTGCGGGCGGCGATGTCTGCGTCATCGGCATGACTGTCAGCGCGGACATCTTCGGAGAGACGTTGATCGGCCCATCGGCAGCAAGAGTGCGAGCGTCGGCGAACACCGCGACGTCCCCGGCGGACATGTTCTCCGACGACGAGGAACTGATCACCGACTGGACGGTGCCAGCCGATGCAACGGGCACTGTCGTGGTGGGCGACACGGTAGCGACGTCGCCCGTTACGGTGCCTGTGCCCACGGCCTGGACTTCGGCATGATTCGAGCCCGGACTCTGACCGTCGGTGACGTCGAGAGATTCCTGCGTGGGATCCTCGGCGGGTTCGTCGCTCTTCGTGGTGGGCTCCCCGCCCTTGCCGATGACCTCGTCGATCTTCTCGGCGGGCTCTTCGCTTTCGGCGGTGACCTCTGGGGTCTCCACGGTCCCGTCGGAAGTGCCGGTCGTCGGCGTGCCCGTCTGGGCGCTCACCTCCCCGGTCTCGAGCGTGCCCGACGTCGTCGCTGACGGACTCGAAGTCCCTGTCACCGGCTGCGTCGTCGATCCGGTGGTACCGGTCGTCGACCCACCATCGGTTGAGGCACCTGTCGAGGTCGATGAATCGGTCTGAGCCTCGGCGACTCCATGACCCGTCGCGATCGCAGTGCCGACACCCAAAGCGACGGCTAGCCCCCCGACGCGGCCGATATAGCTGGCTGCTCTCACATCATTTCCTAACGCGGTCCCCGACCCCGTTAACAAATGTCATTAGATCGCACACCAGACGTGCGCACAGCAAAAGTGCCAAACGTCCCAACAATCCCACTGGTATTGATCTTGTTGGCGATTTGCCGATTCGCTTGCGTATGGAGCTATCGCGCGCCTACGAGGTCAGGCCGGCCTTGCGCAGCGCAGCCTGGTACAGATCAATTGCTTCGGAGATGCCGTCGCCCACCCAGGCATCGACGACGCCGACGCGATCGGCGACCAGCTGGACCTGGCTCATCCAGGTCTGGAAGTCGGCATCACGGCGAAGCGTGTCAATCTGTTCCTGAGTGCCCTGGATGAGGATGAATCCGCCCAGTTCCGTCGTCTGGGGCTTGAGAATCGCGGTGTCGTACCGCTCGATCCTCTCGCCCGACACGAGCATCTCGAGGTATCGCGTCAGTGTCTCCCGTAGTAGGTCGAGGGCCTGCGTTTCGCGTCCACGCGCGGGGATCCCCCACGCGATCCAGAGACCGGCTTCTGCCATGGTCCCCTTGTACACCAGGCCGGCGCCGCGGTGCGTGACATGAGAACGCGATTCGTGAGGAGCCTGTTCGGTAGTTTCACGGTCGTGGGCCCGTTGATGAACCGCCAGATCCTTCTTCGTCGCCGTCCGACCGGTCTGGTGGCGCCCGACGACACCGAGTTGGTCACCACGCCCGCGCCCGAGCCCGCCGAGGGTGAGGCGCTGATCCGCACCACCTATGTCGGCATCGACGCCGCCGCCCGCACCTGGCTCAACGACCAGCCGGGCTATCTGCCGCCCGTGCAGATCGGCGACGTCATCCGGGCTGCCGGGATCGGCGAGGTGGTGGCATCGCGCTGCGACGCCTACGTCGTCGGTGACGTGGTCACCACGCTCACGTGCTTTCAGGAGTACGTGATCTGCCGCGACGACATCTTCACCACGCCGGTGCCGGGACCGCCGGAGAAGGTCGACCAGCTCGCGGTGATGTCGGTCTACGGGCCGACCGGTGCCACAGCGTATTTCGGCATGCACGACATCGGAAAGCCGAAGCCCGGTGAGACGGTGGTGGTTTCGGCGGCCGCGGGTGCGACGGGGTCGGTGGCCGGACAGATCGCCAAGATCGCGGGCGCCCGCGTGGTGGGCATCGCGGGCGGGCCACAGAAGTGCAAGGCGGTGGTCGAGGACTTCGGCTTCGACGCCTGCATCGACTACCGCGAAGACAATGTGAAGGCGGGGCTCAAGGAACACTGCCCCCGCGGGGTGGACGTCTACTTCGACAACGTGGGCGGGCCGATCCTGGACGCGGTGCTCGGTCGTCTGGCGCCGAAGGCGCGGGTAGTGCTGTGCGGGGTGATCTCGAGCTACCTGACGGGTGACCATCCCGGTCCGGCCAACTACGTCAACCTGCTCGCCAAGACCGCGACGATGCAGGGCTTCAACGCGCTCGACGAGTGGGGCCGCTTCGACGAGGCCTTCGGACCCCTGCGGCAATGGGAGGCTGAAGGCAAACTCGTGCACCGCGAGACGATCTTCGAGGGCATCGAGTCGTGCGTCGACGCCATGAACGGGCTTTTCACCGGCGCGAACATCGGCAAGATGCTGGTGAAGATCAGCGAACCGACGTTCGGCTGAATATCGCCGTGTTCATCGGGGTATAGACGGGCATGATCCTTACTCTCGCTCGGTTGCTCAGCGCGGCCGTGATGACATGGGCGGCATTGTTGGCGGTACCCCTGCCGTTCGCTTCCGCACAGGCGTGCCCCGACCTGGAAGTGGTGTTCGCGCGCGGCACCGGCGAGCCGCCGGGCGTCGGCGGGGTCGGTCAGTCGTTCGTGGACGCCGTGCGTTCACAGGCCGGTCCGCGGTCAGTCGACGTCTATCCGGTCAACTATTCGGCGAGCAGCGACTTCGGCGATCGCATCGGATTCGCGCGAACCGTCATCGACGGGATCCGCGATGCAGGCATGCATATCGAATCGACGGCGGCGAACTGTCCCAACACCAGGATCGTGCTCGGCGGATACTCCCAGGGCGCTGCGCTGGCGGGCTACGTGACGTCCGCTGAGATTCCCAGGGAAGTGCCGGCCGAGTATCGCGCGTTCATCCCCAATCCGATGCCACCGGAGGTGGCCGACCATGTCGCGGCGGTGGTCTTGATCGCGCAGCCGTCACCTCAGTTCCTGAGCTCTGTAGCGGCCCCGCCGATCACGATCGGTCCGTCCTACACCGCCAAGACCCTGCAACTGTGCGCACCCGACGACACCATCTGCAACGGTGCGCCGGCGGGTCCGCCGAACATGGCGCACGCGCTCTACGGCGTGAACGGGATGACCGGCGAGGCAGCGACTTACGCGCTGAGCCGATTGAGCTAACTGGAGCTCGTGCCCATCGACGACAGCCGGTGCGCGGCGTAGTCGGCGGCCTGGCTGGTCAATCCTTTCGCCGCGTAAAGGGTGTGGGCTGCGTTGTCGTTGCCTCCCGGCGCGCAGATCGGATCCTCGGGGATGCACAGCTCGGTGGTCTTGCTCGCGTAGAGGGAGCCGACGACGATCGGTGGCGCCGCGACGTTGATCGATTGCAGGAAGCCGTTTGACGGCTTGCCGAACAGCGCCACCGCGGCGACGTGGTTCGCGATGTCCGCAGGCATGGGGCCGGTGATGCCGGGCGGCAAGGGGAATCCGGGTGGCACGGAGTCGGCGGTGATGTATCCGGCTACTGCCGCTCCCTGCGAGTAGCCGCCGAGCACGATCTTGGTGTCCGGGCACTGCGCCGCCACGGTCTGGACCTTGGCGCTCGCGTCGATCACACCGGCGGCGGCGGTGGCGAAGTCCAGTGACGCAGGGTAGTTCACCGGATACACATCGACCGACTTCCCTTTTGCGTCAGCGCGTAGCGCATCGACGAACGCCTGCCCCGTGTCACCGACGCCCGGCGGCTCGAACGTCCCGCGGGCGAAGATCACCTCGACGTCCGGGCATGCCTGCGCCGCCGCGACGGGTGTCGCGATCCACGGGCAGATCGACGCAGAGGTGGTGAGCGCAATTCCGACTAAGCGACTAAACAGATTCATTTCGACGCCTTCACACGTGGTTCCCAATAGTGGGCGGGGCCGACCGTTGCTCCGCGGCTTCAACATTCCCCAAGATCAGCGGCGACAAACCAGTTCAGTGGGCGAAATGTTCGATGACGAGAACTTGGATCTCGCCGACGACGCCGCCAAGCACGGCACCGACGGCGATCATCAGCGGCTCGTCGTCCTTGAACACCGGCCGCAGAATCGATTCGTATTCTTCGTTGGTGAGCTGGTTCATCTTCTCGATGATCGTGTTCTCGAGGTCGATGACGCCCGTCGCGTAGTCTTGCGCCTCGAGCAGCGTCGCAGGGAGGCGTTCGATCACGAGCGCCACGACCCGGTCCTTCAGTGCGCGATACCGTTTGGTGCCGATGGCAAGGGCGACGATCGGGGCGGCGATTCCGGTCTGCGCGTCGATCGCCGCTTCGACTTCCTTGGCCGCCAGCGCGAACAGCTTGTCCGAGCCGGGTCCTTTGAGAATGCCGTCGAACATGATCTCGGGGGAGAAGAGGTCATCGGCCAGGATCTTGGCGTAGTCGCGAGTGATCTTGTCGCGCTGCGCGTGCAGCAGCCCCTGGAATCCGATGATGCCGAAGTATTTCTTGGGCTCGATCGGCCGGAACAACATGTTGAGTGCGAGGTAGTCGCTGATGAAGCCGACGGCGAAGCCGAAGGCGGGCATGATCCACGGGTTCTTGAACAGCGCCCAGACGACCATCTGCACGAGCCCGATGGCCAGTCCGAAGTAGATTCCGCTTCGCCGAACGAAGGCCATCGCGTCGTCACTCACCGAGCGCATCAGCTTGACCAGTTTCTCCTTGTTGCGCACCAGTGTGGTCACCGCGAGGAACTGCAGGTCGACATAACGCGCCAGGTCGGTCTTCATCTCGCCCAGCATGTTCTCGGTCACGCGCGGCGCCTGCGCCCGGATCCGCTCCTGGATCGCCTTGCGCCCGGACTCGGGCAGCGAGTCCCAAAGCCCGGGCCGGATCTCTTCGGCGATATCGCGGGAGATGTCGTCGACGGCCGCAGTCAACGGTTCGCGCAACGCCTCGACCGCTTCGCCGGCGTCGATGCGGTCCAGCAGCTCTTCGGGTTTGAGCAGGTTGGAGGTCAGCAACTCGATGGTCTTGGACCCGACCTTGCCGGCCCGCCGGGGCACGATGCCCTGCCAGCCGAAGGGCCCGATTCCCCGGAACTCCAGTGGTCGGTAGATCATCTCCAGCGCAACGATTTTCGTGCTCCAACCAACAAAGGCGGCCACAAGTGGCATCGACAGGAAGATCAACCAGTTGGCGCTGAAGTCCTGCTTGATCTCCGCCCACGATTGCATCGCAACGACGGCGTCGGTCACTGGCCGTCCTGTTGCATCGCCGCGGCCCACAGCGCGTGACCGAGGCTGGACAGCGTCAGGGTGAACTTGTCGACCTTCGCGGAGAGCGGTCCCCGCGAGGCGGTCTTGACGGCGTTGAGCACCGACGACTCGGCCATCAGCACCTCGTAGTCGTCTTTGAGATCCGGATCCTCGGGCCCGATCTCGACGAGTCCGAGGGACAGCAGATGGCTGACGTACGTCGGGACCATCGCGGGCAGCGCGACGTTCGCGGTGCGCCCGATCAGCGAGGCGTTCTCGAGCACGGCCCGTCCCGGTACCGCGCGGCGGACCCAGTCGTGCACGTTGACCAACGGTGA
The DNA here is from genome assembly GCA_963793055.1 of uncultured Actinomycetota bacterium. GTDB lineage: Bacteria > Actinomycetota > Actinomycetes > Mycobacteriales > Mycobacteriaceae > Mycobacterium. The sequence goes on along the minus strand of CAWBYS010000003.1, from coordinate 74,294 downwards.
CGCCGAACCGTCGGACAGCGCGCTGATGATCCGCGCCTCGTCGGCGACCAGTTGGTCGAGGATGTGGTGAAACAGCTCCATCTGGCTGCTGCGCGTGCTGTTGTCGAGCGCACGCTCGAGCAGGCTGGCCATTTTGTTACCTAGCGTGCCGCGGCCGTGCGACTCGTCGGCATCGCGCACCGCTGGCCCCGGCGTCGGCGTCGGCTCGTCGGGGTGATCGCCGAGCCACGACATCAGCTGTTCCTGGGTGTGGATCGACGTGCGGAGCCAGAACCGCGCAGCACCGGACGCGAGTCCGACGACGCGCCCGAGCGGATCTTGTGAGTTCCCCACCCGGTGAACGGTAACGGCTGGACGTCGTGCGTCAGAACGGATTGCCGATGTCGCCGAGCATCGCGTTTCGGATCAGCGGCACCGGCAGCGGGCCGAGTTTGATGAATGTGTCGTGGAAGTCCTTGAGTGAATACTTCTCGCCCATCTTGGCCTTGTAGTCGTCGCGCAGCTTCAGGATCATCAGCTTGCCCATCGTGTAATAGCCGTACGTAGCGTCGGATGTGCCCCGTTTCGCTTCGGATTCGGCGACGGGTGCGGGTTGATACGCCTCGTTGACGAACATGTCCTGGGCCTGCTGCACCGTCATGGGGGGCAGCAGATCATTTTCCAGCCAGGCCTTGTAGTCGTTCAGAGCGGCAATCACCGCGTCGTTGGCCGTCTTGAAGTCGGCGAGCAGGGCGGCGTCTTTCACGTCGGCGAACGCCGCGGGCACATCGGCCGCGAAGAAGTCCCGGTTGCCGTCGAGCTGCTCGATGGCGATCTCGGTGTAGACCCGAGGGGGTCGTCGAGGTTCTTGCGCGCCTGCGCCAGAGCGTCAGGCATCAGCTTCAGGCGCGCGCTCAACGACTTGAGACGGTCTTCGGGTGGCGCGAACGTGCGAGAGATCATCACGTACGCGTCGTTGGCGATCCCGCTGCTGTAGGTGTCCGGATCCTTCGCCCACGGCCGGATCGTCTCATCGCGCAACAGCATTCCGTCGAGCGTCTACTTGGTCTGCTCGAGGTCGAGCTGGGCGTCGGGTGAAAGTGTCTCGGCGTCAACGCTATTGAGCCTCCGCCGGAACGACTTGATCGCCTGCACTTCGGCCTTGACGGCGTCGGATGATCGATCGGCGATCAGGTCGTCGTACTTGTGTATTCCGAGGTAGGTCGCATTCGACGGATCCAGCTCGTAGGTGAATTCGAGGATCTCGCTCGCGAGCTGCCGGAACGCGGCATGACCGGAGCCTGCGGCCGGCGGTGGTTCGCTGGAATCGCATGACTGCACGAGGAGTAGGAGCAATGAAACCAGCGCCGGTGCCAAGCGTCTCATGTGAGGAGGCTAGTTAGCGCAGCGCGGCACGTCCACGAATCCGGCCCAGCAGCATGAGCGCCAGCAGTGTGACCGACAGCAGGATGGTCGTGGACGCGGCGGCCTGGAAGGCCTGACCGCGGTCGGTCAGGGCGAAGATCGTGACAGGCAACGTTTTCCACGTCGCGGGGTACACCATCACGGTCGCACCGAGCTCGCCCATGGACAGTGCCACAGCCAGCCCGGCGGCCGCGCCCAGCGCCGGTAGAAGTAGCGGCAACGTGACGCGGAAAAGCACCCGCGCCGGACTTGCGCCCAGTGATTCGGCGGCCTGCCGATAGGCCGGGTCGAGGCGGTCGAGCGCCGCGGATACGGCGCTGAATGCGAACGCGAGCACGAGCACGGCGTGCGCGAGGATGACGATCCACCGGGTGCCGCCCAGCAGCAGCGGGCGGTCGTTGAACGCGATGAGCAGTCCCAGCCCGATCGCGACCGAGGGAACCGCAATGGGGAGATGGAAGACGGCGTCGGTGACGCGGGCCAACCATCGTGGCGCCCCCCACGCGGCCAGGGCGGCCCAAGTTCCGAGCACCAACGCGAAACCGCCGGCTATGAACGCGGTCTGAAGGCTGACCGACAAGCTGGCCAGGTTCTCACCGGACAGTGCGTCGCCGAGCCTGTCGAAGCCGAGGTCGGACGGCAGCGCATTGTTCCACGACCTGGCTAGCCCGGCCACCACCACCGTCGCCAGTGGGGCGACGAAGACGACCAGCACCACGAGCGCGAACAGGCCCAGTACGAGTGCCTTACCTTGCCGGCTCCACAACAACATCGGTTCCCCCCTTTCCGCGACCGCTCATCAATCGGGCGAACACCATGCGATAGCAGACGTAGAGCGACAGCGAAAGCGCGATCTGCACCGTTGCGATGACAGCGGCGCCGGGGAGGTCGAACGTGACGATGCCCCGCGTGTAGATGAGCACGGGCAATGTGATGACGCCCTTGGCACCCGTGAACAGGACGATGCCGAACTCGTTGAGTGTCAACAACAGTACGAGGCTGCCGCCGGCCGCGAGTGCGGGCCAGGCCTCCGGCATGACCACTGACCGCAACGTCCGCAGCGGCGAGGCACCGAGGCTCGCCGCGACGTCGAGTTGGGCGCGCGGCAGCACCGCGAACGACGCAAGCAGCGGACGCACGACGAACGGTGTGAAGAAGGTGATCTCGGCGGCGACCACGCCCATGGGCGTGTAGAGGAAGTTCAGCGCCGGCGACTGCGATCCGGTGAGCCCGCCGATCGCGGCGTTGACGGCGCCCGCCGTGCCGTAGAGAAATGTGAACGCCAACGTGATCAAGAAAGAGGGGAGCGCGAGCACCGTATCGATCAGACGTCCGACCAGGTGTGAGCCGGGAAACGGCACGAAGGCGAGAACGATCGCGAGAAACGTGCCGAGCACCAGACAGCCTGCCGTCGACGTCACCGCGACGCCGATCGTGCGCCACAGCGCGCTTCGAAACATCTCGCTGGCAAGCACTTCCGACCACCTCGCGACGTTCGCCGACTCCAGCGACACCCGCACCAATGGATAGAGGGCCGCGACCACGACGATGAGCAACGGGGGAATGGCCCAGAGCACGGCCCGGATCCGGGTGGGTTCCGCCAGCGGCGGCGCAGCGTCGGCCGCCGGTGCGGCCTCGTCGAGCACTGCCGTCATGTCGTCGCCGCGACGAGCACGCCCGCGGGTTCGGGCAGCGCGACGCCCACCTCGCTGTCGATGGCGATCTGCGCGTTGCCGGGCACGTCGACGTCGATCAGCTGATCGGGCAGCCCGTCGACCGCCAACACCAACCGAGTGGCGGCTCCGCGCCACACCGCCGCGGACACCCTGGCGCGCATGGCTTTCCGGTCCCGGACCGACACGATGCGCAGCGCGTGTGGGCGGATACACAGCAGTGCTCTCGATCCCGGTGCCCAGTCGATCCGGCCCACGTCCGGCTGCGGAGCCTCAGCGTTGACAGTCTTGTCCCCGACGCTCACCAGCGCCGACGTTCCGCTCACCCGGCCGACCGTGCAGGGAATCAGATTGGCACCACCCAGAAACGCCGCCGTGAAACTCGTCGGCGGACGCCTCCACAGGTTCTCTGCGGTGTCGACATCCATCAGGCGCGCATTGTTCATCACCACGATCCGGTCGGCTAGTGCAAGCGCTTCGGACTGATCGTGGGTCACGTACAGCATCGCGGTGTCGGGTAACGATTCCTTGAGCCGCTGAAGCTCGGCGAGCGTGGATTGACGCAATTGTGCGTCGAGCGCAGCCAGCGGCTCGTCGAGCAGCAGCACCTTCGGCCGAATCGCGAGGGCGCGCGCGATCGCGACGCGTTGCTGTTGTCCGCCGGAAAGCTCGCGCGGCAACCGCTTTCCGTATTCGGCCATCCCCACCATGTCGAGCGCTTCCGCGACGCGCGGCCCAATCTCGGCCCTGGCGACACGGTGCGACTTCAGCCCGAAGGCGACGTTGTCGGCGACGCGCATGTGCGGGAACAGCGCGTAGGACTGCAGCACAACTCCGATGCCGCGCTTGGCCGGCGGAAGGTCGGTGACGTCGCGGCCTGCGAGCCGGACCGATCCCGAGGTCGGCCGGACGAACCCCGCGAGCGCGCCCAGCGCGGTGGACTTGCCCGAGCCGCTCGGGCCGAGCAGCGCCACGGTTTCCCCGGCGGCCACTCGCAGACTGAAGTCGATCAGCGCGCGGGTCGCCCGGGGGCCGCGGCCGTAGGTGACTCCGACACGGTCGAAGATGATCGCAGGAGGACGGTCCTCGTGTTGCTGTTGATCATCCTGCCGTGTCGTGCCCGGCCGCCGGCCGACCCCGATCTCGGTCACGTCAGCTCCCGGTCGCCTTCTGATAGGCGGCCACATCGGCGTCCAGATCGGCGAGCACATTCTTCCAGTCCGGCACCCACACGTCGACACCGTCGAGCACGCCCGCGGGCGTATTCGGGTCCGAACCCGCTGCGGTGGCGCGAATCTCGTCACGTACCGGAATACCGAGGGCATCGGACGCAACCGTCTTCTGCACATCGTCGGACAACAGGAAGGCAAGGAGTTTCTTCGCCGACTCCTCGTGCGGGGCGCCCTTGGTCACGCCCGCCACATAGGGGAGCGAGACCGTCGTGCGCTGTCCGTCGGGCCCGGCCGGGATGAAGATGTTGAACTTCGAGCCGTCGTCCTTGATCGATCCCAGGTTCATCTGAACGTCGCCGTTGGCGACGAGCAGTTCTCCGTTGCTGACTTTGGGCTGCAGCTTGCCGGTCGACGATGAGGGGCCGACGTTGTTGGCCTGCAGCTTGGTGAGGTAGTCGAGGGCACCCTGCTTGCCCCGCAGATGCTGCAACAGGATCAGCACCGCGGTGCCGTCGCCGGCCTGGCCGGGGGTGGAGTACTGCAGCTTGCCTTTGTACTGCGGCGCCAACAGGTCGTCCCAGGTCTTCGGCTGCGGGTTGGCGCTCGGGTTGGCGATGAAGCTCAGTGCGTTGTTGACGATCGGCACATAGGTTCCGCCCGGTCCCACCTGATCGGCCGGGATGCCCTTGGTGTCGGCGCCGCTGGCCACCAGAAGCCCCGACTGGTTGGCCTTTTGGATGAACGGCGGAAGTGTGACCAGCAGGTCGGCCTGCGGGTTGGACTGTTCCTTCTCGACTCGTGACACCACCTCGCCGGAGCCCGCTTCGACGATGTTGACACCGATGCCGGTCTGTTTGGTGAAGGTGTCGAATTGGGTCTTGTACCAGTTGGCCAGGCCATCGGCGCTGTAGACAGTCACCGTTTCGGCGTTCGAGTTTGACGTTCCCGTGCCGCCGCACGCCGCGGTCATCGTCGTGGCAGCGGTGATCGCTGTGATCACCGCGGTTCTGAGGGTGCTGCGTAGATTCATCGTTCCTTCTTGTGGGTTAGCGGTTGTGCAGGAGCAGGTCGGTGAACTCGGTGACGGAGTCGACGACGTGGGTGGCGCCGGCGGCGCGCAGTTTGTCTGCGCTGTGTGCGCCGGTGGTCGTGCCCGCAGCGATGGCTACGCCGGCGCGCAGGGCACTTTCGATATCGCTCGTGGTGTCGCCGAGCGCGGCGATGTTGTGCACGGCGTCGATCTCGAGCCTCATGAGCGCGGCGAGGATCAGGTCGGGGCTGGGCCGTCCGCGCACGCCGGGCCCGGGGGCGATGACGAGGTCGGCCAGCGACTGCCAGCCCAGCGCTGCCAGCAGCTTGTCCTGTGTGGTGCCGCTGAAGCCGGTGGTCAGTGCAACCCGGATGCCAGCGTCGCGCAGCCGCGTAATCGCCTGCTCTGCACCGTCGATCGGCTTGGCCATACCGTCGGCAATCAGGGACTCATAAGCTTGCTCGAAGGCCGCGTTGGCCCGCTGGGCAAGCTCCTCGGTTGCGAACAGTGCGCGGAACACGCTGATCTTCGACTGGCCCATGGTGTCGAGTACGTACTGGTTCGCACGGTCGCGCTCGGGGCCGGACGCGGGAACGCCCGCAGCGGTGGCGGCGGCGTCGAACGCCGTGACAACCAGCCCGTCGTCAGCGACGGTGGTGCCCGCCATATCGATCACTGCCAGTTGAATTATATTCTGCGGCAACGTATCTCCTTGATAAGTGTCAAAGGCCGATCAAGTCGGCGGTCTGTTCGGCGAGGGCGGGGCCCAGCGTCATCCCGCGCCCGCCCGGTCCAGTGATGACCCAGACACCGTCGTCGGGCGACGTACGGCACACAAGCTGGTCCGGGTCGACGCACTGGCTGTACACCCCCGCCCACCGGTGACGGACCGGCGGCAGGGGACGGCCGAGGAACTGCTCGACCAGATCGGTGAGGTATGCGTACGGCTCCTCGGACACGTCGAAGCCGAAGGGCTCGTCGTACTCATGGGTGTCGCCGATGGTCAGGCCGCCGTGCAGGCGCTGGACGCACAGCAGTTGCATGCGATGCTTGTCGGCGACAGGCGCTTGACTTTCACTGCGGCGCAACGCTTCCAGGGCCGGCCCCGCGAATCCGGGGTAGTAGCGGAAACTGTCGCCGTCGGCGATGGACGTGGTGAAGGGCTCGTCGAGTGGAGCGGTCTGCATCATCTGCAATCTGACCCGGCGCACCGGAAGATTGCCCGCGATCTCTCGGACCAGGCCGCCGTGCGCGGCGCCGGCACAGATCAGTACGAGGTCGCCGCCGTGGTGATGGCCGTGGTCATCCTCCACCGTCTGGCCGTTCACCGATACCGCCTCGGTGCGGGGAAGGAACATGTACCGGCCGGTGGCGGCCATGTGCTCGCGAATGGCGGGAAGTGCTTGTCGCGATTCGACGGCCGCATCGCGCGAGCAGTGGAGTCCGGCAAGGTATTTACCTCGCAGCGCCGGGTTCAATGCGCGCACTGCAGCCTGATCGAGAAGGGAGAAGCCGCGACACTCCGCGTCCGCGCGAGCCATCATCTCTTCGGCGACCGCAACCTCTAGCGGCGTTCGCAGCAGGGTGATCGATCCGGCCGGCCGGAAACCGACACCCGGTATCTGGGAGCCAAGGATCTCCCACAGCTCTCGCGAGCGCAGCGCGGCCGCCAACTCGCTGCGCGCGCGGCCGGATACCCATATCAGGCCGAAATTGCGGACGGTCGCGCCGCGCGCTTCGGCCTCGCGTTCCAGCTGCACGACGTCGTGCCCACGCCGGATTGCTTCGAGCGCATGCGTCGTGCCGAGGATGCCTCCACCGACGATCGTCACACGCATTTTGAAGACCCTTCTCCGTCAGCTCGACTTGCCCGCGAAAGGCGGGTGTTGCCATGTCGAACAGCAGGTTAACAATTGGTATAGACCAATTAGGGGTAGCATTGCGGCATGCCGATCCTCGATGACGTGCGTCAGCTGCTGCACTCGCTGCGCGGGGTCTGGGATGAGGTGAGCGTCGACGAACTCGACCACGCGCTGCAGGCGGCGGCGCGCGCGATCGACGACCACGCTGACGACGGGCTCGTCCTGGCGGCTGCGCTGCACGACCTCGGCCACAGCCCACTTTTCGGCGAGGTACCGACGCGCGAGCACGACGTCATGGCCAGGGAGTGGCTGACGCCGAGATTCGGTGTTCGAGTCGGCTGGCTGGCGGGGGCGCACGTGGCCGCCAAGCGCTACCTGGTCGCGACCGACCCCACTTACGCCTGCATGCTGTCCGACGTGTCGATCGACTCGCTACACCACCAAGGTGGTGCGGACATGGATCCCCCCTACGTCGGTCACCCGTTCTGGGCAGATGCGTTGCGGCTACGGCGGTATGACGATGCGGCGAAACAACCGCGAGGGACGGCATCGACCATCGACGAGGTGGTCACGGTCGCCGAACGCGTCTTGGCGCGGAAGTCCGCGACGTGAAATCAGCCTCGCGGCAGCCGAAGCCCTACCTGGTGCGCACGGCGGTTGATGACCTCCTGGCCGACCTCGATGAAGGGGACGCCGTACCGCCGGAGCGTGAACTCGCGGCGCGGTTTGGCGTCTCACGCGAAACCGTCCGTCAAGCGCTGCACGAACTCCTCGTCGAGGGTCGCATCGAGCATCGCGGCCGTGGGACTGTGGTGTCGCGGCCGAAACTCGTTCAGCCGCTGTCGCTTCGGTCCTACACGGAGGGGGCCGCGGAGCGTGGGCGGATGCCGGGCCGGATACCCGTCACGTGGGAAGACATCGCGGCCGACGCTGAAATCGCGGAGGTGCTGTCGATTCCGGTCGGCGACACCGTAATGCATCTGGAACGCGTGCTGCTTGCCGACGATCAGCGGATCGGGTTGGAGAGCTCATTCCTGGCGAAGCGCCGCTTTGCGGTGTTGACCGACACATTCGATCCCGCTACGTCGCTGTATGCGGCTATCAAGGCGACGGGCGTGCGATTCGGATCGGCGCTCGAGCGCATCGAGACTGCACTGCCGTCGCCGCGCGAGGCAACCTTGTTGGGCACCACCACGGCGATGCCCGCACTGCTACTCAACCGACGCACTCTGGATACTGAGGGCCGGCCGATCGAACTCGTTCGCGCGCTGTATCGCGGAGACCGGGTTGCCTTCGAGGCCTTGCTGACAGACGCCTGACCCCCGAGCCCGCCACCCAAACCCCACACCTGGATGGCGGACCGACCCCGTCTGGTGATGACAGAGTATGCCGGGCCAACGAACAATGGAATAGCCAGCACTATTTTTTGATTTTGCTAATTCTGCATCCCCGTAAGTATTTCGATGTAGACAGGGGATTATGGCTATCAATCGCATATGTGTCTAACACGTCGAATATTCGCTATGGCTATCTATCTGCTGACCAGATTGACACCAGTCAAGAATTTGCTCGTAGCCGGACCTTTCGGAAGCGCTCTGCGGCTAGCCCAACACGGGGAACCTGCGCTCGTGGCCTAGTCGGTCCAGTGCTGCCTGCATGACAGCGCGGACGTGCTTGTCTACCTCGTTGATGTCCGGGTCCACGCCGAACTGTGCGATGACGTCGATCGGCTCCAGCACCTGGGTGACGATTTTAGACGGCAGTGGCAGGTTGGCCGGAAAGAACATCGTGAGACCGAATGGGAACCCGATGGTGAGCGGGAGGATCTCCATCCGAATGCGCTTGAGGCCCAGACGCTTTGCCAGCCCGCTGCCGCGGGTCAGGAACAGCTGGATCTCCTGGCCACCTATCGAAACCATCGGGATGATCGGCACCCCGGCTTCCACGGCTGCTCTGACATAGCCTGTGCGGCCGTCGAAGTCGATTACGTTCTGGGAGTACGTCGGCCGGAACGAGTCGTAGTCACCACCCGGGAACACCAACACCATCGCGCCCGAGTGCAGCGCCTCCGACGCATTCTCACGATTGGCATGGATCACGCCTAGGCGCCCCAAATATCCGGCCAGCGGTGTGAAGAACACCCCATAGTGGGCGAGGGTGTAGACGGGGCGGTCGTATCCGAAGTGCTCGTAAAAGTCAGGCGCGAACACGAGCACGTCGGGCGTCAACACACCGCCGGAGTGGTTGCACACAAGTAATGCGCCGCCAGTTGGCGGGATGTGGTTCAGTCCGCGCACTTCCGATCGGAAGTAGCGCCGGATGATCGGCGCGATGACCCTGTTGGCCTGCTTGGCGAAGGCCGGATCCCATTTGACCATCTCTGATGGCATGTGAATCACCCCGATAGGTTGAAGTTGCCGGTGGTTCCGTATACGGCCAGGGAGACCAGCAGAGTGACGGAGACGACGGCGATCAGCGACGTGCGCACTGCGTCGCCCGTTGCGACACCGACCCCGGAGGGTCCGCCCGACGCGTGGTAACCGAAGTACGTGTGAATCAACAAGATGGTGAGAGCCATGCAGATCGCCTGAAGGAACGACCACAGCAGGTCGGTCGGGCTCAGGAAGGTCAAGAAGTAGTGGTCGTACAAACCAGGCGACTGTCCCAGGATCACCACGGTGGTGAAGCGACTCGCGGCGAAGGACAGCATGACCGCGATGGCGTAGAGCGGCGTGATGGTGATCATGCCCGCGACGATCCTGGTGCTCACCAGGAACGAGATCGGCCGGATGGCCATGGCTTCCAGAGCGTCGATCTCTTCGTTGATGCGCATAGCACCCAGCTGGGCTGTCACCCCGGCGCCGAACGTGGCCGCCAGACCGATCCCGGCGACCACGGGAGCTGAGATACGGACATTGATGTAGGCGGACAGGAACCCAGTCAACGCCTCGATGCCGATGTTGCCGAGCGAGCTGTATCCCTGGACCGCCAGCGTGCCGCCGGTGGCCAGGGTGAGGAACCCGACGATGACGACGGTTCCGCCGATCGTGGCCAAAGTTCCTACACCCATGCTGATTTCGGCGATCAGGCGCAGGATGTCGCGCCGGTATGCGGTGACCGCATACGGCACTCCCGCGAGTGACTTGCCGAAGAACGCGGCCTGGTCGCCGAGTCGGCGCAGGACATCGATGGGTCGTTCGACCTCGCGCTTGACCCGCGGAGCGATCGTATGGTTCGTCATGTCAACCGCTCGTCATCTGAATGCCGATTGCGGTCACGAGCACATTGACGACGAACAGCGCCATGAACGCGAACACGACGGTCTCGTTCACTGCGTTGCCCACGGCCTGAGCTCCGCCGGTCATGATCGTCAGCCCCCGGTAACAGGCGACGAGACCGGCGATGAGACCGAACAGTCCCGCTTTGACCCCCGATATCAGCAACTCGGGGACGCCGGTCAGGACGGGTATGCCCGCCGCGAACGCGCCCGGATTGACGCCCTGGACGAACACCGAGAAGACGTAGCCGCCTGCGATGCCGATGATGCAGACCAGGCTGTTCAACAGCAGCGCCACCAGTCCGGAGGCGAGCATGCGGGGTGTCACCAGGCGCTGGACCGGGTTGATGCCCAACACCTCCAGTGCTGCGATCTCCTCGCGGATGGTGCGCGAACCCAGGTCGGCACACATCGCCGTGGCGCCGGCGCCGGCGACGATCAGGACGGTCACCAGCGGACCGACCTGGGTGACCGCCCCGAAGGCGGCGCCCGCACCGCTCAGGTCGGCCGCACCGATCTCGCGCAGCAGGATGTTGAGAGTGAAGCTGACCAGAACCGTGAACGGGATCGCGACGAGCAGGGTTGGAACCATGGCAACCCGCGCGATGAACCAGGACTGCTCCACGAATTCGCGCCACTGGATGGGGCGGTGGAACACGAATTTCACGGCGTCGGCCGACATCACGAAGAATCCCCCAACCGCCTGCAGCGGGCGCGCGGCGCCGCCGGCGAGGGTTGGTAGCCCAGAGGGCCAGCGGGCGTTGGCGGGTATCGAGTGCAGATGACTCTTGGCGGTCACGACTACCTCCTCGGTCGGGGACACCGGAGGGGCTCGGGCGTCAACGCCAGATTCTCCCGCCTAACCGATCCTCAGTAGGGTCGTTCGGCCCTTGCCGACTCGCCGCAGTGCCCATCGGCCAGCTCGACCGAGTTCTAACATCACTAAATGGCGGACATTGCAGCGGCTGCTTCCGATCTCACTAGTCCCCGGCTCCTGCTCATCGACGGGCGGTGGCGTCCGGCGGCGAATGGAGAAACGCTGATCAGCGTCGACCCCGGCAGTGGAGAGCCGCTCGCGGCTTTCGCGCAAGCGTCAAGGTCGAGTGGCGAGCTAGGGTGCGGGGAGGTGGTTGGGACGCAGGCCTCTACGGTGATGGGCTACGGCATCGCCTCGGCCCACGCGATATGTCCTTCGAAGCCATGCGTTCTCGCCATGCTGCGGTAGCGATCCCTGAACTGTGCGTAGGCCCCGACATCGCCTCGAGCCCGCGCCAGTAAGGCCCGCAGTCGCTGCAGCCAGATCTCACGTATCGCCAGGCCTTCGTCGGCTGGCGCAGCCGCTAACCGCTCGATTGCGGCCTCGGCTTCGGCCAAGTCATGTTCGGTTCCGCGGTCGAGCAGTGTCTCCACCAGAACACCCGTCGTCACAATGCCCCACGACAGCAGTTGCCCGTCTCGGGCGAGATGGTCGACGGCGGCGCGCATCAGCGGTATCGCCTCGTCGCGATCTGCATGGCGAGCTGTCTCGCGTGCTATGTACGCATCAAGCATCGGTATATCGCACAAGTAGTGCCCCCCGCGTACGAACACGTCGCGGACGTCGGTCAGCAGCTTCTGTCCGCGATCACGCTCGGCATCCGTGTGGCGGTGAATCAGCGCAAGGCCCAAGGTCAACCAGGCGAAAGCCAACTGGAGGTTATCGCTGGATCGTTCGGCGATGGCCAGCGCATCCTCGATCTCGTGCACTACGGAATCGTCGGGTCGCAGCGCACCCGCCGGTATTCCCGTGGCGTACACGTAGCTGACGACCGTGACGTAGGACAGGGAGTCGGCGCCGTGCGCCACGGCCAGTCCGCGCCGCTGGTCCTCTCGCCATCCGCGACGCCCCAAGGCGTAACGGCCCATACCCCGCTGGGCGAACGCGAGTGCCAAGGGAGACCCAATGAGGAAATTGCCCATGGAGGGGTCACCGTCGGCCAGGTCAATGACCCTCTGCGCCAAGCCAAGCATCTCAGACCACTCGCCGGTTGCCGTCTTGGCGCGGATCGGCGTGAAGGACAGCGCTACCGTCAAGGTTGGATCGCCGATGGACTCGATGAGGGTGATGGCTTCGGAAGCCAGCCGCGATGCCTCGCGCACCCGGTCCTGCATCGTGTGATCCGTCACCAGCCCTGCCATCGCGATGGCCAGTGACGCCTTGTCCCCCGCGGCGCTGCACAACTTCCGCAATTCATCGAAGCGGTCCTCGACATTGTCTATGTGCACCCGCCAGGCGATTGCGCACAACATGGTGCGAGGAGCAATGCGCATGGCTGCCCGGTCCGGGTCATCGGCGGCCAATGCGTCCGCGATTCTCCGGGCACTTTCCCAACCCAAACGTGCCGCGGCGATGTCGCGGTACCTCGCCCACGTTGCCGCGCGCATGTGCCAACCCCAGGCGTCTCGCAAGTCACCCGCGGCTTCGAGATGTTCGGCGATCAGCGCCGCGTTCTGGTCGGCCGATTCCGGCTCGTGGGCCTCGATCGCGGCGGCCAGACGCCGGTGCATTTGGGCGCGATCGGCTTTCAACTGTGACTCGTAGGCCACGGTGCGGATCAGCGGATGGCGGAAGGCGAACTCGGCACCGGGTGTAAAACGGACCTGATCGATCAACGCAGCTTTCAGGAGTGCGTCGAGAGCGGGGACATTGCCCACAGCTGTGAGTAACTCAGGCGTGAAGCGCGAGCCGATCACCGCGGCGGCGTTCAATGTCTGCTTGGCATCAGGATCCAGGCGGTCGATGCGCGCGGCGATGGTGGCCTGCAGGGTGGCCGGAACGGTGACCTCGGCCGGATCTGTAACGCAGCGGAAACCGCCGCGGTCACCCTCGATTAGACCGCGCTCGGCGAGCTCGCGCACCATCTCCTGAGCGAAAAATGGGTTCCCGCCGGTCCGTTCGGCAACGAGCGCTTTGATTCCGGCCACTGAAGGATCGGTGCCCAACACCTCGTCGAGCAGCGCCGCGGTTTCCGAATCACTCAAGGGCGCCAGCGAGATCGTGTGCGCTCCAAGCACGTTCGCGAGTACACCGCGGTACTCGGGGCGGTAGGTGATTAGCACCAGTGACGGCGTGTGGGGTATGACGGTGAGGAACTCGGCCAGCATCGACTCGCTGACCTCATCGATCCAATGCGCATCCTCGATGATGTAGAGGACCGGTTGGGTGCGGGTCAACGACACAGAATTAATCAGTGCGCTCAACCGCCGTCGCCGCGCGTCGGGATGGATCGCGGGGGGCGGCGTGTCAGGGTCTCGAATGCCCATCAGGTCAGATAGCAGCAGCACATCGTCATCGGAGGCATCGGGGAACATGGCGTGTACCTGTGCGCGCGCCGCCTCATCGTCGAGCCCGGTTATTCGGGTGGCTCCGCGCAACAGTCCTGCCGCCACAAGAAAGGGGACATCGCTGGTATGCGACTCGCAGAAAACTGAAAACACCTCAACACCACGACGACGGGCCATCGCGACCGCTTCATCGGCGAGTCGCGTCTTGCCAATACCTGGCGGTCCGGCAACACAAACCACAGATCCCCGCCCGCTCATTGATCGATCCAAAAGGCCTGTGATTGTTGCAACTTCGAGGTCACGCCCTACCAACGCGCCTTGCAGAGAGTCACTTCGTTGAGGCCCGTCGGACAGGCCAAGAAGACGACGGGCCAGCACCGGAGCATCGCTGCCCTTGAAGTGCACCTTCTCGGCGTCGGCCAGTAGGGTGGCGTGCTCAACGAGGCGCGCGGTGGATTCGCTGAGCATCACCCCACCCGGCGGTGCCACAGATTCCATCCGCTCCGCCATCCCGACTTGCTCACCGATTGCCGTGTAGCGAAACGGTCCCGAACCGATTTCACCCGCGACCACCTGACCGGAGTTCAATCCCACCCGCAACTGAAGCTCTACGCCGTCGCGCGCTCGGACGTCGACGGCCAGCCCCTTGATCTCGTCCTGAATTCCCAGGGCCGTGAGACAGGCGCGAACAGCGTGGTCCTCCATTGCGATAGGTGCGCCGAACATCGCCATGATCCCGTCGCCGGTGAACTTGTCCACCGTGCCCCCGTAGCGGTGCACCACCTTGGTGCAGCGGTCGACCAGTTCGGCCATGATTTCGCGCAACCGCTCCGCGCCGACGGCCGTGGCGATGTCCATGGAATGCACCACGTCGGCGAACAGAACCGACACTTGCTTATATTCCGCATGGGCGGCGGGCTCGGCAACCGGTGAGCCACATGCGTGACAGAACCGCGCACTCTCGAGGCGCTCGGTGCCGCACGACCGACACGCCGCTATGGCCTCCATCCGACCCCCGCCAATCCAGGCCCCAACGCTTGCAGGGGCCTTCAAAGAATAAGCCGTTGGCCACTCCGCGAGTGGGTGTTAGCTCCACACTGGGTGACGACGACATGAAGTTTTAAGCGACTCACGCCTCAATCCTTGGCAAAGCAGAACAAGCGGTACGAAGCCTCGCCGCTTTGCAGACGGCGGTAGATCAACGAGCCCGGCCCACCTGCGTAGTCAGTGGCTATACCGCGCAATAACGAGATATTCGGCAAACGACTGGTGAGCTGGTCTAATAACCGATTCCTCTCCAGACCGCGCATAACCTCCGCATTGATGACCTGTTCCGACACCAGGCGCATGGGAATGTCCGCAAGCTCCGCCTCCCAGGCGGCGATTCCATCGGCGTAGCGGATATCGGCGTACAGGAAATGCCCTCCCGCGCGCAGCACACGCTCTACTTCGGCGAAGAAACGACGGACGTTCTGGTAATTGATCGCGGCTTCGACATTGACAACCGCGTCGAACGACTGATTGGGAAAGGGCAGGCTCTCGGCGTTGCCCTGCACGAAGTCCAGGCCGGGCAGGTTGTGCCTCGTTCGGCAGAACGCTATCGCGACCGTGTTCAGATCCAACGCCGTGTAGGCGGCCGGATGCAGGGTCCGCAGCAGGTATGACGCGCCGCCACCGTGGCCGCAACTGACCTCCAGCACGTTTTTGCCCGCGAGATCCACCTGGGTCGCCGTGCGGTGGTAGAGCTGGATGGGAAATCGGTCGGGCTCATCGGAAGCAGCCAGCGGCAGGGCCATCGGTGGATCCTCCTCATATCCATAATTGAGGAACAACACGTCGTCTCTTGTGAGCAGGTGGCTGAGGAACCGGTAACCGTATTTGAATCGTAAGTTCAGAAGTCTCAAAAAGATTGGGTTGCGGTTCAGCCGCTCGATGAGGCTTTCGGTTGGCGTACGTTGGAGCGCCACCGGGGCAGTATGACACGTACCGTGACTCCGCAGACGCCATTGCTGCCGTCAACGGTGGGTAATTCCCGGCGCCGTCTGACCTGCTTCGATAATCTGACACCCATGGTTATGGGTTCCCTTCCGGCCTTGCTGCGCGAACGCGCTGGTCTGCAGCCCAACCGGACGGCGTTCACATTTGTTGACTACGAAAAGGATTGGGCCGGCATTGCCGAAAGCCTGACGTGGTTGCAGCTGCATCACCGAGCGCTCAACCTTGCACAGGAGCTCAGCCTGCACGGGTCACCCGGCGACCGCGCGGTGATACTGATGCCGCAGGGACTTGACTACATCACGGCGTTTCTCGGCGCATTGCAGGCCGGACTCATCGCGGTTCCGCTGGGTGTCGGCATCGATGAACGTGTGAGTTCGGTGATGTGCGACGCAGCGCCAGCTGTCGTTCTCACGACATCCTCTGTCGCAGGCAACATCGCCGAGTACGTCGAGTCCAAGTCGCTCATCGAGGTTGACTTGCTAAACCTCGACTCAAAAAATGGGCTCGCCGAGCGGGTCGACAGCCCAACCGACACAACGTATTTGCAATACACGTCCGGATCGACCCGTGCCCCTGCCGGGGTCATCGTTTCGCACGCGAACATCATGGCCAATTTCGAGCAGATCAATGCCGACTTCTTCACCGACCACGGAGGCGTTGCCCCGCCGGACACCACGGTGGTGTCCTGGCTGCCGTTCTATCACGACATGGGTTTGCATCTCGGAATCATCTTTCCGGTTCTGACGGGATTTCGGACTGTGCTCACGAGTCCAGTCGGGTTTCTGCAGCGGCCGGCCCGGTGGATGCAGTTGTTGGCAAGCAACAGTCACGCACTGTCGGCAGGACCTAACTTTGCTTTCGAATTGGCGGCGCGAAAAACATCAGATGACGATATGGCCGGGCTTGATCTCGCAGACGTGCTCAGCATCCTCAACGGTAGCGAGCGGGTACAGCCTGCGACACTGCAGCGTTTCACTGAGCGGTTCGCCTGCTTCAACCTTCAATCCACGGTATTACGGCCGTCGTATGGGATGGCAGAAGCAACGTTGTATGTCGCGACCCGCAGAGCGGGTCAACCACCGCGAATCGTTCATTTCGAGTCCGACGAACTGACCGGGGGCCACGCGAGGTCGAGGGAAAGCGGAGGCGGTACACCGTTGGTCAGTTACGGCCCGCCGCAGTCACCGATGGTGCGCATCGTCGATCCCGACACCAGGATTGAGCGTTCGGAGGGAGCGACCGGTGAAATCTGGGTGCACGGACGCAACGTCGCTGCCGGCTATTGGCAGAAACCCCAAGAGTCGGAGCAGACATTCGGCGCAACGCTTGCCGCTCCTTCCGCAGGCACCCCCGAATGGCCGTGGCTGAGAACCGGGGATTTGGGCTTCATCTCCGACGGCGAGCTGTTCATCGTCGGCCGTATCAAGGATCTCTTGATCGTGTATGGGCGTAACCACTATCCCGACGACCTCGAGGCGACGATTCAGAGCATCGCGCCGGGACGGTGCGCGGCGATCTCGGTTCCGGATAAGGGCACAGAAAAGCTCGTCGCCATCATCGAGCTCAAGGACCGCGCCAACTCCAACGAAGAGGCGGTTGACAAATTCGACGTCGTCAAACGTCAAGTCACTGCTGCGATAGCCAACGTGCACGGTCTCAGTGTGGCGGATCTCGTTGTGGTAGCACCCGGTTCGATCCCCATTACCACCAGTGGCAAGGTCAGAAGAGCGGCGTGCGTGGACCGGTATCGGCACAACCAGTTCGCCCGCTTGGACGCATGAGTGAAGCGAAGCAAATGGGCGTTCGGAGGAGCACTGTGACCCAAGCAGACGAAACGCGCAGCGACAGAGCGCATCCGAATCCCATCCTGCTTGCCATCTACCGTGAAGTACGCGTCGGCATGGTGGTAGTGATGGTGATGCTCGCTGTGGCCGTACTCGTCGAAAGGATATCGGCAACGCGCTGGCAAACGGCCCTCAGCGAGTACTATTACACCTCCGCGCACAGCATCTTCATTGCCGCGCTCCTGGCGCTCAGCACCCTGTTCTTCGTCTACAAGGGTCGCAACGACACCGAGGATGCCTTGCTGACTCTGGCCGGGGTCTGCACATTCACCGCAGCGCTGGTGCCCCAGGCGTGGCCCGTGACGCTGTACGGGCCAGATGATTTGAAGGACTACAACCCCGGGCCCGCAATTCAGCCGAATATCTGGGCGATCGTTATCGCACTGGTCCTTGGCTGGTCGCTTATTGCGTGGCAGCACCGACACAGCAACATCCAGCGGACACGAAGAAGCCTGGGGGGAACACTGTCGCTGTACTTTCTCCGGCTGGTTGTCGCCGTGGGCCTGATTACCCTCGTCGTTCCCCGTTTTCGGCCCTGGTTCATCGAATATGCGCACGGCGTAGCCGGGACACTGATGATCTTTTCTTTCATCGCCACGGCGTTCTGCACCGCATACGTCGTCGGGCAACAGCAAGACTCACCGCATTGGCGCCGTTACCACCGGTTCTACCGGGTAATTGCCTGGGCGATGCTGGCGACGTTAATTGGAGTTGTCACAGCACATCTCGTACGTCCCCATCTGTTGGGAGACCTCTTCATCATTGTGCTCGAGACATTGCTGATCCTCGAGTTCGCCGCATACTGGGTGATCCAGACCATCGAGCTGTGGGATACACCCGACCCGAGGCCGCCTCGTCCCGACGACGCCCGGCACGCACCTGCGGAAGAACCGACGAAGAGTGGCCGCCTGAGGGGACTAAGAAACGAGCTGGCCGAAGCAAGGAGAGAGAAGAAGTATATGCAGCTTCTGTAGTGCGGCACCGTTAGCCAACACGCTGCCTGTGGACGGCACCTTCTAAGAGATCGGCAGTCGCCGCAACGGCGTCGGGGGCCGTGGTCATCCGGGTAGCGAGCTCGCGGGCCCGGCCGAAATATTGCGCGGTGAGGACGGCGCGCAAATCCGCGACCAGCGAGTCGCGGCCAGTGCTCGAAAAACGTCGGGCGGTACCCACTTTCAGCCGTTTGATCGCAGCCCCCCAAAGCGGCTGATCGGCTAGCACCCAGAGGATCAACGTAGGAACTCCAGCGCGCAGGCCTGCAGCCGTGGTGCCCGCGCCACCGTGGTGCACGACCGCACGACAGACCGGAAAGATGGCCGCGTGGTTCGCCGCACTCACCACCTTGACATGCTCGTAATGCAGGACGTCGGTATAGTCGGTCCAGCCGGCACAAACCAACGCCCGCTCGCCCAGCTCCGCGCACGCCTCGCTGATCATGCCAAGTGTGGCGGTGGGGGATTCGACCGGCATGCTGCCGAAGCCGAAGTAGATGGGCGGAGTCCCCGCGGCAATCCAGGACGCGACCTCACCGTCGGCATCTGTCGGCAACTCCATCGTCAGCGCGCCGACGAAGGGGCGCCGCTCGTTCCATTCCGCCGCGAGGCCCGGAAAGCAAGCCTCGTCGTAAGCCTGGATCTCGAGCGATTGACGTTCCGCCATCCGTTTCGCCGCAGGGGCCGCCGTCTTCGGTAGGCGGAGTTCGCGGCGTTGCGCGTCGTCGACGTCCTTGGTGATGCCCCAATACAGCCACCAAACCGCCCTCATCGTGGAGCGGACCACGGGCGTCGGCAGCGGTATCGACGGAAGGGTGAGTCGGCCGTTAACGCAGATCGGAAAGTAGTGGAGTGCGGCCACCGGAATGTCGTAGTACTCCGCGACGTTGGCGACGACGCCGTGGTACGGCTGGCCGGTTACCAGCAGGTCGGCGCCGTCCGCCAACGAAGTCAGCGTCCTGCTCATCTGCGCCCAGCCCTCGACAAAAAGCTCCTTGCCCGCTCGTAGGACGTTGATCGGATTCTGCAGCTCGAAGACGCGGTGAACGTAATCCGCGGCCGCGTTCACCCCCTCCTGCGAATCCGTCCCGTAACCGACCGCCGCAAGCCCGGCCGACTCCACGAAGCCAACCAGGTTGGGTGGAACCGCCATGCGCACTTCGTGCCCTCGCCGCAGCAGCTCCAGACCGACGGCGGCACAGGGCTCGACGTCACCGCGAGTTCCACTGGCGGCCAGAACGACTTTCATCGGCAGCACCCGGCACTTCAGTTGTCGACCGCGATTTTCAACTGGCTACCTGCTGGACCCGCATGACGTCCGTCGGCGAGTCGGCTGAACACGGATTTGATCGCACTGAGGTATCGGGTCACGGAGTCCCGTGCGATCGGATTGTCCTGGAAGTTAACCCACATCGACACCTGGTCGAAGAGACGGATTATCGAGATGTAAAGATGCGCCGGATCTCTTGGGTCGCAATAGATTCTGACATTCGCGTCCTTCATCTGCGAAGTCACGGTAGCGGAAAAGGGTGGAAGGCCGGCATCCATGTAGTTGACCATGGTGCAGTTCGGACCCCATTGCCTGAGCCAGGGCGCCAACTTCAACACGTCGTTGAACGACACATTCGCGAGGTCCAGATTCGAATCGAAGGAGGCCTGTGCGGCACGGGCAGTCTCTTCGAAAGACATCGGGTTGACGGGCACAGTGAGTGGAACCACGCCGGTGAACCATCCCATTGTCGCGAACTCCGCGAGTGACCTGCGTTTGTCGATTGGCGCAAGCCCGTAATATGTTGTGGCGCCGGTCAACTCATATTGTGCCAGAGCTATACAGGCAAATAGGCCGCCGCTGAAGCGGGCGCCCGCCTTGATGCAAAGAGATTCGAACTCGGCTGTCTGTTCCTGATCCATCAACCGTTCGACCACGAGGTCGCCACCTGTGGCTTTGGACAGATCGCCAAGCGGCAGTGGGAAGTCCGGCAGGGTTCCCCCGTTCTTCTCGGCGAAATCGATCCACCTACGGACCTCAGGGGAATTCAGGCTCAGTGTCGAAAGTTGTTGCCTTTCCCGCATGCAGAAGTCGTCATGACTAGCCGGAGGTGGCAACTGAACGAGCGCCGCGCCTCTCACAAGGGCGCGGTAGTTCATCACGATCTCGGTGTACACCCCCGAAATAATCGTCGGGTCGCAGTGGAGGTGATCGACAATCGAAAAGAACGTGAAGTGATCCTCGCGCTGAATGATGCCGAACCTGAAGCAATCCCATTGCAACGGATCGGGGGTAGCCAGCACGAAGAGCTGCCACTCGTCTGACGTCGTCTCATCATGCCGGATGGGCAAGAACTCGATGTCGGCGGGATCAGCGATGGTATGCCGCAGAATGTGTTCCTCATCCTCGTACTCGAACCAACTGTGATACGTCTTGTGCCGACGAAGGTGCGCGTTGATGACGTAACTCATGGCGCGGATGTCGCACTGACCGGGTTCGTCTCCGGAGCCGATTACCAACCGGGCATAATCAAGACCTCGCGCCGCGTAGCGGGAAAAGCCGCGCAGATGCGCTTCTTGCATGGTGCTGAGCGGCACATCACTGATCGGTGCCAGACCGGCCTTCTCAAGCGAGGCGGGTGATGCTTGCCAACACACGATCCTGCCCCGCTCCGGCATCCAATCATGGACTGTTCCCACGAACAGCTCGGGCGCCGACCCCGCACCTGCGAACACCTTTGCCCCCTAGTTAGTCCGACCCATCGCGACCGCGCCGGCCCGGCTCATTGGATGCCAGAATTCCGCAGAGCTGCCCGGCTAGATCTCGAATGGTGGTGATGTCGTTGGTGGTCAAGCGTATTCCCGTTTCGGCCTCGATGCGGGTGCGCAGTTCGAGGTTGCCCATAGAGTCAAGGCCATATTCGGAGAGGGGGTGATCCGGATCGATGGTGCGACGCAGAATCAAGCTGACCGCGTCGGACACCACGCGACGGAGTCGGCTGGGCCACTCGTCGGGCGGTAACGCGTAAAGCTCGTCGAGCAATTGACCTGTGCCCGTTGCGCTGTTCTGCTTGCGTCGGAACATTTCAGCGAACGGAGTGCGTTGCGCGTAGGCGGCGAACCACGGCGTCCCGGTCATCGCTGCATACCCGGAGTACGCCCGGTCGTGGCACAGCAGAGCCTGGAACGCGTAGGCACCCTCGTCTGCAGTGAAAGCGGTGTCGCGCCAGTGCGCGATGGAAGTGCCTTGTCCGTTGGGTCCGAGAGCCATATCCTCGCCGGGCTCAGCGCGGAGTTCGGCGGCGCGACCGACCTCGGCCCACAATCCCCACCCGATCGCAGTGGCGGGAAGACCCTGTGTTCGGCGCCACCGCGCGAATTCGTCCAGCCAGCTGTTCGCAGCGGCGTATGCCCCCTGCCCGGGCGACCCCAGCAGACCTACCGCTGATGAGAACAAGCACAACCAGTCCAACGAGAGGGCGGCAGTGGCCTGATGTAAGTTCCACGCGCCCTGGACCTTTGGCATCCAGTTGCGCTCGATCAGACCGTCGGTCATGGTAGCCAGCATCGCGTTCTCGAACACGCCGGCGGCGTGCAGCACCCCGCGCAACGGAAGGCCGGTGACGGTCGCCGCGGTAACCAAATGCGCCGCCGTGCCGACTTCGGCGATGTCACCGCATTCCACTGCGATGTCGGTGCCCATTGCCCGGATGAGCTCAATCGTCTCCAGCGCCTTGAGGTTGGGCGCAGAGCGGGAGCTGAGCACAATGCGGCCGCAACCGGCCGCGGCCATCTTCTCGGCCAGGAAGAGTCCCAGGCCGCCCAAACCGCCGGTAACGATGTAGGAGCCGTCGTGGCGGAACGCCCGGGCCTGCTCGGGCGGTACAACGACGTTGGTGTGTCCGCCCGGTGGCACGTCAAGAACGAGCTTGCCCGTATGTTCTGCCGCGCCCATCACGCGGACGGCCGTTGCCGCATCGACAAGCGGATAACGAGTGGTTTCCGGCATTGGCAGGTCACCGTCTGCGACGAGCCGGTACACGGTGGCCAGCAGGTCGCCAATCCGCTTCGGGTGACTCTCTGACATCAGTGTCAGGTCGATGTAGTGGAACGTGAGGTTGCGATGGAACGGGAAGAGCTCCAGCCGGGTGTTGGCGTAGACGTCACGTCGACCGATCTCGACATATCGTCCGCCTATCGACAGCACCTCCAGCCCGGCGCGCTGTGCGGAGCCGGTCAGTGAGTTCAGCACGATGTCGACGCCGTATCCGTCGGTGTCCCGGCGGATCTGCTCGGCGAACTCTGTGGTGCAGGAGTCGTAGACATACCCGATTCCCATGTCGCGCAACAGTTCTCGGCGCTGCTTGCTGCCGGCCGTTGCGAAGATCTCGGCTCCTGCGGCGCGCGCGATGGCGATTGCCGCCTGCCCAACGCTGCCGGCGGCCGATTGAATCAGCACACGGTCACCTGCGGTGATCCTGGCCTGATCGTGTAGGCCGTACCACGCGATGGCATACGTGGTACTCACCGCGGCTGCCTGGTCGTCGGTAAGGCCGGGCGGCAGCGTGACAGCCAAGCCGGCGTCACACGTGACGAACGTGGCCCAGCAACCGCTTTTGGAGAAGCCGCCGACATGGTCACCCGCCCGATGAGTTGTCACGTCCGGACCCACCGCAGTCACGATGCCGGCGAAATCCATACCGAGCTGTGGCGCATCCCCCTCGATACAGGGGTACCGGCCGAGGGCGTGGGCGACATCGGCGAAGTTGACGCTGGATGCGGTCACCGCGACCTCAATCTCGCCGCGTCCCGGCGGAACATGTTCGCACGCCACCAGTTCCATCGTTTTCAGGTCACCCGGCGTGCGGATCCGCCAGCGCATGCCATCGCGCCGGTGGTCCACCACGGCGGTTCGCCGGTCCTCAGAGCGTAGCGGTGCGGGGCTCAGGCGCGCCGTGTGCCACTGGCCGTTTCGCCAGGCCGTCTCGTCGTCTTCGGAAGTCCCGAGCAGCTGCCGTGCTAGCTGCTCTGGCTCGGATTCCTCATCCATGTCTATTTGGGTGGCACGAAGGTGCGGATATTCAGTGCTGATTGCTCGTACCATGCCACGGAGACCGGACTGTTCCAGGTTCGGGACGTCCCCGGGTAGCACGGTCTGGGCATTCCGCGTCACGACGAAGAGGCGCGGTGGGTCTTCGTCGATTTCCGTAATCGCGCGGGCGATGCGCGCCATGTGACGCACGTAGTCCCCGCCGCGCGGGGCACACTCCTCATCAGCGTTGCCATTACTGGAGCCGGTGAGTACGACAACTCTGCTGACCTCGTCGGCAGCAAGGTGCGAGCCGAGCAATTCGCCGTTGGCCCGGTGATCGGAATGCTGCGGCCACGTCATGGTGGTGCACGCGGCGCCATCGGCTTTCAACGCATCGGTCAGCCTCGTCGCCAGGATGTCTGCAGTGGCGGAAGTGCTGATCAGCAAGCATGTTCCGGGCGCGACATGGTCCACATCCGGCAGTGCTCGCTGTTTCCAGTCGATGGTCAGCAGCCGCTCGTTCAACACGCGCTCGCGGTTTGCGCTCTCGGAGGTCCCGATGCCGAGTTGCAATCCGCGCACCTCCAACAGGACTGTCCCGTGCGCGTCGAGCACATCGAGGTCGGCCTCCAACCTTGCCCCGTCGGCACTGGTCACCCTCGTAAAGCAGTAGCGGGCGGTGCGGGCAGACGCGTAGGCACGGATCCGGCGTACACCCAACGGCAGCAGCAGGCCGGCGCCACGTGCGAGCTGGGCGTCGGAATGCGCCGCAACCGACTGGAAACACGCATCCAACAAGGCGGGATGTACGCCGTAGCCGCTTTGTTGAGCGCGGAGAGGGCCGGGTAGCCGGACCTCTGCGAGCACTGTTCCAATTGTCTCGTCCGCGCTGTGGACTGCGGTCAGTCCGGCGAAAGCCGGACCATACTGAAAACCGTGATCGTCGAACTGCTTCCGCATCTCGGCGCCATCGAGCAAGTGTGGGTGGGCCGCGAGTACTGCGGGTATGTCGTAGGCCGGCGGCTGATTGTCATTCCCTCCCACGTGCAGAACGGCCGTCGCTTGCCGAATCTGCGCGCTTTCTCCGAAGGTCTGCACCACGAAGTCGACGACGCCCGGCGAGGTGACCGACGCGATCGCCGATACCGGGGTCTGTTCGTCCAGCAAAAGCGTTGCCTCGAAACGGATATCGCGGACTTCGAAGTTTTCGCCGAGGACTGTGCGAGCCGCGGCACAAGCCATCTCGCAGTAGGCTGCTCCCGGAAGAACTGCCACATTGTGTATCCGGTGGTCGCTTAGCCAGGGATGCCCTGCGGTGCCGACTTCACCCTGCCAAACGTGGCGCTCTGGCGACTCGTGCAATCGCACATGCGCCCCCATCAGTGGGTGCACCGGAACCGTGGAAACGCCGTGTGCCCGCGAATTCTGATCGCTGCGGGTCAGCAGCAGGGTGCGGTGGCTCCATGTCGGTAGCGGCGCATCCACCAGCTGACCGCCCGGGTAGATCACCTCGAAGTCGATCGCCGCGCCGGCACTGTACAGATCCGCCAGGAAGCCACGCAGCCCGTGCGGCAGCTCTTGCTCGCGGCGCATGGGGGCGAGTGCGGCCAGCGGCATGCCGAGGCTGTCGGCAGTTCGCTCGACAGCATGGGTGAGTAGGGGGTGCGGAGCCAACTCAGCGAAGACCCGGTAGCCGTCCTCCAACGCCGCCTGTACAGCCGCGGCGAAACGCACCATGTGACGCAAATTGTCCGACCAATACCCGCCATCGCACACGGGCTGCTCACGCGGATCGAACGCGGTCGCAGAGTAGAAGGGCACCTTCGGGGTCATGGGGGTGAGCTCTGCCAGCACGTCGGACAGCTCGTCGAGGATCGGATCGACCTGTGGGGAGTGCGAGGCGACGTCGACAGCGATCTCGCGGGCCAAGACGTCCCGTTGGTCCCATGCTGTGACCAGATTGCGCACCGACTGCGTGGCGCCGCCGATTACCGTGGATTGTGGTGAGGCCACCACTGCCAGCGCGACGTCGTCGACGCCGCGAGCCATCAGTTCCAAAAGCACTTGCTCGGCAGGCAGTTCCACCGATGCCATCGCGCCGGAACCAGCGATCGTGGCCATCAGCCGCGAGCGGCGGCAGATCACGCGCACCCCGTCTTCCAGCGACAGCGCGCCCGCCACGACTGCGGCCGCGGCTTCGCCCATCGAGTGGCCGATCACGGCTCCCGGATGCACACCGTATGCCCTCATCGTGGCTGCCAGCGCCACCTCCATGGTGAAGAGAGCCGGCTGAATCCGATCGATCCCGGTCACCAACTCGGGCGACGAAATCGCTTCGGTCACCGAGAATGCGGACTCTCGGGCGATCAGCGGCTCCACCTCGGCGACAGTCGCGGCGAACACCGGTTCGGTGGTGAGCAGTTCGGCGCCCATGCCCGCCCACTGCGAACCCTGCCCGGAGAACAGCCATACCGGTCCTCGATCGTCCTGCCCGACTGCGAACTGATACGGAAAGTCGCCTTCGGCGACCTCACCCAGACCCTCGGTCAGCTCCTCGAGGTTGCTTGCGATGACCGCGGTGCGCACAGGCCGGTGTGCACGGCGGCAAGCGAGTGTGTACGCCAGATCAGCTGCTGCAAGGTCGCGCCCGGGTCTGTCGACCCAGTCAGCGAGCCGCCCAGCGGATTTCCGCAGTCCGTCGGCCGACGTGGCAGACAGTGGGAAAAGCAGCGGGCCGTCGATGGCGGGGGTGGTTGGCGCGTTGGCCGGCGCAACGGTCTCGGGAGCTTGCTCGACAATCGCATGGACATTGGTTCCCGAGAAACCGTACGACGACACCGCCGCCCGCCGGGGTCCATGGTGACCGTTGCTGGGCCACGGCGTATTCTCCTGCGGCACAAAGAGGTTGGTCTCGATTTGGGCCATCTCATCGGGTAGCCGGGTGAAGTGCAGATTGCGCGGAATCACACCATGCTGCAGCGCGAGGACCGCCTTCATCAGCCCCAGCGCTCCGGCAGCCGACTGGGTGTGCCCGAAGTTGGTCTTCACTGATGCGAGCGCGCACGGCCCGTCGAGGCCATACACCTCAGCCAGGCTGGCATATTCGATGGGGTCACCCACCGGGGTGCCGGGGCCGTGTGCCTCCACCATGCCAACGGTGCGGGGGTCCACATCCGCCACAGACAATGCCGCCCGGCAGGCCTCGACCTGTGCGGCCCGCGATGGCGTCACGATATTCAACGTGTGCCCGTCCTGGTTGGCGGCCGTGCCACGCAGCACGGCCAGGATCCGGTCGCCGTCGGCCCGCGCATCCGGTAACCGTTTGAGCAACAGCACGACGCAACCCTCGCCGACCACGAACCCGTCGGCGGCGACGTCGAACGCGTGGCAGCGCCCTGTCGCGGAAAGCATTCCGATGGCAGAACCCGAACAGGATTTGCGCGGTTCAAACGACGCCGAGGCGCCGCCCGCCAGGGCAATGTCGCTTTCTCCGTCATGCAGGCTGCGACAGGCCACATGCACCGCGGCCAGGCCGGAAGAGCACGCGGTATCGATAGTCATCGCCGGACCGTGCAGTCCCATCGTGTAGGCAATCCGCCCGGAGCCCATGGCGAAGCTATTGCCCAGGTAGCCGTAGGGCCCCTCCAATGCGTTGGTATCAGCGTGCGCGAATTGGTAGTCGTCATGCATCAATCCCATGAACACCCCGGTCCGCGAACCGGCCAGCGTGTTCCGGGTGAGACCGCCGTGCTCCATTGCCTCCCAGGAGGTTTCCAGCAGCAGGCGGTGCTGCGGATCCATTGCGGTCGCTTCTTTCTCGGTGATGCCGAAGAACTCGGGATCAAAGCCAGCGACGTCATTGAGGAACGCGCCCCACTTGGACACCGACCGACCAGGTGCGCCAGGCTGGGGATCGTAGTACTCGTCGGCGTCCCATCGGTCGGGTGGAATTTCGGTGACCAAGTCGTCGCCGCGCAGCAGCGCCTCCCATAACAGATCTGGAGAGTCGATGCCCCCAGGCAGTCGGCAGCCCATGCCGATGATCGCAACCGGAGCACGGGGCGCCTTGATTATCGGGACCAAAGATATAGCCGATCCCGAGTCCGCACCCCGTCACGCGATCGTCCCAACAAAGCCCCTCCTGACAGCGGCGACGGAGTTGCGCTGCGGGCTGCCTTGATCGCTGCGTAAGTCCGCCGGTTGCCGCGATGCCTCCCACGACCTCAGTATCATATTGGGAGTTGCGCGCTAACGCTGGAGCTTTCGCGCAGGTCAGCCGCGGGGGTCAGGCTCTTAGGACCGAGGACCACGCCGGCGCGCGTGGAGCCGACCGTAAGACCCGGCCTAGCCGGGCAGGTGGCCGTGAAGCGCGGAAGGGACGCAGCCGCACGGCTGCCGAACAACCCCGAGACGGGGTGCAAGTCGCGTGACCACTAAAGATCACTCACTGGCAACGGAAGGGTGTACTTGCCGCGAGGCAAGGCGCTGATCCCGAAGAATTGCCTATCCGCCCGCTTGGCCACTCGGCGTCGGCATAGTGCAAGCGGCTGTAAAGGCCGCTGAAGGCTGCGGGCTATGCCATCCTCGTCATCAAGGATCGAGGGGACGCACATGATTTCGAGGTTCATTGGGCAGCTGGGCGGCGTGCTCGCGTGCGCACTGGTTGCCGCGTGCAGCGCGTCGCAACCCGCCGCCCCCTCCAACACGGGACCGGAAAAACTGAACTACTCCCGACAGATGCCAATCATCGCCGCCGGTGACTTGGCCGCCCGTGGCACCGTGGCGAGTTCGTCGGATCAGACGCCGTTCGATCTCAGCGAGCTGCCCGCGGGCTCGACGGCACACACCATGACGTACCGATCGATATCCGGCATTACAGGTTCGCCCACCGTGGTGTCCGGCGCGGTATTCACGCCGCCGGGCGACCCACCGCCGGGAGGATGGCCTGTCATCGGCTACGCCCATGGAACCGTTGGGGTAATCCCCGAATGTGGGCCAACCGCGGATTCCCGGCTGCTCGGCGACATCACTTCGGTCGCGATACAGCTAAAGCTCGGCTACGCGGTGGCATACACCGACTACGCGGGTCTGGGCAAGCCCGCCGGGTCGAGCCAGGACGCGGCGACATCACATGCTTACCTGGAGCCAAAGTCGGCCGCGTTCAACCTTATCGACGCGGTGCGAGCCGCCCGCACGGTGGTGCCGCAGCTGTCGTCGCGATGGGTGGCATTGGGATCGTCGCAGGGCGGCGAGACCGCCTGGGCGGCAGCCGAATATTTTGCCGCGTACGGGCAGGGCACCGATCTCCTCGGCGCCGCGGCGCTGGTTCCCACGCTCGACATGTCTGGACTGGTGGAGCGGGCCGAATCCTCGACACTGACCACCGACCAGACGTATCTGTACCCGAATGTGATCGAGGGTCTCGCCGCGGTCGACAAGTCCATCGATCCGCACGATTACCTGCACGGCGTTCTACGCGACGACGAAAAGACGTTGCTTGCCTGCCTGCCTCCGGCTTCGGCGGGCAAGGACGCCTTGGCGGCTAAGTTCAATGGCTCGGACGCCAAGCCGTCCTCCGCGGAGGCGGCCGACCGTCTGCGAGACCGGCTCACCTCTTATGCGCTGCCCCACCAGCCGACCAAAATCCCACTGCTGGCGATCTATGGCGGATCCGACCAGACTGTTCCCCCGGAATGGACCGAGGTCGCCATGGGCCGGGCCTGTGCGCGCGGCGACACTATTTTGCGGGTCCGCATGGAAGGGCAAGGGCACAAACTGGATCCGGGCGCGCTGTTGGGCCAATGGATCGCTGATCGCTTCGCCGGCATCCCCGCCGTCGGCAACTGCTGACTACCGATCAGCAGCGCTACCAGGACGCCAGCGCGGCCTTGGCCGCAGCGGTGGTTGTGGTCGAACTCGTGAGCCGCCAGTCGGGCGCATCCGGGTTGCCGTCGATCTCGAACCAGACCAGTCCGCGTACGTCGGTGCCGGCAAGCCAGGCAAAGCATTCGGAGATCCAGCGGGACTTGTCGCCGCCTTGGTCGCCACACCCGACCTCGTTGATCCACATCGGTTTGCCCGGCGCGAGTTGGCCGACAAGGGCCAACGTCGTGCCGAAAAGTTCAGCCGGCTGGGTCCATTGATGGCCTGGCCGGTCGCCGAAGTTGTAGCCGTCGACGCCGACGATATTTACGAAGTTGTCACCTGGATAGGACCGCGAGATCGCGTCGACATTGCCGTTGACGATGGCGTTCGGGCACCACACCCACTCCACGCGCTTGGCGCCCGCGTCGTCGAATATGCCACGCACTCTGCGGTAGGCCGCTACGTAGTCCTCGGGCGAGCCGCCCGGTGCTCCTACGGCCCAGGGGTACCAGTCTCCGTTCATTTCGTGTGCGAACCGGAGCCGGAACGGATTGTCATAGGAGGCCGCCTGCTCGGCCCAGGTGCGCACATAGGTGTCGTATCGACCACCTGCGATCTGTCCGGCCGTGTAAGCCTCCTGGTGCTTGCCGGCGCGGGGATCCCAGGGTTCCCACGTCAACTCCGGGGTGCAGCCGGCGGCCGCAGCGGCATCCAGGAACGCGGTGGGCAGCGACCTCTCCCAGACGAACGCCTCGTAGACGGTCAGCACGTCCAAGCGCTTGCCCAACTGCTGTGCGGCGGCCTGTGACCGCTGCACCGTCTCGCCGTCGAGACCGGTTGCCGCTAGCCCGAACTGGCGTGGCGGGCGAGGTCGGCTCGGCTCGTTCCGTTGGCATCCCCCCGCGACCACCATGACTGCCGCCAGGGGGATAGATGCGAGCAGGCTGCGACGCGCAACCCTTGCAGCCTGTTCGCTGGGCAACGACACCTCCCGGCCGTGATGTGTCCGGCAAAGACACACCCTACGGGACCGAGAGGTCGTCCCGCAGACGTCAGCGGCCGCTCAGGTCGATCGCCTTCTCACGGATCTGCGCTTGGACAGCCGGCAGCAGCGCCTTGACCGCGGTTGCTGTCAGGTGGGAGTCGTCGCGGTAGAGCAAGGTGCCGTTGCGCACCGCGCGGCACTTGTTGTCCTCGCACAGGTATGCGTTGAGGTCGAGCACCGGGATGTCGAGGTTCTGGCCCCGAACCTGGTCTGTGACAATGGGTTCGGTTCGAGGGGTGTTGTTCAGGTCGAAGTCGCACGCGGACCAGTCGTCGGTGGCGCCCGAGATGCATTCGGGCATGTTCTTGTTCGGGTACGGCGTATCCCGCAAGTAGATGATCTTGGCGCCGGTGGCCCGCAGTTGGCTCAGCGTTTGATCCCAGGCGGTCTTGAACTCCTGGTAGTCGGGCACGTACGTCGACAGCGAGCTGATCACGATGTACTTGGGTTTCAGCGCGACGATCGCCTTGACGCTGTCCTCGCGCCAGCCGAGGCAGTCTGACTTGGTGAATGGGTCCGTGCGGCCGTCCCTGGGTTGCAGGGCCGCGACCGGGCATGCCGCCTTGGTGAATTGGTTGAGCCGCCAGTTGTTTTCCTTGGCGATGGACTGAATCACCGGCAGCCACTGCTGTGCGTGGCTGTCGCCGAACAGCACCGCCGGTACGCCGTCTGCCGGGCCATCCACGCAGGTGTCCGGTTGTTCGCGCTTGCCGAGCGGAACCAGGCACTCGTCGCGGTCGGGCCGGTCGTCGAAGGCCTTGAACGGGTTGGGCGTGACCGGACCCGACTTCGCGCCGGTGTCGGCGCCGAAGACGGATTCGAAGCTCACCGCCGGATTGGACGAAGCTGCCCCGCTGGCCAGGTTGACCGCCACCACGCCGAGGGTCATCGTCACCGCGGCGGCCGCAATGGTTCCGATGAAACCGACCGACAGCGACGCCTGCAGGTTGCGCTTCAGTTCCCGCGACGACATGATCGGGCGTTCCAGCAGTGCGGTGGAGGCCCACGCCAGCACCAGTGCACCCATCGTCACGCCCACCAACGTCGGCCAGCTGTTGTTGTGGGTGTGGCTCTTGAACAGCACCAGAGCGGGCCAGTGCCACAAGTACCAGCCGTAGGAGACCTTGCCCAGCCACCGCAACGGGCGCACCGAGAGAAACCATCCGACCGCGGGCCTACCGCTGGCGGCCACCTGTCCGGCAACAATGATCGCAGCGGCACCGAGCGTGGGTACCAACGCGGCCACGCCCGGATAGGGCGTGGTGTGGTCGTAGATCACCGTCGTCGCCAGCACCGCCGACAGTCCCGCCCAACCGAGCACCCACATCGCTATTTGCACACCCAACTTCGTCATCAGGCCGGTCAGCAGCGGCCCCACCACCGCGACCAGTGCCCCGACGCCGAATTGCCATGCGCGCGTGTGGGTTGCCATGTACGACAAGGTGGGGTCGCTCGCAGTGAACTTCAGCGACGCGAACAAGGAGGCGACGGTGACCACGGCGATCCCCCAGCCGACGACCAGGCGGATCGACCACCCCATTTTCTTGGCCAGCACGGCCAACGCGACCAGCAGAAGGGGCCAGACGAAGTAGAACTGTTCCTCGATGGAAAGCGACCAGAAGTGCGTGGCAACGCTGTCGTCCGACGCCCCGGCGAGGTAGTCCTTGCCCGCCGCGATGAAGCGCCAGTTGGCGATGTTCATCGCCGCTGCCAGCAGGTCGAGAGCCTGGCGGAACACCGAGAGCAGCGGCATCAGGAACCAGACAGCGATCGATGTCGCCACGATGGCCACCGCTGCCGGGGGAATGATGCGGCGTGCGCGACGCGCATAGAAGCCCCTGAACGAGACCCGCCCGTTGCGTTCGTACTCGCGCAGCAGCAGGCCGCTGATCAGGAAACCCGAGATGACGAAGAACACGTCGACACCGACGAAGCCGCCAGCTATGTGCGGCACACCCGCGTGAAACAGCACAACCAGCGCGACGGCGATGCCTCGCAGACCTTCGACGTCGTTGAAGAAGCGGTTCTCCGATTTCTTTGTCTCGGTCTTCGGCTTGAGTTCGGCCTTCGCCTTGGCCTTCTTGGTCTTGGCTTTGGCATCGGCCTTGGCCGGCTGTGCCGGGGCGACGGTGGTCGGATGCACAGGTACGCGGTGGAGCTCTTGTACGGGGCTACTGGCCAGGCGGGACATCCGCGCCCGTTTCATGCGCTCGGTCTGAGCCGTCTCGATCGTCAGCGCAGGGCGAAGCCTCACCGTTGGTTCTTCGCGATACCTCACGGTCGGTTCTTCCCAGTACGTAGTCATGAGGAAATCGTCGCGTTTTCGCGGTATCGGCCGTAATCGCCGGCAAGCCAGATTCCACTGCGGAGAGGGAAGGGTTTTCTATCCCCGTGGTAAGCGGGTCCGGCCTTCCCCTGCCGTGAAGCCACCTCCTATGGAGGTGGCTTCACCGCGGGGGAACCTGTTCTGTCCCAACGGGACCGATTCGTGGAGCACCGTGATCGTCGAACTCAGGAGCTCCACGGGATCATCAGGTCGAACCACCCAGACGCGACGGCTGCGGCCAGGACCAACGCCAGTGTGTAGCAGACCGCCTCATAGGCGGAGATCCGATGTGGATTGCGCCGCTTTGGTGCAGGCTCGTCTTTGCTTGCCGGCGCAGCACCGCGGTCCGTTCGGGATCCGAGGAACTTGCCGAGCGATGGCCACAGGATCTTGGCGAACTCGACAAACAACGGCAGGGCGAGATAGGTGTAAAGGCCGACGAACATCGCCATCAGCCAGTACTGGCGGACACCATAGGCGTGGATGTCATAGATGACCACGGCCCAGAACGGCACGAGCGACAGCGTGATCGCGATGGCGCCCAAGCGGCTGATGCTGCGGGCCAGGGGATTTGGGCGATTAACGGCACCGG
Source organism: uncultured Actinomycetota bacterium (assembly GCA_963793055.1). Classification (GTDB taxonomy): domain Bacteria; phylum Actinomycetota; class Actinomycetes; order Mycobacteriales; family Mycobacteriaceae; genus Mycobacterium. The sequence goes on along the minus strand of CAWBYS010000003.1, from coordinate 40,870 downwards.
TGGGAACCCATCCCGCTGACCGGCCGCGCAGTTTGTGCATGATCGCGATGAGGTGGGCGTAGCTATAGGCCATCTGCAGGCGCAGGACCTCAAATCGCCAACGGCTCTTGGACACCATCGGTATCACGACCAGATACACCCATAGTCCGACGAGGAAGGGCACGAACTGTGCGGGCTGGACTTGGGTCGGGAAGAACGCGGCCATGATCAAGCCAGGAAGGTAGAGCGCGAGGACGTTGACAGCAGTGGTGATGTAGTAGAACAAGCCCGCCCAGAAGCAAAGCCGTTGCCGCAGAGTAATTTTCACCCGGGAGCCGTCAAGCTTCGCGTTGTGGAGCTTGACCAGCGACCCGTTGCACCACCGGTACTGCTGGTTGAGGAAGCCCGCCATGTCCCCTGGGCACAAGCCGCGCGAGACCACGATGGGTACGTATCGGGTCTGGAATCCGGCCTGCATCAAATGCAACCCGGTGTGAATGTCTTCGCTGTGCTCGATCTGCGCGAATCCGCCGGTGGCTTCGAGGGCCTTGCGTCGGTACAGCGCGCAGGTTCCGACGCAGATCGCAGCGTTGAACCGGTCCCGCGACGGCAGGATCCAGCGGTAGAACAACTCCTGGGTCGAACCCGCCGTGCGCTGAATCCAGTTCAGGTTCTCGCCGCTGTCGAAGCACTGCGGGCTCTGCACGATGCCGACGGTCGGGTCATCCATGTACGGCACCAAGTGCCGCAGGAAATCGGGCCGCGGGCAGAAGTCAGCGTCGAGAATCACGATGTGGTCTCCCGACGTGCGGTTGAACGCGTACTGGAGGTTGCCTGCTTTCTTCAAGTGCCCACGATTCGGACGCACGGCGTAGTCGAACCCGAACTGCGCGGCCAGGTCCCGGACCTCGGTGCGATCGCCGTCGTCGAGAACGTGAACCTCGACCCTGCCCGCCCACTCCATCGCCTTGACATGCGTGTAGGTGTTGCGCAGAACCGCCACGTCCTCTCCGTACGTGGGAAGAAAGACATCGATGCTCGGCACCGGGCCTGACGGAGCCCAACCCTCGACAAGCGCGCGGTGTTTCTTCGCTGACACCCGCCTGGTGTTGAAGCTGGTCAGCGACGAAAGTATGGTGCCAACCACGTTGAGCCCCAGCACGATCAGCATCGGCCATAGAACCTTGATCGACGCGAGTGCGAAATGCAGCAGACTCCAACCGGCGAGCGCATAGGCGGCCATCAACAGGAGCTGCACCCATCGCATCTGCGCGCCGAAGTAGGAGTAGACCTCGTTGTCACCCGGCGGGGCGACTAGACCTTCTGCCTCGACTTCGACGGCCTGTTCGGCGGGCGGCCTGGTGTCCAGCACTGTGAAATCACTGCGGGCTATCCGCTCTGTGACAGGCTCGCGCAGCGCTATCCGCTCCGTGGCAGGCTCGCGCAGCGCTATCCGCTCCGTGGCAGGCTCGTGCGGCACTCTGGTGCGGCCGGGCCACATCCCGTCGGTGCGACGATGGTCGTGGCGCCGGTCGTGTCGACGCGGGTCGGGTCGATGAGAGTCATGGCGCGGGTCTGGCCGGTGCACGTGCGGGCGCCCGTCGGGCCGGTTCAGGTCGTCGCGCCCCGGTGCGCGGTTACCGGACGTACGGGGCCCCTGCGCGAGCGGCGTGGCGCCGGCCGGGACGTTGTCTCGGGTTTGGCCAGGGCGAAGGCGCGTCGCCTCTTCCCAGTACGTAGTCATGAGGTAAATGGTCGTGATCAGGAGGTGGTTCCGTAACCGCCGGGAAGCCAAAGTTCACTTCTGAAGCGGAAGGGTTTCCTATCCGTCTGGTAAGCACCGGGAGGCTCGGCCGTGAGGCCAACAATTCGAACGGGGTGTCTCGGCGTCTGGCAGTCGTGGGGCGGTAGTCCCTAGCGCAACGGCCGCAGGCAACAGCCCTCAGGGATTTTGAACTGCTGTCGGGCGACGAACAGCGCTACGTCCCGAAGTGCAGCGCGATATCCCCGCCTCGGTCAACTCCGAGAACCGTCTATGGCTCTGCGTAATGACCGTGTGCGATGACCCCCGGAGCATGCTGATCATCAGCGGCACCGGGGGCTCTGCCCAGAGCGAAACCAGCGGCAGTGTCAGCGCTCGTTGTTGCTCTTGAACAGTTGCGGGAAGTCGAGCGCGTAGGCGTCGAGCTTGGTCGCTGCCGACGTGCGCCGCAGCTGCGCGAGTTCGGCTGTCATCGTGCCAATGCGGTGATCTTGGTTAGCAATCGTTTGGCGTGTGGTGCCGAGTTGGCGTTCGCGATCGGCGAGCTTGTGTTCGGCGGCCTGGCGGCGCCGCTCCGACTCGCGTAAGAGGTGGCGCAGCTCATCGATTTGTGTGCCCGCTGTGAGTGGCATCATGACGTCGTTCCTTCTTCTTGGTGTCGCGTTTTCGTACTTTCGCCCAGCGGGCTGCTTTCAGGTTCCGCCCGTGTGCCGTCAGCATCACCAGCAGCTGGATGATGAACGCGGTATGGAGCGCGCAACTTTGCCGCCAGGCGGGGGTCCACGTAGCGCCCGGGCTGCCATGCGCTTCCCCGGCCGCTACGGTGCCGGCGCCTCCGGCTCTGTTGCATCAGCTCCACGTTCATTTCGAATCACCAACGCGCCGGTCTGCGGTGTGGACACTCCGTCGCCGTGCCTCGCTGAGCAGAGGCAGGAATATGTGCCCACAGCCCAAAAGCCGTGGGCCAGAGCCAGAAACGCGCACGAAACGGAATCGTGCGCAATACCGACAGTGTGTCATCGCCCGATTCCTTTCATGCGAGACGTCGTCCTGCTGAGTAATTGGCCCGCCAATTGGGTTGCGGTTCTTCCCAGTACGGAGCCATGAGGTAAATAGTCCTGATCATCTGGTGATTCCGTAATTACTGGAAAGCCAGATTCCAGTCGTGAAAGGTAAGGGTTTCCTATCCGACTGGTAAGCAGCCGGGTATCCGCCGTTGTATGAGATTTACCGCATCGACCATCCCCTTGGGACCCGTCGACCATGCTTGGCGGTGCGACGTCGATGGTGGCGATGTTTTCTGGTACACCGATGCCATAGCGGGTGAACGCCTCGCCCATGTGGACGCGGTGCAACGCCGCCATCCCGTACGTGCGTGCCAGACCGAAACCGTGGTCGATCAGCGGCAGGTCGAGTACTCCCGCAGCGACCAGGCCGGCGCCCTGAAGTTGCGACTGCACAACGAGATCCGGCCGCCAGCGGCGAGCCAGCGTCACCGTCCGATCGACCAGGGGCATCGACGTGCAGGCAGCGAACTCTGCGGCCTCACGCAGGTCGGTCAGCCGTCTGCCCCGCAACCGGCGCAAACGGGCGGCCAGCGCGGGGTCGTCGCGTTGCAGCCGGGCCATCATTGTCCTGCGGTCGAAACCGGGAGCCACGTCGACCACCGGCAGTCCAGACCGTGCGGCGGTAAGACCCTGGCCCGACGTTGCCACCATGACCTCGTGTCCGGCGGAGCGTAGCGCCCATGCCAACGGCACCATCGGAAACAGGTGACCCAACCCGGGGGTCGATACAAACAGCGCACGCATGGAGGACCTCCTCGATGGGGGTCTGACCGTCAGGATCTGAAGTCAAATGATCTCGCCCCTGGCTTGTTTGACCGGTTATGACGACTTTCCGTGAGATCGACTACCGCGGAGCCGTATGCTCGCAGCGACCGGGAGGGGTTTCCAGATTGCGCCAATTCCATTTCATCTCCGGGTTGCCTCGCTCGGGTTCGACGTTGCTCGGCGCTCTTCTCGCGCAGAACCCGCGGTTCCATGCGGACATGACCAGTCCGGTCGACGGATTGTTCACGAAATTGCTCGAAATGATGAGTGCCCGCAGTGGAGCGTCGAACTTCTTCGATGACGATTTTCGTCGACGCATGCTGCGCGGCCTGTTCGACAACTACTACGCCGACAGCTCGGCTGAAGTCATCTTCGACATCAACCGTCATTCGTGCGCACGGATGGATGCGCTGGCGGAATTGTTTCCCGAGCACCGCGTGATCGCATGTGTGCGAGACGTCGCGTGGGTGATTGACAGCATCGAACGCTTGGTCACCGAAAACTGCTTCAGTCCTTCGTCGATGTTCGGCTTCGGGGCCGGCGGCACTGCATACACGCGCGCGAGCCACCTGGGCGCGGCGGATGGCATGGTCGGCTCCGCCTACGACGGGCTGAAGCAGGCCTACTTCGGCCGACAGGCCAATCGCTTACTGGTCGTGCAGTACGACACTCTCGTCAGCGACCCGCAGGGAACGCTGGCGGCCGTTTACGATTCCATCGGCGAGGAGAACTTCCCGCACGACTTCGAACACGTCGATTTCGACGACCGCTGCTTCGACGCGCGCGCGGGCACCCCCGGCTTACACCGTGTGCGACCGCGCGTATCGCCGCTCGCACGCGAGCCGGTGCTGCCACCCGATTTGTTCAGTCGTTATGAGGGCCAAGCGTTCTGGCGTGAGCCGCAGCTCAATCTATACGGCGTTCAAGTTGTTTGACGCTGCTAATACGATTGGCCGTCGGCGTATCGCTGGCGCCGGAAGTGGCGCCCGTTGCCACGGTTCCGACTCTTGTAGGTCGCGAGCTGCGAGTCACAGTTCGGACAGATCAACCGCAGGTTCTCCCGTCGATTGTTAGTCGGGTTTCCGTCGATGTGGTCCATCACCAATGCGAGGGGAAGGCCCAGCCACAGGCTGGCTCCGCCACAGATCGCGCAGCAGCCGGACTGAGCATCGGCTAGATACTGCCGAACGTAGTGGCCGCGGTAGCCGGCGATACACGCCTCGCCGGATTCGAGCCAACGCTTCGTGCTGGTGTCGCGCCGGACCACCGCCTGACATGCATTGCTGCAATAGATCTTCTGGCTGCGCTTCGAGAGCGGGGAACCGCAGCCGCGGCACTGTCTCATGAGCCGACGCTACGACTTGTCACCGACAAGCAGCAGTTGACGAGTGGAGCCTCCTGTCGGGATCGAACCGACGGCCTACGCTTTACAAGAGCGTTGCTCTACCGCTGAGCTAAGGAGGCGTGCGGGGCTGAGTTTATCGGGTCACTCGTCGGCGTCGATGACCCGCTGTGACCGAACGGAACGCGCCGCGGCCGTCCGCGCTCTCGGGCGCCGACCCGGCAGCGGGATCCGGTCGGCGATGTTGCTCAGTGGATTGACGACCTGGCTCAGCGTGATCACCGCGTCGTGCAGCGCGTCGATCGTCGGCGCCAGCGCCTCGAGTCCCGGCGCCAGGCGGTTCAACGTGTCCGCGACGTCGGCCAGCTTCAGCAGCGGCCCGTTCTCGTCGGTCAGGGTGTCCAGCAGCCCGCCTTCGGCCAGCAGGCGGTCGGCCACGCCGTCCTCACGCAGCACCCGCTCGATCAAGCCGTCGTTGGCCAGTAGCTGATCGGCGAGGCCGCCCGGTGCGATGACCCGCGACAGCGCGCCGTCGTCGGTGGTCAGCCGGTCGATCAGCCCGCCCTCGGCAGTCACCTCGTCGAGGATCCCGCCGGGGGCCAACGCCCGGGACACTGGACCGTTCGTCTCCGTCAACCGGTCGAGCAGCCCACCCTCGGAAGTCAGCTGGTCGACCACTCCGCCGGGCTGGAGCAGCCGGTCGACCGGACCGTTCGGCCGCAAAGCCCGCCCGAGCGGTGCGTCGTCGTCCATCAGCCTGGCCAGCCGGTTCGCCCGCTCCACGGCCTCGTCGAGGCCAAGCATGTGCGCGAACGACGCCGAACTGTTCCGCGTCGCCGTATTCGACTCGCCCAGCGTCCGCTGCACCATGCCCAGCGCGCCCGTGGCCACGGACAGCCCTGCGTCGGCAACCGCGAGCCCCATCTTGACCGGCGCTGTGGCCAGGTCTGTCACAGCCTTGCCCAGGTTCATGACCTCATCCTATGGACTTGGCAAGACCAAACTCACAGGAAGTGCACAGCCGTCGTGCAGGATTACTCCAAGCGAACCGGTGGAGATTGACACTCATGGCGATGGCTGCACTACCTGAGAACACGTCCGAAGCCTCGGTCCTCGTGGTCGACGACGAGGCCAATATCGTCGAGCTTCTCTCCGTGAGCCTGAAGTTCCAGGGTTTCGACGTCCACACCGCCTCCAACGGGCCCGCCGCGCTGGACAAGGCCCGCGAGGTCAAGCCGGATGCGGTCATCCTCGACGTGATGATGCCCGGCATGGACGGGTTCGGCGTCCTGCGCCGCATGCGTGCCGACGGCATCGACGCTCCTGCGTTGTTCCTGACCGCCCGCGACTCGCTGCAGGACAAGATCGCCGGGCTCACCCTCGGCGGCGACGACTACGTCACCAAGCCGTTCAGCCTGGAAGAGGTGGTGGCCCGCCTGCGGGTCATCCTGCGGCGGTCCGGCCGCGGCGTCGAGGAGGTCCGCAACTCCCGGCTGACCTTCGCCGACATCGAACTCGACGAGGACACCCACGAGGTGTGGAAGGCCGGCGAGCCGGTCTCGCTGTCGCCGACGGAATTCACGCTGCTGCGGTACTTCATCATCAACGCGGGCACGGTGCTGTCCAAGCCCAAGATCCTCGACCACGTGTGGCGCTACGACTTCGGCGGCGACGTCAATGTCGTCGAGTCATACGTCTCCTACCTTCGTCGCAAGATCGACACCGGCGAGAAGCGTCTCCTGCACACCTTGCGGGGCGTGGGGTACGTGCTTCGCGAACCCAAGTAGTCGGCCGCACCCACTAGGCACAATGTGGTCATGGCGAAAGTTGCCGGACGCGGCGTGCCACTGAGGGTCAGCCTCGTGGCCGCCACTCTCGTGCTGGTGGCGTGCGGTCTGCTGGCGTCGGGCATCGCGGTCACCTCGATTCTGCGGCACACGCTGATCAATCGGGTGGACCAGACGCTGCTCGACGCCTCTCGCAGCTGGGCGCAGGCCCCGCGCCGGATGCCCCAGCCGCCCATGGAGGGGCCCAACCCCGCCCGGCCGCCGTCGAATTTCTACGTTCGCGGCATCGGGCCGGACGGACACGTCTGGATGGCCGTGAACGACCGGGATGCCGAGCCGTTGCTGCCCGCCGACAACGACGTCGGACCGGTGCCCGTCACCATCGGCTCGGTCGCACACTCGAGCGTGCAGTGGCGCGCGATGACGGTGCGCGGCCCCGGCGGCGAGCTCACCACCGTCGCCATCGACCTGTCGGATGTGCAGTCGACGGTGCGCGCCCTGACGTACGCGCAGACCGGTATCGGGTTGGCGGTGCTGCTGGTGCTCGGGGTGGCCGGCTTCGCCGTCGTGCACCGCAGCTTGCAGCCGCTGGTCGAAGTCGAGCAGACCGCCGCGGCCATCGCAGCGGGCCAGTTCGACCGTCGTGTGCCCGAACGCGATTCCCGCACCGAGGTCGGCCGACTGTCGGCGGCGATCAACGGCATGCTCGCCCAGATTCAGCGCGCGATGGCGGCCTCGGAGGCCTCCGCGGAGCAGGCCCGCAGCTCTGAAGACAGGATGCGACGGTTCATCACCGACGCCAGCCATGAGCTGCGCACGCCGCTGACCACCATCCGTGGTTTCGCCGAGTTGTATCGCCAGGGTGCCGCCCACGATGTCGAGATGCTGATGAACCGCATCGAGAGCGAGGCGAGCCGGATGGGACTGCTCGTCGAGGATCTGCTGTTGCTCGCCCGCCTCGACGCGCAGCGCCCGCTGGACCGGCGCCGGGTCGACTTGCTGTCACTGGCGAGCGACGCCGTGCACGACGCGCAGTCGATCGCCCCGAAGCGCACGATCAATATGGAGGTCTTCGACGGCCCGGGCACCCCGGAGGTCCTCGGCGACGAGCCGCGGCTACGTCAGGTGCTGGGCAACCTGATGGCCAATGCGCTGCAGCACACGCCCGAAAATGCCAGTGTCACAGTGCGCGTGGGCACCGACGACGACCAGGCAGTGCTCGAGGTCTGCGACGAGGGGCCGGGCATGAGCGCCGAGGACGCGCACCGCGTGTTCGAGCGCTTCTATCGCGCCGACTCCTCGCGCGCCAGGACCAGCGGCGGATCGGGGTTGGGGCTGTCGATCGTCGACTCGCTGGTCTACGCGCACGGCGGTTCGGTCAGCGTCGCGACCGCGCCCGGGCACGGCTGCCGGTTCAAGGTCAGCCTGCCGAGGATTGCCGACGTGCCGGCCGTAGTGAACTGAACAGCGTTGCGAATCAAGACAATTCGGCCAGTGCCGCCTTGATCTTGGCCTGCGCCTCGTCGAGCGATTCCGGCGACGGGTTGTGGTCCGCGTTGGCGAATCCGAAGTCGGCCAGGTCGCTGGTGGGGAACACGTGCACGTGCAGGTGCGGCACCTCGAGACCGGCGATGATCACGCCGGCACGTTCGGCGGGGAACGCCTTCACCACCGCCTTGCCGACCCGCTGCGCCACCGCCATGACTCTGTTGAATTCCGCGGGTTCGAGGTCCTGCCAGTTGTCGATCTCCGCCCGCGGAACCACCAGTGTGTGGCCCTGGGTGATCGGTGCGATCGTCAGGAACGCAACGACGTCGTCGTCTTCGTAGACGAACCGTCCCGGCAGTTCTCCGTTGATGATTTTGGTGAAGACCGTCGGCATGGTGCCGAGCATAGTCAGTTGGGCGGCTACTTGCCGGCCGGATAGTGAACCCTTCCGAATCGGAAGAAAACTCTAGCTGCTGAGTGATTACGTCACCACAGCTCGGCGACAGACCATTTACGTCATACCGCGTACCGGCCAATGGAGACTCAAATGACCGCTTTGCCCAACCGCTTTCGTCATCTTCTGCCCGCTGCAGTCCTCGTCGTCGCCGTCGCGACCGGAGCCAACACGGTCGCGTATTCCGCGATTGCAAGCGCCGAACGCGTATGGGACATCGAACTGTACGACTACTGCATGGATGCGGTAGCCGATGACCAAATGGATTACAGCATCGCCACAGCAACTGGAGGCACCATCGGACTGCTGCGAGCAAACCGGCGGAGTTTTCATCGACGACGGCTATGTCGGCAAATGTGTGGCTCCTCCCCCTGAACCGGCTACGAATGGCACGCGGCAGCTTCCTGGCGGCATCAAGACTCCGTCCGACATTGCCACCGCACCAGTGGTGACCCAAGCGCTGCCGGCGCGGGTCCAAGCCGGAATAGCGACCGCACCAGTGGTGACGACTCCATAATCCGGCCACTCCGATGCTCATCGACACCGTCGGTCGAGAGCATCACCGCGTGTGGATGAGTGCGTCCATCTCCGTAAGCGACCACGGCGGCGAATCGGCGTGGTCTCGGTAGGCGATCACAGCCGGCGCCTGTCGGTCGAACCGGCCGACGAAACCGCCCGCGGCGATGAAGATCTGGCCCGTCACATCCTTGGCCAGATCGCTGGCGAGGTAGGCGTAGGTCGGCGCGACGTACTCAGGAGGCGGGGCGTCGAGCGCGGCCTGGGTGCTGGCATCGTCCAGCATGCCGCGGCGGTTCAACTCGACGATGTGGGCCTCGTACTCCGGCCCGCTCGACAATCGCGTCTTCGCCCCGGGGCAGACGACGTTGGCACGCACCCCGTGTTCCTTCAGATCGGCGGCGATCGCGAGCGTCAACCCGTTCACCCCGCCCTTGCCTGCCGGGTAGCCCGTGCCGCCGTAGTCGCCGAGGAAGGCGAACGAGCTGGTGTTGATGATCGACCCGCTGCCCTGCTCGACCATTCTGGGCGCGGCCGCGCGGCACGTCTCGAAAGTGGTGCCCAGGTGCGCGTCGACGAGTTCGTGGAACTGCGCGCTGGTGACCTTGAGGATCGACTCGCTGGCCAGACCAGCGGTGCCCGCACAGTTCACCAGGATGTCGATGTGGCCGAATTCCCTTGTGCAACGGTCGATCAGCGCATTGGCGACTGCCGGATCGGCGGGTGAACCCGGATGCGCGACGGCACCGCTGATGCCATCGGCCGCCTGAGCCGCCGCGTCGGGATCACGTCCGTTGATCACCACGCCGGCGCCCTGCTGCGGCCAGCAGTTCGGCCACCGCCAGCCCGACGCCGCGGGAGCCGCCGACGACGACGGCGCCGCGACCGGACAGCGACGCGCTAATCGGTGCTCTCTGCCTGGTCGAACTCCATCATGTCCATGTTCCAGTAGCCGCGAAGATTGGTGAGTCAGACCGGCCTCGTTGGCCTTGTACGTGAATATCGCCGCGTACCGAGGCGGTCGATCCGTTCTCAAAGATGAAGCGCAACACCAGGATATGTGCGATCTCATCGGGCGTGAGCTCGAGGGGAAGGTCTCTTCGCACGTGATCGAGATCATTCGTCGTCGCGATGGTGGCGTCGTAGAACGCGCTGACCGCATCCTTGCCGCGAGCCCGGTGCCGTCGGGGTTGGTGTACGGACTGTCCGATCGGGTCCTCGATGAGGACATCGTCGGCCATCAGCCCCAGCCAGCCCTCTTTGTCCTGCGCTTGGACGTATCGCCAGGAGGATTGCGAGGCAGTGAGCGCGGGTGTTCTCTCAGCGGTTTCCTGCGACATGTTCGTGTCTACCGGTCGTCGTCGGTGTACCGGATGACGCCGCGGATGTTGCGGCCCTCGAGCATGTCCTGGTAGCCCTCGTTGATCTGCTCGAGCTTGTACTGCCGGGTGATCATGTCGTCGAGGTTGAGCTTGCCCGCCTTGTACATCGACAGCAGCTGCGGGATGTCGAAGTGCGGGTTGCCGCCGCCGAAGATGGTGCCCTGCAGGTTCTTCTGCATCAGGGTCAGCATCGCGAGGTTCAGCGAAACCTCAGTGTCCAACATGCTTCCGATCGCGGTCACGACACAGGTGCCGCCCTTGGAGGTCAGGTTCAGGTACGTGTCGACGTCCTTGCCGTCGAGCTCGCCGACGGTGACGATGACCTTCTTGGCCATCAGACCGATGGTCGCCTCGGCCATGCCTGCGAATGCGGACTCGATATCCGGATATGCGTGTGTGGCACCGAACTTCAGCGCAGCGTCGCGCTTCCACTCGACCGGCTCGATGACGAAGATGCTGCGCGCACCCGCGATGACCGCGCCCTGCAGCGCCGACATGCCGACGCCGCCGACGCCGACGATGGCGACGTCGTCGCCGGGCCGGATGTCGCCGCTTCGCACCGCCGAGCCATAGCCCGTCGTCACACCGCAGCCCACCAGGCATGCCACCTCGAACGGGATGGACGGGTCGATCTTCACCACGGAGCTCTTGTGCACCACCATGTACGGGCTGAAGGTGCCGAGCAGTGTCATCGGGAAGACCGGCTGCCCCTTGGCGTGAATGCGGTTGGTGCCGTCGGAGACCGCCGTCCCGCCGAGGAGGTACATACCCAGGTCGCAGAGGTTGCGCATGCCCGCCTGACAGGACGGGCACGCGCCGCAGGACGGGATGAAGGACAGCACGACGTGGTCGCCCGGTTCGAGGCCCTCGACCCCCGCCCCGACCTCGGTCACGATGCCGGCGCCTTCGTGGCCGCCGAGTACAGGGAAGCCGCCCATCGGGATGCCGCCGGTGACCAGGTGATGGTCGGAGTGGCACATCCCCGACGCTTCCATCTGGATCTTGACCTCGTCCTTGACGGGGTCACCGATCTCGATCTCCTCGACAGACCACGGCTGGTTCAACTCCCAGATGAGAGCGCCCTTTGTCTTCATCGCAACATGCTTCCTCTCCAGTGCCCCCGCGACAGACTAGGTTATCTAGGTCACACCTCTACAGTGTGGTCTACCAGATCGGCACCGGCGCCTCGCCTAGCGGGTAGTAGCCCGGCAGCTTCTCACCGGCCAGCGAGCGCTCGATCCGCTTCTGCATTCCCGCCGACAGGTCGCCGGACTCGATCAGCTTGCCGAACATGTAGGCGACGTGGCCGAAGTCGAAAAAGTCGCGCTGCCACTCGATCTTGAAAACGCCATCTTCGTCGGTCAGCCGGAACCAGCTCCCACCGATGCCGTAGATCTCGCCCTGCGTGCCGTCTGACTTGTTGACGATCTGCTTCCAGAACCCGACGACCTCGCCCTGCTTCTCGTCGACGAGCACCTTCTGGTACTCGTACACCCAGTTCTCCAGCCCCTCCATCTCCAAACCCAGGGCCACGTCGCGAATCTCGTCTTTGCCGACGCACATGACGTCTTCCTTGGGGCCGATGTTCCAGCCGTACGTGGCGTCGTCGGTGTAGAACTCGGCCAGCGGCTTCCAATCACCCTTGCGCTCGCATTCGCGGTTGGCCTCGAGCCACTGTTCGACCCATTTGTCGAGATCTTCGCGGGGAAGTGACGGCATTGTCTTGACCTTTCTAGTCCTCGTCCACGATGGACAGTGCTTGGGTGGGACATGCCCACACTGCTTGTTCGACCTGCGCCCGATCGTCTTCGGGCGGTTGCGCATTGAGGATTTCGACCTTGCCCCGCTTGGGGACCTTGAAGTACTCGGGCGCCTCGAGCTCGCACATGGCGTGGCCCTGACACAGGTCCAGGTCGACTTCGACGCGATAGCCCATGTGATCGCCTACTTCGCGCGCCTGCGATAGCGTGCCTTTGCGGGCCGGGCCAGTTGCACGACCATCTTCGAGTGGTCGTTGCGATACGAGTCGGCGGGCTGGGCCATCTCGAACTCATACTCGCGCAGCAGGACCGAGAAGATCGCCTTGATCTGCATCTGGGCGAAGGCCGCACCGACGCAGCGGTGCCTGCCCGCACCGAACGGGATCCACGTCCACCGGTTGACGATGTCGGCCTGTTCGGGCTTGTTGTAGCGGTCGGGATTGAACGCGTCGGGATCGGGGAAGTCCTCGGGTATCCGATTGCTGATGGCCGGCGAGGCGGCGACGAAGTCGCCCTTGTGGATCGGAAAACCCTCGACCTCGAACTCGCCTTGCGCCACCCGCATCAGAATGATCAGCGGTGGATGCAGCCGCAGGGTCTCCTTGACCACGTTATCCAATTCCGGAATCGACCGCAGCGCATGGAAACTCACCTCCTGGCCGTCGGAGTAGAGCTCCTCGAGCTCCTCGAGCACCTCTGCGTAGACATCGGGATGTCGGATCAGCTCGATCAGCGTCCACGCCGACGTGCCCGAGCTGGTGTGGTGCCCGGCGAACATCAGCGAGATGAACATGCCGGTCACCTCGTCGGCTGAGAATCGCGGGTTGCCGTCCTCGTCCTTGATCGACACCAGCACGTCGAGCATGTCGCGGTCGGCCTTGTCCTTCGGGGGGTTTGCCAGCCGCTGATCCATGATCTCCTGCACCAGCGCAACGAGTTTCACGCGGGCCTCGTCGCGCAGTCGAAAACTCTCGATCGGCAGGTACGGGTCGACGTAGCACAGCGGGTCGGTACCCCGCTCGAGCATGTGGTAGTACTCGGCGAACCGGTGGTCGAGCTGCTCACGGAACTTCACACCGATCAGGCACGCCGTCGAGGTGTAGATCGTCAACTCCGCGAAGAAGTCCAGCAGTTCGATCTCGCCTTCGTCACCCCAGTCGGCGATCATCTTCTTGACTTCGTTCTCGATGGTGGCGGCGTGGCCCTTCATCTGCTCGCCGCGCAGCGCCGAGTTGTGCAGCATCTCCTTGCGCCGCTCGGGACTGGCGTCGAATACCACGCCCTTGCCGAAGATCGGCGTCATGAACGGGTAGGCCTCGGCCTGGTCGAGATCCTCGTCGGCCGAGCGGAAGAAGAACTCGTTGGCCTCGGCGCCGGACAGCAGGATGACGTGCTTGTCGACGAGCTGGAACCAGCCGACGTCGCCGCACTCGTCACGGACCCGTTGCATCAAACCGATTGGGTCGGTGCGGAACTCCTCGAGATGTCCGTGTTCTTCCTCGCCACCGGAAACTCTGGGCACAACGGCTGCCGCCGTTGTATTGGATTCAGTCACTGGTTAGGGTTCTCCTCGTCGAGCTTGAGCTGCTGGCGCTCCTTCGTGTCGGCCAGCGGGGCTTCGGGCTGAAGCTCCATGTTCGCGATGAAGCCGCCGCGCGGTGTCTCGGCGACGAACGTGATCGCGCGGGCCAGGTCGGCGGCGCGCAGGAAGTAGTCGTGGCGGGCCTGGCCCCATTTGGCCCAGTCCTGAAGCGCGGGGCCGATCTTCTCAGCGGGCAGGCTCCAGCCCATCGACGTCTTCGTCGGGCCGGGGTGCACGATCGACGCGCGCACGCCGGTGCCCTCGAGTTCCATCTGGAGGTTGGTCACCATCGCGACCAGCGCCGCCTTGGCCGCGCCGTAGGCGCCCATATGCGGACGCTGACGCAGCGCCACGTCGGAGCCGACGAAGATGAGGTCGCCGCGCTGGCGCTCCAACATGCCGGGCAGCACCGCCGACGCTAGTCGGAAGGCGCCGACCAGGTGGATCTGCAGCTGGGAATCGAATTCGTCGCCTGCGATCTCCGCGAGCTTGCCGAAGTACGTGTCGCCGGCACCGGCGACCAGCACCTCGATCTCGCCGAGCGCGTCGATCGACTGCGCGACAAAGGATTTCACCGAGTTGGGGTCGGTGACGTCGAGGTGAAATCCGACGGCCTCGCCGCCGTCGGCATTGATCTTGCCCACGATGTCGTTGAGCTTCTCCACACGGCGCGCGCCGAGCGCGACCGGGAAGCCGTGGGCCGCCATCTCGATGGCGGTGGCTTCGCCGATTCCGGACGAGGCGCCGGCGATGATCACCGGTCGACGCTCGGGTAGTGGTTCGAAGCGCGGCATCTAGGAGACCTCCACGGTCATGGGTAGGTGAGCGAATCCGCGGACGCTACTGGAGTGGACGCGGACGGCGTTGGCCTCGTCGACCTCATATCCGCGGATTCGCTTGAACAGCTCGGCGAGCGCCACCCGGGCCTCCATGCGAGCCAGGTGCGCGCCGAGGCAGAAATGCGCGCCGCTGCCGAAACTCAGAAGATTCGAGCCGATTTCGCGGCCGATGACGAAATCGTCCGGGTTCTCGAAGACCCGCTCGTCGCGATGCCCCGACCCGGGCAGCAGCAGCAAGATGTCCCCGTCGGGGATCGTGGTGTCGTAGAGGTTCAACTCGCCGGCCACGACGCGCGCCAGCAGCTGGCTGGACGTGTCGTAACGCAACGTCTCCTCGACCCACAGCGGGATCATGTCGAGGTCCTGGTACAGCGGAACCAGCTGGTCTGGGTTTCGATGGCCCCAAAAGGCCGCATTGGCAAGAAGTTTCGTGGTCGTCTCGTTGCCCGCGATGACCATCAGGAACAGAAAGCCGAGTATTTCCTCGTCGGTCAGCCGATCGCCGTCGATCTCGGCCTCCAGCAGCGCCGACGTCAGATCGTCGGTGAGCTTCTTGCGACGATCGGCGATCATCTCCTGGTAGTAGACCATCAGGTTGATGGACGCCTCGATCGCCGACTTCGGGACGTCGTTCACGCCGTCCTCTCGATGCATGACGCCGTCGGCCATCGCGCGGATGCGGTCTCGGTCCTGGCGCGGCACGCCCATCAGCTCGGAGATCACATCCATCGGCAGCTTGCCCGCGAATTCCGCGACGTAGTCGACGGTTTCGCCGGATCCTGCCTTCTCCAGCATGGTGTCGAGGTGCTGAACGGCGAGTTCGGTGACGCGCGGTTCGAGTTCGCGGATGCGCCGCGGGGTGAAGCCCTTCGACACCAGGGTGCGCAGGCGCAGGTGCGCCGGGTCGTCCATCGCGAGGAACGACATGGTCTTGCTCGCGTGCGGACCGCGGGAGATCGGATCGAGTGAGACTCCGTCACGGTTGGACAGTGTCGTGCTGTTGCGGAAGCCGTCGCGCACGTCCTGATGCCGCGACAGCGCCCAGAAGCCGAGTTCGGCGTTGTGGTAGAGCGGCGCTTCGTCGCGCAAGCGCTTGTAATAGGGGTACGGGTCCTCGTGGAAGTCGTAGTCATACGGGTCGAGAACGACGTCCGAGACGTTGAGCGTCAACGATCACTCCTCTTCGCCCAAGCGCTCATCGGTGTGTCCTCTCCAACTATCAGGCCGACCACATAGCTCAGGCGGTCGGCGATCTGGCGATAGGTGAACGCACCGCTACCGGCGTTGACCAACGCGCCGAAGAACGTCATCTCCAGGGCCGCCAACGTGCGAGGGTCGGCATCCGGTCCGACGGCTGACCGGATGCGGCGATGGATCTCGGCGCCGATGCGGTCGCGGACGGCACGCACTGCGTCGTCGTTGCCGCCGAGCAGCGCGGTCGTGCAGGCGGCCGCGACCTCGGGCTCGTCGGCGACGGTCAGTGCCATGCTGCGCAGGGTCTTCTCGACGCGGGTGACCCTGCTGTCGTTGACGTCGGTGAAGTAGGGCACCTGCTTGATCAGATTGAGGTAGACCTCGGCGATCAGATGGTTCTTCGACGAGAAGTATGTGTACGCGGTCGCGGGGGCCACCTTGGCGCGAGCGGCTACCGCGCGCACCGTCAGATCCGCGTACGAGGACTCGCGCAGCATCTCCACGCCGGCCGCGAGCACCTTGTTGAAGGTTTCGGACTGCCGACGGTTGCGCGGCGTTTCGCCGGCGGCCGCCGGCATGCCGCCTGTGATCGCCACCACGGAGTCACTGGACACATGTCCAAGTTATCCGACGGGGCGAGCGATAAGCAAGTGTCCAGGTAAATAGCGTCTGCCTTGCTTCGGCCCACGGTCTGGGGCTATGGTTCGGATGAAAACAGTCGGACAGTTGTCCAGCAACCACGACACAGGAGTCGGAATGGGACTACTCGCCACTCGCGAGAGCCAACTGCTCATCGACGGCAAGCTCGTCGCCGGAAGTGCGGGGACCTTCCCGACCATCAATCCCGCCACCGAAGAGGTGCTCGGGGTCGCCGCGGACGCGAGTGCCGACGACATGGGGCAGGCGATCGAGGCGGCCCGGCGGGCCTTCGACGACAGCGACTGGTCCACCGACGTCGAATTGCGGGTGCGCTGCATCCGGCAGTTGCAGCAGGCGATGCGCGACCATGCCGAGGAATTGCGCGACCTCACCATCGCCGAGGTGGGCGCTCCGCGGATGTTGACGTCCGCCGCTCAACTCGAGGGCCCGGTCGAGGATTTGAGCTTCTGCGCGAACACCGCGGAGTCGTATGCGTGGTCCACCGATCTCGGTATCGCCTCGCCGATGGGGATCAAGACCCGTCGCACGATCGCGCGCGAGGCGGTCGGCGTGGTCGGCGCGATCACGCCGTGGAACTTCCCGCACCAGATCAACCTCGCCAAGCTCGGCCCGGCGCTGGCCGCGGGCAACACCGTTGTCCTCAAGCCGGCGCCCGACACCCCATGGTGTGCAGCGGTTCTCGGTGATCTCATCCTCGAGCACACCGACATCCCCCCGGGCGTGGTCAACATCATCACGTCGAGTGACCACGCCGTCGGTGCGCTGCTGTCCAAGGACCCGCGCGTGGACATGGTCTCGTTCACCGGGTCGACGAACACCGGCCGTGCGGTGATGGGCGACGGCGCCGCCACCCTGAAGAAGGTCTTCCTCGAACTGGGCGGGAAGTCCGCGTTCCTCGTCCTTGACGACGCGGATCTGGCCGGTGCGTGCTCGATGTCGGCCTTCACCGCATCGATGCATGCCGGGCAGGGCTGTGCGATCACCACTCGCCTGGTCGTTCCGCGGGCCCGCTATGACGAAGCTGTCCAGGCCGCCGCGGCGACGATGGCCGGACTCAAACCCGGTGACCCGCAGGACGCCGGCACCATCTGCGGTCCGCTGATCTCGGCGCGGCAGCGGGATCGCGTGCAGGGCTATCTTGATTCGGCGACGGCCGAGGGCGGCACGTTCGCGTGCGGCGGCGGGCGCCCCGCGGATCGTGATACCGGGTTCTTCATCGAGCCGACGGTCATCGCGGGACTCGACAACAACGCCAAGGTGGCCCGCGAGGAGATCTTCGGGCCGGTGCTCACGGTGATCGCCCACGACGGCGACGACGATGCGGTGCGCATCGCCAACGATTCGCCCTACGGCCTCTCGGGCACCGTGTTCTCCGGCGACGAGGAACGTGCCGCGGGCATCGCGGCACGGCTGCGCGTCGGCACCGTGAACGTCAACGGTGGTGTCTGGTATTCGGCCGACATGCCGTTCGGCGGATACAAGCAGTCCGGCATCGGCCGGGAGATGGGCTTGGCCGGTTTCGAGGAGTACCTCGAGATCAAAGCCATTGCGACTGGGGTTTGATTGCCCAGTGTCGGGTTGTGTCACGCCCAAACGTGTAGAGCGTGTCACAACCCAACACTCGGCGGCTAGAAAGGAACAGCATGGGACAGTTCGACCAGAAGGTGGCGATCGTCACCGGCGCCGGAGGCGGCATCGGGCAGGCGTACGCCGAGGCGCTGGCGCGGGAGGGTGCCGCGGTCGTCGTCGCCGACATCAACACCGAAGGTGCGCAGAAGGTCGCCGACGGGATCAAGGGCGAAGGCGGCAACGCGCTGGCGGTCCGCGTCGACGTGTCCGACCCCGACTCCGCCAAGGAGATGGCGGCGCAGACACTTTCGGAGTTCGGCGGCATCGACTATCTCGTCAACAACGCCGCGATCTTCGGTGGCATGAAGCTGGACTTCCTGATCACCGTCGACTGGGACTACTACAAGAAGTTCATGAGTGTGAACATGGACGGCGCGCTGGTGTGCACCCGCGCGGTCTACCGCAAGATGGCCAAGCGCGGCGGCGGGGCGATCGTCAACCAGTCCTCGACCGCGGCGTGGCTGTACTCGAACTTCTACGGGCTGGCCAAAGTCGGCGTCAACGGGTTGACCCAGCAGTTGGCCACCGAACTCGGGGGTCAGAACATCCGCGTCAACGCGATCGCGCCCGGCCCGATCGACACCGAGGCCAACCGCACCAGCACGCCGAAGGAGATCGTCGACGACATCGTGAAGCGAATTCCGTTGTCGCGCATGGGCCAACCGGAGGACCTCGTCGGTATGTGCCTTTTCCTGTTGTCGGATCAGGCGAAGTGGATCACCGGCCAGATCTTCAACGTCGACGGCGGACAGATCATTCGGTGATGAGCGCTCGCGCGAAGAACAGAGAGCACTGATGAGTGAACAGATCAAGCTCGGCTACATCGGCCTCGGCAATCAAGGCGCGCCGATGGCCAAGCGGCTGGTGGAGTGGCCGGGCGGACTGATCGTCTTCGATGTGCGGACCGAAGCCATGACGCCGCTGGCGGAGCTGGGTGCGTCGCTCGCAGACAATGTCGCGGATGTGGCAGCCGCCGACGTCATCAGCGTGACGGTGCTCAACGACGCGCAGGTCCGCGACGTGGTCGGTCAGCTGGCCGAACACGCCAAGCCGGGAACCGTCATCGCGATCCACTCCACGATCGAGCCGGACACGGCCGGCGAGTTGGCGCAACAGTTGCAGCCCAACGGCATTCACATCGTCGACGCTCCGGTCAGCGGTGGTGCGGGTGCGGCTGACAAGGGTGAATTGGCCGTCATGGTCGGCGCCGACGAAGAAGCCTTCGGCAAGGTCAAGCCCGTGTTCAAGCAGTGGGCATCGCTCGTGGTACGTGCGGGGGAACCCGGTGCAGGGACGCGGATGAAGTTGGCCCGCAACATGCTTACCTTCATCGGGTTCGCCGCGGCATGCGAGTCGCAGAAGCTGGCCGAAGCCGCGGGCATCGATCTACAGAAGCTCGGCCGGGTGGTGCGGCACAGCGATGCGCAGAGCGGCGGTCCCGGCGCAATCATGTACCGCGATGACACGAAACCGCTTTCGCCGGAACACTTCCTCCATGACATGTTCATTCACACCCGCGGTCTGGGCGAGAAAGATCTACGCTTGGCGCTCGGGCTTGGCGAAGCCACTGGTGTCGAGCTGCCGTTGGCCGAGGTGGCGCTGAGGGAGCTGGCCGCCGGTCTTGGTGTGCCACACAGCGCATCGACGACGAAGGAGTAGTCGAATGGACGAACTGCGCCGCAAGGGCCTCGCGAAGATGAACGAGGTCTACGGCTGGGAGATGCCGAATATCGAAGGCCACGACTTCTTCGATCTGACTGCCGATCACCTGTTCGGCACCATCTGGAACCGTCCCGGCTTGTCGATGCGCGACAAGCGGATCATGACGCTGACCGTGGTGACTGCCCTCGGGATACAAGACTTGGCCGAGATTCAGGCCAATGCCGCGATCGCCAACGGTGAGATCACCGAGGACGAGCTCAAGGAGATGGCGATCTTCCTGACGCACTATCTCGGTTTCCCGCTCGGCTCCAAGCTCGACGGCGCGGTCAGCACAGTGATCAAGAAGCGCAAGAAGGCAGCCGCGAGGGGCGAGGGCGAAGACAAGAAGGCCAACGTCAACGCAGCGGTCCAGATGCACTCCGGGGGCAAGGTCCACCATGACGACAAGTAGGTACGCTGCGCTATCGCGTGACGAGCTTGCCACGCTGGTCCCGGAGCTGCTGCTCATCGGGCAGCTGATCGACCGCTCCGGAATGGCCTGGGTCATCTCGGAATTCGGCCGCGACGAGATGCTGCAGGTCGCGATCGAGGAATGGATGGGCGCCAGCCCGATCTACACCAAGCGCATGCAGAAGGCGCTGAACTACGAGGGTGACGACGTCGTCACGATCTTCAAGGGCCTGCAGCTCGACATCGGCGCCCCACCGCAGTTCATGGACTTCCGCTACACCGTCCACGACCGCTGGCGCGGCGAGTTCCACCTCGATCACTGCGGCGCCCTCCTCGACGTGGAACCGATGGGCGAGGACTACGTCCGCGGCATGTGCCACGACATCGAGGATCCGACGTTCGACGCCACTGCAGTCGCCACCAACCGCAGGGCGCAGATCCGCCCGATCCACCGGCCGCCGCGGACGCCGGCCGACCGTCATCCGCATTGCGCGTGGACGGTGATCATCGACGAGTCCTACCCCGAAGTCGACGACCACCCCGCGATGGACGTGATTCGCCGAACCCAGGCCGCCAGGACGCAACTCGATCCGATCGATACCTGCGACGAGGGCCAGGCCGATTACTCCGGCGAATTGTTGTCCGACTTCGACTTCGGCGCGTTCTCGCATTCGGCCCTGGTTCGGATGGCCGACGAGGTGTGCCTGCAGATGCATTTGCTGAACCTGTCGTACGTGCTGGCCGTCGGAAAGCGTTGTGCGACGAATGTCGAGTTGGCGACGTCGATTTGTACCAAGCAATTGACTGGACTGGCCGGCGTGGCCGCCGAACGAATCCACCGGGCGCTCGGATTGCCCGGTGGCATCGAGGGTGCGGTGAAGGTGCTCGAGCTGCACCCGGTGCTCAACCCGGCCGTCTACGTCGACGCCGAGTTCGGGCCCGACACCGTGCACGTGCGGCGCTCACCGGCCCACGAGGACGGCGCCTGGGTGTCGCTGGTGACACCCGATGAGGTGCGTCCGCTGCAGGCGATCGTGCGCGCGGTCGATCCTCATCTCGACGTCGAAGTGGTTGGCTCAGAGCAGGACTGGACGGCGCGGTTGATTCACACCGACGTCGCGGCCAAGGAGTTCTCCGAAGTGGGCGTCGTCAAGGTCAGCGGTGGATCGGGGTTCGTCTTCGAGAACCGTACGTCGCTGCCACTGACCGTCATCTGAGGCACAGGCGCCTCGCGTAGGATTCGGCGGTGCTCGCCTTGCCGCGCGTCGCGCTGTTGTCGATGATCCTCTGCATTGCGGCGTCCGGCTGTGGACATGCTGCGAACAAGCCGAAGTCGTCCCCGTCGGCCGGTGGCTACGACATTTCCCGCCTCGTCGAGGTCAAGGGCGACTTCCCGGATGGCTATGCCGTGCAGGAGTCGCCCCAGGTCGCCCTCGCCAAGGAGCAGGCCGACGGCGTTGGCAACCCCATCACCTTCGACACCCCGTTGACCGTCGACCCACCGCAATGTGTGCCGGTGCTCAAGCCGATCCATCTGCCGGCCGAGACGAAGTCGGTTGAACTGCGGGCATCCGGACCGCAGGGACAGATCTCGGTGAGTGCCAACAACGCGCCGAACCCGGTGGCGATCACTGCCGCGCCCGACGGTTGTGAACGGGTGTCGTACACGATCAGCGACCTGCAGCGGCACGGCACCGCCGAGCGGATCGCGGTGCCCGCGATCAAGGGTGGCAGCGCGGTGGCCGTCAAGCTCACCGTCGACCGGGTGAATCTGGCCGACTACTACTACCTCGCAACGCTGGGAGATCGCGTCGTGGTGGATCTTCACGCTCGGATGGATCCGAAATACGATGCGGCGCCGGTTCTCTCGAGCCTTTTCGAGAAGGCCATCGACGCACTACGCGGGTGATACCAGCGCGGCGCCCACCCAGCGACGCAGGTAGTCGCGGAGTTCCACACCTTTCCGCGGCGGCCGGCCGGGGTCGATGACGAACGACTGAAGAATCCGCAACAGGTGTTCGGCGAGTTCGTCGAGGGCGGCATCGTCGAAGCCGACGCGTGCCCAGTCGACGTCGAAACGTCCCAACATCGTGCGGGCGAACTCCATGGCGACGTCCGAGGTGACTTCGGGGGTGAACGTGTTGGCGCGGTCGCGTGCCAGCAGGAGGCCCATGTGCTTCTCCTTGGGCAGCCACTCCAGCACCGTCGCGATCGCCTCCACGACCGCGTCGACAGGATCGGATACACCCCGCAGGTGGTGGGCGAGCCGGACCTGGAAATCGGCCGCGCCTCGCTTGGCAGACGCCTGCAGCAGTGCGTCGGTGCTCGGGAAGTACCGGTACACGGTCTGGCGGGTGACCCCCAGCGTGCGCGCCACGTCGGCGATGGAGAAGTCGCCGCCACGCGCATCGATGGCTTGGTCGGCCGCGTCGAGGATCCTGGCGACGGCCTCCTCATCGGACGCGGGCGCCGATCCCGACCAGCCGTGGGTGCGCACGCCGAGATCCTAACGTCAGCCGGTCACTCAACCCGTGTAGGAGACCTGAAGGTTCTTGACTCCGTTGATCCAACCTGATCGAAGTCGTTGCGGCTCCGCGCGTTTGGCGATGTGCGGAATCTGTTCGGCGATCTCGTTGAAGATGAGCTTGATCTCCATCCGGGCTAGGTTGGCGCCGATGCAGTAGTGCGCGCCGTTCCCACCGAAGCCCAGGTGCGGGTTGGGATCGCGCAAGATGTCGAACTCGAAGGGCCGATCGAAGACGGCTTCGTCGTAGTTCGCGGAGCTGTAGAACAATCCGACGCGCTGGCCCTCGCGGACCCTCACCCCGCCGAGCTCGGTGTCGGCCGTCGCCGTGCGCTGGAAGCAGTGCACGGGCGTCGCCCAGCGCACGATCTCGTCGGCCGCGGTCTCCGGCCGCTCACGCTTGAACAGCTCCCACTGATCGGGGTTCTCGAAGAACGCGTTCATGCCGTTCGTCATCGCATTTCGGGTCGTCTCGTTGCCGGCAACGGCCAGCAGGATCACGAAGAACGCGAACTCGACGTCCTCGAGCGATTCGCCGTCGATGTCGGCCTGGACCAGCTTGGTGACGATGTCGTCGGCCGGGCACGTTCTGCGCTGCTCGGCCATCGTGTACGCGTAGCCCATCAGCTCGGCGTTGGCCGCGATGACGTCCGCCTCGAAGTCCGGATCGTCGGTGTTCATGATCAAGTTGGTCCATCCGAACAATTTCTCGCGGTCCGCCTCCGGCACACCGAGGAGGTCCGCGATCGCCAACAGCGGTAGGCCCATCGCGATGTCATCGACGAAGTTTCCGGAGTCCTTTTCCGCTGCGGCGCGGACGATTTCGCGGGCCGCGACGGCGAGCTTCTCCTCGAGCGTTGCCACGGCGCGGGGCGTGAAGAGCCGCGACACCACCTTGCGCAGCCGGGTGTGCTCAGGCGCGTCGTGGTTGATCAGCAATGCCTTGGTCAGGTCGAGTTGATCGGCTGTGGTGCCCTCGGGCAGCCGCATCACCGCGCCCTTGCGGTTGGTCGACCACAGGTCACCGTCACGCGAGATGGCCTTGATGTCGTCGTGACGGCTGACCACCCAGTAGCCGCCGTCGCCGAAGATCGACTCCTGCTGCTCGTTCCACCACACCGGCGCGGTCTTGCGCAGCTCGGCGAACTCGGTGACGGGAATGCCCCGCAACAGGACGTCGGGATCGGTGAAGTCAAAGCCGGGCTGGGGGTACCTCCCGCTTGCGGGGGAGCGCAGGGCGCCTTGGGGATCAACACCGCCCGCGCCGAACGGACAAGCGGTCTGCGTCGTCATACCGATCGACCATACACTGCGGTGTCAAGTGTATGGCCGAAGGTCAGGCGTTAGGGTTGGCGATTGTGCGCGTCCTGGTGATCGGATCCGGAGCCCGAGAGCATGCGTTGCTTCTGGCATTGCGCCGAGACCCCGAGGTCGAGGAGTTGGCGGTTGCGCCCGGCAATGCCGGCACCGCGATCATCGCCGACCAGTACGACGTGGACGTCACCAGCGGCGATGCTGTGGTGAAGCTGGCCCAGCGAATCCAGGCCGACCTCGTCGTCATCGGCCCCGAGGTGCCGCTGGTCCTCGGCGTGGCCGACGCGGTCCGCAGTGCCGGCATCGCCTGCTTCGGGCCGACCAAGGATGCCGCGCGCATCGAGGGCAGCAAGTCGTTCGCCAAGGACGTGATGGCCGCCGCGGGTGTGCGCACCGCGTCCAGCGAGATCGTCGACAATCCGGCGAACCTGGATGGGGCGCTCGACCGGTTCGGGCCGCCCGGTGGCGATCCGGCCTGGGTGGTCAAGGACGACGGTCTGGCCGCCGGCAAGGGCGTGGTGGTGACCGCCGACCGGGACACGGCCAGGGCGCACGCCGCCGGTCTGCTCGACTCCGGGCACCCGGTGTTGCTGGAGTCGTTTCTCGACGGCCCCGAGGTGTCGCTGTTCTGTCTCGTCGACGGCGAGACCGTCGTCCCGCTGCTAGCCGCGCAGGATTTCAAACGGGTAGGCGACAACGACACCGGGACCCAACACCGGCGGCATGGGCGCGTACACGCCGCTGCCCTGGCTGCCCGATGACGTCGTCGCGCAGATCGTCGACGACGTCGTGAAACCCGTTGCAGTGGAGATGGTTCAACGGGGTAGTTCATTCTCCGGTCTGCTGTACGCCGGTCTCGCGATCACATCGAAGGGTCCGGCGGTGGTCGAATTCAATTGTCGCTTCGGCGATCCCGAGACACAGTCGGTGCTGGCACTGCTGGACAGCCCGCTCGGGCAACTGCTGCGCGCGGTGGCGACGGGGCAGCTCGCCGAGCAGCCCCCGCTGCGATGGCGCGACGGTTACGCCGTGACGGTGGTGGTGGCCGCGGAGAATTATCCGGGCCGCCCGCGGGTGGGCGACGTCATCTCCGGCGCCGAAGCCGACGGCGTGCTGCATGCCGGTACCGGGCGGCGCGACGACGGCGCGATCGTGTCCTCGGGTGGCCGGGTGCTCTCGATCGTCGGAACAGGTTCCGACCTGGCCGCCGCCCGCGAGTCGGCCTATACGTTGGCTCAGTCGATTCGCTTGCCGGGCAGCCACTTTCGAAGCGACATCGGCCTTGCCGCGGCCGAGGGCCGGATCCGCCTCTAGGCCGTCAGCAGCGGGGCCATCCAGGCGATCTCAGCGGGCAGTTGAGAACTCCAGAACGCGCCGTCATGTCCGCCCGGCGAGAATCCGCCCGACGGCGGGCTGGGCAGCTGGGCGATGAACTGCTTCGTCGCCGAATAGAACGGATCACTGTTGCCGCAGTCGATACGGATCGGAATCTGGCCCAGTTGCGGCAGGCCCCACACGCTGTTGGCGGCGTAGTCGTCAGCGCCGTCGAACGCCCCAGGTGCGGTGGCACCGGATGACGTCCACAGCGCCGGGCTCACCGCACAGATCGCCGCGGTGCGCGCCGGTCCCAGCCGCGCGCCGAGCAGCAGCGCGCCGTAGCCGCCCATCGACCAGCCCAAAAAGCCCACCCGCGAGGTATCGAGCCCCTGCTTCGCGAGCATCGGGATGAGTTCGTCGAGAACCATCGCGCCAGAGTCCTCACCCGAGGCGCGCTTGTGCCAGTAGCCTCCGCCGCCGTCGACCGCGACGACCGCGAATGGCGGAATTCCGGCCGCGACCGCCTGTGCCAAACCGCCTTCGACCCCGCCGGCCATCACGCCCGCGGCGTCCTGGCCCTTGCCGTGCAGCGCGATCACCGGGCGCAGCGGGGCGGTCTGGCCGGGCGGACGGGCGATCGCCCAGTTCGTCGTGACGCCGCCGCGCGCGGCGGAGACGAATGAGCCGTCGACGTACGTCGGCTGGACCGCGGCAGGTGGGGGCTCCAGCTTCGGCGGCGCCAGCGGGGCGCCCGCGTTCGTCATCGACACTGGAGCGGCGGTGACCGACGCGCTCTGCGAGTGCAGGGCAGAACCCAGCGCGAACGCTCCCGCGGCCCCTGCGGCCGCACCGACACCAAGGCGCAGAATCGCACGGCGAGTCAGTTCGGGCATGCGGCCATCATGCCAAACGGCCGACTTCCCTGAATAACGCCTGACGATTGCCCGAAAGCACGATGCCGCATCTCCCCGGCTGGCACGATGCTAATGGTGACGGCAGCGGTCACTCCTAAAGGGGAGCGTCGACGCTACGCGCTGGTCAGCGCGGCCGCCGACCTCCTGTGCGAGGGCGGCTTCGATGCCGTGCGGCACCGCGCCGTCGCCCGTCGCGCCGGACTGCCACTGGCGTCGACGACCTATTACTTCTCCTCGCTCGAGGACCTGATCGCCAAGGCCGTCGAACATGCCGGCGCTCGCGAGGCCGAGCAGTTGCGAAACACGGTCGCCACGCTGTCTCGTCGGCGCCGCGGCACGGAGTCGACGGCCGACATTCTGGTGGACCTGTTGGTCGGGGAGTCGAACGGGCTGCGCGTCACCGAGCAGTTGATCTCGCGCTACGAGCGCTACATCGCCTGCGCGCGTCAGCCCGGACTGCGCGACATCGAACGGCGCATCCTGCAGCAGCGCACCAAGGCCGTCATCGAGGTGGTCGAGCGATCCGGCAGGTCGGTGCGTGCCGAACTGGTCACGGCGTTGGTGAACGCCGTCGACGGTGCGGTGGTTGCGGGCCTGGTCGGTGAGGGTGACGGTCCGCGGGCCACTGCCCGTGCGACGTTGGTGGACGTGATCGATGTCCTGGCCCCCATCGACGAGCGGGTAGCGCAGGTGTGATCAGCCGGTTGTTCGACAATGCGCTCGATCGATCGGTTGTGCTGGGCTACTCGCGAATAGGCTCGCGTCTGCGTCGGCTCTGGTGGCCGCAAGACCCTGCTCCAAAAGCACTGGCGGGCAAGAGAGTTGTGGTCACCGGCGCGACGGCGGGCATCGGGGAGGCGATGGCGCGCTCGTTCGCCGAGATCGGCGCGACCGTGCATCTGCTCGGCCGGGATGAGGCGAAGGTCAGCCGGTCGGCGGGTGCGATCCGGGCGGCGGTACCCGGCGCGACGGTGATCGAGGAAATCTGCGACGTCTCGGATCTCGATGCGGTGCGCGCGTGGACCGATGACCTGTCCGGCCGGATCGAAGTGCTGCACGGCCTGGTGCACAACGCCGGAGCGATGCTTAAGGAGCGCATCGAGACGCCGCAGGGCCATGAAACGCAGTTCGCCTGTCACGTGCTGGGCCCCCATCTGATGACGGCCCGATTGCTGCCCCTGTTGAATGCCGCGGGCGGCGCGTCGGTGGTGATCATGTCCTCGGGCGGGATGTACACCGCGCGATTGACCGTCGACGATCTCGAGTCGACATCGGGGCCCTACGACGGGGTCCGGGTGTACGCACGGACGAAACGGATGCAGGTCGTGCTGGCCGACGCATGGGCGCAACGGTTGTCGGGCACCGACGTCCGTGTCGAGAGCATGCACCCGGGCTGGGTCGAGACGCCGGGCGTCGCCGAGGCACTGCCGGTGTTTCGCACGCTGACCCGCCCGTTGCTGCGGGATGCCGACGACGGCGCCGACACCGCGGTGTGGCTGGTGGCGACCCGGCCGGAGTCCAAACCCGGCCACTTCTGGCACGACAGGGCCCAGCGGCCGACGACCTTCGGCTGGCAGCGGTCCGAGGACCAGGCCACAGTGGCGCGGTTCCTGGATCGCGTGTGTGCGATAACCGCTGCGCAATTTCCTTGACTGGCAAAAGATTGAGGCATGGCAAGCGCCGACACCGTTGAACAGCAACCCGAACTCAAACGGGTGATGGGGCCGGGACTGCTACTGCTCTTCGTCGTCGGTGACATCCTGGGCACAGGTGTGTATGCGCTGACGGGCCAAGTCGCCGGCGAGGTCGGTGGTGCCGCGTGGCTTCCGTTCCTGATCGCCTTCATCGTCGCGACCATCACCGCGTTGTCGTACCTGGAACTCGTCACCAAGTATCCACAGGCTGCGGGTGCGGCGCTGCACGCGCACAAGGCATTCGGGATCCACTTCTTCACGTTCATCGTCGCGTTCGTCGTGATGTGCTCGGGTATCACCTCAGCGTCGACCGCCTCGCAGGCCTTCGCGTCGAACTTGATCAAGGGCTTCGGACTGGACTGGGGCAAGGTCGGCATCGCCGCTATCGCACTGCTTTTCATGGCTGCGCTGGCCGCGATCAACCTGCACGGCGTCAGCGAATCCGTGAAGCTCAACGTCGTCCTGACGGTCATCGAGATCGCCGGCCTGGTGACGGTCATCGTGGTCGGCCTGTGGGCGTTCACCCAGGGCGGCGACGTCGACTTCTCCCGCGTCGTCGTCTTCGAAAGTGAAGGCGAGCGAAGCACTTTCGTGGCGGTCACGGCGGCCACGTCGCTGGCGTTCTTCGCGATGGTGGGTTTCGAGGACTCGGTCAACATGGCCGAGGAGACCAAAGACCCACCCGACGCACCTGGCCGAAGCGCCGGACTGACTTACAGCCGGTACAACCGCTCGCGCAGCGTCTTGACTTCGGCTGTCGCCTGCGCCAGGAGATCTTCGAGATGCGAAAGTCGTTCGTGCAGTTCGTCGTTGGGTGGTGGCACCACGCGGCGGCGCGGAGCGGGCTTCTGATCGGGCGGCAGCCTCGGGGTGACGATGTAGCCGTTGTCGAAGTCGCCGTAGATCGTCACATCGTCGGGCCGCTGGAATGAGTACAGCGCGATGTAGGCACAGAGCACGGCGTCGACCGGATCTTCGTCCCGGTCGAGCTGTGCCGGCTTCGTCGCTCCTTCGACCCGTCTGCGCAGCTCCACCCAGCCGACGCTGCGGTTGGCGCGGAGCCGCGGACTCGCGTCGTCGAGACCCTCGATCAGCGTCATCAGCTTCAACAGATCGCGCTGGCGATCCCCGAACGGCCCCTTCTTGTACTTCAGGGTCTTCTCGAGTTCGAACAGCACGACGGCCGCCGGGTGCGGAAAGACCTCGATCGCCCGCCGGTTCGACCCCGACAATGGGTTCATGTCGAGGTCGAGGGCAGCGGCCAGCACGGCAGCACGCGGTGGATCGAACAGGGGATTGCCGGTGTTCGCGGGATACGCTCCCGCATCGAATCGCTGGAAGTCGCGGTTGTACATCGTCTCCGCGGCCCGGTAGCCCGTCGGATTCTTCACGATCAGCGGCGCGTCGATGGCGACCAGACAGTCTCCACCGGTGAACGGTGCGATGGCATCGATGATGCTCTCGTTGTCCTGTGCCGCGCCGACGTGTAGCAACCGGCCGCCGGCGTCGATGGCCGCGACGCCGGTCTGGTTTTTCTCACCCCACGCGAGATCGAGCCCAATGAAGTGCATACGCCTACTGTGCACCATCGGCTCGTAGGTGCCGCCGTAAGCTGTGTGCTTGTGACGATCCCGAATGTGCTGGCCAATCGGTACGCCAGCGACGAGATGGTGGCTATCTGGTCGCCGGAGGCCAAGGTCGTCGCCGAGCGCCGGCTGTGGCTGGCGGTGCTGCGGGCGCAGTCGGAGCTGGGTGTGGCGGTGCCCTCGGCAGTCTTGGACGACTACGAGCGGGTGGCAGAGGACGTCGACCTGGCGTCGATCGCGGCGCGTGAGCGAGTGCTGCGTCACGACGTCAAGGCGCGCATCGAGGAGTTCAACGCGCTGGCCGGCCACGAACATGTGCACAAGGGCATGACGAGCCGCGACCTCACCGAGAACGTCGAGCAGCTGCAGATCCGTCGGTCTCTCGAGCTGGTTCACGCCCACGGCGTCGCCGTGGTCGCGCGTCTCGCCGAACGTGCGGTGGTGTATCGCGATCTGGTGATGGCGGGCCGCAGCCACAACGTCGCCGCGCAGGCGACCACGCTGGGCAAGCGGTTCGCGTCGGCGGCCGAGGAGTTGCTCATCGCGCTTCGTCGGTTGCGGTCGTTGATCGACGGGTACCCGTTGCGCGGCATCAAGGGCCCGATGGGTACGGCCCAAGACATGCTCGACCTGTTCGACGGTGACACCGGACGGTTGGCAGAGCTCGAGCGGCGGGTGGCCGAATTCCTCGGCTTCACAGATATTTTCACCAGTGTCGGGCAGGTGTATCCGCGGTCGTTGGACCACGACGTCGTGTCGACGCTGGTGCAGGTCGGCGCGGGACCGTCGTCGTTGGCGCACACCATCCGGCTGATGGCCGGGCACGAGCTGGTGACCGAGGGGTTCGCACCGGGCCAGGTCGGTTCGTCGGCGATGCCGCACAAGATGAACACCCGCTCGTGCGAGCGGGTGAACGGGTTGCAGGTGGTGTTGCGCGGATACGCGTCGATGGCCGCCGAGCTGGCCGGTGCGCAGTGGAACGAGGGCGACGTGTTCTGCTCGGTGGTGCGCCGCGTGGCATTGCCCGACGCGTTCTTCGCGATCGACGGGCAGACCGAGACGTTCCTCACCGTGCTCGACGAGTTCGGCGCGTACCCGGCGGTGATCCAGCGTGAGCTCGACCGCTATCTGCCGTTCCTGGCGACGACGCGAATTCTAATCGCCGCGGTGCGCGCAGGCATGGGACGCGAGGCAGCGCACGAGGTGATCAAGGAGCACGCCGTCGCAGTGGCGCTGGCGATGCGTGAAAAGGGTTCGGAGCCAGACCTGTTGGATCGGCTCGCTGCCGACTCGCGGCTGCCGTTGGACCGGGTGGCGCTCGACGATGCTCTGGCTGACAAGCAGGCCTTCACGGGCGCCGCGGGGGACCAGGTCGACCGGGTCGTCGAGGCGGTGGAGGACCTGGTCGGCCGCTATCCCGAGGCCGCCAAGTACACCTCGGGCGCGATCCTGTGACTCGCGCGTCGGGGGTCGCCGAGATCGACTTCACCGATCTGGACAACTTCGCGTCCGGCTTTCCCCACGACCTCTTCGAGGTGCATCGCCGCGAGGCGCCCGTGTACTGGCACGAGCCCACTGAGCACACACCTGACGGGGAGGGTTTCTGGTCCGTCGCGACCTATGCGGAAACCCTTGCTGTGCTGAAGGATCCGGAGACGTACTCGTCGGTGACGGGTGGCACGCGGCCGTTCGGTGGCACGCTGCTTCAGGACTTGGCGATCGCGGGCCAGGTGCTCAACATGATGGACGACCCGCGACATTCGCACATCCGGCGGCTGGTCAGCTCGGGTCTCACGCCCCGGATGATCACCAGGGTCGAGGACGACCTGCGGGCCAGGACCCGTCGGCTGCTCGACGCGGTGGTCCCGGGGGAGGCGTTCGACTTCCTGGTGGACGTCGCGGCGGAGTTGCCGATGCAGATGATCTGCATCCTGTTGGGAGTGCCCGAGTCCGAACGGCATTGGCTGTTCGAGGCGATCGAGCCGCAGTTCGATTTCGGTAGGGCCCGAAGGGCCGAAGTGGGCACAGTGGGCCAGTTGTCGGCCGAAGAGGCCGGCTCGCGGATGTACGCCTATGGCCAGGAGTTGATCGCAGCGAAACGGGCGGAGCCGACCGACGACATGCTGTCGGTCGTCGCCAACGCCATGGTCGACGACGCGGATGCGCCGTCGCTGTCTTCGTCCCTCCTCTCGGAAATGGAGCTGTACCTGTTCTTCAGTCTGCTGTTCAGCGCGGGCGCCGAGACGACGCGCAACGCGGTGGCAGGCGGGCTGCTGGCGCTCGCCGAGCATCCGCGGCAGTTGGCCACGCTGCGTGGGGATTTCGAGTTGCTGCCGACCGCTGTCGAGGAGATGGTGCGGTGGACGTCGCCGTCGCCATCGAAGCGGCGGACGGCGACCAGGGACGTTTCGCTGGGCGGCCGGCAGATCGCGGCCGGGGACAAGGTGCAGATCTGGGAAGGCTCGGCCAACCGCGACGAAGCGGTGTTCGCGGATGCGGATGCCTTCGACATCACGCGAAAGCCGAATCCGCACTTGGGGTTCGGGCAGGGCATCCACTATTGCCTCGGCGCCAACCTGGCTCGGCTGGAGCTGCGGGTGCTGTACGAGGAGCTGCTCACTCGGTTCGGCGCCGTGAACGTGGTCAAGCCGGTGGAATGGACGCGCAGCAACCGCCATACGGGTATTCGGCATCTGGTGGTCGAGCTCGAACCGTGAAACCCGATGTGTTCGCTGCGGTCATGGCGACTGGCATCGTGTCGATCGCCGCCGCGGACCATGGCTATCGCCTTGTCAGCGACGGGCTGGCCGTCGTGGCGGCGATCGCACTTCCCGTCCTGATGGTTTTTGTTGCCAGGGCATGGCGTAGCTTCGACCTTCGCGATCCCGACGTGGCGTTTGGGCTGTTCACTTATGTCGCTGCATGCGCTGTCGTGGGTGCGCGATTGGCCGAGCACCGCATCGTGCTGTGGGTGCTGGCGGGCATGGCGTTGCAGGGTTGGCTGTCACTAGTGCCGCTGGCGGTGCGCGCAGCGCGACAGCGTGACCATGCTCGCGGCGGCTGGGAGTTGGCGGGCGTGGCGACGTCGGGATTGGCCATCGTCGCGGCGGATCTCGACATCGTGTTCTGGGCCATGGTGTTCTGGGTCCTGGGCATCTCCGTCTACCTGGTGATGACCACGCTGATTCTGATGCGCGTGCGTCATGACCCGTCTGCACCCGAGCTCGCCCAGTCGGACATCTGGATCCTGATGGGCGGCATCGCGATTGCCACGCTCGCTGGCGACCATCTGCACCGTGTGCTGATACCCGGCCCGTTCGCCGACGGTGTGCGAGCCGTCACGATCGTGACGTGGGTGGTCGCGACGGCGTGGATTCCGCTACTTGTCGTCGTCGTGTTGCGGCGGTCGGTGGGGTTGGGATGGCCCGCGGTCTTTCCGCTCGGGATGTACTCGTCGGCCACGTATGCGATGGCCATCGAAACCCGCTGGCATTGGCTGACGATCGTCTCGCTGGTCTTCTTCTGGATCGCGTTCGCCTCCTGGCTCATCGTGGCGGTCGGATTGCTGCTGCGATTTCGGCGATCACGCGCTGCGGGTGCTCCGTCAGGTCAAGCCACGTGAACCGCAGCACCTGCCAGCCGAGTAACGCGATGGCGTTCTGGCGCTTGCGGTCGATCTGGAACGCTTCTGGGTCACTGTGAAACGCCCAGCCGTCGGCCTCGAGCGCAACTTTCTCTCGGGGAAATCCGACGTCGACCTTGTAGCCGCCGACAGGATAGTTCGCCTTCCATCCGGTGATGCCTGCGTCGCGCAGGAGCTTCAGGAGAAGTCGCTCGGCTTCCGAACGCGCGCCATCCGATGCGGCCTGCAGTAGCCGCCTCGCCGCGGGCGATCCGTGTCGGCCCGTGTTGCGCAGATGCGCATGCCACAGCTGGTTCAGCTGCACACGGCGCTGCAAGGCTGCGTCCATCAGTTGGGCCCCGCCGCCTCGTCGCACCGCGGCTTCGACGACCGTGAGCGGCAGAGCCGTGACACGCAAGCCATTGCGCTCGACGATGTCTTTCGGTGCGAGGTCGCGCCGCCGCAGCCTGGTGCCGGCGCGTCGGCGGCCATTACTTGAGCGCGGCACGGTTACTTCGATGACCTGCGGAACATATTTCGTTGCACCGTGCCACCAGGCGGCGGCAAGTCCGCTCGCGGTGGCTCGGGCGCCATAACTCCACACCGCCGCCCGTAATCGCGCTGCATCGGTGAATGGCCTGTCGGTGACGAAGTAGACCCCTGGCCCGCGTCGTTCCCAATGACCAGACTTGCACCGGCGTATCACTGCATGCTCGCTGAGCCCAGCCCGGCGTGCCTGCGCGAGTGTGATGACTCCGTCGTGTGCCCGTAGCAGCTCATCAAGCATCCTGTTTTGACGACGGCACGCGTCACCCGGCTCCCGTCCTCGCGAATTGGGCGTGAAAACCTGCGCTCAGCGCTGAAAATCACGCCGAAACCGCTAGGAGTGGAGTCGGCGGATGCGGACGCCCGCGGAACGCAACTCCAGCGCGGCCAGGCCGCGGATCGCGACGGCGTCCTGCCTGCGCCAGGCGCCGACGGGATCGTCGTGTATCGCCGCGAGCTTGGCCAACGGCCGATTGGCCAGCGCCCGCAGCGCCAGCAGCTGCTCGCCCGCCGCCGTGCTGGCCAACGTGATCGCGGTCCACTTGCGCCGGAAGAACCGGATACGCAGATACAGCCACGGCATCGCGACGAACAGGATCGGCGGGGCCGCGACCGCCAGTGCCAGCACCCACGCCAGCCACGATGCCGTCGTGTCGAGGCTGTGCCCGGCTCCGGCGATGTCCAGCGCGGCCTCGCTGGCCGCTCGCAGCGGCTTGGCCAGCGCGTCCCCGATGAGCGGCACGTCGTCGGTCCGATCGCCTGCGGTGTTGAGGTTGTCGGCGACACCGTTGGCGCCCGTCTGCACTTGGCGTCCGACCTGGGCGATCGTCGATACGGCCGCGTGCACGGCCATTCCGACCAACACCCAGACGACGCTCCAGGCGATCACGACGATGTCGCTGATCAACTGCGCCAGCAGGCGCGACGGCGTCCTGGCATACGGGATAAACCGCGAACTCATGAACCATGATGCTGCCCGATAGGCTGACCCGATGCGCCCGGGTCTGTCCGACTATCAACATCTGGCCAGCGGCAAGGTTCGCGAGCTCTACCGCATCGACGATGGACATCTGCTGTTCGTCGCCACCGACCGCATCTCGGCGTATGACTACATCCTCGACAGCGAGATCCCCGACAAGGGCCGCATCCTGACCGCGATGAGCATGTTCTTCTTCGACTACGTAGAGGCGCCCAACCACCTCGCGGGTCCGCCGGATGACGAGCGCATCCCCGAGGAGGTGCTCGGACGCGCGCTGGTGGTCGAGGAGCTCGAGATGATGCCGGTCGAGTGTGTGGCGCGCGGCTACCTGACCGGCTCGGGCCTCATCGACTATCAGAAGACCGGCGAAGTGTGCGGCATACCGCTGCCACCGGGCCTCGTCGAGGCCAGCAAGTTCGCCGAGCCGTTGTTCACCCCTGCCACCAAAGCCGAACTCGGACAACACGATGTGAACATCTCGTTCAACGACATGATCGACCTGGTCGGCGCGGTACGCGCAAATCAACTGCGGGAGCGCACTTTGCAGACCTACATCCAGGGTGCCGACCACGCTTTGACGAAAGGTGTCATCGTCGCCGACACCAAATTCGAGTTCGGCGTCGACAAGCACGGTAATCTGCGACTGGCCGACGAGGTCTTCACACCCGACTCGAGCCGTTACTGGCGCGCCGACGACTGGCAGGAGGGCGTCGTCCAGAACAGCTTCGACAAGCAGTTCGTCCGAAATTGGCTGACCGGACCCGACTCAGGCTGGGACCGTCACGGCGACACCCCGCCGCCACCGCTGCCGCCCGACATCGTCGACGCGACGCGAGCCCGCTACGTCGAGGCCTACGAACGCATTTCGGGTCTGAAGTTCAGCGACTGGATGGGGGCACAGTCATGATGCCGCCGATCGCAAAACGAATCGACTTCCGACGCGAACATCACGGCGACGTGTTCACCGACCCCTACGAGTGGCTGCGTGACAAGTCCGACCCCGAGGTGATCGCTTACCTCGAGGCGGAGAACGAGTACACCGACCAGGCCACCGAGGATCTCGGGCCGTTGCGCCAGAAGATCTTCGACGAGATAAAGGCCCGCACCAAGGAAACCGATCTGTCAGTGCCGACGCGCCGCGACGAGTGGTGGTACTACGGCCGCAGCTTCGAAGGCAAGCAGTACAGCGTGCACTGCCGGTGCCCAGTCGCCGATCCCGACGACTGGACACCGCCGGTACTCGACGAGCACACCGAGATCCCAGGGGAGCAGGTGCTCCTCGACGAGAACGTCGAGGCCGGCGGGCACGACTTCTTCTCGCTCGGCGCCGCATCGATCAGTCTCGATGGAAACGTCCTGGCGTACTCCACCGACGTCAAGGGCGACGAGCGATACACCCTGCGGTTCAAGGACTTACGCACGGGTGAGCTGTACGAGGACCAGATCGTCGGTATCGGCGCCGGCGTGACCTGGGCCGCCGACAACCACACCGTGTACTACACGACAGTCGACGACGCCTGGCGCCCCGACACCATCTGGCGGCATCGCATCGGATCCGGACTGCCTGCCGAGAAGGTCTATCACGAACCCGACGAACGGTTCTGGCTGGCGGTCGGCCGCACCCGCAGCGACAAGTACGTCATCATCGCGGCAGGCAGCGCCGTCACCTCAGAGGTGCGGTACGGCGACGCCGCCGACTCGCACGCCGAGTTCACCATCGTGTGGCCACGACGCGAACTCGTCGAGTACTCGGTCGAGCACGCCGTCGTGGGCGGCGAGGATCGGTTCCTCATCCTGCACAACGACGGCGCGGAGAACTTCACGCTCGTCGAGGCCCCGGTCAGCGACCCCATCACGCATCGCACGCTGATCGAGCATCGTGAGGACGTACGGCTCGACTCCGTCGATGCGTTCGAGGGGCATCTGGTGGTGGGCTATCGCAGCGAGGCGCTGCCCCGGATCCAGTTGTGGCCCATCTACGCGACGGGCGAGTATGGACACCCCGAGGACCTCACCTTTGACTCCGAACTGATGTCGGCGGGCCTGTCCGCCAACCCGAACTGGAACGCGCCCAAGTTGCGCATCGGCGCGACGTCGTTCGTCACCCCGGTGCGGATCTATGACGTCGACCTGGCGACAGGCGAGCGCACGATGTTGCGTGAGCAGCCGGTGCTCGGCGACTACCGCCCTGCGGACTATGTCGAGCGGCGCGATTGGGCGGTGGCGCCCGATGGTGCGCGCGTGCCGATTTCGATCGTCCACAAGATCGGCCTGCAGTATCCGGCCCCCCTGATGCTCTACGGCTACGGCGCCTACGAGTCGTGCGAGGATCCGCGATTCTCCATCGCCCGGTTGTCGCTGCTCGACCGCGGCATGATCTTCGCCGTCGCACACGTGCGAGGCGGCGGCGAACTGGGCAGGCCGTGGTATGAGCACGGCAAGATGCTGGAGAAGAAGAACACCTTCACCGACTTCATCACTGTCGGAAAGCATCTCATCGCCACGGACATCACCCGACCGGAGAACCTGGTCGCGCTCGGCGGCAGCGCGGGCGGGCTGCTCGTAGGTGCTGTCGCCAACATGGCTCCCGAGCTGTTCGCGGGCATTCTGGCACAGGTGCCTTTCGTCGATCCGCTCACGACGATCCTCGACCCTTCGCTACCCCTTACCGTGACCGAATGGGATGAATGGGGAAACCCGTTGCGCGACAAAGACGTCTACGAGTACATGAAGTCCTACTCGCCATACGAGAACGTCGCGAACAAGGACTATCCCGCCGATTCTGGCGATGACGTCACTCAACGACGCCAGAGTGTATTACGTCGAGCCGGCGAAATGGGTTGCGGCCCTTCGGCACACCAAGACCGGCGGCCCCTCGGTCCTGCTCAAGACCGAGATGAACGCCGGCCACGGTGGTATCAGCGGACGCTACGAACGCTGGAAGGAAACCGCCTTCATGTACGCCTGGCTACTGGATGCCGCCAAGGCCGACCACGACAGCGGCCCCTAGGTATACGACCTCTTCGAAAGTGCGGACATCCAACCGCGTGGTCATCGACTTCGGCGGGTTCGGCATCCGCGACGCGTAGACGTTGGCCGGGAACATCGCCAACATCAGGACGAACAGGCAGACCGCCGCGGCGACCCGGGTCGGTGGAAACAGCAGGCCAATGGCGCCCGAGAGTTCGAGAACGCCGGTCACGGTTACGAGGAGTCCCGGCGCAGGCAGCCACGGCGGCACGATCGCGACCATGTCGCGTCGCAGCGGGTTGACGAAGTGCGCGACGCCGGTCACCACGAACATCGCCGCAAGCCCGATGGCGATCGCTTGGGCCAGCTGTCGACGTAGTCGACCCCCAGCCATCCGGCCAGGCGGGCGCCGAGCGTGCCCAGGACGAGGGTGATGATGACGGCCATTTCGACTCCAATCTTGACAGTGACTAGATGTACGGTAAGACACGATCTAGGCAGTGTCAAGATTCCTGGCTATGATGGCCGCATGGGCAAGGACTCGTACCACCACGGCGATCTGAAGGCCGTCATCCTGGCCGAGGCCGCCGACTTGGTGGCCGAACGCGGCGCCGACGGGTTGTCGCTGCGCGAGCTGGCGCGCGAGGCTGGGGTGTCGCACGCTGCGCCGGCACACCACTTCACCGACCGCCGCGGCCTGTTCACTGCGCTGGCGGCCGAGGGCTGGCGACTGCTGGCCGTCGCCCTCAAAGACGCCAGGCCCGAGTTCATCGACGCCGCACTGGCGTATGTGCGTTTCGCGCTCGATCATCCCGGCCACTACGCGGTGATGTTCGATCGGTCGCTCACCGAACAGGACGATCCGGACCTCGTCGCGGCCGTCGGCGCGGCAGGAACCGAACTCGCCCACGGCGTGGGCACGCTTGACGATCCCCGTGCCAATGCGGACCCGGAGGCCGCGGCACTGGCGGCATGGTCTCTGGTACACGGCTTTTCGCTGCTGTGGCTCAACAAGGCCATCGACCGCGACGCCGATCCGATGGCGACGGTGCACCGAGATCGCGGGAATGCTTTTCAAGAGCGAGTAGCGTGCTGGCCATGGCAGACGCTTCGCTCACCGAAATCCCGTTGACCACTCTCGACGGCAAGGCGACCACGCTCGGCGAGCTCGCCGACGGCGCCGCCCTGGTGGTCAACGTGGCCTCGAAATGTGGCCTGACGCCGCAGTACACCGCGCTGGAGCAGTTGGCGAAGGACTACCGCGACCGCGGACTTACGGTGATCGGAGTGCCCTGCAATCAGTTCATGGGCCAGGAGCCCGGCACCGCCGAGGAGATCGCTGAGTTCTGCTCGACGACCTACGGCGTGACCTTCCCGCTGCTGGCCAAGGCCGACGTCAACGGATCCGGCCGCCATCCGCTCTACGCCGAGTTGACCAAGACCGCCGACGACAGCGGCGAAGCCGGCGACATCCAGTGGAATTTCGAGAAGTTCCTGCTCGCGCCGGGTGGAACGGTTGCCAAGCGGTTCCGGCCGCGCACCGTTCCGGACGCTCCGGAGGTGATCACGGCGATCGAAGACGTCCTGCCGCGATAAGGAGAAAAAGTCAGCTGTCGCCCACGTGTTGTAAACCGTTGCGACACCTGACGTTGCCACAATGAAGGAGTGGCTGGACAACTGATCGTCTCGATCTCTGGGATCCGCGATCGCACACTGCCCGAAGTCGAGGCGTTCTGCGCGCAACTCGAATCCCGTGACGTCCCTGTGTCGTTTCTGGTGGCACCAAGGATCAAGGGTGGCTACCGGCTCGACGACGACGCACCTACCGTCGAGTGGCTGGCCGAAAGGCGTGTGAAGGGCGATGCCCTCGTTCTGCATGGTTTCGATGAGGCCGCCACCAAGAAGCGGCGCGGAGAGTTCGCGACATTGCCTGCGCACGAGGCGAACCTGCGGCTGATGGCCGCGGATCGGGTGATGGAACACCTGGGCCTGCGCACCCGGCTGTTTGCGGCACCGGGTTGGACGGTGTCGCAGGGCACGACAACTGCGCTGCCCCGCAATGGTTTTCGGTTGCTCGCCGGACTGGCCGGGATCACCGACCTCGTGCGCGACAGCGCGGTGCGGGCGCGGGTACTCGGAATCGGCGAGGGCTTCCTGAGCGAGCCGTGGTGGTGCCGGACGCTCGTGTTGTCGGCCGAGCGCACCGCGCGGCGCGACGGCATCGTCCGGGTGGCCGTTGCGGCGCGTCACCTGCGCAGGCCCGGTCCGCGGCAGGCGATGCTGGACGCCGTGGACCTTGCGCTCATGCACCAGTGCGTGCCGGGCGTGTATCACTGGACTCCGTACCGCGCACTCACAGACGCCGCATAGCGCCCGCCCGCTAACGTGGCGGCCATGACAGACGCTGATGTCATCGTCGTCGGAGCGGGGCTCGCGGGGCTGGTCGCGGCGTGCGAGGCCGCCGAGCGCGGCCGCCGCGTGCTCGATCGTCGACCAGGAGAACGCCGAGAACGTCGGTGGCCAGGCGTTCTGGTCCTTCGGTGGCCTGTTCTTCGTGGACAGTCCTGAGCAGCGGCGCCTGGGCATTCGCGACAGCTACGAGCTGGCGCTGCAGGACTGGCTCGGCACGGCGGGGTTCGACCGGCCGGAGGACCATTGGCCGCGCCAGTGGGCGCACGCCTACGTCGACTTCGCGGCGGGCGAGAAGCGAAGCTGGCTGCGCGAACGCGGGTTGCAGACGTTCGCCCTCGTCGGTTGGGCCGAGCGCGGTGGCTACGACGCACGCGGCCATGGCAACTCGGTCCCGCGGTTCCACATCACCTGGGGGACGGGACCGGCGATCGTCGACATCTTCGCCCGACGGTTGCGTGGCGCCTCCATCGTGCGCTTCGCCGATCGCCACCGAGTCGATGAACTCATCATCGAGAACGGCGCCGTCGGTGTCCGCGGTGCGGTCCTGGAACCGTCATCTGCAGCTCGCGGAGTAGCTTCCTCGCGAAACATCATCGGCGACTTCGAGTTTCGTGCCCAAGCCGTCATTGCCGCCAGCGGCGGGATCGGTGGCAACCATGACCTGGTGCGCGAGA
>CAWBYS010000002.1:0-348026 GCA_963793055.1 uncultured Actinomycetota bacterium | reverse complement strand
GACGACGGAAAGGGCGGTCGGTGTGGACGTCGGTGTGTTCTTCGATCTGAGAAACCGCGGCCAGAGCCTCAACTCGACACGCCTACACCATGAGGTGCTCGAGTTGTGCTCGGCTGCAGAGTGTTTCGGAGCTTCCTCAGTCTGGTTCTCCGAACACCATCTTTTCGATGACGAGTATCTTTCGCAGCCCTTGACGTTCGCTGCCGCCGTTGCCGCGCAAACGACTACAGTAAGCATCGGCACCGCAGTGACCATTGCACCGCTTCATTCGCCTGTCGAAATCGCCGAACAGGCCACTCTCGTGGACGTCCTCAGCGGCGGACGGCTGGAGCTCGGCCTCGGTGCCGGGTATCGCGTCCCCGAATACGAGCTGTATTCGGCCTCGGCGAACCGCAGGTATGCGACAACCGATGACCGCGCGCTGCAAGTGGCCGACCTGTGGCATCGGGTAACCCCGAAACCGGTCCAGGGTCGCGCGCCGATCTGGATGGGCTACCAGGGCCCACAGGGTGCACGGCGGGCCGGCCTCTTGGGCGCGCGATTGCTCACCGCGGATGCCAGGTCGTGGCTGCCCTACCGCGACGGGCTTGCGGAGGCCGGTCATGATCCCGCCGTCGGGCGCATGGCCGGACTGATAGACGCCTGGGTCACCGAAGACCCCGAACGTGACTGGCCGGTGGTGGCGCCATACATTGCGTATCAACGGGATTCGTACATGCGGCACATGGTCGAAGGCACCGGCCGGCGCATTCCGCGTCCGGTTGACCCCGAGAAACTTCGGTCGAGTGAATCGTCGGGCGTATGGATGTCGTTTTGGTTCGACACCCCCGAAAACATCGCGGTGCGGATCCGCGAGATGACAGCGGCCGCCCCGGTCGAGACCGTGTTCCTGTGGGCATCGATCGGCGCCATGCCGATCGATCTGGCGATGCGCCACGTCGAGACCATCACCACTAAGCTTGCGCCTCTGCTTCGCTGAGCGCTGACACGAAACAGACGCCGCGATCGTCAGAAGGCGGCGCGGTGCAGTCCGCCGTCAACGGTGATGTAGTGCCCGGTGATATAGCCGGCCGGCTCCGAGCACAGGTATGCGATCGTCGAGGCGATTTCATCAGGCTTGCCGAGGCGGCCGGCTGGAACTCCGGCGCGCTCGATCAAGAAGGCGCGACGTTGCTCGTCGGTACTCAGGCCCTCGTGCTTGCTCAGGTACCACTCGGTGGTGTCGGTGCCGATCCAGCCGGGCGCCAGCGTATTGATCGTGATTCCGAACCGGGCATATTCGTCGGCCACGCTCTTGAGGAGCCCTACTGTCGACGGACGCGTGGCATTGGCCACGGTGTGCGGTGGCGTCGACTGTGGTTCCTTGGCTGTACCCGACCCGATGTGCACGAAGCGGCCCCACCCGGCGTCCTTCATCGCAGGCAGGACTGCGCGCAGCAGGAACACCTGGCTCAGTGTGAAGGTGCGGTAGGCGTCAACGTAGTCCTCGGCGCGGGTGACCTCGTCGAAGGTTCCACGGACGTGGGAGTCGGCCTGTGTAACCGCGATCAATGGAGGGCCGAACTGCTCGCCGATGGCCGTGATCGCCGCGGTGATGCCGGCTTCGGTGCTCATGTCTGCCGCAACCCCGATGGCTGCCCCGCCGGAGTCGGTGATGGCGCTGACCGCCCTGTCGATGGGCTCTTGAGTGCGCGCGACGATCGCGACCTTGGCGCCCTCGATGGCAAGCAGCTTCGCGACCTCCAGGCCCATGCCTCGGCTACCGCCGACGACCAATGCGGTCTTACCGCTAATCCGCAGATCCATGTCAGATCCGCAAATCGGAGGGGGCGATGCGGGGACGGATCTGCCCACTGGCCCTAAGCTCGGGCAACAGGTCGAACTGGCTGAGTATGTGGCCGGTGTAGTCGGTCGACTGCGCGGCGATCCACGCGACGGCCTGAGCGGGCCCCTCGGGGAGCTCATTGGCCGAATGGTCGGAATCGGGCGTGTTCTTCAGCACCGCCTGTGTCACCGCACTCACCTCCAGTGCGTTCACAGCGATCTCCGGCGTCGGCGAACTCTGCGGCCAGCCCCACAGTGAGGCGGTTGAGCGCTGCCTTGGAGGTTCCATAGGCGGTGCGGCTCAACTCGAACGGTCGCGCGGAAGCACCGAATGTGGCCGTGGTCGAGTCGTACCCGATCATCGACGCGATCTCAACGGCTGAATCCAGGTCAAGGCGACCGTCGGCAGAGGAGATGTTGATGATGTGTCCGCTGCCCCGTTC
Organism: uncultured Actinomycetota bacterium; assembly: GCA_963793055.1. GTDB lineage: Bacteria > Actinomycetota > Actinomycetes > Mycobacteriales > Mycobacteriaceae > Mycobacterium. Next base: position 345,759 of record CAWBYS010000002.1, on the reverse strand, counting down.
GATCATGTTGGGCAGGAACGCCCGGCTCATCAGCATCGGACCTCGCAGGTTGACGGCCATGACCACATCCCAGCGTTTCACCGACAGGTCCAGAAACGGCGCGAGATAGGACGTCGCAGCGTTGTTGACCACGATGTCGCAACGGCCGAATTGCGCGAGTGTGGCGTCGCGGGCGGCGGCTACGTCGTCTTCCCGGGAAACGTCCCCCTGGACGGTGAGCACTTTTCTGCCCTGCCGTTCGATGGCGGCGGCAACGTCGTCGAGGGTGCCTTCGAAGTTCTTGCTTGGGGCGGAGGCGGTGCTCCGTGCCATCAGCGCGACGTCGGCGCCGGCGCCGGCGAGTTCGATGGCGATGGCCTCGCCAATGCCTCTGCTTGCACCGGTGACGATCGCGACTTTGCCGGACAGATCCATTGTTTGCCTCCTGGTATTAGGTGGTTCAGTGATTCACAAGACGGTGTCGGTGCTCAACGCCCGCAGGGCGAAGTCGGCGATGGCGCTGCGCTCCTGCGCTGAACAGGTTGTGCCCTCCAACACATGCGACTGCATGACCGACAGGGTTAAGAAGAAGATCGCCCGCGCGTCGGAGGGGCTGTCGGCGCTGTGTAACGTCCCGTCGGCCGCGCCCGCCGAGATGGACGCAGTCAGCGGCGCCAGCATCGCGTGGCCGACTGCGCGATAGGCCTCGGGGAACAGCTGATTGAGGCGTGCGGCGTGCACGAGCAACGGTCGGCCCAGCTCAGCAACGGCTGGTTCGGCCTGATCGAGAACGCCGTTGATCCAGGCGATAACCCTGTCTCGCGGAGTACCGGCTGAATCCATCGTCTGCCTGAGGTACTCGGCCAGATCAGTGAAAAGGTCTTCGAGCATGACTAGCAGGAAGGCTTCTTTGCTGTCGAAGTGCCGGTAGAACCACCGCGTGCCTATGCCGGCTTCGTCGAGCAATTCGCGCAGGCTCAGGTCGATCGTTCCGGCACGGCGAATCTGGCGTTGAGCGACCTGAACTAGCTGGTCGAGCACGGCATCGGCGGCGGCGGTCCGGTCGGCGAGGCCTCGTGCGACGGCGTCGCGGCGAAGCGAGGTCGGTTCTGCGGTCACCCGGCTCTCACCCCTCCTCTATTGACAACGATGTCTTCTCATGCGAAAACGGTGTTGTCGCTAATGTAGCGTGTGTTTGCATGAGAGGGAAGCGGGTGTCGTCACACCTCGAGAATCCTGAGGCCGGCGGTGCGGGCGAACGTGGCGGGGCGACGCATGTTCTGCACGTCAACCTCAACACCGGTGACCCTCAGGCCGCACTTGCTTACTACGTCGGGAAGTGGGGACTGCAGCAACGCATGCACACCCACGACACTCATGGAGATTGGTCTTTCGCGGGATACCGCGAGCCCGTGGACAGTGAGGCGTGGTTCCTGTACGACGACCGTGGTCCGCGAGCCGCTCCTGCGCTGGAACTAGTTGCCTGGCATCGACCTTCAGTCGTCGGGCAACCACACTCGGTCGTCAACCGGGTGGGCATCACGACCATCGGACTTGGCATTCCCACCAGTGCGGGCGCACCGGACGCCAAGACAGGTGTCATCGAGGTCGACGGAGTCAGCCGAGACCTCGTCACCGATGCCGACGGGGTCATGGTGGAACTCGTGCGCCACGATGAGCGCGCCACCCGGTTACGGCACATCAGAATTGGGTGCTCGGATATGGCGACGTCGCTGCGGTTCTACACCGGTCTTGGGTTTAAACAGGTCGCCGGGCCAGCGCCGACCATGATTCGCGTCGGTGACGATGCCATCACCGGCTCCACCCTCGCGCTGTCGTTGGTCAGCCGATCCGTTCTGGTTGAACTGACCACCTGGGACCAACTCGTCGAACCTGATCAGTCACCGTTGCCGTTCTGGCACCGCGGGCCGGTTCGGTTCGCGATGGCTGTCCCCGGCCTCGACGCCGCCACCGATGCCCTTCGCCGCACTGGGATCGACCCTGGTCACCGGCTGAGCTTCGCCCTGCCCGGCACCGCCATCGGCCGGGTCTCGGTCAACTTCCTCTCCGACCCCGACGGTCTGCACGTCGAACTGGTCGACCGCATCATGTCGCCACAGACAAGTCGTGTGGCGAGCAACAGCAACTCCGCGCTATCCGACGACTGAAGGGCCACTCACATGAACAACGACACCGGAACATTTCTGCAGGGGCGCACCGCACTGATCACCGGCGGCAGCAGCGGCGTGGGTCGTGGCATCGCGTTGGCGATGGCCGACAAGGGCGCGGCCATCGCGGTGGCCGGCCGCACCATGGAGCGCTGCGAGCGCGTCGTCGCCGAAATCGAAGGCCGTGGCGCCAAGGCCATCGCGATCCAGTGTGACGTCAACGACCCCGACGACGTTATTCGCACCGTCGACACCGCCACGACGGCATTGGGACGGCTCGATTGTCTGGTGCACTCCGCGCAGAGCTTCAACTACGGCCCGATCCGCAGGTTGGCACCCGAGGATTTCGACGAGTCGTGGCGGACCGGCCCGCTGGCCGCCGTCCGTCTCATGCAGGCCGCATTCCCGGCGCTCCGCGAATCGAAGGGTCTCATCGTCAACGTCGCGTCCGGCGCTGGCATGACCGCTCCGCCGGCGATGGCCGCCTATGCGATGGCCAAGGAGGCAATGCGCGCGCTGACCCGGGTAGCCGCGGTCGAGTGGGGTCGCCACGGTATTCGCGCCCTGGTGCTGTGTCCGTTCACCGAAACCGACGGCATGGACACATTCGAAGCCGAGATGGGACTCTCACGTGGCACGGACCTGCTGCCCGATGTGCCGCTCGGACGCATCGGTGACGCTGAGACCGATGTGGGACGCGTGGTGGCGTTCCTGGCATCCGATGACGCCAATTATCTGACTGGGTCGACCTTGATGGTCGACGGTGGCTACACCTACATGCGGTGACTCTCCGATGAGTGACGACCCGAACCCGTTTGCCCTGGCGAATCTGATCAGCCCGCACCACACTGCTGTGCTGGTGTCGGAAATGCAGCGTGGGATCGTCGGAGACCTCGCGCCGGACGTCCTCAGACCGCTCACCGACGCGGCTCGCGAAACCGGGCTGACCGAATCGGTGGGACAGCTCGTCGACGGCGCGCGCAATGCAGGTGCCCAAGTCATCCACACCACATTGCAGTTCCGCCCGCGTCGGGCCGGCGTCAAATTGGTGACGCCGTGGATGGCGGTCGTGATGCGTTCCGCCGAATATATGCTGGCCGACTCCGCACAGGCCGACGTGGTGCCGGAATTGGCGCCACGCGATCCCGATATCGTCGCAAAGCGGTACCACGGGATGTCCGCATTCGCCGGCACTGACCTCGATATGTTATTGCGAGGCTTGGATATTCGTACGCTGGTGTTGGTCGGCGTATCGCTGAACGAGGCGATCATTGGCGCCGCGATCGAAGCCGTCAACTTGGGCTACCGGATCGTTGTGGTCCGCGACGCGGCGCTAGGCGTGCCAGCCTCGTTCGGTGCGGACATGCTGCGGCATGCCTTCGCCATGCTCGGGCCTGTGGTCTCCGTCGAAGAAGTACTGGAGGCTTGGTCCAACGCGTGACGGCTCAAGGGGTCACGCGTATTTCGTCACACACGGCGAGAACAGCTGGCTTCACGGGCTTGCTCAGCCAGTCGGGCGGGGGTGCCCTGACGCTGCCCGGGCACTCGCGCCAAGGCCGACGCTAGGCCGGGCGAAACGCAAAGGTGACAAATGTTTCGCCGGCCTCGGTCTCCAGCGTGGAGATGGCAGACACCATCGACTGGCCGATCTGAAGATCGCCTGGGGCCGCATCGATGATCAGCGACTCCACCAGCAGTCCCTCCTCGAGTTCGATGAACCCGACGATGTACGGCCGGAACTTTTTGGGATCGCGAATTCCTTTGTACGGAAGGGGCGGGACGAATTCCTGCGTCGTGAACGTGTAAAGCGTTCCCTCGGTGGATAATTCGAGGGGTTCGATGTCGGCCTGGATGGCTGGGTTGGCGTCGAACAACTCCGGACGTTCGGCCGGGAACTTCACGATCCCGGTCGACGCTCGTCGGGAGCCCAGCAGGACGGCGCGCTCCCCGTCGACCCGAAACAGTCCATCAGTGATCAAATTCGTCATCTCAAGCCACCTCGATAACCATCGCTGCACCCATGCCTCCGCCGGCGCACATCGACAGCACACCGATTCCACCGCCGCGCCTGCGTAATTCGTAGATCGCCGACGTCACCATCCGTGCTCCCGTCGCGGCGATCGGATGACCCAGGCTGATCCCGGATCCGTAGACGTTGACGATCTCCTCGTCGAGTCCGAGCTCTCGCGCGCAGGCGACGGCCTGGGCTGCGAACGCTTCGTTGATCTCGAAGAGCGCCACGTCCTCGAGCTTGCGGCCTGCCAGCTCGAGCGCCTTCGGGATGGCTTTGATCGGTCCGCTGCCGGTGCGGTTCGGTTCCAGTCCAACCTGCGTCCAGGACAGCACGCTTGCCAGCACATTCTCTTGAGTGTCCGGGCTGGCAAGAGCCACCACGGCCGCGGCGTCGTTGATGCCGGAAGAATTGCCCGCCGTCACGCTGAAGCCGTCGATCTCGGGGTGTAGCACCTTCAGTCCGGAAAGCGATTCCATCGAACTGCCGCGCCGCGGATGCTCGTCCTCGCCGAACGTGATGGTGCTGCCGTCGGCCTGGGGTACCTGGATGGGGATGATCTCGTCGACGAACGACCCGGCGTCGATGGCCTTGATCGCGCGCTGATGGCTACGCAGCGCCCATTCGTCCTGATCCTCGCGGGTGATCCCGTACTGAACGTTGCAGTTGTGGGCGACGGTGATGGACATGTCCATCGCGGGCGCATCCTCGTTCGGCGGATGCGACTCCGGGAACCACTGCGCATAATCCTCGGCCGACTTGCCTGCGGTGTACGGCTTGCGCTTTTGCATGATCGGTCCGGTGGACAGCGACTCCATGCCGCCGGCCAGGATGGCGCGGCTCATTCCGGCGGCGATCTGCCCCGCCCCCACCGCAATGGCAGACAGGCTCGATGCGCACTGGCGGTTGACGGCCAGCCCCGGAATGTCGATCAGACCGAGATCCACCGCGATGTAGCGGGCGCTGTCGCCGCCGCCCTGCATCACCTCGGCGAGGACGAAGTCGTCGAAGTCGGCCGCGTCCAGTCCGGAGCGTTCGATGACGGCCGACACCACGGGTTTGGCGAGTTCGATCGCAGGCATATTGGCCAGCGTGCCTTTGCGCGCGGTGCCGATGGCGGTGCGGGCAGCGGCCACGATGGCCGCGCGGGACGTCGTTGACGGCATAACTCTCCCGGGGTTGTTGGACAGGCATCGGCAGTCTATACCGTTAAATAGATAAATGTATCGGGGGTAGGTGTGCGAAAGGGACAGATATTGCGAAAGGGACAGATATGAAAACGATCGGATCCGTCGACGAGGCGATCGCGTTGATCGGCGCGAACCTCGGAATCAGTCGCTGGGTGGACATCGAGCAGAGCCGCATCGACGCGTTCGCCGACGTCACCATGGACCACCAGTGGATCCACGTCGACGTCGAAAAGGCCAGATCCGAGAGCCCTTACGGCGCAACGATCGCGCACGGCTTCCTCACGCTGTCGCTCATTCCCGGGGTGAGCAAGGACAACTACCGCGTCGAGAACGCCAAGATGGGCATCAATTACGGACTGAACAAGGTGCGGTTCCTGGCCCCGGTCACGGCGGGGAGTCGCGTCCGGGTGCGTTCGGAGTTGCTCGACGCCGTCAAGGTGGCCGAAGACACCGTCAACCTGACCGTGCGGCACACCGTGGAGATCGACGGCGCAGACAAACCCGCCGCCGTCGCCGAACTCATCGCCCGGTTCGTCTTCTGATGGCTAATGTCACCAAAATGTCCGGGGTGTCCCGTGGTCCCTTCGACGGCAAGGCGGTGCTGACCGGCGCAGGCAAGTCGCAGGTCGGCAGGCGGCTGGGCCGGACCGGACTGGACCTGACCCTGGAGGCCGTCCTTCGAGCCATCGCCGATGCCGGACTGGATGTCGACGACATCGACGGCATCGCCAGTTATCCCGGGCCCGGGGTGCCCGACCCTGGTTTCTCCGGCGCCGGTGTGCAGGATGTCCGCAACGCTCTGGGACTGCGCAGCCGCTGGTACATGTCGGGCCTCGAGACGGCAGGCCAGATCGGCCCGGCGATCGAGGCCTGCATGGCCGTTGCGCTCGGTCTCGCCAACCACGTGGTGGTGTTCCGGTCGGTGTGGGAGTCCACGGCCGCGGCGCAGGCCGGCGGCGGCCGGGCGTCCGTACTGTTCACCGGCGGAAAGCTGCCGCCACAATTGGAATTCATCGCACCGTTCGGTGCGTTGTCGGCGACGAACTGGCTGGCCATGCCCGCGCAGCGGTACATGTACGAACACGGTTTGACGCGCGAACAACTCGGTGCGATTCCGATCAACGCGCGCCGAAACGCCGGACTCAATCCCGATGCCGTGTATCGCGAGCCGATGACGATGGACGACTACCTCGGCGCGCGGATGATCTCCGAGCCGCTGTGTCTGTACGACTGCGACGTCCCATGCGACGGGGCGACCGCGGTGATCGTATCGCGACGGGATGCGGCCAAGGGCCTGCCGCGGCATCCACTGACCGTGGAGTCGGTCGGGCCCGGCATGTTCGAGCGCGCAACCTGGGATCAGCGTTCGGACCTCACCACGATGGCAGCCCACGATTCCGCCGAAACACTCTGGGAGAACACGACATTGACGCCCGCCGACGTCGACATGGCCCAGATCTACGACGGGTTCTCGTTCCTGACCGTGATCTGGCTGGAGGCCCTCGGATTCTGCGAACACGGCAAGGTCGGCGAGTTCATCGAGGGCGGCGAGCGGATCGCGTTGGACGGCATGCTGCCGATCAACACCAGCGGTGGGCAGCTGTCGGGCGGTCGCCTACACGGGATGGGGTTCCTGCACGAGGCCTGTGTGCAGATGTGGGGCGAGGGCGGCGAGCGGCAGGCCCCCAAGACGCCCGAAGTGGTCGCTGTCGGCGTAGGCGGCGGACCCGTCGCCGGATCGATGTTGCTGAGTAGCCGCTAGCCGTGGCGGCCGACGTGGGTGATGCGGCAATGACGCTGGGCGACATCGTCAGCGACAACGCGCGGCGCTTCCCGGACGTGATCGCCTACCAACTCGGTGACCGCAGCGTCACCCATGCCGAACTGCGTGAGCGGGCGTCACGGCTGGTCTCCGCGATGGTCGCCGTCGGCGTGCGGCGTCAGGACCGTGTTGCGATCCTGAGCCGCAACAGCATCGAATTCGGCGAGGTGATGGCCGCCTGCCAGCTGAGTGGAATCATCCTGGCGACCGTCAACTTCCGGCTCACCCCTGACGAAGTCCGTGACGTGCTGGACCGGGTTCGCCCGTCCATCCTGTTCGTCGCCGACGAGTTTGCGTCGATGATCAACGAACTGGCGCCGCCCGCGACCGTGGTCCGGTTGGCGGGCTTGGCCGAGTTCACCGCCGGCAGCAACGATGAGTTGCCGTTCGAGGCGCGGCCGGACGACATCGCCTGCCTGATCTTCACCAGCGGCACCACCGGCGCTTCGAAATGCTGCATGCTCGGCCAGCGCGAGCACCGGCGCGTCGCATTCACGATGAACTCCGAGATGCGCACCGGCTCAGACGATCGAGGGTTGATCAACATGCCGATGTTCCACATCGGCGCCATGGCCATCATCGGCGGTATGCACGCCCGCGGCGGCACAGTGGTCCTGCAACGGCAGTTCGACGCAACCGAGGCAGTGCAATTGATCGCGCGGGAGCACGTCACGCTCGTGCACCTGGCTCCGGTGATGTTGCGGGCCTTACTCGACGCGGTGACGGACATCCAGGCGGTCGAGAGCCTGCGCACCGTCATCTACGCGGCCGCGCCCATGACTGTGGGCATTCTGGAGAAGGCGTTGTCGATGCTGCCGTCGGCCGGCTTCCTGAACCTGTACGGGCAGACCGAGGCGATCGTGTCGGGCCTGCCCCGTGAGCTGCACACCGTGAACGACCCCGACGGCGGCGGCGCCTTGCGCTCGGTGGGTTTTCCCTTTCCTGGTATCGAGGTGCGCATCGTCGCCGACGACGGTGGCGACGCTGCGCCCGGTGCTCCCGGCGAGATCGCGGTGCGTTCCGATTCGCTGTTCCGCGGGTACTGGAACGACGACGCCGCAACGCTCGCCACGCTGCGTGACGGGTGGTGTCACACCGGCGATATCGGCCGGTTCGACGAACGCGGGTTGTTGTATCTGGTCGACCGCAAGAAGGACGTCATCATCACCGGCGGCGAGAATGTGTACTCGCCCGAGGTCGAGGATGTGCTGAGCCGAATCGAGGGCATCGAAGCCTGTGCCGTGGTGGGGGCGCCGGATGAGGAGTGGGGCGAAACCGTCTGCGCCGTAGTGGTATTGAGGCCCGGTGCGGAGTTGACCCTCGAAGCGGTTCAGGAGTCTATCCGGTCCAGGCTCGCGGGCTACAAGATCCCGCGTCGGCTGGTCATCGTCGACGAATTGCCGGTGTTGCCCAGCGGAAAGGTCGACAAGAAGCGTCTGCGCGGCGACCTCGCGGACGGCTAGCCGGGCTGGCCATACACCGCGACCACGACGGAGCGGTCGAGGCTGTTCTCTGACCACACGCCGATGGCGGTGTTGCCGCAGTCCTTCATGATTGCCTGGTACGCAGGGTCGTACCAGAACTGACCGAGGATTTCGATGCCGCTGATCGCCAGCGCCGGGTTGATCGCGACGGTCTCCGACACCTTCCCGGCAAAGCCGGCGCGGTTCGCCCGGTCCTGTGGCGTAGAGCCGTCGGAGCCGATATCGCCGTTGAGTGCCCGGTTGTTCAGCACATCGAGGGTGTGCAGCCGGGCGGCTTCGGTGAGCCTGCCGTCGAGTCGGGGTTCGGTTGGGCAGCCGTTCTGCTTCTGCGCGGTATAGATGTTGACGAAGACGCTCTCATTGAGCCGATTGTTATCCGCGCGTGCAGGAGGCACGGCCACCCCTGCTGTGAGGGCGACCACCAGGAAGATCAGCGCCACCCCGCGCCGGCCGATGAACCTCATGGCCCAAGAGGCTAACAGAAATCAGCTAAATGAATTACTCTTTCCGGCGTATGGGCACTCGAAGGTCGATCGCCGCGGTCCTGGCGCTGGCGCTGGGCGGCTATGCGCTGCACGCCGCACCCGCATCCGCCGACGCGGTCGCATACCTGGTCAACGTCACGGTGCGTCCGGGTTACAACTTCGCCAACGCCGACCACGCGCTGGCATATGGGCGCGGGGTCTGCGACAAGATCGCGGCAGGCACGCCTTATCGGCAGCTCGTGGCCGACATCAAAAGCGACTTCCGCACCAATGACGAGTTCCAGGCGTCATACCTGATCACCCAGGCCGCCAACGAGCTGTGTCCCACCCAGATATGGCAGCTGAGAAACTCGGCCGCGGGCTACACCGCCCTGCCCTAGACCGGCGGATACGCAGGTGGCGGGTACACCCCGCGCAATATCCACGCGAACCAGTTGACTCCGTACTCCAACTCGTCGCTGGCGTCGTAATCGGGATTGGGGTCCATGGACTGTCCTTTCGCCCTGTGCGCCCCAGTGAACAACACCGCGGTTGAATTGGGAAGATATTTAGCGGATTATGTTTCCCGTGATGCTCAGCAGACTCCTCACCGGGGTCGCCGTCATGGCGGCTGTCGCCGGGTGCGCGTCCCCAGGGTCGGCCACGCAACCCCCGGGCAGCCTGCCCGCCGGCACGGCCGAGGTCACCATCGACGGCGCCGGCGTGGACACCACCCACAGCGTGCGCTGCACCTCGGAGGGCGCGGTCACCACGATCGCCACCGGTGACGACAGGGCGGGCACCACGTCGGCCGTCGACACCGCGGAGGGTGTCGAGGTGCAGTTCGCGCAGATCCGCAACCTCGGTGGGTTCACCGGTAGCTATTGGGCGCAACTGGGCCCCGATGCCAAGGTCGACATCACTGGGCGGACATTCCACCTAAAGGGCACCGCGGATGGTTTCAACGACCGCAACCCGAGTGCGCGCATCTCGCAGACCTTCTCGATACGCGTGGCCTGCTGACTACTACGACGGAGGATCGACCATGAAAGTTCGTCTCGAACAATCGAGATGCGTCGGACATGCCCAGTGCTATGCCGTTGACCCGGATCTGTTTCCGATCGACGACTCGGGTTACAGCATCCTCGAGGCTCATGAGGTGAAGCCCGGGGATGAGGACAAGACGCGCGACGGTGCGGCGGCCTGCCCCGAATTGGCGATCATCCTCGAAGAGGACTGAAACGGCGTTCTCGGGGCTGACTCGGCGCGGCACTTGCCAAACACGGCGCCGGCAGTCGACACTAGCCACATAAGTAACCAAGTTAACTTTGTGGGGTCAATGTGGCAGATGACTGGCGTGCGCGGCTCGAACGGCTAATCGCTGACCTTCCGCGCGAGCACGCCGCCGACGTAGACCGCATCCAGGTGGCTCGTGCCTGGCACGCGCGGCTCGTCGACGAGAAGCTGGCGGCGCCCGGTTGGCCCAAATCGGTTGGCGGGCTGGAGCTGTCGCTGGAAGAACAGCTGGACTATTACCGAATCACCACCGCTGCCGGGGCTCCCGCTCACCCGTGTCCGGTGTCCTTCATCGTCGCGCCCACGCTGATCGCGCACGGCACGCCAGAGCAGAAGGACCGGTTCCTCACGCCGCTGCTGCGTGCCGACGAGTTCTGGTGTCAGGGATTCTCGGAGCCCGGCGCGGGTAGCGATCTCGCTTCGCTGTCCACCCGGGCGGTCCGTGACGGCGACGTGTACCGGGTCACCGGGCAGAAGGTCTGGACGACGGGGGCCGCGCGCGCCGACTGGATGTTCGCGTTGGTGCGAACGGGTCCCGTGGGACGCAGTGCGGAGGGCATCACTTATCTGCTGATCCCGATGGACAGCCCGGGTATCGAAGTCAGGCCGCTGCGCGACATCAGCGGGGCGGCGCATTTCGCCGAGGTGTTCTTCGACGACGTCGCGGTGGACGTCGCCAACCGCGTGGGGGAGGAGGGCCAGGGCTGGTCGATCATGCGGACGTCGCTCGGCCACGAGCGGGCGACGGCGTTCCTCGCCAACGAGTTCAAGTACCGCAAGACGGCCGACAGGGTGATCGGGCTGGTGGCGTCCCAGGGGCTCGGCAACGACCCTCTGGTGCGTCAGGACGTCGCGCAGTTGGAGTCGGGCGTCCGCACCATTGCGGCCAACAGCGCCCGCGCACTGGACGCGGTCCTGAGAGGCGAAGATCCCGGCGGCGTCGCGTCGGTGAACAGGCTGGTCGGGTCGGAGTTCGAGCAGCACATGCTTGCGCTGGCGCTCCGCGCGACCGGTCCGCACGGTGCCCTTGGCAGTCGCGCGGAGGACGCGGTCGACGGCGGTCGCTGGACGTTCGGTTACCTGATGAGTCGCGCCACCACGATCGGTGCGGGGACGGCCCAGATTCACCGCAACACCATCGCCGAAACAGTGCTGGGTCTACCGTCGCATCGTGGTGAGGCCATCCGCGTGGCCGCGGTGGTACCTGGCGCTCCGCTCGCCATCCCCGAGCAGGACGAGCAGCAGCTTCGCGAAGTGCTTGCCTCCGCGCTGCGGAGCAGCGTCGACGTTGCCGAGATACTTGACCGCAAGCGGACTTTCGACGCCACCGACACCGCCACCTGGTCCTCACTCGTCGACTTCGGCCTTCCTGGTCTGGCGGTCGAGGAGGCGCTCGGCGGCTCAGGTGCGACTCGTCGGCTGCTCTACGCGGCCGTCGAAGAGGCGGCCAAGTCCATTGCCGCAGTGCCCCTGGTGCCGACGGTGACCGCCCTCGACGTGGCCGTGGCGGTCGGCGCCAAGGACGTGGCAGGGCGCATCGCCGCAGGCGCCACAGCGGCATTCGCGGTGCCACTCGATGACTACGGCTGGCTGACGGAGGGTCCCCAGCTGCCCGGGTGGGACGGCGAGCGGCTAACGGGCACAGTGCCGATCGTGGCTGGCGCGCCGGTCGCCGACGTGGTACTCGTGCTTGCCCGTACCGGATACGGCGAAGTGCTTGTCGCCGTGAACCGCGGCGATGACGGCGTCGAGGTGAGGCCTCAACAGCCTCTGGATCTCAGTGCGACGATCGGCGCGCTCATCCTGACCGCCGCAGCCGGCGAGGTACTCGCAGACGGACCCGACCTGCGTCGCGGACTTCAACGCGCCCGACGCGATGGGCTACTCGCGGTGGCAGCCGATTCCATCGGAGTGGGCGCGCGCGCCCTCGCGATGTCCGTCGAATGGGCATGCGAGCGCGAGCAATTCGGTCGGCCGATCGGCAGCTTTCAGGCCATCTCGCACCGCTGCGCGGACATGTTGGTCGCACTGGAGGGAGCCCGCAGCCTGGTGTTGGCCGCTGCCGAGGCCGACAGCGAGGACGCGGACTGTGCAGCCGAGCTTGCGGCGACCGCGGCGTTCGATGCCGGAGTGGCAATCACCGAAGGCGCGCTGCAGGTTCACGGTGGGATCGGCTTCACCTGGGAGCACCCCGTTCATCTACTGCTGCGCCGGGCACGGGCGAACGCCGTACTCGTGGGGCGCGCAGAAGCGTTGCGCGACCGCGCCGCACGACGATTGCTCGACCGAACCGAAGGGTGAATGTGGAGTACGGGACAACTCCGGAATTGGAGGAGTTTCGCAGTGAGGTAAGGGATTTCATCGCCGAGCACGCTCCCGCCATCCCGCAAAGAGCGGGCGTGCGCAGCGCCGAGAACGACTCCGAACTGAAGGCGTTGCAGGAGTGGACCGCGCGGCTGTACGACGCGGGATATGTGGGCGCGGATTGGCCGGCGGAGTACGGCGGCCGAGACGACCGCTCGCCTGAACACTCGATCATCGTCGGGGAGGAGCTCGCCCGCGCGCATGCGCCCAGCGCTCAGAGCGGCAGCGTGCTGGCGTCGCACGCGCTGATCCACTACGGCACAGACGAACAGCGGCGGCATCACCTCCCCGAGATCCGGGCGGGCCGCGAGCTGTGGTGCCAACTGTTCAGCGAACCGGGTGCGGGCAGCGACCTTGCGTCATTACGTACCAAGGCCGTCCGGCACGGAGACTCTTACATCGTCGACGGTCAGAAGGTGTGGACCACCGACGGGCACTGGGCGCGATACGGATATCTCCTGGCGCGCACCGACGCCGATGCGCCCAAACACAAGGGCATCAGTGCATTCATCCTCGACATGTCGGCTCCGGGCGTCAGTGTGCGGCCGCTGCGCGAGCTGACCGGTACGTCAGACTTCAACGAGGTGTTCTTCGACAGCGTCGAGATTCCGGCCGACGCGATGATCGGCACGCCGGGCCAGGGATGGTCGATCGCGAACGCGACGCTTGCTCACGAGCGCACGAACGTCGGGGGCATCGTCGTCAAGCTGCGACTGGCCGTCGAATCGCTGATCGATCTTGCGCGTGGAGTCTCGATCGGCGGTCGCCCAGCGATCGAAAGCGATCGGGTACGCGACCGGATCGGTCAGTTCAGCTCCGAAGTGGAGGCGCTGTCGGCGCTGACGTACGCCAACCTGACCCGGTGGCTTCGCGGCAACGAGCGCATGCACGACGCGGCCATGGGCAAGCTGATGTTCAGCGAGGTCAACCTGGAGATGGCGCGATTCGCAGTCGAGCTGGGCGGCGAGGCGGGGGTGCTGGTCGAGGGGGACGACAACGTCCTCGACCATGGCCGTTGGCAGGACGAGTGGCTCTATGCGCGTGCCTACACCATCGCCGGCGGCAGCTCGGAGATCATGCGCAACCTCATCGCCGAACGCGGACTAAGTCTGCCGCGCAAGTGATCCCGCTAGAGCGGGACCAGTGCGGCGCGGTGCTCGGCGACTGTTCCGTCGAACGCCTCGTCGACTCTGATCCGGCGCAGGAACAGATGCAGGTCGTGCTCCCAGGTGAATCCGATGCCGCCGTGAACCTGGAGTGCCGTGCCTGCGACCTCACTGGCCGCGGACTTGGCATAGGCGACGGCTGCAGACGCTGTGCGCGACCGGACGTCGTCTGGTGCCGTGTCCAACGCCAGGGCGGCTGCCCACAGCGTCGCCCGACCGGCTTCCACGCCGACAGCCATGTCCGCGCAGTGATGTTTGACGGCCTGGAACGAGCCGATCGCGGCCCCGAACTGCTCACGCTGGACCGCGTAGGCCACCGTCATCTCGAGCAGACGCGCTGCACCGCCGAGCGCGTCGAACGCCCGGTGCACCGCAAGGGCATCGTTCACGAGCTGAAGTGTTCCGTCGGGCAAGGACACCCAATCGAGCACGGATGCGCCGAGGTCAAGCCGCCCCCACGACCGGGTGAGATCCAGTGTGGTCATTGGCAAGAGGGTCGGATCGCGGACCAGTGCCACGAATTCCCCGTCACCGGTTCGCCTCACCACAGCCAAGGTGTCCATGCCCGCGGCCATCGGGACCGGGCTCGTGGTCTGCTCGCCGGCCCGAGCGAGTCCGATGAGTCGTTCGCCCTCCGCGGCCGCGGTCGCCTCCGGTATTCCTGCGCGTGCGAGCAACCAGCTGCCGATCGCCAGATCTGCGATCGGCAGGGAACTGGCCGCGTATCCGTGCGCCTCGCCGCACACCGCCAGGTCGACGTGCGTGCCGCCGACTTCCTGGGTCAACAGAGCCAACAGTCCGGACTCCGCCGCATGGGTCACCGCGGCCGGATCGATGGTGATGGGAGCCTGGTCGAGGGCTTGTCGCAGACGGGCGATCGGATCGTTGCGGTCCAGCCACGAGCGTTCCGAATCGGCGAGTTGTTCCTGCTCATCGGTCAGCCCGAAGTCCACCCGCGGCCCCTTCCAGTAAGTTGACCTAGTAAACCATGTCGGTATACGTTTAACTAAATAGCGCCTTGAGCGCTTGATCCTCCGGAGAGTGTGAATGACGAGCATCCAGGACGCGTTGGGACGGCTGTGGAATGCCCCCGACAGTGTGCGGATGCTGCAGTTTGACGGACAGTGGGTGACCTGGGGACAGGTCCGTGGGCTCGCCGAGCGGATCGACGCCGAACTGGCGGCGGCCGGGTGCGGCCGTGGCGGACAGGTCGCCGTCGTCCTCGGCAACCGCACGGAGTCCGTGGCCGCGGTCATCGCGATTCTCCGGGCCGAACGAACGCTGGTGACGATCAGCCCGCTGCAGCCGGTCGAGCGACTCAGCGCGGATCTGGCGGCATCGGGCGCCAGGTATGTGCTGGCGCCGGGACGGCTGTTCGACGAGCGTCCGTTCACCGAGGCGGTCATCGAACTCGGCGCCGCCGCCTACAGCGTGGACGGCTGCTCGTTGACCAAGCGCGCCGACGCGACCAGCGACCCGCGGCCCGGCGACGCCGCTGTCGCGATCGAGATGCTGACCTCGGGAACCACGGGGCCCGCCAAACGTGTTCCGCTGGGCCGCAAGCAATTGGAGGCCGCACTGTCGGCCGCACTCGAGCACAACAACCGCCCAGAGATACGCGACAAGCCGGTGCTGACCGGAGCCGTCGGGTTGGTGACCATACCGATCGTGCACATCGGCGGAATGTGGAGTCTGTTGCAGGCGTTGGTGGCCGCACGGCCCATCGTCATGCTGGAACGATTCACCTTGGCCGGCTGGCACGCCGCGATCGCCGAACACAAGCCGACTCTCGCCGGCCTGCCGCCTCCCGCGATCCGCGCCGTTCTGAGTTCGGACATCCGTCGCGAAGATCTCGCGAGCCTTCGCGCTGTCATCTCCGGTACGGCCCCGGTCGACCCGTCGATCGTCGACGCGTTTTACGAAAAGTTCGGTATCCCGATCCTGATCACATACGGCGCCACCGAATTCGCAGGCGCGGTGGCAGGCTGGTCGCTCAAGGACTTTCGCGCCTCATGGGCGCAGAAGAGGGGAAGCGTGGGCCGGGCCTTTCCCGGCGCACGCCTGCGCGTGATCGACGACGACGGCACCGTGCTTGCCACCGGGCAGAGCGGTCGACTGCAGGTCGCGTCTCCGCAGGTGTCCACGTCTACCGACGGCTGGGTGACGACCAATGATCTCGCGCACATCGACGGCGACGGCTACCTCTACATCGACGGGCGCGCCGACGACGTGATTGTTCGAGGCGGATTCAAGGTCGCGCCCGAGGCCGTTGCCCGCGCGTTGCGTGCGCACCCCGCCGTCCGCGATGCCGCCGTGCTCGGGCGTGATGACGATCGGCTGGGCCAAATACCGGTGGCAGCAGTCGAACTCACTTCCGGCAGCGTGACCGGCGAGGAGCTGCGCGATCACTGTCGCAAGACCCTGACGCCGTACGAGGTGCCCGCCGAGGTTTTCGTCGTCGACGAACTACCACGGGGCGCGGCTCTGAAGGTCGATCGGGCCCGGCTGATCGCAATGCTCGAGGAACGCAACCAACCCATGGAGAAAGGCTCGGTGTCGTGATGGGACGGGTACAGGACAAAGCCGTTCTGGTGACGGGCGGGGCCCGCGGCCAGGGCCGCAGCCACGCAGTGAAACTGGCCGAAGAGGGTGCCGACATCATCCTGTTCGACATCTGCCACGACATCGAGACCAACGAGTATCCACTTGCCACGCCGCACGACCTCGAAGAGGCCGGCCTCGAGGTGGAGAAGACCGGACGGCGGGCATATACCGCCCAGATCGACGTGCGCGACCGCGCGGCGGTCACCCGCGAACTGGCCAACGCGGTGGCCGAATTCGGACACCTCGACGTAGTCATCGCCAATGCCGGCATCTGTCCCCTCGGTGCACACCTGCCCGTGCAGGCCTTCGTCGACGCATTCGACGTCGACTTCATCGGCGTGGTCAACACCGTCCACGCGGCGCTGCCTCATCTGTCGGAGGGTGCGTCGATCATCGCAACGGGCTCGATAGCCGGGCTGCTGGCGGCCAAGATGCCGCCCGGCGCCGCCGGTCCGCAGGGGCCCGGTGGTGCCGGCTACAGCTATGCCAAGCAACTGGTGGACTCGTACACAGTCCAGCTCGCAGGTGTGCTGGCGCCGCAGTCGATCCGGGTCAACGCGATCCATCCCACCAACGTCAACACCCCGATGCTCAACAGTGACCCGATGTACCGGCAGTTCCGGCCGGACCTCGAGAGTCCAACGCGCGATGACGCATTGCTGGCGTTCCCGGCCATGCAGGCGATGCCCATTCCGCACATCGAACCGCAGGACGTGTCGAACGTCGTCTGCTTCCTCGCGTCCGACGAATCGCGCTACGTCACCGGCCTGCAGTTCACGGTCGACGCCGGCGCCATGCTGAAGTTCTAGGAGGGGTGCAATGACAACCACCGAGTCCCGCGCCGAGACCGCCGAGGTCGAGGGACGCATCACCGACGAGGACATCGAACGCGCCAAGGCGCAGATCGGCATCGCCGTCAACCAACGCGACGATGCATGGAACAAGCTGCCCAGCGCAGACGCGATCACGCACTTCGCCTTCGGTTGCGGCGACGACAATCCGCTGTTCTACGACCCGTCCTACGGTGCCGGCACCCGCTGGCACGGCCAGATCGCATCGCCGACGTTTCCGATCAGCACCGGTCTCGACCAAACGCCGAAGTTCACCGACCCCGAACGCAAGAAGCTGTTCCGCGGTCTGTTCCGCGGCACCGGAAAGTACTACTCAGGCGTCAAATGGACCTGGTATCAACCCATCTACGCGGGCCGACCCGTGCTGATGGAGGGTTACACCGTCGACGTGCAGGTCAAGGAAAGCCAGTTCTCGGGAGGACGGTCGGTCAAGGAGACCTTCCGTTACCTCTACGTCGATGCCGACGGAAACCCGATCGCCACTCGCGACGAGTCGTACATCAACGCCGAACGGCACGGATCGAAGGAGTCGGGTAAGTACGCCGGCATCGAACGGCAGCACTGGACCGAGGAGGAGTTCGCCGAAGTCGAAGCGGCTTACGAGGCGGAACAGCGCCGCGGTGCGGATCCGCAGTGGTGGGAGGACGTCAACGTCGGCGACGAACTGCCGCCGGTGATGAAGGGCCCGATGACGGTCGTCGACATCATCAGCATGCACATGGGCTGGGGTTGGGGCGGTTACGGAGTCGGGCCGCTGAAGTTCGCACACCAACTTCGCAGGCGCATGCCCGCGTTCTTCATCCCCGACGAGTACGGTGTCCCGGACGTCGTTCAGCGCATGCACTGGGATGTCGCGCGGGCACAGGCAATCGGGATCCCGGCGCCCTACGACTACGGGCAGATGCGTGCGGCGTGGGTCAGTCACCTGTTGACCAACTGGATCGGCGACGACGGCTGGCTGGCCGAAATGGACCTGCAGATGCGCGGATTCAACTATCACGGCGACATTCATCGCTGTACCGGCGCGGTCACCGCCAAGGGTGACGGTCCCGACGATGCGGTGTCGCTGGAAGTCTTCGCCACCAATCAGCGCGACGAGGCCACCACCAAGGGCACGGCGAAGGTGCTGCTGCCGTCCAGGGCCACCGGCGCGGTCGTGTTGCCGGTGCCCGACGAAGAGTTGAGAAGGCGCGGGGCGCAGGTCGTCTCGCGGATGGCGGGCCGGGTCGGACAAGAACTACGACAGATTCACGGAGAGTGATGGAACATGAAACGACTGGTCTATGACGCCGAGCACGAGGCGTTGCGTGAAACCGCCAGGCAGTACCTGGAGAGGGAGGTCGCTCCGCACGCCGACAGGTGGGAGCGCGAGCGCATCGTGGACAAGTCGGCGTACCTCGCTGCCGGCAAGTACGGGCTGATCGGGTTCAACATGCCCGAGGAGTACGGCGGCGGCGGATCCGACGACTTCCGCTTCAACGCCGTCATCGCCGAGGAATTCGCCAAGTGGGGCAATGTGGTACCGGCACTGTCCCTGCAGAACGACGTCGTCGGGCCGTATTTCAAAAGCCTTGCAAACGACGAGCAGAAGGCGCGCTGGCTTCCCGGCATCATCAGCGGAGAGACCATCGTGGCGATCGCCATGACCGAACCGGGAGCCGGAAGCGATCTCGCGGGCATCCGCACAGCGGCTGTGCGCGACGGCGACGACTGGATCGTCAACGGCTCCAAGACCTTCATTTCCTCCGGTATCAACTGCGACCTGGTGGTGGTCGTCACCCGCACCGATCCGGATGCCGGACACAAGGGCTTCAGCCTACTGGTCGTCGAGGACGGCATGGCGGGCTTCACCCGGGGCCGCAAGTTGGACAAGATGGGCCTGCACGTGCAGGACACCGCCGAACTGCACTTCGAGAACGTTCGGGTGCCCGCCGCCAACGTGCTCGGCACCGAGGGCGGCGGCTTCTACCACCTGATGCAGAACCTGCCCTCAGAGCGGCTCTCCATCGCGATCGCGGCGATCTACGGCGCCAGAGAGACGTGGCGTCAGACCCTGCAATACTGCAAGGACCGCAAGGCGTTCGGGCAACCGATCGGCAGCTTCCAACACAATCGTTTCCTGCTCGCGGAGATGGACACCGAACTCGAGATCGGCGAACAGTACATCGACCGATGCCTGCGCGCGGTGGTCGACGGTGAGCTGACCGCGATCGAAGCGGCGAAGGCCAAATGGTGGTGCACGGAAACGGCGAAGAAGGTCATCGACGGGTGCGTGCAGCTGCACGGCGGCTACGGCTATATGAACGAGTATCGCGTCGCCCGTGACTATGTCGATGTGCGGATCCAAACCATCCTCGGCGGAAGCACCCAGATCATGAAGGAAATCATCGGCCGCGACCTGGGTCTGTGACGGCGCGGTCGTGAGCGCGATCTCCGCCAGCCACAGCGGGTCTGCACTGCACATCGTGCTGGACCGGCCCGAGAAGCTGAACGCCGTCGACACGCCGATGCTCACCGAGCTGCTGGCCCGGTTGCGCGACGGGGCGGCGGATCCCGCGGTGCGTGTCGTGCAGCTGACCGGCGCGGGCCGCGCGTTCTGCGCCGGTGGTGACCTGACCGGCGGTGACACGCATGGCGCGGTGCGGGCGGCCAACGAGGTCGT
Organism: uncultured Actinomycetota bacterium; assembly: GCA_963793055.1. Classification (GTDB taxonomy): domain Bacteria; phylum Actinomycetota; class Actinomycetes; order Mycobacteriales; family Mycobacteriaceae; genus Mycobacterium. The sequence continues at coordinate 325,698 of CAWBYS010000002.1, read as the reverse complement.
GCAGATGATTGCCACGATGCCGAAGCCCGTTGTCGCCGGTGTGCACGGCCCGGCCGTCGGGGTCGGCTGCCCGCTCGCGCTGGCATGCGATCTGGTGGTGGCCGCCTCGTCGGCATATTTCCAGCTCGCCTTCAGTCGCGTCGGCCTGATGCTCGACGGGGGCGCGTCAGCGCTGCTGCCAAGGGCGATAGGACGAGCGCGAGCCGCACGGATGGCGATTACGGCCGAGAAGGTCTCGGCGGCAACGGCATTCGAATGGGGGATGATCTCGCACGTCGTGGACGACGACGCATACGAAGACGAGTTGGCAACGCTGACATCGACTTTGGCCGAAGGCCCGACCCAGTCGTACGGGTGGATCAAGAAGGCGCTTGCCGCGTCGACACTGTCCGACCTCCAAGCGGTGCAGGCAATCGAGGAGGACGGTCAACGGTTCCTCGTGACCTCGAAGGACTTCGCCGAGGGCAAACGCGCGTTCCGAGAAAGACGAGCGCCGCAGTTTCGCGGACACTGAAGTTCGCGGACACTGAAGTTTCGCGGACACTGAAGTTTCGCGGGCACTGAAGTTTCGCGGACACTGAGGGGGCACGTGACAATCCACCGGTGCCGAGTCGACGGTACATCTCGGAATCCTTCGGAGTGCGTGCCGATCTGGGTCGTGCAGGCCTCCGGTCGCGCGAACCTCGACGTGGACGGCGGTTGGCCTTCTACGCCTGATCTCAGCTACTGATTGCCGGTGCCGCGCGCACGTACGTGTCGTCGGTGAGTTGCGCGACGAGGAAGCCTGCGATATCGGCGCGCGTCATCGCCGAACCGACCTTGTCGCGGCCCAGAAATCCTGCGCGCACGGTGCCCTTACGTTTGCCGTCGGTCGGGCGGGTGATGCGGGCGATGGTCCAGTCCAGCTCGGATCGGGTGACCGCCGCCGTCATACCGAGGATCTCGGCGAGCGCGGCGGGGAACAACAGACCTGCCATCCGCGGCAATATCTTCGCTTTCAACGTCGGACGATCACGCGCGTCCGGCACCGACGGCGTCGCGAGCCCGATATAGCGCTGCACGTGTTCGGCCGTCATGGCGGCGACGATGTTCCTGGTGCCTTCGGTCACCGGAGTGCCCCTCGTGCCGCGCTCCAGCGAGGGCCCGAGTGCGCTGATCACCCCCTCCGCGCCATGCACCGCTTGGAGGATCCGGGCCGCATCGGAAAGCTCACCGACAACGGTCACCAGGCTCGGATCGTGGGCGCCCAACTTGTCCGGATTGCGTACAGAGGCAGTGACGGCGTGGCCGCGTGCGAGTAGCTCGGTGACGACGTGGCGGCCGATCTGTCCCGAAGCACCGAAAACAGTGATCTTCATGTCGCGTGCAAGTATACGTGACAATACTAACTTAGTAACCTATGTTGTAGGTGGATTCCACTGGCCGCGCCAAGGACGGATATGGGGCGATGAAGAAACCGATGACAGGCGTCCGTGTTCTCGAAGTTGCGCAGTTCACCTTCGTGCCTTCGGCCGGCGCCGTGCTCGCCGACTGGGGGGCCGACGTCATCAAGATCGAGAACCCGGTGACCGGAGACGCGCAACGCGGTTTGGTCACTGTTCTCGGGCGTTCGGCTTCCAAGCCCGGCGCGTCCTTCCTGCCTATCGTCGAGGCACCCAACCGCGGTAAGCGCAGTGTGGGTTTGTCGCTCGCGCTTGACCAATCGCGGCCGGCGTTCGAAGAACTCGTCCGGCGCAGCGACGTATTTCTGACCAATCATCTACCGCAGACCCGGACAAAGCTGCGCATCGACATCGACGACGTGCGCCGGATCAATCCCGAGATCATCTACGTCGTCGGCAGTGGATTCGGCGCGCGCGGATCCGACCGCGATGCGGGGGCGTATGACGCGACCGCGTTCTGGGCGCGAGGCGGCAGCGCCGCCGGCGTCACTGCAGACGACGCCGACGCACCGTCGTACATGCCTGCGGGAGCGTACGGCGACAACATCGGCGGCATCACGATCGCCGGTGCGGTAGCGGCGGCACTGTTCGGCAGACAGGCGACGGGGGAGACGTCGATCATCGACGTCTCGCTGCTTGCCGTTGGCGCATGGACCATGCAGTTCGACGTGAACCTCGCGATGCTCTACGGCTGCTCGCTGCCCAAGGTCGACTCGCGGACCCAGGCGATAGGCAACCCGCTGACGGGCGCGTATCGCTGCGCAGACGGTCGGTTCATCCAGTTGTCGATGTTGCAGCCGACGCGCTACTGGCCTCAGTTCTGCCAACTCTTCGGCCTCGACGATGCGGCGGCAGACGCGCGGTTCGCATCGCTCGAGTCGTTGGCGGCCCACGCCGAGGAAGCGATAGCGCTGGTCGCCGGTGCGATCGGCTCCCGAAGCCTCGATGAGTGCGCGAGGCTGCTGGACCGGGCGGGCGGTCCCTGGGCGCAGGTCAAGGACGCCTGGGAGGTGGCCAACGACGAATCGCTGATCGCCAACGGGCGAATCGCCGATGTCGTTGATGCACAGGGCAACACACAAAAACTGGTGGCCAGCCCTGCGCAGTTCGACGACTCCTGCGCGGACCTGCGCCGAGCACCGATGTTCGCCGAACACACCGACGAGGTGCTGCGCGAACTCGGATTGGGCGAAGAAGAACTGCTCGAGCTGAAATACGACGGCGCTATCTCGTAGACCGCGGTTCATTGGCGCAGGCGGCAGCGTTCGATCAGGATCTGTACCAGCTGAGCAGGATGGCTGATCATCACGTCGTGACACGCGTCTATACGAACCAACGTGTCGACGCCGCCGAGCGCCTTGATGCTTGCCTCCTGTGAGGCAACCGAGAGTGCCCTGTCGCGGGTCGTCAGGATCCAGGTGCGGGGCACGTCGGCCGGCATGTCGCTACGGTCGACGGGCTCGGCGGGAATCTTGGGCGAGTCTGGATACAGGCGCGACAGCGTGAACCTCCGCTGCTGGGCGGTCATGCCGTTGCAGAATGCGTACCGAGAAGCGAACTGCGGCAAAGTCACCGGCTTGCTCTTCGTCGCGGCCCGTCGGGCGAACCAGGCCAGCGGACCACCGAGAGTGTCCACGATCGCTGTCCCTTGCGGCGGCACGAAGGCGGTCGCCAGAATCATCTCTCGCACTCGGGCCGAGCCGAGTTTGGCGACGACACCGGGAACGGTCACGCCGGCCATGGAATGGCCGACGATCACGATGTCGCCGAGGCCGGCCTCCTCGATGTCGGTGACGACCGAATTCACCCACTCCCCGATGGTGGCGGTGGCGAGGTTTCCGGGCTTCGCAGCGCGGCCTGGGAGATCCACTGCCAGGGTGCGCAGTTCCGGTGCCCGACGGCGTAACTCGGCGACGACGAGGTCCCAGCAATCGCCCGCATGCTCACCGCCGTGGACCAGGACGAGGTCGGGCAATGCCATATGGCCGAATCCTTCCGGTCAGCGGCTCAGGAGTTGCGATGCGAGAGCGTCGATGTCGGCGCGGAAATCCGTAAGGCTTCTGCTGGCCGGCTCGACCGTGATCCAGGTGACGCCGGCGTCGGCGTACGCGTCGAGCCGCGGCCCGAGCGCCGAGCAGAACGCCGCGCTGTCGCCACTGGTCAGCAGCGCAGCCTCGAATGGAACAAACGAAACGTCCGCCGACTCGCGTCCCCGTTCCGCGCGCGCCGTGTTGACCTCGGCGATCCAGTCACCCAGCGTGGCAATGTCTTCCAAGGGTCGCGCGCGGGTGATCGCCGCCTTCGCACCGGACGCCGCCATCGGCATCCAGCCATCGGCGACCTCGACAACTCGGCGCTTGGCGGCGGCGCCGTTGCCACCGATCCAGATCGGCGGCCCACCCGCGGTCCGCGGAAGGGGAAGGGCGACGTGGCCGCTCACCCCGAACTCCGGTCCGCCGTGATCGCGACCCGCCCATGTCGCCCGCCAAGCTTTGATCGCCTCATCGAGCAACGCGCCGCGGTGGTCGAAATCAGCACCTAGCGCCTCGAACTCCGATTTGAGGTATCCCGCGCCGGTGCCAAGCGTGAAGCGGCCGCCCGACAGCAGATCGAGGCTGGCAGCCGCCTTGGCGGTCAGATACGGGCTGCGGTAGCCGGATACCAGGATGTACGTCATCACGCTGATCCGTGTCGTGGCTGCGGCCGCGAAGCTCAGGGAAACGAACGGGTCGAAGGCGTGATGGCCGCCGGTGGCCAACCACTGCTTGTCAGGATAGGGGTGCTCGGACATCGAGAAGGCGTCGAAGCCCGCCTGCTCGACAAGCCTCGCGACATCGCCGATGGAAGCGCCCTGGCACCACTGATCCCAGTGCTTGACCGCGCGCATCGGGAACATCAGGTTGTAGCGCATCGGGCTCCCATCTCAGCGTGACTTTTTCAACAGCGACCTGGCGATCACTTCGCGCTGGACCTCGGTGGCGCCTTCGCCGAGTCTCTTGACCCGCAGGTCGCGGAACCAGCGCTCGAGCGGCAATTCGTCGGAAAGCCCCAGTGCGCCGTGGATCTGGATGCAGCGGTCGAGCACCTTGTACGCCGCTTCGGTGCCGAACATCTTGGCCACCGACGCGTCGACGCGGACATTCCGCCCGAGGTCGGCATTCCAGGCCGCCTGATACATGAGCAACCGGGCCGCCCGCAGTTCGACTTCGCTGTCGACCAACATCCACTGAATGCCCTGCTTGTCGGCCAGCTTGCCGCCGAACACATCACGGTCCAGCGCCCACCCACAGGCCATGTCGAGCGCCGACTGCGCGATCCCGATCGGGCCTGCGGCATAGACGATTCGAGCGTGGATGAGGAAGTCACTTGCGAGGTTGAAACCCTGACCTTCGTCGCCGATGAGATTGGCAGCTGGCAGCCGGACGTTGTCGAAGTGCAGCTCGTACGGAGCGAACGACGCCATGACGCCGATGCGGCTGAATGTCACACCCGGCGTGTCCTTTTCGAGGATGAACGCCGATATGCCGTTTCGCCCTTCGCCGGTGCGCGCATAGACGACACCCCAGTCCGCGCCGGGCGCGTGGGAGATCCACATCTTGGCGCCGTTGAGCAGGTAGGTGTCGCCGGCCGGTGAAGAAATGCGGGTTGCCTTGAGCTGAATCGCCCGGGCCGGGTCCGAGCCGCCCGAGGCTTCGGTGATCGCCGTATAGGCCTTGGACATGGTGCCCTCGATGATCGGCCGGGCGTACCTTTCGAACTGTTCGGCCGAAGCTTTGAACATGACGTTCGGTGGATTGCCGCCGAATGCGCCGAGCGCCGGAAAGAACGCTCCCATCCGGCATTTCGCCGCCTCCTCGGCGACGACGACCTGTCCGAGCACGCTGAGCCCGGCACCGCCGTACTTCTCCGGAGTCTGCAGGGCCCACAGCCCGATCGCGCGCGCCGTGGCCTGCAGATCGACCAGTTGTTCGCGAGGCAGCCCGATCGCGTCGTGGTCGAGCTTCTCCTCGATCGGGTGCACGTGCGCGGCCATGAAGCGCCGCACCGTGTCCCGGAGCATCACCAATTCTTCGGGGAGCTCCCACGCGCCAGTCGGGGACATGTCAGACGCGCGACGCCGCGGCCGCTCGCAGATTGCGCGCGCTCTGCACCTGCGGCTCGTGATCGGCCTCGTATTGATCGATCCATTCGTGCGGCAGCCTGCCCCACGCCTCGCCGATCCGCAGTCGCTGCCCGGCGCTGAACACCTCGGCGGCGATCACGTCACCGACGAAGATCGTGTTCTCGTCGTTGTCGAGTGCGCCGGTGATCCGGCACTCGACATAGCTGTGCGCATCGAGCAGGATCGGCGCCCCCGTGACACCGGGTTTGGTGCGCAGTTTGGAGATCTTGTCCTCATCGCGGCCGCTGCTGCCGCCGAGGGTCATCAGGATCTCGAACGACTTGTCGATCTCGCCCGGATCCGCCGACAGCATGTGCATGGCGAAAATTCCAGAGTTGACCAGCATGTCGTGTGTCCTGTTGTACTTCGTCAGGCTGACCGTGGCACGCGGCAGCTCGGGAACGATGCTGGCCGCGCCTGCCGACAACGACATCAGCCCGTTGGCGAAACCGTCGTCGACGGTGGTGACCGCGACCGGAAACGGTCGCAGGCCGTTGAGAACGGCATTGGCGGCCGCGTGGTCGATTGTCATTTTGCTCCTCACGTCCGCGGTCGTCATCGGTTTCTCCTGTGTCATCCGAGGGTGAACGGATCGCGGGTCGCCCCGGACAGTTCCACCCACACCGCTTTGGTCTCGGTGAAGTCTCTGACGGCGTCGATGCCGTTCTCGCGGCCGATGCCGCTGTGTCCCATGCCGCCGAACGGGACATGTGGCGCCACAACGCGATAGGCGTTGATCCAGATCGTGCCCGCGCGCAGCTTGGCGGCGACCCGGTGGGCCCGGTGGACGTCCTTGGTCCACACCGAGCCGGCGAGCCCGAATTCGGTGGCGTTGGCGGCGGCGATGGCCTCGTCTTCGTTGCTGAACGTCATCACCGACAGCACCGGGCCGAAGATCTCCTCGCGCACGGCGCGCATCGACGGATTCACTCCGGTGAGCACGGTCGGTTTGACGAAGAACCCGCCCAGTTCGATCACCGGCTCGCCGCCGTACGCGATGGTCGCACCCTGTTCGCGCGCGGAGACGAAGTGCGACAACACCTTCTGGTACTGGGGCTCGTTCGACACCGGCCCCATCTCGGTGGCCGGGTCCTTGGGATCACCCAGCTTGATGGTCGCCGCTCGTGCGACGATGCGCTTCACCAACTCCTCGGCGACGCTTTCATGGACCAGGAGCCGTGACCCGGCAAGGCACGTTTGACCGGTGGCCGCGAACACGCCCGCGATCACACCGTTGGCCGCCGCGTCGAGGTCGGCGTCGGCGAACACCACCTGTGCAGACTTGCCGCCGAGTTCCAGCGAGAAGCGGGTCATGTTCTCGATCGCGGCCTTACCCACTGAGATGCCGGTGGCGGTGGACCCGGTGAACGCGACCTTGTCCACACCCGGGTGTGCGGCCAACGCCGCACCCGTCTCCGGTCCCCACCCGGTGACGACATTGATCACACCGGGCGGAAAACCGGCTTCGGCGAACAACTTTGCGAATGCGAGCGTCGACGTCGGCGTGTGATCACTCGGCTTGACCACGAACGTGCAACCAGCCGCCAGACCTGCGGCCAGCTTCCAGGTCAACAGCAGAAGGGGGGAGTTCCACGGCGTGATCGCTCCCACCACGCCGACCGGTTCGTGCCGGGTGTAGACCAAGTAGTTCGGCTTGTCTGTGGGCAGCACCTCGCCCTGAAGCTTGTCGGCCAGGCCCGCGTAGTAGAAGTAGTAGTCGGGCAGAGACCGCATCTGGCCGACCATTTCACGGACCAGCTTCCCGCCGTCGCGGACCTCGAGGTCGGCGAGGTTCTCCGCCTCGCGCGCGATGATCTCGCCGAGCCGCCACAGCAGTTTGCCGCGCGCGGGCGCTGTCAGCTGACCCCATTCGCCGTTCAACGCGCTGCGGGCGGCGGCCACCGCGCGATCGACGTCGGGCGCCGCGCCGTCCGGCACGCGTGCCCACGGCCTGCCGCTGAACGGATCGACGCTGCCGTAGGTCGCGCCCGAGGCGGCCGCAGTCTGCTCGCCGCCGATCAGCAATTCGAATTCCACCAGGCTCGGGGTCGTGGTGTCAGTCATGCGTCCTCCTCCCTGGTGAGCAGACGCAAAAGTCCATCTTCAAGCGCGTTGTGGGGGACATTTGCGTCTCTCTCGAAAAGTTGGCCGATGCCCTGGGTCGGCGTCCCTCGCAAGAGCGCACCTCGAGTGTCGAGTTGTGTTACGCGCGAGGCGCCCTGCGCGTAACACAGCCCCACACTCGGCACAATTTCATCGTCCACGGCGCGGCGCAGCCGCTGCGACGGCTGCTCGCGAGGGAAGTCACGGGAACTCTTCATCGAGTTCGCGGCTTCTTCTTGTTGTTGAGCGAATCCGGGGTGTTTCCCGCATTGCCCAAGTCTGTGTAGAACTTGCCGTGGCGGGCGGCGATCGTCGGCGGCAGATCGCGCGCCTCCCACATCGCGCGCACGGTGCCCTGAATGCCGTTGGGTCGGCGTGCGGCGATCTCGCCAGCCAACTCGGCGGCACGGGCACGCAGTTGGTCGTCCGGGACAACCTCCGTGACGATGCCGACGCGCAGCGCGGTCTCCGCGGTCATCCGTTCCTCGCTGCCCAGCAATGCCCAACGCATCACCTCGCCGTAGGGCACGCCGAGCGCCAGCATCCCCATCGGTTCCAGTGCCGAGACGATCCCGGCGTTGGGATGGGGGTCGAAGAAGGTGGCGCTCTCGCTGCAGATCGAGAAGTCGCATTCGTTGACGAAGTACATCGCTCCGCCGGCCACGATGCCGTTCAGTGCGGCGATCACCGGCTTCCACACCTTGTGTGCCTTCGGTCCCAGGAGCTCGCCCGGGTCCTCCTGATTGAAGATGGGTTTGTGTGTCCACCAGGTGCCCTCGGTCACGTCGATGCCGGTGCAGAACGCCCGCTCACCGTTCGCGCACAGCACCGCGACCCGGATGTCGTCGTCGTCGCGAACCCGGGCCCACACCGCGGCCAGCTCACCTGCCATCTGCTCGGTGAAGCTGTTCAACCGTTCGGGCCGGTTCAATGTCACGGTCGCGACGTGATCAACGACGTCGAATTCGATGGTGTCCAGGTTCTCCAGGTCAGTCACGGGCTGATCCTACATGTCTAACTTGGTTAGCGATCTGACGTTTTAGGATCTTCCCCGCAGGCCCGAGGGGGAACTCCTCGCGGTATTCGAACCGGCGCGGCTGCTTGTATCCGGCCAGCTCCGCCCTGCACAGGTCGGTGAGTTCGGCGGTCAGCGCGTCGCGATCGGCAACGCCGGCTTTCGGTATCACGACCGCGACCGGGGTCTCACCCCACTCGGGATCCGGGATGCCGACCACGGCGACCAGGTCCACGTCCTGATGGGCTGCGATCACCCGCTCGATCTCGGCGGGGTAGACGTTGAACCCGCCCGAGATGATCATGTCGGTCTTGCGGCCGGTGATGTGCAGATAGTTCTCGGCATCGAGGTATCCCAGGTCGCCGGTACGAAGCCCGTCGGCGCGGAACGTCTCGGCGCTCTGCTCCGGGCGGTTCCAGTACCCGATCGCGTTGGCGGGGCTGACGATCACGATCTCACCGACCTCGCCAGGGGGTGCGTCGTCGCCGTCCTTGTCGACGACGCGGATCGAACACATCGGTGTCTCTTTGCCGCACGACGTTGCGAGCGACGTCTTACCCGCGACGATGTCACGGTGGTCCTGCGGGGTCAGGATGGTGGCCTGCCCGCCGCATTCGGTGAGTCCGTAACGCTGTTGCAGATCGCAGCCGAGCAGATCCATCGCCTTGCGGGCCAGGCCGGGGGAACGGGTGCCGAACCGTAGGAGATTCTGCGCAGGCTCGACATGTCGCGTGGCGGCCCGTCCTCGAGGATCGCCAGCGTCCGATGCAGCATGGTCGGGATGAACGTGGTGAAGGTGATTGCGCTGTACTCGATCTCGTCGATCACCGCCTGCGGATCGAAGCGCTGGTGTATCACCATCGTCTGGCCGAGGTAGAGCCAGGACACCGTGCGAACCATGCCGCCGGCGGTGAAGAACGGGGTGGTCGCCAGCATCACGTCTGACCGGTTGGCCTCGGTCACCAAGTTGGTGTCGGCGGCCTGATAAAGCAGCCCGCGATGAGTGTGCATGACACCTTTGGCCCTGCCGGTGGTGCCGCTGGTGTAGATGATCACCGCGACGTCGTCGGGAGCGATGTCAATCTTCGGGGCGACGGGTTGCGCTGTTGCGAGGGCGGATTCGTATTCATCGCCGATCGTCAGCACCACCGCGAGATCGGAGAGTTCACCGGCGAACGTCTCATATTGATCGGTGTGGATGATCGCTGCCCGCGCTGCGGAGTCGTCGCGGACGTGCGCAACTTCGTCGGGCGCGAGCCGGATGTTGACAGGCACCGCGACGAGGCCGGCCTTGGCCAGCCCGAACGAGATCTCCGGCCATTCAATGCAGTTGCGTGCGAGCACAATCACCCGGTCACCAGGAACCAGTTCAGTGTCCGCGAGGTGGTTCGCGAGCCGATTGGATCGCTCGTCGACCTGCGACCAGTTGTGCGTCCGGTCGGCGTCCACGAGGGCCCGCTTGCCGGGATGGCGGCGGGCGTTGTTGGTGGCGATGTCTCCGATGAGCATCATCAGATGAGGAACGCCAGAGTGTCGATCGGGCCGCCCGCATCGATCAGATGTACGACCTTGCGGATCAGCCTCGGGCCGTCCGGTGACCGCCGCACTGTGTGAACCACCCGGCCCGCCCAGAACCGCTGCCGCACCCGGTATTCGAACAGGGCGAAGTTCGACTCCACCGTCACCGTGTCGGTGGTCTGCGCGACGACCTCGCTGTTGGACACGGTGCGGCGCATCACCGACGGCGGTGTCTGAGAGTGCCGGTTGCCGGTGTTCAGTTGGGCCACCCTGCTCTTGATCCGTTTGCGGTTGTCATTGACATAGGCCAGCGTCGTTCGCGGGTCGTCGTCGGGGTGCATGGGAACGCGGTACAGGACGGTCTCGTCATCGTCGGCCCACAAGCCTTCCCATTCCGAGTAGCGGCCCTCGTCGGCGAGGCGCGCCTCCAGATACAGAAATGACAGGATGTCGGCATCAGGCAACGGCCGTAACGTCGGGCCGGAACTCGGTCGGGCTTCAACGGTCATCGCGTCATGCCTCTCCGCCGACAACCGCGGCCCAGTGGGAGTAGAACCCGCGTTGCGGGGTTTCGGCGCTCTTGTCGCGGTTGATGATTCCGGTGGGGTCGTCGACATCACTTTCCATGCCGCGCGCGAGCACCAGCCACTCGGGCAGTTCGGCCGCGAGCCCGGCCTGGTTGCGCATGCCGATCTCGCCGTCGTCGGCGATCAGGAAGCCCGCGGGTCCCATCGCGCCCTCGGAGCGCCGCAGCGTGCGTTCATTGAGATCGTCCTGGCCCGGAATCAACACCGCAGTGGTGTAGGCGATAGTGCGGTCGGGTGCCTGCGGTTCGACGAACATCACGTTCATCTCGGCCAGGAACAGGTTGGGCCAGATGAGGGTGTGCGGCGGGCCGACCACAAGAGCGTGGTGTGCCCGATCGGGGCCGTATGTTTTCTCGAGCGCGTCGACATAACCGGCCAGCTTGGCCCGTGGGGTTCGTCCGTACCAGACGAATTCCTCGTCCAGCTTGAGATATTCCTCGCTGTAGTCGATTTCCGAGTGGCCACCGCCGATATCGCGGACCAGCACGTCGACCTTCGTCGGCACGTGAGACACCTTGGCGGGCTTGATCGCGTCGTAGACCGAGGCGTGGGTGAACAGCGCGTGGTAACCGTCGACGTTGTTCTCTACGACCATCTTCCAATTGGCGTAGTGCCGATGCTTCATCCAGTTGGCCCGCAGGTCGATCGTGCGATCCGGTGACAGGTTGAGCAGCCGGTCGATCGCGTGCGTCGCCCGCCCGAGATGGTCGTGCAGCGAGATGCCGTCGGCGGCGAGTGAGGCGAACACGAAGCCGCCGTAGCTGTCGACTCGGGGGGCGTTGGCGAGCCCGAGTTCGGAGCGCACCTGTTGGAAGGCATCGCCATATCCCTCTCGCATCGGGACACCCTGCAACGCACCGGTGTTCGTGAACGTCCATCCGTGGTAAGGGCAGCGGAACGAGTTGGCGTTGCCCTTCTCTGCGTTGCAGAGCTTGTTGGCGCGGTGAGTGCAGCGGTTCAGCAGTACTCGCACCGCTCCGTCCTTCCCGCGCACAACCACCACCGGGTCGGTGCCGACCATCCTCGTCAGGTAGTCGCCGGGCTCGCTGACTTCGCTTTCGTGCGCGACGTACACCCAGCCCGTCCTGAAGATGGTGTCCATCTCACGGCGGAAGATCTCCGGCGAGGTATAAACCGAGCCGTGCACGCGGTCGCTGCGCACGACGCTGCTGACGTCGAATTCCAGCGCAGATATCGGGTTTTCAAGAGTCGTCACTGGTCCTCCAGGTTGACTGCGGGTATCGCCACGTCGCCGAGGCGTCGGAATCCGATGCGCACGCGCGTCCCGATCTGCGGTGCCGTAGCCGCAGGCCTGAGGGTGCTCACGACGATCCGATGGCCGCTGTCCAACTCCACGTCGACGATGGGGTAGGGGTTCGTGGCCCGCACCAGGCCAGGTTCTCGGCGGTGCATCACCGTCGCGGCGTGTACGGTCCCGTTCGGGTCCACCTGTCTCCAGAGTCCTCCGATATGGCCGCAGCCGTCGCATGTCTGTTGTTCGAGTTCCAACGCCAAGTCGCAGCTCGCACAGAAGGGAAGCGCGAGCTCACCACGGGCCGCCGCGTCGTACAGCGGACGGAGGACGTCTTGTCCCACCATCGGAGCCAGCGACGGCTCGAGCAGCCAGTCCTGTCGCGCCGAAATGTCTAGAGCCGTCATGCCGCACGCTCCAGCACCAGTGCGGCGTGATGATCCATCCGCCCGCCCATCCCGCCGACAAGCGCCACGGCGGCATCGGGCACCTGACGGTCTCCGCCCCTCCCACGCAGCTGGATCACCGCCTCAGCCAGCGGTGTCATGCCCTGCAGATAGAAGCCCGAGAGTTGGCCTCCCCCGGTGTTGATGGGCAGCGCCCCGCCGGGCCCGGCCTGACCGTCTTGCATGAAGGCGCCGACCGGAGCGTCGCCGGTAAGCCCGTACTCGTCGAGCAGCGCTAGCGTCACGATCGAGAACGGGTCGTATAGCTCGGCGATGTCGAGGTCACTTCGCGTCACACCGGCTTCCGTGAGAGCGTCGTCGACGGCACGTCCGCCGCCGCCGAACCACGACTCGGATCCTGCGCGGCGGCGCCGGATCGGATGTTCGCGTCCGGTGCCCAGTATTCGTAACCGATTTGTGCCCAACGACTCTCGTCCGGTGATCACGACGGCGACAGCGCCGTTCACCGGTCGCGCGCAGTCCAGCAGGCGCAGCGGATCTGCAACCATCGGGCTGGCGGTATAGGCTTCGGCATCGAGTGGCTCGCGGTAGACGGCGTCGGGATTCCCTGTCGCCCAACGGCGTGCGGTGGTGGCGACCGCACACAGCGCTTCGGTGGGGGTCCCCGTGACGTGAAGCCAACGTTGGGTCATCAGTGCATAGGTCGGCACCGAGCCGAGCAGGCCCGACGCCCGCTCCATCCCGCGGACGCCGACGTTGCCGCCACTGTGGGCATACGTCGACCCAGAACCCTTCCCGGCTACCAGTGGCGCGTCGGCGAATACGCATGCGACCGTGGCGGCTTCGCCGGCCGCGATCGCGTCGCGGGCACGCTGCAGCATCGCGATCGTGGTGGCGCCCTTGATCTCGATGTGCTCCAGCAGCCGTAGACTCCCGAAGCCGCCCTGGGCGGCGAAGCCGACGCCCAATCGGTCCGGGCGCACGCCCTGCGAGGATCCGACGAGCAGTCCGTCGACATCGGCATGTTCGATGCCGGCGTCGGCCAGCGCGGCCGTCGTTGCCTGGCACGCCAACGACAGGGGAGTCCCGCCGTCAGAGAGCGACATCGGGGTCATGCCCATGCCGACGATGGCCACGCTGCGGCGGTCGCTCACGGTGGGGGCTTTTCGTTCGTCCCGGTAGGTGCCGACCTTCAGCCAGCCGTCGCGATCCTGTTCGGTCGCCAGCGTGAAGCTGGACAACTCGAGTGGATCCAGAAAAGCCTCGTCGCCACTCTCGAGATCCTCGACCAACAGGCGTGCGCTGTTGCCGCTCCTGTCCAGCCACAGCCGCACGGCCGCGAACTCGTTGATGAGGATCGCGATTTCGCGGCGCTTCGGATTGCCATTCGATGCGTACATGGCGATCAGCTTTCTGGGCATGGGTGTGGGATTCCGGCGAATACTCACCCAGTATTACCGCATACCACTGTCAGAATCAATCAGTAGAATACGAGCGAGTGTTGCGCAAGATTGGACTTAACATGCAGACTGGCTGCATGAACGCGGGATCGGCATAGGCGACACCGCTGTCAGAAATCGCCCCGAGGAGCACCATGACCGACACCGCCGTGCCCGGCGCTCTGATCGACACCAACGACTACCGCAGCATCTGGATGTACCTCAAGGAGCTCGAGTTCCGGCAGGGCTTCGCCGAGGTCGTGGTCAAGGGCACGGCCGTGCGCACGCGATACGCCGTAGCGGGCCCGGTATCCGATGTCGCCGCCGGGGCGGCAGCCGGAGGCGCCACACGTGATCCTTCTGCACGGGACCGGCGGCCACTGGGAGACTTTCGCTCCCAATCTCGGCGCCTTGTCCGAGCACTTCCACTGTGTGGCGATCGACATGATCGGCAACGGCTTCTCCGACAAGCCCGACTACGACTACGAGATCGCGGTCTACATCGAGCACGTGCTCGGCGTGATGGACCACTTCGGTATGAGGCGGGCACATTTCATCGGGATGTCGCTGGGCGCATGGGTCGCCTCGGCGATCGCCGTCAACCATCCCGACCGGGTTGAGAAGGTGATCCTGATGTCTCCGGCGGGCAAGGAGGCTGCGGCGTCGAACATGGCCCGGATCCGCTCCGAACGCACCAAGGCCGTCAACGAACCGACGTGGGAGTCGCTGCACGCCGTGTTCGCGCATCTGATCGCTGACGAGGCAAACCGGTTGCCCGACCTGATCGGTCTGCGCCAGGCCGTCTATCAGCGCGACGACACCCGCGAGACCATCGATCACCTGCTGATCCTGCAGGACGCCGAAGCCCGCGACCGCAACCTCATCCCGGAGGAGAAGTGGCGGGGGATCGAGGCACCGGTGATGATCGTCGCCTCGGGTAAGGACCACGGCGTCTATCAGGAGACCGCGACCTCGATCGCCGCGCTGATCCCGAACGCGGAGGTCTTTGAAATGCCCGATGTGCGCCACTGGCCGCACTTCGAGGATCCCGAATCGTTCAATCCCGCAGCCGTTTCGTTCTTCCGGCGATGACGCGGCCAGGGCCGGCGGAGATCGCCGACATCGCCCGTCGGCTCTATGCCGCCGAGCAGGACCGCAAGCCGATCAGGCAACTATCCCTCGACTACCCGGACATGACCATCGACGACGCATACGCCGTTCAGCGCGCGCTGGTCGAACTCAAGGTGGCCGACGGGCGAGTGATCAAGGGGCGCAAGATCGGGCTGACCTCCAAGGTGATGCAGCGCGCGGTATCCATCGACGAGCCGGACTACGGCGCGCTATTCGACGACATGTTCTTCGACGACGGCGGCCAGGTGCCGCCCGGCCGCTTCATCCGCCCCCGCGTCGAGGTAGAGCTGGCCTTCGTGCTGGGCGAGCCGCTTCGCGGACCGGGCGTCACGCTGCCCGAAGTGCTGGAGGCGACCGAGTACGTCACCCCCGCCATGGAGATCCTGGACGCCAGGGTGCAGATGTCCGATCCCGAAACCGGTCATCTGCGCACCATCGTCGATACCATCGCCGACAACGCAGCCGACGCCGGCCTGGTCCTCGGCGGCCGGACGTTCGGACCGCAGGACGTCGATTTACGATGGGTCGCCGCACTATTGGTGCGCAACGGAACGATCGAGGAGACCGGGGTGGCCGCCGGCGTGCTCGACCACCCCGGCAACGGCGTCGCATGGCTGGCGAACCGGCTTGCCCCGCACGGGGTTTGTCTGGAACGCGGCGACGTCATTCTCTCCGGATCGTTCACCAAGCCGGTCTTCGCCGAGCCCGGCGACACGTTTGTCGCCGACTACGGGCCGCAGGGCACGGTATCGGTGGTATTCGGCTCATGACCAACCGGTGGGCGAAACGCATTGGCGCAGGCCGTCCGCGGTTCGGAATGTGGCTGGCATCGGGCAGCAGATACGTCACCGAGATCTGCGCCGGATCAGGCATCGACTGGGTACTGCTGGACCAGGAGCACGCGCCCAATGATCTGCGCACCACGTTGGAGCAGTTGCAGGTGCTGGCCGGCTATCCCGACGTCGACGTCGTGGTGCGGCCGCCCGCGGCCGACCCGGTGTTGATCAAGCAACTGCTCGACATCGGTGCGCACAACATCATCGTGCCGATGATCGACGGTCCTTCGGAGGCGGCCGCCACCGTCGCCGCCACCCGTTACCCGCCCGGCGGGATGCGAGGGGTGGGCAGCGCGTTGGCGCGGGCGTCGCGATGGAACCGTATTTCTGACTATGTCGTCACCGCCGATGAAGGGGTTTCGCTGACCGTACAAGTCGAATCGACGGCAGGCCTGGCCGCGCTCGGCGACATCGCGGACATCGACGGCGTCGACGCGATATTCATCGGACCGGCGGACCTGGCGGCCTCGATGGGTAGGCTCGGGCAACCCGAGCACCCGGAAGTGGTCTCGGCCATCGAGAATGCGCTGGTAACAACGGTCGAACATGGGAAGAGCGCCGGCGTGAACGCGTTCAACGAGTCGATCGGCCGACGCTATCTCGCCGCCGGGGCGAGTTTCGTGTTGGTGGGTGCCGATGTGGCGCTACTCGCCCGCGGCGCCGAGGAGTTGGTGGGCAAGTACCGCGGCCAGATCGGCTAGGTTCGCCCACACCCTTTATTTCTGACTGTCGTGTCACTTATACTCGACGGCTATGGACTTGGATTTCACGCCGGACCAAGTGCAGTTCCGCGACCGGGTCCGCACTTGGCTCGACGAGAACAAGCCGACCGAGCCGCGCCCGCACGGCGGGCTTGAGATGCGCGAGTATGACCTGGCCTGGCAGCGCGCCCAGTGGGACGGCGGCTGGGCGGGAATCGCCTGGCCGACCGAGTACGGCGGCAAGGGGCTCACCCTGCTGCAGCAATTGATCTGGTACGAGGAGTACGCGGCGCGGGGATTTCCCGGCATCGACGCGTGCTTCGTCGGCCTGTCGCACGCCGGACCCACCCTGATCACCCGGGCCGCCGATGCGCAGAAAGCTTTCCACCTCCCGAAAATCCTTCGAGGCGAAGTTGTTTGGTGTCAGGGTTTCTCCGAACCGGACGCCGGATCGGATCTGGCCTCGTTGCGCACCAAGGCCGCGATCGACGGTGACGAGCTGGTGGTGTCGGGACAGAAGCTGTGGACGAGCTTCGCCACCATCGCCGACTACCAGGAGTTGCTGGTTCGCACGGACAACAGTGGCAGCAAGCACACCGGAATCACCTGGGTCATCTGCGATATGACGACGCCTGGCATCGAGGTGCGCCCGATCGAGACCATCGAAGGCGGATCGGAATTCTGTGAGGTGTTCTATGACAACGTCCGCATCCCGATGTCGAACGTGGTGGGAGACGTCGGCGAGGGCTGGTCCGTCGCGATGGCGACATTGTCGTTCGAGCGGGGCACGGCGTTCACGGCGAATCAGGTGCGTCTGGCCAAGACCGTCGAGGACCTGATCGACTTCGCCCGTGACCACGTCGGGCCCGACGGACGCAGGCCCGCGATCGCCGACGACGAGATCGCCAGAAGGCTTGCCAGGGCACGCGCGTCGGTCGCGTCCCTGCGTGCGTTGACCTACACCAACATCTGCGAGGCGATGAAGACCGAGACGCCCGGTCCGCGCGGCTCGATCGTGAAGCTGATGTTCGCCGACCTTGCCAAGGAGATCGCCAAGCTGGCGGTGGACATCGTCGGCCCCGCTGCGATCCGGCGGTCGTCGCGGTGGGACGCGGACGGCTGGGTCGGCTACTACTACTGGTCCTTCTCCGCGGCCATCGGGGGCGGCACGTCGGAGATCCAGCGCAACATCATCGGCGAACGCGTCCTGGGACTGCCGCGATGACAGGAGAAGACCGTGGATCTGCTGCCAGGGCATGAACAGGCCGAACTCATCTCGGCCGCAGGCGAATTCCTGTCCGAGCGGCTGCCGGTCGCACGTATCCGCGCCGAGCGGGACGCGCCATCAGCGGTGTCGCAACAAATCTGGCAGGAGGGCGCCGAACTCGGCCTGCTCACACTCGGCCTGCCCGAAGAAGACGGCGGCTCAGGCCGCCCGCTTGCCGACGAGGCGCTGTTGCATGTCGAACTGGGCAAGCGGCTGGCGCCGGGTCCGTTTCTCGCGGCCACGCTTGCCACACGCGTGGCGGCCAGATGCGGCGATCGCGCGCTTGCCGACGAGATCGGTGCGGGGCAGACCCTGGTTGCGCTCGCCGTGCGGCGCGGCGACGGTCAAGAGAACCCGTTGAAGGGCACCTTCGATCTGTTCGACTGTGTTGGGGCGCGGTATGCCCTGGTGGTGGGGCGCGCGGGCGCTGCGCTCACCGATATCGATGCCTTCGGCCGGCTCGTCGCGGTCGAATCGATCGACCCGGGAACCCGGATGGCAACGGCGACTGTTCAATCCGCCGAACCGGTGCACTGGCTGCCCGCCGATGGCGAGTGGATCTGGGGCCGCGCGGTAGCGCTGTCGGCGGCGTTCCTGACCGGGCTCGCGACGGCCGCGGCAGGCCTGTCGACCGAATACGCCAAGACCCGAGTGCAGTTCGGCAAGCCGATCGGCGCCAACCAGGCGATCAAACACCCGTGCGTGGACATGGAGATCGCCGCGCAAGCCGCCCACGCGCAGACGTTGTTCGCGGCCATCGCACTGGACTCGGGCCGGACGGACGCGCTGCTGCAACTGCTTTCCGCCCTGACGGTTGCCGGGTCCGCGGCCGTCGACAATGCCGCCGCGGGCATTCAAGTGTTCGGCGGAATGGGATACACCTACGAGAACGACATGCACCTGTACCTCAAGCGAGCCCATGTCATCCGCCACATGTTCAGCGAGCCGAGCGAAGTACTCGCCGAACTGTTGGCACAGGACCGCGCGCAGTGAGCGGCACCGTCGCCGTCGCCGGAGTGGCACTCTCCGATGTCGGACGCGTCGACGACAAGGGCCCGTATGAGCTGATGGCGCAGGCCAGTCGACGCGCACTGGCAGAAGCGGGCTTGACGCCCGCCGACGTCGACGGCCTGGCATCGACCGGACAGGGCACGCTGCCCCCCGTCGATGTCGGCGAATATCTGGGACTACGGCCCCGGTGGGTGGATTCCACCGCGGTTGGCGGCGCAGCGTGGGAGGTGATGGCCTCACACGCGGCCGATGCGATCACCGCCGGCCACGCGGACGTCGTCCTGCTCACCTATGGATCGACCGCCCGGGCCGATCTGAAGAAGGGCTTGCGCGGTGCCAACATCAATTGGGGCGCGCGCGGGCCGCTGCAGTGGGAGGCACCCTACGGGCACACCCTGATCTCGAAGTACGCCATGGCGGCGCGCAGGCACATGCACCAGTACGGCACCACCATCGAGCAGCTCGCCGAGGTTGCGGTGTCGGCGCGATTCAATGCGGCCGACAATCCGGACGCGTATTACCGCGATCCGATCTCGGTGGACGATGTGCTCACCGGGCCGATGATTGCCGACCCGTTCACCAAGCTGCACTGCTGCATTCGCAGCGACGGCGGCGCAGCGGTCGTGCTCGTCAACGCCGAGTGGGCCAAGGACTTGCGTCGGAAACCTGTCTGGATCCTCGGCTCGGCCGAAACCACGTCGCACATGCTGACCTCGCAGTGGAACGACATGACGGTCGGACCCGCGGCGGTGAGCGGTCCGCTGGCGTTCGCTCGTGCGGGACTGCGGCCGGCCGACGTCGACGTGACCGAGCTTTACGACGCGTTCACCTACATGCTGCTACTCACGCTCGAAGATCTCGGCTTCTGCGGAAAGGGGGAGGGCGGGCCGTTCGTGGAAACGGGATCGATTCGCCTGGGTGGCGAACTACCCACAAATACCGACGGCGGCGGGCTGTCCGCGTGTCACCCGGGCCAGCGGGGACTGTTCCTGCTTGTCGAGGCGGTTCGACAGCTGCGCGGTGAGTGCGGTTCGCGGCAGGTACCCGACGCGAGGATCGCCTGCGTCAGCGGAACCGGGGGATGGTTCTGCTCAAGTGGGACAATCATTCTCGGTTCTGAGGAGCCGTAGATGAGCTACCCGCGTCTAGACGCGGACTTCGGCGATACCCGGTCGATGCTGGAGGCGGCCGGGCAGGCACACGGCGGCCGGGAAGCCTATGTGGAACCGGGAGCGCGAATCACGTTCGCGCGGTGGATCGAACGAGCCCGCGCCGTAGCAACACAATACGTCAACTCAGGCGTCGGCAAGGGTGACGTCGTTGCGCTCTGGTTGCCGTCAGGTATCGACTTCGCGACGTGCTACGCCGCGGCGGCCATGATCGGTGCGATCACGACCGGACTGAACCCCAGGCTCGGCCCGCGGGAGGTCGAATCGATTCTCCATCAGGCGGATCCGGCGCTGATTGTGGCCGACGAGCGCCTCGGTGCGATTCCGGCCGATGGACGCCGTGTGCTGCCGCGCTCATCGCTGTCGTCGGCCACCGGAGAGGACTTGTCTGCGGTGAAGCTAAGCCCGCGAGATCCGGTGTGCCTGATCTTCACCAGCGGCACCACCGGAACGCCCAAGGGGGCGGTGTTCGACGCCGCAGGTCTTGCGGCGGGCGCGAAGTCGGCGGGCGTGATGAGCGCGCCGTACGATCGCCGACTCACCTCGACACCGTTCGCCCACGCCGGCTACATGTTCAAGCTGTGGGATCAATTGGTCTGGGGGACAACCCTGGTGGTCCCGCCGACGCCGTGGTCGGCGCAGAGTATGTTCGACGTCCTGCAAGAGGAGCGGATCACCGTCGCCGGTGCGGTGCCCACGCAATGGGCCAAGCTGCTGGAAGTCGAGGGTGTAGGCCGGGAGTCGCTGCCACATCTGCGGATCGGGGTCGTCGCCACGGCCCCGGCCGCACCCGAACTGGTGTCCCGCGTGGCGGAGCAGATCGGGGTGCCGCTGGTGGTGCGGTATGCGATGACCGAGTGTCCGACGATCTGCGGAACCGAGCCCAACGACCCGGCGGCGGTGCAGGCCGCCACGGTGGGTCGCCCCGCCGACGGCATGGAGGTGCGCATCGACGACGGTGGCGTCGTCGAGGTGAAGGGCCCGTGTGTGATGCGCGGTTACTGGCGTAACCCCGAACTGACCGCAAAGGTGCTGCGGGACGGCTGGTTGCGAACGGGTGACATGGGCGCGCTGGATCCAGACGGCAACCTGACCATCGTCGGCCGGACCGGCGACATGTATATCCGCGGCGGTTACAACGTGCACCCGGTCGAGGTCGAGCAGGTGCTTGCTACCCATCCGCAAGTGAAAGAAGTAGCCGTCATCGGACGGCCCGCCCCGGTGATCGGTGAGATCGGTGTCGCGTTCGTCGTACCAGTCGACGACATGAACCCGCCCACACTGCAGGACCTTCGCGCCCACGTCGTGGCCGACCTCGCCGACTACAAGGCGCCGGACGAAATGCTGATCGTCGACCAGTTGCCGTTGACCTCGATGCTCAAGCCGGACCGCACAGCGTTGCGGGCGTTGGCTGGGTCGACGAGTTGTGGCAGCTGAGTTACCGCACCGCGAAGCCGGCGTCGAGCGGCCATGCGGTGCCCGTGATGAACTTCGCCTCGTCGGAGACCAGCCATGCCACGGCTCCGGCGATGTCTTCGGGCATCAGGACCGGAATCGGCAATGCGTTCTGCATGGCGGTCACCGCGACGTCCTCCGCCGCGACCAGAGCCGCCATCGCCTCGTTCATCACCATGCCGGTCGCTACCCCCGTCGGGTGGATCGTGTTAACCCGAATCGAGTACTGCGCCAACTCATTGGCCCACACCTGCATGAGCCCGACGAGTCCCCGCTTGGCCGCGGTGTAGGCCTGTCCGCCTGCGCGGTCGGTCCCGGTGCCCTTGAGGCCGGCGCTCGAACTGGTCAGCACGATCGAGCCGCCGCGGCCCCCATTGATGAGCGAGGGGATGGCCGCCTGCACGGTGTTCCACACCCCGATCAGGTTCACGTCGATGATGTCCCGGAAGACTTGCCGGGCATCACCGGCACCACCGAGACGGATGATCCCGGCGTTGGCGATCACGATGTCGAGGCGACCGAACTCCGCGACACCGTCGCGCACAAGTCTTTCCACCTCGTCGGCGTCGCGTACATCAGCTTGACGGGCGATGATTCGACGCCCCTCTTTCTCGACGAGCTTCACCGTCTCCTCGAGGTCGGCGGGTGTCGCGTTGGGATAGTCCATCGACTCGATGTCGGCGCAGATGTCCAGCGCGATGATGTCGGCGCCGTCACTGGCGAGCCGTACCGCATGGGCGCGACCCTGCCCGCGCGCGGCGCCGGTGATGAACGCGACTTTGCCTTCGAGATTTCCCACGAGCTTCTCCTTGTGGTGTCAGTGGTTTGCGTCGCCGGTGTGGGCGCGCGCGAGTCTCAGGCCCTCTTCAGAGTCCTCGACCTCGACGCTCCAGTTGCCACAGGAACAAGAGGCGCGGAAGTGGCCGTTCTCCGGCAGGATCGATTGACCGTCGCAGTCGCCGCCGGTGTTGGCGATGCTGGTGAGAAACTCCACCGGCTTCTCATGGAGTGCGCTGTCGTCATCAGCCATGACGGAAGACCGGAAGCAGCCAGCCATCTGCGATCGGTGAAAAGTCAACGTGCAATGGCATTCCGATCGCCACGTCGGCCGGCGAGATGTCGACGATGTTGCTCACCAGTCGCGCACCCGGCGCATCGGGCAGATCGACCACCGCCGCGACCAGAATCAGATCAGGCATGCCGGGAATGCCGTGCACCACCGCGAAGCTGTAGACCGTGGCGTCTCCGCTGAGTTCAACCCAGTCGACCGCCGTGGACTGACAATTGGGGCAGAACGGTGTGGGCGGCAGCCGGAAAGTGCCGCAGTCGGCGCACTGCGGCGCGACCAACCGTCGCTCTTTCGCTGCCTGCCAGAACGGTTCGGTGTCTTTGTTGACGGCGATCCGGACGTGCTCACCGGGCAGGGTGGTCGCCATTGTGGCGGGAGGCGCGCTCATGCGGCAGCCTTCCCCGTCGCTCCGCTCGCCCCAGCAGCCTTCCCGAGGATCAATCCACTGACCGGCAGGCTGGCCGGCCCGCCGGTGACGAGCGCGAGTTCGGCGTCGGGGACCTGGTTGATGGCGGTGCCGCGCATCTGCTCGACTCCTTCCATGATGTGGGTCATACCGATGATGTAGGCCTCCGAGAGTTGGCCACCGTGAGTGTTGACGGGGATGGAGCCGCCGTCGTAGCGGATGGCCCCGCTTTCCACGAACGCGCCGCCCTCGCCCTTGGCGCAGAAGCCGTAGTCCTCGAGTTGCATCAGCACCATCGGGGCGAAGTGGTCGTAGAGCAGTGCGACGTCGATGTCGTCGGCGGTGATGCCCGCCTGCCGGTAGAGACGTTCGGCGATCGGCTTGTTACCCGACGAGGCGAAGTACTCGTCGGGCATACCCATCCAGGCGAACGCGCGCCCCCAGTCTTTGACTCCGCCGTGTGCGGCTGCCACCACGGGGACCGGCGGGCGGCGAAGGTCGCGGGCCCGGTCCATGCTGGTGGTGATCACCGCGACGGCGCCGTCGGTCTCCTGGCAGAAGTCGTAGAGGCACAAGGGTTCTGCGATCATGCGTGCGTTGAAGTAATCCTCCAGGGTTAACGGTTCGCGGTGCATCGCCTTGGGACGGTTCATCGCATTGGTGCGTGTGGAGATCGCGATCTCGGCGAACGCCTCGCGGCGGGTGCCGTACAGATGCATGTGCCTGCGCGCCAGCACCGACATCAGCTGCCCAGGCCCGAAGAGTCCCGAGGGTTGCAGGAACGAGTTGATCGGATCGGGTTCCATGGCCGAGAACACCGACCCCAATCGTTGTTTTGACTGCTGCAATGCCATCACGGTGACAACCACGGAGGCGTCCCCTGCGACGATGGCTGCCCTGGCCAAGCCGATCGCTCCGGCTGAACCACCACCGCCGGAAGTGAGCGCCGCGGTGAACCGGACTTCCGGAATTCCGAGGGTCTCCATGAAGTCGCCTGTATCCATCTTCTCGGTGTAGCCGGCGCTGGCACCCGAGTAATACGCGAAACCGTCGATGTCACGAACCGACAGTCCGGCGTCCTCGCAAGCGGAGAGGATCGCCTCGCCCGCGAGTTCGGTAATGGTTTTCGGCAGCGAGCCGCCCCGCTTGTAGTAGGGGGTCGCGCCAACTCCGACGATCGCGACGTCGCGCAGTCCATTCGAATTCGACACCGGCTCAGATGCTTTCGGCCGGAATCGGCGGAACGTCGGGGAACAGTTCGAAGAACGTGCCCTGGGTGATGCGGAGTCGGGTCTCGTCACTGACCCCATCGAACAGACCCTTCAAGGTGTCCTGGGTGTGACCGAAGGTGCCTTCCATGTGGGGGTAGTCGCTACCGAACATGACGTTGCGGTAACCCATGTGGTCGAACGCGACTACCGCGGTCTCGTCGTGTTGGAAGGACGCGTACACCTGGCTGTAGAGGATCTCCTTCGGGTTTCGGGTGAGCTTCGGCCGCACCGCCATGTGGTGTTGGCGGTACCCCTCGAGCAGTCGGTCGCCCAGGAACGGAACCCAGGTCGCGCCGCCTTCGGAAATCAGCACTTTCAGATTCGGATGGCGGTCGAGCGCGCCGGAGGCCACCATCTTCATTGCGGCGCGCTGGCCTGAGAAGGTCGTCTCGGCGTAGTTCATGATCGCCCCGCCCGGACCGCGGTACACCTGACCGGCACCACCAGTCGCGCTGTTACCCGCCTCGACGTCAACCGGATCGGTGCCGATGTGGAAGGCGATCACCATGCCGGCCTCCTCGGCGGTGGCCCAGAACGGCTCCCACTCCTTGCGGTGCCAGTCGGGTGCACTCGGGTGTGGGGTGGTCGGCAGGAAGACCGCGTTGAAGCCGTGCTCTGCGGCCCAGTTCAACTCGTCGATCGCGTCTTCGACGACAAGGGTCGACACCTGCGCGGTCACCACGTACCGCGGTGACACTGCGCAGATCTCCTCGAGGGCCCACTCGTTGCTCGCCCGCATGCAGGCCTTGAGCAACTCGGGAGTGCGGAAGGTCGACGCCCACATTCCCAGCGACGGGAAGATCACCTCGCCCCACACGCCTTCGGCATCCAGGTCGCTCAGTCGCGCGCGAGCATCCCGGATACCTAGCGGTTTCGAGCTCAGCTCGGCGAAGGCCGCCATCGCCGACGACGGCAGCTTGCGCCGGAAGATCTGCCCGTCAACGCGAACGGTCTCGTACTCGCCGTCAGGATCCTTCTCCGCTCGCGGCGTCAGATCGGCCCACCGCTTCGGTAGCCGGGACTGCCACAGATCGTCGGGTTCCAGGAAGTGGGAATCGCCGGAGTTCGTCCAGATCTTCGTCATGCGGTCCTCCGAAAATGCATTTTTCAGAACACTATGAGTCCTCTATCGGCGTGTCAAGGCGTGCGTCATGCGAATGGCCCTGGAATAGCTGAGTGATATGCGTTAGCATGCGATCCACGTCACACATCTAAGCGTGAGACGAAAAGTGCGTTTTCGATGGAGGTTTGCACCGGATGTCAGCCTTGCCCGGCGCTCAGGACGCGCCCGAGCCGGTGGAACCCCTGCACGGGATCCGTGTCGTCGACCTGTCCACCATGCTGCCCGGCGCCGTCTGCACGCAGTTCCTGGCGGACTCCGGCGCGGACGTCCTGATGCTCGAACCGCCGCAAGGCAGCCCGCTACGCGCGCTGCGCGGCTGGCCGATGCTCGGGCGGGGCAAGCGCAGCCGAGTCGTCGATCTGAAGACCGCCGCCGGGCTGTCCGAACTCGACGAGGCTTTGCGCGACGCCGACGTCGTGGTCACGACGTTCAGCCCGGCCGGACTCCGCAACCTGGGCATCGACTCGGACGCCTTGCTGGCGCGTCACCCGCGGCTGGTGATCTCACACATCACCGGGTGGGGTCGCAGCGGTCCCTGGCGCGATCTGAAGGGTTACGAAGGGCTCGTTCTCGCGAAGGCCGGACTCTCACATGCGGTGCGTCGCATGGCGAATCCGCCGCAGCCGAGCTATCTCACGGTTCCCTTCGCGAGCTATGCGGCCGGACACATTGCGGTGCACGGCATCTTGGCCGCGCTGCACGAGCGACGCCGCAGCGGGCTCGGGCAGATCGTCGATGCCGATCTTCTTCGGGGCGTGCACGCGATCGACGCATGGAACTGGTTCGGCGAAATGGTCGGGATCCGCTGGCCGGAGGCCTTTCACAATGTGGAGGCCTGGACCGAGGACGGCTCTCCGCAGAGCCCGATGTTGCTCGCGCTCCTCGCCGCTCCCACGAAAGACGGTCACTGGTTACAGTTCGCCCAGGTTTCCCCCCACTTGTTCGCCGCGATGCTGACCGAGTTCGGAGTCATGGACCTTCTCGCGGATCCCAAGTGGAAAGACTTTCCCGCGCTGGAGGATCCGGCGTTGTATAAGGAGTTCTGGTCGATCCTGCTATCCAGGGTGGGGGAGCGCACGCTGGCCGAATGGCAACAGTGCTTCGACGCGAACCCCAATCTGTGTGCCGAGCTGTTCCGCTCAGGTCCACAGGTGCTCGACCACCCCCAGCTGGTTCACGAGGGCCGGTCGGTGATCGTCGTCGACCCGGAAGTCGGCCCGGTCCGCCAGCCCAGCACGCTGATCCACACCCCCCAAGGTCCGCTGCGCCGGCCCACTGCCGCGCCGCGTCTCGGCGAAGCGGGGGAAGTCCGGCCCGCTGGACCAAGTGTTGCTCGAGCAGGGCACAGTAGCGGGTCTGCGCCTCCGCTGACCGGCATCACGATCCTCGAATTCGGCGAAATGTTCGCGGCCCCATACGCCTCGAGTGTGCTGGCGGATCTCGGGGCGCGCGTCATCAAGTTCGAGGCAATGAACGGCGACAACATCAGGTCGTTACTCGCGTTCCCCGAAGCGGCCGGCGCCAAGGCGATGCAGGGCAAGGAAAGTATCCAGATCGACCTTCACACAGACGACGGCCGCCAGGTCGCCCACCGGCTCGCGGCCACCGCGGACGTCGTTCTGCAGTCCATGCGAGCGGGCGCCGCCGACCGGCTCGGCATCGGCGAGGAGGAACTTCTTGCGATCAACCCGAACCTGATTTACGTGTCGGCGCCCGGTTACGGCACCGACGGCCCGTACGGCGCTCGGCCGGCGTATGCGCCGAGCATCGCGGCGGCGGGCGGTGTGGCACTGACCAATACACCGGACGCGATGTCCACGACGTCGTGTTTGGACGACGTGATGCACCATGCTCCACGCGTGCTGTCCGCCGGAACGGCCCCGGAAGTCCAATGTGACGGCCTGGCGGCGCTCGCCGTCGCGTCAGCGATTCTCACCGGGGTGATCGCTCGCGACAACGGCCGAGGGCTGCATAGGGTGCGCACCTCGATGCTGGCGACCGCCACGCATGTGCTCGCCGACTGGGTCGTCGACTACGAGGATGCGCCGGAAGCATCGGTGCCCGCTCACGGCGGCCGCGGGGTGTCGGCGCTGTATCGGATGTATGACGCGAGCGAGGGCCGCATCTTCCTGGCCGTGCCGCAGCAGAAGGAATGGCCGCTGCTCGTCGACGCGCTGCGGGAGTTCGCGGACTTCGCCGACGACGAGCGCTTCTCGGCACCTGATGGCCGGACTGCCGACGACGAGCAACTCGCCGAGCGTCTCGCCTCGGTCTTCAGTAAGGAGCCGGCCGCTTTCTGGGAGAAGCACCTCGGCGCGGCGGGCCTCGGATGCGTGGAGCTGCACGAGGGCGCTCCGGCGCGGCTCATCCAAACAGATCCACAACTCGCCGTGGAATACACGGTGCCGGCGGTCAGCCCGGTCTTCGACGAGCACCTGCGGTTCTCGCCGTTGGTCGGGATGAGCCGGTCGGCGACCAGGGCGCCCGGTGGATGTCTGGCCGGCCAGCACACCGCCGCGGTGCTGCGGGAGTTCGGCTACGATGACGCGACAATCGCTAAATGGCAGGATGCCGGTGTAATCCGCTGTGGCTGAGACAAAGACCGTCGATCGTTCGACCGAGCGTCAGCGCATCATCGATGCCGGTTACCGGTGCCTGGACCGCAACTCCGGTACGTCGGCGTCCATCACCGAGATCCTCGACGAAGCCGGAGTGGGCACTCGCGCCTTCTATCGCAACTTCAGCACCAAGCATGACCTCTTGTTGGAGATGTTCCGGCGGGATCGAGAAGCGGTGCTCGCGCAACTTCGCGAAGTCGTGGCGCAGGCCGAGAACCCGATCGACGCGCTGCGGCGGTGGATGACGCATATGTTCGACATCATCTCCGATCCGCGTAGGCGCAAGCGGATGGCCACCTTCTATTCCGACGAAATGCGGCGCACCCCGGGCTATCCGAAGGAGCTCGAACTCTTCGCCACCGCTGAAGAGGCCGCGCTGGCGGCCATCCTGCACAGGGGCCGGGCGGACGGAACGTTCACGGCGTGTAACCCGGAGGCGGATGCCAGATCCATCCGCGCGGCGTTCGAAGCCGCGTTCCTTGACAGGTTCCTACAGAAGTCAACCACCAATGCCGCCGACGATATTGAGCAGTTAATGGGATTCGTCCTACGCGGTGTGGGTGTGAGGGAGGATGAATGACCAGGACCGTCGGGTTCATCGGCGCCGGGCAAATCGGCGAGCCAATGGTGGCGCGGCTACTGGGTGCGGGGCACGACGTCGTAGTGCACGCCCGCAGGCCTGAGGTCTGCGAACGCATGACATCGACCGGCGCTACCCTGGCGGCGTCGGTGGCTGATCTTGCGCAGCGCAGCGACGTCCTGATCTCCTGCCTGTTCTCCGATGCGCAGTTGCGCGAATGCGGCCTGGGGCGAGAAGGATTCATCGCCAATGCGAAGCCCGGCGCGATCTTCGTCTCGCACACGACCGGAACGTTGGCGACGCTGACTGCGCTTCGCGACAGCCACCCGTCGCCGCCGGTCATCCTCGACGCGCCAGTCAGCGGCACCGCCGAGAACATCGCGGCGGGCACACTCACGGTGCTGCTCGGTGGGCCGAGCGACGCGGTGCAGGCGGTGACTCCGGTGCTGGCCGCTTACGCCGATCCCATCGTCGCGACGGGCGACCTGGGTAGCGCGCTGGCCATCAAGCTCGTCAACAATCTTCTTTTCTCGTGTAACGCACAACTTCTCGCCGCCGCAATACAACTGGGTGATGCCCTCGGCGTCGATGCCGATGCGCTGCTCGCTGCACTACAGGTGTGCAGCGCCGGGAGTCAGGTGGCGGCGCACACTCAACGCGTCGGGGGGATCGAGAATTTCGCCGAGCGGGCCACGCCGTTTCTGCGTAAAGACATCGCTGCCGCTCTGGCGGCGGCCGCCGAGGCGGGCGTGGAGCCCGGCCTGCTGAGGACGGTCGTGGACTCCGGCCCGCTGGCGCTCTAGGCGGGTGCTGAAGTTCTTGCGCGGCCTGCTCGGAGCGCTTGACGGGTTGATTACTCGAACCAGGTGCGTGCGATCAACCCGATAGGGCCACAGCGGCACGCTAGCGCTCACGCCGACGTCAACGCCGGTGGCCGAAACGGTTGCGTCTGATAATGCTTGACCATCGCGCTGCCCACCGGACCGAGAAGCATCTGCATTCTCTGCGTGCGCCGGTTGAACAACCCAACCAACTCGGCGTCGTGCCGGCCATCGTCGGCAAGCACGAAGCGCTCGAGTTGCTCTTCCCCGGCCAGCCAGCTCGACGGGCGCGCACCGAGCAATTTCTCCAGGTCGATCAAGTCGTCCTGCTGCACCTGGCCGCCGATCTCGTCGAAACGCTGGAGATGACGGGCCAACCGGAAGCCCAGGCGGGCCTGGTATGAGGTGGTCACATCGGACGTCGGGAAATCCTGCATGCACTGCACCAGGTATGCCAGCGCGGTGGTGACGGGTGTTCGCTCGGCGGGGTCCGGAGTCGCGAGCGTCTCCAAGGACAGACCGAGGCGCTCGGCGATGCCCTCCATCGCCATGCGATTGGTCAGGCAGCACCAGTACAGATTCATCATGTAGTTCGAGCCGGCCGTCGGCTCGACGAGGGCGCGGTGAAAGCTCAGCTGATTGCTGAGCGTGAACGCGATGTGGTGCCATTCGATGGCGTCGAGATCGACAGGCGATCCGGTGATTTCGGCGTACCGCGCGTAGAGGTCGGCGAACTGCCCGTAGTCGTAGGTTGTGCCGCGCATCCGCCAGGCGCCCAGATCGATCATCGGGTCTCCGACATGTCCCAACTCGAGATCCAACAGGCCCACCAGGTGCTCACCGTCGTGGTGGAACTGCCCGGAATCCCATACGACAGGAGCCTGCCTGCCCAACGAGTCCACCGGATGACGACGCAGCCAGCCGAGCGCGAATTCCAGCAGAGGGTCCGCGGCGACCTTCGTCTCGCGGAAGGTGCGCTCGTATTCGAGCATCCCCGCGATGCCTGACCTCGCCGGATCGTCGGCGTGAAAGATGCCCGCATCAACGAAGGGCGCGATGTCGAGTGCGTGAAGACGCGCGAGCGCGTGCAGATACTCGTCGACGATCCGCCGACGCGAGGCGTCGGTGACGCCGTCGAAATCTTGTTTTCCGACCAACCGGTCCATCACATAGAAACGCGGGTCCTCCGACCACAGATGGACTTCGGCCACCGGGATACCCGCGTCGTGTAACAGGCGCTGAAACGTCATCTCGTGCTGGAGTGTGAACGCCATCAACGCGTCAACGCGCTCGCCGCGCACACACACGTCACGCCGCACGCCGTCACACTCCACCGTGGCGAACCAGGCCGGTCGCCATCGGGCCTGTTGCTCGATATGCACCACCTTGCCCAGATTCTCGTCGAGCACGCCTTTGACGACTTCCGTGGTGAACTCAGTCATGGGTCTCCTGCCGTCCTAGCTGCCGAGTCGCAGTCCGGTGTTGCGTGTGCCGAAGATGTCGGTGGCCATGATTGCGCCGAGCTTTTCTGCCTCCCAGCGCTTTTGGCTGTTCGACACCGTCGCAACCGGATGCCAGCCCCTGAGCAACTGGAGGTCCTCGCCGAGTGCGCGAATCACCTGACCGCTGATATGGCCGGCCTCCGGGCTGGCCAGCCAGGCCACCACCGGCGAAGACAGCGACGGGTCCTTCGGGTCGAATTCGTCTTCGGGGCGATCGCCGGGTTCGATCGGCGCCGCGGCGCCGGGCATGGACGCCGACATCCTGGTGCGGCCGCCGGGGCTGATGATGTTGGCGGTGGCGCCGATGGACGCCAACTCCAGGCTCAACGTCTGGGTCAGGCCGACGATCGCCGCCTTGGCCGCGCTGTAGTTCGTCTGCCCGAAGTGCCCGTGCAGGCCGGCGCCGGAGGTGGTGTTGATGATCCGGCCATACACCTTCGCGCCCGACTCCTTGGACTCCGCACGCCACTTGCGCGCGACGGCGCGGCTGGTGAGCCAGCTGCCTCGCACGTGTACCCGCATGACGAGGTCGAAGTCGTCTACGGTCATGTTCCAGATGGCCTTGTCACGGACGATTCCGGCGTTGTTGACGACGATGTCGAGTCGCCCCAGCTGCGAGTACGCCCGTTCGACGGCGAGGTCGACCTGCTGCTCATCGCCGACATCGCTGAAGTCCGAAACGGCTTTGCCGCCATGGTTTTCGACGATCTGCACCACTTCGTCGGCGACCCTGCCGGTGCCCTCGCCCGATAGGCTGGTGCCGAGATCGTTGACGATGACGGTCGCGCCGTGCTTGGCCAGTTCGAGAGCGTGCCCACGACCGATGCCGTGCCCGGCTCCGGTGACGAGTGCGACCTTGCCGTCGAGCAGTCCTGTCACGCTGGCTCCTCGCTAGGGGTGAAGACGGTCAGATACGGGCTGTCGGGGTCGTCGGCGTCGACTGGGCGAAAGGACGCGGTGACCGTCATCCCGACCCGTAGCGCGGCGGGTTCCGCGCCTTCGATCGTGGTCATCACCCGCGGGCCTTCGACGAGTTCGACGATCGCAGCGACGTAGGGCAGTCGGTCACGAAACGGCGGCAAGTCGTTGGCGTACACCGTTGAATACGTATACAGCGTGCCGATTCCACTGGCCTGCACCGGATGCACATCATCGCTCCAGCAGTGCGGGCAGAACGGCCGTGGATAGTGGTGCGTCTTGCCGCATGCCCCGCACTCGGCGATCAGCAAGCGGCCCTGCCGGGCGGCGTCCCAGTAGGGTGCGCTTGCCGAGTCGATGACCGGGATGTCTGCTCGCGCCACGATCACCCTCCGGTGAACTCGGTGGCACGCTTGTCGATGAACGCCTGCACGCCCTCTTTGGAGTCGTGTGAGTACGACTGGATCTCTTGCGCCATGGCCTCGGCCACGAAAGCGCCTGAGCGGTCGGTATCGGGGGAGTCGTTGAGCAGGCGCTTGGTGAAGGCCACGGCGGTGGTGGGTGCGGCCGCGAGTCGGGAAGCGAAGTCGCTCACCGCGTCGTCGAGTTCGTCCGGCGCCACTACGCGATTCACCAACCCGAGGGCCAGCGCCTCTGCAGCGGTGAGGCGTTCGCCGAAGAACGCCATCTCCTTCGCCTTCTGCATGCCGATCCGGCGCGGTAGCAGATAGCAGCCGCCGCCGTCCACGACCAGTCCGCGTTTGACGAAAGATTCTGCGAAGTAGGCATTCTCGGTGGCCACCACGAGGTCGGACGCGTATACAAGGTGCGCTCCCAAACCTGTCGCCGCACCCTGCACCGCGGCAATCACCGGCTTGTTGCAGTCCAGCACGCTGGCCACTAGTTTCTGTGCGCCGTTCATGATGCGGCGCATCGGATCCATCACCCGCTTCTCCACCGTCGCGCGGCGGTCGGCGAGCGATCCGACGTCGGCACCCGCGCAGAAATGCTTGCCGCTGGCGCGCAACACCACCACCCGGATCTGCTCGTCGCCGTCGGCGCCGGCCAGCAGCGCGATGAGCGCATCGCGGTCGGCGGGCCGCACCGCGTTGGCGGCCTCCGGCCGGTTCAACGTGATCGTCATGACGCCGCCCGCCACACCGGAGCGCACCGTGTGCTGATCTGTCATGGTGTGTAGCTTGCCGTCAGATGCTTGATGCCGTTGACGAAATTCGAACGCAGCATTACCGGTTCGCCGACCGAGGCGATGTCCGGATAGCGGTCGAAGAGCATCTTGAACGCGACGTTGATTTCGAGCCGGGCCAGGTGTGCGCCGAGGCAGAAGTGCGGACCGGGCCCGCCGAACGCTACGTGGTTGTTGGGACTGCGCGTGACGTCGAACACCTCTGGGTCGGCGAACACCGCCGGGTCACGGTTGGCGGCGGGATACCAGACGACGACCTTGTCGCCCCTGTTGAAGGTGTGGGTACCCGACTCCAGATTGACCCCGTCGCGGGTAACGGTGCGGCGCATGTGAATCACCGGGCTCGCGTAGCGCAGTATCTCCTCGGTAGCGGTCGATGCCAGATTCTCGTAGTCGGCGACGAGTCGATCCCGTTGTTCGGGATGAGCGCTGAGGATGTGCAGTCCGTGGGTCAACGCATTGCGGGTGGTCTCATTGCCCGCACCGATCAGCAGGATGAAGAACTTCGCCAGCTCCTGCGGCGTCAGGTTTTCTTCGTCGGAGGTCACCAGCTTGCTGATCACATCGTTGGTCGGGCGGGCGATCCGGTCCTCGGCGATCCCCTTCAGCAGATCGATGAGCTTCTCGCTCGTCTCGGTGATCGCCGCCTCGATGCCGGCCGCGCTCTGGTCGGGGACGTACTCGGGATCAGATGCACCCAGCACCACGTTCGTCGCCCTCAGGATGAACTGCTCGTATTCGCGGGGCACGCCCAGCATGTTGTCGATGATGCGCAGGGGCAGCAGGGTCGCGAAGGCGGCGACGAAATCGCAGT
Source organism: uncultured Actinomycetota bacterium (assembly GCA_963793055.1). Taxonomy (GTDB): domain Bacteria; phylum Actinomycetota; class Actinomycetes; order Mycobacteriales; family Mycobacteriaceae; genus Mycobacterium. Next base: position 291,877 of record CAWBYS010000002.1, on the reverse strand, counting down.
GGCCCGATTGCGGCATCTCGTCGAGGATCTCGGCTGTGGTCTCTTCGACCAGGCCGCGAAGTTCGGAGAGCATGCGTGGGGTGAAGCCGCGGGAGACAATTTTGCGCAGCCGCAGGTGTTCGGGGTCGTCCATGTCGATGATGGAGCCGCGGTACTCCCGCATCTCCGGGGTCTGATCGAAGATCTGGGTACCTTGCCCAGAGCTGAACTCGGCGGGACGCCTGCTGATGTCGACCACGTCAGCGTGAGCGCCGACAGCCCAGAAACCGCGGGCCCGCGGAGCATCGCGGCGATTCGTGCGGACGAACACGGGGCGCCCGGCTGCACGGAGCCGCCGGTAGAGCTCCGGGCGTTCGCTCGGGCGCTCCTGCCACCAGCCCAGGTCGATGAGCGGGGCGAACTCACGTTCGTCTAGATCCACGAGCACCCGCCAATTCTGGCATTAGTGTCACCAAAGTACAACCGGCTATAACCTGCAAGGACGCGAGAATATGAGATGTAGCCACGACACTCTGTTGTACTGTTCTGACTATCCTGTCATTACTCTCGAAGAGGTGTACGAGTGGACCTGGGGCTGCGCGACAAGGCCTTCCTGATCATCGGTGGATCGGCGGGAATGGGTTTGGCCGCCGGGCACGTCCTCGCGGCGGACGGCGCGTTAGTGGCAGTGGTCGGACGCGACGAGGCCCGAGCCGAGGATGCCGCCAAAGCAGTTTCTGAGTCAGGGGCTGCCGCCGTCCACGCATTGGTGCACGACGTCAGCCGTCCCGGCGAGGCGGTGGCCGCCGTCGATGAAGCCGCGGGGCTACTCGGCGGGTTGGACGGAATCGCCATCACGATGGGCACCGCAGGCATGATGCCGATCGACTCCGACGACGAGGCGTGGGAGGCCGCGTTCCGCGACGTGCTGCTGGCCACCACCCGCAGCGTGCAGGCGGCCCTGCCATACCTCACGCAGACCAAGGGCGCGATCGTCACGACGGCCGCATACTCGGCGCGGGCGCCGCATGAGCCGCGGCTACCCTACGCCAGCCTCAAGGCTGCGGTGTCAACGTTCACCCGCGGTATCGCGCGCACTCACGGCAAAAACGGCATTCGAGCCAACTGCATCGCCCCGGGTGCGGTGGAAACCGATGCGCTGCATGCGATCCGCGGCTATATCGCCGAGAACAAGGGGTATCCGTACGAGGAGGCACTGGAGCGCGCACTGGTCGAGGACTTCGGCTTCGACGCCGCACTTGGACGGCCGGGGCAACCCGACGAGGTCGGCGCGCTGATCGCGTTTCTGCTGTCGCCGCGTTGCGGCTTCCTCACCGGACAGACGATCGGCATTGACGGAGGAGCAGCCTGATGACGCTGCGGGTCGGGATCATCGGAGTGGGCTGGGGGAGCCATGTACAGGTCCCCGGCTTCCGGGCGGCGCAGGGTTTCGACCCAGTGGCGCTATGTGCGCGTACGCCCGAGCGGTTGCTACGTGTGGCGGGCAAGCTCGGCATTGCCGACACGTCCACCGATTGGGAGTCGTTCGTCACCCGCGACGATCTCGACGTCATTTCGGTGGCCACACCGACAGCGCTGCACCACGATATGACGTTGGCGGCGCTTGACGCAGGCAAGGCCGTGCTGTGTGAGAAGCCGTTGGCCGGTGATCTGGACGCCGCACGCGAAATGGTGCGCGCTGCGAACAACTCCAGCCGGCCCACCGCCTGCTGCTTCGAGAACCGTTGGAATCCAGACTGGTTGGCCGTTGCGGCCCTGGTCCGCGAGGGCTTTCTCGGAAAGCAGTATCTCGCCAGGGTCAGCCGCAGTGCGTCCTACTGGCATCCGAGTCATCCGCCACAGGCGCGCTGGATGTACGACCGCGATCAGGGTGGTGGATATCTGGCCGGAATGATGGTGCACGACCTGGACTTCCTCTGCAGCCTGCTGGGGCGGCCGGAGTCGGTGTGCGCCGAAGTCCGCACCAGTGAACCGATCCGCGAACTGCCCGACGGCGAAACGCTGACCGTCACCGCCGACGACACCGCAGCGCTGTTGATGCGGATGGAGTCCGGACTGACAGCCATCCTGAGCGTGTCGGTGATGGGTGCGCATGCCGATCACTACCGGCTTGAATTGTTCGGCGCCGACGGGACGATCATCGGCGACGGCGATCTCCGTTCTGCTGACTATCTCGCGGGGTCGGCAGCCGACGACGGGCTGAGCCCGCTGGCCGTCGACGAGCGCGACCCCGCGCACCCCGAGCATCTGCCGAAGGGCCTGGCCGGGCACGCCGCTCGCGCGATGGCGCTGATGCTGCAGGATTGGCTGCCCGCGTTCGACGCTCGCCAGAGTACCGCCGCCACATTCGACGACGGACTGCTCAGCCTTGCCGTGATCGACGCCGCGCAGCGCTCCGCCCAGGGTGGCGGTTGGGAACGCGTGCACGCGACGATCTAAACGGCGCCCTCGGCGGCCGGATAGACCAGCACTCCACGGATATTCGCGCCGGCATGCATGTCGGCATAGCCGTCGTTGACCTTCTCCAACGGATACGTCCTGGTGACCATCGACTCCAGATCGACCTGGCCCGCGCTGGCCATCTCGAGGATCTTGGGGATGTCTGCGCGAGGGTTGCCCGACCCGTACAACGTGCCGACGATCTGCTTCTCGGTGAGGGTGAGGTCCATCAGGTTTGCCCTGATGTCGCGCTCCAGCATCGGGTGGATGTTGGTGACGACCAGCCGTCCGCGCTTGGCCGTCATCGCCAGCGCCTGTCCGATCAGCTGACCGTCGCCGACGCCCATCGCACAGATGAATCGATCGGCACCGCGTTCCCATGTCGCATCGGCGACAACGCCTTTGGCTTCCGACCAGTCTGCGGCGGTATGAGTGGCACCCATCTTGCGCGCCTCGTCGCGCTTGTACTCCGAGGGGTCGATCACGGTGATCGTGCGGGCTCCGGCCAGTCGGGCGCCTTGCACGGCGGCGGCGCCGATACCGCCGACTCCGGCAACCACAACGGTGTCACCCGGACGCACGTCCGCGGCGTACACCGCCGAACCCCAACCGGTGACGAATCCGCACCCCAGCAGGCATGCGAGATCCAGCCGGAAATGGTCTCCGATCTTGACGCAGCTCGCTTCGTGGACCACGGTATGGTGCGCGAAAGAGCCGACGCCGCAGGCCAACGCGAGATCCTGACCGTTTGCGTGATGACGGGCAGTTTCGTCGAAGATCTGCATGCCCGAGTAGATCTTGGCACCCAGGTCGCACAGGCTCTGATGACCCGTCGAGCAGGATCTGCAGCGGCCGCACGACGGGATGAAGCTGAACACGACGTGGTCGCCCGGGGCCAACCAGGACACATGGTCGCCCACCTCCTTCACGACGCCCGCGCCCTCATGGCCGCCGATGCAGGGCAGCCTGATGGGCATGTCGCCGGTGACAAGGTGGTCGTCGGAGTGGCACATCCCGGACGCGTGCAGTTCCACCAGAACCTCTTGCGCCTTCGGTGGGTCCAGTTCGATGGTCTCCACCGACCATGGACTATTGCGCTCCCAGAGCACCGCTGCCTGCGTCTGCATCAACTGTCCTTTCCAGGCGGACGAACGATGACCTGATACTCGACGTAGCCGGCGATCCCTTCTGGGCCGCCCTCGCGCCCGATGCCGGACTGCTTGAAGCCGCCGAATGGGCTGCCGAAGTCAAGTACCGCAGTTGAATTGACCGCCACCGAGCCGGCCTGCAGCCGCGCCGCGACGGCCGCGGCTCGATCGTCGTCGGCCGACCACACGGCGCCGACCAGTCCGTAGCGCGAATCGTTGGCGATCGTCACCGCGTCGGCGGCGGGGTCGTCGCCGGCGTCGTCATAAGGGATCACCACCGCGACGGGACCGAAAACTTCCTCACGGGCGATCTCCATGTCGTTGCTGGCCGCGACCACGGTCGGCGCAACGAACCAACCGGACCGCTCGGGGCGGCCTCCGCCCGTGAGAATGGTGGCGCCGTCGTTGGCTGCGCGTTGCAGCAGCCCCTCGATTCTGTCCCTAGCGGCTTTGTTGATGGCGGGCCCGATCTCGGTGGCCCGCTCGGCTGGGTCACCGACGACGAGGGCGGCTGCTGCCGCGGTGATCGCGCCGACGAACTCGTCGTACCGACTGCGAGGCAACAATATTCGGGTGAGCGCCGCACAGAGCTGGCCGTTGTTGCCCATAACCCCGGCGATCAGACCGGCCACCGTGGATTCCAGTGGCGCGTCGGGCAGCACGATGGCGGCAGATTTTCCGCCGAGTTCCGTGCTGCACCGGCGGATTCGTGATCCGCACTCCGCGGCGATCTGTGCACCGACTGTGGTGGAGCCTGTGAAGGTGATCTTGTCGACATCGGGATGCCTAGCCAGCGCCTGTCCGGTGGCCGCAGCGCCGTTGACGATGTTCACCACCCCGTCGGGCAGTCCGGACTCCTTGATCGCCTCGGTCAATACGCCGATGCTCAGCGGTGCGTCCGGTGCGGGCTTCAGCACGACGGTGCATCCGGCGGCCAGCGCAGGCCCGAGCTTCAGCGCAGCGATGAAAAGTGGTGTGTTCCACGGGATGATGGCACCCACCACGCCGACGGGTAGCTGCCGGACCTGCGCCGTGCCGCCGGTAAGGGAGGGGCGGGTGGCTTCGAACGCGTGGTCACTGGTGATCCTCGCGTAGGCCCGAAGGACGCCGACGGCCGTCAACACCTGGCCGAACGTGCTCCAGGAGCGCGGTGAGCCGATCTCGGCGGAGGTCAGGTCGGCGAGCATGCCCTTTCGCGCTTCCAGCCCATCGGCCAGCCGAGCGAGCGCAGCGGACCGGTCGGCCGCGGACGCATCTCGCCACGGCGCCGAGACCAGCGCCGCGCGGGCTGCGGCGACAGCGGCGTCCACCTCGGCTTCGCCGGCACTGCCCACGGTTCCCACTAACTGCCCGCTCGCGGGGGAGCGCACCTCGAGCCTGCCTTCGGCGCCGGTGTCCGGAACCCACTTCCCCGCGACGTAGCTCGATGCAAACTCCAACATATCGGCTGATTCTGGCAGCAATGTCATCTCTGGACAAGCCGCTCTTACCTGGCGAACTGGAATCTCAGGTTTCGCGCAGGCACATTTTCTGACAGTATTGGTCACTATGAGTTCAGCGCGGGAGGTGACGGCGGACCCGGTTTGGGGGACTGAATGGGAAGTCATCATCGAGCGGGGGAAGATCGCTGAGTTCGCCGAGGCGACGTGCTCGGACAACCCCGCGTACCGGGGGCCCGACGCGTTGATCCCGCCGACCTTCCTGACGACCGCCGCCCGCTGGGCGCCGCCCGGTGCCCGGGTAAGCGTCGGGTTCGATCGCAAGCGGTTGCTCCACGGTGAGCAGGAGTACGTGTTTCACACTGCACCACCGAAGGCTGGCGATGTCCTGACCGCCCAAGAGCGGATCGTCGAGCGCTTCTCCAAGCCCGGCAAACGCGGTGGCACAATGCAGTTCGCGACGGTGCTCACCGAGTACCGGACCGCCGGCGGGACATTGGTCGCCGAGGCCAAGGCCACGTTCATCCAGACGGCCGCAGGGCGATGAGCACCGCGGTCGAGGTGGTGCCGGGCACCGAGGCCCCGCCCCGGGAGTTCGGCCCGCTGACCCGACAGATGTTCGTCCGCTACGCAGGTGCATCGGGGGATCTCAACCCCATGCACTACGACGACGATCTGGCGCGCTCCGCCGGCTACCCGTCGGTGTTCGGGCAGGGGATGCTGACCGCCTCGCTGCTCTCGACGTTCGCCACCGACTGGCTCGGCGCCGGCGCCATCCGCCGCTTCGCCGTACGCTTCCGTGAGCAGGTCTGGCCCGGCGACGTGCTGACCTGCTCCGGAACCGTCGCCTCCATCGCCCCCGACGGCGAGGTGGACCGGGTGACCGTGGACCTTGCCGTGAGACGCCAGACCGGTGGCATCGCGGTCAGCGGGACAGCCGACTTCGTCCTCCCGCGAAACGCGGCACCGCGCGGCACCGGCCGGGCAGATCCGCCATAGGCTGGGTGCATCATGTCCGAAGCGTCCATCGTCCGTCGTTCCAGCTACGGCCCGTCCAGCCCCGCGGTCGGTGCCCGTGGTGCGAGCACACGCACCCGGATCACCGAGGTGTCGTTGGATCTGTTCGGTCGGCTCGGTTACTTCGACACTTCGGTCGATGCCATCGCGAAGGCCGCCGGTGTCTCGCGCGCCACGCTGTACCAGTACTTCCACGGTAAGGACGAGATCTTCCTCGAGCTGCTCAACGAGTGCGGTAGCGCGCTGTTCCGAGTGGCGCGCCGGATCGGTCCGCTGGGCCCGGACGAGGTTGGGTTCGACAACCTCAACTGGTGGCTGGGCGAGTGGAGCTGGGTGTTCGAGAAGTACTCGACGATGTTCATTCAATGGACGGCGATCGCATCATCGGATACCAAAGTGCGCCCACAGATCACGTCCTTCGTCCGTAGTTACAACCAGCGCGTGGCCGAAAGGCTGGCCGCGTCGGGCGTGCGCGGTCTGGCCCCCGAAGTCGCGGCGATGACGATGACGGCACTTGTGCACCGCATCAATCTGTTCGTGCACACCGATCGCGCGTATGGGCGCAGCGCCAAGGCCGCGGTGGACACGCTCTCGGTGTTCCTTCAGCTCACACTGTTTCCTGACACACCGCCCTCGGTGTTGAAATCGTTGCGGCTGAACAGCAGTGCCGATCAGGGGGCCGACGTCGATGCGATCTCCGTGCCTCCCGCACCTGACATCCGCGGTCTGTCGATTGCCGACCGCACCACCAACCTGAGCAAGCGGGCGGTCACCACGATCACCGCCCTGGCCGACGTGGGCGCGGAACAATTTCGAACACGCGGCTATCGCAGCACGAGCGTGGACGACATCGTCGAGGCGGCCGATGTCGCGCGCGGTACGTTCTACAAGTACTTCAGTGACAAGCAGGACCTGCTCGCTGCGGTCGGCGCCGAAATCTACGAAGCGGGAAGGGCATTCGCTGAGCGGATCGCCCAGGTCGACCCGATCGACGACGAATCCCAGTTACGGCAATGGATAGCCACCTACGTCGAATTCTACGATCGCTACTCGGGCTGCATCGATGCGTGGGCCGAGGGCACTGCGGACAATCCCGTCATCGTCGCGATAGGGGAGAACGGCCAGGTGCTGATGGATATCGGCGCGGCCAAAATGCTGATCCGTCGCCCGGGGCCCTACCAGTTCGACCCGATCGTGGCCGCGCTGATCGTTCGTGCACTGGTGACGCGGGTGCCGCAGGCCGCTCTCGATCTACCCGAACCGATGGACGACGACGGCGTCGTCGATCTGTTGATGAGCTGCATCAAGCGGGGTTTCTTCGGTCGCTCGACGTAGCGACTGCCATCCCCGTAATCCATTCGGGTACCGGAACGTACACCCGTGGCGTGACGGGCCTGCCGCCGCCTGCGGCACCGGCGGCGACCCATGTCCTGATCTCGTTGGCGCCTGCCCCGGCTTGGGTGTGTGCTGAGTCGACGAGCCGGATCAGCGCAGCGAGTTCCCAGGTTGACATCGCCTTCAGCACCTCGCCGTCCCACTCCGGCCGGATCTTGTTGCGCGCGTCTGCCATTCCGGCGGTATTGAGCCGCGCGCGCTCGTCGTCGTCGAGTTCATGGGAGTTGACTTCCAGACTCGGTGGCGAATGCGACAGGCCGCCGGTGCCGATCAGCAGCACTCGCTCCTCGACTGTGTCGAGGAACCGCGCGACCGCGGCCCCGAAGGCGGCGACCCGCCTGCCGGTCGGCAGCGGGGCCGTTGCGCAGTTGACGGCCACGGGAATGACGGGCTTGGAGCCCAGTTCGCCCAGTAGGTCTCGAATCGGTTGCGCGAACGCATGATCGAGTGCGATGCCGCGGCATACCGCGATATCGAACTCCTCGGCGATCAAGTGCTCGCACAGCCCGCGGGCCGTTTCCGACGGAACGGTCAACCCGCCCGCGGGATGGCGCCCTTCAGCGATGATCGACGCCGATAGCGCCACCCCGAATGCCGGTACCACCGAAGTGAAGGCGCGACGGTGGTCGCCGCCGAACACCATCACGATGTCCGGGTTGAAATCCTTCACCTCGTCCGCGGCCTGCGCCAAAGCCTGTCGGAACTCGCGGCCGTACGCCTGCTCGACATCGCGCTCCTTGCCCGGGCTATGGCTCGCGCACACGACCATCCGGTCAGCTGTCATCGCGACGTCATTCCGTCACGGTTATCGCGCCCTCGGGACAGTTCGCAGCACCAATTCGGGCCTGATCGACGTAGGCCTGCGCTTCTTCACCGTGTCCGATCACGTGGCCGTATCCCTCGTCGTCATCGGTGAAGACGTTGGGCGCCAGCGAGTAGCACATGCCGTGACCCATGCACTTGCTGGCGTCGATGCTGACTTTCAAGCCGGATCGCCGATCGTCAAGTGCAGGGAGTCCAATCCGACCGTTCCCCGCGGCCAGTGCACCCGCGGTGTCGTTCCGGGTGTGATGTGATAGCTCGGGATGCGTTTGTGCCATTCCTCGTACAGCACTTGCATTTCCAGCCGTGCGAGGTGTGAACCGAGGCAGCGGTGCACACCCATGCCGAAGCTGATGTGCCGGTTCTCGGTGCGGTGGAAGTCGATCTCGTACGGGTTGGGGAATTGCTGCTCGTCGCGATTCGCCACGGCCAAGTAGCTGGTGATCCGGCTGCCCTCAGGCAACGTGTGCCCTGCCACCGTCACGGTTTCGGTGGTCACCCTCGGAATGAACGGGGCGGGCGGGTCCAGTCGTAGCAGTTCTTCCATCGCTGCGGGAATGAGCGCCGGGTCGTCCACGATTTCCCGGCGTCGCTCCGGGTTCTCGGCGAGCCGCTGCATACCGAACCCCAGCGCATCCATAACCGTGTCCAGGCCGGCCAGTATGAAGAGAAAACACAGGCCGATGGCCTCTTCATCGGTGAGCGCATCGGGCGGCTCGATGCTCAGCACCTGACTCAGCACGTCGTCGCCCGGTGCCCCGCGGCGCTTCTGGATGAGTTCGGTGAGATACATGAAGAGCTCGAGCGCCTTCTGCATGCCCTCTTGCGCCGCTTCGTCGACCGATGTCTGGCCGGAGGCCGCGCTGAGGTTGAGGACCGCGTTCTTCCACTCGATGAACTGATCCCGCATATCCAGCGGCAGTCCGAACAAGGTGAGGAACACCTGGATCGGGAACTTGGCGGCGACTTCGGCGACGAAATCGCATTCGCCGCGCGCGACGATCGGCTCGATCAGCTCGACGACCTGTCTACGCATGTCGGGCTCGAGGGGCTTGATCACGCGGGGACTGAAGAACGGCTGGAGGATGCGACGATAGCGGGTCTGGTCGGGAGGATCGAAAGCGATGGGAACCAGCGGGACGGGGCTGGCGAGCACGTCGAAGGCCCGCTTCGATGAGAACACTTGCGGGTCCTTGAGGATCAGTTCCACGACATCGCGATGCGTGGCCGCGTAGCCGTCCTCGACTTCAACGACGGGATTCTCGTCCATTTGGTGCCAGGCATCGTCGCGAGCCTCCGGCATCGGGAGGTCGTCGGTGCAAACCTTGGGAAGTGCGTCGGTGCTCAATCCCAGTCCTCGATTCCTACTTCGTACGCGAGCGTGCGAACTGTGAGTGCGGCTACCTTCAGAAGTTTGCCATTACCGTCAGATTTAGACAACACCCACGGTCGTCGCAGCAGGGGCCTTCTATGCATAACTGGGGAATGAACTGGCATTTCAGTCGGATTCTGCATTGCGGCTACTAGTAGACACAGGCGTCAGAGTCTTGCGGACCGTTGACACTATGACAGTGAACTGCCATGTTGGTGAATCATGGGGAACGCCAAAGGAGGCGTCGCAACGACCGACCTCGAGAGCGTCGATCGTGTCGTGGCTGGCGGACGAGTTTCCCCGGCGCCGGCAGACATCAAAGTGCTTCGCCCGGTGCTGTTTTGGTCGACTGTCGGCGCGGTTTGCATTCTGTTCGCAACCTACGTGTACCTCTCCTGGATCCTGTCGGGAAACGCCGCACCGGTAGCCCCCGGTGCCGACCCGATACCCGGCGGCACTCGGTTGGCGATGATCGTCTTCCAGATCGCCTGCCCGGCAATGGCTTTCTGCGCAATCGTTTACGTGGTTCGCAAGAGCATGCGCGAGCGTCAACTCTGCGTCGAAGCCGCCGTCGTGATCGGGTCTGCCATCGCGTGGTGGCACGATCCTCTGATCAACTGGTTCCAACCGGTCTTGTTTTACAACGCCGGCCTGGTCAACTTCGGAAACTGGATGGAGAACGTTCCCGGATCGATGAGCGCTGGCAGCCGCTTCATGGTCGAGCCGGTACTGATGATCGGCATGATTTACATCTGGATGCCGTTGACGATGGGTTCCATTGCTCGCTGGGCGATGGGTCGGGCACGCCGACGTTGGCCGACATTGGGCCCCGTCCGTACTTTCTGCTGCGGATGGCTGTCGGTGTACGTCATCGAGTTCCCGTTGGAGATCTTCGCAGTCCACCACGGGCTGGTCGCGTACCCCGCATCAATCCCCAGCGTGACGTTGTGGGCCGGCCACACGGTCCAGCTGCCGGTTTACGGCCCCATCCTGTGGTCGCTGGTGCTGACCTCGAGTGGCGCATTGATGTTCTTCCGCAATCGACAAGGTCAGATTCGCGTGGAGGCCGGTGTCGAAACCCTGCGATGGGCGGGGAGCAAGACGAAGTCGCTCCTGCGTGTGCTGGCGGTTACCGGTTTCCTGCACGTGGTGGCGATCGGCGTGTACGACCTGCCGGTGAACATCGCCGGCTTCTATGCGGGGCCGACCGACACCTATCCGAGTTACCTGCGCACGCAGTATTGCGGGCCGGACACGCCCCGGCCCTGCCCGGACGGCACGCTGTTCGACGATCGATAGTCCGCTACTTCAACACAGACGGCAGTGCGGCGAACTCCTGTCGAACCAGGTCGTCTAGCCCGCGGTTGGGCGTCGCCAACCATTGAATGAGGGCACGCTCGAAGAGCAGCATGCCCACCGCTGCCAGCAGTCGGCATTCACTGTCGGGCGAGGCCAGCCGACGCCGTTCGGCGATGACCTTGGCGACTGTCTGGGCGTTGGCTTCGTGGTTTCTGTGCTCCCGGCCGAGCAGCACTAGTGACGATGCAACAGCTTCGCGGTACTGCGCGATCCGCTTGCGGATGCGCTTGAGACCCGGCGCCAATAACGCGAACGAGTTGGCCAGAGCTTCGTAGTCGGACAATTCCTCTGGCTGGGCGAGGTAGACACCGCTAACGGCATCGATGAAGTCGTACTCGCCGAAGAACAGCACCGACTCCTTGGTCGGAAAGTAGCGGAAGAACGTCCGCGGCGACACGCCCGCGCTCTCGGCAATCTGGTCGGTGGTGGTCTCGTCGTAGCCGTTGGAGCTGAACAGATTCAGTGCGGCCTCCAACAAGGCCGTTCGGATCTTGTCCGCATGCTCGCTTCGCGGCGAACGATCGCCCCGCGCCATCGGCCATCCTCCTCGTCGCTGGAGACGATACAACCACCCGAATGGGGAGGGGGCGTCGTTGACACTCGTCCCCGGGCGGGCGATACTCGCACTATGACAGTCTACTGTCATAGTGCGAAAACGCAATCGCCCGTGGCCGGAAAGGGTCTCCCACATGACCGAAGCCGCCTTGAATCGCACCGCGAACATCAACGATCTGCCTTTTGCGGTGGATCGTTCCCGCGCCTGGCGGGAACTGCGCGAGGCGGGCGAGGCGGTCATCTCCGGCGAGGAGATCGTCTTGACCAGTGCGTCGGCTGTCGAGTTCGCGGCGAAAAGGCCCGAGATCTTCTCCTCGGCGCGGGCGTTCGACCGACTGGGCAGTCCGGTTCCGCTCGTTCCGATCGCCATTGATCCGCCGGACCACACCCGCTTCCGGCGCATGCTGGACCCGTTCTTCAGCCCCAAGAAGATGGCTGAACGCGAGCCGGAGTTACGCAGGCAGGCAGGGGAACTCATCGATGCGATCGTGGCCATGGGTGACTGTGACGTGGTTCCGGCGTTGGCCACACCGTTTCCCTCCCAGGTCTTCCTGACCCTGTTCGGACTGCCCATGGCAGACCGAGACAGACTCGTCCAGTGGAAGGACGCGATCCTCGAGTTCACCGACCCGGGCAGCGCTGAAGCGACGCCGGAGGTGCTCGCCCACGCAATGGAGCTCTTCACATACCTGACCGAACACATCGCCGAGCGACGCGCAGACAGCACGGGCAGCGACATGCTCACCCAGCTGATGCAGAACACCGAAGACGGCGGAATGTCCGACGGCGAGATCCTCGGCCTGTGTTTCATGTTCGTGCTCGCCGGTCTGGATACCGTCACCTCTGCAGTGGGATTCTCGCTGGCAAAACTTGCCGGCGATGCCGATCTGCGTCACCGGATCAGCAACGACCACAAACTGATTCCGGGATTCATCGAGGAGATTCTGCGCGTCGACGGTCCCGTTCCGTTTGCTCCCCGAGTCACGACCGAGGAGATCGAAGTTGCGGGCAGGGTGGTGCCGAAAGATACGACGGTGATGCTCAGCTATGGCAGCGCGGACCGAGACCCGCGGCGCTACCACGATGCCGACAACGTTCATTTGGACAGCAAGGCTGTGCATTTCGCATTCGGGCGCGGCCCGCACCGATGCCTGGGCTCGCACCGGGCGCGTCTGGAGCTGCGGCTCATTCTCGAGGAGTGGCACAAGCGCATCCCCGAATACTCTCTCGCCGATGGCAAGGAACCGCAGATGCCATGGCCGACAGGAACGATGGGCCTTAAGTCGGTTCCGCTGACGTTCAGGCGGCCGTAGCCGAGCCGCTCATCGGGATCCGATGTTCTTCGCGCAAGCGCTCATCCGGGCCCGATGTTCTTCGCGCAAGCGCTCATCCGGGCCCGATGTTCTTCGCGCAAGCGCTCATCCGACCGCTGGGATGACCTCTTCGGCGACCCACTGCATGTGATCGAGGTAGGCATTGAAGTCGTCCAGCGGCGGCGGGTTCACCCACGTGTCGGTGACGCCCTGCTCGGCCAACATATTGCAGTTGTCGATCACCTGCTGAGCGCTCTGGCCGAACTGCGCGTTGGGATCGTCGACGATCGCGTGTTCCTGGCCGATCGACAGCACCGCCAAGCTGTAGAACACCGAGAACGGCCGACCGTCGAATCCGGGTTGTGATCGTAGGTAATCCAATTTCGCGGGCAGTTCCTCGGGTCTGGTGAGCCATGGCGCCCACCCCACGCCGAGCCGGGCCGCGCGCCGTAACACCGCGTCGGCGTCCCCGCCCATCCAGATCGTGGGTCGAGGCCGGGAGATCGGTTTGGGACCGAACGCGATGTCGTCGAACGTGACGAATTCGCCGTGGTAACTCGGGGAGTCGCTTTCCCACAGTTCGAACATGGCCTCGAGGTACTCGTCGGTCAGCCGGCCGCGCTTGTTGAAGGGGACGCCGATCGTGTCGTACTCCTCCTTGAGCCAGCCGACACCGACGGTGACTTGGGCGCGACCGCCGCTGAGCCAATCCAACGTCGCGATCTGCTTGGCGGCGACGATCGGATTGTGCAACGGAAGGATCGTCACCATCGACCCGATGGTGATCGTCGACGTCGCGCCGGCGATGAATGCCTGGGCGGTGGTCGCGTCGAAGTAGTGGTTGCCCGACAACTCGACGTGGGACTTCGGGGTGAGGAAGTGCTCGGGCAAGAAGACCATCGAGAAGCCCAGGTCCTCGGCCCGCTTCGCCGCCGTCGCGATGTCCGATCCGCCGAGTTCGTGCTCCCACGGCTGGGTGATGGCGGCCACGTGCATGCAGTTCGGCAGGTAAACAGTGAATCGCATTATTTGCCTTCCGCCTTCGGCCGGGGCCCGTCGCGAAACGTATGGCAGTGAAGTGTCATAGTCAGCGGACCATTGCGCGCGCCGTTGACTATGACAGTCGACTGTCATAGTGTCAATGCAGCGCTGGCCCCAAATGAAAGGCGTGTCCCATGTCCCCAAACATCTTCGTGGTCCTGACCAACCCGATCGAGGGTGAGGACGAGGCGTTCAACAAGTGGTACGACGCGCAGCACGTGCCCGAAGTCCTCGACGTACCGGGAGTCGTCGCGGCACAGCGTTATGACATCTCCGAGGTCAATGTCCCCGACGATCAGGATCTGCCCGCGCAGTTGCCGCCCCCGACGCACCGGTACCTGGTCATCTACGAACTGGACAACGACCCCGACGTGGTGATGGCGGAATTCCTCAAGCGCGTCATGGCGGGCACGCTGTCGTTGGGTGAGTATCTTGACTTGACCACGATCTCGTTGACCGGATGGACTCCTCGCGGCGACCGTGTGGTGGCAGGGTCCTAATGGGCGAGCTGCTGACCGTCATGCACGCTCAGCGTGCCTGCCGGCGATTCGACCCCGACGGCAAGGTTCTCGACGCTGACCTCGAGCGGATACTTCAAGCCGCCGTACATGCTCCCAGTGCCGAAAACACCCAGCCGTGGTCGTTCGTCGTGGTGCGGGACGAGCAGACGCGCGCGCACCTGGCCGAATGGTGGACCGAGTTGTGGAACGCGGGCGGCGGCGACTTCGTCCGGCAGAGCGTCGACGACAAGGTTCTGGTTGCCGACCTCGAATACGGTTTCAACCGAGGGGGTTTCGCTGCGGCGCCCGTGGTGGTCGTCGTCTGCGCCGATACCGAACGTGTGCCGGAGATCTACGCGCCGTCCTCGATCTATCCCGCGGTGCAGAACTTACTACTCGCGTCCGCCGACCTCGGCTACGCGTCCTGCTTGACGACGGGGCTCACCACGTTCGGCGTCGACCGGGTCCGCGAGAAGCTTGCGCTGCCCGACACGCTCCTACCGATGGCCGCGGTGTACCTCGGCAGATCGCTCAGGAAGCTGTCGCCACCCCGTCGTCGTCCTGCCGCCGCGGTGATGTACCGCGAACGCTTCGGCAGTTCCTGGTGACGATTCCTACGAGAACGGAGCGTTGCCAATGCCATTGGCGATAAACGAAGATCATCGTGCACTCGCCGATGTCGCGAAGGCGGTGGTGGCTGGACGCTCCGGCATAGCGGGGGCCCGCCGAATCCTTCTCGACGCCACGACGAACGGCCGATGGTGGACCGACGACGGCTTGTGGAAAGAGATCGTGTCAACGGGCTGGCTCGGCCTGCACGTCGACGTGGAGTACGGCGGCGAAGGTTACGGATTACCTGAATTGACCCTCCTGCTCGAGCAACTCGGCCGTGCCGCAATCGGCGGACCGTTTCTCCCAACGGTTGTAGTCTCGTCGGTGATCGCCGAGATCGGGACCGACGAGCAGCGCGAGCGATGGCTGCCGCGCCTTGCATCTGGTGACGTCGTGGCGGGCATCGGCATGACCGGCGTTGCAACACAGTCAAATTCAACCGTCAATGCGGATTCACTCGCGGCACTGGCGGAACCGGCGGCTGATCTCTTCCTGATTCCGGTGGGCGATGATCTGGTGCTCGTCGAGGCAGGCGATACCGTTACCGCGCGAAACGTCGACTCCGTCGACCAGGTCATGCGGCCGATCACGGTGCTGAGCCTCTCGTCGGCTCCCGTCGCCGACGTCTTTCCCGGTGCCGCCGGGGCTGCTGCCCGGATCGTCCGGCTCCTGGCCGCCGCGGAGGCGGCCGGCGGTCTGGCCGCCTGCACCGAGATGGCGACCGCGTATGCCGCAACCCGCGAACAGTTCGGGCGGCCGATCGGCTCATTTCAGTCCGTCAAACACCATTGCGCGAACATGCTGGTCGACACCGAACTCGCCGTCGCCGTCACATGGGACGCTGCGCGCGCCAACGGATCCGAGGCTGAACTGGCCGCGACGATGGCGGCGGCACAAACACTGCCGGCCTATCAGCGGGTGGCGTTGCAGAACGTGCAGGTGCACGGCGGTATCGGCTATACGTGGGAGCATGACGCCCACCTGTACGTCAGGCGTGCCACGGTGTTGCTCGCCTTCACCGGTGGTCAGGAGGCGTTGCGCGGCAAGGTGACCGAACTGCGCAAGTGCGGGCTCAAGCGCAGCAACTCGGTGGACCTCCCGCCCGAGGCCGAGCAGTATCGCAAGGCCGCGGAAGAGTTCCGCGCCGACCTCGAACGCGCCAACGCCACTGATGCGCCCAAACTCTGGGCCCGCAGCGGATATCTTCAACCGCACTGGCCGAAACCGTTCGGCAGGGCGGCAGATTCCGTCGAGCAGTTGATCATCGAGGAGGTGCTCGACGGCCTCGACAAGCCCGACCTCGGGTTGGGTACTTGGGTGGTGCCCACGCTGCTGCAACACGGCAGCGACGAACAGATCGAGCGCCTGATGTGGCCGAGCCTGGAAGGGGAGCTGCGCTGGTGCCAGTTATTCAGTGAGCCGGGCGCGGGTTCGGATGCGGCGGCGGTGGCCACCAAGGCCAGAAGGGTCGACGGTGGCTGGTCGGTAACCGGACAGAAGGTGTGGACCAGCGATGCGATGAACTGTCAACGCGGTCTTGCGACCGTGCGGACGGATCCTGATGCGCCGAAACACAAGGGCATCACCGCGGTGGTGATCGACCTCGCGGACCCGGGGGTGCGAATCCGTCCGCTGAAGGAGATCACCGGGGAAACACTTTTCAACGAGGTGTTCTTCGATGATGTCTTCGTGCCCGACGATGACGTGGTCGGCGCTGTGAACGCGGGATGGACGGTCGCGATGGCGACGCTCGGCAATGAGCGGGTGTCGATCGGCGGGGGATCGGTGACAATGACCGCCGAAAAGTTACTTGGACTGCTGGCGCGCCACCGGCCCGCCGACATCGGTTTTGCGCGCGATGTCGGCGCTCTACTCGTCGAGGCGTATGCGCTTGCAGCGGTGAATCTTCGGCAGGCGGCGCGGGCGGTGATCGACAGTGGACCCGGTTTCGAGGGCAATATCGCCAAACTGTTCGGGGCCGAACACGCGCAACGAGTCGCAGAGCTCGCTACGCGTATCGCGGGATCTGCGCTGCTGACCGGCGGCGAACCGGAGGCGGTGCACGACTACCTGTTCAGCAGGTGCCTGACCATTGCAGGCGGGACGTCGGAGGTCGTCAGGAATCTCATCGCCGAACGAATCCTCGGGCTGCCCCGAGAGCCTGTGGCGAAATAGATCGGAGCATTGCAATGACTTGTGCAGTAGTGGGAATCGGTCGCACCACCTACTCGCGGCAGTCCGGTCGCACCACGCGGGCGATGGCGGTGGCCGCCTGCCGGGACGCCATCGCCGACGCCGGACTGACGACTGCCGACATCGATGGCATCTGCACTTACATGGCCAACGACTCCGAGCAGCCCATCTATGTCGGATGGGCGCTCGGCATCGACGAATTGGCGTGGGCGAATTCCATGTACGGTGGCGGCAATCTGGTGGCGGACCAGATCGCCACGGCGGCCGCCGTTATCGAGGCCGGCATGTGCAAAGCGGTGCTGGTGTACCGGTCTCTCAACGGCCGCTCGGGATACCGGTTCGGCCACATCGAGGGCCCCATGCAGGTGCAGCATCACGACCAGTTTGACACCGCATCGGGGTTCATGGTGCCGCCACAATGGTTCGCCATGTGGGCCCGGCGTCATCAGCATGAGTACGGCTCCACCTGTGAGGACCTCGGCCAGATCGCGATCACTCAGCGCGCGCACGCCGGACCCAATGAGCATGCGCTGCGCCGCGAACCGCTGACGTTGGACGACTACTTGGCGGCCCGTTGGATCAACGAACCGTTCCGGGTGCTGGATTGCACGTCGGAAGTCGACGGCGCGGTGGCGGTCCTGATCACCGGCGAGGACATCGCCCGCAACTGTAAGCAGCCTCCCATGTGGCTGGTCGGGTCGTCGAATTCCCAAGGCGGCTCTGGATGGACCGAGTGGGACGACCCGACCGAGATGTATTCGCGCACAGCAGGTCCCAAGATCTGGGAGAAGACTGGACTCGCTCCGGCGGACATGGATGTGGCGTGCATGTACGACTGCTTCACCTACACGGTGATGGCGACCATGGAGGGTTTCGGCTTCTGCGAGAAGGGGGAAGTCGGGAAGTTCTTTTCGACGGGCCGTGCCACCTATGGGGGAGACGTCGTGGTCAATCCGCACGGTGGGCTGTTGTCCGAGGGCTACATCCACGGACTCAATCACCACTACGAAGCGGCACTGCAACTGCGTCACGCGGCGGGAGTACGCCAGGTCGACAATGCGCAACTGGCTCTGGTCACCGCAGGCGGTGGTCCGTTCGGCGGCGCCAACGTGTACAGCCGGGAGAAGCCATGACGAATCCTGCACTGCTGCCGCCCGTTCCGGTTCCCGACCCCGATACGGCGCCGTACTGGGAAGCCCTGAAGAGCGGCAAGTTGATGCTGTGTCGGTGCGATGACACCGGGAAGTGGATCCACCCGCCGCTGGAGCGCAGCCGGTTCACCGGCGGCCCCGTGCATTTCGAGGAAGTCAGCGGGGTGGGCACCGTGTTCAGTTACATCGTGGTTCGCCAAGCGCTTGTGCCGGGCCGCATCCCGCCATACGTCGTCGGTCTCATCGAACTGGCCGAGCAGCCGGGTCTGCGGATCAACGCCGTCATCGACGCCGACCCCGCGGATGTTCGCATCGGCCAGCAGGTCGAAGTCCGCATAGTCGATCTGGGCGACAGCGGATATCGCATTCCCGAGTTCGCCCTTCGTTAGTCAATCAATGGTTGACTAACTGCTAGGGCCCTGCTTACGGTGACGGGCGTCTCACCGCTGCGGCATAGGAGTGCGTCATGCACGTGAAGATCGAGAAGGCGTCGATTTGGCTCGGATTAGGCATGACAGGGGCGTTCTTGGTCATGTTCTGGTTCATCGCGGGGGTCATTCCGCCCTTGAAGCCGAACGACACCGCTGAGCAGACCGCGCAGATCTATACCGACAGACACCTGCGCATGCAGATCGGCTTCGCGCTGATGATCTTCTTCGCGTATCTCTATGCGCCGTTCTTCGCGGTGTTGTCCCGCCAGGTTCGGCGCATTGAGGGCTACTGGGGTGCCATGTCGGTCACCCAGATCCTGCTGAGCGTGACATTCCCGTTCGGCTTTTCGCTGTGTTCGGTCTTCGCCGCACTCGCCGCCTACCGCCCAGAGCGCGATCCCGATGTGACCCAGGCGCTCAACGACGTCTTCTGGTTCATCTTCGTGGGATTGGTCGGTCCGCTCATCACCCAGGTGATCATCGTCGCCCTTGCCACATTCATCGACAAGCGCGAGGTGCCGACTTTTCCGCGCTGGTTCGGCTACTTCAACATCTGGTATGCCGTGCTCGGTGTGCCGGGTTGCGCGATCTACCTTTTCAAGACCGGACCGCTGGCCTGGAACGGCATATTCGCGTTCTGGATTCCCTTGACCGTCTTCGTCATCTGGATCATCGTCACCGCGGTGGTGCTCCTGAAGGCGACTGACATCGAAGCCGCCGAGCGTGAAAAGCGGGCCGCCGACAAGGAGTGGGAACCGGCCGCGTGAACCAGCTGACGCTGCGATCGGTCGGCGGCCGCGATCGGTCGCCAACTCCGACGCGCCGCGTGCCGGGCGAGCCCGGGGTGTGGATCTTCCTGTTCGGTGACATGGTGGTGTTCGGGATTTTCTTCGCCACGTTCATGTACCAGCGCTCGCTGGCGCCCGAGCTGTTCGACGAGTCGCGCCACACCCTCAGCATCGGCATCGGACTGACGAACACGCTGATTCTGCTGACCAGCTCGCTGTTCGTGGTGACGGCTATCCGGGCAATTCGCTCGTCTCAACGCGGCGCCGCGCAACTTCTCTTGGCCGGCGCGTTCGTTTGTGGGCTGGCGTTCATCGGCCTCAAATCGATCGAGTACACCGCCAAGGTGTCGCAGGGACACGTTCCGACCCAGAACAACTTCTTTCTCTACTTCTTCATCCTGACCGGGTTGCACCTCTTCCATGTGCTGATCGGCGTGGTCGTGCTCATCCTGCTGTTCTTTCAAGCCCGACGTGCCGAAGTCAGCGCCACCAGAATGGGTGTCGTCGAAGGCGGGGCATGCTTCTGGCACCTCGTCGACCTGTTATGGATCGTCCTGTTCGCGCTCCTGTATCTGGTGAGTTGACTTATGAGCTTTGCACTTCTGCGCGCCCGGTCGACGTACGTCTGGCTGGTGCTGGTCGCCGTCACGATCGTGTCGTGGGCCGTCGGCGCCGAACACGGCGTCGGCTCGGCCGTCGCGATCATCGTGCTCGCTCTCGCGCTGATCAAGGTCCGGTTCGTGGGCCTGGACTTCATGGAGTTGCGCACCGCCCCGCTCGTCCTGCGCGGAATCTTCGAGGCATACTGCGTCTTCCTGTGGATGGTTCTCGCCGGTATGTACCTCTGGCTCTAAGGTTTCGCCATGGCTGGTCAAAGCCAACGCGCTCGGAGGGGCGCCGCTCCCGGGCTGCTGCAAGAGGCCGCCCGCGAGGTGTTCGCCGAGCGCGGCTACAGTGCCACCACACGCGAAATCGCCTCGCGCGCAGGGGTATCCCACGACCTGATCTTCCGATACTTCGGCAGCAAGGAGAAGCTGTTCTCTGACGCCGTGGTGACCCCATTGCTTGATGCGGTCGGCGGCCTTCACCAGCGCTGGCTCGAGGACCCCCTGTTGACGACAATGGACCACGACCGGATGATCCGCCGCTTCACCACCGGCTTCTACGAGTTCATGTCGACCAACCAACCCATCGCCCGGGCCATGGTCCATCTGTTCGTCAGTCAGTCGACCGAGGGTGAAGTCGAACGCTTGCGCCACCGGATCAGCGAAACACTGGCACCGATGGTGGCACCCATCGACGGTTACCTGGCGGCCGAGGGGCTGCGACACTCATCCCCTGCGTTGCAGTTGCGGCTGGCGATGCTGTTTGTCGGCGCCGCGGCGACCTTCCT
Source organism: uncultured Actinomycetota bacterium (assembly GCA_963793055.1). Classification (GTDB taxonomy): domain Bacteria; phylum Actinomycetota; class Actinomycetes; order Mycobacteriales; family Mycobacteriaceae; genus Mycobacterium. Next base: position 270,909 of record CAWBYS010000002.1, on the reverse strand, counting down.
TCGCAACACCTACCCGACAGACGACGAGGTACCGAGCCGAGAGGAGATCGTCGACGAGCTGTCCCGGTTCATCTCGAACGGTCTGCGTGAGGATTAACCGGACGGAACAGCGGCAGCCAAACCCGGCTGGCCTCATCGCCCGACGCGTCCGTCCAATCCTCGAAGAACACTTCGACCGAGAGGCCGACGCGAATGTCGTCCAGGGACACGTCGACCACGTTGGTGATGAGCCGGACGACGGGCTCGTCCTCGAGTTCCACCATCGCGACGATGTACGGCGGCTCGAAACCAGGGATCCACGGCTGCCGATTGATGGTGTAGGCGGCGACGGTGGCGCGACCGCAGACCGGCTCCGGCGCAACGTCGCGGCTACGGCAACGCCAGCACGCAGGTCCGGGGGGATGAAAGAAGTGCCCGCAATCATGGCAGCGACAGATCATCAGCTCGCCGCGCTCACCACCGGTCCAAAAGGCTCGCGACTCCGCACTGGGGGCGGGGGCCAATCGCAGCTGCGGTCTGCGGTACTCGGAATCGATGGTCACGAGCTAGCCCTCCTGCCAATCAACGCCGGTCAACTCCACGGATAGTGCCCATAGCCTGCGGGCGCTCTCCCGATCGCGCGCTTTGGCTACGACCTTCGTCGGTTTGGGCCTGCCCCACTGGTGGAAGAGTCCGCGCGGTGCGATGTATGTGCCGTTGGGCAGGTCCGTCGTCACCGCCTGAATGGTCGAGCGTGCACCGTCGGCGGGGCTTTGGGCGATGCGGGGGGACAGTACTTTGCCTGCCCATTTCAACATGCCGGAACCGTCCCGGGTGATCTCAGTGGCCGTCATCCCCGGATCTGTGGCGTACGCAGTCATCCCACGCTGGGCCAGCGCGTACACGAAGAGCATGTTGGCGAGCTTCGATTGGCCGTAGGCCGCCCACGGGTGGTAGCGGCGACGGTGCCAGTTGAGGTCGTCGAAGTGGATGCGGGCCAATGCATGGTTGCTGCTGGCCACCACGACCACGCGATCGCGGATCCGTTGGCCGAGCAGGCAGGTCAACGCGAAATGGCCGAGGTGGTTGGTTCCGATGTGGGCCTCGAAGCCGTCTGCTGTCCGGGTGAGTGGCAGTCCCAGCACGCCGGCGTTGTTCACCAGGACGTCGACCTGATCCACCGAATCGGCGAACTTGCGGACGCTCGTCAGATCGGCAAGATCCAGCGCGGCCACCTCGACGTTTCCCGTCATCGCTGCGGCTGCCTGGTGCGCCTTGCTCAGCGTCCGGCATGCGATGACCAAGTCATGACCGGCGGCCGCCAATGCGGTTGCCGTTGCCTCGCCGACGCCGCTGTTGCCTCCCGTGATGATGATGCGCACCTGTTCGGGCTCCCTCCGGCCTCAGCTGTACCAAACAGTAAACTATCTACCGCTTTGAGGAAACGAGAAGGTGGTGCGCAAACAACACCGCCAGGTAACAACGCTATGGTGTCGTCCACGTACGTTGGAGCTGACCTGTGTACTGACCCGACGAGGCCTAAAGCCGCAGAGGAACGATGATGGCAGACGATGCAAACCCCGATGACGGGGACGTGAGCGAGTCGACTGGCGAAGCCGATGCCGCAGTCACGGGGCAGGCGGAGGATGTCGGTGGCGCCACCACCGAGGGAAGTGCGGCGGCAGAGCCCGAGTCCACCGCGGTCGAGGTAGAGGCGACCGACACCGCCGCCGCCGATTCGGACGCCGACGATGCTGACAACGACGCCGCTGACGATGCTGCGGAGGACGACGAGGCGCTAGCCGAGGGGGCGGAACCGCCGGCGAAGAAGCGGATGTCGCACGTGTCGCTGGCATTGATCGCCGGACTGGTGGCGGTGCTGGCGCTCGGCGGTGTGACCGGCTGGCTGGGTCAGCGCGCCTACGAGTCACACAAGGCTGAGGCGCAGCGCCAGCTGTTCCTTCAGGTCGGCAGGCAGGGCGCGCTCAACTTGACCACGATCGACTGGCAGCACGCCGAGGCGGACGTGCAGCGTGTGCTGGACTCGGCGACCGGACAGTTCTACGACGACTTCCAGAATCGCTCGCAGCCGTTCATCGCCGTCGTCAAGCAGGCTCAGTCGAAGTCGATCGGCACCGTCACCGAAGCAGGGCTGGAGTCCGAATCCGGCGATGAGGGCAGGGTGCTCGTCGCCGTGGCCGTCCAGACGTCGAACGCCGGTGCGCCGGACCAGCAGCCACGCGCATGGAGGATGAGAATCACAGTGAAGAAGGACGGCGACGACAACGCCAAGGTGTCCAACGTGGAGTTCGTACCGTGAGCAGACATCGCATGCCTCCTGGCAGTTCCGGGAACGACCCCAAGGACACAGACGATGCCCCGCAGGGCAGCGGTGCCGTCGAGGAGCCGACTGCATCTTCCGCGGAGGAACCGGCGGAGACGGCTGCCGAGCTGACCGAAGCCACTGAGGAATCTGACGCGACCGAAGGAACGGCCCAGGAATCTGACGCGACCGAAGGAACGGCCCAGGAATCTGACGCGGTCGAGGAAGCGGCCCAGGAATCTGACGCGGCCGATGAATCTGACGACGAGGAATCCGACGACGAGCCGAAGCCGGCCCGGGTCAAGCGGCAGATCGACTGGATGCGCGTCGCCGCGTACGGCATCCTGCCCGGTATCGCGTTGGTGTTGGCGATGGCCGCGGGATACTTCAAATACCTCGACAACTCGGTGCGCGATTCGGACAAGGCCCGCATCGAGGCGACGCAGACCGCCAAGGACAGCACCATCAAGATGCTGTCCTATAAGCCCGACACCGTCGACAAGGACCTCACCAGCGCGAAAGACCTACTGACGGGCGACTTCCGGGACCAGTACACATCGCTGATCACCGATGTGGTGATTCCGGGCGCGCAGCAGAAGAAGATCTCCGCGGTCGCAACGGTCCCGGCGATCGGCTCGGTATCGGCCGACCCCAACAAGGCTGTACTGCTGTTGTTCATCAACCAGACGGTGGTCGTGGGCCAGGATGCTCCGACCGACACGGCGTCGAGCGTCCGGGTGACGCTGGAGAAGGTCGGCGACCGCTGGCTCATCTCGCAGTTCGACCCCGTCTAGTGCACTCGCCGGAGATCGTCGACGTCGCGACGCCGGCGGTGCAGCTGCGGGTGCTGACCTGGGGACCCGAAGACGCGCCAATCTCGTTGTGCCTACACGGTTTTCCCGACACCGCGTACGGGTGGCGCAAGGTCGCTCCGCTGCTTGTCGATGCGGGCTGGCGGGTGGTCGCGCCGTTCCTGCGGGGCTACGCGCCGTCGTCGATCCCGTCCGACGGCAGCTACCACGTGGGTGCGTTGATGGACGACGCCCTTCGTGTGCTCGACGCGATCGGACCGACGGGCCGCGATGTGTTGATCGGACACGATTGGGGAGCCATCGCCGCGGCTGGGCTCGCCGCGATGCCGGACAGCCCGTTCACCAAAGCCGCGATCCTGTCGGTGCCGCCGAGCGCCACGTTCCGGCCGCTGAGCAAGGTCCCCGATCGCGGACGGCTGGCGGCTCGGCTGCCACGTCAGCTGCTCGATAGCTGGTACATCATGTACTTTCAATTGCCCTGGCTCCCAGAGCGTTCCGCATCGTGGGTAGTGCCGCGGCTGTGGCGACAGTGGTCGCCCGGATACGACGCCGCGGAGGATCTGCGACTCGTCGACGAGGCCATCGGCGCCCCAGAGCGGTGGAGAGCTGCGCTTGGGTACTACCGGGCGACGATGCGGGGAAGTCGCCCGCCGGCCGCGTACGCGGAACTGCACAAGCATTGGCTGTCGGCGCCTGCGGTGCCCACCCTTTACCTGCAAGGCACCGACGACGGCTGCGCCGAGGACTACACGCCCTGGATCAGTCGGGTGCTGCCCGAGGGGAGCAAGGTGGCGCTCGTCGAAAACGCGGGCCACTTCCTCCAGCAGGAACAACCCGATGTCGTCGCGCGCCACATCGTCGACTTCGTCGGTCGGCCGCGCTAGTCCTTCTTCATGCCCGGGTGGTTACGGGCGACCATCGACAGCAACAGCCGTCGGGGCAGGTGGTGATTGATCACGGCCGCAACGCGATTGGGTGCGCCGGGGACGATGACCCGCTTGCCCGAAGCCAGGCCGTCAACCGCGATCCTGGCGACCTCGTCGGGCTCCTTCCACAGGAACTTCGGCAGCGACTTCTCGGCCTCCTCGTCGGGGATGCCGGCTTGCTCGCCGAAGCCGGTGCGTACCGGTCCCGGGCACAGAGTGGCCGCCGTGACACCGGTGCCGCGGAGTTCTTCCGACATCGCGTCGGTGTAGGAGAGTACGAACGCCTTCGACGCGCCGTAGGTTGCCTGGCCGGGTACGGGGCCAAACCCGCCGACCGACGCCACGTTTAGCACGGCGCCGCGGCCGCGACCGACCATGCCAGGGACGAACCGGCTGCACAGGTCGACCACCGCGCTGACGTCGAGCTCGATCAGCTTGAGTTCGGCCTCGGCGTCGGAGGCGGCGACCGGACCCAGGTTGGATGTGCCGGCGTTGTTGACCAGGATCTCGGCGACGAGGCCGAGCGCCGCTACCTGACCGGGTATAGCGGCACGCTCGGCCGGCACGGATAGGTCGGCCGGCACGACGTGGGCCATTGGGCCCAGTGACGCGGCCAGCTCGTGTAGCCGGGCGGCGTTGCGTGCGATCAACACCAATTGGTAACCGCGCCGGGCGAATTCCCGTGCGATCTCCTCACCGATTCCCTTGGACGCGCCGGTGATGACGGCAGCGCCGTCCTTGGTTGCAGGCGGGAGCATGGGCGAGAGCCTAACCTGAGTACATGCCGGCCCGTCGGAGCCGCCCCGGCGGCGACATCCAGCGCCGACTGTCTGCGGTGGACGCGCAGACATATTGGATGTCGTCGAAGATCCCCAACGACACCGTCCTGCTGTACGGCTTCGCAGGCGGTGCCCCCGACGTAGAACAGGCACTGGAACAGATCGGCGCGTGCGCGCGCACCAGCGCCGACCTGACCGTGCGCATAGCGGAGGACGGCTTCCTCAGATATCCCGCCTGGGTCCATCGCGACGTCGTCGGGTCGCAGTTCGTCGTCCACGATGTGGCGGACCGGACCTGGGAGGCGTGTCTGGCCCGGGTGCTCGAGGTTACGGCCGACCGGTTGGACGCACGGGTGGCCGCGTGGCGGCTGCATGTATTCACCGATGTGGACGGTATTCCCGGAGTGGTCGGCCCTGGCACCGTCGCGGTATTCCAGATCACTCACGCACTCGGCGGTGGGGGCCGGACTTCTGGGCCTGCGGCGCTGATGTTCGGCCGTGTCGGTGGTGTGGTGAATGGGATCGACGCGTCGCCCGGAGGGGTTCTCGCACTGCCGATTTCAGGCATTCGGGCGGCGCGGATGCATCGTCAGTTGGTCGAAGACACCGATGCAGGCAGGGTGCCACCACCCGCCGACTTACGCCCGGTGCTGCGGACCAATGCGCGGCCGGAGGGGCCGCGACACTTGCGGACGGTGGTGCGGACGCGCGCGGACCTGTCCGGCCCCACCGTCACAGTCGCTGCGCTGTCGGCTGTGTCGGTCGCGCTCGCCGACCATTTGCGCGACCTCGGCGACGATCCTTCGTTCCTCGGCGCCGAGGTTCCGATGGCCAAGCCGCCGCCACGCTTGGCGTACAACCACTTCGGCAACGTCGGCGTCGGCCTCTTCCCGGACCTCGCCGCTGCGGACCGCGGCATGCGGATCGCGGCCGACCTCGACGCGCGGCGCCGTCGGGCCGCCCACCCCGCGATGCGGGCGTCGGACCTCGCATTCGCCGCCACCCCGGCTCCGCTGTTGCGATGGGGGATGGACCGCTTCGATCCCGAAGTCCGCGTGGCGAAGGTGACTGGCAACACCGTTGTCTCGAGTGTGAACTGCGGCGCCGCGGACTTCACGTTCGGCGGCGCACCCGTGAAAATGGCAGCTGCATTTCCCGCACTGTCGCCGATGATGGGCCTGACGCATGCGGTCTGTGGCATCGGCGACACCGTCGCCGATCAGCGTGCACGCCGCCGAGTCGGCAATCGGCGATATCGACCCGTATGTCGAGCGATTGGAAGCCGCACTGGCGCTTGGCGCTTAGAAGGGCGGGGGTTCGTTGCATTCGGTGACGTCGTCGCTGCTGAGGCGGCGCAGCTAAGCTGTGGATGAATCCCAATTGGGAAAGCCTGCTCCTTCAGTCGGATTGCCTCAACGAGTCAATCCCGGCGGCGAGTGCCGCCTCGAGGTAGCTGAGGTCGCCGTTGGCGAGCATGATCCCCACGCCACCCTGGATACCGGCAAGCAGTGACGCGGCGACTCGAACCGCGTCCAGCCCGCTCGCTATCTTGCCGCGCTCGCCGTCAACGCCGTCGCACCGGGACCGAGCGCCACCGAGCGGGCCCTGGAATTCGCCTAGCACGTCCAGCCGATGCTGGCGCGCGTGCCGTCGCGGCGCATGAGCAGCCCGGCCGAGGTGGCCGCCGCTGTCACGTTCCCTGGCCAGTGACGACGCCGCCGACATCCACGGCGCCATCCTCAATGTGGACAGGGGCTGGGCGGCCGTTTAACCCATGGCCTAAATTTTGTTGCGTGACTGCCTACGACTTCGCCCTCCTGGTGCTCCGCGTCGTTCTTGGCCTGACCATGGCCGCACACGGCTACAACAAGTTCTTCGGCGGGGGCCGCATCCCCGGCACCGCCGGCTGGTTCGAAAGCATCGGCATGAAGCCCGGCGTCTTCCACGCTCGCATCGCCGCGACCACCGAGATCTCGGCAGGCCTCGGACTGGCCGTGGGACTGCTGACGCCGATCCCCGCCGCCGGCTTCGTCGCGCTGATGTTGACCGCGGCCTGGACCGTCCACCGCAAGAACGGCTTCTTCATCGTCAAGGAGGGCTGGGAATACAACCTGATCCTCGCGGTGACCGCCGTCACGATCGCCGGCGTCGGTGCCGGAAAACTCAGCCTCGACTACGCACTCTTCCGCGACACCGCGCTGTGGGAGTACGTCCAGGGCTGGGGTGGTCTCGCGGTGGCGGTCGTGCTCGGGCTGGTTGGTGGCATCGGCCAGCTGTTGATTTTCTACCGGCCGCCGGCCAAGGCTGACGCCTAACCAGCCGTAGTAACGCCACGGCGGGGTTTCGCCCGAATTCCCGCCGCTGCGTTACCCGCGAAGAGTCCGGCGATCTGATTCCGCGCGGCTAGAACACGTTCTAGTCTTGCGGCCATGGGATTTCTCAAGCAGGACGCGCCCGTCGTCGACTACGAGGAGTGGAACAAGGGCACCCGCGCCGAGAAGATCGTGCCGATGGCCCGGCACTGGGCCGAGGTCGGCTTCGGAACGCCCGTGGTGCTGCACCTGTTCTATGTCGTCAAGATCCTGCTCTACATCCTTGCGGCCTGGCTGATCGTCCTGACCACCAAAGGCATCGACGGGTTCACCAACGTCACCGCGTGGTACGCCGAACCGATCGTCTTCGAGAAGGTCGTGCTCTACACGATGCTGTTCGAGGTCGTCGGGCTCGGTTGCGGCTTCGGCCCGCTGAACAACCGGTTCTTCCCGCCGATGGGATCGATCCTGTACTGGTTGCGGCCCAACACCATTCGGCTGCCACCCTGGCCGAACCGGATACCCGCTGACCAAGGGCGACGCGCGCACACCGTTCGACGCCCTGCTGTACGCGACGCTGCTGGTGGTGCTCGTCGTCGCACTGTTCTCCGATGGCACCGGGCCGATACCCGCACCTCGGCACCACGGTTGGACGTGCTGCCGATCGTGGCAGATCTGCGACGATCCTGGGCCTGCTTGCGGTGCTCGGCCTGCGCGACAAGGTCATCTTCCTGGCCGCTCGCGGCGAGGTATACGCGTCGTTCACGGTGGCTTCCTGTTCTCCGGGCGTGGACATCATCATCGCGGCCAAGTTCGTCTGCCTGGCGATCTGGCTCGGGGCGGCGACCTCGAAACTCAACAAGCACTTCCCGTTCGTCATCTCGACGATGATGAGCAACAACCCGGTGATGCGGCCGCGTTGGATCAAACGCAAGTTCTTCGAGCACTTTCCCGACGATCTGCGGCCCGGCCGGGTGTCCCGGTGGCTCGCCCACTTCAGCACCGCCATAGAGGGACTGGTGCCGCTGGTGCTGTTCTTCTCGCATGGCGGATGGCCGACTGCCATCGCCGCGTTCGTCATGCTGTGCTTCCACTTCGGGATCCTGTCGTCGATTCCGATGGGGGTGCCGCTGGAGTGGAACGTCTTCATGATGTTCAGCGTGCTGGCGCTGTTCGTCGGCCACGCCGGGCTCGGCGTCACCGACATGGCTACCCCGCTGCCCCTGCTGCTGTTCGGAGTCGTCGCAGGCGACGGTGGTGATCGGAAACCTGTTCCCGCGCAAGGTGTCCTTCCTGCCCGGCATGCGGTACTACGCGGGCAACTGGGACACCGGCGCTGTGGTGCGTAAAACCGTCGGCCGAGCAGAAGATCGCCGAACACATCGTGTCGATCGCCAGCATGCCGCAGGCTCAGATGGAGAGGTACTACGGCAGTCCGGAGACCGCGCAGATGTACCTCTACATGGGATATGCGTTCCGCTCCTTCAACACTCACGGCCGTGCGATGTTCAGCCTCGCCCACCGCGCGATGGCCGGCCAGAACGAGGACGACTACGTGCTCACCGACGGCGAGCGGATCTGCAGCACCGCGATCGGCTGGAATTTCGGCGACGGGCACATGCACAACGAGCAGCTGATCGCCGCGCTGCAGGAGCGATGCCAATTCGAGCCGGGGGAGGTTCGGGTCCTGTTGCTCGATGCCCAGCCGATCCACCGGCAGCGTCAGGAATACCGGCTCGTCGATGCCGCTACCGGCGAATTCGAACGGGGCTACGTGCAATGTCGCCGACATGGTCACGCGCCAGCCGTGGGACGACACCGTGCCGGTGCACGTGACGTGGTCAGCGTCGACGACGAGCTCATGACGCCCGGGGGCCTGCGACAGTGACGAAATGTGCGGTGTGCGCCACCGAGGTGCAGGACAACGCCAAGTTCTGCTCCGAGTGCGGAGCGCCGGTCACCGCGCAGATTCCCGCCGAATACAAGCAGGTGACGGTCTTGTTCGCCGATGTGGTCGGCTCGATGGACATCGCCGCCGCAGTCGGGGCCGAGCGGCTTCGCGAGATCATGACCGGGCTGGTCGACCTCGCGACCACGGTCGTGCGGCGATACGGCGGAACGGTCGACAAGTTCACCGGCGACGGGATCATGGCGGTGTTCGGCGCGCCGACCACGTTGGAGGATCACGCTTTTCGCGCCTGTCTGGCGGCGATGGACATCCAGGCCGACGCGACGCTCGCGTCGACCGCCACCGTGTCCTGCAGCTGCGGATCGGCTTGAACTCGGGTCAGGTCATTGCCGGCGAAATCGGCTCGAGCCCTTTGGGTTACACGGCAATCGGCGAGCAAGTCGGAATGGCTCAGCGCATGGAGTCCGTCGCGCCGCCGGGTGGCGTGATGCTCAGCGAGTCGACCGCACGTCTCGTCGAGAACGTCGTGAAGCTCGGCGAACCTGAACGGGTGCATATCAAAGGCGCCGACGAGCCTGTGCCCGCGCGACGACTGCTGGCCGTCGGAGAGCATCGACCGCGACACCGTATCGAGTCGTCGCTCGTCGGACGTACCTGGGAATTTGACACCGTCACCGCGATCCTCGACGAAGCGGTCGGCGGCGCCGGGTGCGTCGTCACGATGTCCGGCCCGGCGGGCATCGGCAAGAGTCGGCTCGTGCGGGAGGTCGTCGGCGATTGCCGCCGAGTCGCGGCATCCCGGTCTTCGCCGCGTACTGCGAGTCGCACGCCAGCGATATCCCCTTCCGCGCAGTTGCCCAATTATTGCGCGGCGCAATGGGAGTCGAAGGGCTGGATGCGATCGAAGCCGATGCCGAGATACGACGCCGGTTCGGCAGACGCCGACCCCGACGACGTGCTTCTCCTCGAGGATCTACTCGGCCTCGGAGATGCGACCACAGCGCTGCCCGACGTGGCGGCAGAGGCCCGTCGTCGTCGGCTGACCACCTTGATCAACGAGGCGTCGCTCAGCCGCGCCGAGCCCGCTGTCTATGTCATCGAGGACGCGCACTGGATCGACGAGCCCAGCGAATCGATGCTGGCAGCTTTCCTCGCCGTGGTTCCGCAGACGCCCTCGCTCACGCTGATCACGTACCGGCCCGATTACACCGGCGCGTTGTCCCGAATCGCCGGCGCGCAGAACCTCGCGCTGCGGCCGCTGAGCGAAGCGCACACGACGACACTGGCCGCCGAACTGCTCGGCGACGATCCTTCGACACGAGAGGTGGCCGACCTCGTCAGAGAGCGCGCCGCCGGAAACCCCTTCTTCGCAGAGGAGATCGTGCGGGATCTGAGCGAGCGCGGCCTGATCACGGCGCGCCCGGCGACTACTCGTCGCCTGGCGACGTCGATCGACGCGAATGTCCCCGCCACCCTTCAAGCCACCATCGGTGCCCGCATCGACCGGCTCGATCCTCAGGCGAAGCACACGCTGCATGCCGCCGCGGTGATCGGAGCGCGTTTCGATGACGAGCTGCTCGGCACGCTGATAGACAACCCCGATCTCGGCCGCTGATCGAAGCGGAGTTCATCAACCAGATCGCGTTCAGCCCCCATCCGGAGTACGCCTTCCGTCATCCGCTGGTCCGAGCCGTGGCCTACGAATCGCAGCTCAAATCCGAACGGGCGCAGCGGCACCGAGCCCTCGCGAACGCGATCGAGGCCAGGGAATCGCCAGACGAGAGCGCGGCGCTGGTCGCCGAGCATTTGGAGGCCGCGGGCGACCTGCACGCGGCGTACGCCTGGCACATGCGTGCCGGGGAGTGGTCAAGCCACCGCGATATCATCGCCGCTCGCACGAGCTGGCGCCGGGCGCAGCGCGTCGCCGATCAACTTCCCGACGACGATCCCGACCGGATGGCGATGCGCATCGCGCCCCGCACCTATCTGGCCGGCACCGCGTGGCGCATCGGAGGTGGGTTGGGTGATCCGCACTTCGACGAACTCCGCGAACTCTGCCTGGTCGCGGGCGACAGACAGTCATTGGCGATCGGACTGTCGGGTGCCGTCACCCACGAGATCATGAACGCACGCCGCGAAGAGGCGTCGCGCCTCGCAAGCGAGCTCGTCGAACTCCTTGAGTCGATCGGCGACCCGGGCTTGATCGTTCCCTTGACGATCGCTCCGATCGCTGCCAAACACGAGGCGGGCGAAGTCTCTGCGATGCTGGCGTTGGCGCAGCGAGTGATCGATGCCCGTGAGGGTGCTCGCGGCGTAGCCAGCGTGGTCTTCGACAATCCGCTGTCATTCGCGGTCGCGGCTCGGGGTATCGCGCGCTTCAGCATGGGCATGACGGGCTGGCGCGACGATCTCGACACCGCCATCAGCCTGACGAACGCGACCAATGATCCGATGGCGCGCGCGACCATGGTGTGGTGGGTCTTCGGGTGCGCAACTTCCTTCGGCGTACTGCTGCCCGACGAGACGACACTGCGTGTTACCGCCGAAACCCTCTCTGTCATGGAGCAATCCGGTGACAACTACGCCCTAGATACGGCACGACTGTGTCGAGCCGTAGTCCTTCTCAGTATCGGCGGGGAGCATCGCCGGGCCGGCCTGGAACTGTTGGAGGCGATCCGCACAAAGGCTCACGACAAGCTGTTCACGTTGACCGCGTTGCCGATCGCCGACCTTCACATCGCACGGGAACTGACCCGGCTCGGCGACGTCGACGCTGGTGTCGAGCTCGCCAGGGCGGTAGCTGACCATATGTTCGACTGCGGAGGTTGTATCTGGACCGGGCTGGCCGCGGAGGTGCTCGCCGAGGCGTTACTGCAACGCGGGCGATCGGAGGACCTTCACGCGGCGCAGGCAGTGATACATCGGCTGGCGTCGGTCCCGACGGACCCCGGGTTCGTGCTCCACGAGGTGATCCTGCTGCGGCTGCATGCCTTGCTGGCGCGGGCCCGCGGCGACGACGACCGCTTCCGGGACTTCGCAGGTCGCTACCGGAAGTTGGCGGTCGACCTCGGCTTCGAAGGCCACATCGCGAGAGCCGAGGCGATGGTGTGTGATCTACCAACCAGTAGGTTGACCTAGTAAACCTTGTTCTTCTACGTTCGAGGTGACCTCTGCGGGAGAACACATACCACCTTCAAAGGAGATGTGTCCATGGCTGAAGCCGTCATCGTCGAGGCGGTCCGGTCACCAGTCGGCAAGCGCAACGGCGGGCTGTCGGGAGTGCACCCGGCCGAGCTGTCCGCCCAGGTACTCAACGGCCTGGTCGAGCGCGCGGGCATCGACCCGGGCATCGTCGACGACGTCATCTGGGGCTGCGTCATGCAGGCCGGCGAGCAGGCGCTCGACATCGCGCCGCACCGCGGTGCTGCCGCCGGCTGGCCCGAGAGCGTCCCCGGCGTGACCGTCGACCGCCAGTGCGGGTCGAGCCAGCAGTCGATGCACTTCGCCGCCGCCGGTGTGGTCGCCGGGCACTACGACGTCGTCGTCGCCGGCGGCGTCGAGTCGATGTCGCGCACCCCGATGGGCTCGTCGCTGGCCAACGGCGGGCACCCGTACCCGGAGGCCTTCCGCAGCCGCTACACCCAGACCCCGAACCAGGGCATCGGCGCCGAGATGATCGCCGAGCAGTGGGGCTTCGACCGCACCGACGCTCGACCAGTTCTCGCTCGGTTCGCACGAGAAGGCCGCCGCCGCACAGGATTCCGGCGCCTTCGACGACCAGATCGTCGCCATCAAGGACCAGGACGGCAATGCCGGTGCTCAAGGACGAGGGCATCCGCCGCGGCACCACCATCGAGAAGATGGCGCAGCTCAAGCCGGCGTTCAAGGAGGACGGCGTGATCCACGCGGGCAACTCCTCGCAGATCTCCGACGGCTCGGCCGCGCTGCTGTTCATGTCGGCCGAGAAGGCGAAGTCGTTGGGGCTCAAGCCGCTTGCCAAGGTGCACACCGCGACGCTGGCCGGCGCCGATCCGGTGATCATGCTGACCGCGCCGATCCCGGCCACCCAGAAGGCGCTGAAGCAGTCGGGCCTGCGGCTCGAGGACATCGGCGTGTTCGAGGTCAACGAGGCGTTCGCCCCGGTGCCGCTGGCGTGGCTGAAGGACATCGGCGCCGACGAGAAGAAGCTCAACCCGAACGGCGGCGCCATCGCGCTGGGCCACCCGCTCGGCGGCTCGGGTGCCCGCATCATGACCACGATGCTCTACCACATGCGGGACAAGGGAATTCAGTACGGCCTGCAGACCATGTGTGAGGGCGGCGGCCAGGCCAACGCCACCATCCTCGAACTGCTGTGACCGACTGACGTGACAGCCCCCGCCGCTCTCACCGAGCGGCGGGGCAACGTCCTGGTCATCACGATCAACCGGCCCGAGGCGCGCAACGCCGTCAACGGCGCGGTGAGCACCGCGGTCGGCGACGCGCTGCAGGAGGCGCAGGACGATCCCGAGGTGCGGGCCGTCGTCATCACCGGCGCGGGTGACAATCGTTCTGCGCCGGAGCCGATCTCAAGGCGATCTCGCGTCGGGAGAACATCTGTTCCACCCCGACCACGCCGAGTGGGGTTTCGCCGGGCTACGTGCACCACTTCATCGACAAGCCGACCATCGCCGCGGTCAACGGCACCGCGCTGGGCGGCGGCACCGAACTGGCGCTGGCCAGCGATCTCGTCGTCGCCGAGGAACGCGCGAAATTCGGCCTGCCCGAAGTCAAGCGGGGACTGATCGCCGCCGCGGGCGGGGTGTTCCGCATCGTCGACCACCTGCCGCGCAAGGTGGCGATGGAGCTGATGTTCACCGGTGAGCCGATGACTTCGGCCGACGCGCTGAAGTGGGGCCTGATCAACCAGGTGGTGCCCGACGGCACCGTCGTGGACGCGGCGCTGGCGCTCGCCGAACGCATCACCGTCAACGCGCCGCTGGCCGTGTCGGGCCAGCAAGCGGGTGGCCGATGGCGTCGACGACGGCGTCATCACCGGCGACGAGCCGGGCTGGACGCAGGACCATGCGCGAGATCGGCGACGCTGATCCGTTCCGAGGACGCCAAGGAAGGACCGCTGGCCTTCGCCGAGAAGCGCCAACCCGTCTGGAAAGCCAAGTAGGAGAAGCAGTTGAAGCGACGATCTACGAAGCCGAGCACGAAGCCGTTCCGCGACACCGTCCGGCGGTTCCATCGAAAGTGAGCTGCGTGCCCAACGCCGAGAAGTGGGAGGCCGACCGCATCGTCGACCGTTCGGCGTACGTGGCCGCAGGCAAGCACGGGCTCATCGGGTTCAACATGCCCGAGGAGTACGGCGGCGGTGGCGTCCGACGACTTCCGGTTCAACGCGATCATCGACGAGGAGATCGCCAAGGCCGGCGTGCCCGCGCCGGCGCTGAGCCTGCACAACGACGTCGTCGGCCCGTACTTCAAGGACCTGACCAACGACGAGCAGAAGCAGCGCTGGCTGCCGGGCATCACCAGCGGCGAGACGATCATCGCGGTCGCGATGACCGAACCGGGCGCGGGCAGCGACCTGGCGGGCATCCGCACCTCCGCGGTGCGCGACGGTGACGACTGGATCGTCAACGGCTCCAAGACTTTCATCTCGGCGGGCATCAACTGCGACCTCGTCGTCGTGGTCTGCCGCACCGACCCCGAGGCCGGTCACAAGGGCTTCACGCTGCTGGTGGTCGAGCGCGGCATGGAGGGCTTCAGCCGCGGCCGCAAGCTCGACAAGATGGGCCTGCACGCCGCAGGACACCGCCGAACTGCACTTCGAGAACGTTCGGGTGCCCGACGCCAACGTGCTCGGCAAGGAGGGCCGCGGCTTCTACCACCTGATGCAGAACCTGCCGTCGGAGCGGCTTTCGATCGCGATCTCGGCGATCGCGGGCGCGCGCGAAACCTGGCGCCAGACACTGCAATACGCCAAGGACCGCAAGGCGTTCGGCCAGCCGATCGGCAGCTTCCAGCACAACCGGTTCCTGATGGCCGAGATGGACACCGAGCTCGAGGTCACCGAGCAGTACGTCGACCGCTGCCTGCAGGGCGTCGTCGACGGTGAGCTGACCGCGGTCGAGGCGGCCAAGGCGAAGTGGTGGTGCACCGAGACCGCCAAGAAGGTCGTCGACCAGCTGCGTGCAGCTGCACGGCGGCTACGGCTACATGATGGAGTACCGCGTCGCCCGCGACTACGTCGACGGACGCGATCCAGACGATCTTCGGCGGCACGACCGAGATCATGAAGGAGATCATCGGCCGCGACCTCGGCCTGTGATCGCTCGAGCCTTAGCCGATCGGGGCGTCTGCGGCAGGCAGCGGCGCGGGCGACGGCGTCGCCGACGTCGTAGTGGTCGTGGTGGTCGTCGACGTGGTCGACGTACCGACGAGCCCGGCGCGATCGGCTCGGGCGCGGTCGACTTGTCCAGCACGGTGTCGATCGATGTAGATCGCGCGCGTTTTCGGCCTGGATCGCGCCGCAGACGCACCTTGGCGGTGTCGTTGACCTTGATGTCGCCGCCCTTGCCGTCGACCTTGATCTCGGCGCCCTGCTGGGTGGGCCGCTGGCCGTGCACGTCGTCGGAGCCGAGCAGGCCGAGGAAGACGTGGTAGTAGTCGAAGCTCGTACAGCGCCTGCGGGTCGGCCTTCAGCGCCTCGAGCTGTCCGGGATCGAGCTTGCCGAACGCCTCGTCGGTCGGCGCGAACACCACGTAGGGGCCGTTCTCCAGCACCGGGATGATGTTGACCGCCGGGTTGAAGCCACCCGAGACCGCGGCGTTGAACGTGCTGAGGTCCGGGATGCTCGCGAGCAGCTTGCCGACGGGCACGTTCTGATAGGTCTTGTAGTTCGGCACGCGCCGCCTTGAACGCGTCGCAGCCCGGCCCCTGCAGATCGGGGTACGGATTCTCGATCGGTCGTCGGCGTGCGGATCGGCGGACGCATTGACGGCCAGCGGTACCGACAGCGGCGATTGCGGCGATACCGGCGACGGCGCCGATGGCCTTGCTGGTGCGAGTCTTCACTTGCGGCTCCTCAGCTCGTTCAGGTCGCCTGGCATGGTAAGGCCAGCGAGCACCCAACGACAAAGTCGTTCCGAGGGGCGGGTTACGTTACAGGGGCTCTGACCTGCGCATTGCGAATCTGGCCACACAAGGCGGCAGCGACGAAGCAAAGGCCGCCCGCGAGATAGAACGCGAGTGTCGTAGTTGCCCTGCAGATCTCGTAGCCGGCCGGCCGCCGCGGCGGCGATCGCCGCACCCAGCTGATGCGAAGCGAACACCCAGCCGAACACGACGGGGGAGCGCGTGCCGAAGTAGTTGCGGCACAAGCACGATCGTCGGCGGGACGGTGGCCACCCAGTCCAGGCCGTAGAAGATGACGAACACCCACGTGCTCGGCTCGGCCTGCGGGGACAGCAGCGACGGCAACAACAGCAGCGAGACGCCGCGGCCGGCGTAGTAGACGACCAGCAGCAGTCGCGGGTCGACGCGGTCGGTGAGCCAGCCGGAGAACACGGTGCCCGCGACGTCGAGGATGCCGATGGTGGCCAGCAGCCCGGCCGCGACCGTGGTCGGCATGCCGTGGTCGTTGGCCGCCGGAATGAAGTGCGTGCCGATCAAGCCGTTGGTCGTCATCCCGCAGATCGCGAAGCTCGCCGCCAGCAGCCAGAACGCCGGAACGCGCGCGCCCAGCACCAGCCCGTCGAAGGCCGCACGGAAACTTGACGCCGGTACCGCGGCGGGCTCGGTCGCCGCGGTCGCGCCGTAGGCCGTTAAACCCTTGTCCTGCGGGTAGTTTCGCATGAACGCCAACACCAGCGGCACTACGCTCAGCGCCGCGGCCGCGACGATCAGCGACGCCCAGCGCCACCCGTGTTCGGCGGTGACCTTGGCGACGATCGGCAGGAAGATCAACTGCCCTGTCGCGCTGGCGGCAGTCAGCACGCCGGTGACCAGACCACGACGTGCCTCGAACCAGCGCGTCGGCGACGGTGGCGACGAAGCCCATCGAGATCGAGCCGGTGCCGATGCCGACGAGCACGCCCCACAGCAGCACCAGCTGCCAACTGGCCGTCATCGTGACGCTGAGCGCCGAGCCCGCCGAGATCAGCAGCAGCGCCGCCGACAGCACCGGCCGCACACCGAAGCGGTCCATCAGGGCCGCGGCGAACGGTGCGGTCAGCCCGAACAGCGTCATGTTGACCGACATCGCCAGCCCCACCACGCCGTGCGACCAGCCGAACTCGTGGTGCAGCGGGTTCATCATCACGCCGGGCACCGAGCGGAAGCCCGCCGCGCCGAGGATCGCGACGAAGCTCACGGCGGCCACCACCCAGGCCCAGTGGATCCGGGTCGTGCTCTTTTGCGCAGCGGTCAGCGTCATTCGCTCACTGTGGCTGACCCGGGCCGGGCCCGACTAGTGGCATGAATGACACCAGTCGTCAAAAACATGCCAATATGGGCGTCATGCATCGCGTCGCCGTCCTGCTTGCTGCCGCCCGTCGTGGGGTTCGACGCCGCCATCGCGCCACTGTTGTTCTCGAACGCCACCGACGAGGCGGGAGACCCGCTCTACGACGTCGTGACCTGTGCGCTGACCGACGAGCCCGTCGCCGCGACGACCGGCTTCGCGATGGTGGCGCAGGCCGGGCCGGAGGCGCTGGCCGACCGCCGACACCGTCGTGGTCCCCGGCACCCGCTACCTGCCGGCCCGCGTCGACGGCACGCTGCCAGCCGCGGCGTCGGCGGCGCTGAGCGCTGATCCGGCCCGGCACGCGACTGGTGTCGATCTGCACCGGCGCGTTCGTGCTCGCCGCCGCAGGCTTGCTCGACGGGCGGCCGGCGACCACGCACTGGAAATTCGCCGACGACCTTCGCCGGCTGCATCCGCAGGTGCTGGTCGACGAGAACGTGTTGTTCGTCGACGACGGCGACGTGCTCACCTCGGCGGGGCTGGCAGCGGGAATCGACCTGTGCCTGCACATCATTCGCTCCGATCACGGCGCGCAGGTGGCGAACGCCGTCGCGCGCTATTGCGTGGTGCCCCCGTGGCGGGAGGGCGGCCAGGCGCAGTTCATCGACAGAGCAGCTCCCGACCACTGATTGCCTGTCGACCGCCGCGACCCGCGAATGGGCGATGCAGCATCTCGACGAGGAGCTGACGGTGCAGCGGCTGGCGCGCCACGCGAAGATGAGCGCGCGTACGTTCAACCGCCGCTTCCGCGAGGAGACCGGCCAGGCGCCCGGCACCTGGATACGCAACCGCCGAATCGACCGCGCCCGCGAACTGCTCGAGTCGCGGGATCTTCCCGTCGACGAGGTCGCCCGGCTGTCCGGTCTCGGCTCGGGCGGCAACCTTCGCCACCACCTGCGCCGCGGCGTCGGGATGTCACCGTCGAGCTATCGCAAGGTGTATCGGGGCGCGTGAACTCAGCAAAGGTGGCCATCGGTTGTCCGGCAGGTGAATACGATGTCGCGCATGGCTGAGCCGCTGATCCTGCCCATTCGAGGCCGCGCGCCCGAGTTGCACGCCGAAAGCTGGGTCGCGCCGAATGCCAGCGTGATCGGCCAGGTCACGCTCGCCGCCAGGGCGAGCGTCTGGTACGGCGCTACTTTGCGCGCCGAGGCCGAGCCCATCGAGATCGGCTACGGCACGAACATCCAGGACGGTGTGACCATCCACGTCGACGCGGAGTTCCCGGTCAGCATCGGGGCGGGGGTCAGCGTCGGGCACAACGCCGTGCTGCACGGTTGCGTTGTCGAAGACGACTCGCTGATCGGCATGGGCGCGCTGATCCTCAACGGGGCCACGATCGGCAAGGGGTCGTTGATCGCCGCAGGCGCCCTGGTGCCGCAGGGGGTGGTGGTGCCGCCCCGGTCACTGGTGGCGGGTGTGCCCGGCAGCGTCCGGCGCGACCTCAGCGACGTCGAGATCGCCAACAACCGGCACAACGCGCAGATGTATCAACGACTCATCGAACTGCACCGCGACGCCATCGACTCGTGAGTCCGGATTCCGATTCACCGTATCCGGGTACAGCCGTACGGTGAATCCCGTGCGAATCCTGGTCACCGGCGCGACCGGTTATGTCGGCTCGCGGCTCGTGCCCGCCCTGCTCAACGAGGGCCACGACGTTGTCGCCGCGACGCGAAATCCCGATCGACTGAGCGACTTCGGTTGGCATGACGACGTCACCGGTGTTGCGCTCGACGCGCACAACGGAGAATCGGCGCGGCACGCGTTCGCCGAGGCAGGCCCGATCGACGTCGTCTACTACCTGGTGCACGGCATCGGCGAGCCGGGCTTTCGGGACGCCGACAACCGCGCGGCCGAAATCGTGGCTGGCGCGGCCAGGGACGCCGGCGTGAAGCGGATCGTCTACCTCGGCGGGTTCGTGCCCGACGACGATGAGCTGTCCGAACACCTGACCAGCCGCGCCGAAGTCGCGCGACGCACTGACCGTCGACGGCGGTCCCGATGTCGTCTGGCTCGGCGCGGCGATGATCATCGGGGCGGGTTCGACGTCGTTCGAGATGCTGCGCTACGTCGGTGACCGGTTCCTGCTCATGCCGATGCCGGCGTGGTCGGCGAACCCGATCGACCCGATCTCCATCAGCGACGTGCTGTACTACCTCGTCGCCGCCGCGGACTCCGATCGCGTGCCCGCCGGCGCCTACGACATCACCGGCCCGGAAACCACGTCCTACGGCGACCTGCTGCGCGCGTACGCGCGGATCTCCGGCAAGTGGCGCGCCGAACTTCCGCTCAACGGCATCGATATCGGACTGGTGTCGTGGGTGACTTCAGCGGTGTCTGCCCGTGCCTGGCGGGCTGGCGTCGGATCTGGTTGAGTCGCTTGACTATCCGATGATGGCCTCCGAGACCGGGCTCGGCGATGTCGTGCCGGATCCGCCCGGTGGGCTGGTAGGAATCGACGACGCGATCTCGCGCGCGGTGGCGAGCAGTCGCCCGCTGCCCGTCGACCAGCTCGCCGATCCGCACCATCTGGCCGATACCGATCCGGCCTGGGCAGGCGGCGACACGCTCCGCATCCAGCAGCTGGCCCGGCCGCTCACCCCGTCGTTCGTGCGGCCCGCGCTCGGTCTGCTCGGGGTCGTGCCCGGTCCCGTTGCGGCGGCACTACGTACGGGTCTTGACGCCGTGATCGGTCTGGTGCCGAAGGCGAGCCCGGCGTGACGCAGACCGCCGCGTCTCGTCCGAGTTTCGTGGCCGAAGTGCGCACGATCGCCGCGACGGTGGCCGTCCCACACCACGAATGGCCATCGGTGATCCGGCGGCGCAGGATCGTCGTCGGAATCGTCCTGCTGCTCGGCGCTGCGCTGCTTGGGTATTCGCTGACCCGGCCGCCGGGTGATACATCGTTCTACTGGCTGACGCTCGCGCTGGCCGGGGTGTGGGCGGTCGGCGCCTTCGCTGTCGGGTCCGCTGCATCTCGGCTGTGTGCGCTTCCGCGGCCGCAACCAGCGACCGGTGATCACCGGCACCGTTGTCGGGCCTGGCGCTCGGCGGGCTGTTTGTCATCGGCGGGCTGATCGCCCGAGAGATCCCCGGTGTGCGCGAATACATCACGCGCGTGCTGGAATTCGCCAACTACGGACCGCTCGCGCTGGTCGCTTTCATCACCGTGATCAACGGCGTGGCCGAGGAGATGTTCTTTCGCGGCGCGCTGTACACCGCGCTTGGGCCGCGACTATCCCGTTGTCATCTCGACCGTCCTCTACGTGATCGCGACGTCGGCCACCACGGGCAACCCCATGCTGGGGTTCGCCGCGATCATCCTCGGCACGGTGTGTGCGTTCGAACGCCGCGCAACCGGGGGAGTGCTCGCACCCATGCTGACCCATTTCTTCTGGGGTCTGGTCATGGTGCTCGCACTTCCGCCGATTTTCGGCGTCTAACGCCGAGCCGCCGATTTTCGGCGTCTAGCGCAGCGGATGGGCCAGTTCGTCTCGGCGCATCCGTGCCGCGTAGACGGCGATCGCCGCCAAGATGACCGGAGCAACGCCGGCCACCAGAAAGATCGTCTGCATTGAAACGACTTTCGACAGCGGGCCGACGATCGCGAACGACACCGGCATGAAGCCAGCGACACGAAGAAGTCCAGGCTCGACACCCGGCCCAGCATCTCCGTGGGAACCCGCCGCTGCAGAAGCGTGCCCCAGATGACCATGCCTGCGCCGTCGGTGGCGCCGATGACGAAGGTCGCGAATGCCATCAGCGGGAACGACGACGTGACGCCGACGACCATGAGCGGGAAGGAGCCGACGCTCCACATCGTCATCATCACCGTCAGGTACCGACGCGGCAGTCGACGCGACGACACGGCCAACGCACCCAGCGCGCTTCCCATGCCGAAGAACGCCAGGATGAAGCCGTAGGTCTGCTCGCCGTCGGCGAACCGTTCCTTGGCGATGAACGGCAGCAGCACTTCGATCGGACCCAGCACCACGAGCACGAACAAGCTCGCGAACAGCAGGGTCCACAGCAGCCACGGCGTGCGCAGCATGAACGCGAAGCCGTCACGCAGGTCGCGCAGCATATGCGGCCGCTGTTGATCCTGTTCCGCCGCAGGCATTCTCACGACTGGTCGCGTTGACCATCAGCAGCAGCAAGCCGACCAACAACAGCGCAGCCACCGTCGACCGCGCCGAGCGCCGGGAACGTCGCACCCACGACGATGCCCGCGACCGCGGGGCCGACCGCGCGCTGGAACACCGGCCGCACCACGCCTTCCACGCCGTTGGCGGCCAGCAGCTGCTTCGGCGGGCAGGATCCTCGGCAGCATGGCGCTGTAGGCCGGAAAGAAGAACGCCGCGGCGATACCCAGCGCCGCCGCCGCCACCGCCATATGCCAGATCTCAAGTGCACCAGCGAGTCCCAGCACCGCGACGGCGGTTACCGCGATGGTGTTCACAGCCTGGGACGGCGATGATGATCGCGCGCTGGTTGATCCGGTCGGCGGCGATACCGCCGACCAGCAGGAAGGCGACCAGACCGACACCCAGGCACGTGGCCACCAGCGACAGTGACGTGGATCGTTGTCGAGATCGATGACCTGCAGCGCCATCAC
Organism: uncultured Actinomycetota bacterium; assembly: GCA_963793055.1. Classification (GTDB taxonomy): domain Bacteria; phylum Actinomycetota; class Actinomycetes; order Mycobacteriales; family Mycobacteriaceae; genus Mycobacterium. The sequence goes on along the minus strand of CAWBYS010000002.1, from coordinate 248,735 downwards.
GACCGCCCACATGCCCTCGGCGAAAATCGACAGGGACACCGCGGCGATCAGCAAGCGGTACTCGCGGACACGGAACGGTGCGAGCACGCGCCAACCGCCGGCGTCGACCGCCGGCTGTTCGATGTCGAGTTGCGTGCTCACGCCTTCGATGGTCGCCGACCGACTGTGGTCGAGTCCAACGATTTTCGGTGCGGTGGATTGTGTGCGTTACGGAGCGCTCAGCGCAACAACTTGCACACAAATCGCGACTAAGAGTCGGTGAAGTTCGCCTGACGCCGTTGCTGAAAGGCCCTGGTGCCCTCGCGGAAGTCGTGCGACTCGATCAGCCCCAGCTGGCCTTGTTTCTCGCGCTCGAGTGCGCCTTCGAGTTCGGTGAGGGTCGCGGCGTTGATGGCGTCCTTGGTTTTGCGCAGCGCCACCGCCGGGCCCGTCGCCAGGGTCGACATCACCTTGGCCACCTCGGCATCCAACTCGTCGGCCGGGTGCACGGCAGTGACGAGGCCCCAGTCGTAAGCCTCGGCGGCGGGAATCCGCTCGGCCAGCAGGGCCATCCGCATGGCACGGTGACGGCCGATCGACGCGGCGATCAACGCCGACGCCCCGCCGTCGGGCATCAACCCGATCTTGGTGAACGCCAGCATGAAGAACGCCTTCTCCGAAGCCAGTACGACGTCGCATGCCAACGCGAGCGACGCACCGACGCCGGCGCAGGGTCCCTGCACCACCGCGACGGCCGGCTGCGGCAGCCTGACGATGGCACGGATCGCGCGGTTGGCCGCGTCGAGGACATCCGCGGGCGTGCCGCTGGCGCCGGGGTTCGCGTGGTCGTCCTCGCTGATGCCTGCACCCGACGAGAACCCGCGTCCCGCGCCGCCGAGCCGCACCACCCGGACCCGGTTGTCCGAGGCCGCCCGCTCCAACGTGTCGGCGATCGTGGTGAGCATCCGCTGCCGTGAGCGAGTTCAAGCTGTCGGGGCGGTTCATCGTCAACGTCAGAATGCCGTCGGCCAGCTCGACGATGAGGTCGTCGATACCCGTGTACGCGTCGGCGCCGGAGGTGGTCGTCATAGCGAGAAGGTTATACAAGTAAGCTATGTCGCGGTCAACAGCGTTGTGGCGGGAAGGGCGGTTAGAGCATGGCGGGACCACTGCACGGATTGCGAGTCATCGAACTCGCCAGCATCGGCCCGGGCCCACACGCTGCGATGATCCTCGGCGACCTCGGCGCCGATGTGGTCCGCATCGAGCGCCCGGGCAAGCTCGGCGGCGTCCAGCCCAAGGGCCGCGAAGCCACCCTCCGCAACCGCCGTTCGGTGAGCGCTGACTTGAAGTCCGACGAAGGCCGCGAGCTGGTGCTGAAGCTCGTCGCCAAGGCCGACGTGCTCATCGAAGGTCTGCGCCCTGGCGTCACCGAACGACTCGGTCTCGGCCCCGACGACTGCGCGAAGGTCAACGAGCGGCTGATCTACGGGCGCATGACGGGCTGGGGGCAGACCGGGCCGCGCCGACTGCAGGCCGGCCATGACATCAACTACATCTCGCTCAACGGTGTGCTGCACTCCATCGGCCGCGCCGGCGAACGACCCGTCCCGCCCCTGAACCTCACCGGCGATTTCGGCGGCGGATCGATGTTCCTGCTCGTCGGCATCCTCGCCGCGCTGTGGGAACGGCAGACGTCGGGCAAGGGCCAGGTGGTCGACGCCGCGATGGTCGACGGTTCAAGCGTGCTGGCACAGATGATCTGGGGCTTCCGCCAGGACGGCCTGTGGTCCGACGAGCGTGGTGTCAACATGCTCGACGGTGGCGCGCCCTACTACGACACCTACACGTGTGCCGACGGTAAGCACATCGCGATCGGTGCGATCGAGCCGCAGTTCTACGCCGAGATGCTCAAGGGGCTGGGCCTCGACGGCGAGGACCTGCCCGCCCAGCTCGACATGAGCCGCTGGCCGGAGTTGCGGGCGCGGATCGCCGAAGTCGTCGCCTCCAAAGACCGCGACCACTGGGCGAAAGTGTTCGCCGACACCGACGCGTGCGTCACGCCGGTGCTGTCGTTCGGCGAGGTGGAATCCGAGCCGCACGTCACCGAGCGCGACACCTTCTACCGAGTTGTTTCGGCTGACGGCGACTACCTGCAGCCGATGCCCGCGCCACGGTTCTCGCGCAGCGTGCCGCCCCAGCCGACACCGCCCGGGGAAGCCGCGGCGGACACCGAAGCTGTTCTCAAAGACTGGGTCTAAGGAAAGGAACCCTTAAGTGGAGATCAAGGACGCCGTAGCCGTCGTCACCGGTGGCGCGTCAGGTTTGGGCCTGGCGACCACGAAGCGACTGTTGGACAAGGGCGCCTCGGTGGTCGTCATCGACCTGCGGGGCGAGGACGCCGTGAAGGAACTCGGCGACCGCGCCCAGTTCGTCGAGACCAACGTCACCGACCCCGACGCCGTGGCTGCGGCGCTCGATGCGGCCGATAAAATGGGCCCGCTGCGGATCAACGTCAACTGCGCGGGCATCGGCAATGCGATCAAGACCCTGAGCAAGGACGGCCCGTTCCCGCTCGACGGCTTCAAGAAGGTCATCGAGGTCAACCTGATCGGCACGTTCAACGTGCTGAGGCTGGCGGCCGAGCGCATCGCGAAGACCGAGCCCATCGACGGTGAGCGCGGCGTCATCATCAACACCGCGTCGGTCGCCGCGTTCGAGGGGCAGATCGGGCAGGCCGCCTACTCCGCCTCCAAGGGCGGCGTCGTCGGCATGACGCTGCCGATCGCCCGCGACCTGTCGCGCGACCTGATCCGTGTGGTGACCATCGCGCCCGGTCTGTTCAAGACCCCGTTGCTCGGCTCGCTGCCCGAGGAGGCGCAGGCCTCGCTGGGCAAGCAGGTGCCGCATCCCGCGCGCCTGGGTGACCCCGACGAATACGGGGCGCTGGCGGTGCACATCGTCGAGAACCCGATGCTCAACGGCGAAGTGATTCGCCTCGACGGCGCGATCAGGATGGCTCCCCGATGACCATTACGACGAAGTTCACCGAGACCTTCGGGGTCGAGCACCCCATCGTGCAGGGCGGTATGCAGTGGGTCGGGCGCGCCGAACTCGTTGCAGGCGTGGCGAATTCGGGTGCGCTCGGATTCATCACCGCGCTGACCCAGCCGACACCGGCGGACCTCGCCAACGAGATCGCCAAGTGCCGCGACCTGACCGACAAGCCGTTCGGCGTCAACCTGACGATCCTGCCGACCATCAACCCGCCCCCGTACGACGAGTACCGGCAGGTGATCGTCGATTCCGGCATCAAGATCGTCGAGACGGCGGGCTCCAACCCGGCGCCGCACTTGCCGATGTTCCATGAGAACGGCATCAAGGTACTGCATAAGCGCTAAACATACGGAGGCCGACGACGAAGCGGATCCCGTTGTGGCCGTGTCGATGTGAGCGTGATTTTGGCGGCGCAGTTCGCTGAGCGGTGTCCCACTGAGAATGAAGTCCTTACGGCCATAAGGACAGGACTTTTACATCAACGTGCCCAGCCGCAACACGCCGCGCAGCTTCAGGCTATTCGCCGCCGAACTATGTAAAGGCGTAAGGCGGTTCGCAAACTGCGCAACCCCTCCTTTGAGGACCCGCGAGACGGCGATGCAGTGACGCCGATACGCAATGCCTTCGGGTAAGGGGTTCGGCAAAGGGCCGTGAGGTAACGGCTAGCCCTGAGGAGGGTTACGTTGCCCGGCACCGATAATGGGCGGCCTCAGCCGCTGAACACCGAGGAAGTGGCCGCTTAGCTTCGGCTCCACGTTGTCACCGTTCGCACCCTGTTGGAGCGCGGAGAGATCCGCGGCGCGAAGATCGCAGCGCGCTGGTACGTCCGGCGACAAGACCTCGACGCACTGCTGGCGGGTGAGCGGTGAACAGCCAGCAGCGAGCACAGGTGCTCGACGAGAAGACCCGCGCCTACCTGAAGCAGCTGGCCGACGAGGCACCACCGCTCAACGACGAGCAGCGTGCGGTGATTCGCGCGGCGTTCCGTGGCGCGATCACCACGCCGAAGCAGCGGGCCGGTGATGCCCCATGAATGCCGAAAGCCCCCGGCGTGAACCAGGGGCCACGTATCCGACGAGGGACCGCACCAGTGACGATACCGCCGCGCGCCGACAGCCGTCCAGGGATCGGGGCCGGCGATGAGCGCCCGGCAGTTCGCGAAGATCTCGATATACATCGACCGCGACGAGGACTGGCAGAACCTGTAGAAGTCAACGCGCATATCTACCATCCAGCTAGTGCCGAAAGTCCCCACACGCACGACGAATTGGTCTGATGGCAACGTCGAAGGCGCGCGGCAGTGACCTGTAGCGACCTCACGGACGGCGAAAGATCGTCTACAGCGGCAACTTACGGCTCTTGACGCTCGCATAGCCGGGCTGGAGGCTATGCCAGCCCGAGAGGGCCGATACGAGGATCGGCCGACCGGGGTCACGTACCGCCAAGAGCTGGAGAGGACCGCCGACGACCCCGGCGCTCGTCGGGCGCTGCTGAAGCGCGTCGGCGTCGACATCCGCATAGGGGTCATCGACGGCACCCTCCTTATCCACCCGGTCGCGCTCGGTGACCGGCTGCCGCTCCCTGAGTGGGCGCAAGTGGACGAGAACAGTTCGCCCGAAGAGATCCAACGGTGGCAGGAGGGAGCCGCTGCCGAGCGGCGTAGGTGGGGGGTCTAACTCCTCGGATTGTTGGCTGGCGATGAATAGGGCGAGGCCGGTCGGCACTGTTTGGCGGCTGCCGAGCGGCTTGCAACTGAGGGGGAACTAACCATGAAGAAGCTGATGATCGCCGTGTTGGCGGTCACCGGGTCGCGCTTGCCAAGCGCGGACCCTGAGGGCCGGCCTGCGCCAAATTGCCTTTTCACACTGAAACCGCGAGGTAACGTTCGGCCCCGAGGCGTCTGACACAGAGGGGTAAAAATGAATATTCGGAAACTTGTGGCACCTGTCGGCATCGCTGCGGTCGCGGTCGTCATGGCCGCCGGTACGGCGGTCCCGGCTTCAGCGGCCAACAACATCAAGCCATACGGCGAGCCGGAGTCACTCAAGGATGTCTACGGCAACCCAATGATCACTTACACGGTGCAAGGGCTGAGACCGAGTTCGGACGCCGTGTTCCACAACGGCCGGTTGTATGAAGCAAACGTGACCAACGACGGGGGCGTTCCCATAGCTGCGCTGTTCAACGCCCGCGCTGAGAGCGGGCAGAACTATCGGATCATTGGCGGCGGAATCCCGGGCAAGATCTACTTCGACGTCGTTGGCGACACTCCCAACAGCGTCGTCTACAACGACGGTGTCCAGGACTTGATGGTATGGGTCTCAACGAGCGGTGTAAACGAGGGAATTGGCCCGGAAGCGCCTGGCGAGTCCACCGAGAACGTCGGCGGTGCCCCCACCGACGGCGGCGGCGGTGAAGTAGCGAGCGCACCGGCCGCCCCCGAGGTCGTCGCGCCACCCCCATTCCAGCTCACCGAACCGGATGTGGCTCAGCCAGGGTTCAATGCAGCTCCCGGCGGGCGTCGCTGATTGTTCCGTAACCTACGGACGATCACGTAATCGACGTGAGCCGTGCGACGGCGTCGGATCTGCTACCGGAGATCGCGGGAGAAGTGGACCGCCCTTCCGACACCGGAGGCGGCGGCGCGGGCACCCGCGACGTGCACGCCCGAGTGCCTCGGCGAGCACACGGTCGTCTGGACCGACGACGACGGCCACAGACACGTCGTGAGTCCACCGACGCCGCCGCCGCCGCTCTCCGAGAAACTCGCCCGGCTCTACCCGAGACCACACGACGACGAGATCCGGCGAGGGCCGTCGCATTCCAGCTGCGCCCTCAACTCACAGAGACTGGTTGAGCTTCTGCACCTCCCCGGCGCGGAGCTCGTTCTGCAGCATCCATCCGGACAGCGTCCCTCCCCCCGTCAGGTACGGCTCCCAGATCTGCATCGCCGCCATCAGCTCCGGATAGGTCCCCTGCGCGACCATCGCGCTCTGGCCGCCCATGGCGACGTAGAGCCGCCAGAACTGGCGATTCTGCCAGCGTCCCTCGGTGATGGTGAGCACGGCTCCGGCCACCTGTCCGCTCCAGATCGGGACCTCCCGCAGGGGGCGAGAGTCGTCGATCTTGCTGCCCACGACGTAGCCGATCGCTCCGCCGAGAATGGCTCCAATCATGTGCGTTCCTTCCCGGGCGCTTCGGCCGTTGAACCGGGTGACGATCCGGTCGTCGGACTGAAGGTAAGACACTCACCCACGGGGATCACGCGGCGCTCGCTGCGGCGGGCGTCTGCGCCTCCTTATTGCGCGCCGTGCAGCGGGTCCACGCGACCTTTCCGCTGACACCCTCGGCCAGCGTCTCGGTCGTGCCGTCGACCGTCACGGTCGCGGTCCAGGCGTCACCCTCGCCGTCGATGCGGTACTCCCGCTCCCCGCACACGCCCACGGCGGGGCGGTTGCCGGTGCGGTCCTTCTTGCCGTTGGCGGTCCAGCGGATCTTGGCGGTCGCGGCCGTCGCCTTCTTCTCGGCGGGCTTGGCCGCTGCCTTCTTCGCGGGCGCGGGCGTGGTCGCTGCCTCGGTGGGGGCCTTGGCCGCGGTCGCCGGGGCCTTGCGCGTGGTCTTCGTCGGGGTGGTCATGATTTGCTCGATCAACGACATTCCAACGTGCGGTGAGCTGGTGTCGCGGATCGTCGACGAGGCCGAGGAGATCATCACCGGCCGGCTGGCCGACATGATCGAACCCGACGAAGCAGAAAACGTCGCCTGAAGAAATCGCTTAGGGAATAGGAATCAACGCAAAGGGCCCGCACGGGGCAAACTGTCTCGGGTGAAGCGCGCCGCTGAAGGCGCGTTTCGCTCTAGACCGCGGTGCGCAGAGTGTGCTCGTCGTCGAGTTGCTCCGAGGTGTCACCCTCTACCAGTACATCACCGTGGTAGAGCGCGTCGAAGTCAACCTTGATGACATCAGCACTGGTGTCGTCGATCCACATGTACTGAACAGTAGGGATCTCCATTAAGGATTCTTTGAGTCACGTTTCGGAAAATGGTGGCAATTCTTACCGCCAAGTAGGATCCGGGTCTACCGGCCAGTAGGAATTAGCTGGTCGGCGCGGTGAAGCGGATCGGGTTGGATCCCAGCAGCGCGATCCACGTGAGGATCGCCACCGCGAAGGCTGCCACGACCAGTCCGACGGCCAGCTTCAACGGCAAGGGTCCGGTGAACGTGGCGGGCGCTCCGAACGTGTCCATCGGGAACACGTTGACGATGTTCACTTATCGCTGTTAAGTTAGCGTCGATATCTCAACCGGAGGGACGCGACGTGCTGCACCGGATCGCACTGCTTGCCATCGCCGCACCACGACGCATCGTCGCCATCGCGGCGCTCGTCATGGTCGCCTGCGGCATTTTCGGGATACCCGTTGCGAACTCACTTTCCGCAGGCGGGTTTCAGGACCCGACATCGGAGTCGGCGCAGGCGACCTCATTGCTGGTCAACAAGTTCGGCCAGGGCGACATGGAGCTGGTCATCAGCGTGACCGCCGACGACGGCGTGCAAAGCACGGCCGCGCGGGCGGTGGGTGCGGACATCGCCGCACAGTTGCACGCATCGCCGTACGTGGCGCAAGTGACCTCAGCGTGGGCGGCACCGTCGTCGGCGGCGCCGGCCTTGATAAGCAAGGACGGCAAGACCGGGCTGATCGTCGCCGGCATCACCGGCGGCGAGAGCGGCGCCCAGAAGCACGCCAAGGCGCTCACCGAGCAACTGGTGCACGACCGCGACGGCGTCACCGTGCGTGCCGGCGGTGTGGCGATGACTTACGTGCAGATCAACGGGCAGAGCGAAAAAGACCTGCTGACGATGGAGTCCATCGCGATTCCGTTGAGCTTCGTAGTGCTGGTGTGGGTGTTCGGCGGGCTGATGGCCGCAGCGCTGCCCCTGGTCGTAGGCGTCTTCGCGATCCTCGGATCGATGGCGGTGCTGCGGGCCATCACCCTGTTCACCGATGTGTCGATCTTCGCGCTGAACCTGAGCATCGCGATGGGCCTCGCACTGGCCATCGACTACACGCTGCTGATCATCAGCCGGTTCCGCGACGAGTTGGCCGACGGCGCTGACCGGGACCGCGCGCTCGTCCGCACCATGGCGACGGCCGGCCGCACCGTGCTGTTCTCCGCGCTGACCGTCGCACTGTCGATGATCGCGATGGTGCTGTTTCCGATGTACTTCCTGAAATCGTTCGCCTACGCCGGCATCGCGGTGGTGGCGTTCGCCGCGGTCGCCGCGATTGTGGTCGCGCCCGCGGCGATCGTGTTGCTAGGCGACCGGCTCGACGCGCTGGATACCCGGCGGCTGTTCCGCAGGGTGTTCGGTCGACCTGAGCCGCAACGCAAGCCGGTGGAGCAGACGTTCTGGTATCGCAGCACGAAATTCGTTATGCGCCGGTCGATTCCGGTTGGCGTCGCGATCGTCGCGCTGCTGCTGGTGCTCGGCGCGCCGTTCCTCAGTATCAAGTGGGGATTCCCGGACGACCGCGTCCTGCCGCAATCGCTGTCGTCACGCCAGGTAGGTGATGATCTGCGGAAGAACTTCGCGGTCGACTCGTCGACCGACATCACCATCGTCATCCCGGATGCCACCGGAGTGGCACCGGCCGAGCTGAACAGCTACGCCGAGGCGCTCTCGCGGGTGGAAAGCGTGTCGTCGGTGTCCGCGCCGGGCGGCACGTTCGTCGACGGCAGAGCGGCAGGTCCGCCTTCTGCACCAACGAATTTCAAAGACGGCAGTGCATTCCTGACCGTGGGCACGACGGCGCCGCTGTTCACCGATGCCTCGGAGACTCAGCTGGACGAGTTGCACGCGGTGAGCACACCGGACGGAAAGGATGTGCAGTTCACTGGTCTTGCGCAGATCAACCGCGACAGCTCGCATGCGATCACGTCACGGCTGCCTTTGGTGCTGGGAGTGATCGCGGCGATCACGTTCGTGTTGCTCTTCCTGCTCACCGGCAGCGTTGTGCTACCGCTGAAAGCATTGGTGCTCAACGTCTTGTCGTTGTCCGCCGCGTTCGGTGCATTGGTGTGGATCTTCCAGGACGGCCATCTGGGTGCCCTGGGCACCACATCCACCGGGACGCTGGTGGCCAACATGCCGGTGCTGTTGTTCTGCATCGCGTTCGGCCTGTCGATGGACTACGAGGTCTTCCTGGTCTCCCGGATCCGCGAGTACTGGCTCAAGTCGGGAAAGACCCGGGCCGACAACGACGAAAGCGTCGCGCTCGGCCTGGCCAAGACGGGACGCGTCGTCACGGCGGCCGCGCTGCTGATGTCGATCTCGTTCGCCGCGCTGATTGCCGCACAGGTCGCTTTCATGAAGATGATGGGTGTCGGTATGACGCTGGCCATCCTCGCCGATGCCACGCTGGTCCGCATGGCGTTGGTGCCCGCGTTCATGCATCTGCTCGGCCGGTGGAATTGGTGGGCGCCAAAACCGCTGGCGCGGTTGCACGAACGGATCGGCATCAGCGAATCGGCGGAGGAGCCGCCGCACGTCGCAGCACCGCCGTCCGCTGAACCGGTCTCAACCCGATGAAGCGGCGTCGCGCACCGCGCGGATCCGGTGAGCAACTTCGTGACGAGATCCTCGACGCGACCACCGACCTGCTGCTGGAGACCGGGCACGCGAAGGAGGTGTCGATCCGGTCGGTTGCGCTGCGGGTCGGCGTCACCCCGCCGTCGATCTATCTGCATTTCACCGACAAGGACGCGCTGCTCGACGCGGTGTGCGCGCGATACTTCGAGAAGCTGGACGAGGAGATGCAGCGGATGGCGGCTGATCGAGCCGTCGTCGATCGAGGTGCTGCGCGCACAGGGGCTGGCCTATGTCCGGTTCGCGGTGGACCACCCCCGAGCTGTACCGCATCGCCACGATGGGTGAGGCGCGGCCCGGCAGCGACATCGACGAGACGCTGAACAACGCGGCGTTCCGCCATCTGCAGAGGTCGGTCGAGACGCTGATGGCCGAGGGCATCTTCGCGACCGGTGACTCGACAGCGGTCGCTCTCGCAACTGTGGGCCGCCGCGCACGGGGTGGCCGCGATGTTGATCTCCAAGCCGTATCTGCCCTGGGGCGATGTCGAGGAATTCGCCGATCGGGCGCTTAGGGCGGTATGTATAGGAGAGATCGTCTCCGGTGCCGTAGGCCCGAAGGCGACACCGGAGGAGACCATCGAGACGCTGAGGGGACTTCGCAGTGACCAACTCCGTCGATAACCCGTTCTTCGCACGGCTGTGGACCGTGATGTCGGCCCATGAGCCCGAGGCAATGAAACGGCTTCGCCGCGAGAACCTGGCCGGGCTGACGGGCCGCGTGCTCGAGGTCGGCGCGGGCACGGGCACGAATTTCGAGCATTACCCGGACACCGTGACCGAGGTGGTCGCCGTCGAGCCCGAGCATCACCTGGCCCGGCGGGCGCAAGAGGCCGCCGAGGCGGCCCCGAGCACCGTGACGGTCAGCACCGAGACCGTCGAACACTTCGCGGCCGCAGGTGGTGAACCCTTCGATGCCGTGGTGTGCTCGCTGGTGCTGTGCTCCGTCGAAGAGCCGGAAAGGTACTGCGTCAGACTTCATTCGCTGCTGCGCCCGAATGGGGAGTTGCGATACCTGGAACATGTCGCGAGCGTGGGGTGGCGCTCCGGCATGCAGCGGCTGGCCGACGCCACGGTGTGGCCGCGGCTGGCGGGTAACTGCCATACCCACCGGCACACCGAGGCGACGATCGTCGGAGTCGGGTTTGAAGTGGCCGGGGCCCGCCGCGAGTGGACCATGCCCCGCTGGATGCCGCTGCCGGTAGCCGAGTTCGCGATCGGCCGCGCGATCCGGCCCTGACGTGATTTGTGTGCGTTGAGGAGCGCTGAGCACAACAAAACGCACACAAGTGAGGTCATGGCTCAGCCGATCGCACACTTTATCTCCGCGATGACTCGCTCGGGTACACCGTCAGGTCCAGCCACGTGAAGCGCAGTACCGTCCATCCCGAGCAATGCCAGTTTGTTCTGCCGATTGCGATCCTTGACGAACATCTCGGGTCACTGTGGAACGCCCAACCGTCGACTTCGATCGCCACTTTCTGTTTCGCAAAACGCCACGTCGATCTTGTAGCCGCCGGCGGGATAATTCGTCCGCCATCCGGTGATCTTTGCTTCACGTAGCAGTTTCAAGAGAAGGCGTTCAGCTGCGGAGCGCGCTCCGTCGGACGCCGCTTGCAACAATCGCCTGGCGGCCGGTGAGCCATGGCGGCCCTTGTTGCGTAGATGGGCGCACCAGAGGTCGCGCAGATTGACGTCTCGTTGCAGTGCCGAATCCATCAGCATCGCACCACCGCGAGACCGAACGGCAGCCTCGACGACCGTCAGCGATAACTCGGTCATCCTCAATCCGTTTCGCTCGACGACATCAGTCCGAGCCAAGTCGCGGCGTCGCATGCGTACGCCATCGCGGTGCGGATGGTGACTTGCCCGTGGCACCGTCACTTCGACCAACTCGGGCGGGAACCGTGTGAGGCCATGCCACCACGCGGCAGCCATACCACTGGCAGTGGCCTCGCCTCCGTAGCCCCAGACCGCGGCCCTCACGCGTGCCGCATCGGTAAACGGGCGATCGTCGGCAAAATACACCCCGGGTGAACATCGCCGCCAGTGGCCAGCACGGACACGCCGGTTGATGGCGTGCCTGCTCAAGCCGCAGTGGCTGGCTTGGGCGAGTGTGATGACGCCGTCATGACGGCATAGGTAACTGTCGAGCACCTCTAGCTCGACGCTGTCGACCCTCCGTCGGTTCCACTTGAGGCGATTTGTGTGCGTTCAGGAGCGCTGAGCGCAACAAAACGCACACAAGTCGCTAATCGAGCAGGGCGGGCAGCCGCGGCAGCAGCCCGGGCAACGCGTTGGCAGCGGTTTCGCGCAGCGACACCGTCGCGGCCGCCGAAAGCGGGGTCGGTTCGGGATTGACCTCGATGACGGCGGTACCGTTGGCCAGTGCCAACTCGGGCAGGCCGGCGGCAGGGTAGACGATCGACGAGGTGCCGACCACGATCACCAGGTCGGCGTTTGTGACCGCTTCGACCGACCTCTGCCACGCATCCTCAGGCAGCGACTCGCCGAACCAGACCACGTTGGGCCGGATCATCCCGCCGCACCCGCACCGGGGCGGGGCGACCGTCTCGACGGGTTCCGACATGGCGGGCAACGTGCCGCTGTAGGTGGAATGGCAACGATCGCAACGGAATTCGAACAAGCTGCCGTGCAGGTGGTACACATTCGTGCTGCCGGCCCGTTCGTGCAGGTTGTCGACGTTCTGAGTGACGACGTGCACATCGGCGTAGTCCTGCCAAGCCGCAACGGCAAGGTGGCCATTGTTGGGCTGCACCGCGCCCATCATGTAGTGGCGCCACAGGTACCAGGCCCACACCCGCTCCGGGTGCGCCCGCCAGCCTTCCGAGCTGGAGATCTCGTAGGGGTCGACCTTGGCCCACAGGCCGGTCTCGGCGTCGCGAAACGTGGGCACGCCGCTTTCGGCTGAGATGCCCGCGCCGGACAGGACCGCTATTTGCACATGACCAAACTTACGGCTTTGCGCGATACTAAGCACGTGGCCGATTTGGGGGATTGGGTTCGCATCGACCAGCACGCTTCGGCTCCCTTGTTCGACCAGCTCAGGACGCAGATCATCGCCGGCATCCGCGATGGCCGCCTGCCGCCGGGCACCCGCCTGCCGACGGTCCGCGAGCTGGCCGCTGCGCTCGGGTTGGCGGTCAATACCGTCGCCCGCGCCTACCGTGAGCTGGAATCGGCGGGCATCGTCGAAACCCGGGGGCGCTTCGGCACATTCGTCGCCAGGGCCGATCCGGCGGATGCTGCGATGGCGACGGCCGCGCATGCCTTCGTCTCAGCGGCCAGGGCGCTGGGGGTCGGGAAGGTCGAGGCGCTGCGATACGTCGAGTCGGAGTACGACTAGCCGAATCCCAGCAGTGTGAGCAGCTTTCGAGGTCGGTACCGAACTCACGCGCTCGAATCTACCTACCGCAGCACCTTCTCGAGGGTGCGCAGGTTGCGGGTGGTCGTCGACGCCTTGTAGCGCTTCTTGCCCATCGTCTTGCCGATGGTGGTGTCCAGGGTGCCCTTGTTGGGCACCTGCCAGTAGAGGACGCCGACACCGCGCTTGATCTTCTCGTCGGGATCCGGCCTTTTTGGCCAACTCGGCCAGTTCGTCGAGGACGTCGGCATCGGTGACGAACGTGACGTAGGAATGGCATCCGTCGACCTCGCGCTCGAACGGGAACTTGTCGGAGACCTTGCGGACGGTGTCGAGATCGTAGGCCAGCACCCAGGCGTCGTAGCCGAATTGGTCCCGCAGCGCCTTCTCGGCCTTCTTCGCGTACCGCGTCCACCTTGGATCGACTGTCCAGCAGGACGTTGCCGCTGGCCAAAATAGTTCGCACGTTGGTGAACCCGGCGTCCTCGAGCGCCTTGGCCACCTCCGCCATCTTGAGGTTGACGCCACCGACGTTGACGCCGCGCAGAAATGCCGCGTATCGAGTCATATGCCAAGCGTAGGGCGGGCATCGGCGCGTCGATTGGGAAAACGCGACAGATCAGGCATCGGCCCGATGTTCGAGACGTAGGCTCGCTCCATGGGACGTCACGTTTTCGACGACAAGCTGTTGGCCCTGATCGGCGGGAACTCGCTTGGCGTCTTGGCCACGATCAAGAGCGATGGCCGGCCACAGTTGTCGAATGTGTCCTACTACTTCGACCCACGCCATCTGACGATCCAGGTGTCGATCACCGAACCGCGGGCCAAAACCCGCAATCTGCGCCGTGATCCGCGGGCATCGCTGCATGTCAGCTCCGACGACGGCTGGTCGTACGCGGTCGCCGAAGGTGACTCGATCCTCACTCCGCCGGCGGCGTCCCCCGATGACGACACCGTCGAGGCACTGATCGCGTTGTACCGCAATATCGCCGGTGAACATCCCGACTGGGACGACTACCGGCGCGCCATGGTCGACGACCGCCGGGTCATGCTGACCCTGCCGATCTCACACGTCTACGGCATGCCGCCCGGCAAGCGGTAAAAGCGGACGACGGCGGCCGTCGGTGCGCGCTACGCTGCCGTCATGGCTGATGCACCGGAAGACGACACCAAACGCAAGTTCCGGGAAGCGCTGGAACGTAAGAACGCCAAGGCAGCCGGCGGATCCGACCACAAGGACGGGGGAGCCAAGCAACCGCGGGCGCACGGGCCGGCGGAGAGCCGCCGGGAGTTCCGGCGTAAGAGCGGCTAGCCGCTGTCCGGCTAGTACAGGCTGCTGCGGCTGTTTCGCCGTCGATCAAGTTCCTTCTCGCATTGCGACCGATCGCAATTGGGCATCGTCATCGGCGCCAGTGCGCGTGCCGCCCCCAGGGCGGCCAGCATGACCCCGACGCAGATCAGACCCTGGTCCTTCAGCCCCCAGCCGACCGAGGCCAGCGTGGCGGCACCGGCAACGCACAGCAGCGCTCCGACGGCGGCACTGCGACACGCCGGGTAGGAGACGAAGCCACCGTCCCACAACGGCAGCGGGTTGTTCTCCACCCGGCGCAGTGCGACGAACGCCATCCCGACGGCTGCAGACCATTATCAGGAACTGCAGAACCGACAATGTGATGAAGTCAGCGAGCGCCGGAAAATCGCGGATGGCCGAGGTAGTCGAATGCCAGATGCATGGCCAACAGCGGCGGAATGTGCCAGAGGTACAGCGTCATCGCGCCGGTGTTGCCGATGGCGACCAACCGCCACACCCGTGGCCGCCGCGCCCACCGAGTGATCGCAGGCGCGATGGCAATTGCCAACGCGCACATCATGATTGCGTGCCCAGCCAACAGAAGCGACGGCGGTGTCATGTTCTTGAGGTGCTGGCTTTCGATGCCGACCAGGCTCAGCTCGTAGGGACCGAACTCACCAACCCGACATTGACGACCATCATCGCGCGCCGACCGCCAAGGCTGCGCGCCCGGCGAGCAAGATGCGTCGATAGGCCACTGCGAGCATGCCCGGGATCAGCCACCGGCCATGTTGACGTAGCCCACCACCGACGCGCCGTCGACGTTGATTCGAATCGCGTCGACGAGCGGCGATGGCCGCGTATGCCACCAGGACCGCGACCGCCAGTCGGCCGGTCGTGGTGATCCGGGCCAGCAGCGGTACGGCGGCCAGCACCAGGACATAGGCACCCAGGAACCACAGCAGCTGGATGGATATCCCGGCCATCGGCTCATAGACGTGCTCGGGCAATGCCAGCCGCGCGCTCGTCAGATGGCGGCCCAGAACGCCAGGTAGTAGAACACCGGCCGGTACAGCCGTGTGCATCGGCGCATCAGCCAGTTGCCCCAGCTCGTCCCAGGCCCGGGCACCTCCCACTTGCGGGAACTCGACGGACGCGGCGACTCCGGCGAAGAAGAACAGCGGCATGATCTGAAACACCCATGTCAGCGCCTGAAAGACCGGCGAGGCGGTCAGCAGGTTGCTCCAGATGAACACGTCGTCGCGCAATTCGCTGGTGGCCATGACCGTGTGGCCCATCACGACGCCGAGCAGCGACACGATGCGGATGACGTCGATGGCCCGGTCACGCGTAGCAGGCGTAGCTGCCTCGATCGTCGGCCGCGCTCGGGAAGACCGCCATGCTTCTGAAGATTGTGCGCGCGTGCGCTAGCTGGGCGCGTGAGTAGAAGCACTCAACTGTTCGCGGCGAGACTCGCGGCGCTCCTCGAGCAGAATCGCGACCAGACAGATCGCGGCGAGGATCGCGACGGCCACGGCGAAACTCACACCGGCCGTACGCAATCCCCATGCCCCGGCCGCCATGCCGACGCCGACCACGGGCAGCGCAATTGCCACGTAGGCGATGACGAAGTACGCTGGAACTCACCTCGGCGCGCCGTTCGGCCGGGGTGCGTTCGGCGACCGCGGCCAACCCGCGGCTGAAGCTGATTCCCTGGCCGATGCCGGCGACCAAAGACGACGGCGATCAGCCGTGTCAACGACGAAAGCGCAGCGCCAGAGCCAGAATCACCATGCCGACGACCAGAATCGCGCAGCCGATCGCGACTGCCCGGTGCGGTGGCATCCTGTTCGCGACAATCTGTGCCACCGCCGACGCGGCGAAGATCGACCAGGCGACCGGCCGGCGACCGCATGGTTGCCGATGCCGACGACACCGGTCAGAAACGAGGGCGCGACCGCGGCGAACAGTCCGGTCACCGCGAAGCCCGCGAACGCCGCGAGGCTGGCGATGACGAATACCGACCGCACCTCGGCGCGGCACCGAGAGCCGTTGCACCCCGATGCGCCCGGTGCGCGCGGACGTTTCGGGGACCACCAATACCGCGACACCTGCCAGCAGGGCCAGCACGATGTGGACGACGAAGCTCAGTCGCAGCGGTTCGGGCGCATACTCCACCAGCAGGCCGGCCAGCAGCGGGCCCATACCGAGGCCACCCATGTTCGCGACGGTTGCCACCGCCGCGGCCCTGGTGCGCCAGTTCGGCGGCGCCGCCTCGATCACCGCGGCCGTGGCCGTTCCGGTGAAGACACCCGCGGACAGCCCCGATAGCACCCGTCCGACCAGCAGCAAGGGCACCGAATCGGCCACCAGGAAGACCGCGGCGCTCGCCACTGCGGTCACGACGCCGGCGAGCAGCACCGGCCGTCGGCCAATCGCGTCCGACCAGCGCCCAAACGCCAGGAGCGCGAACAGCACGCCTCCCGCGTAGGTCGCGTAGATCACGGTCGTGGTCAGCACGGCGAAGTGCATGTGCTCGGCGTACACCGCGTACAGCGGCGTCGGCAGCGTGGTGCCGACCATGATCGCCGCGAAGGAGTACGCCAGCAGGCCGAAGGCGAATCGTCGGGCGGTCACGCGTCAAGATAACCCGCAACGCGCGCCGCCTAATCCCGCGAGTCAGTGCGTGACGGCCTTCTCGGCACCGACACCGGTGAGCGATCGCACCTCGAATTCGGCATTGACTTCGGGATCGCCGCGATCGGACTGATGTCAGGGTGCCGGCGATGCCGAGCAGGAAGGCCAGCGGAATCGACACGATGCCGGGGTTGGCCAACGGGAACCAGGCGAAGTCCACATGCGGCAGCATGGCCGTTTTTGCTCCCGATACCGCGGGGGAGAACACGATCAGCACGATCGTCGAGATCAGCCCGCCGTACATGCTCCACAGCGCGCCGCGGGTGTTGAAGCGCGGCCAGTAGAGCGAATAAAGGATCGTCGGCAAGTTCGCCGCCGCGGCGACCGCGAAGGCGAGTGCGACGAGGAACGCGATGTTCTGCTCGGCGGCCAGGATGCCGAGGCCGATCCCGAAAATGCCGAGCACCACCACGGTGATGCGCGACACCCGGACCTGCTCGTCCTCGGTCACCTGATGGCTCTTCATCACGCTGGCGTAGATGTCGTGCGCGAAAGATGTTGCGGCGGTGATGGTCAGGCCCGCGACGACCGCGAGGATCGTCGCGAACGCGACCGCCGAGATGACGCCGAGCAGGACCACTCCGCCGAGATGGAACGCCAGCAACGGCGCGGCGGAGTTCTGCGCGCCAGGTGCTGCCAGGATCTCATCGGGCCCGACCAACGCCGCGGCGCCGTACCCCAGCGCCAGCGTGAACAGATAGAAGGCACCGATGAGAGCGATCGCCCACACCACCGAGCGTCTGGCCTCCTTGGCGGTCGGCACCGTGTAGAAGCGCATCAACACGTGCGGCAGCCCCGCTGTGCCGAGCACCAGCGCCAGCGCGAGCGAGATGAAATTGATCTGCGAGGTCAGCGACGTGCCGTACTGGGCGCCCGGGGCCAGCACGTCGCGCTTGGCGACGGCTTCGTTCGCCGACTCGGAGATGGCGGACTGGGCGGCGCCGAGCATCTCGGAGAAGTTCAGGCCGAACTTGGCCAGCACCATCACCGTCATCAGTGCGGCGCCGCCAATCAGCAGGACGGCCTTGATGATCTGCACCCAGGTGGTGCCCTTCATGCCGCCGATCAGCACGTAGACGATCATCAGCAGGCCGACGACGGCGATGACGAGGGCTTGGCCGAGATTACCCTTGACGTTGAGCAGCAGGGCGACCAGCCCGCCTGCGCCCGCCATCTGCGCCAGCAGGTAGAACAGGCACACGGCGAGCGTCGTGGTGGCCGCGGCGATCCGTACGGGCCGCTGCTTGAGCCGGAAGCTGAGTACGTCGGCCATCGTGAATTTGCCTGAGTTGCGGAGTAATTCGGCGACGAGCAGCAGGGCGACCAGCCAGGCGACGAGGAAGCCGATGGAGTAGAGGAAGCCGTCGTAGCCATAGACGGCGATGGCGCCCGCGATGCCGAGGAAGCTGGCGGCCGACAGATAGTCACCGGAGATCGCGATGCCGTTCTGCGGTCCGGTGAAAGCACGCCCGGCGGTGAAGAACTCCGCGGCCGTGGCGTTCTTCTTGCTGGCTCGAATCACGATGTACAAGGTGATCGCGACGAAGAGGGCGAAGATGCCGATGTTGGCGGCGGGATTGCCGACGGTGACGCCGCCGGCGGCCAGCAGCATGGTGTCGCGGTTCATGCCGCACCGCCCTCGAGTTCGGCGCGAATCGCTCCGGCGCGCGGGTCGAGCTCACGGTTGGCGAATCGGACGTAGAGACCGGTGATGACGAACGTGGAGAGGAACTGGCCGAGGCCGATCAGCAGGCCGACGTTGATGTTGCCCCAGACTTTGATCGCCATGAACTCATGGGCGAACGCGCCCAGCAACACGTAGGTGAAGTACCAGAGCAAGAACAGCGCGCTCATCGGGAACACGAAGCGGCGCAGACGGCTTCGCAGTTCTTGGAATTCCGGGCTGGCCTGGACGGCCACATACTCCTGTCCGCTGACGACGGGTCCAGAGGGCGGATGGTGGGTCTCGGACACGATGACTCCCTGACCTCGATGGGTAGTTGTGCATGCGGCAGCGTCATGAGACCTGCGTCATACTCAGCTGGTTCCCAGGCAACCTTAAGCTCAAACCCGCGCTCTAGACTGGCCAAGTGGCGAAACTGCAGCTAGTTCAAGATCCGGCGGCCGACGCGCTGCTGGAATCCAATCCGTTCGCGCTGCTCGTCGGGATGCTGCTGGATCAGCAGTACCCGATGGAGGCTGCGTTCGCGGGTCCGAAGAAGATCGCCGACCGTATCGGCGGTGTGGACCCGCGGGAAATCGCCGACTTCGACCCGGAGAAGTTCGTGGCCCTATGCTCGAAAACCCCTGCGGTACATCGTTTCCCGGGCTCGATGGCCAAGCGGATCCAGACACTCGCGCAGATCGTCGTCGACGAGTACGGCGGCAATGCCTCGGCGCTGTGGACTGCCGGTGACCCCGACGGCGCGGAGGTGTTGCGGCGGCTCAAATCGCTCCCGGGGTTCGGCGAGCAGAAGGCCAAGATCTTCCTGGCGTTGCTGGGCAAGCAGTATGGGGTAACGCCCCAGGGATGGCGCACGGCCGCGGGCGACTACGGCAAGGCGGGTTCCTACCTGTCGGTGGCCGATGTCGTCGATCCCGGCTCACTGGAGAAGGTGCGCTCCTATAAGAAGCAGGCGAAAGCTGCCGCGAAGGCCGCCAAGGCCTGAGCGAATCGAGGCGGGCGAAGGCCGCCAAGGCCTGAGCGAATCGGGGCGGGCGAAGGCCGCCGAGGCCTAGTGGGACTGGCGCTCGGGCGCAAGGTCGAGCTGTGCGATCGTCGTGATGATGCTGGCGACGGCGCGGCCGGTTGAGGTGCCGGTGTCCAAGCCTTCCTTGAGGCAGCGCAGCCGGATCCCCCGCTCGGTGAAGTCGGCGATGGTCCGCGCCACTTCGGCGGCCGACCGGCCGAGCCTGTCGACGGCGACGACGACGATCGTGTCGCCGGAGCGGGCGTAGCTGAGCATGGCATGCAGGCCCGCGCGCACGCGGTCGGCGGAGTCGGAGAGCTTGTCGGTGAACACCCGGCGCGGGTCAACACCCGCTTCGTTGAGCGCCGCGAGCTGACCCTCGAGGTTCTGCCCGAGGGTGCTGGCTGTGGCGTAGCCCAGCGTGCAGGTCACCAACCCAAGGTCCCACGCCAACCGTCAGTTTCGGAAGAGGCGCAACCCATCGAGTCTGGCAAACAGCCGAACTGTTATCGAATGTCAACATGCGCGGCGAGCAAGGCGTCAGACTGCGTCTAACCATCCGGACGGCGGAAGGCACAGGCGTGGCGAAGGATCTTCGGCGGCAGCGCGGGCTCGAAGTCGTCGATAAGGGCGCCTGCTCGGCGCGGCATCCAGTCCCGCTGCTGTTCGTCCACGGTGCTTGGCACGGAGCCTGGTGTTGGGAGCGCTTCGTGGAGTTCTTCGCAGACCGCGGGTATCGCGCAGTTGCGGTCAGCCTCCGCGGCCACGGCGACAGCATGCCCTACGGGCGATGGCGGGGCTGTTCCGTTGCCGATTATCTGGACGACGTGAAAACCGTTGCCGAACACCTGCAGTCGAAGCCGATCCTGATCGGTCACTCGATGGGCGGGTTGATCGTCCAGAAGTACCTCGAGTCCAACGACGCGCCGGCCGGAGTTCTGGTGGCCTCCGCGCCGCCTCAGGGTGGCCGTCGCTTCATGATGCACCTAACGCGAAGCCACCCATGGCTGCTGATCCGCAGCCTTCTCACCGGTGATTCCGCGTACGGCTACAACACTCCCGCGATCACCCGGAAATATTTCTACTCAGAGGCGACGCCGGAATCGGATGTTGTGCGTTACGCCGCCATGCTCTGCAGCGAAAGCCTGCGTGCGGGCATCGAGTTTTCGAGGACGAACTTCGTGGTCACCCAGCGGGTGACCACGCCCCTTTTGGTGCTCGGTTCGGCGCTCGACGGATGTGTCACCGAGGCGGAGGCGCACGACACTGCGCGCGCGTACGGCACCGCACCGGAGTTCTTCGACGGAATCGGCCACAACATGATGCTCGAGCCGGGCTGGGAGGCGGTCGCCGAACGGATTGACTCGTGGCTGAGTAGTCGTGCCCTATGACGTGTGGGACCGCAACGGCTCGCCGTCGAACCGCTCCCGGGTGGCGATCTCGGCGACGGGTTTGCGGGTGAGCTTGCGGACCTGCTTGACCGGTTTGCCGATGGGTAACAGTGCGGCGATCGCATAGTCGTCGGGTATGCCGAGCAGTTCCTTGACGCGAGGCTCCTCGGCGACGGCCATCGTGGTCAGCACGCCCCCATAGCCTTCGTTGCGCGCAGCCAACAAGATGCCCCACACGAACGGGTACACCGAGGCGCCGGGGATCAGCCCGATGCGGTCGAGGTATTGGTCGAATGCGGCGACCACGTTGAGGTCGACGCAGACCACGAGCACCGCGCCCGCGGTCAGGATGGGCGCGCCGAGGTAGGGAGGCACCTCGGTGGCGGCAAGTTGCTCCGGCGTTACCCTCATGGGCTGCAGGGGATTCCACGGGCCCTCGCCGTTCTTGGTTTGCGCGATGTAGCGCCGCGCGCCCGTCACGCTGAGTTCGATCAGCTTCTCGCGCGTCGTCCGGTCACGCACCACGATGACGTGCATGCCTTGGCGATTGCCGCCGGTCGGCGCGAATCGCGCGTGATCGAGGATGCGTTCGAGCACCTCGTCGGGCACCGGGTCGTCGGTGAAGCGGCGGACAGCACCCGTCGTGCGCATGACGTCGTAGAGATCCATGGACACCATCTTGGCAACCTGTGCAAAGCTCATCCCATGAAGACTCACCTGAACTGCCCCTGCGGCGAGGCGATCGTTGGCAAGGACGAAGACGACCTGGTCGAAAAGGCCCAGGCTCATTTGTCCGAGGTGCACCCCGGCCGGGATTACGACCGGGACGCCATCCTCTTCATGGCCTACTGATCTTCTTCCGCCAGCGCACGCTTGTTGACGCAAACTGCGAGTGGATGCGTCAACAACCGTGCGCTCGGCGGAGACCGGCTACGGGACGACCGTCGAGCCGATCGTCGGCATGAACTGGCACTGCTTCTCGGTCGTGGTGACCTGGCCGAAGATCGTCGAGATGATGCTGCCCGAGCCGGTGTCGACGATCGCCGTCAGCGTCGTCGGGCCCTCCGGATTGATGTCCGGCCGCGGCGTGAGCGTCGCGCTGCCCGATTTGCCCGTCGGTGAGGTTGACCCAGGTGACGTTGAGCGGCAGCTTCTGTTCCGCGGCAGGACCTGGCGTGCCGACGGCCGTGAACACGTAAGCGGTCTGCCCGGCGCCGGGTCCCGGCGTCGGGATCTTGGCCGGGCCTGCCACGGAAATCGCGGTGGCGAGGACGTTTCCGCCGTCCTTCAGGCACCCGTTACTGATCGACGGATACATGAAGTCCTGCGTCGTCGGGCTATCCGGTCCGAATGTGCCGCCGGGTGCCGCGGCAGGTGCCGGTGGCGGGGCGGGAACGGGCGCGGCGTCCGGTAGTGGCGCAGGCGCTGCAGCTGGGATTGGCGCTGCAACGGGCGCAGGTGCGGCCGGCGCCGGTGCGGCATCGGGAACCGGGCCCACAGCACGGGCGGGGTTGACGCCCGCGGGCAGATGCGCCACAGCACCGGGTGAGGCGCCGGGAGCCGGTGTGTGAACGGCGGCCGGCTGTGTGACGAACTGATTGACCGCCGCGGCGACATTCCTCGAATCCGTCGGTGCTGCAGCGTTTCCGGCGAAGACTGCGGCCGCTGCCATCAGTGTCGAGGCCGCGTTGGTTGGATCCGCGGCGGCCTGTTGAATCGCCGGGCCGATGCCCTGCACCGCCGACAACCCGGGCGCCTGGAGCCCGTCGATCGGTAGCGGCAGCGGCGGCGCAGGATCCGCATGGGCCGCCCCGGTCACGCCGCCGAGTAGCAGCGTGGCCGATGCGCCGAGCACAGCGGCTGCGGTGGTGAACTTCGTTTTAGACATTGCTCCCCCAGAAGCGTCGTCGTGGTGTTGGTGTGAGTGGTTGGTCGACCCCGTCAGGGCAGCGCCGACAGCGGCATCAGCAGCGGTGCGATGTTCGCGCCGGTCGCCGCAGCCGCCGGAGCCGCCGCAGCCGCCGGAGCCGCCACCGCCGGGGCAGCCGCGGCCGGAGCGGTTGCCGCGGCAGGCAGCAAGCCGGACAGTGCGGTGCCGGCGGGCATCAACGACGCCAGGTCAGCGGGGATCGAGAGGCTCTGCGGCAGCGGGATCGGCGAGAACGGCACGCTCGGCGCGGCGGCGGGCGCGGCCGGCGTGTTCAGCGGGGCCGCCCCGGGCAGGGCCGCCGGCGCCTGGGGAAGAGTGAGTGACGCCGACGCGGTCGGAGGCGGCGTAACCGCGGCCGCCGGCGCGGCAGGTTTCGTCGCATTACCCAACAGCGAGGTGAAACCCTGCATGAGTTGCGATGCGGCCGCCGGATTGGCCGCGAGCTGCTGGAGGAACGGAAGACCGGGGATGCCCGGCGCAGGAGCCGGCGCGGCCGGATCGGCGGCCGCAGTGGCGCTCAAGGTCAGCGCAGCCGAGACTGCCCCTGCAGCAGCGAACATCGTGGTCGCGAACAGTTTTCCGGTGCGGTGCATGAGATCTCCCAATCGGTTGTAGGCACGCCTCCGCCCGAAGCTACGGTGTTACTGCTGTGACTCAAGTGACACGTGTGGCGGTGATGCAACCGTTACGGAGATGAAGGGCTTTGGTGACCGATCACTAGAGTCGAAGCCATTGACGACATCCACGCCCGCGTGTCTGCACGCCTGGCCGCAGCGGCGCCGGTCCTGCTGGCCGTCAGCATCGTGGCGCGATTGGCGTGGACGTATCTGGTTCCCAACGGCGCCAACTTCGTCGACCTGCATGTGTATGTCGGCGGCGCCGGAACACTGGATCAGCCGGGCGCCCTCTACGACTACGTCTACGCCGACCAGACACCCGACTTTCCGTTGCCGTTCACCTATCCGCCGTTCGCGGCGGTGGTGTTCTACCCCTTGCATCTGCTGCCGTTCGGATTCGTCGCGTTCGCATGGCAACTCGGAATCATCGCGGCCCTGTACGGAGTGGTGCGGATCAGCCAGCGGCTCCTCGGCGGGGGGGACCGTCGAACGGCCATGCTGTGGACTGCCGTCGGCATCTGGATCGAACCGCTGCGCAGTACCTTCGACTACGGCCAGATCAACGTGCTGCTCGTGTTGGCGGTGTTGTACGCGGTCTACAGCACGCGGTGGTGGCTGTCGGGACTGTTGGTCGGCCTCGCGGCCGGAGTGAAGCTGACGCCTGCGGTGAGCGGGCTGTATTTCGTCGGCGCGCGACGATGGGCTGCGGCGGTCTTCTCGGCGGTGGTCTTCTTCGGGACGGTGGCGATCTCGTGGCTCGTGATCGGAAACGAGACCCGCTACTACTTCACTGAATTGCTCGGTGACGCAAAGCGAGTCGGCCCGATCGGAACGTCGTTCAACCAATCGTGGCGAGGCGGCATCTCGCGGATCCTCGGCCACGACGCCGGATACGGTCCACTGGTGGTGGCGGGCATTGCGGTGACGGCGGTGTTGGCGTTCCTGGCGTGGCGCGCGATCGGTGGCGCGCAGGACCGGTTGGGCGGGATCGTCGTCGTCTCGCTGTTCGGTCTGCTGGTGTCACCGATTTCGTGGACCCATCACTGGGTTTGGCTGATCCCGCTGATGATCTGGCTGCTGCACGGTCCGCTGCGCGATCGGCTGGGCGCGAAGGTTCTCGGGTGGGGATGGCTCGGGCTGACGATCGTGGGGGTGCCGTGGCTGCTGAGCTTCGCACAGCCGACCATCTGGGTGATCAGCCGACCCTGGTATCTGGCGTGGGCCGGGCTGATCTACATCGTGGCAACGCTGGCGACGCTCGGTTGGATCGCCGCTACTGGCCGACGATCCGATTGATCTCCCTGGCCATATCGACGTCCTTGTCGGTGATGCCGCCCTCGGAGTGGGTGACCAGTGCGAAAGTCACTGTCCGCCAGCGAATGTCGATATCGGGATGGTGATCCTTCTCCTCGGCCTTCTCGCCGACGCGGCGGACGGCATCGATGCCTTCGAGAAAAGCGGGAAATTTGATCGATCGGCGCAGTGCGCCTTCGGCGCGCTCCCAGCCGTTCAGGTCGGGCAGTGCGGCGTCTACCTGGTCGTCGGTTAACACAGCCATACAGCCGACGGTACCGCCGAATCGAACCGCTCGAAGCGGCCCGGCCATCCGCAGCAACCTTTCAGGTTGGATGGTAGGACCGCGAAAGTTTGCCCGGACCCGTACCTTCTTCGAAATGAGTCGCCTTCGTAACGTGATTCTCGGCGCGGTGGTTCTGATCGCCGGCGTGGTCGGACTCGTGTTGCCGGTATCGACCTGGGATGGGCAGAACTCGACCATCGCATGCGGCAACGCCGTCTCGGCCGACCTGTCGGTGGCCGGGGCGGCGAACGAAACCACCCCGGCCAACATCTCGGTACTGGGCCAGAGCATCCCGCATCCCGACTACGTGGCTCAATGTGAATCGGCGATTTCCGGTCGGCGGCATTGGGCCATTCCGCTCACGATCGTGGGCGCGGTAGGCCTTCTCGTCGGACTCCTTTATCAAGGACGTCGCAAAGTTTATCGAGGACGTCGCAAAGCCTAGATCTCCGTCGCGTGATTCGTCGGCCGTATAGCGTTGCCGGCGATGCCGAACCAGATCGTCGTTGCGGGTGCGTTGATCGCGAACGCCTCACTTCTGGTGGCGCAGCGCGACCGTCCGCCTGAGCTGGCCGGCCTCTGGGAGTTGCCCGGCGGCAAGGTCGCGGCGGGGGAGAGCGACACGGATGCCCTGGCTCGGGAACTCAAGGAAGAACTGGGCGTCGACGTGACCGTTGGTTCGCGCCTCGGCGTCGATGTGGCCCTGAATCCGACGACGATCCTGCGTGCCTACCTCGTCACCCAGTCGGACGGCGACCTGCATCCTCACGATCACCGCGCCCTGCGCTGGATCACGGTCGACGAACTCGACGACCTGCCCTGGGTTCCCGCCGACCGCGCCTGGCTGCCGCAACTCAAACAGGCGCTCACTCTGTAGCACCACATGTTTGCTCTCCATCGGTCGGCGCACGCTAATCTTCTCTTCCGACCCATGTGCGTGCTGAGGTTCATCTGGCAGGGTGTGTTGGCCTTCGACCGCATCGGCAGCCGCATCCGCAACTCGTCCAGATCTGGCTCGTCGAATTCTTTTTCGTGATGCCGTTGGCCTTCTTCATCGGCAATGTTCTCGATATTCATGGCGCGCTCGGCGTTCCCGGCACCGGCGGATCCGTTCCGGCAGTGTTCTGGGGAGCCCTCGTGCTCGAATTGGTCACCGGGTTCTTCGTCGTCCGCGGATTGGTGCGCCCCCGCGTCGTCCAGGGTTCGTGGGCGCCGATGGTGCGTATTCCGACCCAACCGACGTCGACCTAATGGCCGGCAACCGCAGGGCCCGCGTCGACTACGAGTACTTGACCAGCCACCCGTCCTACGCCCTGCTCCTGCTGCTGACAGTGCCCCTGCCGCTTTCGATGTGGTACTTCAGCCGCAACGAGGGTGACAGCACGTTCTACTGGCGTATCACGGCATCGTCGGTCTTGTCATCATCGCGGCCATGGCGGTGGCGCGCGTATTGGCTTGGTATGTATTTAGATTCGGCAGCGCCGCCTGGAGGGTGTGTCGCCGCGAACGGCCTGGGAGATCGCGCCTGGAAGCCCGTGCTAATGCTGGTCGTGATGTGCTACGCGATCATCTGCATCCCGATGGCCGTCATTTTCTGGCAGGATGACCGGCGCATCGCTGCGCTGCCTGTCGTCAGCACTGCGGACGCGGAAGGACACGTGGGAGAGGTGTTCCGGGAGAAGCGCTGCTGCTGGCCGAGTCGATGGTGGTCTCGGACTTCAAGTTCGTCGTGGATGACGCCGACAATGGTGAGATCGAGACCCAGGGCAAGGTGATCGACGAGATCACCGAGGACCAACAGAAGTACTACGGGCTCGACGCAGCCGACTTCCCCGAGGCGTCGAAGGACGGCCGCGTCATGGTGCTGCTGACAACTCCCTAGTAGTGCAGGCGGTCGTCGACGACGCGGACGCCGGCGCGGTGATGCATCGCGTAAATCGGGTGCATCAGGGCCGGATGGCGACAGTGCGCGCACGATTCCTGCGACCGGTTCGCCGACGCGAACGTCAGGTGATGACACGCCGCACACCGCACCACGTAAAGAGCGCCTACCCAGTTGAGTAGCCCGAGATAGATCGCCGCGGTGGCGGCCGCACCCAGCACCGCGATGACAACGATGGTGGAAATCTCGTAGACCGTCATGATCGCCGACCTCCAAAGACGCCTGGTCGAATGCCTCTACGGTACGCCCGCAACCTGCACTCGAATCGAGAAATCCATCACCGCGCCGGACGTGACGGGGATCTCTCGTTTTCGTGATCGGCCCACTGCACTGGGAGAATGCAGGCGTGGATTCGCGCCCTGATTTTCGGAACGTCGCCATCGTGGCACACGTCGACCATGGGAAGACAACCCTGGTCGACGCGATGCTGCGCCAGTCGGGCGCATTGCACCATCGCGGAGACGACGCCGTCGAACGCCTGATGGACTCCGGTGATCTGGAGAAGGAAAAAGGCATCACGATCCTCGCCAAGAACACCGCGGTGCACCGCCAGCACGCCGACGGCAGCATGACGGTGATCAACGTCATCGACACCCCCGGCCACGCCGACTTCGGCGGCGAGGTCGAACGCGGGCTGTCGATGGTGGACGGCGTGCTGCTGCTGGTCGACGCCTCCGAGGGGCCGCTGCCGCAGACTCGTTTCGTGCTGCGCAAGGCGCTGGCGGCGCATCTGCCCGTGCTCCTGGTGGTCAACAAGACCGACCGCCCGGACGCGCGGATCGCCGAGGTGGTCTCCGAAAGCCACGACCTGCTGCTCGACGTCGCGTCTGACCTCGACGACGAGGCTCAGAAGGCCGCGGAGGACGCCCTCGGTTTGCCGACGCTGTATGCGTCGGGGCGGGCGGGCATCGCGAGCACCAAAGAGCCCGCCAACGGGGAGAATCCCGACGGCGAGAACCTCGACCCGCTGTTCGACGTTCTGCTAGAGCACATCCCACCGCCGCAGGGCGATCCCGAGGCGCCCTTGCAGGCGTTGGTAACCAACCTCGACGCGTCGGCGTTCCTCGGCAGGCTCGCCTTGATCCGCATCTACAAGGGCCGCATCCGCAAGGGCCAGCAGGTCGCGTGGATGCGCGAGGTGGACGGCCATCCGGTCATCACCAACGCGAAGATCACCGAACTGCTCGTCACCGAGGGCGTCGAACGGACCTCCACCGATGAGGCCATCGCGGGTGACATCGTCGCCGTCGCGGGCATTCCGGAGATCATGATCGGCGACACGCTGGCCGACACCGAGCACGCGCACGCGCTGCCGCGGATCACCGTCGACGAGCCGGCCATCTCTGTGACGATCGGCACCAACACCTCACCGCTGGCGGGCAAGGTTTCGGGGCACAAGCTGACGGCACGGATGGTCAAGACTCGGCTGGATCAGGAACTGGTGGGCAACGTGTCGATCAAGGTCGTCGACATCGACCGGCCTGACGCCTGGGAGGTGCAGGGCCGCGGGGAGCTGGCGCTGGCCGTCCTGGTCGAGCAGATGCGGCGAGAGGGCTTCGAGCTGACGGTCGGCAAGCCTCAAGTGGTCACCCAGACGATCGACGGCAAGTTGCACGAACCGTTCGAGGCGATGACGATCGACTGCCCCGACGAGTTCGTCGGCGCCATCACGCAGCTGATGGCCGGCCGCAAGGGCCGTATGGAGGAGATGACCAATCACGCCGCGGGGTGGGTCCGGATGGACTTCATCGTGCCCAGCCGCGGGCTGATCGGCTTCCGGACCGACTTCCTGACGCTGACGCGCGGCACCGGCATCGCGAACGCGGTGTTCGACGGCTACCGGCCCTGGGCGGGTGAGATCCGTGCGCGCCACACCGGGTCGCTGGTGTCTGACCGGTCCGGAAGCATCACGCCGTTCGCGATGATCCAGCTCGCCGACCGCGGCCAGTTCTTCGTCGAACCGGGCGAGGATACCTACGAGGGCCAGGTCGTCGGCATTAACCCGCGGGCCGAGGACCTCGACGTCAATGTCACCCGTGAGAAGAAGCTGACGAACATGCGCAGCTCGACCGCCGACGTCATCGAGACGCTGGCCCGGCCCCTGGAGCTGGACCTCGAGCAGGCGATGGAGTTCTGCGCCGCCGACGAGTGCGTCGAGGTCACCCCCGAGGTGGTTCGGGTGCGCAAGGTCGAACTGGACGCCACCCAGCGCGCCAGGGCGAAGGCTCGCGCCAAGGCCCGCGGCTGATTGCGGCTCTGCAGAACAATTCGGTCTCTTGCCGAAGAAGCAGCCATGAGGGCGGCCGATACCCTGAAGGGCGTGCCGGGCCCCCTTCGCGTCATTTCTGTGATGGCGGCGTTGATGACCTTGGTTGCGGGTTGCACCGTCAGTCCGCCGCCGGCACCACAGAGCACCGACACCTCGGACACCACGCCGGCGCCGCCGCCGCGCGCGATGCAGGTCATCATGGCGATCGACTGGATCGGTCCGGGCTTCAACCCGCATCTGGTCTCCGATCAGTCACCGGTCAACGCGGCGATCAGCTCGCTGGTACTGCCCAGCTCCTTTCGGCCCGTGCCCGACCCCAACACGCCGACGGGTTCGCGGTGGGAGTTGGACACCACGCTGCTGGAGTCGGCGGAGGTGACCAACGAGAACCCGTTCACCGTCACCTACAAGATCCGCCCCGAGGCGTCGTGGACGGACAACGCACCGATCGCCGCCGATGACTATTGGTATCTGTGGCGGCAGATGGTCAGCAATCCCGGAGTCGTCGATCCCGCCGGCTACGACCTGATCACCGGCGTGCAGTCGGTGGAGGGCGGTAAGACCGCGGTCGTGACGTTCTCGCAGCCGTATCCGGCGTGGCGCGAGATGTTCAACAACATCCTGCCCGCCCACATCGTCAAGGACGTCCCCGGCGGATTCGCGTCGGGATTGGCGCGAGCCTTGCCCGTCACCGGCGGTCAATTCCGGGTGGACAACATCGACCCGCAGCGCGACGAGATCCTCTTGGCCCGCAACGATCGATATTGGAGCTCACCCGCCAAACCCGATCAGGTGTTGTTCCGCCGCGGCGGCGACACTGCGGCACTGGCCGACTCGATTCGCAACGGAGACACTCAGGTGGCGCAGGTGCACGGCGGAGCGGCCGCGTTCGCGCAACTGTCCGCGATTCCCGACGTGCGCACTGCGCGGATCGTCACCCCGCGCGTCATGCAGTTGACGCTGCGGGCGCAGCAGCCCGCGCTGGCGGATTCCCAAGTGCGCAAAGCGATTCTGGGCCTGCTCGATGTCGACCTGCTCGCCTCGGTCGGGGCAGGCGACGCCAATACGGTGACACTGGCGCAGGCGCAGGTCCGCTCCCCGTCTGATCCGGGGTATGTGCCCACCGCGCCGCCGGCGATCACCAAAGAGGCCGCGCTTGCGTTGCTCGCCGACTCCGGCTATCAGGTTGAGCCGGTGGAGAATCCGCCGCCCACCACGCCGGGCACGCCGGTGCCCGACAATAACCGTGGGCGCGTCACCAAGAATGGTGAGCCGCTGACGCTGGTGCTCGGGGTGGCTGCCAACGATCCGACATCGGTGGCCGTCGCCAACACCGCCGCCGACCAATTGCGCAATGTCGGTATCACAGCGTCGGTTTCGGCGCTCGACCCCGTGGTGCTGTACGGCGACGCTCTGACCAATAACCGCGTCGATGCCGTCGTCGGCTGGCGTCAAGCCGGCGGCGATCTCGCCACCGCTCTCGCGTCGCGATACGGCTGCCCCGCACTCGAGGCCACCGCGGTGTCGACGGCCACGTCTGGTACACCGACGCCGACGACGACGTCGACCATGAGATCCACCCCACCGACCACGACGACTACCGCGGCGATGCCGGGGCCGTCGACGACGGCGACGGTGACCACCCCCACGCCCGCGGCGGAGACCGGTGAATTGGTCCAAGCGCCAAGCAATATCACCGGCATCTGCGACCACAGCATCCAGCCGAAGATCAATGCCGCACTCGATGGCACCGAAAGCATCAACGACGTGATCACCGCCGTGGAGCCACGATTGTGGAACATGTCCACGGTGCTGCCGATACTGCAGGACACCACGATCGTCGCCGCGGGCCCGAGCGTGCAGAACGTCAGCCTGACGGGCGCGGTGCCGACCGGCATCGTCGGCGACGCCGGCCGGTGGGTGAAGATCAAGCAGTAGGCGGCTTATGAAAAATCGGCCCCTCCCGTGAAGGAGGGGCCGATCGTTGGAGAATCTCTACTTGGTGTCACCGGACTTCTCGCCGCCGGACTTGTTGTCGCTGCTCGACTTGTCGGCGCCCGTCTTCGCATCACCTTTCGCATCGGCGTCACCCCCGGTTGCGTCGGCATCCTTGGTGGCGTCGGTTCCCGTCGTGGCCTCGGTTCCCGTGGTGGCGTCGGTGCCCGTGGCGCCGCCGTCCTTCGAGCCGTCAACCGCGGATGTGTCGGTGCCCGCGGCGGCATCGGCGCCCTTGGCCACCTCCGCCTCCTCGTTGGCACCACTGCTGATGGCCTTCGCGTCGGTGTCGCCGGCTTCGCCGCTGGGCTTGGTCGCGGCCGACGTCTTCGCTTCGGTGCCGGTGTCTGCGGCGGCCGAATCCTGTGCCCCCGCTGGCGGTGCGACGTCCAGCGTCACGGTCGCTGTGGCCGCCGTAGTAGCTGACGCGACAGCGGCGAGCTCCTGC
The DNA here is from genome assembly GCA_963793055.1 of uncultured Actinomycetota bacterium. Taxonomy (GTDB): domain Bacteria; phylum Actinomycetota; class Actinomycetes; order Mycobacteriales; family Mycobacteriaceae; genus Mycobacterium. The sequence goes on along the minus strand of CAWBYS010000002.1, from coordinate 216,819 downwards.
GGTGCTGCAACCGTCGCCGCCGCCGGTGTGATCGCGGTGGCGATGGTTTCGACGATTGTGCGCAGGGCGTTGATCAGACCCAGTCCGGGACTGATCAGACCTCCGTCTGCGCCGAATCCGTTGAGGATTCCGTTGAGTACGACGGCCGGAGCCGCCGCGATCGCGCCCGCGACACCCACGGGATCGAATGCGCCCGCGGCGTCGAGCACGTTCTGGATCGCCTGCGCAGGCGCGTTGATCGCGCTCGCCAACGGGCTGAGGGCGCCAATACCGCCCAGCGCAGCGATCGTGACGAACTGCTCGGTTACGGCGAGCAGGTTCTCCAGCGGCTGCTGCAACGCGGTTTGCAGCGCGGGCAGCAGGCTCAGAGCGGGAAACAGCGCCGGTTGCACGATGACGTTGACCAGGTTCTGTCCCACCGCCGCGACATTGCCTGCGGCCAAGTTGTCGATCGCGCTCTGGAACTCAGCCGGCACCATCGTGAGCACGTTCTGCAGATAGGTGTTGCCGAACCCGGTGAGCGCGGCGAGAACGTTTCCGCCGTTGGCGATCTGGTTGGCGATCACCTGCGTGAGGATCGGCGCCGGATTCGCCAGGAACTGTCCACCCAGCGCCGAGACATTCTCGACCGTGCTCTGGATCAGTGCCATATACGCCGAAATCGGGTCGGCCGCGGCGGTGAGCTTCACCGCAGCAGACGACACCGATATCTCCGGCAGGTGGACGTCCGGCGGTGTTACCGCAATGGGAGTAACCGCTATGACGCTGGCACCAACCAGCGCAACTCCGGATGTGAGATATGGGCGAACAGCGACCTGCATTGCGTCTCCTTTTTAACATCGCTGTGATTAGACCAGCGCAGAATTTACTCGTAAGTAATGTTTATGCAAGCGAAATTTTGAGAATTAACTATGCAGGTAGAGGTCTATTTCTACGGCCGATCAAGTGTCGGCAAAGTTTAAGCATAGGGTCTCTAATTTAGCTGTAATTAATGCAGCTAACAACGGAATCCGTAGGTCTATGGTGCTGTGGCGTACCAGGCCGCATGCCGGTTCATTCCCACGGCTAATTAGCTGTCTCGCCTGACCATGCGCGAGGGGCTGCGGATGACATCGCGGGTGTAACGGAACTGAATTTGCCGCGCCAGGTGCGCGCAACTGTAAGGAATCCTTACCGGCAAGTGATCGCGGACGGTGAATGCAAGCCGTGCCTCACCTGCTGCCGATCGGGGCCTACTTGCTTAAGCAAACATTTCCCCGGTCACAAAAATTAATGATCGGCCCCCCTTCCCCTCCCCTGGAAGGGGGGCCGACCTGTCCGGGTTGGCTACTCTTCGCTGCTGTCGTCGGCGTCGTCTGTGACGGCCTGGGCACCGTCCGCGACGCTGGAGCCAGCGAGCTGGGCATCGTCGTCGTCATCGCTGCCCGTCGAGTTGCCGCCCCCGGGATTTAGTTGTCGTTCCGCGTTGAGCCGACCATACGCCTGACTTGGCCGCCGCCGATACCATTTCCGCAAAAATTATCGCAGAAGTAAATCTTTGTGAATGCGTGTGCTTCGCGGCTCCGGCGATCCTAGTTCATACAGGTCATACCTTGTATAAGTTTAGTTATCTCGTTTGCAGACCAAAGTTTGACCAAAGCTATACAGCAAACGCTCAGACTGATGTCTGTACATACCCTTACATACGGTCCACATCAATAGTTTGCCAATGACCGCGAGGGATGGGGATCACCGCATGACGCTCCCGTGGAAGCGCAACGCTGCAATTTGCCAGCTTCGTGATCCGCCCGTCCGCTATGCCTTCACGGGTGCGGTTCGCTGCTCGCGCATCCGGCGCAATCCGTGCGCAGAGTATGCAGCGATAGCGAACACGATCAGCAGCCAGTACGGCGGTCGGGCCAGCTCCCAGACGAATAACGCCGCGAACAGCGGCGCGCGCTGGGTGATCGCCAGGACGCCTGCCGCGCACATGAGCGACACCGCAGATACGTGAATGCTGGTCCCGGCCAGCTGGTTGACAACGATCGCGGCCAATGATCCCGCGGCGGCGCCGGTGGCCATCGCAGGCGTGATCATTCCGCCGACCGCGCCCGACCGCAGAAAGAGCGCCGTCAGGAACGGTTTCAGAAGAAGGATCACCGCCGCTGCGCCCAGCGTGAGTCCGCTGTTCAGACTCACCGTCAGGATGCTCCTGCCATTGCCGGGCAGTTCCGGCCACCAGATCGAGCAGATTCCGGTCAGCAGCCCGGCCGCCGCGACCGACGGGATGAGCACCCACGAGCGCAGTTGGACGCGCGGCTTCGCAGCGGCCATGACACGGTCGAACGCCAGCCCGACGGCGGCGGCCAGCGGCGCGATGGCCAGCGCCAGGAATGCGAGCAGGTAAGACAACTTGGCGTCCGGCCAGGACAACACGTGCTCGAGATGCGTGACGGGCGAAGCCACCGCGACCGCGAGACTCGAGGTGATCAACGCGCAGCCCAGGGCGCGTGGGTGCCACGTACCCAGCACTATTCGGGCGGCGAACACGGCGCCGCCCAGCGGCACGCTGTACACCGCGCCCAATCCGGCCCCAGCCGCGCATGCCAACAGGATTTCCCGGTCGCGCGCGGACAGCGATAGCCGTGACGTCGCGAAATCGCCCAGTGCGGCAGCGAGTTGGCGAGGGGCGCCCTCGCGTCCCAAGGATGCGCCCGAACCGACGAGCAGCACCTGAAGGCCGGCGTCGACGGACATCGGCACACGTGGAATCGGCCGATGGTTGACGATCGTCGCATTGAGCGACGGGACCTCCGTCCGGCGCCGCAGGATCCACCACCCGAACCCGGCGAGCGCGCCGCCCACCATCGGTCCGAGCGCGCGCCGCACCGGGCTGCTTTCGCCGACGCCGGTGAGCAGTGTGCCGAATGTGTAGTGGTACGTGAGGTGTTCGATGCCGTGCAGGAGCAAGGTGGTAGCGGCGCCGGCGACACCGGCGAGCAGGCCGATGATGACGATCGCGCAGCCGAACTCGAGGGTGCGCCGCTCCACGCAGTGAATCTAAGTCAGCGTCGAATCCTCAGTTGCCTGAACCGCCGCCGCTGTTGTCGCCTCCGTTGTTGTTCTCGCCGGCGCCGCCGGTATCACCGCCGGTATTGTCGCCCGCGCCGCTGTTGTCGCCGGCACCGGTGTTGTCGCCGGCACCGGTGTTGTCGCCGGCACCGGTGTTGTCGCCGGCACCGGTGTTGTCGCCCGGCGCCGGTGTTGTCGCCGGCACCGGTGTTGTCACCGGCGCCGCTGTTGTCGCCGACACCGGTGTTGTCGCCGGCACCGGTGTTGTCGCCGGCGCCGCTGTTGTCACCTGCGCCGCTGTTGTCGCCGCCGTCGTTGTTGGCGTCGATCACGTCGTCGTCGCCGGCATCCCCGGTGTCGTCCGCGGCGCCGTCGTTGCCGCTGCCGGTGTTGTTATCGGTGGCGCCACCGCCGTCATTGCCGTCGCCGGTGGTGTTGTCGCCGGTGGTGTCGTTGTCGCCGGTCTTGCCGCTGTCGATGTCGTCACCACTGTTCGAACCGGCCGAAAGCGCGACGAAGCCGTTGCCGCCGTCACCGGCATCGAGACCGCCACCGGCTGTGGTCTTCTCCACGGTCAACGCCTCGACGGGCTCCGGCGCAGCCCCGAAGCCGAGCAGCCCGAACACCAGCTGTATCGCCGGGAGGAGGCCGGGAAGAACGAGATTGAGATTCGGGAAGAAACCGATGCCGCCTGGGCTGAAGAGCCCCCCGGTGAATGCCAGAAGGAAGTTCGGGCTCAGCCCTAACAGAGGGCCGATGTTCGGGCCCACCTCGCCATTCGCCGCGCCGTCGAGCACCGCTGCCGGAACCTTGACCAAGGCGTTGAAGACGCCCGGGATGATGTCGCCGGAAACGAATGCGTCGGCGACCTCTTGGAGCGAAATGGCGAGGCCTCCCGCGGCACCGATCAGCGGTCCCGTCGCAATCAGTGTCCCGGCTGCGAGCAACAGGTCTAGCAGGGCCGGATTGACGCCCAGGATTGCCGCCAAGATGGGAGCAGGGAGTTTGACGAGAGAAACCGCGATGTCAGCGCCGATATAGGTGAGACCGTTGATGAGGTTTTCGACCTCATTGGCGGCGAGGCGCACCGGGGATTCCACCTGAACAATCGGTGCCGGGACGTGCGGCGTAGCGGTGACCGGTTGGATTGGTGCGACAGCTATGACGCTGGCTCCCACGATGGCCACACCGGTCGTTACATACGGACGAAGTGCGCGGTGCATGGCAACCTCCAAGCGTCGAATAATCATGTGGCACACAGAAATCTATGACGGAACGCTCAGGCCGATTTCAGGTTCAGGCGCGGTATGGCAATCCGTCGTTGCGAGCGCAAATACTGCTGCCCAGGTGGGAGATTCGCTGGACCAAACCGTCCGTGGCGATGTGAACCCAAGCGGGCAAACCGTCGATGCCCTTCGTTTCCCAACGAGACGGCGACTTTGCTGAGTCGACTACGCAGGCGGGCAATTCGCGAGTGGTCTGTTTGCTTCACATCAGGCAATTAACTGACGTTTACGTTAATTGAGCGCTGATCTGGCAAATACGTCGCAGCGAGCCGCGGCTCGGCGCGTCGCGCCCGAGGCGTAGCCTCGCGCCCGTGTCAACGCCAAAGACCCCGCGACTGCTTTTCGTGCATGCGCATCCCGACGACGAAGCGCTGACGACGGGCGCGACCATCGCGCACTACTCGGCGCGCGGCGCACAGGTGCGGGTTGTCACGTGCACACTCGGCGAGGAGGGCGAGGTGATCGGCGAGCAGTGGGCGCACCTTGCCGTCGACAAGGCAGATCAGCTCGGTGGCTTCCGGATCGGTGAACTCACCAAGGCGCTCAACGCGCTCGGGATCGTCGAACCGATGTTCCTCGGCGGCGCGGGACGCTGGCGTGACTCGGGGATGGCGGGCACACCTGCGCGCCAGCAGCAGAGGTTCATCGACGCCGACCTACGTGAAGCGGTCGGGGCACTGGTGGCTGTCATCCGCGACCTGCGCCCTCACGTCGTCATCACCTACGACCCCGAAGGTGGATACGGCCACCCGGATCATATTCATGCCCATCGGGTGACGATGGCGGCGATCGCCGCTTCGAGCGGCACCGATCATCCCGGCGATCCGTGGACCGTACCCAAGGTGTACTGGACCGTCATGTCGAAGTCCGCGATGGCCGGCGGATTGGCGGCTCTCGACGACGTGCCCGGTGACTGGACGAGGGTGACGGTCGACGACGTGCCGTTCGGCTACCCGGACGACGCGATCGACGCGGTGATCGATGTGCCCGATCAATTGCCGGCCAAGGTGGCGGCGCTGCGCGCGCACGCCACTCAGGTCAGCGTCGCGCCCAACGGGCGGTCATGTGCGCTATCGAACAGCATCGCGTTGCCGGTGGGCGCCATCGAGCACTACATCCTCGTCAGCGGTCCCGCGGGCGATCGCGACGAGCGGGGCTGGGAAACCGACCTCCTGGCCGGTCTCAACCTTGGATGACGCGGAGTGCGACAGGGTAAGCTCCCCACATCGGCGGCGCGTGGAAGGGATGACAATGGACCAGGATCTCGATCCCAACCTGCAGCACTGGCAGGACCGGTTCGACAACCTGCAATGGGTGATCGGCTCCGTCGCAGCGTTGTTCGACAGCATTCCGACCTGAGCTCAGCCAAACCCATCGCTGACCGTCAGCGCCCGGTCCTTCTTGCGCTGCTTGCGGTCGACGGCGTCCTTTGCGCAATTGCGGGCGCGTTCTTCCTTCCGCTCCACCTCGGTTCGTGGCCATTCCCGATCAGCGCGTTGTTCGTCGGCCTGGTCAACGCGGCTCTGGCCTGGGCTGCGCTGCAGTTGACGCCGTTGCCGTGGGCCGCGCTCCCGCTGGTGACCTGGCTGCTGACCGTGGCGGTGCTGTCGCTGGGCGGACCGGGCGACGACATCGTCTTCGGCGGCGCGGGCATCGTGGATTACGTAATGTGGGCCGTCCTCATCGTGCTGGGCGCGCTGCCACCGGTCGCGGTACTGAGGCGTCAGCTCAACACCTGATCCGTCACTGCTGTCCGCCGTGGTCCGCAGCCGGGTCCGGGTCGGTCGCGTCGCCGGCGGCCCCTGTCGTTCCCGTGGCGTCGACGCCGGCGGCGGTGGTTCCCGTCGCCTCGGCTCCGTCGGCGCCCGTGGCGTCGTTGTCCTGCGCGACGGCACCGGTGTCCTTGCCGGTGGGCTTCTGGGTATCCGAGTCGGTGACTTGTCCCTGTGCCTCGACGTTATCGGCGGAGTCGGCCAGGGCAGTCTGGCCGGTCTCCTCCGTCTTCGCCGCGTCCTTCGCCGCGTTGTCGATGGCGACGGCCTCTTCTTGGTTCTGGTCCTGTTGCGTCTCGCCCTGCGAAGAGTCGGCCTCTTGGGCGCCGACCGCCTGATTGTCGACGGCCTGGTTGTCGGTGGCCTGGTTGTCGACCTGTCCGGCGTCCTGACCGGTGACCTTTGTGCCGTCGACCGGTCCGGCGCTGACGTCTTCGCCGACCTGTTCGCTGTCGGCCGGATTCGTCACGCCGACCAGCGACTTCGCCGCGGTGAGATCGCCCGTTTCGGTCGGCGCGGCCAGTGTGTCGGCGGCGGCCAGGAACGGTCCCTGCACCGGCGGCCTCGGCGGATAGCAGCAGAACGGCGGCAGCGGCACGAACTGAGCGACTTCGTCCAGCCCGAGCCACACGAACGCCAGGCCGACATCCACCCCGAAGTCGACGAGGTTCTCAGCGATGCCGCCGTTGCCGCGAAGCCAGTCGGTGAAATTGAAAACCCCGCTGGCGACCATGCTTTCGCCGAAGTTGTAGAGCACCATGATCTGACCGGCGAACCAGCCGACATAGGGAATCCAGCGCACGACGGCGGTGGCCACCTCGAACCCGTACCGCACCCAAGGCTCCACGGCGGTGTAGATGCCGTCGATTGTGTTGGCCAGGTTGGGCGCGATGGGAACCGCGAGCGGCGTCACCGGTGGTGAAGGCAGCTCTCCCAAGGGCGCCGCGGGTCCGAGTAGCTGTTGCGGTGAATTGAGCAAGACCGTAAGGAGCGGCTGTTGCTGCGTGAGCGCCACCAGTTGCACCTCTGGCGCGAGGTGAACAACGGGTGCCGGCCTCGGGGGCGGAGGGGACTGCACGGACTGCGGAACCGCGACGATGCTCGCCGACAGGATGGCGGCTCCGGTCATGAGAAATGAGCGAGTGCGAATGTTCATCAGTACTCCGCCAGTAGGTCTGCCCGGCCCCTGGGTATGCACGGTAAGCCGCCAACAGTCGCATACCCAGGGACTATCTTCCGGCAGTGGAGGGCACTTGGTCCTCATTTCGGTCCACGACCGGCGGGTCCGCCTGCCAGGCGGCACGACTACTGTGACCGATATGCCAGGCGCAGTGGTTTCAGAATGTGAGACGCGCGGATGATTCTCGTCAACGCCCGGGTTACAGGGGAGTGGCCCTGAACCCCCAGCGCGGCGCCGATCTGCCCAGCCCGGTGGTCCCACCGCAGTCTGGCGCGCCCAGTTCCGCCGCCCTGCGACGTGTACTTCGACGGGCCCGCGACGGGGTGGCGCTCAATGTCGACGAGGCTGCGCTCGCGATGGCTGCGCGGGGTGACGACCTCGTCGATCTGTGTGCCAGCGCGGCGCGGGTGCGCGACGCCGGATTCGACCGCCGCCGGTCGCCACGGACCGACCGGGCGGCTGCCGGTCAGCTACTCGCGCAAGGTGTTCATTCCCGTTACGCACCTGTGCCGCGACAGCTGTCACTACTGCACGTTCGTGACCGTGCCGGGCAAGCTGCGCGCGCAGGGCCTCGGCATGTACATGGAGCCCGACGAGATCCTCGACGTCGCCCGCCGCGGGGCCGAAATGGGTTGCAAGGAAGCGTTGTTCACGCTCGGCGACCGGCCGGAGGCCCGCTGGGAGGAAGCGCGGCAGTGGCTCGACGAACGAGGCTACGACTCGACCCTCGACTATGTGAGGGCGATGGCGATCCGGGTGCTCGAGGAAACCGGCCTGCTGCCTCATCTGAACCCGGGCGTGATGAGTTGGTCGGAGCTGTCGCGGCTCAAGCCCGTCGCCCCGTCGATGGGGATGATGCTGGAGACCACTTCGCGGCGCCTGTTCGAGACGAAGGGGCTGGCTCACTACGGCAGCCCTGACAAGGACCCGGAGATCCGGCTGCGAACCCTGGCCGACGCGGGTCGGCTGTCCATCCCGTTCACCACCGGTCTGCTCGTCGGTATCGGTGAGACGCTTCACGAGCGCGCCGAGACGATCCATGCGATCCGCCGCTCGCACAAAGAGTTCGGTCACGTTCAGGAAGTGATCGTGCAGAACTTCCGGGCCAAGGACCACACCGCGATGGCCGCGACACCCGACGCGGGTTTCGAAGACTTTCTCGCAACCATCGCCGTCACCCGACTGGTGATGGGGCCGAAGATGCGTATCCAGGCGCCGCCCAACCTGGTGTCGCGCGAGGAATGCCTGGCGCTGGTCGGCGCGGGCGTCGACGACTGGGGCGGGGTGTCGCCGCTGACGCCGGATCACGTCAACCCGGAGCGACCCTGGCCCGCCCTGGACGAGCTGTCCGCCGTCACCGCCGAAGCGGGTTACGACCTCGTGCAACGCTTGACCGCTCAGCCGCAATATGTGCAGGCTGGCGCCCCGTGGATCGACCCGCGAGTACGTACGCACGTCGACGCACTGGCCGATCCTGACACCGGCTTCGCATTGGACGTCAACCCCGCGGGCCGACCGTGGCAGGAGCCCGACGAGGCTTGGGAATCGTTGGGCCGCACCGATCTTCACTCGGCCATCGATGGTCCGGGCAGGCTCACCGAGACTCGCAGTGATCTGGGCAGCGCATTCGGCGACTGGGAGTCGGTCCGCGAAAGGGTGTCCGAGCTCGCGGCCCGCGCGCCGGAACGCATCGACACCGACGTGCTGGCAGCACTGCGTGAGGCCGAGCGCGACCCCGCGAGCCTGGACGACGACGCATACCTCGCGCTCGCGACGGCCGACGGCCCAGCCATGGACGCTGTTGCTGCACTGGCGGATTCGTTGCGGCGTGACACCGTCGGCGATGACGTCACCTTCGTCGTCAACCGCAACATCAACTTCACCAACATCTGCTACACCGGCTGCCGGTTCTGCGCGTTCGCGCAACGCAAGGGTGACGCGGATGCGTACTCGCTGTCGGTCGACGAGGTCGCCGATCGGGCCTGGGAAGCTCACGTCGCGGGCGCGACCGAGGTGTGCATGCAGGGAGGTATCGACCCCGAACTCCCCGTCACCGGATACGCAGACCTGGTGCGGGCCGTCAAGGCGCGGGTACCTTCGATGCACGTGCACGCGTTCTCGCCGATGGAGATCGCCAACGGCGTTACCAGAAGCGGACTTTCGATTCGCGAGTGGTTGGTCGCCCTACGCGAGGCCGGGCTGGACACGATTCCCGGAACGGCGGCCGAGATCCTCGACGACGAGGTCCGCTGGGTTCTGACGAAGGGCAAGTTGCCGACGTCGATGTGGATCGAGGTCGTCACCACTGCACACGAGGTGGGGCTGCGGTCGAGTTCGACGATGATGTACGGCCACGTCGACACGCCGCGACACTGGGTCGGCCATCTCCGGGTGCTGCGCGAGATCCAGGATCGCACCGGGGGATTCACCGAATTCGTGCCGCTGCCGTTCGTCCACCAGAGCTCGCCGCTGTACCTCGCAGGAGGCGCGCGCCCCGGGCCGACACACCGCGACAACCGCGCCGTGCACGCCCTGGCTCGGATCATGCTGCACGGCAGGATCGCCAACATCCAGACCAGCTGGGTCAAGCTCGGCGTGGAGCGCACGCAGGTGATGCTCAACGGCGGCGCCAATGACCTCGGCGGCACTCTGATGGAGGAGACCATCTCGCGGATGGCCGGCTCGGAGTTCGGCTCTGCCAAGTCTGTCGAGGAACTGGTTGCGATCGCCGAGGGCATCGGCCGCCCCGCGCGTCAACGCTCGACGACCTATGCGCCACTGGCCGCCTGAGCGAGTTTGCAGCCCGGCGCGATACCGTGGCGCTCATGACCACGATCACCGGTATTCCTGCGCACGCCCTGCTCGTCCACGCGATCGTGGTGCTGGCACCGCTGATCGCGGTGCTTGCGATTCTGTGCGCCGTGTGGCCCGCCGCGCGGCGGCGGTTGGTGTGGCTGGTGGCGGCGTTGGCCGCGGTGAACCTGGTGCTCACCCCGTTGACCACCGAAGCTGGGGAGTGGCTGTACAACAAGAAGCCCCAACCGAGCGCGATCCTTCGCGAACATGCCGAGCGCGGTGACTGGATGAACTACTTCTCGCTCGGCCTGATGGTCGTGGCGCTCGCGCTCGTCGTGCTGCATTGGCTCGAGAACCGGTCGGACAACCCGAAGACGGTCGCCACTGTCATCGTCGCGGTGCTCGCGTTGGTCATCGGGTGTGTCCTCGATCGTGGCCGTTGTCCGAATCGGTGACTCGGGTGCGCATGCTGTGTGGGGTGGGTAAGGCTCACCGTGCGGCGATGAGTCCCGCGGTTCGCCGCGTCAGTAGCGACTACAGCTTTGCCGCCACTTCGGTGCCCTGCTTGATCGCCCGCTTGGCGTCGAGTTCGGCAGCGACGTCGGCGCCGCCTATCACATGTGGCTCGATGCCGTTGCGCCGCAGGCCCTCTTCGAGATCGCGCACCGACTCCTGGCCCGCGCAGATCACCACGTTGTCGACCGCAAGCAGCCGTGGGTTGGCCCGATCGGACCCGAAGCTGATGTGTAAGCCGTCATCGTCGATGCGTTCGTAGTTGACGCCCGAGAGCTGCTGCACGCCCTTGGCCTTCAGCGACGCCCGGTGCACCCACCCTGACGTCTTGCCCAGCCGCTGGCCCTGTGCGCCCTTGGTCCGCTGCAGCAGATACACCTCGCGCGCCGGCGGTGCGGGAATCGGCGTCGTCAATGCACCACGCGTCTCTTGCGGGTCGGCCACGCCCCATTCGGCCTTCCACTCCTTGAGAATGATCGACGGCGACCTGTATTCGTCTGCCGGCCCCGCCGGCGCAGTCACCAGGAACTCGCTGACGTCGAACCCGATGCCGCCCGCGCCGACGACCGCCACCGTCTTGCCGATTGGCTTACCCGTGATGGCCTCCGCATAGGACAGCACCATCGGATGATCGATTCCGGGAATGTCGGGCATCCGCGGCGTGACACCGGTAGCCAGCACGACCTCGTCGAAGCCGGCCAGCTCGTCGACGGTCGCCCTGGTTCGAAGGCGGACGTCGACACCGTGCTTGTCCAGCATCCGGGTGTAGTAGCGGATGGTCTCGCTGAACTCCTCCTTGCCGGGAATCCTTCGGGCCAAGTCGAATTGGCCGCCAATCGCATCGCCCGCCTCAAACAGCGTCACCTGGTGGCCACGTTGCGCCGCGGTGACGGTGGCAGCCAGGCCGGCCGGTCCCGCCCCGACCACCGCGATCCGCTTGGTCCGTCGCGTCGGACCGAGCAGCAGCGTCGTCTCGTGGCCCGCTCGCGGGTTCAACAGGCATGACACCGTCTTGTGCACGAAGGCGTGATCCAGACAGGCCTGATTGCACGAGATGCAGGTGTTGATCTCGTCGGCGGCGTCAGACTCGGCCTTGCGCACCCACTCCGGATCGGCCAGCAGCGGCCGGGCCATCGAGATCAGCTGCACCTGGCCCTCGGCGAGTATCTGCTCGGCGGTCTGCGGCATGTTGATTCGGTTCGACGCGACCACCGGGATGCCGACGTGTTCGGCCACCGCGTTGCTGATGTCGACGAACGCGCTGTTGGGCACCGAGGTGACGATCGTCGGTACCCGGGCCTCGTGCCAGCCGATGCCGGTGTTGATGATCGTCGCGCCCGCCGCCTCGACTTCCGTTGCCAATGAGACGATTTCGTCCCAGCTCTGGCCGTCCTCGACGTAGTCGGCCATCGACATCCGATAGCAGATGATGAAGTCGTCCCCCACGGCCGCGCGCGTGCGGCGCACGATCTCCACCGGCATCCGTCGCCGCTTCTCCGGGGTACCGCCCCACGCGTCGGTGCGCTTGTTGGTGCGCGGTGCCAGGAACTGGTTGAGCAGATAGCCCTCACTGCCCATGATTTCCACACCGTCGTAACCGGCCTCTCGCGCCAGCGATGCGCATCGCGCGAAGTCGTCGATGGTGCCATTGACATCACGGAGTCGTCGCGGCCGAAAAGGGTTGATCGGCGCCTTGATCGCCGACGCGCTCACCGAAAACGGGTGATACGCATAGCGTCCCGCATGCAGGACCTGCAACAGGATCTTGCCGCCCTCGGCGTGTACGGACCGGGTTATCCGGCGGTGTCGTCGCGCGTCCGACGACGAGACCATCTGCGCGGCGAACGGCAGGAGCCAGCCAGTCCGGTTCGGGGCGTAGCCGCCGGTGACGATGAGGCCCACGCCGCCGCGGGCGCGTTCGGCGAAATACGCGGCGAGCCGGTCGGTGTCGCGAGCGCGGTCCTCGAGGCCGGTGTGCATCGACCCCATGACCACGCGGTTCCGCAGGGTGGTGAAGCCAAGATTCAACGGCGACAACAGGTTTGGGTAGGTCACGTGATCTCCTTCCGCCTGTCAAGAGCGGTGGCCACTTCGTCGAGCCAGTCGATGGCGCTTTCCTCGGCACGAATGCCGCCGCGCAACACGAGGTACTGGTGCAGCGTGCTTCCGGTCAGCGCGCCGGGGTCGGGAAACTGTCGCTTCTCTGCCTGGCGATCCATCGGGAAAGGAGTGCCACTCGGTGATCGTCGCTCGAATATGAGCGGGCAGACGGTCAAGATCATCGCTGGAGTCCGCCACTTACATTCCCTCCCGCTCCAATCGCTCGCGTGAACGCTACCGCCTGCCCCCGACAAAGGCAGGTTCCAGGGCTGTCGGGCTTTTCCATGCAGTCCCGTAACGGTCCCGTAGACATAGCCGAACTGTGGGCGTACTGCGGCCGTACCGAAGGCGTCCGCGGGCCGTACCGAAACGGTATCTGAACAGTGCAAACAGAGATCATCGCTAGCCGGTCTACCAGCGGCTATCGCCCACCCGTTCGGGCGTCGAAAATACTTTCCAAGCTGAATACGCGGGTTCGATTCCGGTCATCGGCTCCACGCAAAGCAGCACCGGGCGAGCGTGAAGCCCGTCCGGTGCTGGCCCTGCTGATCGTGCGGTTTACGGGCTGTGCTGGACCGAGGTGTCCGGTTCCGGAGCGTCCGCGGACGGCAGCCGGCTCAGCCCGATGCAGGTCCCCGTGTTGGAACCGGTGCACGGAATCCCGTTCACCTCCGGAACCTGGTTGGGTCCGCGCATGTCGAGTGAATCCGCGGACGGATCGGTGCTCGGCAGGCAGCCCTCGATGACAAGCGCCTCGGTGACACTGCCCGGACACGGCATGTCCGACACGTTGGCACCGGCGTCCGCCGCCGTGGCGACGGCGAAACCGGCGGCGGACGCTGCGAGGGACGCAAACAGGGCAGCCGGCATCATCTTGGACATATGTCCACGCTTCATTGTTCTCCTTCCAACTGCAGGCTCTTCGTGAGCCACGCCTCGGGTTCATGGGAACGGCCATCACTTGCACGGGACAAGCTCTGCCGTCCGCTGGTGCGGGCCCACCACGCGGGTGCTCAGCGGATGGCTGCGACGTTTCGACACCTTGTCGTAACCCGCACATAACCTGGGCTACCCGTCGACACAGGTGCACCAACATCACCGCACCGTGTCATGCGCCACAGGGCCGGTTGGCTGCCTGTCGTTACAGTTGAATTGATGGGAGATTCGGCGGGCACAACACCGAAGGACGGCTTCGAGTTCGTCATCGCGGAGCCCGGCGTCGAACTCGCGGTGAAACGATCCGGCGAGGTACCAGCCGTTCTCCTGGCGTGCTGAGCAGTTGACCAGCACGTCGCTTCAAACGGGTGTGGCGACTGGTCGACTTCTATCTGCAACGTTTAGTATCAGTAACCACGCGCCACCCCTAACCGGGCGTCGTGTGAAAGTTAGGGCACACTGAGACAACCGCCGCAGTGCCGAGAACGGATACTGGCTGCGACTTTCAGGGGGCCCTACCGAGACTGACAGCCCCACGTGACCGGAGATCGAGGAGACATTCGTGACGTACACGATTGCCGAACCCTGCGTCGACATCAAAGACAAGGCGTGTATCGAGGAATGCCCTGTCGATTGCATCTACGAGGGCGCACGCATGCTGTACATCCACCCGGACGAGTGCGTCGACTGCGGCGCCTGCGAGCCGGTCTGCCCGGTGGAGGCCATCTACTACGAAGACGACGTGCCCGATCAGTGGAGCGCTTACACGCAGATCAACGCCGACTTCTTCGCTGAGCTGGGGTCGCCCGGCGGCGCGTCCAAGGTTGGCCAGACCGACAACGATCCCCAGGTGGTCAAGGATCTGGCGCCCCAAGGCGAGGACGGCTGACGGCTCGCCCGCAGCTTCGTCGTAAGCGCGTCTCGGCGTCATTGCCGGAGTTTCCCTGGGACACTCTGGCCGACGTCACCGCGCTCGCCCGTGCGCATCCGGACGGCATCGTCGACCTGTCGGTCGGCACGCCCGTCGACCCGGTGGCGCCGCTGATCCGGCAAGCCCTTGCCGATGCCAGCGCCTCTCCGGGGTACCCGACGACCGCGGGCACGCCCGCGCTGCGGCAGTCTGCGGTGACGGCGCTGGCCCGCCGCTACGGCGTCACGGGTCTCACCGAACAGGCGGTGCTGCCGGCGATCGGCACGAAAGAACTGATCGCGTGGCTGCCCACCCTGCTCGGTCTCGGGCCCGACGACGTCGTCGTGGTGCCCGAACTGGCTTATCCCACATACGAAGTCGGTGCGCGGCTCGCCGGGGCGCAGGTTATACGTGCGGATTCGCTGACTCAGCTGGGGCCACAATCACCCGCTCTGGTCTACCTCAACTCACCCAGCAATCCGACCGGCAAGGTGCTGGGCGCCGACCACCTGCGCAAGGTCGTGGGCTGGGCGCGTGATCGTGGCGTGCTGGTCGCCTCCGACGAGTGTTATCTGGGACTGGGCTGGGACGCCGAACCCGTCTCGGTGCTGCATCCCTCCGTGTGCGACGGCGACCACGCCGGCCTGCTTGCGATCCATTCGCTGTCGAAGACCTCATCTATGGCGGGATACCGCGCCGGCTTCGTCGCCGGTGACCCGTCGGTGGTTGCTGAGTTGCTGGCGGTGCGCAAGCACGCGGGCATGATGGTGCCGACCGCCATTCAGGCGGCTATGGTGGCCGCGCTCGACGACGACGACCACGGGGCCGAACAACGCGGGCGCTACGCGCGCCGACGGGCGGTGCTGCTGCCTGCATTGCAGGCGGCGGGTCTGACGGTCGACGACTCCGAGGCGGGCCTGTACCTCTGGGCCACCCGCGGCGAGCCGTGCCGCGACACCGTCGCATGGTTGGCGCAAAAGGGCATCCTGGTCGCGCCTGGCGAGTTCTACGGCCCGCGCGGATCGCAGCATGTCCGCGTCGCATTGACCGCGACCGACGAACGGATCGACGCCGCCGCGGCCCGGCTCACGGCTTAGGGCGTTCGCGTCGGATCTAAGTCGCGGTGGCGCGCAGTCCGAGCGCCAGCACCAGCCGGTCGTCGGGATCGTCCAGAGACGTGGACAGCAGCTTCTCGATGCGGCGCACGCGGTAGCGCACCGTGTTCGGGTGCACGTGCAGGCGTTGCGCCACCGCTGCGATGTCGCCGAAACCGTCGAGATACGCCTGCAGCGTGTCGGCCAGCATGGGGTCCTGCTCACGTAGGCGCCGGACTCGCGGGTCGACGAGTCGCGGCCGGTCGGCCACCTGCGCCACGATCTCGTCGAGCAACACCGTGGTGCGCGCCTCGTCGAGCGATGTGACATCGGCGATCGCGCCGGGATGTCGACGCGCGCTGTCGAACACGCGGTCCACTTCCACTCGCGCCGTCGCGGCGGCGGCCAGTCCGGCCAGCGGCGCCGCGATCACTGCGCGCACCGTCAAGCCCAGTTCGCGGCGCATCGCCGCCACCACGCCGCGCACCCAGGACGTCACCGACGACGCCGCTCCGATCTTGGGTAGCAGCACGTAAACCTGCTCGCTGGTGGACACCACCTGGGCATCGACGCGAAAAGCACTGGCGCTCAAAGCGATGACGTCGGCGGGCACCGGGTTCTCGCCGCCTCGGAACCCGATCAGCGCCGAGCGGCCGTCGGTGACGACGCCAAGCTCGCGCGCTACCGCGGCGACGTCGACCTCCTCGCCGGCAAGGCCGAGTAGTTCCGGCGACCCGCGCGCTGTGCATGGACGGCGCGGCCGCGAGTCGCGTCATGATGCGAGCCGCCAATACCGCACCGCCGCGCATGATGTCCTCGACGTCGTCGGCGAGCGGTGCCGAGCCCTGCTGCAGCCAGATCGTGCCCGCGAACGCGGGCGGCCGGCGCGCAGTCGGCGGACGGCAGATGGATGCCCACCGCCAGCCGGGGACGCAGGCCCAACTCCGGTCGCTCTGCGACGCGTACCACGTCGCCGCTCGCGCGCAGCGCGTCGAAGATGCCCCACTGGCCGATCCATTTCAGATGCTCGGCGGGCCGGCGCGGCCGAGGATCGTCAGCCGGCGCAGCTCGTCGGCTTCGTCGCTGGACGCCGAGTACGCCAGGACGTGGGACTGCTCGTCCTCGATGCTGATCATGCCGCGGGTGCGATCGGCGATGGACTGCGCCAGCCCGAACAGGTCGGTGCCCGAGTCGTAGTGCGGATCGCCGCGATCGCCGTGGTGCTCGAAGGCGTGGTTGACGAGTTTGTACAGCAGTTCCCAGCGCGCCCGCGGTTCGACGGCCACCACAGCAGTGCCCAGCGCGACGGCCCGCTTGCACCGCCGCCTGCGACGGTTCCTTGACGAAGATGGCGGCGGGCACCCTTCCTGTACCGGCGAATTGCTGCTCGATCCAGCGCACGGCCTCGGCGTCGGAGACTCCGAGCAGGAAGAACAGATCCGCAGAACCGGGCCCGACCGCCAGGCCCAGCCGGACGTCGTCGGCGTCGACGAGGGCCACCGAGCCCACCGGCATGTCCAACCCGCGGGGCGCCTCGACCAGCGTCACCATCGTGCGGTCCAGCGCGAGCAGCAAGCTGCCCGAGGCCGAGCGGGGCGGGCGGTGCGGCCATGGCGCCCTCCTTTGTCCGATTCGACTATAGAGCCGCAGACCGCATTGTCGGATCGGCCATCGGTTACTGTGTCGAATGCAGGGCATCCTTGCTGCATGGACGCCATCACCGACGTGCCCCTGCCTGCCAACGAGCCGGTACACGACTACGCGCCCGGCTCGGGTGAACGCACCCGGCTCACCGATGCGCTGAAGTCGCTGGCCGCCGACCCGCTCGAACTGCCGCATGTCATCGGCGGCGCCCGCCGCATGGGTGGCGGCACCCGCAGCGACGTGGTTCAGCCGCATCGCCACTGCCGCGCGGCTCGGCACCTTCGCCAACGCCGACCACGCCGATGCGACGGCGGCCATCGGCGCCGCGATCGCGGCCAAGGCCGGTTGGGAGGCCACTCCGTTCGACGAACGCGCCGCGGTCTTCCTGCGCGCCGCCGACCTGCTGGCCGGGCCGTGGCGGGAGAAGCTGTGCGCCGCGACCATGCTCGGCCAGTCGAAGTCGGCGTATCAGGCCGAGATCGACGCCGCGTGCGAACTGATCGACTTCTGGCGGTTCAATGTCGGATTCGCGCGTCAGATCCTGGCTCAGCAGCCGATCAGCGTGCGCGGCGTGTGGAACCGCACGGACTACCGGCCGCTGGAGGGGTTCGTCTACGCGATCACGCCGTTCAACTTCACCGCGATCGCCGCCAACCTGCCGAGCGCACCCGCGCTGATGGGCAACACCGTGGTGTGGAAGCCGTCGCCGACCCAGACATTCGCGGCCTACCTGACCATGCAGCTGTTGGAGGAGGCGGGTCTGCCGCCGGGCGTGATCAACCTGCTGGCCGGCGACGGACTCGCGGTTTCTGAAGTGGCACTGGCCGATCCGCGATTGGCCGGTATCCACTTCACCGGGTCGACGGCGACGTTTCAACATCTGTGGCGCGAGGTCGGCAACAACATCGACCGTTATCACACCTACCCTCGGCTGGTCGGAGAGACCGGGGGCAAGGACTTCGTGCTCGCCCACACGTCGGCGCGACCGGATGTCCTGCGCACGGCGCTGATCCGCGGCGCGTTCGACTACCAGGGCCAGAAGTGCTCGGCGGCCTCGCGGGCGTTCATCCCGCGCTCGGTGTGGCAGCAGATGGGCGATGACTTCCTGTCCGCCACCGAGGCGCTGCGCTACGGCGATGTCACCGACCTGACCAACTTCGGCGGCGCACTGATCGACGAGAGGGCCTTCGCCAAGAACGTCAACGCCATTGAAAGAGCGAAGTGCGGGCCTCATATCACCGTCGCGGTCGGCGGCGAATACGACGACAGCGAAGGCTATTTCGTCCGGCCGACGGTGCTGTTGTCCGACGACCCGAGTGACGAGTCGTTTTCTACCGAGTACTTCGGGCCGATCCTGTCGGTGCATGTGTATCCCGACGACGACTACGACCGCATCATGGATGTCATCGACACGGGTGCGAAGTACGCACTGACCGGTGCGGTGATCGCCGACGACCGCTCGGCGGTGTTGCAGGCCGAGAACCGCCTGCGCCACGCGGCCGGAAACTTCTACGTCAACGACAAGCCCACGGGCGCGGTCGTCGGGCAGCAGCCGTTCGGCGGCTCCCGGGCCTCGGGCACCAACGACAAGGCGGGTTCGGCGCTGAACCTGTTGCGCTGGACGTCGGCCCGGTCGATCAAGGAGACCTTCGTCCCGCCCACTCATCACGACTATCCGCACATGGAGGCGTGAGATGGGCGTCTTCGATCGGGTTGCGCGCCCGGCCATCCTCGCCGCCAGCCGGTCGGATAAGCTGCGCCGAACCGCCGAGCGGCTGCCGGTCACCCGCCAGGTCGTGCACCGCTTCGTGCCCGGCGAGTCGGTCGATGATGCGCTGACTACCGTTGGGCACCTACGGGATTCGGGTCGGCTCGTGTCGATCGACTACCTCGGCGAGGACGTCACCGATGTCGACACCGCCAACGCCACAGTCGATGCCTACCTGGCGCTGCTCGATGCGCTCGGGCGCCGCGATGAGAGGGCCGCGACGGTGCGCCCGCTGGAGGTGTCGCTGAAACTGTCGGCCCTCGGGCAGGCGTTACCCCGCGACGGCGAGAAGATCGCGCTGGAGAACGCTCATGCGGTCTGCGGAAAGGCCAGCGCCGTCGGAGCGTGGGTGACCGTCGACGCCGAGGACCACACCACCACGGACTCGACGCTGTCCATCGTGCGTGAGCTCCGAGTCGACTTTCCCTGGCTGGCAACGGTTCTGCAGGCATACCTGAAGCGCACACAGGCCGACTGTGCGGAGTTCGCCGCCTCCGGCGCGCGGATCCGGCTGTGCAAGGGCGCCTACGACGAGCCGGCGTCGGTGGCCTACCGGGACCGTGACGAGGTCACCGACTCCTACGTGCGGTGCCTGCGGACGCTGATGCGGGGCAGCGGTTACCCGATGGTCGCGTCACACGATCCGCAGATCATCGATGCGGTGCCCGGCATAGCCCGCGAGAACGGCCGGGACAGTAGACGATTTCGAGTATCAGATGCTGTACGGCATCCGCGATGCCGAACAGCGCAGACTGGCCGATGACGGCAATCACGTCCGGGTGTACGTGCCGTTCGGCACGCAGTGGTACGGCTATTTCGTGCGCCGACTGGCCGAGCGGCCCGCCAATCTGACGTTCTTCCTGAGGGCGCTCGCCGAACGCCGTCACTAGCACTGGCGTGCTCAGTCGGTCGCCGGAAACGAATGGTGCTCGTGGTTCACTACCCAGCGGCCGTCGCGCTTGCTCAGCCCCAACGTCAGCCGTAGGCGGATATCCGGGTTGGTCGCGAGGTCCTGGGGCCTGCCGCAATGCAACAGGGCCCACGCGAACGCGACGTCGGTACCCGCCGTGATCTCTAACTCGACGATCTCGAACACCGCGCCCGACTGCTGCCAGTCGAAGAAGAAGGGCCAAGTGGCGCGGTACTCGTCGATACCGCGCGCACCCCGGTACGGCGGCGGCACGTCGAACATCACGATGTCCGGATCATGATCGGCCAGAACCGAGTCAAGATCGCCGACGTGCACCGCGGTGGCCCACCGGTAGATCAACCTGCGGATGGCGGTTTCGTCAGCCACTGTCATTTGTGTCGCCCCCCAGTCGGCGTGTAACACCCAGTATCCGCCTTTCGCGGAATCCGGTCAGCGCTCGGACAACAGCAGCAAGGCCCACGCCGCAATCGACTGGGCATCGGTGATGTCACCCTCGCGGATCATCTGTTCCACCTCGGCACGGGTGAACCATTCGCTGTGCATGTCCTGTTCCTCGTGTTCGCGTTCGTGGTCACCCTCGCTGATGCCCGTCGCCAGGAACACCCAGCCGCGCTGACTGCTCATGCCGGGCGCGACGTCGAGTTGGCCGAGCACCGTCATTGCCGACGCGCGCAGCCCGGTCTCTTCCCGTAGCTCACGCTCCGCCAGTCGGGCCGGGTCGAGATGCTGCTGGTCCGGCGCGGTGCCCTGAGGAAACTCCCAGCGACGCAGGCCCAACGGATAGCGAAACTGCTCGACGAGGCGGAAGCGGTCGTCGTCTTGCGCAATCACCAGCGCATACGCCGGCTTGTCGACGACGGAGTAGATGCCGCTGCTGCCGTCCGGCCGTCGGATGGCGTCCTCGCGCAGTGTCATCCAGCTATTGCGGTACACCTCGCGCGACGCGACGGTCTGAATGCGGTCCACTGGCCCAGTATCCTCGCTAGACATGTCCAGCTCCTCTCGTGCGCAGCCGTGCTGCTGTCCTCACTGAATCCCGCCGCGGTCGCGGCAGGCGACGACACCGTCGACGCGGTCCGCATCGGCGGTGTTGTGCTCAGCCGCAGCGACCTCGTGGGGGCGGCGACGTCGGTAGCCGAACGGATCGCCGGGGCGCAGCGTGTCGCGGTGCTGGCCACCCCGACACCGGCCACCGTGCTGGCGGTGACCGGCTGCCTGATCGCCGGCGTGCCGGTGGTGCCCGTGCCCGCCGACGTCGGCGCCGCCGAGCGGACTCACATCGTCACTGATTCCGGAGCGCAGGCGTGGCTGGGGGAGAAACCCGCGGACACCGACGGGCTGCCGCACGTCCCTGTGCGGCTGCACGCGCGGTCGTGGCATCGCTACGCCGAGCCGCCGCAGGAGGCCACCGCGCTGATCATCTACACCTCCGGGACCACCGGGCCGCCCAAGGGTGTGGTGGTGAGCCGTCGGGCGATCGCCGCCGACATCGATGCGCTCGCCGAGGCCTGGCAATGGACCCCCGACGACACGCTGGTGCACGGGCTGCCGCTGTATCACGTGCACGGGCTGGTGCTCGGCTTGCTCGGATCGCTGCGCATCGGAAATCGCTTCGTGCACACCGGGAAACCGACACCCGAGGCGTATGCGGCGGCCGGCGGGTCGTTGTATTTCGGAGTTCCGACGGTGTGGACGCGGGTGGTCGGCGACCATTCCGCAGCACGGGCCTTGGCGTCGGCCCGGCTGCTGGTTTCCGGCAGTGCCCCGCTACCCGTACCGGTGTTCGAGCGCCTGGCCGAACTCACCGGACACCCACCCGTCGAGCGCTACGGGGCGACCGAGTCGTTGATCACGCTGAGCACGCGTGCCGATGGCGAGCGTCGCCCAGGCTGGGTGGGACTGCCGCTGACCGGCGTCGAGACGCGGCTGGTCGACGAGGACGGTAGGAATGTCTTGCACGACGGCGAAACCATTGGGCGACTTCAGGTTCGGAGCCCGACTATCTTCGATGGCTATCTGAACCGGCCCGATGCCACCGCCGAGGTGTTCGACGCCGACGGCTGGTATCGCACCGGCGATGTCGCGGTGGTCGACGCGGCGGGCATGCACCGGATCGTAGGCCGTGAGTCGGTGGACCTGATCAAGACCGGCGGCTTTCGCGTTGGAGCCGGCGAGATCGAAACCGTGCTGCTGGGTCATCCCGGCGTGCAGGAGGTGGCGGTCGTCGGCGTTCCGGACGACGACCTCGGCCAGCGCATCGTGGCATTTGTCGTCGGCGATGTCGATTCGGATGCATTGATCGAGTTCGTGGCACGCGAGTTGTCGGTTCACAAGCGCCCCAGGGAGGTACGGCGGGTGGACGGCCTGCCACGCAATGCGATGGGCAAGGTGCTCAAAAAGGAGTTGGCGCAATGGCATTGACGTTCGACGAGATCTGCATCGACTCGCACGACGCCACCGCGCTGGGCACCTGGTGGTCCAGCGTGTTGGGTTGGCACAGCCATGTCGACGAGGACGGAGATGTCGTGCTGGAGGCGCCGCCGGGCGCGGGGCCGAATTGGCTGTTCATCGCGGTGCCTGACGACAAGGTGGTGAAGAACCGGATCCACCTGGACTTCCGTCCCGACGATCAGCAGGCCGAGGTGGATCGAGTGCTCGCGCTGGGCGCACGCCGCGCCGACGTCGGGCAGACCGGCGACGAGAGCTGGGTGGTGCTCGCCGATCCGGAGGGCAACGAGTTCTGCATCCTCGCCGCGGACGATTGACCACCGCACGCTGTGTCGCCCAAGTCGCGACGGCGCTGGCCATCGCGGTGTTGCTGTGCGCCTGCGGTTCGAGCGGTTCGCATTGGGTGACGCCCGTCTCCACCACCCAGTCGCAGCCGCCTCCCGTGGTAGCGGAGCCCCTCGACATCGGCGCCGCGGCCACCGACAGCGTCGGCGGGTGGCTCCCTGACGGCACCACGCTATCGCCGTTCGACGTGAGCAATCCCATTGTCGGACAACTGGATCCCGCACTGCTGAAGGCGATTGGCGACGCTGCGGACAAGGCCGCGACCGAACACGTCGACATCCGGATCAATTCGGGATGGCGATCGAAGGGCTTTCAGCAACGGCTCTTCGACGACGCCGTTCGCTCGTACGGAAGTGTCGATGCCGCCAGGCAGTTCGTCGCCTCGCCCGAGACGTCCCAGCACGTCGAGGGGAAGGCCGTCGACATCGCTCCTGTCGAGGCCGACCGATGGCTGATCGCCCATGGTTCTGCGTTCGGGTTGTGCCAGATCTATGCCAATGAGATCTGGCATTTCGAATTGGCGGTCGACGATCAGGGCCGTTGCCCTCCGCTGCGGCCGGACGCGGCGGGTTGACTAGTTCTGGTGCAGAGCCTCGTTGAGGGTGATGCCGCTGCCGTCCCGATTGACGACCTCGACCGCTCCCGTCATCGAATTACGCCGGAACAGAAGGTTGTTGGCGCCCGACAACTCGCGGGCCTTGACGGTCTGACCGTCGGCGGTCAGCACCTTGGTGCCCGCGGTGATGTACAGCCCGGCCTCGACGACGCAGTCGTCTCCGAGCGAAATACCCAGCCCGGCGTTGGCGCCGAGCAGGCAGCGCTTGCCGACCGAGATCACCTGGGTGCCGCCACCGGACAGCGTGCCCATGATCGACGCGCCGCCACCGACGTCGGAACCGTCGCCGACCACGACGCCGGCCGAGATGCGACCCTCGACCATCGAACTGCCCAGCGTCCCCGCGTTGAAGTTGACGAAGCCCTCGTGCATGACCGTCGTGCCCGACGCGAGGTGCGCGCCCAGCCGGACCCGGTCGGCGTCGGCCACGCGCACGCCTGACGGCACCACGTAGTCGACCATCCGCGGGAACTTGTCGATACCGAAGACGGTCACCTGGCCGCGCCGACGCAGCCGGGCCCGCACGATCTCGAAGCCCTCGACCGCGCATGGTCCGTGGTTCGTCCACACCACGTTGGTCAGCACGCCGAAGAGGCCGTCGGCGTTCAGGCCGTGTGGCGCCACCAGGCGGTGGGACAGCAGGTGCAGCCGCAGATATGCGTCGTAGGCGTCCGTCGCCTTCTCCTCCAGCGACGAGATGACCGTGCGGACTGCCACTGTCTCGACATCGCGGTCCTCGTCGCGGCCGGTCAGCTCGCCCAGTTCGGCCGGCACCTCGGCGACCGACAACCGCACGGTGCCCGGCGGATCGTCGCCGCCCAGCTCCGGCGCCGGGAACCATGTGTCGAGTACCGAACCGTCGGCCGCGATCGTCGCCAGCCCTATACCTGCAGCAGAAGTCACGGCCGTAAGACTAACGTCGAGCCCGTGGCTCGATCCTCGGCTCTTCGCCCCAGCGGCTCATCGCTGGACTTGCACGGCGACCCGATCGCCCTGACCGCGGCGCTGGTGGACATCCCCAGTGAGTCGCGCCACGAGCGACGCATCGCCGACGAGATCGAGGCCGCGCTGCGCGAACAGACCACCGGGCTTCGAGATCGTCCGCAACGCCGACGCCGTGCTCGCCCGCACCAACCTCGGCCGGCCGTCACGGGTGCTGCTCGCCGGCCACATCGACACCGTCCCGCCGCCGACAATGTGCCGAGCCGCCTGGCCGACGGCCAGCTGCACGGCTGCGGCACCTCGGACATGAAATCCGGCGACGCGGTGTTCCTGCATCTGGCCGCGACGGTGGCCGACCCGAAGCACGACATCACGTTGGTGATGTACGACTGCGAGGAGATCGAGGCCGCCGCAAACGGTTTGGGCCGTATCGAACTCGAACTGCCCGACTGGCTGCAGGCCGATGTCGCGATTCTCGGCGAGCCGTCCGGTGGATTCATCGAGGCGGGCTGCCAGGGCACGCTGCGCGTCGTCGTCAGCGCGTCGGGAACTCGCGCGCACTCGGCGCGATCGTGGCTGGGCGACAACGCCATTCACAAGCTCGGGGCCGTGCTGGACCGGCTGAAGGCCTATCAGGCCCGCAGCGTGGACATCGACGGCTGCACCTATCGCGAGGGCTTGTCGGCGGTGCGGATCGACGGCGGCATCGCCGGCAACGTCATCCCCGACGCCGCGTCGGTGACGGTGAACTTCCGCTTCGCACCGGACCGCAGTGTCGCCGAAGCGCTTGGGCATGTGCACGAGGTGTTCGACGGGCTCGACGTCGACGTGCAGATGACCGACGCAGCCGCAGGCGCGCTGCCCGGGTCTGACAGCGCCGGCCGCGGCCGCGCTGGTCGACGCCGCGGGCGGCCAGGTCCGCGCGAAGTACGGCTGGACGGATGTCGCGCGCTTTGCGGCGCTTGGCATTCCGGCGGTCAACTACGGGCCCGGCGACCCGAACCTCGCGCACCGCGCCGACGAGCGTGTCGACACCGCGGCGATCACCGCCGCGACCGACATGCTGCGGCGCTATTTAACCGGTTGACCCGGTCCGTAGGCTGGAGGCATGCGGTGAGACAACGATCCGGTGACCTCCCCCAGCGATGCTGTGGGCCCAGTCGTTTTTCGTACGAGAGATCTCTCGCATGTCTTCCATCACCTGTTCCAATCTGTCCTTCGCCTGGCCTGACGACACGCCGCTATTCGGCGACCTGTCCTTCACCGTCGGTGACGGCCGCACCGGTCTGGTCGCGCCGAACGGCGCCGGCAAGAGCACGCTGCTCGCAGCTGATCGCCGGTGCGACGCCGGCCCACCGGCGGGCTCCGTCACCGTCGACGGCACCATCGGCTACCTGCCGCAGACGCTGCCCTTCGTCGCGGACAAGACCGCGGCCGAGGTGCTCGGCGTCGCGTCGATCATCGACGCCCTCGATGCGCTGGCCGGCGGCGACGCTGGCGACGCTGTGTTCGCAGCCATCGGCGACGACTGGGACTATCGAGGAACGCACGCCGCGCACAGCTGGACCGTCTGGGTCTGGGCCACATCGGTCTGGACCGCCGGCTCGGCTCCCTGTCCGGTGGCGAGGTCGTGTCGCTCGGGCTGGCCGGCCGCGCTGCTGAAGCGGCCCGACGTGTTGCTGCTCGACGAACCGACCAACAACCTCGACGCGGATGCCCGCCGCACGAACTCTACGATGCGCTCGACGACTTCACCGGATGCCTGCTACTCGTCAGCCACGACCGCGTGCTGCTCGACCGGATGGACCGCATCGCGGAGTTGCGTCGCGGCGAAATGGCTATTCTACGGAGGCAATTTCACGCGTTACGAGCAATTCGTCGGCCAGGCGCAGCGGGTTGCTGAAGGCGACATCCGCACAGCCGAGCAACAACTCAAGCGCGAGAAGCGGGAGATGCAGCAGGCGCGCGAGCGCATGGCCCGAAGGGCGTCCACCGCGGCGCGCAACATCAAAGACGCGGGGCTGCCGAAGATCATCGCCGGCGCGAGGAAGCGCAGCGCACAGGAGTCGGCGGGCCGCATCGACGGCGTCAACGCCAGCGCGGGTCACCGAGGCCAGGACGCGACTCGACGCGGCCGAGCGCGCACTGCGTGACGACGACATCATCGCGCTGGATCTGCCCGACACCGACGTGCCCGCGGGCCGCACCGTCGTCGTCCTCGAGAGCGTGCAGTCCAGCCCTGGCGGCGAGACCCTGTTCGCCGACGTCGATCTGTCGGTGCGCGGGCCCGAACGCGTCGCGCTGACCGGGCGCAACGGTGCAGGCAAGACGACGCTGTTGCGCATCATCTGCGGAGAGCTGCCGCCGGATGCCGGTCGCGTGGTCCGTGCGGAGGGCCGAGTCGCGTATCTGTCGCAGCGACTCGACCTGTTCGACCTCGAGCGCACCGTCGCCGACAACCTCGCCGCCTTCGCGCCGAGCTTGTCCGAAACCCGTCGCATGCACCTGCTCGCACGATTCCTGTTCCGCGGCAACCGGTATACAGCTGCCGGTGGGCGCGCTGTCCGGCGGTGAGCGGCTGCGCGCCACGCTGGCGTGCGTGCTCTACGCCGAACCGGCGCCGCATCTGCTACTGCTCGACGAGCCGACCAACAACCTCGATCTGGTCAGCGTCGGCCAGCTCGAGTCGGCGCTGAACGCCTACCGCGGCGCGTTCGTCGTCGTCAGCCACGACGAGCGGTTTCTCGCCGAGATCGGGGTGCAGCGCTGGCTCCGGCTGTCGAATGGGCGTTCTGGAGTCGGCCAATGATCGGCCCTGATCGGTGTGCAATTTGGCGGCCCGGCAGCTACCGGCGGCACGGTAAATTTGGCTGTCATGGCGATACCTCCCGATTCGAGCCCGTTCGGGTCGCAGACGGTGACGGGTCCCGGCTGGCCGAATGTCGACGAGGAGATGCTGGCGGCCGCGGCGGCCAATTACGAGGCGCTCGCCGTCGAAGATCACCGGATCGGTCGTGCCTCAGCAGCAGGGCCAGCTGATGAAGCTGAATGACCACTGGGAAGGGGCAGGCGCGCTGGCCGCCACCGGCGAAGCCACCACGATCATCGGCGGCCATGAAGCCAACGCCGCGCACGCCGCCGCGATCGCGCTGCAAGCTGCGCGCGATGGAGGCCACCGTCGTCAAGGCCAAGATGTTGGCCAACACGATCGCCCAGGAAGTCCAGCACGAGTGCGAGGCGATCTCGGCGATGCCCTTCAGCAACGCCCAGGAGCTAGTGCAGAGCCGTATCAAGATGGGCCTGTCGCAGAACATCGCCAACGTGACGGCCCATACGACCGAACTCGCCAACACCCTCGGTGTGCCGCCGAGCATTCCGTTTGTCGGGGCGGCGCCGTCAGTGCCAGGCGGCAAGGAAGCCAAGGACACCGCGCAGGAGGCCGGCGAAACAGGCCGGGCAGGGGTCTTCGCAGGCCATGCAGATGATGAGTCAGATGGGATCGATGGCCGCGCAGATTCCGATGCAGATCGGCCAGGCGGTGATGCAGATCCCGCAGCAGATGGGCCAGCAGCTGCAACAGCTGACCCAGCCGCTGCAGCAACTGACCTCGATGTTCGGTTCGGGCGGCAAGGCGGATGCGCTGGGCTCCGCCGGCATGCCGTTCTCGTCCTTCTCCAATCATCCGATGGCGGGTGGCTCCGGCGCGGGCGGCGGCTCGGGCATGGTGCGCGCCGCGTCGCTGCCTGGCGTCCGGCGGAAGTCCGCTGCAGACGCCGCAGATGTCGAATCTGGTGGGCACCAAGTCCGTCAGCACCGCGCCCGCGGAAGGCGCACAAGCCGGGGCGACCGTCGGCGGCGGGGCCGCGCCGATGGCGGCGGGCGGCTCCGGCATGGGGATGGCGCCGCACATGGGCCAGCGCGGCGAGAGCGGCGGCACCGCGGCGAGTCTTTCGGTGCCCGCGCCGCTGGATTACGACTTCGATGAGGACGACGTTGACGATGACTGGTGACCGCAGGGGAGACGCCCGATGAGCATGCCGATGAAGAAGGGCCAGGGCCTGAACTGGAGCCCGGCCTCAGTCGAATTGCCGAGATACCAACGCTTCCCGCGGGCCAGGATGCGTTGAGTTCGACCATCGCGGCGGTGCTGCCGACGTTGGCGGCCGAGTTGACCGCCAACGTCGCGACCTTGCAGGCCAAGGAAGGCATGTTCGCAGGCAAGGTCGGCGCCGCGGATGCCGCGTATGCGACCTCCGATGACTCCGGTTCGCAGTCCGTCGGCCAGATCGTCGGCGCGCTCGGTCAGCTCGGGCAGCAGGCCGGGCAGATGGGCCAGATGGCCGGTGCGCCCGCGCAGGCGGCGGCCAGGGTAGCGGCATGTTCGGCTCGCTGATCCAGCAGGCCATGCAGGCGGCGCCAAGGGCGCAGGCGGCGACGGTCAGTCACCCGGCGAGCAGCAGCAGGCCCCGGGCCAGACGGGTGGGGGCATTGCGGCGGCACCGGTGCCGGGGCGCCCAACGGGGCGCCGCCCGCCGGTGCGCCCGCGCCGCGCGAGGACGCGGCCGACGCGAAACCCGATGCGCACGAAGATCAATCGAGCCAACATCAGAACCGCGAGCCGCTGCAGCGCGCAGACGACCGCACGATGGCAGGCGCTGGATCCGATGGGCATCGGCCCCGCCGCGGGCCCGGCTCCCGTGACGCCGGCCGAGCCTCCGCGCCATACCTCCGA
Organism: uncultured Actinomycetota bacterium; assembly: GCA_963793055.1. Lineage (GTDB taxonomy): Bacteria > Actinomycetota > Actinomycetes > Mycobacteriales > Mycobacteriaceae > Mycobacterium. The sequence goes on along the minus strand of CAWBYS010000002.1, from coordinate 187,755 downwards.
CGACGATCTCGGCCGCAGGCTATAGGGGCGACTGCTCGCCCTGCGGGCGGGTCTGCGCCGGCTGCCGCGGCGTCGCGTCGGGCCGGCCCGTGGCCGGCTGCCGGAAGATTCTCCCGGCGCGGCCCCGGTGGACGCCGTGTCCGGCGCAGGCGCGTGATCTTCCGGTCGGGTGTGCGCCGCTCGCGGCCGCCTGTCGCCCTGTTCCTTGCGCGGGTTTGTCCTCGACAGGTCGCACCTCGTCTGGACGCATCCGTATCGCCGCCCTGCGCGGCACCCGCAACGGCCTGCTGGACACCCTGCATGGCCTGGCCGACGGCTTGCGAAAACCCTTGGGCCAGACCCTGCAGCGGCTGCGTCAGCTGGCCGACCATCTGTCCGGCCTGCCCGAGCATCTGGCCGACCATCTCGCCGCCCGAGCTCGCCGCGCCCGTACCCGCCTGGCTCCCGCCTAGCCGCACCGACTGCGCCGTGCCGCGCCGCCAGCCGGCCGGCCGCGCCCTCCGGACGCGCCCGCGCCCTGCGCGCCTTCAAGGCCTCCGCTGCCGCCTTCAGCTTTTCGGCACCCTGCTGGTCGCCCTGCTCGTACAGCGCAGCGGCCTTCTGCAGAAGCTCGGAGATGGTGCTCGCCGACGGTCGCGGTCGTCTGCATCGTTCCCTGACGCGTCCCGAGCACGCCGGACAACGCGGTGCTGACCGCGGATGCGATGGTCCCGTGGCTGTTCTGCACGCCCGTCGCTTCAGCCGCCGCGCCGTCAACTGCGACAGGCCGGCCGCCACCTGGTCGTGAATCTGCGAGTAGGACCGAACGCCGTCGGTCTGTACGTACAGGTCACTCGTTCATTGGTCAAAGTCTAGGGCGCGCCGGGGCAGGTCCGCGCGCCAATTTCACGAGGCGTTCAGCTGCCTGGGCCGCCGCGTCCGCGGCGGCACCGCGCATGCCGATCGCGGTGAAGCGCGTCGCGCCACGTCGCTCAGCGCCGCCGCGTCATGGTCGACCAGCGCCTCGGCATGCGCCATCGCCAGCCTGCCCGACCGAGTCACAGTCGACGTCGCCGGCCGATCCGGGCGATGCCGTCGATCGCGCGAATGTCGCCGAGCCGCACGGCGTCGAGCAGCGCCCGCAACGCCACCGCCGACTGACCGCCGCGCTCCGCGCTGCGTGCCGCGTCGCGGGCCGCCGCGACCGCCCCGTGCTCGTCCGTCGCGCCGCACATCGTCCACGCCCGCGCCAACGCGAGCTCCGGCGCGAACAGCATCGACTTCAGCCCGTGCCGAGACTCCGCGCGGGACAAGGCCTTTCCGGCCTCGACCGTGGCGCCCAGCTGGCCCAGCGCCTGGGCCAGCAGCATCCACGCCAGCGGCCCCCACGAATAGCCGGTTGGCGCCAAAGCGCTTGCCGCCCTTCGCAACAGCCGCACCGCATCGCTCGAGTTCGCCCTTGGCGATCAGCACGTCGGCGACCAGCACCTCGCCGATCGCGCGGCCCGGCTGTTGCAGCTGAGCGAAGTCGGTGAGCTGCTGTCCCAGTTGCTGCGCGCGGTCCAGCTCACCGGCCATCACCAACGCGGTCGTCTGACCGAATCCGCTTGTGAATCGCAGCAATCCCGGGTGGCCGGCGGCGATCGCGCGATCGGCCAGCGCGTCGACCTCGGCGAACCGGCCCATCCGCGCCAGGCTCAGCGCCGCGGCCGCGGCGGCCCAGCCGACCGCGGTGTCGTCGGCCGACGGCGACGCCAGCACCTCGTCGGCGATCTGCGCAGCGCGGCTCGGGATTGCCCGCGTTCATCGCGAACGTCGCCGACAGCGCGTCGAGTGTGGTCTGGGCGGCCGGCGTGGACACCCTGTTGCGCGTCGCTGTCAGGAACGCCGTCGCGCGCTCCGGCTCGGACAGCATCCAGAACTGGTTGGCCGCCCGCGGCAGCGCCCACGCCATCAGTTCGGCTTCGGACAAGTTCGGACGGATCCACCTCGGCGAGCACCGAATCGGCGTCCCGGCCGCGGCCCTGCCACGCCAGCGCGTAGGCCAGGGTCAGCCGGGCGGGCAACCCCGGCGCGCGCTGCACCGCGGCCCGACCGAGTCGTTCGGACAGCACCAGGTCGCCCAGTCGCAGCGCCTCGCTCGGCGGCCCTGACCAGATCGGCGGTCGGCTGCGGGCGATCACTGTCCAGCGCGAGCACCGCCAGCCGCAGATCGTCGACGACGTCGCGTGCGGGCGCGGCGGCGAGCCGGTCGACCAGCTCGGTGCGCAGCCGTCGCAACTCCGGGCCGCCCAGTGCGTCACGCACCGCGTCGACGAACAGTGGATGCGCGGGCCGTACCCGGTCGCCGTCGACGACCATCGCGCCTGACGCCTGCGCCTCGGCGACGGCCGTCATCGCCGGCGAGTGCGGACACGTCGGTCGAGCGGCAGCGGGTCGTCGACGGCCAGATATTCGAGCACCCGGTGCGCGCGCCGCGGGCAGCGCCGCGATGAACTCGTCGACCAGCGCGGCCAGCCGGCTGTCGTCGTGGCCCGGCGGCTGCACGTCGATCCGTTCGAGCAGATCGTCCTCCCACAGCGCCGAGATCTCCTCGGCAACAGGCCCGTTCGGCGAAACCGTCACGATCAGTTTGGCTGCGCCGCTGACTGCCAATTGGTAGACCAGCGCCGCCGACAGCCGGTCCAGCAGATGGGCGTCGTCGACGATCAGCAGCCGGCCGTCGCCAAGCGCTCGCGTGCGCGCCGCAGCACCTCGGCGGTCTTGCCCGTGTCGGGCACATCGATCAGGTGGTTGAAGGCGGCGAACGGAACCGCTGCCGTCGGCGCCGTCGCGGTCACCCAGTCCACGCGGCTCGAACTGCGGACCCAACCGGTCGGCGGCCGGCGCGCCAGCGTCGTCTTGCCGACCCCAGCGGGCCCGATCAGCGCTGCGCCGGCCGCGCTCGCGCATCGCCGGCCTCGACCATCTCCAGTGCCGGTTCGGGCGGCGCGGTCACCCACTCAACAGGCACCGCGCGAGCCTATAGCTAGGTTTAACAGCGTGTCCCCAGAACCCGATCGCGAATGGGCGGTCTGCGTCTACTGCGCGTCCGGCCCCACGCATCCCGAGCTGCTCGAGCTGGCCGTCCAGGTCGGGGAAGCGATCGCCGACCGCGGCTGGACGCTGGTGTCCGGCGGCGGCAACGTGTCGGCGATGGGCGCGTTGGCCGGCGCCGCCAGGGCCCGCGGCGGCCATACCGTCGGCGTGATCCCCAAGGCGCTGGTGCACCGCGAAGTCGCCGACACCGACGCCGACGAGCTCGTCGTCACCGACACGATGCGCGAGCGCAAACAGGTCATGGAGGACCGCGCCGACGCGTTCATCGCGCTGCCCGGCGGCATCGGCACCCTCGAGGAGTTCTTCGAAGCCTGGACAGCGGGATATCTGGGCATGCACGACAAGCCGCTGGTGATGCTCGATCCGATCGGCCACTACGACGGCCTGCTGACCTGGTTGGACGGGCTGGTCGACAGCGGCTACGTCGCCTCGGCGGCGCTGGACCGGCTGATCGTGGTTCGATGACGTCGATGCGGCGATGGCCGTGTGCGCACCGGTGAGTGACGGCGATCACCCGTCGTTAGGGTGTGCGACAACACGAACACCGACAGGGGGTGCACCGCATGACCGATCGAGAAATCGGGCGTCCGCAGCAGCGTGGGGCTGCTCGACATCGCCACCCGCATGCCGGGCCTGTTGATGGACATGCCGGTCATGCTGCGCGGCGCTCTCACCGGCTTCATGGCCCGGCCGACGGCCAAGACCTCCATCGGCAAGGTGTTCCAGGAACGTGCCGCCCGCCACGCCGACCGCGTGTTCCTCAAATTCGACGACCAGGAGCTGACGTACCGGCAGGCCAACGAGACCGCCAATCGGTACGCCGCGGTGCTGGCCGCGCGCGGGGTCGGCCACGGCGACGTCGTCGGCATCATGCTGCGCAACTCGCCGCACGCCGTGCTGATGATGCTCGCCGTCGTCAAATGCGGCGCGATCGCGGGAATGCTCAACTACCACCAGCGCGGCGACGTGCTCAAGCACAGCATCGGACTGCTCGACGCGAAGGCCGTGGTCGCCGAGACCGACTTCATCGAGCCGATCACCGAGAGCGGCGCCGACACCAACGGGTTGATGACGCTCGAGGAACTGGATCGGCTTGCCGCGACCGCTCCCACCGGAAACCCCGCCGACGACGGCGGCCGTGCTGGCCAAGGACCGGGCGTTCTACATCTTCACCTCGGGTACCACCGGCATGCCGAAGGCCAGCGTGATGACGCACTACCGCTGGCTGCGCGCGCTGGCGGGTTTGGCGGCCTCGGCCTGCGCCTGCACAGCGAGGACACGTTGTACTGCTGCCTGCCGCTGTACCACAACAACGCGCTGACGGTGGCCGTCGGCTCGACGGTCAACGCCGGCGCGACGCTGGCACTGGGCAAGTCGTTCTCGGCGTCGAGATTCTGGGACGACGTCATCCGTTACGGCGCAACGGCATTCATCTACATCGGCGAAATCTGCGCCTACCTGCTCAACCAACGCCGACAAGCCGACCGACCGCAAGCACAAGGTGCGCGTCATCATTGGCAACGGGCTGCGCCCCGCCATCTGGGACGACTTCACCGCAGCGGTTCGGCATCGCGCGGGTCTGCGAGTTCTACGGTGCGAGTGAGGGAAACACTGCGTTCGTCAACATCCTGAACATGGACAAGTCAACCGGCATTTGCCCGACTCCGGTGGCTTTCGTCGAATACGACCCCGACACCGGCGACCCGGTGCGCGACCAGAACGGCCGCTGCCGCAAGGTCAAGACCGGCCAGCCCGGCCTGCTGCTGTCCAAGGTCAGCTGCTTCCAGCCCTTCGACGGCTACACCGACAAGAAGGCCAGCGAGAAGAAGCTGGTTCGCGACGCGTTCAAAGACGGCGACGTCTGGTTCAACACCGGCGACCTGATGCGGTCGCAGGGCTTCGGGCATGCCGCGTTCACCGATCGGCTCGGCGACACGTTCCGATGGAAGGGCGAGAACGTCGCCACCACCGAGGTCGAGGCCGCGGTGGCCACCGACCCGCAGATCGAGGAAGCCACGGTGTTCGGCGTCGAGGTCGAAGGCGCAGGCGGCCGCGCGGGCATGGCGGCGATCCAGCTCAAGGAGGGCGAAGAGTTCGACGGCAAGGCCCTGGCGAAAGCAGGCGTACAACCGGCTGCCCGGCTATGCCGTTCCGCTTTTCGTCCGGGTCGTCGAGGAACTCGCGCACACGTCGACGTTCAAGAGCCAGAAGGTCGATCTTCGCAAGGAAGGCTACGGCGGCAGCACTGGTGAGGGCGACGACGACGTCGAGATCGACGACCCGATCTACGTGCTCGCCGGACGCGACGAGGGCTACGTCGAGTTCTACGACGACTATCCCAAAGAGGTCGCCGACGGCAAAAGGCCCAAGAACTAGCGGCCCCGGCGTGAAAACCTGCGCTCAGCGCTGGAAATCACGCCGAACTCGCACGCCCGTAGCCTGGAAGGCGTGCAGTCGACGTTCTCAGGTCGCTTCCTGGGCCGGCCGGTCGCGGGCGATCGAGCGCTGATCATGGCGATCGTCAACCGGACGCCGGACTCGTTCTACGACCGTGGCGCCTCATTCACCGATGAGGCGGCCAAGGCGACCGCCCATCGGGTGATCGAGGAGGGCGCCGACGTCGTCGACGTCGGCGGTGTGAAGGCCGGCCCGGGCAGCAAGGTCGACGCCGACGAGGAGATCGCTCGTGTCGTGCCGTTCATCGAGTGGCTACGCGACGCCTATCCCGACCAGCTGATCAGCGTCGACACCTGGCGATCAGCGGTGGCCAAGCAAGCCTGCGCGGCGGGCGCGGACCTGATCAACGACACCTGGGGCGGGCACGATCCGGCGCTGCCGGAAGTGGCGGCCGAGTTCGGGGCCGGGCCTGGTCTGCTCGCACACCGGCGGCGCGGTGCCGCGCACGCGGCCGTTTCGGGTCAACTACGGCACGACCGAGCGCGGTGTCGTCGACGACGTGATCGCCGAGGTGACGGCGGCTGCCGAACGCGCGGTGTCACTCGGGGTGGCGAGGGACGTCGATCCTGATCGACCCGACCCACGATTTCGGCAAGAACACTTATCACGGTCTTAGTTTGTTGCGCCACGTGAAAGACCTTGTAAAAACTGGATGGCCGGTCCTGATGGCGCTGAGCAACAAAGATTTCGTCGGGGAAACTCTGGGTGTGGATCTGACCGAACGCTTGGAGGGCACTCTGGCCGCGACCGCATTGGCCGCGGCAGAGGGTGCTGCGATGTTCCGGGTGCATGAGGTGGGACCCACCCGACGCGTGCTGGAAATGGTCGCGTCGATCCAGGGCGTCGCGCCCGCCGACGCGCACGGTGAGGGGACTGGCATGACATGTGGTAACTGAACGGCCAACGGAACTGGCCGCCACCGACTCACCTCGCGCGACACCGTTGGCTGGCCGACAACAGCTGGAGCCGGCCCATGTGGACTATCGCTGAGCTCGAAGCCGCGAAGGCGGGCCCGCACCATCTCGGTGGTGCTGCCCGCCTCAACGAGGAGGAGACGGTCGCGAGCGTGGTCGAGACCATCACCCCGCTGCTCGGCGGGCTGGTCGACGAGTTGATCGTGCTCGATTCCGGCTCGACCGACGACACGGAGATCCGTGCCATCGCCGCCGGGCCGCGGGTGATCAGCCGCGAGGTCGCGCTGCCCGAGGTCGCGCCGCAGCCCGGAAAGGGCGAGGTGCTGTGGCGGTCGCTGGCCGCCACCACCGGCGACATCATCGTGTTCGTCGACTCCGACCTGATCGACCCCGACCCGATGTTCGTGCCCAAGCTGCTCGGCCCGCTGCTCACCGCCGACGGCGTGCACCTGGTCAAGGGCTTCTACCGGCGGCCGCTGAAGGTCAGCGGCAGCGAGGACGCCAACGGTGGCGGCCGCGTCACCGAACTGGTGGCCCGCCCGCTGCTCGCCGCGCTGCGGCCCGAGCTGACCTGCCTGCTGCAGCCCCTGGGCGGAGAGTATGCGGGCACCCGCGAGCTGCTGACCTCGGTGCCGTTCGCGCCGGGCTACGGCGTCGAGATCGGCCTGCTCGTCGACACCTACGACCGTCTCGGCCTGGACGCGATCGCCCAGGTCAACCTCGGGGTGCGGGAACACCGCAACCGGCCGCTGACCGAACTGGCCGCGATGAGCCGCCAGGTCATCGCCACGTTGTTCTCACGATGCGGCGTGCCGGACTCCGGAGTGGGTCTGACGCAGTTCTTCGCCGACGGCGACGACTTCACGCCGCGCACGTCGGAGGTGTCGCTGGTCGACCGCCCGCCGATGAACACCCTGCGGCCCCCTCTAGAGCACGGCGGCACGTCGCCGCGCGCGTGTCGGCAGGCTCGGGCAGTATCGAGGGCGTGACGCTGGTTCTGCTGTACCTGGTCGTGCTGATCTTGATCGCCGTCGTGCTGTTCGCCTTGGGCAGTGTGCTGTTCGGCCGGGGTGAGTCGTTGCCGCCGCTGCCGCGGACACCACCGCCACGGTGTTGCCGGCCTCCGGTGTCACCGGCGCCGACGTCGATGCCGTCAAGTTCACCCAGACGCTGCGCGGCTACAAGACCAGCGAAGTCGACTGGGTGCTCGACCGGCTGGGCCAGGAACTCGATCTGGTGCGGGGTCAGCTCGCCGCTGTGCGCGCCGCACACGGGCTCGACCGAGGAGTCCGACGGCAGACGCGCCGATCGAAGGCGGCGCGCATGCGCGGCCGTCGGAGGGCGCGGACGAATCGTGACCGAACGGGTCCGCTGCGCGTGGATCGACGAATCACGGCTGTCGCCGGACGATTTCGTGCTCTACCGGGACTATCACGACACCGAGTGGGGTCAGCCGCTGCGTGGCTCGGCAGCGCTGTTCGAGCGGGTCAGTCTGGAGGCGTTCCAGAGCGGGCTGTCGTGGCTCATCATCCTGCGCAAGCGGGAGAACTTCCGTCGCGCGTTTCATCGCTTCGACGTCGAGCGAGTCGCCCGCTACACCAAGCGCGACATCGACCGGCTGATGGCCGACACCGGGATCGTCCGCAACCGAGCCAAGATCGAGGCCACCATCGCCAACGCTCGGGCGGTGGCCGACTTGGACGTCGACCTCGGCGAATTGCTGTGGTCGTTCGCGCCGCCGCCGCGACCGCGGCCGGCCCACGTATCGCAGGTCCCCGCGGTCACCCCGGAGTCGACCGCCATGGCCAAGGAGCTCAAGCGTCGCGGCTTCCGATTCGTCGGGCCGACGACCGCCTACGCCTTGATGCAGGCCACCGGAATGGTCGACGACCACACCGCGGACTGCTGGGTTCCGGCCATCGAACGAGCACCCCGCCAGGACGGGTCATAGCCGGGTCTTTGCACACCTAGGGCCGCCGATAGGGAACAATGGGGGAGATTGTTAGCAGTTCAGTGCCGGGAGCTGTCAATCGGGGGGGAACAGTCTCGGCCCAGGAACGGGCCCGCGTCGCGGGCCGGCTCATCTGGAGGGAGCACTCGATGGCGGCGATGAAGCCCCGGACCGGAGACGGTCCACTGGAAGCAACCAAAGAGGGGCGCGGCATCGTGATGCGGGTACCGCTGGAAGGCGGTGGGCGACTCGTCGTCGAACTGACTCCTGAAGAGGCCGCCGCGCTGGGCGACGAGCTCAAGGGCGTCACCAGCTAGGCACGCTGGGCGTCGCCGTTCTACGACGACACCTTTCGATAGATCTCGAGGGTCTGCTCGGCGATGTGCGCCCAGGAGAATTCCTCGATGCACCGTTGCCGCCCGGCCTGGCCGAATTGGCGGCCCGCTCGGGGTCGGCGACCAGTGAATTGACCGCATCGGCCAACTGCGACTCGTAAAGCGCGGCCTCCCGCTGGTCGTAGTGCACCAGCAGGCCGGTGTGACCGTCGGCCACCACCTCGGGGATGCCGCCGACGTCGGATGCCACCACCGCCGTCGCGCAAGCCATCGCCTCGAGGTTGACGATGCCGAGTGGTTCATACACCGATGGGCATACGAAAACTGTTGCAGCGGAGAGAATTTCGCGGATCTTCGCGATCGGCAGCATCTCGCGGACCCAGAAGACGCCGGTGCGCGCGCGGGCCAGTAGTTGGACGGCGTTCGTCACCTCCGCGGCGATTTCGGGGGTATCCGGCGCGCCCGCGCACAGCACCAGCTGAACATCGGGAGCGAACTCGTGCGCTGCGGCGATCAGGTGCGCGACACCCTTCTGCCGGGTGATCCGCCCGACGAACGCGACGATCGGACGCGACACATCGACACCGAGTTCGGCAAGAACCGAATCGCCCGGTTGCGGTTGCACCGGATACCAGACATCGGTGTCGATGCCGTTGCGCACCACGTGGACCCGGTTCGGGTCCAGCGCGGGGTAGGTGGCCAGCACGTCCTCGCGCATGCCCGAGCTGACTGCGATCACCGCGTCGGCCGCCTCGATCGCGGTCTTCTCCACCCACGACGACACCCGGTAGCCGCCGCCGAGTTGCTCGGCCTTCCATGGCCGCATCGGCTCGAGCGAATGGGCGGTCAGGACGTGCGGCACGCCGTAGAGAAGCGCGGCGAGGTGGCCGGCCAGGCCGGTGTACCACGTGTGTGAATGCACGACGGTGGCCTGGCCGGCGGCGTTGACCATCGTCAGGTCCGCCGACAACGTCGCCAGCGCCGGATTCGCGCCCAGCAGGGCCGGATCGGGTGCCGCCACGATCGCCCCGGGTCGCGGCGCGCCCATACAGTGCACGTCGACGTCGCACAGATTGCGCAGTTGAGCCACCAGCTCGGTGACGTGCACACCTGCCCCGCCATAAACCTCGGGTGGATACTCCCGCGTCATCATGGCCACCCGCATGGTGACGACCGTAGTGGGCGACGAACATGATCGCAGCCTTGTTTGGTGCGCCGCAGATGCAGGAAATCCTTGACCCACAGCGTCGAAATGCCTAGCCGCGGTTGGCGGCTGCAGATAGGTTTGAGCTATGCGCGAGTTGCCGCACGTGCTGGGCATCGTCCTGGCGGGCGGGGAGGGCAAGCGGCTCTACCCGTTGACGGCTGACCGCGCCAAACCCGCGGTGCCCTTCGGCGGCGCATACCGGCTCATCGACTTCGTGTTGTCTAATCTGGTCAATGCCCGCTACCTGCGAATCTGCGTACTCACCCAGTACAAGTCGCACTCGCTGGACCGGCACATCTCGCAGAACTGGCGGCTGTCGGGCTGGCCGGCGAGTACATCACGCCGGTGCCGGCCCAGCAGCGGCTCGGACCCCGGTGGTACACCGGTTCCGCCGATGCCATCTACCAGTCGCTGAACCTGATCTACGACGAGGACCCCGACTACATCGTCGTGTTCGGCGCCGACCACGTCTATCGCATGGACCCCGAGCAGATGGTCCAGTTCCATATCGAGAGCGGCGCGGGCGCGACGGTCGCAGGCATCCGGGTCCCGCGGGCGGAAGCAACCGCGTTCGGGTGCATCGACTCCGACGAGTCCGGCCGCATCAGCGGCTTCATCGAGAAGCCCGCCGACCCGCCGGGCACGCCCGACGACCCGGAGCAGACGTTCGTCGTCGATGGGCAACTACATCTTCACCACCAAGGTGCTCATCGACGCGATCCGGGCCGACGCCGATGACGACCACTCCGACCACGACATGGGCGGCGACATCATCCCGCGTCTCGTCGAGGACGGGATGGCCGCCGTCTACGACTTCAACAACAACGAGGTGCCCGGGCGCCACCGAACGCGACCACGGCTACTGGCGCGACGTCGGCACGCTCGACGCGTTTCTACGACGCCCACATGGATCTGGTGTCGGTGCATCCGGTGTTCAACCTCTACAACAAGCGCTGGCCGATCCGCGGCGAGATGGAGATGTTGGCGCCGGCGAAGTTCGTCAACGGCGGTTCGGCGCAGGAGTCGGTGGTCGGGGCGGGCAGCATCATCTCCGCTGCCTCGGTTCGCAACTCGGTGTTGTCGTCCAACGTCGTCGTCGACGACGGGGCGATCGTTGAGGGCAGCGTGATCATGCCCGGCACCCGGGTGGGCCGCGGCGCGGTGGTGCGCCACGCCATCCTCGACAAGAACGTCGTCGTGGGCCCTGGCGAAATGGTCGGCGTCGACCTCGACAAGGACCGCGAACGCTTCGCGATCAGCGCCGGCGGCGTGGTCGCGGTCGGCAAGGGCGTCTGGATTTAGCCGGACGCCGCCGCTTTGCGGCGTTTGCGTCGGCGCACGATGCGCACCGCTGCCCACACCAGCAGCGCGATCACGATGAGGACCACTACCGGTATCAGGATCGCGACGAACACCAGACCCACGCTGATCCCGTCCTCGATGGTGGACAGAACCGGCGCCGCGACGCCCGCGGTGGTCGCATTGGCGACCGGTCTTACCGTCGACTTCGTCAGTGACACCACCAGCGCGGTGACCACACCGATGGCGACCGGGATCCACTGCCCGGACGAAGCGAACGCACCCGGGTCGGCGACCGCGGACGTCTGCGCGGCTGTACCGGATCCGAACACGATGCCGCCCGCGGTCGGCCGCACGAAGGTCTGAACGGCGTCGTTGACGCTGTCGAGTGCGGGGATCTTGTCGGCGACGATCTCGACGATGAGCAGCACGGCGACGATCGCCATCACCCAGCCGTTCTCGAGCCAGGCCCAGGTGTGAGGAAGCGTGACCAGATCGGTGAACCGCGACAACAGGCCGAGCGCCAGCAGCGGAATGTAGGCGTTGAGCCCCGCCGCGGTGGCCAGCCCGAACCCGGTCAGCAGTTCCACACGCTCAGTATGCGGCGGGTTTGGGTGCGGTGAACCTAGGGTGGCCGGTATCAGGCGACGGGAAGCCCTGCGAGGTGATGGGCGATTCGAGCTTCGACCGCACTCGACTTGAACACGACGACGTCGTGGAGCAGGGGTGGTGCGTGCGATTTGTGGTGGGCGCCGGTTGGTGTGAGGTACTCGGCTGTGTGGCTTCGGCCATCGGCGTCGATGGTGTGGACGCGCCAGCCGGGGGCTTCCTTGGCGTAGTTGCACGCCTCGCAAGTGCCCAGGCCGTTCGCGGCGGTCGTGGCGCCGCCACGCGCGTGGGGAGTGGCGTGGTCGGTGTGCCGAATCGGAGCATCGCAATAGGGAGTTCGACAGGTGTCGTCTCTGAACGCGATGAACTGGGCGAGACCTGCCGGGAACAGACGCGACCGGGATTCCATTGTGACCAGAGCACCCGAGTCGGGGTGGCGATACAACCGGCGCAGCGTGGCCTTGGATCGTTCGTCGGCGATGGCGTCACCGGCCAGTCGGCACGCGATGGCCGCGGGCACCGGCCCGTACCCAGGCACGTGTGCCGGGGTGGTCGCACCGCCGAACAGGGTCTCGTCGGTGAGGACGAGATTGACGGCGATCGGTGTTGGTACGTCGGCCGGTTGGCCGGTGATCCGCTCGACGACCGTGTCGGCCATGATCTGGCCGCGCCCGCGGCCGTCGAAGCAGGTGTCGGCGGCATGCTTCAAGACTGTCGGGTTGATGCAACTAACGCCCAACGAAAAGGAACCCATCAGCCATGACCGCCACTTACACCGTTCCCGACTCCCCCGCCCCGGATCCGCTACGGGTGTTCTGCCCACTCTGCCTGGCGCGCCCCGGCGAACCGTGCGCGGACGTGTCCACACCGAACGGCCTGCGCGTCCGGGCGGCCGAGGAGGTCGCGCGATGAACACGACTCACGACGACAACACGACCACCTGGCGCGACCTGGCCGACCAGCTCACGCCCCAGCAGATCGCTGACCTTCAGGGGCAGGAGCGCCGCGGCGCGGACTGCTCACCCGATGCTTACCGCGAATGGTTGATCGGCGAAGCGCGCGACTACATCGCTGACAACGCCCGCGACGCCGACCTCAACGCGCGTATCCGACCGCCCGCCGGCGCCACGTCGGTGCAGGACTGGGGCAGCATTGAACACCACACACCGGGCGCCGGTGCCGGTCGATCCAGTGGGCCACCTACGAGGCCGGTCCCACCTCGGTCGACATCGACGGCTGGCAGGACGAGACCGGCGCTGTCGACGGTCCGCACCTGTCGGTGTACGGGCTGGAGGGCGGCGGCCAGCTCAAGGCTGCTGATGCGCGTCGGTTGGCTCGGGCACTCATCGCAGCGGCCGATGCGCTGGACCGGCTCGACTCGTTCGGACAAGGGAGGATGACCACATGAGCGATCAATGGCTCACCATCGCCGAAGTCTCCGACTGGCTCAATGTCCACCCGTTGATGCTGCGCGACTGGATCCGTGACGAGGACATCCCCACCGCAGACCGCTGGCGCGGGGATTTGGCCGAGGTCCGCATTCCGGCGTCGTGGTTGGCGCAGGTGATCGCGTCCGGTTGGAACTTCGACAAGGAGACCGGCGACCCGCCGATTCTGCAGGAGTCCTTCGCCGACATGCTTCGCCGCTTCGGGGGACACCCACAGGTCGCCCCCATTGTGGCCGATGTTCAGGAATGCGCCGGCCAGCCGTCTGGAGGACCTCACCGACCGACAAAATCGCACAGATCCTGCAGTGACAGCCGCTTCAATACACCACAGAGACCATCAGGCGGCTGCTGCGGGCCCGGAACGACGACTAACGCCCACAACCAAGCGACCACCAGGCTCACTTCGGGTTCGGTAGGACGCTATGACTGCTCGGCGCCGCACCAATCCTGCGAACACCCAGCCTGAGCGATCGCGCTTCACGGTCCAGCCGGCATCCCGTTCCGAATCTACCGTAGCGGACACAGGCTTTGGCAGACTCTTGATGATCAGCCCAGCCAGTTGTCGTTGCTTTCGCCAACCGCGTTGGCTACATCCAGTTGAAAGTTCGCTATGGCCGTAGCAACTTCGTCCTCAGTCGAATATCGCTCAGCGAATCGCATCGAGAACCAGACCGGCCTGCCGCATCTGTTCTGCCCAGCCGCGGATAACGCAGAATCCTGCGTTATCGCTTCCCGTTCCCAGCGTCCGTTACGCCGCTTACCCTGCCGCGCAAGGTTGGCCGCCCGTGTACATGGCCCTCTGCCCGATGTCAACGACCGCTTCTCGACATTGACATCAGGGCAGCGGCGCGGCCGCGCCCGACCTTGGGGCATTTTGCCCGAAGGTTTCGTGCCAGATTTCTTCCGCTCTGCGGCGGCTTCGCCAGGACTCAACGTACTGCGACTGCCTTAGCTGCACCCACCCCCCGAAACCCGAAAAATCTTAGAGGGGACCCGCCGCCGCCTGACTCCGCAGGTAGTCAGCTTTTACACACACGGGCTCGAAAATAAATCGGTGCGATCAGCGCCACAGTGGAACAACAAGGAGGCCGCTGCAATAAACGTGCGCAGATCTTCGCAGGTTTAGAGTGGAAGTTCCGGCCGAAAAGCGCTAGAGCAGTGCGGTCCTCGGCCGCGACGCGCGTCGGCGCGTTGACCGAACCGCCAGAGCCTACCGGCGCACACTGACACCGTGGGCCGCCGTGTTCACCTGCACGCACTGCAACGCGCTGCCCGAGCAGGCTGGCGCAGACCCGCGCCCGCTCGCTCGGAATTTGGGCAGATTGCCCATTTTCCGAGTCCGTCTCTTGCGAACATCACCAACCGTCTGATGATTGACGCCGGTGTCCTTCGCGATCTTGCGATCACTGGCTGTCGGGTTGGCCTTGATCCGCGCCGCGATGTGCGCCCGCTTCTGCGACTCACTCAAAATGTTTGCTGAGCGTCAAAATTTTCGCGCTCGGATAAAAAAATCTCATGACCTAGGTCAAACGACTCGATGCCCCCCACCCTTCAGAAGAGGGACGGTGGGGGGCTCACCTGAACCAGGTGTCAGCGTCGGCCGGGTTGCCTTCGCTGTCGGTCGAGTGACCGAGCTCGGTCAATGGCACGGCGGTTTCGGGGGGTCGTGCTGCGAGCACGTCGGCCATGCCGGGATCCGCGGCGATGAGCTTGAGCCAGTGTTCGCGGCGGGCGACGGTGATCTTGCCCTTGCTGATCGCGTCGTCGACGCTGGCCTCGATCTTCTGCTCGTGCGGCCGCGGCGACGAGTTTGCGGCCCTCGGCGGCGTCGGCCCGCAGGGCGGTGATGGTATCCCCGTCGACGACCTCGAGGCCGTGTTTCTTCGCGGCGGCAGCGACGTCGGAGGGCGGCATCACGAGGGGGTCGCGGGTGGCGTCTTGGATGGTGTCGAGGACGAGTTGGGGGTCGGTGGTGTCCTCGGGCAGGCCGAGCAGCGCGAGCAGCACCGCGATTTGGGTTTCGTCGAACGTCAGTCCAGCCATTGCTTCGTCTCCTTGACGAGCCGGCGCCGTCGAGGCCGGTGAGTTTCTTGAGGGCGTAGGGCCTTTCGATCGCGTAGGCATAGGCGACGCGCAACGCCTGCACCCAGGTGCTGCGGGTGCTGCGGTCGTCCCACACCTCGACCGTCAGCGGGCGCTCGAACCCCACGGTCCCGACCTGGCCGCGCTCGCACACGTAGGCAACACCGGCGGTCATACGCGGGTTCGAGAACAGTTCCAGCCCAGCGGATGTGAGCATTGCGTCGAGGTTCTCGGCGTATGCGGTGCGCAGTGCGGCCGCCTGATTGGGGTGCACGATCAGCAAATCGTGGTGGACGCCGAGCTCTTGCAGGTCCGAGGCCAATTGCGCTGCAGAGAAGTCGGCGGTTGGACGTTCGGCGCTGGGAGTGATGGCATCGAGTGGACCCACGAATACCAGGTCCTCCCAGGTGTTTCCAAGCACAGTGTTCTCGCTGCCGATCGCGGCCTCGACGGCGGCGATGGCACCGACGTCGAGCTTGCGGGTGATCGTGTTCGCCAGTTGCGTTGTCTGCTGGTCGATGTAGCTGATGACGTTGCGGTCGCGCTGCTCGTCGGAGACTTGGAACTTGCCGCCCCAGTCCTCGACCACGGCGAGCTTGGTCTCGGGGTCGACACCCTCGACGAGGGCGTACTCGTTGGTGGGAGCACGCTTCTCGACATCGGTGGTGTAGAAGTCCGACGCCTTCACCACCGAGTAGAGCATGCCGCCACCCTGCACCTGGGCGCCGGTGGAGAACAGTTTCGGCAGCACGATCTGGTCGTCGGCCAGTCTGGCGATGCGGTTGCGGATCATCGTCGGCTGATTGAGCGCGACGTCGACGCTCAGTGTGCGACCGGTCAATTCGGGAATGAGGCTTGGCATGGCTCGAGTCCTTTCAGTGGTACAGCGAGACCTGGGCGTCGCCGCCCGAGCTGGCGCCGGTGATGGTGTAGCCGACCGCGACGCCGCTGGATTTCGGGACGGCCGTGGCGTCGGAGCCGACCTCCACCTCAGCGAAGGCCGTGATGTCGTCGCCCGCCGTGACTTTCACGACGCCGCCGCGGGCGACGCCGACGAGCTGGCCGGTGGTGGCGTCGTCCTTGGCCACACCGGCGACCCGTCCACCCGCCGACGCGGGAGCCACGGCGATGTTCCCCGCCGCGCCGCGGTCACCGGAGACCGCCACGAAGGTCTTGGCGGTGACGGCGGCGGTCGCCTCGGCGGTCAGGTCACGGCCGGGTTCGTAGACGCGGACGTTGGTCAGCGGTGTGCTCATGTCACAGTCCTTTCGGGTTGACGATTCGTTGCGTTCGGCGCCGGCGGGCCGCGGCAACCTTGACGGCCCGGTCGCGGGTGTCCAGTCGGGCGGTGGCCGCGATGATGCGCGGGCGAGGGACTGTGGCACTGATCGGCGAGGGAATGGCAATCCGCTTGGCGGCCACCCCATACAGCTCGCCGACGTCGGCCAGCGACTCAAGCGTGTCAACACCGGGCGCGGTGGCGCCGAGCAGACCAGTGCGGTCAGCACCAGCGAGTACTGCGTGCCATCCGGCGCTTGATAGTCCCGCATGGCCTCGACGCTGCGATCGGGGTAGGCGTGCGGCAGCAGCTTGGCCACGGCGGCCGGGACGTCGACCAGATCGCCGACGAGGGTCTTGCCGCCATCGGTCAACCGCAGCCGGTCGACGAATCCCAACGCGGGCGCGGCGTCACGCATCGGCCCCTCGTGACCCAGCTTGATCACCGGCCGGCGCAACACCCCGGCCTTGTGCGCCTCGATCGCGGCCGCCAGGTCCTCGGCGGTGACGGTCCACTCGCCGGTGGAGATCTGCCATGTGCCGGTCTTCACCAGCTCCACACCGCGGATCGTGCGCAGCTCAGGCATCAGCCAGCCTTGCGCGCTGCCCGGCGTTCAGCTCGGGCGACAACGGCGGCCGCGGGGAGCAGTAGCCGGCCGCCGGCGCGGTGCGCGGGCAACCGGTCCCGGTACACGAGGTCTCTAACACCGTTGGGCGTGATGTCGAGGATGGCCGCGGCTTCACTGGTGTCGACCAGGTCATAGGCCGCAGTGTGCGCCGAAGTCTGCTGTCCGCCAAGTTCTCTGGCGTGTACGCCAGTCTCGGGCGCCTGAACCGCCAGCTTTGCAACAGTTTTCCTCAGTCGGTCGATGAACGCGGCCAACTGAGCCGATGGGCGCCGCTCCCGCAGAAGCGCGTCCAATGCGTCGACGAGATACTGCGCGTCGGTGGGCTCGAGCAGGATGCCACTAACTCGCTCGATCATGTGAGCTTCGATGAGTCGTCGGGTGGCGGCGGCGAGTACAACAGCAGCTCGTGCCGAATTCCCTCACGCAGACGCGTGCGAGCCTCCTTGCTGTTTACTGCGTTGCACACCAACATGATCAACCTGTTGATCGTTGCCTCGACGATGATCTCCGACGAGTGGCCACCCTCATGGAACTCGCGGTGCTCGTGCTCCTCGGATGCGAGGGCGGCCTCGAAGACGGTGCGGGAGTCGGGCAGACTCCCGAGGCAGTGCCGGACGATTGACAGCGCTACGTCGGGCACCTCGTCGAGCAACCCGTCGCGCTTTGCGGCGTCGATGGCGGCTCGCTTCGGCTGCTCCCGAAACTCCAACCCGCCGTCCAGGATGTTCAGCGCGGCTACGCCAGACCGCATCTCGCGTCGGACAACGGCCGGGTCGCGTTCGGGGTACGGCACATCAGCGGTCATCGTCAGTTCCTCTCTCAGGCGTTGATTCGGGTTGGCGGGCCGCCTCGGCGGCCTCTGTCAATTGCGTGGCGAAGTCGATCGCCTCGTCGGCCGTCGCGGTGAAACGGTCACGCCAACACGGAACCGGACGCGATGGCCTTACCGGGCCACGCACTCGCCCTGATGTCCAGCGCGGCATTGGCCCTAATTCGACGACCTTTGTGCTGTGGTCGTGTCGCGGCGTCGTAGCTCGCGATCGCCTCGCGTAGCCGTTCGATGTCGTCGCGGTCGAGTGAGTAAGGGCCGAGCTCGAGATGCCAGCCGGCGCCCTGGTCGTGGACGAGGCGCACCGGCATAAATGCACGAATCGGTTTCCTCAAGGTAGGGCTCCAGTACGCCGTAGCTGTCCAGAATCATGCGGCCCAGTTGGTTGTTGGCGTACAGACGCGGTGCGTCAGACGGGGAAATCGGTCACTTGGCGGTCCTTTCGCTGCGGTCGAGGTCGCGCGCCGCGAGGGTGACGCGAGCGGCTTTGCGGTAGTCGTCGAGGACGTCGTCGGTATTGCCCTGCTCGCGGTGCAATTGTCGGGCGTCGACCATGCCTGCCGCGCCTGCCCGGTAGGCGTTAAGAATGCGGCGCTGTGTCGTTTCTTTCATCGGTTGTGCGCCTTTCTGGGTGTGTGGTTACCGATCCGGTAGTCGCCTTGATGGCAGTGCGCGACGCGGCGGCCGTCGTCGTGTGCGTCGGGTGCGCCGTGGGTGTGGCCGCGATGGCAGTACGGGCAGTGGACGACAACGGTCGGTCGGGCCGGAATTCCGGATCGGACAGTCGGCTGACGATGCGGGCTACGGGTAGGTTGGTCATTGCCTGTGGTCCTTACGTTCCTCGGCCTGCCACTCGTCAGTGATCACTCGCTACCGACGAACACGATCAGCGGCAGGCGTATCAGCTCAGTCCGCAATGCTTCCCAGCGCTGTTGCCAGCGCTGGTATTTTTCGTGCTTCTCGGCCGGTTCGTAATGTGCGGGCCTTGTCAGGCCGGGCACTGCGGACCGAGTGCGCGCGATTGCTTTGACCAAAACGCCGTCGGAGTCGGAACCAACCAGCTCCAGGTACGCGGGCTGCCTGAATTCCGGTATTCCGTACGGTCGTGAACTCTGTCCCAGATCGCACGCGCCCGAACGGAGTTATTGCGCCAGATCGAGACAGTGTCGAGTTGCTTGTAGATGCTAAGGCTGATCTGACATGCGCCCATCTGGAGCACCGACACTTCGGCGGTCAGTGTCTCAACGGCTGCTATGTGAAGGTCGGTCATCGTTGCCGTTCCCTTTCTGTTGGTTCTGGCTTTTACTCGTCCTCGGCCGCCTCGGCCCACCTCGGCCGCTGACGTGCGCCGAGGACACGCCTCGGACCTGGCCCACCCCGGCGCACCTCCGTAGGGAGGCCGGGCTGAGTGGCGAGAGCGCCGAGGTCGGACTGTCACGCTGGGAAGGGCTCATTCGTCCGTGTCCTGGGCCGAGGTCGGGATGACGGCTTGGTAACCCTTCGCGCCGCGCGCTCCGGCCTTCTCGACAAATCGACCGCCCACGACGAGATCAGCCGTCGCGTCGCGAATAGCCTTGTCCTTGATCTGGTGACCGGCCTTGCGAACCTCTGCATAGAGCAGATCTCTAGACCGGACTTCGTGTCCAGGAAGCGCGGCGACGACCTCATGGACCACATCGGCCGGGCTGATGGCCGAGGCAACCGACGGCTTCTCTTCGTCAGGTTTCGGCGCATAGAGGGCCAGGAAGTCGGTGTGGTGTCGGTGTCGTCAACGACCAGCGTCCCGAGGTACACCTTCCCGCTGCCGTTGCTCTACACCGTGCAACTTGACCTAGTCCGTGGCGGTCCTTCGTCGAGAACAGGTAGGACACACCCCGGCGGCCGCGGCCGAACAACTCCTTGCGGACCAGGGCGAAGCGGGCGCCGTCGATCAACGTTGCCTTTATGGACGGTGCCGTAGGCGTCCCCACGGAGCGGGTCGGCGGTCATCGGCAGATGGTCGCATTCCAGTACGGCCGGCACCGACCTCTTTGAACGGCACCACAACCCGGCGGCGCACCGCGGACCAGCCTTCGAGGTCGATCTTGGCGCCGTGCAGCACCATCGCCTCGTTGACGCCGTCGATGATGACCAGCGTCGCTTGTACTGCCAGCAGGGGATCGAGCCACGCCGGACGCAGTGGCCTGCTCGGTGCGGCGAACAACAGCAGCCGGTCGATGGTGTCTGCGGGTATGCCTATCCGTTGCAGCCGCTCCACGGTTGATGCCGGGGTGGACTCCTCGAAGTGGAGGTAGACGACGGTGTTTCCGGCGAGCATTTCGGCGGCGGCGCACAGCAGCGCGAACCACGTCTTCCCGGCGGCGGTGTGGGCGATCACCGAGTGTTCCAGGCCCGGGTAGAGCAGGCGTTGTCCGTCGGTGCGGTAGGCGCCGACAGTGGGTGTGACGGGTTTGATCTCGCCGCGAAGGTGGGGGCCGAGGTCGGAGACCGGCTGCCATGCGGCCGGTTTGTTGCCGGGTGGTTGGTCGTAGGCCGGCTTGTCCCCGTTGGGGTTCCAGTCGGCGACGTGATGGTCGTCGACGTCGGGAGGTTCCTGCGCCTCGATGCCGGTGAACGTCGTGTTGGGGATGGCCCATTCGTCGGGTTCGGGATAGCTGCGGCCGTACGGGAAGTCGGGCATTTACGCCACCACCCGCCGAAGCCACGGCCGCGAACCGTAGAAGTCTGCCCCGAGCGTTGATCTCCCGGGACACGGCCGACCAATCGACAGCACCGGCGACCTCGCGGCTGGCATCGCAGCGGGCCTGCTGGCAGATCTCCATCCGCAACGCGTGATGCTGGCCGCCGTCGAGTACTGCCGCCCCACTTCGCCGGTGGTCGTCGGGCAGTGCACACCACGACGGCGAACCGAGAAGGGGCCAGTCGCCGACCGCCTTCAAGAAATGCTGCGACTAGTTCATGGACGCTCCACCAAGACACCTGCGAGCTCGTGGCGGTCATGAGGCCAGGCCGTAATCGTCGCGATACTGCTCCGCGAGCTCGTCGAGCACCGCCCACACCGCCGGTCGTCGACCTCACGGCTCGCGCAGCGCAGCGCATCGACCCAGCCGCGCGCGAATCCCTCCCGGTAGAGGTCCGCGCCGCGGCGCGGCGGGTGTCCACGCGTACACCATCGCCCCGCTGCGATACCATCAAGACGGCGCTCGGTCTTGATGTGGCTGGTGTGCTGGGTGGTGTGGTGACCACGTTTTCGTCGTCGGGCGGGCCTAGTGCCCGCCCTTCGTCGTCAGGCGGCATGGTCGCCACCGCCGTCCAGCTCGGCGATGCGCTTCGACGGCGGCCTTGCGGGTCTGGCGCTTGGCCTTATCGGTGTCCCAACTACCACCGGTCGAGTGGCGGCCATCGGGCCGGGCGGGGTGTCACCCGGCGGCTCGCCGGCCCATGAGTAGCTGGGCGATGCGCTGGCACTGGTCATCGTGAGCGGCGGCCAACCGTCGAGCGTTTTCTCTACCGCGGCTTGCAGTTTCGCGGCGCGAAGATCGCGCTTGGCTTCAGTGCGCCGATCGTCATCGCCAGCATCGGGACGCGACAGCGCGGCCAAGCGTGCGCGTGCATTTCGACTTGGGGATGCAACTTGCCTCCAGGCAGGGACTCTGCCCCTGCTGAGGCCCTCGAATCGCCGTCTAGGGTGCCCGGCGAGCTACAGACAGTCCAAGATAGCAGCTAGTTCCTCAAGCTGACCTTCGACGCGCCGGGCTGAATTCCGCGGCTGACGTCGGCGATCAGAACCTTGTCGAGCGCGATTTCAGGTCATCCTCGCGCCGTATAAGCCGACGACGGCGCGGTATCGATAAGCGCATTTCTTGCATCGAGCGGTAACGAACATCGACGTCAGCGGGGACCAGCGGCGCGTGATTGGCTGGCGCCTGTATCTTCGCGGCGGTTGCCGCCAAGTTGCTCGTGCGGCCGGCGACAAGACGCCGCGTGCCGGGAACTTCGATAAGGTGCCTTCCAGAAAGGCAAGTCCGCTCACTGGCCCGAAGCATGAGAATGTGTCGATATGCCAGGGCTTCGCTATGATGGCCGTGACAGTAGACCCATCGTATCGACCGACAGGTCGAGCCCGCTGCGCGCTGACAGCCGTGCGATCACGACACGATCACGCAGTCTCTTACCATTCGCTCATTCGCTGCCTCCTTCGGCTTGAGATCGAGGTAGTCGCCGAAGCGCTCCCACTCGGCGGTCGTCGGGTCGTCGCGGTCTTTGAACCACGGTCCGCGCGGCGCCGGGAGCACGCGCACGGCCATGATGTCGTCGAGGATTTTGCCGCGGATGTCAGCCGAGCACGCCGCCCAGTAGCGTGACCGGGTCGTCGGCGGCCAGCATCCCCGCCGCCGGGCTGCGGCGCGGCTTCCGGCGAGCACCTTGTCGATGCTGTCGCGTTGCGCGCGGTGCTCGACTTGTGCCGGAACGCAGTTGGCTGTCGTCGATGTCGCCGGCGATGTGCATCCGCGCCAGCTTGTCCATGCGGGCCTGCAAAGCGTCGCGCTGGGCTCGTAGCGCCTTGATGTCCACGTCGCGGCCGCCGTTGAGCAGCTTCGGCCAACCGCTTCCGCGTCTTGGGTTGCGAAAACCATGCCAGCACAAGGGCTTCCACGTACTCATCGAGGAGCGCGCCGTTGCGGGCGACATGCGCCGCGGGCCGACATGTGTAGACGATGCCCCGCTTGTCGCCGCCGGGGTAAACGGCGTAGAGCGCCTGCCCGCACGCGCCGCACTTCGCCACCCCAGACAGCATGTGCCGCTTCTCGAAGGACACCGCGGGCCACCGCGCCGGGTCGGACAGATAGGCCACCAGCCCCTGGTGGGTTGTCTCGTCGATGATCGCGGGCCACTCGCCGCGCCCGATCACCTTCTCGCGGTGAGTCACCAGGCCGGCATACAGCGGATTGATCAAGGTGCGGCGCACCTGCAAGCTGGTGAACTTGTTACCGCGGGTCGTCCTCAGCCCGCGCGCTGTCCAGTCGATGGCGATGCTGCGCAACGATTTCCCGGCCAGCACATCGTCAGCGGCCTTCCGCAGTGCCGACGCCTCAGGCTCGTACGGCTGCCCGTCGTGGGTGTAGGCGAACTTGCGTAGCCCGGTGCGCACCCACTTCCCCGCCGCGCGGCGCTGCTCATTGGCGCGGCGCTGCCGCTCACCCTTGTGTTCCACCTCCTGTCGGGCCACGCTGCCCAGGATGCGGGCCAGCATCCGCCCCGCCGGCGTCCCCAGGTTCAGGTCACCCGCGGTCACCGTGCGCAGCTGCACCGCGCGTTCGTCGGCGATGTCGATCACCCGCTCGAGGTCACGCATCGACCGGTACAGCCGGTCGGGGTGCCAGCAGATCAGCGCGCCGAACTCGCCGCCCCGCATCGCTTCGAGCATCGCCTCGAAACCCGGCCGGGTCTTGCCGCTGTACGCGCTGACGTCGTTGTCGTCGTAGTGCTTGACGACCTCCCAGCCCAGCCGCTCGGCGAGTACCCGGCAGTCGGCGAGCTGCCGTTCCACGCCGAGCGCCTCCCCGGTGTGGTCCTCGGAGATTCGGGCGTAGATCGCGGTGCGCACACGCTAGCAGTTTATTGCATCACCTCGACATTGCTCTTGAGTGCCGCGTAGACCGACACGCCCTGGCGCATGGGAAGCAGCACGCTTACCCAGCTCATCGTGTCCGGTGCCGGACGAATGGTCACGGTGCGCTCGGATTCAGCGCGGACGGCGCGGTCGACGACGGCTTGCGGGTCGAGTTGGTAGGCGATGGCTTTGGCGTCGGTTTCGATGCGCTTATCGCCCTTGCCGACGAGTTCGGATTGGTCCGCGCAGATCTGGGCATCGAGTTTTGCCCGGTCTTCCACGGTCAGGCAAGCCGACTCACGCACGATCAGAGTGGCCCGCCATTCGGAGAGCGCTCCGGCTTCCAATGCGGCCAGGGTGTGGGGCATCTCGTAGA
The DNA here is from genome assembly GCA_963793055.1 of uncultured Actinomycetota bacterium. GTDB lineage: Bacteria > Actinomycetota > Actinomycetes > Mycobacteriales > Mycobacteriaceae > Mycobacterium. Next base: position 163,649 of record CAWBYS010000002.1, on the reverse strand, counting down.
CCAGGGCTCGGGCGAAGCCGAGGTGGCGGCCGCCGCGATTGGGGGAGTCGTGGCGAGCCAAGGCGATTTCGCTGGCCAGACCGCGTCCGCGCTTGGCGGCGGGGACGCCCTCAGCCGCCTCGCGGGCGCGGCGCTTCAGGTCGAGTGCCGCGGTCAGCCTCGCCTGTGCGGCTGCGGCGACCGATTTGAAGTGCTCGAGTTCGGCGATGCAGTCGACCAGCGTCGCCTCATCGGCGTCGGTGTCGATCACCGCCAGCTTTTCGAACATATGTGCGAGTCTAGCGAGTGGGGGCCGCGTTGAATCGCCTTTTATGCGCGCGAAGCGGCTATACGTTGCCTCACTCAAGATGCGCGCATGCGGCGTGCCTAACTGAGGGATCGGCGATCGTCTCGGTAGGCCCAGATGATGGGATTGACGTTGGCCGAGCGCAGGGCTGTAACCGAGATGACCGCGATCCGCTATGTGGTGGCCGATAAGCCAGCCAAAAGCAGGATTCTGGACGAGTTGTGCGCCAACACCGGTTGGCACCGTAGCCATGCCCGCAACGCGCTCAGGGCGGCGCTGCAGCCCAAGGTGGTGACACCGAGACGAAGTCCACGTCCACCCATATACGGTCCGAATGTCATTGCCGCGCTGCTGGTTTGCTGGCTAGTGCTGGGGATGCCGGCCGGCAAGAGACTGGCGCCGATGTTGACCGAACTCGTGGCCGTGTTGCGGCAGTTCGGCGAGCTGATCATCGATGATGACACCGCAGCACTCTTGGTGTCGATGTCGGCGGCGACCATTGATCGTCGCCTGGCAGGTGAACGGGCCAAACGCCAGCGCAAAGGGCGTCGGGCCACCAAGCCGGGGTCACTGTTGAGAAGCCAGATCCCGGTGCGCACCTGGGCAGACTGGGACGACGCGAAGCCGGGCTTTGTTGAGATCGACTTGGTCTCCCACGACGGCGGAAACTCCATCGGGCCGTTCGCATTCACCCTCACCGTCACCGATATCGCCACCGGGTGGACCGAGAACCGCTCAGTGCCTACCAAGGAAGCCAAGTGCGTCCTGGCCGCCCTCGAGGACATCGCCGACAAGATGCCGTTCCCCATCCTGGGGGTGGACTCTGACAACGGAGCAGAATTCATCAACGTCTACCTGTTCCTCTGGTGCAGGAAACACAAGATCACCTTCACCCGGTCGCGCCCGACCAACAAAAACGACGGCTGTCACGTTGAACAGAAGAACTGGGCAGTAGTCCGCATCATGGTCGGCTACCACCGCTACGACACCGCCCCAGAACTGTTGCTACTCAACGAAATCTGGCAGCTGCAGTCCCAGTTGACCAACTACTTCTACCCGCAGCAGAAACTAGTATCCAAGATCCGCGACGGCGCCAAGATAACCAAGAAATACGACAAAGCGACCACCCCATTCCGCCGCGCGACCAATCACCCAACCATGACCGATGACCGCAAAGCATCCATGGCCCGAACCCACGCCTTGATCAACCCCGCCGCCACCCAGCGTCAGATCCAGGCCCTGACCGCCCAGCTCCTCAAAGTGACCATGAGCAAGACCGGGACCTCCACCAGAGCCCGTATCCCCAAGCGCGCACAATCACATGAGGCAACCAACCCGCCTTCGCGCGCATCTTGACATGAGGCAACAGGGGGGTGACAAGTTGTATCGACGTCACGACGGCCCAAGTAAGCGCACGTCAGGGCAACATAGCCAGATCGAATCGGCGTAGCCGCGCCGGATCGGCGTCGATCGCGATCTCGGAGATCTGGTCACCGGTCAAGCCGAAGTGGCGCTGCGACTGATCGTCACGACGCTGGCGACGCTGCACCTCGCGAGCGGGCTCCTCGATTTGTTGTACATGGGAATGACGCGCGCCGACGCCGCGCTCATCGCCAATACCGTGCTGCGCTTCGGGGTCGTGGCGGTGCTCATTGCGGTGTGGCGGCTTTCGCAGGCTCACCAGACATATGGCACGAGCCGGTAACGCACCTTTTCGGTGTACTCGTCGTAACCCGCGAGCTCGGAATGCAGCGCCTTCTCCTCGTCGAGGATCCGGAAAACGAACACCGCGACCGCTGGAACGACGGTGACCAATCCCCAATAGGAGTCGAGGGCCAGCGGCATGGCGGCGATCATCAGGGAGGCGAACGCGTACATCGGATGGCGCACAACGCCGTACAGGCCGGTGGAGATCACCGGCTGTTGCGACTCCACCGTGATCGTCGCGGCGGCGTACTCGTTCTGGTTGATGACCACGGTCGCCATGCCAAAACCAACCGCGACGAGAATGTCACCGACCACCACGAGCGACACCGGCACCTGCGACCAGCCGAACCGATGATCCAGTGCACTGATGACGGACACCCCGATCACCGTCGCAACGAGGCCGACCATCGCCGCCGTCTGCACCGGCCGCGTCTCCGCGATCGGCCCAGACCGCATCCGGCGGCGCAGCACGTCGGGCTTGCGCAGCCCCCAATACACGTTGGGCCCTGCCGACATCACGGTGAAGACGGCGATGAAAACCCATGCCTGCCAATAATCGAACGTCCCGGCCGGACCGAAGAGGAAGACTCCGAAGAACACCACTCCGGATAGGCTGGCGGCGATCGCCTGAACGGCGAGCTTCACGAATCCTCCTTCACCACACGTAAGGGACCAGCCGGTAGCGCACCTTGTGCATGTAGTCGCAGTAACCGGACAGTTGCAGCGCGAGCGCCTTCTCCTCGTCGAGGATCCGGACGGCAAGCACGGCCAGACCCGGGATGACGAAAAGCAAGGCCCAGTACGACCCGAGTGCCAGGGGCAGGCCGATCATCATCACCACGTTGCCGACGTACATCGGGTGGCGGACGACGGAGTACACGCCCGTCGACACCACACTCTGCTCGGACTCGACATTGATGTTCGCAGCCGCGTAGCCGTTCTGGATGGTCGTGATCATCGCGAGGAGAAGCCCCCCGCCGACCAAGACGTCACCGATGACGGACACCGCAGGCGGCACCGATGACCAGCCGAGGCGATAGTCCAACGCGCTCACCACGATCATCGCGCCCATCGCGAGGAACGCGAAAGTGATGATGATCTTCTGTATCGGCCGGGTCTCGGCGGCGGGCCCGGCCTGCATGCGGCGTTGCAGCGCCACCGGATTCGTCATGGCGAGATAGAGGCTGGGGATCAGCGTGAATGCCGCGAACACCCCGATGAACGCCCATCCTCGCCAGTAATCGAACGTGCCGGCGGGCAGGAACACCAGCAGCAGAAAGACTCCGAAGCCGACGACAGACGTCGCTGCCGCCTGCAGAACGGTTTTCATGATCCTTTCTCTCCGTTCGGCTTTCACGCGGCGACACCTCACCAGAGGTAGGGCACCAACCGGGAGCGCACATTGTCGGTGTATTCGGTGTAGCCGCTCAGTTCGGCGCGCAGCAGTTCCTCCTCGTCGAGGATGCGGATGACGAAGACCGCCAGCACCGGCGCCAGGACGATCAGACCCCAATAGGAGTCGAGCGCAAGGGGAGCGCCGATCATCATGATCAGGAAGCCGAAGTACATGGGATGGCGCACGATTTTGTACATGCCCGAGGAGACCACGTACTGGTCCGGCCGAACCGCGACGTCAGCCGACGCGTACGCGTTCTGGAGCACTGCGAAAACCGCGATGCATTGACCCAGCGCCACCAGGACGATGCCCACGATGACGACGGACGGCGGCACCTGTGACCAGCCGAATCGGTGATCGAGGGCGCTGATGATGGCCATCGCGGAGAACAACACGAAGTAGGCGATGCCGGCGAACTTCTGCGTGCTCCTGGTTTCGGATGTGAATCCGCGCTGGCGGCGCTCCAGAACCTCGGGTCGTCGTGCGGCCAGATATATGTTTCGACCCGTAATCGTGGCGACGAAGATGAAGATGAAAACCCATGCCTGCCAGTAGTTGAGCGTGCCTGCGGGCAAGAACAGCAGCAGTGCGCACACCAGAGTTCCAAAGAAGGCTGATATCGCGATTTGAACGCCGGGTTTCATGTTCTCTCTTTCGCTTCGCTAGACCGCGTCGCGACGACGATAGATCACTCCGGCGAACAGTGTGAGCAGAGTCGCAACGCCAACCATCACCGCCAGGGCGAGCACCGGATAGTGCACCGGTGCCGTGGTCCGGCCGACGGGGGACAGATCGATCAGCCAGCGCGGCAACCGCAGCAGCGCGCCGAGGTAGAGCGACGCGACGACGAAGGTTACTGCGAGCCAACCGATCCAGGGCCGGCGCACCGCGACGGCGACCGCTGCGATACCGGCCAGCACAGCCATCGCGGGAAGTTGGGCGAGTGCGGCGAGCGTCAGCCGCCCGACGGTTTGCGGTTCGCCGATGGTGATGCCCGCACCCAGCCCGTTCCCCAGGCCGGCGAAGAACAGCAGCACCGCCGAGCCGGCTACCGCAGAGGCCACCGCGGTGGTCAGCCAGCGCCACCTGGACACCGACCCCGCCAGCACCGCCTCGCCGAGCCCCTTCTCCTCGTCGGCGAGCACCCGCAACACGGTGCTGACGACGTATGCCGTGGCCGCGGCGGCGAGGAACTGCGTCATCGTCGTGTAAACGCCGTCGGTGCCCTGTTGTGCCAGTACGCGCTCGAGCAATTCGTTGCCCTTCGCCGCATCGAGCAGCGAGTTCGTCATCGAGCCAAAGGCCAACCCGCCCAGGAACAATCCGACGGTCCAGCCGATCGTCTGCCCCCGCGCAAGTGTGAGGTGCAGGCCGAACACGTGCTTGATGGCGCGCGCGTTGGGGCGCTCGCCGGTCGAGGGGATGGTGCCGTCGTCGTACTCGCGCCTGCTCTCCAGCGCAGCAGCCAGCGCCATCAGCGCGATGGCGAGCACCACCAGCAGAACGAACGGCCACCACCGCAGGTCGACGAACGCCCGCATCTGCTGCGCCCACGCGATGGGTGAGAACCAGCTCAGTGCGCTGCCGGAGTTGTCGATGACATCGCCGATGCCACGGACCAACGCGGCCGCGGCGAGGGCGGCCATCGCCGCACCAGTCGCGGTGCGGGCCTGCCGCCACAGCTGAGCGGTCACAGCGGCAACCGCACCGAACACGACGGCCACTCCCGCTATCCCCAGGCACATCGCGGCGGTGTCGACGAACGTGAAGCCGGTGGAGGCCATCGCGAGCGTCATCGTGACCGCCAGTACCGCGTTGAGCCCGACGACCAAGACCAGCGCCGCGGAGGTGCGCGCGTACCGGCCGACGACGGACGACAACACCAGTTCCGCCGCGCCGCCCTCCTCCTCGGCGCGGGTGTGCCGAATGACGGTGAGAATGGCCAGGATCGACGTGGCGACGATCATCGTCAGCATCAACTCGTTGGCCATCATTGCGCCAAGATCGGTTTCGTTGCCACCGAACATCGGCCCGCCCATGATGATCGCGGCCGGTGTCTTCATCAGGTTCACCCGGGCCTGCCGCTGGGCTTCCTCGGGGTAGGCGAGCCTGATCGCATTGGGCGCGTAGACCATCATCAGCGTCAGGACGGCCAGCCAAACCGAGAGTCGGATCCGGTCGCGGCGCAGCGCCAGCCGCAGCAGGCTTCCCGTGCCGGTCCACGAGGAGTTCGCGGCCGGGGACTCGGGCCCTGTGGTGCGCGGCGCAACCGCGGTGGCGGTCATCGCGCGGCTCCTTGGTACTCGCGCAGGAACATGTCTTCGAGGGAGGCCGGTGTCACGGTCAGATCGAGGATTCCCAGCTCGCTGAGCTGGGCCATCGCGCGGTCGAGTTCGTTGCGGTCCACCGAGAAGACGTAGTGACCGTCCTTGACCGAGAAGTCGTGGACGAACGGCGCGCGTTGCAGCCCTCGGCCGTCATGGTGGGTGCGCACCGAGACCGTGGTGCGCATCAGATGTCGCAATTCATTGAGAGTGCCGGATCGCACGGCGCGGCCCGAGCGGATGATCGTGACTCTGTTGCAGAGCTTTTCGACCTCGGCGAGGATGTGGCTGGACAGCAACACTGCCGCGCCGCGGCCGGCCACCTCCTCGACGCACTGCTGAAAAGCCTTCTCCATCAACGGGTCAAGGCCCGATGTCGGCTCGTCGAGGATGTACAGCTCGGCGTTGGTGGAGAACGCGGCCACGATCGCCACTTTCTGCCGGTTGCCTTTCGAGTAGGTGCGGGCCTTCTTGTGCGGGTCGAGTTCGAAGCGCTCGATCAGCTGATCGCGTCGGCGGGTGTCGACACCGTTGCCGCGCAGCCGGGCCAGGAAGTCGATGGCCTGTAGGCCGGTCAGGTTGGGCCACAACGTCACATCGCCCGGGACGTAAGCGATCCGCCGGTGCAACGACACCGCGTCGTGCCAAGGGTCGCCGCCGAGCAGCCGGGCGCCGCCCCCGTCGGCGCGCAACAGGCCCAGCAGCACGCGAATAGTGGTGGACTTGCCCGCCCCGTTCGGCCCCAAAAAGCCGGTGATATCTCCCGGCGCGACCGTCAAGTCGAGTCCGTCGAGCGCCTTGGTTCGACCGAAAGACTTTGACAGCTGCTGGATTTCGACCGCGAACGGTGAATGTGCGGCACTAGCCCACTTCGGGGACCGCGTTGTCTGCGCCGTCATCGTGTACTCCTTCTTGAGTTGTGAACGGGATGCCCTTGTCGTGCTGAGCCACGAACGCGTCGTACATCTTGGAGTCGGTCATCAGGCCGTTGCTGAAGAGTTCGAGCGCGGGCAACATCACCTCCTCGCTGTAATCGCGAAGCACTGCCCGCAGATCGGTTGGGTTGTCGTGCATCTGCAGGTACAGCAGCAGACCGCCGCCGTTGATCAGGCCCAAATACTTGGCCCTGGCTTTCGGGTCGCGGCTCGGCTTGAGCGTGCCCGCGCGAACACCCTCCTCGAGGTACTGCTCGGCGTTGTCGATCATGCGCTGCCAGAACGACTTTGCGAGGTCGGTGCCGGATTGCATGCTGCGCACGAGATAGGCCGTCAACGGCGCATACTCCTCGATGTCGGCGACCTGGCCCAGCCAGTCGGCCGGGTCGGCGGTGCGCAACGACTCGGTCTTGGCCTCGCGCACTTGCTCGGCGATGTAGTCGTCGCACGCCTTGCGAAGGCCTTCTTTGGACCCGAAGTGGTGGATCACCAGCGCGGCGGACACGCCTGCGGCCTCGGCGATGCGGCGAAGCCCGACGTTGAATCCGTGCGCTCCCCATTGCTCGATTGCCGCGTCGCGGATCCGGGCGACGGCGGTTCGATCGTCAGGCGCTGAACGCATGTTTAGTACGCTAAACAGTCGTTTAGTGCACAGTCAAGGACTTAGCGCGTCAGGAAGTCGTAAAGATGCGATTTGTGTGCGTTCAGGAGCGCTCAGCGCAACGGAACGCACACAAATCGCGAGGAGATGGGGTCAGTCGCGGGCGGCGGCGAGCAGGCCGTCGCCGAGCGGCACCAGGACCGGAGTCAGACGCTCGTCCTCGGCGATCAACCGCGCAGCCTCACGAACCGCGCTCACCTCGGCGTCGTTGGCACTCGCGTCCCCGGCGCGTCCGCCCAACGCGGCGCGATGCACCACAATCGCGCCGCCTGGCCGCAGCAGCCGCACACCTTCGGCGACAAACTGCGGCTGGTCGACCGGATCGGCGTCGATGAACACCAGGTCGTAGGACTCGTCGGCCAGCCGGGTGAGCACTTCCTGCGCCCGGCCACTGATCAGCCGGGTCCGTCCAGGCCCGATGCCGGCCTCGGTGAACGCCTGCTTGGCGATGCGCTGGTGTTCCGGCTCGACGTCGATCGTGGTGAGCACGCCGTCCTCGCGCATGCCCGACAGCAGCCAGAGCCCGCTGACTCCCGCGCCGGTGCCGACCTCGACGACGGCCTTGGCCCCGGTCAGCTTGGCCAGCACGCACAGCAGCGCTCCGACGGCCGGCGTCACCGCGCCCGCGCCGATGTCGACGGCGCGCTCACGGGCGGCTGCGACGATGGCGTCCTCGGAGATCGACTGCTCTGCGTGCGTGACGATCGAATCGGGGGCGCGACTGGCCGGTCCGCCTCCGATGACGTCGTCGATGCCGGCCATGCCCGCAGCGTAGAGCCAACCCGCACCCGCCCGCCCCCGACACGCCCGGCCTCCGAACGCGAACTTCCGCAGGAATCGCGCGGTTTCCGCTGGTCGAAAGAGGGTAATCTGCTTTCTCAGGAAAAGTTCAGTTTGCTCATATGCCAAGCACACTGCGGTCGGAGACGGTATCCCCCATGGAAGACGGCGCACGCTGGCATTCGGGGAATAACCGCATCGATTTCGGTGTTGGGCGGCATAGCGAGCCGCCGCTTCCTGATGGCGGCTGTGACCAGGAGGATCTGACGACCACCACCAAGTTGGCCCCCACCGCGCCGGTCTCGATGGCGCATCTCGAGCAGTACACCGATGGCGAGTGGGTCGAGCCTTCCGATGAGTTGACGGGCACCGCAATCTTCGACGCGACCGGCGACAAGACCACGATGCCGTCATGGGACGAGTTGGTGCGCGAGCACGCCGATCGGGTCTACCGGCTGGCCTACCGGTTATCCGGCAACCAGCACGATGCCGAGGATCTGACGCAGGAGACGTTCATCCGCGTTTTCCGCTCGGTGCAGAACTACCAGCCGGGAACGTTCGAGGGCTGGTTGCACCGCATCACCACCAACCTGTTCCTCGACATGGTCCGCAGGCGTGGGCGTATCCGCATGGAGGCGCTGCCCGAGGATTACGAGCGCGTGCCTGCCGACGATCCGAACCCCGAGCAGATCTACCACGACTCGCGGCTGGGCCCCGACCTGCAGGCAGCGCTCGACTCGCTGCCGCCGGAGTTTCGCGCCGCGGTGGTGCTCTGCGACGTCGAAGGTCTGTCCTACGAGGAGATCGGCGCCACGCTGGGCGTCAAGCTGGGTACGGTGCGCAGCCGCATCCACCGTGGTCGGCAGGCCCTCCGCGACTACCTGGCCAGCCACGGCGGCGCAGAAACCCTGAGTTCGTACCCGGACACGGCCAAGTCGGCCTGAGCGTTCGGCGGTGTCGTGCGCAGTGTGCCGCGCTACATTCGAATCAGTAACGTCGCAAAAGACACGGCGACGCGAGTAAGCCGAGGGGAGCTGGGCGATGGTCGACCCGGGACATGTGTTCCGCCGCGCGTTCGCCTGGCTGCCGTCCCAGTTCGCCTCGCAAAGTGATGCGCCTGTCGGTCCGCGGCAGTTCGGCTCCACCGAACACCTCTCGATCGAGGCCATCGCCGCCTTCGTCGACGGCGAGCTGCGCATGAAGGCCCACCTGCGCGCGGCACAGCCACTTGTCGTTGTGTCCGCAATGTGCCGCCGAGGTCGAGGCCCAGCGCCGCGCCCGCAGTGCGTTACGCGACTCGCACCCGATAGCCATACCGACATCCCTGCTGGGCCAGTTGTCGCAGATCCCCCTCCACACCGCCGATGAACCGGCGGAGCCGACACCGGATCAGCAGTTAGCTGAAGGCGGGGAGCGCGCCCGTCGTAAGCGCCGGTAGGGTGGATGCGAAGTCGAATGACGACGTGCGTCGGCCATAGCTGTCGCGCACATGTTGAGTCCAAGTGAAGGATGATGAACGGGTGACCAATCTGGACCAGACCGGCCGTGAGCGCCTCGAGCCGCGTCCCATCTCGCGGCCGCCTGTCGATCCTGCGTCGCGGCGGGCGTTCGGCCGCCCCGACGGCATTGACGGGTCTTTCGTGGGACTGGACAAGTTCCGCGACCAAGGGGAGTACACGCCGAAGGACCAAGCGCCCGACCCGGTACTCGCCGAGGCATTCGGCCGGCCCTATGCGGGCGGCGACTCCCTGCAGCGTCACCCCACCGACGCGGATGCGCTCGACGCCGAACGCGAGCGTCTGAACGCCGATGAAGCCGATGATCCTTGGCGCGATCCCAGCGCCGCCGCCGCGCTGGGCACTCCGGCGGCGCCACAACCGGTCCGGCAGCCCGGCAACGTCAGCATGGGCAAGCTCGGCGTCCGCGAAGTCCTGTTCGGCGGCAGGGTGTCCTACGTCGCGCTGGCCGTGCTTGCCATCGTCGCGCTCGTCATCGGCATCGCCGGTGGCTGGGTGGGGCGCAAGACCGCCGAGGTCGTCGAGGCCTTCACCACGTCGAAGGTGACCCTGCAAACGGGCGACAACGGCCAAGCCCCCGAGGGTCGGTTCGCCAAAGTCGCTGCGGCAGTAGCTGATTCGGTGGTGACGGTCGAGACGTCCAGTGATCAGGAAGGCTCGATCGGTTCCGGCATCGTCGTCGATGGCCGCGGTTACATCGTCACCAACAACCACGTGATCTCCGAGGCTGCCAACAACCCCAGCCAGTACAAGATGACGGTGGTGTTCAACGACGGCAAAGAGGTGCCCGCGAATCTCGTTGGCCGCGACCCGAAGTCCGACCTCGCCGTACTCAAGGTTGACAACGTCGACAACCTCACCGTCGCCAAGATGGGCGATTCCGACAAGCTGCACGTCGGCGACGAAGTGATCGCAGCAGGCGCCCCGCTGGGCCTGCGCAGCACTGTCACCCAAGGCATCATCAGCGCGCTGCATCGTCCGGTGCCGCTGTCCGGTGAGGGATCGGACACCGACACCGTGATCGACGGCGTGCAGACCGACGCGTCGATCAACCACGGCAACTCCGGCGGTCCGCTGATCGACATGAACGGCAACGTGATCGGCATCAACACCGCGGGCAAGTCGATGACGCAGAGCGCCAGCGGTCTGGGCTTCGCGATCCCGGTCAACGAGGTCAAGTCCGTCACCGAGGCGTTGATCAAGGACGGCAAGATCTCGCACCCGACGCTGGGCCTGACCGCCCGCTCGGTGAGCAACGATCTCGCGCACGGCGCGCAGGTGGCCAACGTCAAGGCGGGCAGCCCCGCCGAGAAGGCGGGCATCCTCGAGAACGACGTCATCGTCAAGGTGGGCGACCGGACCGTCGCCGACGCCGACGAGTTCGTCGTCGCGGTGCGGCAGTTGAAGATCGGTCAAGACGCGCCCGTCGAGGTGGTGCGCGATGGTCGGCATGTCGTGCTGACCATCAACCCCGGTTCGGAAAACAGCACCTAGTCGATGTTCGCCAACGTCGGCTGGGGCGAGATGCTGGTCCTGGTGATCGCCGGTCTGGTGATCCTCGGGCCCGAGCGGCTACCCGGCGCGATCCGGTGGACGTCGAATGCGCTGCGGCAGGCCCGCGACTACATCAGTGGCGCCACCAGCCAGTTGCGCGAGGATCTCGGCCCGGAGTTCGACGACCTTCGTGAACCGTTGAGCGAACTCAACAAGCTGCGGGGGATGACGCCGCGCGCCGCGCTGACCAAGCATCTCCTCGACGGCGACGACTCGATTTTCACCGGCAAGTTCGACGCGCCTGAAACTGGCACCGACAAGCCGATCAGTGCCGCCCGCGCCTGCCCCCGTCAAGCCCGAGGCGCCTGCGACAACGCCCTACGACAGCGACGCCACTTAGCGCCCCGCCGGGTCCAGGCCCAGCGACATGCCTGCCAGCCCGCGCTTGCGGCTCGATAGCGCGTCGGCGATGCCGCGCAACTCCTTGCCCGCGGCCGAGTCCGGCGCGGAGAGGACCAGCGGCATTCCGGAGTCGCCCGCTGCCACCAGCGCTGGGTCCAGCGGCACCTGGCCGAGCAGCGGCACGTCGGCGCCCACGGCGGTGGACAGCCGTTCGGCCACCTGCTTGCCACCGCCCTCGCCGAACAGCTGCATGGTCGTGCCGTCCGGGAGCAGCAGCCCGGACATGTTCTCCACCACACCGACGATGCGCTGACGGGTCTGCAGGGCGATCGCGCCCGCTCGCTCGGCCACTTCGGCGGCCGCCAGCTGAGGCGTCGTCACCACCAGGATCTCGGCGCCCGGGATCAGCTGCGCCACCGAGATGGCGACGTCGCCGGTACCCGGCGGCAGGTCGAGCAGCAGCACGTCCAGATCGCCCCAGTAGACGTCGGCCAGGAACTGTTGCAGCGCGCGGTGCAGCATCGGCCCACGCCACACCACCGGTGTATTGCCCTGGGTGAACATCGCGATCGAGATGACCCGGACGTCGTGTGCGACGGGCGGCAGGATCATCGACTCGACCTGGGTGGGCCGGTCGGTGGTGCCCATCATCCGCGGTACCGAGTGTCCGTAGATGTCGGCATCCAGCACGCCGACCGAGAGCCCGCGCGCGGCCATCGCCGCCGCCAGGTTCACGGTGACGCTGGACTTGCCGACGCCACCCTTGCCGGACGCGACGGCATACACGCGGGTCAACGAGCCCGGCTGCGCGAACGGGATGACGGGCTCGCGGGCATCACCGCGCAGCTGCTTGCGCAACTCCGTGCGCTGCTCGTCGTTCATCACGTCCAGCGTGACGGTGACGCGACCGGTTCCGGGAACGTCGGCCACCGCCTGACTGACGCGCTCGGAGATCTCGGTCTTCTTGGGACACGCCGCGGTCGTCAGATACACCTCGACGTGCACGGCACCGTCGGCTCCGACGCTGACGTCCTTCACCATGCCGAGTTCGGTGATCGGCCGTCGCAGTTCTGGGTCGATCACCTTGGCCAGCGAGGCGCGAACCGCGGATTGAAGGTCAGCTCCAGATACAGACATCACGACGAGTCTAGGCCGACTCGACGGGTGTCTTTAACCGACGGGTCCCGGCGCAGGCCCGGGCGCGGGCACCTCGGTCGGGGGCACCTCGGCCGGCGGAGCAACGGCCGCGGAATCAGCGGGTAGCGGGGCCTCGGCGGGCGCAGGTGCCGGCGCCGCGGGCGGCAGGCCTGGCGGGGGTGCCAGCGGTGCCGGCATCAGCGGATGCGCTTCGGGCGGCCCCTCGAGTGCGGGCTGCAGCGGCTGGGGCTGATCCTGGATGCAGAACACCGCGCACTCGGGCTTGGGCGCGGGCTGCATCCACGGCGGCGTCCAAGGTTGGGGTTGGGTCTGCGTCGACGGGGGCGCGAGCGGGCCTGGTGCCGGCCCGGGCAGTGGGCCGAGCTTCTGGCCAGGCACGAAGCCGGGGAGTTGGCTGGCGACGTCGGTGCGTTCGAGCACCGGCATCATCGCGAGCGGATCGTCGGCGGGCAGTCCGAGGGCGTTCATCGGCAGTCCCGGACCGAGGCCCTGGTAATTCTCCAGGTGGGTATCGCCGAGTGCCGGGACCGGGCCGATGATCGGCGGCAGGTCGAGCGGCACCACACCGGTCGCGTAAGCGGCGGCCCAGCCCATCACGTTGCGGGCATAGGCCACGGAGTTGTTGTAGCGCAGGATCGCGGCCATCACGTGGGACGGGTCGCGCAGGTTCAGTCCGCCGCTGCAGAGGTAGCGGGCGGCGGCCAGGCTTGCGTCGTACACGTTCTGGACGTCGGCCTTGCCATCGCCGTCGCCGTCGGACGCATAGCGCGACCACGTGCCCGGCAGGAACTGCATGGGCCCCATCGCCCTGGCGTAGGTGACCCGGTCGGCCGACCGGCTCTGGACGATGATCTCGTTTCCGGGCAGCGTGCCGTCCAGCGTCGGCCCGTAGATCGGTTGCGTTGCGGTGCCGCGTTGGTCGATGGCGCCGCCGAACGCATGCATCGACTCGATGCGGCCGATCCCAGCGAGCAGGTTCCAGCTCACACCGCAGGCCGGTGCGGCCGCGGCCATCATGCGCTCGGCATTTCTGTAGGCCGACAGAGCCATCGCTGGAATACGAAGCGCCCCAGGCGAATTCACCACCGCCGCGGGCGGGGGTGCAGATGAGGTGGTGGCGGCGATGTGGAACGCCGTCGGCGTCTTGGTGACTGCCACCACCGACGCGCCGGAGCGGGCGCCGGGGGACGGTTCGACGGCGGCCAGCGGGGTGACGTCGGCGGCGCGTACGGGCGTGTCCGGCTGAGCGGACCCGGCGACGGCGCCGGCGAGGATCACCGGGGTGATGACGGCGATGCCAGAGAGAATGCGCATGCGCGGAGGGGTGAAGGAGCCGCGCACAGTTTGAGGCGACAACGCAACGCGCAGGCGGGGAATCGCTCGCCTTGCCTGGCGTCGGGCTGCCTCGAAGGCGGCGCCTCCCCCTATGTGCACTCAACCGTCCTTGGATCGTGGTGGTGGCTTGTGAACCAAGTCACCATACCTAGTCGATAACAACGGTGTTACAGCAATGGCGTGAGCTTTTTCGGTCTGGCTACTTGGATCGTCGTTCCGCGGGGTCCAATGCGGTTGCGTGGTCACCGTCGGCGGTGGCTGCCGGCCGGTGCAATTCGGTGATCATCTCGCGCAGCTCCTCGAGTTCCCGGCGCAGGTAGTCGCGGGTGGCCACCTCGCCGACCGCCAACCGCAACGCGGCCAGCTCACGAGCCAGATACTCGGTGTCGGCCTTGGTCTGGGCCGCTCGACGGCGGTCCTCGTCCAACGACACGCGGTCCCGATTCTCCTGGCGGTTCTGCGCGAGCAGGATCAACGGCGCCGCATACGCCGCCTGGGTGGAGAACGCGAGGTTGAGCAGGATGAACGGATACGGGTCCCACCGCAGGCCGACGGCAAACAAATTCAGGGCGATCCAGACGATCACGAGAATCGTCTGCCAGGCCAGGTAGCGGCCGGTGCCGAGGAAGCGGGCGATCGACTCGGAGAACTGTCCGACCGCCTCCGCATCGACGTTGATCGAGAAACGGCGACGCGACGACCGCGGGGTGTCCAGCCGCTGACGGGCCGACAGGTCGCTCATGTCGCCCCACCCGGAGCCGCTCGGCCGGCGATATCGGGTCCGGCACTGGCCAGCTCGGGCTCTTCGCGCTCCCGCCAGTCGTCGGGCAGCAGATGGTCGAGCACGTCGTCGACGGACACCGCGCCCAGCAGATGGTTCTCGTCGTCCACGACCGGCCCGCACACCAGGTTGTACGCCGCGAAGTACCGCGTCACCGCGGCCAGTGAGTCCTCGGGGGACAGGCTGGGCAGATCGGTGTCGAGGATGCCGCTGACCAGCGCGGCGGGCGGCTCGCGCAGCATCCGCTGCAGGTGCACGCAACCCAAGTAGCGGCCCGTCGGGGTGGCCGTCGGCGGCCGTGTCACGAACACCAGGGACGCCACCGCCGGCGTCAGGTCGGGATCTCGCACGCGCGCCAGTGCCTCGGCGACGGTAGTACCGGGGGTCAGCACGACGGGCTCGGAGGTCATCAGACCGCCCGCGGTGTCAGGGGAGTGGCTCAGCAGCCGGCGCACGTCCTCGGAGTCCTCGGGATCCATCCGGCGCAGGAACTGCTCTGCGTCCGCAGGCGTCATGGTGCCGAGCAGGTCGGCGGCGTCGTCGGGATCCATCGCCTCGAGGACGTCGGCGGCACGGTCGGTCTCGAGCTGCCTGAGCACATCGGCCTGCTCATCCTCGGGCAGCTCCTGCAGTACGTCGGCCAACCGCTCATCGGTGAGTGCGTTGACCACCTCGTAGCGACGCTTGTCGGGCAGTTCGCGGATGGCGTCGGCCACCTCGATCGGGCGCTGGCCCTCGAACTGCTCGAGCAGCTGGGCTACACCCTGGTCGGGCATCGCCAGGGCGGACGGCGTCAGGCCCTGCACGTTCTGCCAGCCCACGACGTGGACGTTGCTGCGCCGACCGAGGCGGCGCTGCGCGGCCCGCACCGCGACCCTGGTCACCACCCAGTCGCGGGTGCGGGTCTGTTCGATGCCTAGGTCGACGACCACGACATCGATTCCGGCGAGCTCGGGCACGTCGGGATCGTCCACGCGGACGCGGGTCTCGATCACCTCGCCGAGCACGAGTACCTCGCCGGGGCGCTGCGCGAACCGGCGCAGCGACACGTTGCCGGTGGCCAGCGTCACGGCGCCCGGTTCGATGGCTGTCACGCGGAGAATGGGAACGAAAATCCTTCGGCGGGTGAGCAACTCGACGACGAGGCCCAACACTCGCGGCTGATGATGCGCGATGCCGATGCTGATCACCACGTCGCGGACGCGGCCGATGGACTCGCCGTCGGGACCCAGCACCACCATCCCCGCGAGTCGGGCCGCGTAGACCCTATTCACCGCCGCCATGACTCAAAGGGTAGGAGTGTGGTTGTGGAAAACCGGTATCGACCCCGCCGAACGATCCTGTCCGTTCCCGGCAGCAACGCCAAAATGATCGCGAAGGCCAAAGGCCTGCAAGCCGATGAGGTGTTCCTCGATCTGGAAGACGCGGTCGCGCCGGAGGCCAAGGCGGAGGCGCGCGGTGCGGTGGCGGCGGCGCTGGCCGAGTCGGGCTGGGCGGGGCAACTGCGCGGAGTGCGCGTCAACGACTGGACCACGCCGTGGACTCACGCCGACATCATCGAGGTGATGGCTGGTGTCGCTTCTCGGCCTGGCGGCCTACTCGACATCGTGGTGCTGCCGAAGGTCACCGACGTCTCGCATGTTCAAGCACTCGACCTGCTACTTAGCCAGCTCGAGACCGCACACGGATTGCCGTTGGGCCGCATCGGAATTGAGGCGCAGATCGAGAACGCCGCGGGGCTGACGAACATCGACGCGATCGCCGCCGCCCCACGTGTGCAGGCGCTGGTTCTCGGACCCGCCGACATGGCGGCCAGCCTCAACATGCGCACCCTCGAGGTCGGTGAGCAACCGGAGGGCTACGACGTCGGCGACGCGCACCATTACGTACTGATGCGGATCCTTGTCGCGGCGCGCGCTCACGGCATCCTCGCCATCGACGGCCCTTATCTGAAGGTGCGTGACGTCGATGGCTTCCGGCGTGTCGCGGGCCGGTCTGCGGCGCTGGGCTACGACGGCAAGTGGGTGTTGCACCCCGACCAGATCGCCGCGGGCAACGAGATCTTCAGTCCGCGCCAGGAGGCCTACGACCACGCCGAGCTGATCCTGGAGGCCTATGAATGGCACACGTCGCGCGCGGGCGGGGCGTGCGGGGCGGTGATGCTGGGCGACGAGATGATCGACGAGGCAAGTCGAAAAATGGCTTTGGTGATCGCCGCGAAGGGCCGCGCGGCAGGGCTGGACCGCAAGGGCGAGCGGTTCCGGCCCCCCGCCTAAGGCCTCAGGTCTACTGCCATCCGCTGGCGATCAGCTTTCACGCATCCCAGGTGAGTCCTGCGACCCGGCGGTCGTCATCGACGTGCGGTCCTCGCCCTCGTCAGTTGGCCGCCGCGATTATCAGGCCCAGATTGAGGAGGAGCGCCACGGCGCCGACGGCGATGCCTGCGATCGCCAGACCCTGACCGCCCTCACCCTTCTCCTTGATCTGGTTCATCGCGATGATGCCGAGGACGATGCCCGCGACTGGACCGACAAAACAGATGCAGAGTCCCACGATCGAGGCGACCAGGGAGGCGATGGCCAACGGATTGGTCTTCTGTCCCGGTAGGTCGTAGGCGCTGTAGCCCGGTAGCGGGTAGCCGGTCGGCGGCGGGCCGTACGGCGGGTACGGCGGTGCACCGTAGCCGGCGGCATCGGGGTAGGGCGGCGGATAACCCGGCGATCCGGGGTAGCCGTACCCCGGGGGCGCCGAGTAGTCGGGCGGGGCGTAGCCCGGCGTCGGCTGATAGGGCGGCGGCTCGGCCGCGGGGCCGTACGCCGGCGGGGGCGGATAACCCGGCTGTTCGTCCGGTTGCGACGGGCTTTCGGTCTGCGACTCGTATTGCGGCAGCTCGGGGGGACTAGAGACCTGCTCGATCGGTGGCGCTTCGTAGCTGCCCGACGTCGGCTCGGACCCCCCTGTGCCGGAGTCGGACGTCCCGCCGCCAGAGTCGGATGATCCCGTTTGGCCGGAGTCCTCTGTCATGCTGTCAACCTAGCGCAACGAATGGGCACGATTGCGGTCGACGAGACGTTGGTTCCACTGGAAGCAGCTACCGAGCGAGCCGCGCAATTAAGGAGAACAAGGACCGATGACCAGCCCGTTTCAGCCTGGACAGCACCCTGGCGCCACGCCGGGCAGCCCGGCCGCGAGGCGAGGCCCGGCACCTCTGCCCACGCCGCCGAAGGGGTGGCCGATCGGCTCCTATCCGACGTACGCCGAGGCGCAGCGCGCCGTGGATTTCCTCTCGGATGAGCAGTTCCCGGTCCAGCAGGTGACGATCGTCGGCGTCGACCTGATGCAGGTGGAACGTGTCACCGGCAGGCTGACGTGGCCCAAGGTGCTCGGCGGCGGCGTACTCACCGGCGCCTGGCTCGGCCTGTTCATCGGGCTGATCCTGGGCTTCTTCAGCCCCAGCCCGTGGGGTGCACTGCTGACCGGCCTGATCGCGGGCGTGTTCTTCGGGCTGATCACCTCGGCGATCCCGTATGCGATGGCACGCGGCACAAGAGATTTCAGCTCGACGATGCAACTCGTCGCGGGACGTTACGACGTGCTCTGTGATCCACAGAGCGCCGAGCGCGGCCGGGATCTGCTGGCGCGCTTGACGATCTGACCCCGCCTTCTTGGGTGAGGTAGCCCGACCTGTCCCCACGCAAGCGGTGGGCCCAGAGGCCGACTCGCCGGTTAGCTGCCAGTTTGCGCACGTCCCCAGCTTGCGCGTGGGCCCCACCGCAATTGCATAACGGTGTGCGACGCGCGCGGCGATGGTGTTGCAAATCACGCGTGTCTGGCAATACGGTTTGCGCGCGGGAGGTTCCCGTCGGACGGGAGGCGGGTGGTGCGCGTCCCCAGCTTGCGCGTGGGCCCACGGCGACTGTGTGCTGCGGCGATGGCCGCGCTGACGACGGCGTCGATGGTCACGGCATGTGGTTCAGGCGGCGGTGGAATCGTCATCGACTTCTACACACCGGCCAACGAGATGGCCACGTTCACTGCGGTCGCGAAACGCTGCAACGAAGAACTCGGTGGACGTTTCAGGATCCAACAGGTCAGTCTGCCTAAGGGCGCCGACGATCAGCGCCTGCAATTGGCTCGAAGGCTGACCGGCAACGACAAGACGCTCGACGTGATGGCACTCGACGTGGTGTGGACGGCCGAGTTCGCCGAGGCGGGTTGGGCTTTGCCGTTGACGGATGACCCGTCTGGCGAAGCGCAGGCCGACGCCACCACCGACACTCTTCCCGGCCCCTTGGACACCGCCAAGTGGCAGGACAAGCTTTACGCGGCACCCATCACCACAAACACCCAATTGCTCTGGTACCGAGCCGATCTCATGGAGGATCCGCCGAAGACGTGGGACGAGATGGTGTCCGAGGCCACCCGGCTGCACGCGGCGGGCAAACCGAGTTGGATCGCGGTACAGGCCAAGCAGTACGAGGGCCTGGTGGTCTGGTTCAACACGTTGCTGGAAAGCGCTGGCGGACAGGTCCTTTCCGACGACGGCAAGACGGTGGCGCTGACCGACACGCCGGAGCATCGGGCGGCCACCGTCAAGGCGCTGCAAATCATGAAGGCCGTAGCCACCGCGCCCGGTGCCGATCCGTCGATCACCCAAACCGACGAGGGGACCGCGCGGCTGGCATTGGAGCAGGGCAAGGCGGCGCTCGAGGTGAACTGGCCGTTCGTGCTGCCTTCCATGCTGGAGAACGCGGTCAAGGGCGGTGTGACGTTCCTGCCGCTCGACAACGACCCAGCGCTCAAAGGCAGCATCAACGATGTCGGCACGTTCTCGCCGACCGACGAACAGTTCAAAACCGCCTACGAGGCCAGCAAGAAGGTCTTCGGCTTCGCCAACTACCCGGGCGTCAAGCCCGATGAGCCGGCGAAGGTGACGTTGGGCGGACTCAACCTCGCGGTGGCCAAGACGACGCAGCACCGCAAGGAGGCGTTCGAGGCGATCCGGTGCCTGCGGAACACCGAGAACCAGCGCTACACATCCGTCGAAGGCGGTCTCCCCGCGGTGCGGGAGTCGCTGTACGACGATCCGAGTTTTCAAGCGAAGTACCCGCAGTACGAGATCATCCGCGAACAGCTGACCAACGCCGCAGTGCGCCCCGCGACACCTGTCTACCAGGCCGTCTCCACGAGGATCTCGGTCACGCTCGCGCCGGTTTCTGCCATCGACCCGGAGCGCACCGCCGACGAGCTCACGACTCAGGTGCAGAAGGCCATCGACGGCAAGGGGCTGATCCCATGACCGCCGTTGCGCCGGTCAAGGCCGGCACTGATGACACGAAATCCGAACGGCGCCTGGCGCTCTGGTTGATCGCGCCCGCGGTCATTCTGATGCTCGCGGTCACGGCCTACCCGATCGGTTACGCGGTATGGCTGAGCCTGCAGCGCTACAACCTCGCCCAGCCCGATGACACCGCGTTCGTGGGGCTGCAGAATTACGTCACCGTCCTCACCGACCGCTACTGGTGGACCGCATTCGTGGTCACGCTGGCGATCACCATCGTGTCAGTGGCCATCGAGTTCGTGCTCGGCATGGCGCTGGCACTGGTGATGCACCGGACCATCTTCGGCAAGGGCACGGTGCGGACGGCGATCCTGATTCCGTACGGGATCGTCACCGTCGCGGCGTCCTACAGCTGGTACTACGCGTGGACGCCCGGCACCGGCTACTTGGCCAATCTGTTGCCCGAGGGCAGTGCTCCACTGACGCAACAGATTCCGTCGCTGGCGATCGTCGTACTCGCCGAGGTGTGGAAGACGACGCCGTTCATGGCGCTCTTGCTGCTTGCCGGGTTGGCGCTGGTGCCACAGGATCTGCTCAACGCCGCGCAGGTGGACGGGGCGGGTGCGTGGAAGCGGTTGGTCAAGGTCATCGTGCCGCTGATCAAGCCGGCGATCCTGGTCGCGCTGTTGTTCCGCACACTCGACGCGTTCCGCATCTTCGACAACATCTATGTGCTCACCGGAGGTGCGAACGATACGGGTTCGGTGTCGATTCTCGGCTACGACAACCTGTTCAAGGCGTTCAACCTCGGCTTGGGGTCAGCGATTTCCGTGTTGATCTTCTTGTCGGTGGCGGTCATCGCGTTCATCTACATCAAGGTCTTCGGTGCCGCGGCGCCAGGGGCCGACGAGGAGAGGCGCTGATGACCGAGCGGGTCGGTGCGCGGCGGGCGACGGGCTGGATCGTCGTCGACGTCCTCGTCGTCCTCTACGCGCTTGTTCCCGGTGTTGTGGATCCTGAGCCTGTCACTGAAGCCGACGTCAAGTGTCAAGGACGGCAAGCTGATTCCGGCACAGATCACATTCGACAACTACAAGGGCATCTTCTCGGGCAGCGCCTTCAGCTCTGCGCTGATCAACTCGATCGGCATCGGGCTCATCACCACGCTGATCGCGGTCGTGATCGGCGGCATGGCGGCGTACGCGGTGGCGCGCCTGGCGTTTCCGGGCAAGCGAGCTCCTGATCGGCGTCGCACTGTTGATCGCGATGTTCCCGCAGATCTCTCTGGTGACCCCGCTTTTCAATATCGAGCGCCGGCTCGGGCTGTTCGACACGTGGCCGGGTCTGATCATCCCGTACATCACGTTCGCGCTGCCGCTGGCGATCTACACGCTCTCGGCGTTCTTCCGGGAGATCCCTTGGGATCTGGAGAGAGCCGCCAAGATGGACGGCGCGACTCCGGCGCAGGCATTCCGCAGGGTAATCGCGCCGCTGGCCGCGCCGGGCATCGTCACCGCCGCCATTCTGGTGTTCATCTTCGCCTGGAACGACCTGCTTCTGGCGTTGTCGCTGACGGCCACTCAGCGGGCGATCACCGCGCCGGTGGCGATCGCCAACTTCACAGGCAGCTCGCAATTCGAAGAACCCACGGGATCCATTGCGGCGGGCGCGATGGTGATCACGATCCCGATCATTGTCTTTGTCCTCATCTTCCAGCGACGGATCGTCGCCGGGCTGACGTCCGGCGCGGTGAAGGGGTAGTTCCATGGCCGAAATTGTGTTGGACCGGGTGACCAAGAGTTACCCCAACGGCGCGACGGCCGTCAAAGACCTGTCGATCACGATCGCCGACGGAGAGTTCATCATCCTGGTCGGACCGTCCGGCTGCGGAAAGTCCACCACGCTCAACATGATTGCCGGCCTGGAGGACATCTCGTCGGGCGAGCTGCGCATCGCTGGGGAACGCGTAAACGAGAAGGCGCCCAAGGATCGCGACATCGCGATGGTGTTCCAGTCGTATGCGTTGTATCCGCACATGACCGTGCGCCAGAACATCGCCTTCCCCCTGACGCTGGCGAAGATGAAGAAGGACGAGATCGCCCGCAAGGTCGATGAAGCCGCCGGAATCCTCGACCTGACCGAGCTCTTGGACCGCAAACCCGCGCAGCTCTCCGGTGGCCAGCGGCAGCGCGTCGCGATGGGCCGCGCGATCGTGCGCGATCCCAAGGCGTTCCTGATGGACGAGCCGTTGTCCAACCTGGACGCGAAGCTTCGCGTCCAGATGCGGTCGGAGATCGCGCGATTGCAGGACAAGCTGGGCACCACCACCGTGTACGTCACGCACGATCAGACCGAGGCGATGACGCTGGGCGATCGCGTGGTGGTGCTGCTCGACGGGGTGGCACAGCAGATCGGCACGCCAGAGGAGCTCTACCAGCGGCCGGCCAACCTGTTCGTCGCCGGCTTCATCGGTTCCCCGGCGATGAACTTCTTCCCCGCCACCATGACCGACGTCGGCGTGCGGCTGCCGTTCGGCGAGGTCACGCTGACTCAGGAGGTGCACGACCTCCTCGCTCGGCATAAGGCGCCCACAGATGTGGTCGTCGGCATCAGGCCCGAGCATCTCGAGGACGCCGCGTTGCTCGACGGCTACGCGCGAATCAGGGCGTTGATGTTCGAGGTGACGGTCGACATGGTCGAGTCGCTCGGTGCCGACAAGTACGTCCACTTCAGGACGGAGGGCGCCGGCGCGCGGGCAGCTCAGCTGGCGCAGCTGGCCGCCGAGTCCGGTGTCGGCGAAAACGAGTTCGTCGCACGGATTTCGGTCGAATCGCAGGCAAAGCAGGGCGACACGATGTCGCTGGCGTTCGACACATCGAAGCTGACCATTTTCGATGCCGACACCGGCGAGAATCTGACCCTGCCCGATGCTGCTGAGGCTCCCGCACCACCGGCAACCGAGCCGAGCATCGAGCGAGCCGACATCGAGCGAGCCGACATCGAACGAGCCGACGCCTCCGCCGGCCGAGTGATCGACGTCCTGGCGGAGGTCCGCGCACGCCTGCGCGAGCATTTCGCCCAGGCCGGCATCGCCGCGGAACCCGACGAGGCCAGCGTCACGTTCCTGGGCACCGAGCAAATCGACGTGCTGCGATTCGGACCCGACATGAGCCCAGAATGCGAAGGGGCGATTCACTATGTGTCCCTTGGCTGTTCGCGGCATCCGATGTTCGACCCGACCGAGATGGTGACCGACGCCCTGCACGGTCCGCGCGCCGAAGTGACGGTCACCCTGCGGGGGCCGTCGCCGAAGGGCCTGGTCCGATCGCTCGCGGTGCTCGCCGCGGCGCCGGCCGTCGAAGGGCTGATGCTCGAGCCCGACGCCCTCGTCGACCTCGAGACGCCGCTCTGGGACGGCGCGCCGTTCAGCGCTTTCCTGTTGAGCCGTAGTGACATTGACGACGTTGCGCTGCCCGACCCGCTGCCGCCGGTGACGGTCTTGTCCGCCACCCCGATCACCGCCACGGAGGCGGCGTGGGTGCGGCTCAAAGGCGCCGATGCGATGCGGGAGGCCTGGCGGCAGGACGGTGTCGACGTGCTCGACCCGTCCAGGAGAGCGGCCAGCCCCAGCTAGAGCAGCTCGCCGGCGACTCAAAGCCAGTGGTTGTGCCGGAACGTGCGATACAGAAGCACACACACCGTCGCCATCACCAGCAGCACTGCGGGATAGCCCCAGACCCAATGCAATTCGGGCATGTGTTCGAAGTTCATGCCGTAAATCCCCGCCAGGGCGGTGGGTACCGCGGCAATGGCCACCCACGCCGAGATCTTGCGCATGTCGACGTTCTGCTGCATGGCGACTTTGCCGAGCGCGGCCTGCACCAGTGAGCTGAGCAGCTCGTCGTAGCTGGCTGATCCGGTCGGCGGCCTGGATGTTGTGGTCGAGCACGTCGCGCATGTAGCGGCGGACCTCGACGGAGATGAGGTCGTTGTGGTCGGTGCATGATCCGCTGCAGGCCCAGCGTCAGCGGCGCGACCGCGCGGCGCAGTTCGACGACTTCGCGCTTGAGCATGTAGATGCACTCGATGTTGGTCTTGGCCGTCGGCGAGAAGATGTCCTCTTCCATCGCGTCGATGTCGGTCTCGATCAGGTCGGTGACATCCAGGTAGCTGTCGACGACGTGGTCGGCGATCGCGTGCATGACCGCGTACGGGCCGAGCTTGACGCTGCGCGGGGGAGGCGTCGAGCCGCTTGCGAACCCCGGCCAGCCCGCCGTGTTCGCCGTGGCGCACCGTGACCACGAAGTCGAGTCCGACGAAGATCATGATCTCGCCGGTCTCGACGATCTCGCGGGCCAGCGCGACCGACTCGTGCTCGACGTAGTTGACGGTCTTGAGCACCAGAAACAGCGTCTTGTCGTAGCGCTCGAGTTTCGGCCGCTGATGCGCGTGCACGGCGTCCTCGACGGCCAGCTCGTGCAGGCCGAACACGTCGGCCACCGCCTGCATCTGGTGCTCGTCGGGTTCATGCAGGCCGATCCAGACGAACGCGTCCTTGCCTTCGCGTTCCAGCTCGTGCACCTTGTTCAGCGCGGCGGCGTGGGTGTACTTGCCGGGCAGGCGCTTGCCCGTCGCAGTAGATGCCGCAGTCGACCATCGCCCGCGCGACGGGGACGTGGATGGACGCGGCGTCCGGGTCGGTGTGCTTGGCGCGGACGACTGGTCGCAAGCGACGGAGGCAATGCGCGAAATGTCGGCATCGGGTCACCTCCCGGGCGCGCAGTGCGGCGCAGCTAGTGGACAGCGCTGATCAATGCTACGCGGCGCGGCAGATTTGCGCACCCGGGATGAGCAGGGCCGGACCGGAGACTCACGCGCACGGGCCGGTGCGCTAGTTTCGTCCCCGAGACCAACGCGCCCGCAGTGCGCGCCATCTAAGACCTGTCCAAGGAGCGTCTGACGTGAGCACAACTCCCCTCAAGGTCGCTGTCACCGGTGCCGCCGGCCAGATCGGCTACAGCCTGCTGTTCCGCCTGGCGAGCGGCTCGCTGCTCGGGCCGGACCGCCCGATCGAACTGCGTCTGCTCGAGATCGAGCCCGCCCTGAAGGCGCTCGAGGGTGTCGTGATGGAGCTCGACGACTGCGCGTTTCCGCTGCTGGCCGGCGTCGAGATCGGCGCGGACGCGAACAAGATCTTCGACGGCGTGAACCTGGCGCTGCTGGTCGGCGCCCGCCCGCGCGGCCCGGGCATGGAGCGCAGCGACCTGCTCGAGGCCAACGGCGCGATCTTCACCGCCCAGGGCAAGGCCCTCAACGAGCGTCGCCGCCGACGACGTCCGCATCGGCGTGACCGGCAACCCGGCCAACACCAACGCGCTGATCGCGATGAGCAACGCCCCCGACATCCCGCAGGAGCGGTTCTCCGCGCTGACCCGCCTGGACCACAACCGGGCGATCAGCCAGCTGGCCGCGCAAGACCGGCGCCAAGGTCACCGACATCAAGAAGATGACGATCTGGGGCAACCACTCGGCCACCCAGTACCCCGACGTGTTCCACGCCGAGGTCGGCGGGAAGAACGCCGCCGAGGTCGTCAACGACCAGGACTGGATCGAGAACGACTTCATCCCGACGGTCGCCAAGCGCGGCGCGGCGATCATCGACGCGCGCGGTGCCTCGCTCGGCCGCGTCGGCCGCGTCGGCGACCACCGACGCCGCCCGCGACTGGCTGCTCGGCAGCCCGGCGGACGACTGGGTGTCGATGGCGGTCCTCTCCGACGGCAGCTACGGCGTGCCGGAGGGCATCATCTCCTCGTTCCCGGTCACCACCAAGGACGGCAACTGGACGATCGTGCAGGGTCTGGAGATCGACGACTTCTCCCGCGCCCGCATCGACAAGACCACCGCTGAGCTGGTCGACGAGCGCAAGGCCGTCACCGAACTGGGTCTGATCTGACACAGAGGCGATTAGGTTACCTACCAGTTCGTCAGTAACCTGAGGCGCGTGTCCGAGAAGCCAGAAAACCCGCAGGTCGTCATCGCTGACGAAGAGATCTTCGAGGCGCACGTAGCGGGCAAGCTTTCCGTTGAGCTGACGGTCCCCGCTGGACACGCAGCGCGCCCTGTCGATCGCCTACACCCCTGGCGTGGCGCAGGTCAGCCGGGCGATCGCCGCCGACCACACGCTGGCTGCCCGTTATACGTGGGCCAACCGGCTGGTCGCGGTGGTCAGCGACGGCAGCGCGGTCCTCGGGCTCGGCGACATCGGTCGCGGCGGCGTCGCTGCCGGTGATGGAGGGCAAGTGCGCGCTGTTCAAGGCGTTCGGCGACCTGGACTCGATCCCGATCGTGCTGGACACCAAGGATCCCGACGAGATCGTCGAGACCCTGGTGCGGCTGCGGCCGACGTTCGGCGCGGTCAACCTCGAAGACATCTCTGCGCCGCGCTGCTTCGAGATCGAGCGGCGCCTCATCGAGGCGCTGGATTGCCCGGTCATGCACGACGACCAGCACGGCACCGCGATCGTCGTGCTCGCCGCGCTGCTTGGCGCACCGAAGGTGCTCGGCCGCGACATGCCCTCGTTGCGCGTGGTCGATCTCCGGTGTCGGCGCAGCAGGTATCGCATGCGCGAAGATCCTTTTGGCCGCAGGGTATTCGGATATCACGGTGCTCGACTCGCGCGGCATCCTGCATCCGCACCGCGAAGATCTGACGCCGGTCAAGGCCGAGCTCGCGCAGCGGACCAACCCCGACGGGCGGTCCGGCGGAATGGTGGAGGCGCTCAAGGGCGCCGACGTGTTCCTCGGGCTTGTCCGGCGGCGTCGTGCCCGACGAGCTGTCGCGACAATGGCGCCCGACGGCATCGTGTTCGCGCTGTCGAACCCCGACCCCGAGATCCATCCCGACGATCGCGGCGAAGTATGCGGCGGTGGTGGCCACCGGGCGCAGTGACTTCCCGAACCAGATCAACAACGTGCTCGCGTTCCCCGGCGTGTTCCGCGGCGCGCTGGATGTCGGCGCCCGCCGCATCACCGAAGCGATGAAGGTCGCCGCGGCCGAGGCGATCTTCTCGGTTGTCGGCGACGATCTCGCGGCCGACCGCATCGTGCCGAGTCCGTTGGATCCGCGGGTCGGCCCCGCGGTGGCTGCGGCGGTCGCCGCGGCGTCCGGCGTCTAGGCATGCGCATGCGCCGGCTGGCGGGTGCGCTGTTCGCGCTGCTGGTGATCGCCACCTCCGGCTGCGGCGGTCATCACGGAACGCCCTCCATCGCGGTCGGCTCCACGCCTGATCCCGAATCGGTGCTCGTGGCCCACCTGTACGCGGCGGCGTTGCGCTTCTACGGCAGCCCGGCGCATGTGCAGCAGGGCTCCGACCCGTTGGACGACCTCGACTCCGGAGACGGTCCGCGTCGTGCCCGGGCTTCACCGGCCGGATCCTGCACCAGTTCGCGCCCGACGCGGCCGCGCGGTCGCCGGCCCAGGTGTACCGCGAGATGGTGGCGGCGCTGCCCGAAGGTGTCGCCGCGGGCGACTACACGACGTCGGCGGAGGACAAGCCCGCGCTCGCGGTGACCGAGGCGACCGCGACGGCGTGGGGCGGACGCGACGTGGCGGCGGCGGTGCGCAACTGCGACAAGCTGAAGGCGCGGACAGGTCGCGACGCTCCAAGGCCAGCCGTCGATCGGGACGTGCACGTTGCCCAAGGCGCGCGAATACCCGGACGCCGCAACGGTTTTCGCCGCGCTGCAAGGCAGGCCAGATCAACGCTGCATGGACGACGACGGCCGCGCCGAACATTCCGACCGAGTTGCTGACGCTGTCCGATCGCACGTCACTGATCCGCGCCGAGAACCTGGTGCCGCTGTACCGGCGCAACGAGTTGAACGAGTCGCAGGTGCTCGCGCTCAACGAGGTGGCGGGCGTGCTGGACACCGCCGCGCTGGCCGACATGCGCGCTCAGGTCGCCAAGGGCGCCGACCCGGGGCAGGTCGCCGGAGCATTCCTCGACGAACACCCGCTGGGCGACTAACGCCTCCCCCCGCGAGCGTGCGTGTCTGCTCCCCGACACGCCGCAATTTGGTGGCAGTTGGCGCACGTTCGCGGTCGTTCGAACGTGCTCAGCGTGTCGGCGGCGACAGTCTCCGATGCAGCGGAAGCAACAGCCGCATGTAACCGGCCCCGGTCAGTCTGCACCAGCAGGTCGTAAGCCTTGGCATCGGCGCCGGGCAACACCCGCGCCTTGTTCTTCTCGACGGCGCGCAGAACGATTTTCGCGACGCGTTCGGGACTGGTGCGGGCGATCTTGTCGAACATGCCCACGAGCGCGTCCGTGTCGACGCCTTCGGCGGAATCCATGTGGCGGACGATGTCGGTCTTGATGTAGCCGGGGTGCACGCACGTCACCTTGACCGGGTGACCGGCCACGAGCCATCTCCTGACGCAGCGCTTCGGTGAAGCCGCGAACCGCGAATTTCGCCGCGTGATACGGCGCCTGACCGTGAATGGCGAACAACCCGAACATGCTGGAGATGTTGACGACATGCCCGTCGCCAGAGGCGATCAGATAAGGCAGAAATGCCTTGGTGCCGTTGACGACTCCCCAGAAGTCGACGTCGATGACGCGCTCGATGTCCTTGTAGCTGCTGACCTCGACGTCACCCAGGAACGCGATGCCCGCGTTGTTGTAGATCTGGTTCACCTTGCCGAAATGCGCGTTGACCGCATCGGCGTAGGCGAGAAACGCTTCCCGCTCCGTGACGTCGAGACGGTCGGCTTTGACGTCGGCGCCCAACGCCTTGAGCTGCTCTTCAGTGCGCGCCAAACCGTCGGCATCGATATCGCTGATCGCGAGTCGTGCTCCGCGGCGCGCCAACTCGATGGCCAGCGCCCGGCCGATTCCCGAACCGGCCCCGGTGATGACAGCGACCTTGCCGGCGAATGCGTCCACCGCGCCAGTGTCGCGCGACTCAGTGGGCTTCGGGCACCATTCGCGACATGACGGTGGAAAACAGCCGCTGATAACCGGATCCCGTGGCACGCACAATAAGGTCGAGCGCCTTAGCGTCGTTGCCGATGAGCACCCTCGCCCGTTTCTTGCGCACTCCGTCGAGGATGGTCTTCGCGGCCTTCTCGGGGGTGGTGCCTGCCAACCTCTTATCGAAGGTACTGGTCAGCTTCGCATGATCCACTCCGTCGACGGTGGTCATGTTCCGCACGATGTTGGTCTTGACCCCGCCGGGGTGCACAGTGGTGACGCTGACCGGATGACCAGCCACGAGCATCTCCTGACGCAGCGCCTCGGTGAAACCACGCACCGCGAACTTCGCGGCGTTGTAGGCGGCCTGGCCCGGGACGGAGAACAGCCCGAACACGCTGGAGACATTGATGATGTGGCCGTCGCCGGAGGCGATCAGATGCGGCAGGAACACCTTGGTGCCGTTGACAACTCCCCAGAAGTCGACATCCATCACCTTCTCGATGTCCTTGAAATCGCTGACCTCGACGTCGCCGGCGAACGCGATGCCGGCGTTGTTGTACACCTGGTTGACCTTGCCGAAATGCCCGACGACCGAGTCCGCGTACAGCTCGAACGCCTCACGTTCGGTGACATCGAGCCGGTCGGCCTTGACGGGTGCACCGATCTCCTTGAGCCGCGCTTCGGTGGTGGCCAGCCCCTCTGTGTCGACATCGCTGATCGCCAGCCTGGCCCCTGAACGAGCGAGTTCGACGGCCAGCGCCTGGCCGATACCCGACCCTGCGCCCGTCACGACAGCGACTTTTCCGGCGAAGCCCTCCATGACCCACACTCCCTAGTGTCCGTTGACTCCGGTCGAGGTTAGCCGGTACCTGCGGTAGCGCCTACAGGCCCCCTCGCGACACTGCGACCGTGCGCAGAACGTCGCTGAGTAGCGGCGTGTCGAGGTGCAGACACGCACACTCGCGCAAACGGCGGGCCTAGTCGGCGAAGGCCTCGTCGATGATCTCCTGCTGCTCGACCGCGTGCACCTTCGAGCTACCAGACGACGGCGCCGACATCGCGCGGCGCGAGATCCGCTTGATGCCTGACAACCGGTCAGCGCACACTTCGGGCAACGTAAGGCCGAATGTCGGCCAGGCACCCTGGTTGGCCGGCTCCTCCTGCACCCAGAAGTACTGCCCGACGTTCGGGTACGCCTCCAGCGTCTCGCTCAGTCGGCGTCGCGGCAGCGGGGCGAGCTGTTCGATCCGCACAATCGCCACGTCGTCGCGCTGCTCCTTGTTCTTGCGGGCCACCAGCTCGTAGTAGATCTTGCCGCTGGTCAACAGGATCCGCTTGACCTTGCTGCGGTCGCCGGTGCCTTCGGTGTAGGTGGGCTCTTCGAGCACTGACCGGAACTTCGCCTCGGTGAAGTCCTTGAGATCGCTGACGGCCGCCTTGTTGCGCAGCATCGACTTGGGCGTGAACACGATCAGCGGGCGATGGATCCCGTCCAGGCCGTGCCTGCGCAACAGGTGGAAGTAGTTCGCAGGCGTCGACGGCATGGCGATCGTCATCGACCCCTCGGCCCACAACAGCAGGAACCGCTCGATGCGGCCCGACGTGTGGTCGGGGCCCTGGCCCTCGTGGCCGTGAGGCAGCAGCAGCACCACATCCGACAGCTGGCCCCACTTGGCTTCACCCGAGCTGATGAATTCGTCGATGATCGACTGCGCACCGTTGACGAAGTCGCCGAACTGCGCCTCCCACAACACCATTGCGTCCGGATTGCCGACCGAGTAGCCGTATTCGAATCCGACCGCGGCGAACTCCGACAGCGCCGAGTCGTACACCATGAACTTACCGCCGGTGGACGTGCCGTCGGAGTTCGTGGTGAGCAGTTGCAGCGGCGTGAACTCCTGACCTGTCGAGCGGTCGATGATCACCGAGTGGCGTTGGGTGAACGTGCCGCGGCGGGTGTCCTGTCCGGACAGCCGAACCGTCTTGCCTTCGGCCAAAAAGCAGCCGAGCGCCAGCAGTTCGGCGAAGGCCCAGTCGACCTTGCCCTCGTAGGCCATCTCGCGGCGCTTCTCCAGCACCGGCTTGACGCGCGGATGTACGTTGAAGCCTTCCGGGAACGCCAACTGCGCGTCGCCGATACGGGCGAGCAACGACTTGTCCACCGCGGTGTTCATTCCCGCCGGCACCATTTGGTCGGACTCCACCGAGGCGCTCGGCTCGATCGCATGCTTCTCCAGATCGCGAACCTCGTTGAACACCCGCTCCAGCTGGCCCTGGTAGTCGCGCAGCGCGTCCTCGGCCTCCTTCATCGAGATGTCGCCGCGGCCGATCAATGCCTCGGTGTAGGTCTTTCGCGCACCGCGCTTGGTGTCGATGACGTCGTACATGTACGGCTGGGTCATCGACGGGTCGTCACCCTCGTTGTGGCCGCGCCTGCGGTAGCACAGCATGTCGATGATGACGTCCTTGTTGAACTTCTGCCGGAAGTCCATGGCCAGTCGCGCCACCCAGACACAGGCCTCCGGATCGTCGCCGTTGACGTGGAAGATGGGCGCTCCCACCATCTTTGCGACGTCGGTGCAGTATTCCGACGAGCGGGAGTCACTCGGCGACGTAGTGAAGCCGATCTGGTTGTTGACGATGATGTGGATCGTCCCGCCGGTGCGGTACCCGCGCAGCAGTGCGAGGTTCAGTGTCTCGGCCACCACACCTTGCCCGGCGAACGCGGCGTCCCCGTGCATCATGAGAGGCACGACCGAGAATTCTTTGGAACCGTCGACTTCATCTCCGACGTCCAGCAGGTCCTGCTTGGCGCGGACCAGCCCCTCCAGCACCGGGTCGACCGCCTCCAGGTGTGACGGGTTCGCCACCAGCGACACCTGAATGTCGTTCTCGCCGAACATCTGGATGTAGTTGCCCGTCGCGCCGAGGTGGTACTTGACGTCGCCGGAGCCGTGCGCCTGCGACGGGTTCAGGTTGCCTTCGAACTCACTGAAGATCTGCGAGTACGGCTTGCCCACGATGTTGGCCAGCACGTTGAGCCGGCCGCGGTGGGGCATGCCGATCACGACCTCGTCAAGCGCATGCTCGGCGGCCTGGTCGATCGCAGCGTCGACCAGCGGGATGACGGTCTCCGCGCCCTCGAGTGAGAAACGTTTCTGACCAACGT
The DNA here is from genome assembly GCA_963793055.1 of uncultured Actinomycetota bacterium. Taxonomy (GTDB): domain Bacteria; phylum Actinomycetota; class Actinomycetes; order Mycobacteriales; family Mycobacteriaceae; genus Mycobacterium. Next base: position 131,447 of record CAWBYS010000002.1, on the reverse strand, counting down.
ATTTGGTTTGCAGGAACGTTTCGAACGCCTCGGCGGCGTTCAGCTTCGACAGGATGTACTTCTGCTCGGCGACCGTCGGCTTCTCGTGCTTGACCTCGATCCGCTCCTGCAGCCATTTCTGCTGATCCGGCTCGAGGATGTGGGTGTACTCCACGCCGATGTGGCGGCAGTACGCATCGCGCAGCAGTCCGAGCACGTCGCGCAGCTTCTTGTGCTCCGCACCGCCGAACCCGTTGACCTTGAACTCACGGTCCAGATCCCACAGCGTGAGGCCGTGGGTATTCACGTCGAGGTCGGGGTGGCTGCGGAACCGGCTCTTGTCCAATCGAAGTGGGTCGATGTCGGCCATCAGGTGGCCGCGGTTGCGGTAGGCCGCGATCAGCTCGATGACGCGCCCGTTCTTGTCCTCGATTGAGTCGGGGTTGTCGGTGCGCCAGCGCACCGGCTCGTAAGGGATGCCCAGCTCGCGGAAGATCTCGTCGAAGAAGTCGTCGCTCAACAGCAGTTCGTGAACGGTGCGCAGGAAGTCGCCGGACTCCGCACCCTGGATGATGCGATGGTCGTAGGTCGAGGTAAACGTGACGAGCTTGCCGATTCCCAGGTCGGCGATGCGTTCTGCGCTGGCGCCCTGGAACTCCGCGGGGTACTCCATCGCGCCGACGCCGATGATCGCGCCTTGCCCGCGCATCAACCGCGGCACCGAGTGCACGGTGCCGATAGTGCCGGGGTTGGTCAGCGAAATCGTCACGCCGCCAAAGTCTTCGGCGGTCAGCTTGCCGTCACGGGCACGGCGCACGATGTCCTCGTAGGCGGCGAGAAACTGGCCGAACCGCATGGTTTCGGCAGCCTTGATCCCCGCCACCACCAGTTGCCGGTTGCCGTCCTTGCCCGCCAGGTCGATGGCCAGCCCGAGGTTGACGTGCTCGGGAGTGACGGACGTCGGCTTGCCGTCCACTTCGGCGAAGTGGCGGTTCATGTTGGGGAACTTCTCGACCGCCTGCACCAGCGCGTAGCCGATCAGGTGGGTGAACGAGACCTTGCCACCGCGCGTGCGCTTCAGATGGTTGTTGATGACGATCCGGTTGTCGATCAACAGCTTGGCGGGAATCGCCCGCACGCTGGTGGCGGTTGGCACCTCCAGCGACGCCGACATGTTCTTGACCACTGCGGCCGCCGCGCCACGCAGTACCTGAACCTCTTCACCCTCCGCCGGCCGTGGGGAAGGCGCCGGCTTGGTTTTCTCGGCTGGCTTCTCGGCTGGTTTGTCGGCCGGCTTGGCAGGGGCTCCGTTGGACTCGGCAGGCTTCGACTCGGCAGGCTTCGCCTGGGGCTCGGCCGCCTTCGGCGGGGGTGCGGGTGCGGGTTCGGGCGGCGCTTGCGGCGCGGACGCCTGCTGGCCGTTGGCGCCGCTGGTTTGAGCGTCGGTGGTCGGCTCGGGCGAGTAGTCGACGAGGAATTCGTGCCAACTGGGATCCACCGAGGAGGGGTCCTCGCGGAACTTGCGGTACATCTCCTCGACCAACCACTCGTTCTGTCCGAATGGTGAAGGTGAGCTCACGGCAGCTACTCGCCTCGATTCCTTCGCCTGGAGCAAGCGTGACGCTTGCCACGTTTTCTTCTGCGGTTACCCGCATTTGCACCGCCTAAAGGCTAACGCGCAAGCATCAGCCAGACCACGACAACGGCCTTATGCTGCGTGGCCGCCGCACGGCCCGCGAATGTCAGTCCCGCGGCGCGGGCAGCACATGCAGCGCCGCCGGCCAACGTGATGGCGGCGTACCGAACGCGTTGCGGGCATTGGCCACGATGCGTTTGGCCATCAGCCGGTTTCCCACGCCGCCGACCACGGCGCCAACGCCGACGGGCAGCAGCTTGCCGAAGGCGATCGCCCCGCGCTTGAGCGTGTAGCGCTTGACGAAGTACTTCAGCAGGCGTGAGTTCAATTGCGAGACCGCCGGCAACGGGAGAGCGGCCGCGCCGTCGGCCACCCAGGCCCCGCTAGTGCGGCCGGGGCCGATCAAGTCCGCGACCGCACGCTTGCCGTCCTCGCCGACCAGTACCGCCAGCACGAGGGCGCGTCGGCGCTCCCGGTGGTCAGCGGGGATTCCGTACACCTCCGCGACGGCAAGGACATAGACGGCCGTCGCCTCCAGGAAGACGACGGTCTCGCCCGCGACCGCCGACATCGCGGCCAGAGTGCCGATGCCGGGGAAGGCCGCTGCTGAGCCGACGGCCGCGCCGCTGGCCATCACCGCGGCCAAGTAGTGCTTTTCCAGCTTGGTGACGATTTCGGCGGGACCTGCGCCGGGATTGTGCGCACGCATGCGGTCGACGTAGGACTTGATCGCGGGACCCTGCACGCGCGAGCCGCGTTCGATGATCGCCGACAGCACCTTGGCGGCGGCACTCGGACTGTCGACGGCACTGTTCCTGGTAGCCGGCAGCTGGCTGCTGGCCCTTGACCGGGCACTCATGTGCGGCCTCCCTGTCCCATCGGCTGGCCTTCGGATGACGAATGAACGGCAATTGAAGGCTATCGCTTCGCCAACGAACGGCGGCGCGCGGCGGGTGCCCAATGGTGAGGGCGGTCACACCGGCGACGGCGGGGAAGAAAATATTGAGAAGCGGCGCTAACCATTCTCATGGCAACATCATCCGCTGTGGAGTTGACGACCGCCGATTCGACGACCCGGGCGAACAAGTCGGGCCGCTCATCGCAGCCGCCGAGCCGCAGCCGGATGATCGTCGTCCTCGGCGTCATGGTCGCGCTGGGTCCGCTCACCATCGACATGTACCTGCCCGCGCTCCCGAAGATCGCCGACGAGCTCGCGGTGTCGTCATCGGTCGCGCAGCTCACGCTCACCGGCACTCTGGCCGGATTGGCGCTGGGGCAGCTGATCGTCGGCCCGCTGTCGGACTCACTGGGCCGTCGTCGTCCGCTGATGGCGGGCATCGTGCTGCACATGCTGGCCTCCCTGCTCTGCCTGGTCGCGCCGAACATCGTGCTCCTGGGCATTGCCCGCGGGCTACAGGGTGTGGGTGCCGCGGCGGCCATGGTGGTGGCGATCGCCGTCGTCGGTGACCTCTTCGCCGAATCGGAGGCCGCCACAGTCATCTCGCGGTTGATGCTGGTGCTTGGCGCCGCGCCGGTGATCGCGCCGTCGTTGGGCGCGGTGGTGCTGCTGGAAGCGTCGTGGCACTGGGTCTTCGCCGCGCTCGTCGTGATCGCCGGAGTGCTGCTGCTGGTGGCCGCGCTGGCGATGCCCGAGACACTGCCGGTCTCGCACCGGCGGCCGTTGAAGGTGCGCAGCATCGCGGTCACCTATCTCGAGTTGCTCCGCGACATCCGCTTCGTCGTCCTTGTCCTGGTCGGCGCCCTCGGCATGTCGGGGCTGTTCGCCTACATCGCGGGCGCGTCGTTTGTACTGCAGGGCCGGTACGGCCTGGATCAGCAGGTTTTCGCCCTGCTGTTCGGCGCGGGCGCGATCGCGCTGATCGGTGCGACTCAGTTCAACGTGGTGTTGCTGCGGAGGTTCTCGCCGCAGGCCATCGCGTTGTGGGCGCTGGCCGCCGCATCCGTGGCAGGTGCGGTGTTCGTCGGCCTGTCGTACACCCACGTCGCCGGACTGCTCGGATTCGTGCTTCCGGTCTGGGCCATCCTCGCCGCGATGGGACTCGTCATTCCCAATGCGCCGGCCGTGGCGCTTTCCCGGCATCCCGACGCGGCCGGCACCGCGGCGGCGCTGCTCGGTGCCGCACAGTTTGGCCTCGGCGCGGCGATCGCACCGCTGGTGGGCGTGCTCGGCAACGACGAGTTCGCGTTAGCGCTGGTGATGACGGCCGGTATTGTGGTCGCGTTGTTCGCGTTAATGGCCGTCGGCACATCGGCGACCGAGCGCAAGGGCAGTGCAGAAGACGGCGTCACCGGCGACGCCGTTCCCGAGCCGGCCTGACGTTTGTGACGGTGCGACCCTCCTTGGTTGTCGGGGTCCCCGAAGCTCCGTAGCGTCGGTGCAAGCGTCAATTGTTTAGTCGAACCCGCGATGTCTTTCAGCTTCACCAACAGTCACGACCGCCGCGCCGCCACGGATAATCCATGGAACGCGCTGTGGGCGATGCTGGTCGGCTTTTTCATGATCCTGGTCGATGCGACCATCGTGGCGGTGGCCAATCCGTCCATCATGACCAAGCTGGGCGCGAGCTACGACGCCGTCATCTGGGTGACGAGCGCCTACCTGCTGGCCTACGCCGTGCCGTTGCTGTTGACGGGCCGCCTCGGCGATCGGTTCGGACCGAAGAATCTCTATCTGGCGGGCCTGGCGGTGTTCACCGCGGCATCGCTGTGGTGCGGCTTCGCCGACAGCATCGACATGCTGATCGCTTCCCGCGTGCTGCAGGGTATCGGCGCCGCCATGCTCACGCCGCAGACGCTGTCGACCATCACGCGCATCTTCCCGGCATCGAGCGCCGCGGCGTGGCCATGAGCCTGTGGGGTGCGACGGCGGGGGTTGCGACATTGGTCGGGCCGCTGGCGGGGGGATGCTCCTCGACGGGTTGGGCTGGCAGTGGATCTTCTTCGTCAACGTGCCTGTCGGCATCATCGGTTTCGCGCTCGCCGTCTGGTTGGTTCCGGTGTTGCCGACCACAAAGCCGGGCTTCGATCTGGCCGGTGTCGCGCTGTCGGGTATCGGCATGTTCATGATCGTGTTCGCGCTGCAGGAGGGGCAGTCGCACGACTGGGCGCCGTGGGTGTGGGGCACCATCGCCGGCGGAATCGGCTTCATGGCCGCCTTTTTCATCTGGCAGTCGGTCAATCCGAACGAGCCGCTGGTCCCGCTGGTCATCTTCTCCGACCGTGACTTCTCGCTGTCCAACATCGGCGTGGCGACGATCGGGTTCGTGGTGACGGCGATGATGGTGCCGACGATGTTCTACGCCCAGGCGGTATGCGGGCTTTCCGCCGACGCGCTCGGCGGTGCTGATCGCCCCGATGGCTATCGCTGTCGGGCACACTGGCGCCCTTCGTCGGCAGGATCGTCGATCGGTCACATCCGAGGCCGGTGATCGGCTTCGGGTTCTCGGTGGCGGCGGTCGCGCATGACCTGGCTGTCGATCGAGATGACACCGACCACGCCGATCTGGCGTTTGGTGTTGCCGCTGATCGCCATCGGTGTCGGCATGGCCTTCATCTGGTCACCGCTGGCCGCGACCGCCACGCGGAATCTTCCGGCGCATCTGGCCGGCGCCGGTTCCGGTGTCTACAACACCACCCGGCAGGTCGGGTCGGTGCTCGGCAGCGCAAGCATCGCGGCGTTCATGTCGTGGCGCATCATCCGCCCAGATGCCGGCCGCCGCGGCGGAGGCGCCCGAGGGCGGCAGTCCGGTCACCCAGCTCCCGTCGTGGCTGCACGAACCGTTCGCCGCCGCGATGTCGCAGGCAATGCTGTTGCCGGCGTTCATCGCGTTGTTCGGCGTCGTGGCAGCGCTGTTCCTGCTCGGTTTCGGCGGGCGGAGGACATCTGCGCTCGCCGAAGATGACGAGATCCGCCCGACGAGCGACGCCTCACTACGCCGGCGACGAGACGTTCGCCGACGACGACGCGTACGTCGAGTACACAGTGAGGCTGGGACGAGTCCGAACCGGTATTGGCGAAGGTGCACGACTCCGAACGCCGCCACCGAGCCGATGAGTCACTCGCGCGGCCGACGGCACCGTCGACGTCATGCGCCCGATCGCGGAGCGTGACCACGATTCGTGGCGCAGCATTCTCGACGCTCTGCTCGCCGACGATGCCGCCGGCAAACCGAGTGCTCCGCGGCTGAGCCGATCGGTTTCGCGCACAACGGCTTTCACGTCGACGACAAGAACGCTGTTTCAGTCGGTCGACCGCCCCGATCCGCTGGCCGAACCGCAGTCGACGGCCGCGGAGGCCTACAGCGCCGACATCACATCGCGACACCGGCGCGGACGAGGAGCGGCCGGAACAGCGAACGTTCTGGTTCGAGTCGAACGGCAGGCACTCCCGCGGCGACACCGACGACGCCTCGCGGTCGCGGCAGGCACTCCACGCCGTGGCACGATTAACCGAAAAGCACTGCGGGATTGAGGTATCCGGTCGGATCGAAGGCCGCTTTGACCGCACGCATGGCGGCGATATCGGCCTCCGTGCGCGACATCGCGAGGTAGTCGCGCTTGCGGGTGCCGACGCCGTGCTCGGAGCTGACGTTGCCGCCGTGCCGGGCGATCAGCTCCATCATCGCGGCGTACAGCGCGCGTTCACGGTCGGCGTCGAGGGCACACCGCACCAGGTTGAGGTGCAGATTCCCCTCGCCGATATGTCCGAACAGCACCGGGATCGCATCGGGGGCATGCTCGGCGACGAGGTCAGCGGCGTCAGCCGCGAACGCTGAAATCGTCGAAAGTGGAAGGGAAACATCGAATTTCAGCGGCGGACCGTATACGCCAAGCACCTCGGCCACGGCCTCGCGCACCTGCCACAGCCGCTGCTGCGCCACGACATCGACACCGACGGCGGGCTCGCCCGACAGTTGGACATCCTCCAGCGCGTCGGCCAGCCGTTCGGTCTGATCGGTGTCGCCGGCCAGTTCGATCAGCAGCTGCCAGGCGCCGTCGACGGGCGCAGCCACACCGGCGTGTTCGGCGGTCAGCGCGCTGGCACGGGCGTCGATCAGCTCCAGCGCGGCAATCCCGTCCATGTCGCGAAACTTCCGCCCCGCTTCGATCAGCGCGTCGAGATCGGCGAACCCGCAGATCGCGGTCACCCGTGAATGCGGGAGTGGGATGCAGCCGCAGATCCAGTCCGGTGATGACGCCGAGCGTGCCCTCGGCGCCGACGAACAGCGACGCCAGGTCGTAGCCCGTGTTGTCGTTGCGAACCTGGCTGTGCCGGTGCACCAGCGTGCCGTCGGGCAGCGCCACATCCAGACCGATGATCTGCTCGCCCATGTCGCCGTAGCGCACGGTGCGCAGCCCGCCGGCGTTCGTCGACGCCATGCCGCCGACCGTCGCGGAGTCCCGCGCGGCCAGGTCGACACCGAACACCAGACCCGCCGCAGCGGCGGCGCGTTGCACCTCGGCCAGCGTGACTCCGGCGCCGACGCGGATCCGCCGCTCGACGACGTCGACGTCGCCGACCTCACGCAGCCGCTCCGTCGACAGCAGCACGTCATCGTGCTCGGGCACCGTCCCGGCAACCAACGAGGTCCGGCCGCCCTGAACGGTGACGAAGGCGCCCGCGTCGCGGCAGACGCGCAGCACGGCGGCGACCTCGTCGGCCGACCCGGGCCGCACCAGCATGCTGGCGTGCCCGCGGTAGCGACCGGTGTGGTCGACGCTGCGCCCGTCGAGGACGTCGGAATCGGTGCTGACATGTGCCGCACCGACGATCGCGGCCAGCCGGTCGGTCAGCGTTTGGGTCATCCCGTGGGTGTATCACATGGGGCGAGCGACAAGAACGCGCCCAGCTCCACCAGGCGCCGTCCGGCGTCGCAGGCAGATAATCGGTCAGCAGCGGCGAGCGCACGATCATCGCGCGGTACTTGGCCCGGCTGACCGCGACGTTGAGCCGGTTCCGGTTGAGCAGGAACGCAACCCCGCGCGGATGCCTCGATCGCAGAAGACGCGGCCATCGACACGAACACCACGGGAGCCTGCCTGCCCTGGAATTTGTCGACGGTGCCGGCCTCCACGCCGGCCAACCCCGCGGCGTCCAGGGCGCGCCGCAGCATGACCACCTGCGCGTTGTACGGCGTGACCACCAGGACGTGTTGTTGAGCAGGGCGGTGGTGCCGTCCTCGTCGGTCCACCGGGTGCCCATCAGCGCGCGGATCTCCGCGACGATCACGTCGGCCTCTTCAGGACTGTCGGTGGAGTTGCCGTCATGGGCCGACGGTCAGCATCCGCACACCGGGCGTCACGCCCTCGAGGCGGCGAACGGTGCTACTCCTCGAGCGAGCGCAGCCGGCCGTCATAGGACAGCTGCGAAACCGGCTCGCACACCGCAGGATGCATCCGATAGAGTATTTCGAGAAAATAGCCGCGCTCCGCGGGCAATGTGTGGTGTCCTTCGACGAGCCAGCCCAGCGCGGATTCGTTCACCGGCTCGGGATGGCTGCCCTGGCTGACCTGGGCAGCTGCTGCGGGTCGCCCAGCAGCATCAGATTGCGTGCCGACGGGGCAACGGCGATGGTATTGGCGAGGCTGTACTGGCCGGCCTCCTCGACGACGAGCAGGTCAAGTGACAGTCGCGGAACGCGGCCCGCGTTGGCGAAATCCCATGCTGTGCCGCCGATTACGCAGCCTCCGGCTTGCGCGATGAACGCGGCGTAGTCCTTTTCGTCGACGTTCTGCCACGGCGCGCCCTTGCTCTTCTTCTTGCCTATCCGATCCGGGGCGACGCCCGCCTCGATGGCATCAGCCGAGGAGGTTCTCGACCACCGCATGCGACTGCGCCACCACACCGACGCGCCATCCATGTTCGGTCACCAGGCGTGCGATCACCCGAGCCGACGTGAAGGTCTTTCCGGTGCCCGGTGGACCGTGCACCGCGAGATAAGACGAATCGAGGTCCAGCACCGCCGCCGTCATGTCGTCGGCGATCGCACCGATGCGCGGCAGCGGCTTGCCGCTGACCGTGCGGGGATCGCGCCGCAGCAGGATGTCCGTCACCGCATCGACGGGCAGAGCGGGAAGTCCGGCGGCGACGAGCGCGGCGGTCTCGGCGATGGAGTCCTGCAACGGTTTCGTGTTGATGGGCGGGCCGGGTGTGAGCGCGAACGGCACGTGATCGAACACGTCGCCGTCTTTGGGTTGCCGCTCGATGAGGAGCACCTCAGTTGGCGCTTCGGGGTTGTCGCAGGCGTCGACCGTCACCGAACCGAATCCACGTCGGTCAGGATCGTCGGTCAGACCCGCGGGCGCCGGCGGGTCGTAAAGCGCGTACATCTCGGCGGCCAGTCCGCCGTTCGCGATCTCGCCGAACATGCGGAGGTGGCGCTGCGGCTTGCGTGCCTTCGGCGGCTGATGCCAGTCGTTGACGATCTCGACGCGGTCGGCGATGAAGACGTCTGTGTTGTCCGCCCATTCGTCGACCGGATTGTTGATGCGATCGAAATGGCTCCACCAGAACGGTTTGTCTTCGCGCTTGTGAAAACCCCTGGCGGCCGCCACCATCGCCGCCGCCTGCTGTTCGGCGGTGCGTTCGTCCACGCTGTCGCCTGCGAATCCGCACAGTTGTCGCTCGATGTCGTCGCTGATTTCGATCGCGACGTCATTGCGTACGGGTTGGGGCCCGCGGGGCGGTACTCCGGCTTCGATGGCACGCGCCATCAGCCAGTCGCGCAGACGCCGCGTCGAGCGGCAGTCATAGACGTTGTAGTCCTTGATCTCCTTGAGGACCGCCGCCGCCTCGTCTGTCCGCCCCTCGGCGCGCAGTGCGCAGTAACGCGCATACTGCGTGATGGAGTCCGCAGCGGTCGTCACCTCGCCGCCGCGCAGTTCGTTCCCCATGTACAGCGGCTCGAGCGACTTGATGCTGTAGTTCTCGGTGCCGACGCGAATGCTCTTGCGGACCAGGGGATAGAGGTCGACGAGAATGCCGTTGCGAAGCAGGTCGTCGACATCGTTCTCGCCGACGCCGTAACGGCCGGCAAGCCGCAGCAAGGCGCTCTTCTCGTATGCCGCGTAGTGGTAGATGTGCATCCCGGGGTAGCGGCGCATCCGCTTGCGCACCATGGCCAGAAAACCGAGAAGGGCGCGGCGTTCGCTGGCACGGTCGTGTGCCCAGAACGGATGGAACTCGTCGGCTGCGGTCGGCGAGCCGGCCGGTCCTGCCAGAGTCAGGACGCCCCACAGGTATTCGAGTCCCCACTGGCGACCGTCGATCGTCCACAGCGGGTCGCCTTCGAAATCGAAGAACAGGTCGCCCTTGTTCGCATCGGGCAGCACCATCAGAGGCTGCGGGTCGGCCATCTCGATATGGCGGCTTGCCGTGATGCGTTCGGCGACCTGCAATCGAGCCTGTGCCGTCATTGACTTCGCGGTGCGCGCCGACATCCCCTCGACGGCGCCGGTGTGGTCGGCGAGTTGATGCATCGTGGTGATGCCGCCGTCGATCAGCCTTGCACGCTGACTGACGCGCATGCCGGCCACGAGCAACAGGTCATCGGTGGCGCGCACATGGGATTTCGCATTCCGGGCAGCGCAAGCACGCCCGCACGTCCTCGTCCTCCCACGCCACCGGCCGACCTGAAGCCAGGTGTGCGTCGAGCAGAGTCTGTAGTGCTTCACGTCGCGGCTGGTAGACCGGAAGCAACTCGTCAACCCGGTAGCGGGCGACGGCGTCGTCGCCAAGGACCAGCTCGACCTCGGGCGCCACCGGCACGCCCGCGCGGGCAAGCGCGTCGGCATACGCGGCCAGCTGCAGGAGGGCTTCGACCTTGACGGATCGGGCGAGCTTGGTGTCACGCAGCCGGTAGTGCTCGCCGTCGAGCACCAGGAAGTCGGCGAAGCCCACGAATCGGCCGTCGAACATCGCGGCCTGGTAGATCACCGGCGCGCGCCGGTCGACGGCGCGATGAGTCTGCTCGGCGGCCGCGGTCAGGCCTTCGACCGTGTAGGGGGCCGGCCGATGATCGCGACGTCGGCGCGGTCGCGCAGCCGGTCGAGGTGGCGCTGTTCGTGTTCACCGCCGAGCTGTGCCGTCCTGGCCAGCAGCTCGTCGGTGACCGCAACCGCGGGCCCCCGGCCGAGCTTGGCGTCGAACGCCCGCAGCAACGCGTACTCGCAGCGGGAGGCGGCTGCGAGGTCGGATGCGCTGTAGATGACGCGGTCGTCTGCGACGAACACGCTGCCACTGTATGTGAGCGGACCGACACCTCACCTCGCCCGCGAACGTGGTTACCCGCACACCAAACCCAATGACCGCGTGACACAACCCGACACTCGAGCCGGGAGCTAACCCGTGTTCCCGACGAGCTCCACGCCGTTGCCGTTCCAGCGGAACTTCACCATGCTCTCCAGCCCGGCGACACCGTTCGAGTACACGAGAGCGATGGTGTCGCCGGTGGTGACCGAGTCGTCAATGCCGTTGAAGCCGTAAGTGTCCGGCACGCCGGTGGGGATGAACTTGCCGAGGTGGAACATCACCGCGCGGGTGTTCGGGTTCTGCGGTGTTGGTGTTGGCCTTCACGATCACGACCGACAACTGCGCGCACTCGTTGTAGTTGCCCGCAAGTGGTTCCGGGACTCCACGCCCTGATTGCTGCGCGGATCGCGGGGCAACTCCGACACGGCCTTGGCGATCTCGGGTGCGGCGAGGTTGACCTCGCACGGATCGGCAGCGGCGGTGGGGGATGCGCGGCCCAACGTCGGGGCGCGGTGCCGCCGGTGGCGGTGGGACCAGACGGCGACGACGGCCCTGGTGTCATCGACACGGTCGAGTCGTTCGACCCGCATCCGGCGACCGACGTCGCCGCGATCGCGACAAATGCCGACCGCGACCGCCCGCTTCACGCTGCGCACCGTACCGAAATCGCCGCGGAGTCCTCGGCAGGCCGCGCGGCGGGTCGGTCCGCCTTGCGGGCACTAGACTCGACCCTCGATGACGGCCTCCGACCCGGACGCGAGCCAGGACCTCCGCCGCCGACCTGACCTTTGACGACCTGCAGATTCACCCGTCGGTGCTGCGGGCCGTCGAAGATGTCGGCTACGAGTCGCCATCGGCGATCCAGGCGGCCACCATCCCCGCGATGATGGCGGGCTCCGACGTGGTCGGTCTGGCCCAGACCGGCACCGGCAAGACCGCAGCGTTCGCGATCCCGATCCTGTCGAAGATCGACACCTCCAGCAAGACCACGCAGGCGCTGGTGCTGGCCCCTACCCGCGAACTCGCCCTTCAGGTCGCCGAGGCGTTCAGCCGCTACGGCGCGCATCTGCATGTCAACGTGTTGCCGGTGTATGGCGGCTCGTCCTACGGACCCCAGCTCGCCGGGCTCAAGCGCGGAGCGCAGATCGTCGTCGGCACGCCGGGCCGCGTCATCGACCATCTCGAGAAGGGCACGCTGGACGTATCGCACCTCGACTACATGGTGCTCGACGAGGCCGACGAGATGCTGCAGATGGGCTTCGCCGAGGACGTCGAGCGCATCCTCGCCGACACCCCCGAGTACAAACAGGTCGCGCTGTTCTCGGCGACCATGCCGCCTGCCATCCGCAAGATCACCAGTCAAGTATCTGCACGACCCGGTCGAGGTGACGGTCAAGTCGAAGACCCAGACCGCCGACAACATCACGCAGCGCTACATCCAGGTGTCGCTACCAGCGCAAGATGGACGCGCTGACCCGGCTGTTGGAGGTCGAACAGGGCGACGCGATGATCGTGTTCGTCCGCACCAAACAGGCCACCGAAGAGGTCGCCGAGAAGTTGCGTGCCCGAGGGTTTTCCGCGGCGGCCATCAACGGTGACATTCCGCAGGCCGTTCGCGAGCGCACGATCAACCAGCTGAAAGACGGCACGATCGACATCCTTGTCGCGACCGACGTCGCGGCCCGTGGACTCGACGTCGAGCGCATCAGCGCATGTGCTGAACTACGACATCCCGCATGACCCCGAGTCCTACGTGCACCGCATCGGCCGCACCGGCCGCGCAGGCCGGTCGGGCACCGCGCTGCTGTTCGTCACCCCCCGCGAGCGGCACCTGCTCAACTCCATCGAGCGGGTGACTCGGCAGAAGCTCGTCGAATCGGAGCTGCCGTCGGTCGACGACGTGAACGCCAACCGCGTGGCCAAGTTCCGCGATTCGATCACCGAAGCGCTGGCCGTCACCGGGAATCGAGTTGTTCCGCAAGCTGATCGAGGGCTACGAACGCGATCAACGACGTGCCGATGGCCGATATCGCGGCGGCACTCGCGCTGCAGAGCCGCGACGGCGAAGAGTTCCTGATGACCGAGCCGCCGTCCGGAAAAGCGCCGGGAACGCCCCGAACGCGCATCACGCGACCGCGAGGCCGGCCCGCGCAAGCCACGTGAACGGCGCAGCGACCTCGCGACGTACCGCATCGCGGTGGGCAAGCGGCACAAGGTGATGCCGGGCGCCATCGTCGGCGCGATCGCCAATGAAGGCGGCCTGCACCGCAGCGACTTCGGCCATATCACCATCAAGCTGGACTACTCGCTGGTCGAACTGCCCGCCAAGCTGTCCAAGCAGACGTTGAAAGCCCTTGAGAAAACTCGGATTCAGGGCAACTTCATCCACCTCGAACCGGATCGCGGCCCGAGGCGGCCACCAGGCAAGCCGAAGCGTAAACACGAATGACCGCGCCGAAAGGCGCAAAGTCTCAAAGACGTGAAAGACCAGGACGCGCAGGGCGGCCTGGAGTCGGTCAGCAAGGCCGAGCGGGTCGCGTCCCTGACCGGGATCCGTGCGGTGGCAGCCTTGCTGGTGATGCTCACCCACGCCGCGTACACCACCGGCAAGTACACCCACGGCTACATCGGGCCTGGTGTGGTCGCGCGCGGAGATCGGCGTGCCGATCTTCTTCGTGCTCTCCGGGTTTCCTGCTGTTCGGTCCGTGGGTCAGGGCCGCCGCAACGGGGCGCCCGTCACCGTCGGTACGCCGCTACGCGTGGCACCGGGTGCGCCGCATCATGCCCGCCTACGTCATCACCGTGCTGGCGCCTTCGTCATCTACCACTTCCGCACGGCGGGGCCGAATCCCGGGCATAGCTGGGCGGGGCTGCTCCGCAACCTCACGCTCACCCAGGCCTACACCGACAACTACCTGTATTCGTATCTGCACCAAGGACTTACGCAGATGTGGAGCCTCGCCGTCGAGGTCGCGTTCTACGTCGCGTTGCCGTTGCTGGCCTACCTGCTGCTGGTCGTACTCTGCCGACGCCGGCTGGAGGCCCGGTCTGCTGTTGGCCGGCCTGGCGGGGCTGGCGGTGCTCACGCCGGCGTGGCTGGTCCTCGTGCACACCACCGACTTCCTCGCGGACGGTGCGCGGCTGTGGCTGCCGACGTACCTCGCGTGGTTCGTGGCGGGCATGATCCTGGCGGTCCTGCAGCCGCTGGGGGTGCGGTCTACGGGCTGGTGTGCATTCCGCTGGCGTTGGTGTGTTACTTCATCGCATCGACGCCGATCGCAGGCGAACCCACCACGTCGCCCAACGAGCTGCGCGCGGCGCTGGCGAAGTCGGCCTTCTACGCCCTGATCGCCGCGCTGGCCGTGGCGCCGCTCGCATTGGGCGACCGCGGGGGCCTGTACGCCCGATTCCTGGCCTCCCGGCCGATGGTGTTCCTGGGCGAGATCTCCTACGAGATCTTCCTGATCCACCTCATCACGATGGAGTTGGTGATGGTGGAGATTGTGCGCTACCCGATCTACACCGGGTCGATGGTGATGCTCTTCTTCGTCACCTTGGTCGTGACAGTGCCGTTGGCCTGGCTGTTGCACCGGCTCACGCGCGTGCGCCCGGACTGATCGCACCGCGCCTGACTGCGGTCGGCGGACGCGGCGGTAACGCCATGGCGCAATTTGGGCGGAATCGCCGCCATGGCGTTACCGCGGCTGATGCTTCGGGCCGGTGTCGGGAGGCCCGCGACGGCGAAGCCACGCGGCGAATCGCCGAGCATCACATGTTCGGTGCACGGGAGGTGCGACTGCGGATGTACGCGAAGGGTGAGCAAACGTCCGATTCCGGTTGAGAAATCTGGGTTTTGCGGCTGGCGTTGAAAAGCGCGGCGGCGACGTATGGCGCCACATAGTCTGGCCGTCTCGGAGCGCAAGCAGGTGGTCCGAGATATGCCGATAGGAGACCCGGTGCGCCGCGACATCCTGCCCATTCCTGATCCCCAGCACGTCGGGTTGACGACGTATGACGCACGAGACCCCGACACCACGTATCCACCCATCACCGTGTTGCGGCCGCCGGCGGGCGCGCCGAACGTGTTGATCGTGTTGATCGACGACGTGGGGTTCGCAGCCAGCTCGGCCTTCGGTGGGCCGTGCAACACGCCGACCGCAGAGCGGCTGGCGGCAGGCGGTCTTCGACTCAACCGCTTTCACACCACCGCGCTCTGCTCGCCGACACGCCAGGCACTGCTGACCGGACGTAATCATCACTCGGTCGGGATGGGCGGGGTGACCGAGATCGCGACGTCGGCCCCCGGGTACAGCAGCGTGCGGCCCAAGAACAAGGCGCCGGTCGCCGAAACGCTGCGGCTCAACGGCTACGCGACCAGCCAGTTCGGCAAGTGCCACGAGGTTCCGGTGTGGGAGGTTTCCCCGGTTGGGCCGTTCGGCCAGTGGCCGACCGGGTCCGGCTTCGAGTATTTCTACGGGTTCGTCGGCGGCGAGGCCAATCAGTACTACCCGGGTCTGTACGAGGGCACCACGCCGGTCGAGCCGGACAAGACCCCCGAAGAGGGCTACACGCTCAACCAGGATCTGGCCGACCGCGCCATCACCTGGGTGCGCCAGCAGAAGGCGCTCACGCCCGACAAGCCGTTCTTCATGTACTACGCGCCGGGTGCGACCCACGCGCCGCACCACGTGCCGAAGGAGTGGCCGGAGAAGTACCGGGGCAAGTTCGACGAGGGCTGGGATGTGTTGCGCGAGAAGCTGCTTGCCAACCAGAAGAAACTGGGTGTGGTGCCGCAGGACACGGAACTGACCAGGCGACACGACGAGATACCTGCGTGGGACGACATGCCCGCGGACCTCAAGCCCGTGCTGGCGCGGCAGATGGAGATCTACGCCGGATTCCTCGAGCAGACCGACTACGAGGTCGGCAGGTTGGTCGACGCGATCGAGGCGCTCGGCGCACTCGACGACACGCTGATCTACTACATCATCGGCGACAACGGCGCATCGGCCGAGGGCACACCCAACGGCTGCTTCAACGAGATGTGCACCCTCAACGGGTTGGCCGGTATCGAGACCACGGAATTTCTCCTGTCGAAGATCGACGACTTCGGCACGCCGAACGCCTACAACCACTACGCCGTCGGCTGGGCGCACGCGCTGTGTGCGCCATATCAATGGACCAAGCAGGTCGCCTCACACTGGGGCGGCACCCGTAACGGCACGATCGTGCACTGGCCCAACGGAATTGAGGGCTCCGGTGAAATTCGTGACCAGTTCCACCACGTGATCGATGTTGTTCCGACGATCCTCGAGGCTGCCGGGATACCTGCGCCGACGGTGGTCAACAGCATTCAACAAGCTCCGCTCGAAGGCGTCAGCATGATGTCCACGCTGCGCGACCCGGATGCCGACGAGACGCACACCGTGCAATATTTCGAGATGTTCGGAAACCGCGGCATCTACCATAAAGGCTGGACGGCGGTGACCAAGCACCGCACGCCGTGGCTATTCGAGAGCCGATCGCTGGACGACGATGTGTGGGAGTTGTACGGACCCGATGACTGGAGCCAGGCCCGCAACCTGGCCGCCGAGAACCCGGCAAAACTTGCCGAACTGCAACGGCTTTGGCTCATCGAGGCGGTCAAGTACAACGTGGTGCCGCTGGACGACAGGTCCTTCGAGCGGTTCGACCCCGACATTGCGGGGCGGCCGAAGCTGATCCAGGGCACCACCCAGACGCTGTACTCGGGCATGCGGTTGCTGGAGAACTGCGTTCTGAACATCAAGAACAAGTCACACTCCGTGACGGCCAACATCACGGTTCCGGACGACGGGGCGGCGGGCGTCATCGTCAGCCAAGGCGGCGGCGTCGGCGGGTGGTGCATCTACGCGCAGGAGGGCAAGCTCAAGTACTGCTACAACTTCTTCGGCATCGAGTACTTACTTCGTCACTGCCGATGAGCCGATGCCCGCCGGGGATCACGAGGTACGGATGGAGTTCACCTATGACGGCGGAGGCCTCGGCAAGGGTGGCGACGTCACGCTGTTTCACGACGGCAAGCCCGTCGGTAGCGGCAGGGTGGATCGGACTGAGCCGATGGCGTTTTCGGCCGATGAGGCGTGTGATGTCGGCTCCGACACCGGTTCGCCCACGTCGCCCGGACTACGGCCCGCACGGCAACAAGTTCAACGGCACCATCGACTGGGTGAAGATCGACATCGGCCAGGACGGCCACGACCATCTGGTGACCGCCGAGGACAAGCTCAACATCGCGATGTCCCGGCAATAGCGAGCGGCTAGCCCGTCGTCTCCCGCTGGCCGGGCAGCACGATCGGCACGACGAACTCCTCGAGCATCGCCCGCTCGTCGGCCTCGTCGTGTCCGGGAAACAGCATCAGCGAGGTCATCACGCGCACCAGCCAGCGCGCCCGGTGCGCGACCAATTCGGGTTCGTCGGGCCCCAGCGAGATGACGAACGCCTCCGTCAGCGCCTTGATCACCTCGGACTCTTCGGCCATCTCCGCGCCGATCGGCCGCTGCGTGGTGGCGAACCATGATGCCAGCGCGGGGCTTTCGCGGACATTGCGCAGCGACGCGATCATGCCCTCGATCAGGCGGTCCCGCGGATCCACCACCGAATTGATCTGGTCGGTCATCTCGCGGTAGAGCCGGTAGGCCTCGCGGTGCACGTAGGCGGTGTAAAGGGCATCGCGGTTCTCGAAGTAGCGGTACAGCGTGGCTCGGGAACAGCCTGCGGCCGAGGCGATTTCGTGCATGCCCACGGTCGCCGCCTCTTTCTCGGCGAACAGCTCGCCTGCGGCGTCCAGGATGCGGTCGGCCGCGACTTCGGTGCGGCGCGCCGCCAGCCAGTCGCCGGCCATCAGGCTTTCACCGTGAAGGGAACCGACAGCGGCCGGCGCACGTAACTACCGCCGGCCCAGATGATTCCGTCCTCGTCGACCTCGAAATCGGGGATCCGTGCCATCAGCTCGGTGAGCGCGACGCGCGACTGCATGCGGGCCGCCGCGGCGCCGAGGCAGTGGTGAGCGCCGTGGCTGAACGTCAGGATGTTGCGTGGCTTTCGTGTCACATCCAGCTCTCCCGCGTCGTCGCCGTACTGGCGTTCGTCCCGGTTGCCGGAGCCATAGAGGAACATCACGCGGCGGCCCTCGGGGATGGTCGTCGTCGCCGACCGTCACGTCGCGGGTCACGGTCGCGGCCGAGCATCTGTACCGGCGAGGTCAGGCGAAGGAACTCGTCGATGGAATCCGGGATCAGATCCGGATTTTCCGCCAGCAGCTTGCGCTGATCGGGCCGCTGGTGCAGCAGCTGCACCGAGCCGCCCAGCATGCCGGTGGTGGTGTCGTTGCCGCCGGTCACCATCGTGAATGTGAACGCCAGGATCGACAGCACGCCCGCGATGTCACCGTCGGCGCCGACGCCCGCGGCCACGAGGTGCGAGACCGTGTCGTCCTCGGGTTCGGTGCGGCGGCGTTCGATCAGCGCGGTGAAGTACGCCATCATCTCGCCCAGCGCGTCGCCGAGTGTGCTCCAGTGCGCCTGCGACGCCGCCCTCGACGGTGTTGGCCGCGACGATCGCCTCGGTCCAGCCGTCGAACTTGTTGCGGTCTTCTTCCGGCACGCCGAGGTAGTGCGCGACGACCATCGACGGCAGCGGCTTGAACAGTTCGGCGACGATGTCGCCGCCGCCGTTCTGCACGCAATGCTCTCGATTCGCTCGACCACGTACTCGCGGACCTTGGGCTCGACCGCCTCGACCTGTCGCGGCGTGAAGCCACGCGACACCAGCTTGCGGAACTCGGTGTGCACCGGCGGGTCCTGCATCACCATCGGCGGGTTGTCGGCCAGCCCGATGAGGTCCAGTTCGCCGTAGTTGACCGTCAGCCCCTGCGCCGAGGAGAACGTCTCGTGGTCGCGCGCGGCCGCCCAGATATCGGCGTGCCGTGACATCACGTAATAGTCATGGTCGGGCTTGTCCTCGGGAACGACGTGATGCACGGGGTCGTGGTCACGCAACGACTTGTACATCGACCACGGGCTGGCCCAGGTGTTGGCGGTGGCGAGCTGGAATTGGGCAGGAGAACTCTGAGACAGAGTAGCTGTCATGTCTCATTGGTACGACAGCACCTGGGAACATGTCAATAGGTGGCGGCAGAATGTCAGATCTGTCGCAGAATCGCCCGCCGAAATCTGCACCGCGGTCGTGGGCGTCGCGAAGTCACGAGCCTCATGCAGAAGTCGTCGAACTCAGATCGCCGCGCCGGGGTTGAGGATGTTGTCGGGGTCGAGCGCCTGCTTGATCCGGTGGTTGAGCTCCATCGCCTCGGGCCCGAGCTGGCCCGCCAGCCAGGGCCGCTTGAGCCTGCCGACGCCGTGCTCGCCGGTGATCGTGCCGCCGAGACCGACGGCCAGATCCATGATCTCGCCGAACGCCTGATGGGCACGCTCGGCCATCGCGGCGTCGGCGGGGTCGTACACGATCAGCGGGTGGGTGTTGCCGTCGCCGGCGTGCGCGATCACCGAGATCAGCAAGTCGTGGTTCGCCGCGATCTTGGCCACGCCGCCGACGAGGTCGGCCAGCGCGGGCAGCGGCACCCCGACGTCCTCGAGCAGCAGTGAACCCTTGGCCTCCACCGCGGGGATGCAGAACCGCCGTGCGGCCACGAACGCCTCGCCCTCATCGGGATCTGATGTCGAAAACACCTCGTCGCACCGTGTTCGGTGAACACCTCGGCCATGAACTCCGCGTCCTCGACCCCGGAGGGCCCGCGGTCGTCGGTCGCGGCCACCATCATCGCGGCGGCGTTGCGGTCCAGGCCCATCCGCAGCTTGTCCTCGACGGCGTTGATCGACGCCGAGTCCATGAACTCCAGCATCGACGGCCGGATCTTGCCGGTGATCGTCGACGACGGCCTGTGCGGCGGCCTCCACCGAGTCGAAGGAAGCGACGACGGTGCTCGCCACATGCTGAGGCGGCAGCAGCCGCAGCGTCACCTCGGTGATCACGCCAAGCGTGCCCTCGCTGCCGACGAACAGTTTGGTCAGTGACAGTCCCGCGACGTCCTTGAGCCGCGGACCACCGAGCCGCACCGCGGTGCCGTCGGCCAGCACCACCTGCAGGCCGAGGACGTAGTCGGTGGTGACGCCGTACTTCACGCAGCACAGCCCGCCCGCGTTGGTGGCGATGTTGCCGCCGATGCTGCAGATCTCGAACGACGACGGGTCAGGCGGGTACCACAGCCCGTGCTCGGCGACCGCCTTCTTGACCTCCGCGTTGAGCAGCCC
This sequence comes from uncultured Actinomycetota bacterium, assembly GCA_963793055.1. Classification (GTDB taxonomy): domain Bacteria; phylum Actinomycetota; class Actinomycetes; order Mycobacteriales; family Mycobacteriaceae; genus Mycobacterium. The sequence continues at coordinate 111,252 of CAWBYS010000002.1, read as the reverse complement.
GGGCTGCACGACGGCCGTGCGCGTCACCGGGTCGACGGTGATGTCGCGCATCTTCTCGGTGGTCAGCACGATGGCGCCGTCCAGAGCCGTTGCGCCGCCGGATAGTCCGGTGCCCATGCCGCGTGGGACGACGGCGATCTTGTTGGCGGTGGCCCAGCGCAGCACCGCCTGCACGTCCTCGGTGCTACGCGGCCGGACAACGGCCATCGCCGTTCCCGCGTTCGGGTCGAACGCGCGGTCCTGCCGGTAGGACGCGAGGATGTCGGGATCGGTGACGACCGTGCCCTCCGGCAGTTCGGCGATCAGGCTGTCGAGAACGCTCACGGTTCGATGCTACGAGTAGTCACTGCGGAACCATCCACGACAGCACAGGCGACGCCTGCAGGGCGGACAGGGCGCACAGGAAGACGAGGAACACCAGGCTCCAGATCACCACCCGGCGGAAGATGTCGCCCTCTTTGCCGTTCATTCCCACAGCGGCGGCCGCGATGGCCAGGTTCTGCGGCGAGATCATCTTGCCGAGCACGCCGCCGGAACTGTTGCTCGCGGCCATCAACACGTCGGACAGTCCTGCCTGGTTGGCCGCGGTGACCTGCAGTGCGCCGAACAGCGAGTTCGACGACGTGTCGGATCCGGTGACCGCGACCCCGAGCCAACCGAGGATCGGCGACAGCAGCGCGAACGACACCGCCCGCCGCCGCCATCCAGGTACCGAGGGTGATCGTCTGGCCGGACAGGTTCATCACGAATGCCAGCGCCAGCACCGCCATCACCGTGATGATCGCCCACCGCAGCTGATGCAGCGTCGTGCCGTAGGCCTTCACCGCTCGCGGCAACGACACCTTGAGTACGACCATCGTGATGATCCCGGCGACCAGCATCTGGGTGCCGGGAGTGGTGAGCAGGTTGAGCGTGAAGTCGGTGAGCGACACCGGTTTTCCCTTGGGGCTCGAGATGTCCAGACCCGGCCAGCCGAATTTGACGGTCGCTTTGTCGAGCAGCTTCTTGACCGCCGTGATCTGACAGACCACGAACACCGCGATGATGATCGCATATGGCGCGTAGGCCTTGACGACATCCGCTCGGGAATCGGGCGAGTCGGGATGTTCGACCCGCGCGGCGAATTCGGGTGTCGGCGTATCCGCCGAGCCGCCGGCGATCACCGGGTGTTCGGCGTAGGGCCGACTCGGGCGCCAGACGCGAACCAGCGCGACCACCGCGGCCGCCGACAGCAGTGCTGCGACGACGTCGGCAAGGGGCACCGAGATGAAGTTGGACGTGGCGTACTGGCCGAGGGCGAACACCACACCGCACACCACCGCCGCGGGCCATGTTTCGCGGATACCGCGCCAGCCGTCGACGATCGCGACGAGAACGAGCGGAACGAAGAGCGCCAGGATCGGGGTCTGCCTGCCGACCATTGCGCCAAGGGTGTCGCTGGGCAGTTCGGTCACCTTGCCCAGCGTGAGAATCGGCGTCGCCATCGCGCCGAAGGCCACCGGCGCGGTGTTGGCGGTCAGGGCGAGTGCGGCGGCCTTCAGAGGCTTGAAGCCCAACGCCATCAACATCACCGACGTCACCGCCACGGGAGTGCCGAATCCGGCCAGCGCTTCGAGCAGCGCACCGAATGAGAACGCGATGAGGACGGCTTGGATGCGTTGGTCGTCGCTGACGCTGGCGAACGAGCGCCGCAGCACGTCGAAGTGCCCGGTCTCGACAGTCAACTGATAGACCCAGACCGCGTTGATCACGATCCACAGAATCGGGAAGAACCCGAACGCCGCGCCTTCGGTGCCGGCGAGCAACGTTTGCCCGATGGGCATTCCGTAGACGAGTACGGCGACGGCGATGGCCACCGCAAGGGAGATCAGCGACGCCACCCAAGCGGTCACGCGCAGCACGCCGAGCAGGATGAAGAGAAGGACCAGGGGTATCGCCGCGACCAGCGAACTCCATGCGAGTGAATGGGCGACCGGATCGAGAACTTGCTGGTACACGAGCGACCTCGATGTTCGATGTGTGGTTTGCGTCACACTGAGTACCCATGCATGCAGCCGACTAAGACAGTTGCGTGAGTCGGCAGCCGATCGCACTCACCCGGCGAACGGAAAGGCGCCCCAGGCGAATAGCTCGTGAAATCCACTCGTCTGCAAATAACGCAAGTTATAGTCGCGCCGTGATCAGCGGGGATCCGCTGGCTGGACGCGACGATGAGCTGGCCGCGATTCGTCGTGCACTCAGCGGGGGCAGCAAAACATCCGGCGTGGTGATCGCGGGAGCCGCGGGGGTGGGCAAGACCCGACTCGCCCGCGAAATCCTCGCGCGTGCGGAAGCCGCGGGCGAGCGCACCAACTGGATCGTCGGCACGGAGTCGGCCCGCGCCCTTCCACTGGGCGCCTTCACCGCGTTGATCAGCGACACGATCGACGACCCGATGCCCAACGTGCGGCACCTCATCGGATCTTTCGTCGCGCAACAGCGGCAGGGCCGGATCCTGATCGGCGTCGATGACGCGCACCTGCTCGACGGGTTGTCCGCGCACGTCGTGCACCAGCTCGCACACAGCCCGGGCACTCGCCTGGTGGTCACCCTGCGCACGGGTGCCGAGGAACCCGACGCCATCACCGCCCTGTGGAAGGACGGCCTGTTGACCCGTCTGGACCTGGCACCGCTGACGGTCGACGCCGCACGCGGAATGATCGAGTCGGCACTCGGCGCAGCGGTGGATGCCCGCAGTGCCCGTAGGTTCTGGAAGCTCACCGGCGGGAACCCGCTGTTCCTTCACCAGCTCGTCAAGGATCAGGTTGCCGCAGGCCGGATGCGGTTGATGGCCGGCGTCTGGATGTGGGACGGCGACGTGGCGATGTCGCAGAGCATCAGCGACATGGTCGGCAGGCAGATGCGCGAACTGACCCCGGAGGTCGCGCTCGTCGTCGACACGCTGTCGCAGTGCGAGCCGCTGGCCGTCGACGTGTTGTGCGACCTGGTGGGGCGCGCCGACCTCGAGACTGCCGAGCGGATGCGTCTGGTCACGATCGAACGCGGCGGCGGTGATTTGTTGGCGCGGCTTGCGCATCCGCTGTTCGGCGAACTGCGCAGGGCCACCGCGGGAGAGATGTATCTGTCGAAGATTCGCGGCCGACTCGCGCAGCGGCTTGCCGAGGACGCCGACGCTGACATGCAATCGACCGTGCGCCGGGCACTGCTCGCCCTGGAGTCCGATTTACCGGCGGACCCACAGCTGTATTCGCAGGCCGCGCAGCACGCGATGACACTGCTCGACCTCGAACTGGCCGACCGGTTCGCCACCGCCGCCGACGGAGCCCCCGAGGCTCCGGCCCTTCGCGCGATGAACCTGCTCCTGCTCGGCCGCGGCGCACAGGCCGAGGAGGTGCTGCGGGCGATCGGCGAAGACGGCGCCGAAGGGGCCCACCAGTGGGCCACGCTGCGCGCGGTGAACCTGACCTGGATGCTCGGCCGGTGTGCCGACGCCGCCGTCATTCTCGAGGAGTTGGCCCGCGGCACCGAAGCACCGGCCGAGCAGATGGCGCGCATCGCGGTCGAGGCATGCGTCGATGCGGCGTCCGCGCGCTGCGACAAAGCCGAGCAAAAGGCCAGAGCCGCATTGGGTTCCGGGCTGCTGACCGACTTCCACGCCATGATGGCGTCGGTGGCGCTGACCATGGCGATCGGCGCACTGGACAGGGCTGACGATCTGACCGCGGTCGCCGAGGCCGCGCTCGACCGCGCGATGACGTCTTTCCAGGCGTCGCACATGCGGTTCTGGTTCGGCAGCGTCTACGCGCGCGCCTGCCGCTTGACCGGCCGGATATCCGAATGCGTGGCGATGGTGCAGCGGCTCGCTGACTCCGCGCGCGAGGTGCCGAGCCTCGCCTATGCGAACCTCGCGTCGCTTATGGGCCACAGCGAACTGATGCGCGGCAACGTGCCCGCTGCCGTGAAACTCCTGCATGAGGCGCTCGCCGGCGTGGAAAGGCACGGCGTCACAACGGGTCTGCGGCCGGCGACATGTTTCATGCTCGCCGAGGCGCACGCGAAACTCGGCGAGGCCGAAGCCGCCAAGGAGGCGATCGCCGAGGCGCAGTCCTGCGTCCCGCCCGACTACCTGTTCATGCAGACTGCCCTGAGTCTGGCCACCGGGTGGTCGCTTGTCGCGAACGGTTGCGTCACCGAGGCGGTCACCACTGTGCAGACGGCTGCGCAAGAGGCACGCGAGCGCAACCAGCCGACGCACGAACTCGCGTGTCTTCAGCTGGCGGCGCAGTGGGGCGACGCGACGGGTGCCGCACGCGCCCGGGAGCTGGCCGATGAGTTGGCACTGCCACTCGCCAAAGCCGTTGCCCGCCATACCGAATCGCTGGCCGCCCACGACGGTGAAGGACTGCTCGCGGCATCGAACGACTATCTGGCGATCGGTGATCGCGCGACCGCCGCAGACGTCGCCGCACAGGCGGCGGTGGCGTTCACCCGCAACCAGCATCGCAAGCGTGGCCTCTACGCCGCGGCGATGGCCAAAGAGCTGAGCGACGCATGCGGGGGGTTGTGCACGCCGGCGTTGCGCAGCCCGGCGAGCCAACCACTGACCGGACGGCAGCGCGAGATCGTGGAATTCGTGGTGGCCGGCCTGAGCAACCGGGAGATCGCCGAACGCTTGTACATGTCGGTGCGCAGCGTCGAGGGCCACGTGTACCGCGCGTGCCAGCGCGTGGGCGCGAGCTCGCGCGAGGAACTGGCGGCGATCGCGCGGCGCGGCCCCACCGGCGGATGCTGAACTGTCCGCGTCTAAGTAGCCGGGCGATCCATACTCGCGTAGCGCCGGCAGGGACAGCGCGGCGATGCCCAGCAGCAGCATCGGCAATGACAGCGCCAGGAACGTCGCGTGCAGTCCGGCGGCGTCGGCGAGCGGGCCCGCCACGATCAACCCGAGCGGGCCCGCGGCGTACGCCAGCGATCCCATCACGCCGACCACGCGGCCGCGCAGGTGCTGGGGCGCGCGGGTCTGCATGACGTAGTTGTAGATCGGCGCGATCGGCCCGTACACCAGCCCGACGACCGCGCACAGCACCAGAATGAGCGGCAACGGGGGCAGGAACGCGATCACCGTCATCGCCACACCGAGTGTCAGCACCGCCGTGAGCATGACCGCGCGCCGACTCGCGTACTTCGACAGCACCGCATACCCCAACGCACCGACCAGACCGCCGACACTGAGCGCCATCAGCACCCAGCCCAGCTGTGCCGGTTCGTTGCGGTCGGTGAAGTACTTGGGGAACAGGACCGATTCCATCGGCATGTAAAGACCAGTGGCGGCCAGGTCGACGAACGCCAGCGTGCGCAACACAGGGTTGTGCCAGACGAACCGCAGTCCCTCGACGATGCCCGCCCACACCCCGTCGGGCAGCGAATGCCGATCCGGGCTTGCCCGCCCCCTCCAGGCGCAGCATCGCCGATCGCGATCATCGACAAGCCGAATGTCGATGCGGTCACCCACATGGTGTTGACGCCGCCCAGCGTCGCGATCAGCAGGCCGCCGATGCCCGGCCCAACGATGTAGGCGAGGTTGAAGACCGCTTCGTAGACGCTGTTCGAGTGGTCCAGGGTCCAGCCCGCGCGCGCCGCCGCCTCCGGCAGCATCGTCTCCCGCGCGGTCATTCCCGCCGGGTCGAAGAACGCACCGAGGGCGGCGAGCACGGCCAGCACCGCGACGTTGATGACCTCCACGCCGATCGTCAGCGCCAGCACGGGCACGGCCGCCACCGACAGGCCGGACAGGGCATCGGAGATCATCGACACCCGCCTGCGGCCGAGGTAGTCGACGGCGGCACCCGCGATCAGGGTGGCGGCCAGCAACGGCAGTGTGCCTGCCATCGCGACGATCGAGGCATCCAGCGCAGAGCTGTTGCGCTGCAACACTAGCCACGGGAACGCGACGATCGAGATGCCGTTTCCCGCGCCGGCCATCAACGCGGCGAACAGAATCAAGGAAGAGAGGGCCGCGCTTGGCTGGTCTTCATGGGTTATCGCGGCCGAATCTAACAGCGTCCGCGCCCGCGCGGTGACGGAATTTCCGCCGAGGGCAAAGTGGTGCTGTGACGCTGCCAGATCGCCGGCCCCACCCGCGTACCGGCGCGCTGTTCGATTCCCCGGTGCCGCCCGGCTCGGGCTGGCCCGGCGATACGGCGACGCCGCACACCGCGGTGGCGCAAACCGCGGCGCAGGTAGCGGCCATGGCGGCGGCGGTGAAGACCATCGAGGATTGGACGCGACGGTGTCGGTGTGCCGCGCATGCCCCCGGCTGGTGGAGTGGCGCGAGGAGGTGGCCGTCGTCAAGCGGAAGTCCTACGCCGACGAACCGTACTGGGGCAGGCCAATCCCTGGGTGGGGATCGCCGCGGCCGCGCGTGTTGATCGTCGGTCTGGCGCCCGCGGCGCACGGCGGCAACCGCACCGGCAGGGTCTTCACCGGCGACCGCTCCGGCGACTTCCTCTTCGCCGCACTGCATCGCGCGGGGCTGGCCAACCAATCCCTTTGTGTGGATGCCGCTGATGGGTTGACGCTCAACGGGACTCGGGTCGCGGCTGCGGTACGTTGCGCACCACCGGCCAACGCACCGACCCCCGCCGAGCGGGCGACGTGCGCGCCGTGGCTCGACGCCGAGTGGCGGCTGACCGAAATCGGACGTGCGGGTGATCGTCGCGCTCGGCAACTTCGCGTGGCGGGCGGCGATGCAGATGGTTCGCACCGCAGGCGGCGACCGTCCCGACGCCTGCGCCGAAGTTCGGCCATGGCGTGGTAGTCGATCTGGGCGGCGTCACGCTGATCGGTTGCTTCCACCCGAGCCAGCAGAACACCTTCACCGGCAGGCTCACTCCGCAGATGCTCGACGACGTCTTCGCCATCGCGGGAACGTACGCAGAGCGGGACGCGTTGTGACTCCAATGCGGCTTTCCGTCCTAGATCTCATCCCAGTGCGCTCCGACCAGTCGACGTCGGATGCGCTGGCGGCGACGACGCAGCTGGCACAGACCGCCGACCGCCTCGGCTATACGCGCTACTGGATCGCCGAGCACCACAACATGCCGGCGGTGGCGGCCACCAGCCCGCCGGTGCGTCATCGCGCATCTGGCCGCGCACACCGACGCAGCTGCGGCTGGGCTCGGGCGGGGTGATGCTGCCCAACCACGCGCCGCTGGCGGTGGCCGAGCAGTTCGCACTGCTGGAGGCCGCCCACCCCGGCCGCATCGACCTCGGCATCGGCCGCGCGCCGGGCTCCGACCCGGTGACCTCGATGGCGTTGCGGGGATTCAAAGGACGCGACGGCGCGTGCTGATTCCCCTGACATCGAGGCCTTCCCGGAGTACCTCGATGACGTGGTCGCGCTGATGAGCGCCGGCGGGGTGCGGGTGCCGCATTCCCGAACCAGCGACTACGTCCTCAAGGCCACGCCGGCAGCGGCGACGCGAGCCGAAGCTGTGGCTGCTCGGGTCGTCGATGTACTCGGCGCATCTGGCCGCCGCCAAGGGTCTGCCGTATGTGTTCGCCCACCACTTCTCGGGGCAGGGCACCGCAGAGGCGCTGGAGGTCTATCGCTCGAGGTTCCGGCCCAGTGAACTCGCATCCGAACCGCTGACCTTCCTGACGGTGAACGCGGTGGTGGCCGAAACACGCGACGAGGCAATGGCTTTGGCCGCTGCCGAACCTTCAGATGATGGCGCGGTTGCGGACGGGTCAGCCGCTGAGCGCGCTCGACCTCGTCGAGGATGCCGAGGCGGTGACGCTGGCGCCCGCAGGCGCAACGCGTCGCAGACGGCGCTCTGCGCCGCGCGGTGGTCGGCACGCCGACAGAGGCAGCCGAACAGTTGCGTGCGCTGGCCGACGAGTTCGGCGTCGACGAGGTCATGGTCAACCCGTCGCCTCGGCGCACCGCGGTACCGAACCCGGCCACCGCGCCCGCGCGCGAGACAGACGCTGGAACTGCTGGCCAAAGAGCTGTTCTAGCTCGGCGTCAGCCTGACTACCGGGATCGGCCGCGTAGTCCGCTTCTGGTAGCCGATGTAGCGGTCCTTGTTGCCCTTCATGTTGTTGACGATCTTGCCACAGCCGCGCGTAGTCGGGGTCATCGGGCAGTCACCGGCTTGCGCGTCACGCCGAATCGCTTTGGGCCGACGTTGATCTCGATGTTCGGATTGGCCTTTAGGTTGTGATACCAGCCAGGCGCCTTGGGTTCGCCGCCCTTCGACGCCACGACCAGGTAGTCCTCGACCGTCGCGGGCATAGCTGAGCGAGTTGGCGCGCTTCTGACCGGTCTTCGCGCCGACGGTGTGGAGGATCAGTTTCGACGGGCCGCCCGGGAATCGTGTGCCCGATCCGGCCGTCGGTGGCCTTGTAGATCTTGTCGTGCAGCATCAGCAGCGGGGACGCCGACGTATTTCTCATACCAGGGCATGCTCATGGCGTCAGTCTTGCGGAGCGGAGTCGAGTTGCGCCAGCGCCTCCCGCAGCAGCCGTCCGCTCTCCTCCCGATCGGGGTCGCGGCGCAGCAGCATGCCCTTGGCGAACGACAGCTTGTCGCCGCTCTGCCGCGGCAGCACGTGCAGGTGGATGTGGAACACGCTCTGCAAGGCGGCCTTGCCGTCGTTGATGACGACGTGGTTGCCATCGGCGTGCAGCCCCGACCGGCGCGCGGCCCGTGCGATGCGCTGGCCGATCCGAGCCAGGTCGGCGACGGTCTCCGGCGGCGTGTCGGTCAGGTCGACGGTGTGGCGCTTGGGGATGACCAGCGTGTGGCCGCGGGCGAACGGCCGGATGTCGAGGATGGCCAGGTAGTCGTCGTCCTCATAGATCCGGATGGCCGGAGCCTCGCCGGCGACGATGGCGCAGAACACACAGGACATGCCGCCACGTTAGTGCGGCGTCGCTCAGACGTTCTTCCCTTTGCGGCCCACTCGGCCATCCGGCGGTCGCGCTCCTCGGCGGAGACGCTCCTCGACGCGGGTCATCACCGTCCACCGGGTGCCGAACGGGTCGAGGATCGACGCGAACCGATCGCCGGTGACGAAGGTCTGCGCGGGTTCGCGGATCGCCGCGCCTGCCTGCTCGGCCCTGGCGACGACGGCGTCGACGTCCTCGCAGTAGAACGCCGATCGAGTGGGTGGCCGGGGCCGCTCGGTCGGGTGCGGCGATCTGGTACGCCTCGGCGGGGTCGCCGAGCTGGAGCCGACCGCTGCCGAAGTCGAGTTCGGCGTGGGCGACGGTGCCGTCCTGGCCGTCCATCCGGTCGACGAGCTTGGCGCCGAACACCGAGACGTAGAAGTCGATCGCGGCAGCAGCGCCGTCGACGCACAGGAAGGGGGTCAGGCTGGTGTAGCCCTCGGGAATCGATGTGTCGCTCATGCCCGCCAGCGTGGGTCACCGAGGCGGTATCTGAATTGGACTTTTGCGACAGATGACCTGGCGGCACCCCCCGATGGTGGGTCGCCGGCCTAGGCCTTCTCGCCGTCAGCTAGATCACGACGGAAGGCCGGAGCGACGCCACCCGAGGGAGTGGGCGCCGCTCCGGCTTGCTCTTCCGGTCAGCCGACGTGAGTTACTGCTGTTGTTTCCGTTGTTGCTTGAGGTGTTGTTGCTCGAGGTGTTGTTCGACTGGTTGCCACCGGCATTGGCGTTGGCACCCGTGCTGGCACTGCCACCGATAGCCGTGCCGCCGATAGCGGAGCCGCTAGTGGCGGTGCCGTTGGCCGTCGCTGACCCGGCAGTTCGCGGTGCCGCTGTTGGTGCTGCCCGCAGTGGCTGTGCCGCCCTCGCCGGCACCGGCGCGCTGGATGACATCTCCGCCACCCTCGTTGGTGGTGGTGCCCCCGGTGCCCCGGGGTCAGGGCGCCACTGTTGGACCCGCCACCGGCGACGTTCCCACCGCCACCGACGGTCTGATCGCCAGTGCCTGTTCCGGGACCGCCGCAGGCCGAGGCCGATGCCCGTGTCGACACCGGCGTTCACCGGGATCGCCGACGCCACCCGTGGCGACTGGAACGTTCAATCCGCCGAGACCCCAGCCGTTACCGAGGCCGATACCACCGAGCGACGCACCGAGGTTCGATCCGCCGATGCCGCCGAGCGCGACGGCCGGATTGAGGCCGAGGGCCGTGGACAGCGCCGAACCACCAACGGGCAGATCGAGATTCGTTGCAGTGCTGGCGCCGAGACCGCCGACGGCCAGGCCGCCGAGTGCGGGTGCGGCGTTGATCGCGTTACCGCCGGCGATGACCGGGCTGAGGATCGGCACGTTCAACTGGCCGTTGATGATGTTGCCGTTGCCGCCGCCGAACTGGTTGGTGTTGCCGTTGCCGTTGTTACCGATGGCTGCGGCTGTTCCGCTGAAGAGCCACCAGCCGTCGCCACCCTGGATGTCGGCGCCTGCGGTCGGCGTGGCCAGAGCGGCGAGCACGCCGAACCCGATTGCGCTTCCAGCGACAGCGGTGATTGCGACTGCGCGACGCCGAGACTTGCTGTGCTTACTCATTTCCCTTGTACTCCTTGTGTATTCCTGAATCCGTTGTGGTTGTGTTGTCGTCTGTTCTGATGTCGAGTGATGCTGCAGCGCGACCTCAGCGACACTGCCGAGAGCAGTCACCTCATCCGCACCTCCCCAAGGCCTTCATCGATCCCCCTATGTTCCGCCGCCGCGCTGCCGTCGCCGCCGCCGGTGCCTCCGCCGGTCCCGCCGCCATCGCCCGCCCCGGTACCTCGCCGGTTTCGCCGCCCGCTCTGGGTTGCGGTCGTCGACGTGCCCCGGTAGGCGGACGCGGTGGATTGTCGGTGGCGACTCGGCGTGGTACGGCAATTGCTCGTTCGCGCAGACCACGAATTGATGGTGTTCGGGCCTGCCGGGGTGCCGGTGCCGGCACCGCTACTGCTGCTTTGCGAATCGCTCAGGCTGCGGCAGCGCTGATGTTGACGCTGGACTGGGTGTCGATTCGTTCCGGTGATCGTCCGGGAGGACAGGCGGCACTTGAGTTCCGGTGGTGACGGTGTTGTTCGAGCTGGATTGCGCGACCGCACGCGAGGCCGATGTTCACCTGGTCGTTGTAGATGTTTCCCGAGTCGCTGGCCACCTGGTCGTTTGACCGTTACCGGTGGTTCCCACAGCCACCGTGCCGATGCCCCCGCCATTGATCTGGTTGGAGCTGTTGTTGCCGTTCTGGGTTGACGTGTTGGTCGTGGAGGTGTTGTTACTGACGTTTCCGGCGCCGAAGGCCCACTGCGGATTCCAGATATTGGAGACGAACAAGCCGATCTGCATGGTGTTCCCGTTGCCCCCGCCGAACAGGAAGCCGCCGAACAGGCCCCCGAACAATGAACTTGGCTGTTGTTGCCGTTGCCGGCGGCGACATTCGTCGTCGCCGTGTTGTTGCTTGTGTTCGCCGCGCCGAATTGCGGATTGAAGATGTTGCCGGAGAACAGCGAGATCTGGACGGTGTTGCCGTTGCCCATCGCGCCGCCGATCAGCGGAAGGCCGCCACCGTTGACCGTGGTGGAGCTGTTGTTGCCGTTGTTCATCGACGACGTTGTTGGTCGTCGAGTTGTTACTGACATTCGCGCCGAGGCTGACCTGCGGATTGATGATGTTGTACGAGAACAGATTGACCTGTGTCACGTTTCCGTTGCCGTACCCGGCCGCCGCGCCGAAGTTCAGCGTGACGTCAAGCAGCGAGTTGATGATCTGGTTGCCGATGTTGACGGCGATGTTCCCGATCACGTTGTTGTTGCTGGCGCCGCCGCCGATCCCGAACTAGGGGTTGAAGATGTTGCCTTCGAAGAGGTTGAACTCAGTCGTGTTCGCTGACGCCATCGACCGTCGGGCCGGGAAGCAGAATGGACAGCGCCTGAGCGGGCGGCGCGGTCGCCTCGTACGCGCCGCCGATCGCCATCGCCGCACCACCCGCAGCCACAGTGCGGGTGAGCATGGACCGCCCTTACGCGTGCGCGACTTGCGGTGTGCACCCGCCATCTTGCGTTGTCGTCGGCCGCCTGGGAACCGCGCGATCCGGAACCATCGGTGTTCCTCCCCCTCGGTAGCAAGCGCGATCGCGAAGCTTGCGAGGGTGACGCTAGACCTTTGCTGACGCATGTGTCAAGCATCACACTCGCAGGTTCTGCTGGGATTCACGCGAATTTTTGGCAAACCACAGATGTCGGCGTTCGCCTATGCGTCGCGACGCTGAACGGTCCGGATTCAGCGCGATCTGACCTGCATAAGATCTCAATACAGTGGAGTATGGATTGCGCATATTGTCAGCGCAAATAGAATTTACGATCAGCCGTGAAGTGCAAATATTGGCGGCGACACAATTTTCAATATACATTTTGGTGAATTGTCAATTAGGCAATTAACTGGTCGAATTTACCGGCGATGCCCAATGGTCCGTGCCGGCAGGTCGCTGCGCGCTGGCGTAAACGGGGGACGAGGGCGATCGGCCGCACGTCGATCCGACGCGATCCGACGTGGCAAGCGCCGGTCCACGGCCCGTATGCCCAGCCGCGCCGTCGCTACGCTGTGCGGCATGCACGACGATCCAGACCTAGACGATGAGTTCGACTGACGACGATGACCTGGCGGTGGAGGACGAAAACGGCACAGACGATTTCGATTCGTCGGGCACGGCGGTGAAGAGGTCATGTCAATCTGGTCGCCGGATGAGCAGTGGAGCGTCTATTTGCAGCCCGGCGGTGGTGATCACCAACGCATTCGTCGGCACGCCGAGTGAGCCCATTGTCTGGGTGGACGGCAATGGCAGGCAGATCGAGCGCGACCCAGACGGCACATACGTCATCCGAATCGACTAGCCGTTTCGTAACCTGATCTTGTGGGCGCGCCGAGAACCGACATACCGCCCGCGGCCATGCGCGGTGTCGTGGGCCGAGTGGGCACCACCTCGGTGTTCGAGCTCGACCGATGGGCACCCTCGGGTGCGGCGGCTCGCTTCGTCGAGCACTTCTGGTCGGTCCAGTGGGATCTTCGTGGACAGGACCCGTTCGACAGCACCGTGATCACGTTTCCCGCGATGCACATCACCCATGAGTGGGGCGATGACAGCCCGAGGCACGGCGTCCCGTTGCCCGCTTCGTTGGTTCACGGCGTGGTGGAGCGGGTGTTTCGCACCACGATCAGCAGCGCGGGGCGGTGGTCGGTGCGCGGTTTCGGCCGGGCGGTTTCGCTGCGCGATTCGGCCGCGATGCGGCAGCGATGACCGGCCGCGTTGCACCTGCCGACGATGAACTCTTCGACACGTCAACCGATCTCGACGACGACGTGGCGAAGGCGTCGGCGCGGCTGGATGAGCTCATCGGCTCATCTGCGGCTGATCCCGACCCGACGTACGTGTCGCTCACCGCGCTGGTCGACAGCATTCGCGACGACGACCGGCTGCACCGGGTGGAGCAGGTGATGGAACGGTCGCCGTGGTCGGCGCGCACGACCCAGCGGGTGTTCCGTCGCTATATCGGTGTGCCGGTCAAGTGGGTGCTGTGCCGTTACCGCCTGCAACAGGCCGCCTTGGAGATCGAAACCCGTCCCGACGTGGATTTCGCCGACCTCGCCGTGCGCCTCGGTTGGTACGACCAGGCGCATTTCATCAACGACTTCCGCTCGATGCTCGGCAGCACGCCGGGCGAGTACGCCGGCAGCACGGCAGTTAGGGAATCTCATGGACAACCGCGAACTGGCTTTCGCAGGCGCCGCGCAACAAGCCCGGATGCTCGCCGGCGGCACCATCACCGCGCCCGCGCTGCTGGACGTCTACCTGGAGCGCATCGCGCGCCTGGAGCCCGAACTGCGGTCCTATCGGGTGGTCCTCGCCGAGAGCGCGCGACGAGAAGCCGCCGCCGCGCAGGATCGCATTGACGCGGGGAGCGACTTCCCCTGCTCGGCGTGCCCATCGCGATCAAGGACGACGTCGACGTGGCCGGGGAAGTGACGACCTACGGCAGCGCCGCGTACGGACCCGCCTGCACCGCGGACGCCGAGGTGGTCCGACGGCTACGCGCGGCCGGGGCCGTCATCCTCGGTAAGACGGCGGTACCCGAATTGATGCTCTGGTCGTTCACCGAGACCATGGCGTACGGCGCGACGCGCAACCCCTGGAACACCGATTACGCACCGGGCGGCAGCAGCGGCGGAAGCGGTGCCGCAGTAGCCGCCGGTCTGGCTCCGATGGCCCTGGGCTCCGACGGCTTGGGCTCGATCCGGATTCCCTCGACGTGGTGTGGGCTCTTCGGGCTCAAGCCGCAGCGCGACCGGGTCCCGATGGCTCCGCATGACGACGCGTGGAACGGCCTGAGCGTCAACGGTCCCCTCGCGCGAACGGTCACCGACGCCGCTCTCTTCCTGGAGGTGACGAGCGACGAGTCAGGGTTCGTCGCAGCGGCGGCGAAGGAGCCCGGTCGGCTGCGTATTGCGTTGAGTACCAAAGTGCCTCCGCCACTGACGGCTCGCATCGGAAAGGCTCAGCGTGCGGCGGTGGACGAGGCGGGAGCGCTTCTCCGCGAGCTGGGACACGACGTGGTGGTGCGCGACCCCGACTATCCGCTGTCGGCGGTGTACGGGCAGGCCTTGCCGCGCGCCTTCCGCGGAGCGCTATGACGATGCGCGCGCGCTGCCCAGGCCGGAGCGGCTCGAGGCGCGAACCCGCGCATATGCCCGGATCGGCGGCTTGATATCGGATCGTCGGATGAGGGCGATCCGTGGCGCCGAAAGTGAAGTGGCCGAACGTGTCCAGTCGATCTTCGATGATGTCGATGTGGTGCTGACGCCCGGTACGGCGTCGGGACCGTCACGTATCGGTGCCTACCAACGGCGCGGGGCGATATCGACTCTCGCGCTCGTCGCGCAGCGGGTTCCGTTTCAAGCGGTGTTCAATGTGACGGGCCAACCCGCGGCCGTGGTGCCCTGGGGCTTCGACGGAAACGGGATTCCCACATCAATCCAATTGGTGGGCAAGCCTTTCGACGAGGCGACACTGCTGTCGCTGAGCGCACAGATCGAGAAGGCCCGCCCGTGGGCCCACCGCCACCCGCCGGTCTCCTGATCACCGCGGGCCCCCTTTTTCCGCGAGCGTGCGTGTCTGCGCACGACACGCCGTTCAAAAACGCGACTTTGCGCACGCTCGCGAGCCGTCACGGCATCGCCGCGGCCCATTGCATATGGCCCTCGAAACCTAACTCCGTGGCCATGGTCCGATAGCGCGACGATGCCGGGCTCAATCGGTAGATCTACCAACCTTTCCACGGCGACCTTCGCATCCTCGAGATCTGCCGGCTTCCCCCGTTGCAAGAGCGCGTCTACCAAGACGTTGGTCCCGTAAGCCGCCCAAATTGCGTCACCCGCCTCGAAGAAACCGTTGACTGCCGGGCGTGCCAGTGATATCGCGCCGGTCAGATCGCGGCCTCGGACCTTCTCTTTGGCGACTTCCACGTCGACGAGTGCAACGACGCCCACGTTGTATCGCTGCTCGAGTGCCATGGCGCGAACCCGGTCCAACAGCGCCAGACCTCTCGCGCGTGAATCATTTCCGAGGCGCACGAGCATGACGCCCAGATACTGCAGGGCCTGGGCCAATACGACGTTCTCACCCGATTGCTCGGCAAGGGGCAGTGCTTCTTCGGCTTGACTCAGCACGAATGCGCTCGGTGAGAGCACACCGTTGCGCACGGACCGGTTCGTCGGCGCTCTGAGAATAGGGGCCGGCGGCGCTCGTCGGATCGTTATCGACGTGCGGTGATGGCGCGCCGCCAGGCGGCGAGCTTGTCGGCGTAGCGCATCGTCTGAGCGGGGCTGGTCGACGGCAGCCGCTGGTAATGCAAGTCGGGCGCAACGCGGACCAGCCGGTTGAAGTGTCTGCTCCGCCGCGGCGCCGTTGAAGAGCACCCGCGTGATATTCCGATGCTGGTCGAACAGCCCGCCAAAGTCGTTGGGCACCATACTGTCCGGCTCTACGGCCGAGTCCAGGCTGCCGACGCGGCGGCATGAGCGCAGTACGTCCCACACCGCGATGCCGTTGGCCCGCAGTGCCGCCGTACGGTCGTCGTACGGATCGTCGGCGGCGAAACCGAAGATGTCGCCCATGATCGGCCAGAACGCATTGCGCGGGTTGCCGTAGTACTGCTGCGCCGCCAGCGACATCACGCTGGGCATGTTGCCCAGGACCAACGTGTGTGCCCCGTCGCCGATGATCGGCGGAAACCCGTGCAGCAGCGGCGTGACCATCAGCGCGAATATCGCATGCGGACGCGGTATACGTTGAGCCGGTGGCCGAAGAAGACTTCGACATCGAGGCATCGGGCCTGCTCGACGGCCTCGAGGGCAAGGCCCGCGCCGAGCGTGCCGAGCTGATCCCATGGCTCCTCGAGCGGGGCATCACCGTCGAGCAGATCCAGCAGCGCCTTCGCGCCGATGCTGCTCGCGGCGCGTCGGCAACTCGGCGACGACGGCACCTATCTCTCGGCGCGCGAGACCAGCGAGAAGATCGGAATCGACCTCGAGCTGCTGCTGCGCATTCAACGCGCCATGGGACTGCCGACCGTCGACGATCCGCGAGGCAGCAGTCCATCATGCGTGCCGATGCCGAGGCCGCCGGGTTCACACAACGATTCATCGAGCTGGGCATCGATCCCGAATACCTCGTGCAAATCACCCGAATGCTCGCCGAGGGCCTGTCGCGGGCGGCCGAGGTGATGCGATATGCCGCATTGGCGACCGTGCTCGATCCGACCGCGACTGAACTGGACATCGCCAAGAACTCCGAAGCGCTGGTGCGGCGAGGTCGCTCCGATGCTCGGGCCGATGATTCAGGAGATGTTGCGCCTGCAGCTTCGACATCTGATGGAGACTGAGGCCGTCAGCGCGAGCGAACGCGCCGAGGGCCAACGGCTTCCCGGCGCCCGGCTGGTGACGATCGCCTTCGCCGACCTCGTCGGGTTCACCCGCCTTGGTGAGGTCGTGCAGCCCGAGGACCTCGAGCGGCTCGCTCACCGGCTGGCCGAGACGGCACGCGAACTCGCCGTCCCGCCCGTGCGGTTGATCAAGACCATCGGCGATGAGGTGATGCTCGTCAGTCCTGACCCGGTACCTCTGCTGGAAACAATGATGGCGTTGGTTGAGGCGACGGACGGCGACGAGGACTTCCCGCGCCTGCGCGCGGGTGTGGCCACCGGCATGGCGGTGAGTCGGGCGGGCGACTGGTTCGGCAGCCCGGTCAATCTCGCGAGTCGGGTGACGGGAGCAGCGCGGCCCGGCTCGGTGCTGGTATCCGAGTCCACCCGACGACGCGATCGGCGATGACGAGAGGTTCGCCTGGTCGTTCGCGGGCGCGCGTCATCTCAAGGGCATCAAGTCGGACGTGAAGCTTTACCGCGTCAGGCGATCCGAAGACTGATCGACGAAACCGTGGGCGACGCCGACCGCTGAGCGATTGCACCGCATTACGGACTGCCGGCAACGATGGGTGGTTTACGATCCAGGAATGACCAGGGCAGCCATGGTTCTTGGGATGTCGGTCGTCCGCTGCGTTGACATGCGTAGCGGGCGCGAGTGGCGCGAACGCGCAGCCCCCACCGCCCGGCACTCTGTGTTCCTTCACCCTGTCACCCCCACAGGTGGTGCAGGTCTCCGGTACCGACCATGGTTTCCGCCACTATGACGCCCGCGGGTTGCGCGGGCGCCTTCAGGCCCTATGCGAGCGTGGTCTGCGTACAAGTGCAAGGCGAGCCGAATCAATGCACGCAGGCCAGAGACGCGGACACGGCCACGGTGTTGACGGCCTATCGCCCTGGCGCAACGTACTTGTCGTCTGGCAGGGGAATGGGCACCCTGTTCAACGACATGTCCGAACCGAACTGGCAGGTGCTCGGGCCGATCAGTGCCACCCTCTAGCCCGTGCGCGGCGCCAAGATTCTCATCACGGGTCCGACGGGCCAGGTCGCGGTTCCGGTGGCCAAGGCGCTGGCGGCCGCTAACGAGGTGTGGGGCATCGCCCGCTTCACCGACGACGCGGCACGTGACGCGCTCGAGAAGGCGGGCGTTCGCTGCGAGAAGGTGAACCTCGCCAGCGGCGACTTCACCGGCATTCCGTCCGATTTCGATTACGTCATCAACCTCGCCGTGGCCAAGAGCGGCAGGTGGGACAAGGACCTCGCGGCCAACGCGGAGTCGGTCGGCCTTCTCATGGCCCACTGCCGCGGCGCAAAGGCGTTCCTGCATTGCTCTTCGGCGGCCGTCTACGACCCGCCGGACGACGAGCCCCGGTCAGAACGCACAGCGCTCGGCGACAACCACAAGTCTTTGTTCCCAACGTATTCCATCTCGAAGATCGCGGGTGAGGTCGTCGCGCGGACGATGGCGCGTGTCCTCGACATGCCTACGACGATCGCCCGACTGAATGTTCCGTACGGCGACAACGGCGGGTGGCCGTTCTACCACATGGAGATGATTCTCGGCGGCATCCCGATCCCGGTTCCGCCCGGCGAACCTGCCCGCTACAACCCGATACACGAGGACGACATCATCGCCGGAATCCCGAAACTTCTCGAGGCGGCTTCTGTTCCGGCGGTCACGGTCAACTGGTGCGGCGAGGAGGCGGTGAGCCTCCAGGAGTGGTGCACCTACCTCGGTTCACTCGTCGGCAAGGAGCCCGTCTTCGAGGTCAGCGCGCAGGCGCTTGCGCGGCAACCCGACCGATTCAGCCCTGATGCGCGAGTTGATCGGCGGCACCACCATCGGCTGGCATGACGGGTTCCGCCGCATGGCCGCGAAGTTTCATCCCGAGCTGGTCGGCTAGTCACCCAAGCCTGCGACGGTGGGAACTCGGCGATGAGTCGCTTCTTGTCGACCTTCTCGCCGGGGAGCGTGGGAAGGGGATCGGTCCGGATCTGCCAGCGCGTCGGAATCGCGAAGTAGGCCACGACACCGTCCAGGTGCGTACGGAGTTCCTCTTCGGTCGGCGCAGTCGTCGCGGGACTGTGCACGACGACGGCCGCCAATTCCTCGCCCAGGTCTGGGTGGGGAAGTCCGATCGGCGGCTACCTCCACGACCGCCGGATGCGAGGCCAACGCGGCTTCGACATGTGGGCAGGCGATGTTCTCACCGCCGCGGATCACCACGTCCTTGCTGCGGCCGTCGATGAACAGGTAGCCCTCCTCGTTGATGTGCCCGAGATCGCCGGTGTGCAACCAGCCGTCGGAATCGATTGTGCCGTCGTCGATTCCGACGTAGCCGATCATGACCGACGGCGACCGGGCCAGGATCTCACCGACGCCGTCCTCGTCCGGACAGTCGATCTTCAGTTCAACCACGGGGTAGGGCCGTCCGACGGTTCCGGGATAGCGCGCCAATTCCGGGCCGACGGCGACGGTGAGGAATCCACCCGACTCGGTCATGCCCCACGTATTGGCCAGCCCTCGTTCGCGCAGCCGCGGGAGCTTCGCGCGAATGCGATCCAGCAGAGCGGTGGTGACCGGCGCCCCGCCCATCGGCCACGAGCGCAGGCTGGACACGTCGTATGAGTCGAAGTCCGGGATGTTCCAGCACGCGAATCGCCATCGTCGGGACCGCACCCCACACCTGAACCCTCTCGGTCGAGATCAGCTCGAGGATCTGTTCGGGGTCGAAGCGACCCTCGGAGAAGACGATCTTGCCGCCGGTGAGGAAATGCGTGAGGAGGTTGGACATCCCGCCGACGTGAAACATCGGTGTGCTCGTCAGCACCACGGCCTGCGGCGAGGCGACGTCAAGATGGTCGGGTAGCCGGTTGCTTCGGATCAGCGTGCTGTGCTGGTTGGCGATGACGGCGCGGCGGGACAATTCGACGGCCTTGGGCATGCCGGTGCTGCCTGAGGTGAACAGGATGACGGCCGGTGCGTCCTCGTCGGCCTCCTCGGCAGAGCCATTCTCCGTGTTTGGTGCGTCGAAAAATCCTCCCAGGTAGGCGATCTCGCTGGTCGGCACGGACACCGAGCTGGGTAGCGGGGTGTCGCTGATGGCGTGACGCGGGTCCGAGTAGCGTCACGGCGTGCTCGATCTCCTGCGGACTCCACCAGCGATTCCCGAGCACCGGGACGGCGCCGACCATCCAGAAAGACCACAACCCCAGCGCCCACTCCGGACTGTTGTAGCCGAACAACAGCACCCGGTCGCCGCGCTCGATCCCGCATCTCATGCAGATGCCTGCGGGTCGCGTCAATCGCATTGGTGAATTCCGCGAACCAGATACGCCGGTCGCCTTGCACGAGGAAGGTTCGCTCGCCCCAGCGTCGCGCATCGGCTACCAGTTCTGCGAACGTGTGAGGCCGCGGCGTATAGAGCAAGCCGGGATGTGCGGCGTAGTGGCCCTCGACGACCTCGCTACCCCATGCCACCCCTGACACGCTAACGGACGGGTCTCTGGCAGCATCTGCGACCATGCGCATCCTCGTGCAACGGGTGACCTCGGCGTCGGTGACGGTGGACGGCCGGGTCGTCGGCGCGATACAGCCCGACACCCAGGGCTTGGTCGCGCTGGTCGGGGTCACTCACGACGACGACGAAGCAAAGGCGGCGCGCATGGCCGAAAAGCTCTGGCAATTACGCATTCTCGACGACGAGAAGTCCGCCAGCGATATCGGCGCTCCGGTTCTGGTGGTCAGCCAGTTCACCCTCTATGCGAACACGGCCAAGGGCCGGCGACCCGCGTGGAACGCCGCCGCACCGCGTACCGCCGCTGAACCACTCGTGACGTCGTTCGCCGATGCGCTGCGCGGACTCGGAGCGCAGGTGCAAACAGGGGTGTTCGGCGCCGACATGCGAGTCGAACTCGTCAACGACGGCCCGGTGACGGTGTTGCTCGAGATGTGACCTCCGTGGTCAGAACACCTAGGCCGTCGCGACGGGCGGCACGCCCTCCGACGGCTGCACGATCACGAATCCCTGGCCGTAGAACGACACCTGAACGGCTTCCCCCGAGCCGCGACCGATCAGCGCGCCCGCCTTGAAGCTGGTCTTGAGCTGCGTCTGCAGGTTGGCCGACCACGCCACCACGGCATTGGTGTCCGCGAAGGTCGGGGCCTCCGCAGCGTTGAGCACGACGGGCGGCCCGTCGGTGGTCAATGCGACCCATCCGGTTCCGCGCAACGTGGTGTTGAACAGCCCGCCGGTCGCGATGCTGCCGCCCTTCACCCGCTCGATGTTCCAGTCCAGACTCGAGGCGAAGGCCAGCACGTTCTTGCCGCTGATCGACAGGCCGGAATTCGTCAGGTTCAGCAGATGCACGTCGTAGGCCCGCTCGGCGAGGAACACGTCGCCTTGGCCCTGGCATCGCATCAACGGCAGACCCTCGCCGGTGAACGCCTTCTTGAGGAACTTCGACGCCCCGCCGCCCTCGAAGGCGAAATCCACGTTGCCCTGATAGGCGACCATCGAGCCCTGGCGCGCCATGAAGGGTTCGCCGAGACGCACGCGCAGCAGCTTCGAGTTCTGGTTCGCGATCGGCTTGGCCTCCTTCTCGCTGAACCGCCCGTCGACCAGATCGCCGCTGATACCGGAGAATCCGTCACCGGCCGGCTCGCCGACGGCGGCCGCCTGGGGAGGGGCGCTCTGGGATTGCGGCTGGGGTTGGGCCTGGGGGTTGGCCTGAGCCGTGGGCGGTGGGGCCGAGCCCAGCGGCGCGCGGCCGACCTGGCCCTGATGCGAGACCTGATCCGTCCAGCGCTGCCCGTCGAACCAGCGGTACTCGAATCGTCCTTCGGGATCGGGTTGCCAACTTCCAGGTCCTGTTCCAGTCATGGCACCCAACCTAGGTCAGTCGCTGGCATCCTTGTGTGATGGCAAAGGAAATCGACCGCGTGCGCGCGCAAAGCGCCCTTGCGGTCATCAAGCAGCACCCGGGCATGGTGCTGTTCGTCGCGTCGCCGGCGATCATCGCGCTGGGTCTCGTGTGGTGGTTGGTCAGCCCCACGCTGGCGATTCTGCTCCTGATCGGAATGGTGGTCGGCGGCGGAGCCGCCCTGCTGATGAAGCGCAGGTAGTCCGCTCAGGCAACCCGCTTGCTTGTTCGCTTCGGGTGAAAGCCGTCCCATCAGTGTTGTAACGGTGTAAGCATGTAATCATGAGACACCATCACCTTCATGGCCGCCGCTCCGGCCGCCCCGGCGGCTGGCAGCAGGCCGAGCAACCCGATGCAAGCGACGCCGCAGATTGGTTCGCGGGCCGCTTGCCCGACAGCTGGTTCGCCGGCGACCCGACGGTCGTCGTCGACCGCGAAGAGATCACCGTCATCGGTCGCCTGCCCGAACCCGAGGGCGACGAGAGCGAGGCCCACGCGTCGGGCCGGGCTGCGCGGTTCCGCGAGGAGACGCGGCCTGACCGGATGCGCATCGCCGACGAAGCCGAGGCCCGCTACGGTCGCAAGGTCGCCTGGGGCGTAGAAATCGGGGCCGTGGGCGACGAAAGATATGAGCGAATTCTGTTCACTCACATCGCCGTACCGGTGATGACGCGGCTGCGTCAGCCCGAGCGGCAGGTGCTCGACACGCTGGTGGACGCCGGTGTGGCGCGGTCGCGCTCCGACGCGTTGGCCTGGTCGGTGAGGCTCGTCGGCGAGCATGCCGACGAATGGCTGGGCAAGCTACGCGAGGCGATGCGCAACGTCGACGATCTGCGCGCGGAGGGTCCGCAACTCTAGGCGGGTTTGACGCCGACGTACGAGGAGTTCAACGGGGAAGTCTGCGACAGCGGGTCGAGGGCGACGTTGTCGACGAGCAGGTTGCGGTTGGCGCCGTAAGTTTCCGGCGCGCTCCCGCCCCGCGGATCGAAAACCCTTGAGCCCCAGCCATGGTCGATAATCACCACACCGCGGCGCGGACGGTCGCTGACCGAGGCCGCCAGTTCTACCTCGCCCACCGCCGAGAACACCCGCACCGGGTCACCGTCTGCAATGCCAAGCGCAGCGGCGTCATCGGAATTGATGGTGACGACGTTGCGCTTGCCCGACGGGTGCAATCCCGGCAGTTCGTTGAGCCATGAGTTCATCGAGTGACGATTGCGCCGGTTCGCGAGCTGGAACGGGTAGCGGTCTTCAGCCACCGGCCGTGGTTCTGCCATGAGCTCCCGCGCCCGAGCCACGAACTCCGGCGGCGCGGCGTGCACCTTCTTGTCCTCGGTTCGCAACGCGTCCCGGAAATGCCCGAATTCGCGGGGACCGAGCACCAGCCCGTGCGGACTCGCCATCAGCTGACGCCAGCTGACCTTGCGCCCGTTGACTTTACGGCTGGTGGCGATCAGCAGCCGGTTCAACCATTGCGGGGTGAACTCGAGCCCTGGCCTACGGGTCCAACGCGCCAGGGCGCGGGTCGCCTTCACGAACCATTCAAGCCTTTGGCGCCGAACAGTGGCTTGCGCATCGCGATCGCGAGATCGACGAAGATGCGCCATTCTTCGCGTACTCGCGGTGGGGGGTCGACCGCGCGCCTGCCGTACTGCACGTACGGCTCGTCGTGCAGGTTACTGGTCAACGCCATCAAGTCGTCGCGCTCCAGCCAGTGTGCGGCCGGCAATAGCCAATGTGCGTGTCGATGGCTTTCCCTCTGCACCAAGTCAATCGCCACCAGCAAGTCCAATTGCGATAGCGCCGCGTCGAGCTTCGCGCCGTCGGGGCCGGACACGACCGGGTTGCCGCAGTTGATCACCATCGCCCGGATCTGCCCGCGCCCCGGTGTCGTGATCTCGTCGGGCAATTCGGCGAGTGCGTGCGCGCTCCGGCGACCAAGTTCCGGCCGTGCACGCGACTCTTGTGCGTGGGCGGTGTGGCCAAGCCGGACAACTTCAGCGCGTCGACGTAGCCGGACTCGAACCTGCGCCCGCCGGGTCGGTCCATCCGTCCGGTGATCACGTTGAGCACGTGGCCGAGCCATTCGCCGATCGTTCCGGTCACGTGCAATGAAACACCGGTGCGGGTGACGACCATCGCGCGCTGAGCTCGTGCGAAATCCCTTGCGATTCGCTCGATGACGGGCCGCGGGACGTCGCATCGCGCTGCCAGGTCGTCGAGGTCGGCGTCGGCGACGAGGGCGCGAAGCTCGTCCACACCGGTTGCGAGGTCGCGGCAGTCCGCCGACGTGTTCGAGTCCGTCATCGAGGATCACCTTGACCATGCCCAGCAGCAGCGCCCAGTCCTGGCCTGGCCGCACGGCGAGGTGCAGATCGGCCTCGCTCGGCGGTCTCCGTCCGCAGCGGGTCCACGACGACGATCGTGGCGCCCTGACGTCTGCCGCTCCAGTGCCCGCTTCCAGCCGCCCGGCACCGTTTCCAGCCAATTCCACGCGCTGACAGCCGGATTCGTACCGATCAACAAAAAGTAGTCGCAATTGTCGATGTCTGACACCGGCGCCATCAGAATCGATCCGTACATCGCGTCCGCGACGACGTGCATCGCGTTCTGGTCCACCGAGCCGACCGCGTAGCGGTTCTGGGTGCCGACAGCGTCGAGCCAGGCCATCATGAACAACACATTCGACGACGAGTAGCCCGTCGGATTGCCGTAGTACAGCGCCGATGGCGTCGGGGCCGTCGGCGTCGATCAACGCGGTCATGCGTGCGGCGATGTCGGCGATCGCCTCGTCCCAGCTCGCTTCGACGTAAGCGTCACCGACGCGCCGCATCGGCGCGAGGACTCCGCCGCGGATGTTCGACGAGCTGATTCGGCGGTTCGACCCTTGGCGCAGAAGTCCTGCCAGCTGTGCGGGTTCTGCTTGTCGGGCGAGATCTTCGTCACCCGGTTGTCCTCGACCGTCACCTCGATGCCGCAGGCCGCCGAGCAGTACCTGCAGAACGTGTAGCACGGTCGAGCTCATGCGTTCATCCTGCCCGAACTCCGCAGCGCCGGACGTGAAGCGGATCGCCCACGCCCCGCTCGCGACACTACGGTTTGTGACGGAATCGGACCGGAATCCGTCAGAAACCGTAGCCTCGGCGCAGCCTTCATGCCTGCGTCATGGACCAATAAGCGCCACGCTTAGCCATCAGCTCGTTGTGGCTGCCGCGCTCGACGATCCGCCCGGCCTCCATCACCAGGATGACGTCGGCGTCGCGGATCGTCGAAAGCCGGTGCGCGATGATGAAACTCGTCCGGTCGCGGCGCAGTTCGGCCATCGCCTGCTGGATCAACAGCTCGGTGCGGGTGTCCACCGAACTGGTCGCCTCGTCGAGGATCAGCAGTCGCGGCCGGGCCAGGATCGCGCGGGCGATCGTGATGAGCTGCTTCTCGCCGGCGCTGATGTTGCCGCCGTCGTCGCTGACCCGGGTCTGGTACCCGTCGGGCAGCGTGTGGACGAACCTGTCGACGTAGGCCGCCTTGGCCGCCTCGATCACCTCGTCCTCGGCCGGCGTCCGGCCGGCCGTAGGCGATGTTGTCGTAGATCGTGCCGCCGAACAGCCAGGTGTCCTGCAGCACCATCCCGATCCGCGATCGCAGTGAATGGCGGCTGATCGTCGAGATGTCGACGCCGTCGAGCAGGATCCGGCCGGAGTCGACGTCGTAGAACCGCATCAGCAGGTTCACCAGCGTCGTCTTGCCCGCGCCTGTGGGCCCGACGATCGCCACCGTGGCTGCCCGGCTCGGCGACCAGCGAGAGGTCCTCGATGACGGGCGTGCCGGCGCGGTAAGCTGAAGTCGACGTGCTCGAACTCGACGCGGCCGGGTCTACCGCGACCGTCGTCGGGGAGTCCAGCGTCGCTACCGGATCGGGAGACTGCTCCTCGGCGTCGAGCAGGTCGAACACCCGCTCGGCGCTGGCGACCCCGGACTGCAGCGTGTTGTACATGCCCGCGACCTGGGTCAGCGGCTGGTTGAACTGGCGCACGTACTGGATGAACGCCTGGATGCTGCCGAGCGTGATCTGACCGGTCGCCACCTGCAGGCCGCCGACGACCGCGACCGCGACATAGCTGAGGTTGCCGATGAACGTCGTCGCAGGGGAGACCAGACCCGAAAAGAACTGCGCGCCGAAACTGGCGTGGTACACGTCGTCGTTGAGCTCGCCGAACTGTTCGCTGGGCATGCGCCCGGTGGCCGAATGTCTTGACGACGGTGAAACCGCTGTAGGTCTCCTCGATGTGGGCGTTGAGCCGTCCGGTGTTGCGTCCACTGCGCGACGAACAGCCGCTGGGACCGCCGGGCGATCGCCCGGGTCGCCCACAGCGACAGCGGCACCGTCACCACGGTGATCAGCGTCAGCAGCGGCGAGATCGTCAGCATCATCACCAGCACCGCCACCACGGTCAGCACCGACGTCAGCAGCTGGCTGATCGTCATCGACAGCGACGTCTGGATGTTGTCGACGTCGTTGGTGACCCGGCTGAGCACCTCACCGCGCTGCCGGGAGTCGAAGTAGGACAGCGGCAGTCGGTGCACCTTGTCCTCGACGTCGGCGCGCAGCGCCACCATCGTCCGCTGCACGGTCGACGTTGAGCAGCCGCGCCTGCAGCCAGACCAGCAGCGCGGCAACCAGATACAGGCACAAGGCCAGCAGCAGCGTGCGGCCGACCGCGCCGAAGTCGACGCCATGGCCGGGCACCACGTTCATGCCGGACAGCAGGTCGGCGAACGTGTTGTCGCCGCGCGCCCGCGCGGCCGCGATGGCCTGCTCTTTGGTCAGCCCCGCGGGCAGTTGACGGCCGATCACCCCGTTGAACAACAGGTCGGTGGCGTGGCCCAGGATGCGCGGCCCGATCACGCCGATCGCGATGCCGGCGACGCCCAGCACGATCACCGTGATCGCCAGTCCGCGCTGCGGCATCAGTCGTTTGACCAACCGGATCGCCGAGCCCTTGAAGTCGCGGGACCGCTCAGTCGGGGCCTGCACCACGCCTGGATCGGACGCGCCATCGGTCCGCTCACGAACCACTCCCCTCGCAAGCGGTGGGCCCACCGACGCGCGCGCTGAGGGCCTGCGAATCGGCGAACTCCGCGTACGTCGGGGCATTGCAGCAAGGAGAGTGTCGTGGGTGCCGACGCCGACGACGCGGCCGTCGTCGACGACGACGATCTGGTCGGCCTCGGCCACTGTCGAGATGCGCTGCGACACGATGACCACCGTCGAACCCGACGATGCGTCACGACAGCGCGGCGCGAACCCGCGCATCGGTGTGGACGTCGAGCGCGGAGAACGCGTCGTCGAACAGGTAGATGGCGGGCCTGTCGGATGACGGCCCGTGCGATCGCCAACCGCTGCCGCTGACCGCCGGAGAAGTTGATGCCGCCCTGCGCGACCCGCATGTCGAGGCCGTCGGGGTGGGCGCGGACGAAATCGTCGGCGGCGGCGACCCGCAACGCCTCCCACATCTCGTCGTCCGTCGCGTCGGCCTTGCCGTAGCGCAGATTGTCGGCGACCGTGCCGCGAGAACAGGTAGCCGCGCTGCGGTACCAACCCGATCGACGACCAGAGCTGCTCGGTGTCGTAGTCGCGGACGTCGACGCCGTCGACGAGTACCGATCCGGCTGTGACGTCGTACATCCGGCAGATCAGCGATACCAGCGTCGACTTGCCCGACCCCGTGGACCCGACGACCGCCGTCGTCGTGCCGGGCCGTGCCGTCAGCGAAACATCCTGCAGCACAGGCCGATCGGCGCCGGGGTAGCTGAACGTCGTCGACTGTCAACCGGATCTCACCATCGATACGCGTGCGGCCGGATCGGCGTCTCGGGGCTGGCGATCTGCGGGCTGGGTGGACAGCACCTCGGTGATCCGCTCGGCGCACACCGACGCGCGCGGGACGATGACGAGGATGAACGTCGCCAGCAGCACCGCCATCAGGATCTGCATGAAGTAGGACAGGAACGCTATCAAGCGAGCCGACCTGCATCTGACCCGCGTCGATCCGCAGGCCGCCGAACCAGATCAGCGCGACGCTGGAGATGTTGATGACCAGCGTGGTCACCGGCAGCATCAGCGCCTGCCAGCGCCCCGCGTCCAGTGCGGTGTCGGCCAGCGCCTGGCTCGCTGTCAGCGAATCGGTCGCGCTCGAACGGCTCACGGGCGAACGCGCGGATCACCCGGATGCCCGAGAGCTGCTCGCGCATCACGCGGTTGATGCCGTCGATGAGCCGCTGCATGCGCCGGAAGATCGGCAGCAGGTGCGACACGATCCAGTAGTTGGCCACCGCGAGCACCGGCACGCTGACCAGAAGCAGCCATGACAGGCCGGCGTCCTGGTGGATGGCCATGACGATGCCGCCGACCGACATGATCGGCGCCGTGATCAGCATCGTGCAGGTCAGTCTGCACCAACAGCTGGATCTGCTGGACGTCGTTGGTGGTGCGGGTCAGCAGCGTCGGAGCCCCGAACCGGGCGGTCTCTTCGGCGGAGAAGCCGGTCACGTGGCGGAAGATCGCGGATCGAAGGTCGCGGCCGAACCCCATGCCTGCTCGTGACCCGAAGTAGACCGCCCCGATCGCGCACAGCACCTGAAGCGCGCTGACCGCAAGCATCACGCCACCGAGTTCGACGATCGTGCGCAGATCGCCCTTGGCGACGCCGTCGTCGATGATCGCGGCGTTGACGGTCGGCAGGTACAGCGACGCGAGGGTGCTGACCAATTGAAGGGCCGCAACGGTCGACAGCAGCGACCGATACGGTCGCGCATACTGTCGCAGCAGCGCCCATAACATGCCGTTACTGTTGCATACCGGCTGCGGACTCCGTTGCGCTGCAACGCCTGAGAATTGATTAAAAGAGCAGGTCAACCGGCCTGTCGGTGGTTGACCTTTTGACCTGCCGCTACAGTGCATGGCGTGACCCCCACCACGCGCGCGGCTCGGACGAGCCGAAACGTCAAAGCGCTGGCCGTGGCGGCTGCGGCCATCATCCCGTTGTTTGCCGCGTGCTCGTCGGAGGACAAACCGACGGGCCCCCAGGTGCCGGAGACGTCGACGCAGAAGCCGAATGCGTCGCATGGGCCGTTCTTTCCCGAATGCGGCGGTGTCAGCGACCAGGAGCTGGGCAAGCAGACCAAGGTGACGGGCCTGGTGGGCACCGCCAAGAACTCGGTGGGCTGCCAGTGGCTGTCGGGCGGCAGCATTCTGGGTCCCCACTTTTCGTTCACCTGGTTCCGCGGCAGCCCGATCGGGCGCGAACGCAAGACCGAAGAGCTGTCGCGCACGAGCGTGGAGGACGTCAACATCGAGGGCCACAACGGATTCATTGCGACGGGTGATGATCCGACGCTCGGCCAGAACCTGTGCGAGGTGGGTATTCAGTTCGAGGACGACTTCATCGAATGGTCGGTCAGTTTCTCCCAGCAGCCTTTCCCGGATCCTTGTGACGTCGCCAAGGAGTTGGCGCGCCAGTCGATTGTGAATTCGAAATGAGAAGCACTCACCGACGCCGGCTCATGGCTCCTATGGCCGCCGCGCTGGCGGTGCTGACGGTGCTGACCGGCTGTACGCAGACCGTCCAGGGCACCGCTGCCAAGTCCGGCTCGGGCGACGTTCCGCGGAACAACGACTCCGAGCGGCAGTACCCCAACCTGCTCAAAGAGTGTGAAGTGCTGACCGAGGACATCCTGGCCCAGACGGTCGGCGCCGATCCGTTGGACATCCAGAGCACCTTCGTCGGCGCGGTGTGCCGCTGGCAGGCGGCCAATCCCGCGGGCCTCGTTGACATCACGAGGTTCTGGTTCGAGCAGGGCAGCCTGGCCAACGAACGCGACGTGGCGCAGAAACTCGGCTACAAGATCGAGAACAAGTCGGTCGCCGGCATCGAGTCCATCGTGATGCGGCCGGACGATCCGAACGGGGCGTGCGGGGTGGCCAGTGACGCGGCAGGTGTCGTCGGTTGGTGGGTCAATCCACAAGCCCCCGGTATCGACGGCTGCGGCATGGCGCTCAAACTGATGGAGCTGACGCTGGCGACCCGCGCCTGACCACTAGCGAGGGACGTGAAAGGTGAGCAGCGCCGCGCTGCTCAGCCCGACCTGATCCCACGGCTGCGCGGTGCGCAACACCGCGATCGCCGAGGTCGGGAATTTCGTGGAAATGCTTTCGGCCGCAGCGGCATTGCTGCCGTCAGCGGCGGCCAGGCCGAGCGCAACAGCGGAGATCGCGGGTTCGTGCCCGATCACGAGAAGCGTCTGCACGTCGGTATCGAACCGCGACTGCACGCCGTTGATCACGTCGATCACCGTGCCCGGCGTCGCATCGTAGAGCCGGTCGACGTAGTCCACCGGTGCTTCGAGCCCGGTCCGTTCCAGCGTCTCACGCGTCCTGGTGGCGGTCGAGCACAGCACCGCATCGATCGCCGGGGCGTTCGTGCGCAGCCAGTGCCCGGCGAGCTCGGCCTCCCGCATTCCGCGCGGCGCGAGCGGACGCTTGTGGTCGACCACGCCCGGTGGGTAGTCCGACTTGGCGTGACGAAGCAGCAGCAGGGTGCGGACCGAACCAACCACGGGACTAACGGTAGGGCATGCCGATCAGCCTCACGGGACTTGTCGGCACGCGGTCCTACACTCGCGATGCCTGGCAAACAGTACGAGGAGAAGGGACACGCCGAGATGCGCTTCATGCACACCGCCGACTGGCAGCTCGGCATGACCCGCTACTTCCTCAACGGGGAGGCGCAGCCGCGCTATTCGGCGGCGCGCCGCGACGCGGTGGCAGGCTTGGGGGCGCTGGCCGCGGACACCGGGGCCGAGTTCGTCGTGGCGGCCGGCGACGTCTTCGAGCACAACCAGCTCGCCCCGCGTGATGTGAGCCAGTCGCTGGAAGCCATGCGCGCCATCGGCATTCCGGTGTACCTGCTTCCCGGCAATCACGACCCGCTGGACGCGTCGTCGGTCTACACCAGCCCGCTGTTCACCGCCGAGTGCCCCGACAACGTGACCGTCCTGGATCGGCCGGGTGTACATGAAGTGCGCCCCGGCCTGCAGATCGTGGCGGCGCCGTGGACCTCCAAGGCGCCGTGCGCCGATCCGGTCGCCGGTGTCCTCGAGGAGCTGCCCGCCGATGGGGTGGCCCGGATCGTCGTCGGCCACGGCGGCGTCGACATCTTCGTCCCGGACAAGGATCGCCCGTCGCTGATCCGGCTCGCCGCGCTGGAAGCGGCCATCGCGCGCGGCGCCGTGCACTATGTGGCGCTGGGCGACAAGCACTCTCGCATGCAGGTCGGAAGCACAGGCAGAGTCTGGTACTCGGGCTCACCGGAAGTCACCAACTACGACGACATCGAATCCGACCCCGGCCACGTGCTGGTGGTCGATCTCGACGAGACGGACCCGGCACAACCAGTGGGCGTGGAGTCGCACAAGGTGGGCCGCTGGCGGTTCGTCACGCTGCGCCGATCCGTGGACAGCGACCGCGATGTGGCCGACCTGGACATCAATCTCGACCTGATGCCCGACAAGGAACGCACGGTGGTGCGCCTCGCGCTGAGCGGATCACTGACGGTGACGGACAAGGCCCGGCTCGATGCGTGCCTGGACAAGTACGCCCGGCTGTTCGGGGCGCTCTCGCTGTGGGAGAAACAGACTGACATCGCCGTCGTTCCAGCCGACGGTGAGTTCGACGACCTCGGCATCGGCGGGTTCGCCGCATCCGCGGTCGACGAGTTGGTAACCACAGCGCGATCCGACGGCGAGGATGCCGACGACGCCCGTGCGGCCCTGGCGCTGCTGCTGCGGCTCGCGGACAGGGGTGTGGCGTGAAACTGCATCGCCTGGTCCTGACCAACTATCGCGGGATCACGCACCGCGAGATCGAGTTTCCCGATCGCGGCGTCGTGATCGTCAGTGGCGCGAACGAGATCGGCAAGTCGTCGATGATCGAGGCGCTCGACCTGCTGCTAGAGGCCAAGGACCGGTCGGCGAAGAAAGAAGTCAAGCAGGTCAAGCCTACCCACGCCGATGTCGGCGCTGAGATCACCGCCGAAATATCCACCGGCGCTTACCGATTCATCTATCGCAAGCGGTTCCACAAGTCTTGTGAAACGCAGCTGACGGTGCTGGCCCCCGTCCGCGAGCAGCTCACCGGCGATGAGGCGCACGACCGTGTTCGGGCCATGCTGGATGAGACCGTCGACACCTGCCTGTGGCAGGCGCAGCGGGTGCTTCAGTCCGCGGCCACCGCGCCGGTCGATCTGTCCGGGTGCGATGCGCTGTCGCGGGCGCTCGACGTGGCCGCAGGCGAGGCCGTCGAGCCGTCCGGCGCGGAACCGCTGCTGGTCGACCGTGTCGAGGCCGAATACCTGCGCTATTTCACTCGCACCGGCCGCCCGACCGGCGAGTGGGCCGCCGCGACGAGTCGGCTCAAGGCCGCCGAAGAGGAGCTGGCGCGCTGCGCGGCAGCCGTGGCGCAGGTCGACGAAGCCGTGCGCCGACATGCCGCACTGACGGCCGTCCTCGCCAGGGTCACCGCCGATCGCGGGGCAGCTGCCGAGCGACTCACCTTGGCGCGGGCCGCAGCCGACAAGGTCGCAGAACTGGCCCGGCAGCGCAAGGAGGCGCAGCTGGTCGCCGACGGGGCGCAGGCGCGCCACATCGCGTCGGCGAAGGCGGTGACGGATCGGCGCACGCTGCGGGCCGACATCGAACAGCGCGCCGCCGCGATCGTCGCGTTGGACTCCGCCGCGGCCGAGGCCGCCGAGGAACTCGCCGAGGCCACCGAGGTGCAGGAGGCGGCCGACGCGGCAGCCGAGGCGGCGCGAACCGCGGTCGAGACCGGCCACGCCCGCGTCGAGGCGGCGCGACGGGTCGTCGAGCAGCTGGCTGACCGCGACGAGGCTGACCGGCTGTCCGCTCGCATCGCTAAAATCGTTGCCGCGCAGCGGGATACGGAGCGCATCGACGACGAGTTGGCGGGTATCGCTCTGACCGATGAGGGCATGCGGGCGATCGAGGCGGCGAAGTCGGCGGTCGACGTCGCGACGGGTCACGTCGAGTTGGTTGCAGCGCGGGTCGACCTCGTGGCAATGGCCGACGTCGAAGTGAGAGTGGCCGGCGAAGCGGTCTCTCTCGCTGCGGATGCGACGTGGTCGGCGACCGTCAGCGCGGACACCGCCGTCGAAATCCCCGGACTGCTGACGGCCCGGGTCATTCCGGGCACGCCGGCGTCGGAGATGCAAGCCAAACTCGATGCCGCCGAAGAAGATCTGCGTGCGAGTCTGGCAAAGGCCGGTGTCAGAGACATCGCCGCCGCGCGTGCTCTCGAGAAGCGGCGTCAACAATTGTTGACGACCCGCGACCGGCTTTGCGCCGCGACCGAGGCGCTCGTCGGCGACGAACCACTGGACAGGCTGCGCTCGCGGTTGACCGAGCTGACCGAACGTCAGCCCGCCGCAGCCGACCTCTTCGACGCCGATGTGACCGTCGCGCGAGCTGAACTCGACGCGGCAGTAGCGGCCGGCCAGCACGCCATCGCGGAGTGCGAGACACACCGCAAGGTCGCCCAGGCGGCGGTGAAGAGGCTGGGGGAGAAGGAGATCCGGGTCATCGCGGCGCGCGAGAAACTCACCACCGCGCAGACCGAGATGGCCATCGCCCGTGAGCGGTTGGCGGTGCAGCGGCAATCGGCCGGCGACGACGAGCTCACCGTCCGCGCTGCTGCGCACGAAGAGGAGAAGCGCCGCGCCGACACCCTCGTCGCAGCGTTGAATGTCGAGCTGGCCGACGCAGCGCCAGATACTGCCGCGGCCGAACTCGACAGCGCGCAGCGTCAGGCCGAGACGCTCGGCGCGCACCACGACGAGCTCGCCGAGGCGTTGCGGGAGGTGACCACCCAGCTGAAGGTGTACGGCACCGAGGGTCGAAAGGGACGACTCGACGTCGCGGAGACCGAACGTGAACACGCCGAAGCGGATTACCTGCAGGTGCAGCGTCGCGCACGTGCCGCGCACCTGCTGCGCTCGGTGCTCGCGCGGCACCGCGACGCCACCAGGCTGCGCTACGTGGATCCGTTCCGCAGCGAGGTGGAGCGGTTGGGTCGCATCGTGTTCGGAGACAGCTTTGAAGTCGAAGTCGACAGTGAGCTGCGAATCTGCAGCCGGACGCTGTCGGGACGCACCGTCCCCTACGAGTCGCTGTCGGGCGGCGCCAAGGAGCAGCTGGGAATCGTCGCGCGTCTTGCCGGCGCCGCACTGGTCGCCATCCAGGACAGCGTCCCGGTGGTGATCGACGACGCACTGGGGTTCACCGACGCCGACCGGCTCGTCAAGATGGGCGCCGTGTTCAACGCGGTCGGCGGTGACGGTCAGGTCCTCGTGCTGACGTGCAGTCCGCAGCGATACGCAGGCGTGGACGGCGCACATCACATCGAGTTGGCGGGTTAGCGCACGTCGGCGTCGCACGACTCCTAGACTCCGGCGGGTGGAAGCCGACTACATCGTGGTGGGAACCGGCTCTGCCGGCTCGGTCGTGGCCAACCGACTCAGTGAGGATCAATCCGCCGAAGTCGTGGTGCTCGAAGCGGGCCCCCGAGACAAGGACAAGTTCATTCACATCCCTGCGGGCTTCGCCAAGCTGTTCCGCAGCGACATGGACTGGCACTACCTGACCGAGCCGCAGAAGGAACTCGACGGGCGCGAGATCTACTGGCCGCGCGGCAAAGTCCTCGGCGGCTCCTCATCGATGAACGCGATGATGTGGGTGCGGGGCTTCGCTGCCGACTATGACGAGTGGGGCGACGCCGCCGGCGAACAGTGGAGCTACGCCAACCTCGAGCCCTACTTGCGGCGTATCGAGGCCGGGCCGCTGTCCATTGCGTCCCAACGCAGCCCGCGCAGCTCAACCGCCGCATGGATGGCTGCCGTCCGGGAATGCGGCTACCAGGTGGAAGCGCCGAACCAGGCTGCGCCGGAAGGTTTTTGTGAAACCCGCGTCACTCAGCGAAGGGGTGCGCGCTGGAGCACGGCGGACGCGTATCTGCGCCCCGCACTCAAGCGCCGCAATCTGACCCTGCTCACCGAGGCTTTGGTGACGAAAGTTCTCTTCGACGGTCACCGAGCGGTCGGTGTCGAGTTCGACAAGGGGGGCCGACAGACAGTGCGGGCGCGCCGCGAGGTCATCTTGTGCGGTGGTGCGATCAACAGCCCGCAGTTGTTGATGCTCTCCGGTATCGGGGATCGCGATCAGCTCGCCGAACATGGCATCGACGTTAAGGCGCATTCTCCCGGCGTCGGCGCCAACCTGCTGGACCACCTGGTGGTGCCGCTGGGCTTCGATTGCCCTAACGACACGCTGTTCGCGGCGGAGAAGCCGCTGGAACTACTGAACTACCTGATCCGCCGGAGGGGGATGCTGACCTCCAACGTCGGCGAGGCATACGGCTTCGTGAGAAGCCGCCCCGATCTCGAATTGCCCGATCTGGAACTGATATTCGCGCCGGCACCGTATTTCGACGAAGGGATCGGCGATCCGTACACGGCCCACGCGGTCGTGATGGGGCCGATCCTGATCAAGCCGAAGAGCGCGGGCACCATCACGCTGCGGTCGGCGGACCCGAAGGACAAGCCGATCATCGACCCCCGCTATCTCACCGACGAAGCGGGTGCCGACCGTGCGGCGCTGATGGCCGGCCTGCGCATGTGTGCGACGATCGCCCAGTCACCGGCGCTCAGTGAGGTCATCGGCAAGATTGCCCGGCCGCTTCGGGCCACCACACTCGACGATGAAACGCTGGAGCGGGCACTGAACTCGTTGTCGCACACGCTTTATCACCCGGTGGGCACCTGCCGGATGGGCAGCGACGACGCCAGCGTGCTGGACCCCCAACTTCGGGTGCGGGGAGTCGAGGGGCTACGGGTGGTCGATGCATCGGTGATGCCGACGATCATTCGCGGGCACACCCACGCGCCGAGTGTGCTGATCGGGGAGAAGGCCGCCGACCTGATCCGCTCGGGCTAGCGCCGCGGGTCCTTAATTCCGCTGCGGTGGGACGTACTGGCTAGCCCCGGCGAACTATGTGCTTCTTGCCAACCTCGGAGCGACAAAGTCGCTAAATACTCGGTACACCCTACTCTTTAGCGAGAATGTCGCTCGTAGCTTGGCACATTGAATGGTTGCCAGCCCCGAAGGCCGAACACTAAACAACTGTGCCTGAATTAGCCACTCCGCAAGACCAGCGCGCCGCCTCAGCCTGCCAGCGCCAACACCTCGTCGAACCCCTCGACGAGGCAGTCGTAGAACAGGTCGTAGTCGG
Organism: uncultured Actinomycetota bacterium; assembly: GCA_963793055.1. GTDB lineage: Bacteria > Actinomycetota > Actinomycetes > Mycobacteriales > Mycobacteriaceae > Mycobacterium. The sequence goes on along the minus strand of CAWBYS010000002.1, from coordinate 75,026 downwards.
GGATCGCGCCGGTGTCGACGTTGATGCCGAAGTTGCAGGTGTCGACGTAGGTCAACAGCGTGACGTTGACGGCCGAGCCGATCGTCGGACCGAACGCGTACTGCGTGCGAACGGCAGCGCCGCCGAGATAGACCTGCACCGGGATGCCAGGTACGTCGCTGGCGAGGAAGTCGACGTGGCGCAGGATCGAGCCGATGTACCAGCGCGGCATCAGGTTGAGCATGCCGGCGATGGTCTGGGTGTAGGGAATCGATCTCTCGTGGCGCATATCGCCTGTGCGACGGTGAATTTCGGCGATTCGTTCCGCGGGGTCGGCGATGCCGACCGGTATGTCGAACCGCATCAGGGTGATGCGGTTGCCGCCCATCCCGTCGGCCTCGGTGCGCACACTGATGGGCATCGTCAGGTGCAGGTCGCCAACCGTGACGCCGTGCTTCTCGTGATACCGGCGCAGACCTCCGGCGACACCGGCCACGAACGCGTCGTTGAGGGCGCCGTCGCTGCGGTGTGCCGCCTCCCGCAACTGCTGCATGGGGACTTGGTGGACGCTCAGGCGGCGAACGAGGCTGCGTTCCTTCATCAGGGGTGAACCCGGGCGGTTCACCGGACGGACCATTCGGTAGACCGACGCCGCCGTCGCCGCCGCCGCATTCAGCGTCGCGCGCGGATGGCGCACTCCGTCCAACAGCAGACCCGGTGCCGACTTGACGGCAGCCGAAAGCGCCGAGCCGGCGACCTGCGCGTCGTAGCGCGCCATGTCTGTATAGCCGTCGAGCCATGAACCGGAAGAGCCCTGAGGTTCAGCAGGCAACGGGTCGAGTTGGCCCGGGAGTCGTTCGAGGTCGAAAATGATCATCGCGATCTGGACACCGCCCACCCCGTCGGTCAGCGCGTGGTGAAACTTGCACAGCAAGGCCGCGCCGCCGTCGGCGAGCCCGTCGATCAGGGTGATCTCCCACAGCGGCCGGGCCCGGTCGAAATCGGCCATCTCGGCGACCCGCGCCATCTCCAGCACCGATTCGAAGGTGCCGGGCGCCGGAGCGGTCACACGTCGCAGGTGAAAGTCGAGGTCGAAGTCCGGCGCCTGCTCCCATCGGGGCGGTGCGGGCGGCGGTGTCTGCACCACCCGCTGGCGGAACATCGGCAGCATCCGGCTGACCCGGTCAAACCGGTCCCGAACCACTTCCCAGTCCGGTGGCCGATCCAGCATGACCACGGTGACGACGGTCGACCTCAATCGAGGGTCGGTCTCCATCGCCCAGGTGAAAGCGTCTGTATTGCGCATGAATGCAGTCATCTTGTGCTCCTGCTCACACGCTAAGGCCGCACGGTTGGCGTCGTCACCCCTTCATCGGCAGATGAGGACTTTGTGCCCCCCGAACGTGCACCAAGGTCACATGACTGGAAGGTATGGACGGCAAGGCAATTGACTTCTCTCGCATCGTGCGGCTCCAGACGGCGCGGCGGGGCACAATGACGATGATGACGATGAACGCCAAGCGCCGCCGGGCGCACGACAAACTCGCGGCCATGCCGGGTGTGCGTCCGGTCCGGCGTCCGGTGCGTTCCGGGTCTGACGAGATGTTCGATTTGTATTACGTGCGCTCGGGGCGCAAGTCGGCTCACCCGCTGGTGGTGATCCCCGGCGGGCCCGGTGCCGCGTCTGTGGCGCTGTACCGCGGCTTCCGTCGGCGCGCGTCGGCCGAAGGCCTTGATGTGATCATGATCGAGCATCGCGGCGTCGGGATGTCTCGACACGACGACAGCGGCGCCGACCTTCCGCCCCAGGCGCTGACCATCGACCAGGTTGTCGACGACGTCGCCGCGGTCCTCGACGATGCCGGCGTCGACAAGGCCGTCATTTACGGCACGTCCTACGGGACCTACATCGCGGCCGGAGTCGGTGTGCGCCATCCCGGTCGGGTGCACGCGATGGTCCTCGACTCACCGGTGCTGTCCGCGCACGACATCGATGCCGTCCGGGAGGCGACCCGGCGATTGCTCTGGGAGGGCGGTGATCCCGAGACGGCAGCGCTGGCGCCGAAGGTCCGGCAGCTGGTCGGCGACGACAAGTTCACGCCCGCGGCCACCCAGCTCGCCGCGGCGGTATACGGGTTCGCCGGGCCGGCCGTGCTGCGGCGCCAGCTCGATCTGCTGCTCGGCGGGCGGCACTGGCTGTGGTGGACCCTGGACAGGGCAGCGCGAATGATGTTCCAGCGCAAGGCGCCGTATCACAATGAACCCGACCTCGTCGGCCGGATCGGCTACCGCGAACTCAACTACGCTGCGGCGCCGGACGGCAAACCGCTCGATCCGGCGGAGGCCTATCATGAATTCGCCACGGGAGTAACCGATTTCGATGCAGAGCCGTACGACCTGCCCGCTCAGATGCCCGGCTTCACCTGGCCGACTGTGGTGGTATCCGGCGAGCGTGACCTCATCACGCCGCCGGCGGTGGCTGTGCGCATCGCCGACCTGATCCCGCACGCGGTGCTCGTCACCCTTCCCACCGCCGGGCACAGCGTGATCGACTTTCGGGAACGTGCCGGACTGCAGATTGCCAAGACCGTCTATAACGGCAAGATCACCGGCCTGCCGGCGCGCGCCGCGACGCTGGACGCCATCCCGGCCGGCCTTGGACTTCGCGCGCTGAAATGGGGGATCAGCGCCGCGGCGTTGCTGGAATCGGTAGTGCCCGCGGCGATACCCCGTACCGTGCGCCGGGTCACGGCTTCGTGAAGCCGATCTTGGTGTAGTCCGCATCGGCCAGCCCGAATGCGCCGAAGTTCGCCAAAGTGCTTCGCACAGCGACGTTTCCGGCGGACTGCGTCAGCGGCAGGCTGAACCCCTCCGCCCAGATGAGCTTGTCGACCTCGTTCGCGAGCCCGCGTGCCTTTGCCGGATCGAGTTCCTCGAGCGCCTGTTCGATTTTCGCGTCGAGCTCTGGGCTGCCGATCTTGCCGAAGTTGCTCTCGCCGTATGACGCGTAGATCTGCGTCAGCCCGGACAGCGGGAAGGCGTCGCCCACCCAGGAGAACTGTGCGATGTCGAAGTCGCCGGTGTTGATGTACTGGCTGAAGAAACCGGCGCCGCCCTTGGCGTCGAGATCCAGCTTGACCCCGATCTGAGCAAGGTTGTTCTGCGCGATCTGACCGAACTGCCTGGTGCTCAACGAGTCATAGAGCACGTCGCGGATCACCAGCTGTTTGCCGTCCTTCTCGCGGAACTGGCCGTTGAGCCGCCAGCCGAGCGCATCGAGCTCCTGCTTGGCCTTCTCGGGGTCGAAGGCGACCACGCCGCTGTTGTCCTGGTAGCCCTCCTGGCCGGCGACGTAGATGTGATTGTTCAGCGGGACCGGTTTGTCCGCCAGCCCGCGCTGGGTGACGTTGGCGATGGTCTGCCGGTCGATGGCCTTCGCGATCGCCACCCGCAGCGCCTTGTCGGCCAGGATCGAGCCCGGTGCGCCGTTGAATGTGAAGTGATACCAACTGTTTCCCGGTGCGCGCCGGATGGCGACACCCTGTGTGCGCCGTGCGATCGTCAACTCGTCGAGGGTGGCCAGGCCGGTGGCGTCGATCGAGTTGTTCTGCAGCGCGGGGATTCGCGCGGCGTCGTCGAGAACGGTGTAGGTGATGGAGTCCAGCAGCGGCGGGGTGCCCCACCATTTCGGGTTGTGGGTCAAGGTGATGCGTTGCGCGGTGCGGTCGACGTTCGTGACGATGAACGGTCCCGCCGACGGCCCCGGTCCGTTGAGCTGGCCCTTGTTGAACGCCTCGGGTGTGGCGGTCATGCTCTTGGGCAGCAGCATCGTGTTCCCGGACAACATCCCACGCCACTCGGTGTAGGGCTTCGCGAAGGTCATGATCGCCTGGCGATCGTCGACACCGCGGGTGACCGAGGCGACGCGGTCGGACCCGTTGGGGCTCGCGATCGCGAAGTTCTTGTCCTTACCGCTGGTGGCATTGATCTGAGCGGCGATATCCTCCCACGTGATCGGTGTGCCGTCGCTCCACACCGCCTTGGGGTTGATGGTCCACGTCACGACTTGGGGATTGGTGCCGGTCACCTCGGCGCCGGTGAAGTAATCGGTGTTCAGCGACAGCGAACCGTCGGCGGCCACACGGAACGCCCGCGGCATCGTCGACTTGATCATCCCCGCGGAATCGGCGGTGTTGCCGTCGATGTGCAACGTGTTGAAGTTCTCCGGGAACGCGGTCAGTGCCAATCGCAGAGTGCCGCCTTTTTGCAGAGCGGCGGGATCCTGCGGATTGATGTCGTTGGTGGTGCCGATCTCGGCAGATCCGCCGGCGGGCGGGGTGTCCTGGCCGCCGCCGGAGCAGCCGGCGAGAAGCAGAGCCGTCACGACCCCGGGAATGGCAAAGCGTCGCATCCACATGCGCAGTGACTCTAACCGCGATGCGGCTCGGGTTGCGGTACCGCGGCCAGCAAGCGCCGGGTGTACTCGTGACGGGGCTGGGTGAACACCTGGTCGCCGTCGCCCTGCTCGACGATCTTGCCCTTGTACATGACGGCGACCCGGTGAGCGAGGTGCTTGACCACCGACAGGTCGTGCGAGACGAACAGGTAGGACAGCCCGAACTGCTGCTGCAGATCCAGCAGCAGGTTGATGATGCCGGCCTGGATCGACACGTCGAGCGCCGACACCGGCTCGTCGAGCGCAAGGATCTTGGGTTGCGTCGCCAACGCGCGCGCTATGCCGATCCGTTGCTTTTGCCCGCCGGAGAATTCAGCCGGATATCGGCTGGCGTCCTCTCGGCGCAAACCGACGATGCTGAGCAGTTCGGCGACCCGCTCGTCGATGCGATCCTTGCTGAAGTCATTGGCCTGCAAGGGTTCTGAGAGCACTTCAAACACGGGCAACCGCGGGTCCAGCGAGGCGACCGGGTCTTGGAACACCACCTGCAGGTCACCGCGCAGCGCCCGCCGTGAGTGCCGGTCTAGGCGTGCGACGTCGGTGCCCAACACCTCGATGGACCCGCCCTGTGGCGCGGTCAGCTCCAGAACCTGTTGCAGCGTGGTCGACTTTCCGGACCCCGACTCGCCAACGATGCCCAGGGTGCGGCCCTGCTGCAGTTCGAATCCGACGCCGTCGACTGCCCGCACCTCGCCGATCTGGCGCCGGAACACGGCACCCTTGGTCAGCTTGTAGGTCTTGACCAGGTCAGCGACCTTGAGTACCACCGGCGCCTCGACATCGGAGTCGACGGCGGGCGGCTCGGTCGACACGCCGTAGATGTCGGCGGCCGTGCGGCCGACGACGTCCTCGGTGCGGATACATGCCGCCTCGTGTCTGTCTCCCACGGGCAGCAGTTCGGGTTCCGCGGCGCGGCACTCGTCGATGGCCAGCGGGCAGCGCGGCGCGAACGGGCAGCCCGGCGGTAACGCCGCCATCGACGGCGGAGCGCCGGGAATCGGCACCAGCCGTGCGCCTTGCGGGGCATCGAGCCGGGGCACCGAGCCGAGCAGTCCAACGGTGTAGGGCATTTTGCGATCGGCGTACAGGGTGGCGACGGGTCCAGTCTCGACGGGCTTCCCTGCGTACATCACCAGCGCGCGGTCGGCGAATTCGGCGACCACCCCGAGGTCGTGGGTGATGATGAGAACGCCTGCGCCCGTGACGTCGCGCGCGGTCTTGAGCACCTCGAGGATCTGTGCCTGCACGGTGACGTCCAGCGCGGTGGTCGGCTCGTCGCAGATCAGCAGATCGGGGTCGTTGGCGATCGCAATGGCGATCACCACACGCTGCCGTTCGCCACCGGACAGTTCGTGCGGGAAGGAGTTCGCTCGTTGTTGGGGCTGGGCGATGCCCACCAGTTCGAGCAACTCGAGCGCGCGTGTCCACGCGGCGCGCTTGCCGATCTGGCGGTTGTGAATCTGCAGGGTTTCGGCGATCTGAGCGCCGACGGTGTACACCGGCGTCAACGCCGACATCGGATCCTGGAAGACCATGCCGATGGACTTGCCGCGGATCCGCGACAGCCGTTGGTCCGACAGGCCCAGCAACTCGTCGCCATGAAGCCGGACGGAACCCGAGACCTCCGCATACTCCGGCAGCAACCCGACCACCGCCATCGCACCGGCGGATTTTCCTGCGCCGGATTCGCCCACGAGCGCAACGACTTCGCCCGCGTCGACGTGGTACGTCATTCTGCGCACCGCGGTGACGACCTCGGCGTCCGTCGGGAACGCGACCGTCAGATCGGTGACCTCGAGAAGACTCATCGTCGCGACCTTCTGCGCAGCGCGCTGCTTCCCGGGTCGAGCGCATCGCGAAGGCCGTCTCCGGTGAGGTTGGCGCACAACACGATCAGCACCAGGACGCCTGCCGGAAACAGGAACACCCACGGGAACGTCGTCACGGAGTTGGTGCTGTCCTCGATCAGCGTGCCCAACGACACGTCCGGCGGCTTCACGCCCAGTCCAAGGAAGCTCAGTCCGGTTTCGGCCATGATGGCTGAGCCGACATTCAGCGCGGTGTCGATGATCAGGAACGAGGCCACGTTCGGCACGATGTGCCGGATGATGATCCGTGTATTGCTCACTCCCATATATCTTGCAGCGGAGACGAATTCGCGTTCACGCAAACTCATGGTCATACCCCGTACAACGCGCGAGCTGATCATCCAGCCGAACAGCGACAGCAGCACGATCAGCCAGATCACGGTGGCCGACTGCTTGCTGTGGGATGTGACGATCGCGACGAGATAGAAGGCGGGCACCACCAGAAGCAGATCCACGATCCACATCAACGTGCGGTCGCGCCATCCACCGAAGTACCCGGCGACCGATCCGACCGTAGCCGCGATGATCGTCGACACGAACGCCACGCAGACCCCGATCAGCATCGATTTCTGCATGCCGCGAAGCGTTTGGGCGAAGATGTCCTGGCCGAGTGCATTGGTACCGAACCAGTGACTAGTGCTCGGCGCCTGCTGCAGCGCGTAATAGTCCAGGTCGCTGTAGCTGTACGGCAGCAGCGGCGGCAACGCGTAGCAGCCGACGAACAATGCCACCAGCAGTATCAGCGACACCACGGCGGGCTTGCTGCGCAGGAACCTGCGCAGCACGAGCGTTCGGCGCGAGGCGAATCGTGCTACGTCCACACCGGATTTGACGGTGGTGGCGGTCTCGGTAGCCACGGGTTCTGTCATGTCACCCGAACTCTCGGGTCGAGCGCGGCATAGATGACGTCGGATAGCAGCCCGGCCAGGAGGATCAAGACGCCGGAGAACACGGTGATCGCGGCGACGATGTTGACGTCTTGCGTGGCGTATCCCTGCAACGCCCATTCGCCCATGCCGTGCCAGCCGAAGATCTTCTCGACGAACACCGAGCCGGTGAGCAGGCCTGCTACGGAGTAGGCGAATAGCGTCGCCATCGGGATCAGCGCCGTGCGCAGTCCGTGTTTGAACAGCGCGTGCCGCCGGGACAACCCCTTTGCCCTCGCGGTGCGGATGAAGTCCTGGCCGAGCACGTCGAGCATCGCGAAGCGCTGATATCTGCTGTAGCCCGCGGCGTACGCCAAGCCCAGGGCGAAGGTCGGCAGCACGAGATGCTGTGCGCGGTCGACGATTTGGTTCCAGGTGCCCGTCGTCTCCGGCGATGTCTCGCCGATGTAGTCGAACAGCTGTATGCCGAATACCGAGTTGCTGCGCACCGCACCGAGGATCAGGAGGTTCGCGATCACGAATATCGGCGTGCTGATCACCAGAAGGGACAGCAGCGTGATGACGCGATCCGAAAGTCGGTACTGGCGGATCGCTCCCCACGCGCCGACCACGACGCCGATCACGGTTCCCAGCACCGTGCCGATGATCAGGAGTCGAAGGGTGACGCCGACACGACGTCCCAACTCGTCGGCGATGGGTTGCCCGCCGATGGTCGTACCGAAATCGCCGTGGACGGCGCCGGCCACCCAATGCCCGTAACGGATCGGGATGGGCTTGTCGAGATCCAGTTCCTTGGCCTTGGCGTCGATGACCGCCTGCGGAGGTTTGGGGTTGCGTTGCAGCAAGCTGTCGAGCGGCTGAAACGAGACCGAAGCCAGCACGAAGATCAGGAACGACGCGATCGCCAGCAGCACGACGTAGTTGAGCAGCCGGCGCGCCAGGAAGCGCGTCATCGCCTGGATCCTCCGGTCGGCCGCATGCGCCAAGGTTAGGAGATCGGCCAGCAGCCCAGCGGTTGTTGTCGCCCGGCGTGGCCGGTTAGTTCGCATGTGCGTTTACGGATATTTCCAGTTTCAAGGTGTTCACTCGTGTTCACCTGCACCTTTCCGAGTCGTCCCGCCGTCGCGGCGGCCCGGGACGAACAACCGGGAATGTGAGGTGTTCTGCATGAAATCGGACAAGTTCCTCCTCGCCGCGGTCGTCGGCTCCAGCGCACTGGCGGCCGCAGCGGTGTTGTTGATCGCGGTCCACGACCAATCGGCCGGATACGTCGAACTCGCCAAGTCGGTGACGATGACGGTCGGCTCGACGAGCACCGAGACGACGCCGTCGACGATTGAAGCGACGACGATGGCCGCCCCGGCCATGACGGGCCCTGCGGCGCTGCCTGCCGAAGAACAGGGGCCCGCCGCACCGTAACGACGGTCACCTAGGGACTTCGTACCGCTGATCCAAGTTGTTCACAGTTTCGGCGTTTTCACTGCTGACATCAGTTCACGACAGAGTGGAGGGAACCGTGGACAAGCGAAACAACGTCAAGACTCTGGCAGCGGTGATCGGGGCCAGCGCTGTGGTGGCGATGGCCGCCGTCGGCATTGCGATCAGCCAGCAGGCCAGCGGTAACGCCCTGGCATCGAACATGAACCTCGGAGGCACGAGCACCGAGACCACACCGTCCACGCTGCCCGTGGTCGCGAAGGCCGCGCCCTCCATCAGAGGTAAGGCGCCCTTCAAAGCGCACAGCTGAGTCACCCCCTTTTAACGTTTCACCGTGCCGAGGTTCGGTTACCCGACTGTCAGAGTCGAGAACTGGATGAGGTGGTCAGGTGACATCGAAGCAGCCGGCGCCGCCGGGCCCGGTGACGACGACTGCCGTCACATCAGGAGAGACGCTCACTGAATCTCTTGCGCGCACGGCGCCGCAGGTTCCGGCGGCCGTTCCGCCGATCACCACGACTCCGTCGGAGAATCCGCCGACTGCAGTACAGCACTGACCGGATGCGGCAACGCGACTGAAAGGGCGTGTCGAGGTGAACGCGAAACAGCTGAAGGTGACGGCAGCGAGCATCGGAGCGGGTGCGGCCGTTGCGATGGGCATAGTGGGTCTGACGTCCGCCGAGGAACCGCACAACGCAGGCACGTTCGGCAAAGGGCCGGAAATCACGCTCGGAGAGACCAGCACGGAGTCCGCTGCGCCGACCGAGCTGGCGACGTCGTTCGTCAGTCCGACGGTGACTGCCCAACCGGCCGACGGCTTCGGTAACGGCGGCGGCTAAGCGGCTAGTTTGGCGGCGATGGTTGTCCGGTCACGCCGGGCGCCAACCGCTGTGTGACGGACGTGGCCGTTGCGGCCCCGCCGACGCGCTTAGCGTGAACCACGACTTCGTCGTCGGCCACGATGGAGCGGTCGGGCTCCGCGCCGCTGGGAATGACGTAGGACTGCGTGAACTCGTCGGCGCTGCGGACCGTGATCGACGTCGGTGAAACCTGCGTGACCGTGCCGGTCTGCGCCAGCATCGTCGAGTAACCGCCGACGCCGTCGGCCACCACGAACTCGCCGTGCAGCGCGGGCGGAGTCCCGTCATTCGGACGGCTGAGTCCGGGTGGCGGCCCCGCAGGGATTCCGTGTGCCAAGGCCGATGGGCCGTCGTGAGAGGCGGGCTCGGTGGCGGCATAGATGGCGGCGCCGCCCAACGCGGCGATGACGGCGGCGACACCGATGGCCGAGGCGGTTTCGCGCAGGCCCCAGCGCTGCGGAGTCGGGCTGGGCGCACCCCGGGGAGGATCGGCCGAGAATGGGTCCAAAGTCATGCGACCACGGTGCCTGCACCAGATGTGTGTCGGCTGTGGAGTCAGTCAGCGGCGACTATGGGAAAGCCGTTTCACAGCTCGCGCATAGAGAAGCCACAGTCCGTGCCAATCGCGGCTGCGAATAATGGAGGCGTGGCCAGTCTCACCGGCGCTGCCGTCAACGATCAGGAGCCTGGGCGCATCGTAATGCGCCGGGCCGACGGGAACCCCATTCACGTGCTCGTCGTCGACGACGAACCGGTGCTCGCCGAGTTGGTGTCCATGGCCCTTCGCTACGAGGGGTGGGAGATCGCCACCGCCGGCGATGGTGCGACGGCGATCGCGTCGGCTCGGCAGACCCCGCCGGACGTGGTGGTGCTCGACGTGATGCTGCCCGACATGAGCGGGCTGGACGTCCTGCACAAGCTACGCGAGCAGATCCCCGGACTGCCGCTGCTGTTGCTGACGGCGAAGGACTCGGTCGAGGACCGCATCGCGGGTCTCACCGCCGGGGGCGACGACTATGTGACCAAGCCGTTCAGCCTCGAAGAGGTGGTGCTGAGGCTGCGCGCCCTGCTGCGGCGCACCGGAGTGACCAGTGAGCCCGGCGGCGCCAAGATCGTGGTCGGCGATCTGGTGCTCGACGAAGACAGCCACGAGGTCACGCGCGGCGGTGAGCAGCTCTCGCTCACGGCAACCGAGTTCGAGCTGTTGCGCTTCATGATGCGCAATTCCAAACGGGTATTGAGCAAGGCGCAGATCCTCGACCGGGTGTGGAGCTATGACTTCGGAGGCCGGTCCAACATCGTCGAGCTGTACGTCTCATACCTGCGCAAGAAGATCGACAGCGGACGCGAGCCGATGATCCACACCCTGCGCGGTGCCGGGTATGTCCTCAAGCCGGCGCGCTGATCGCACCTTGAAGCGAATCCGTTCGCCACGGTCGTGGTCGCTGCGTGCACGGCTGCTCGCCACCCAGATTCTGCTGCTGGCGTTGGTGTGCGCCGGCATCGGCGTGGGGACCGAGATTGCGCTGCAGCACTTCCTGATGAATCAGCTCGACGACCGTCTTGCCGAAACCGGCAGACGTTCGGTCGGGCTGTTCGAATATGGACCACCTCCTCCGCCGCCCGACTTTCCGGGTATGCCCGGGTTTCCCCGGCGCATGGTCGTCCGCGACGAGATGGGACCCGGACCGGCGTTCCTCAACGCTCCCGGACAGGCCGCTCGCACGGTCGGTGCAGTGATCTCGCGCGGCGCTCCGGTCGAAGCGGGCATCATCACCGCCGACGGAACCCGCAGCGAAATCAGTTCGGCCGCGGCGGAACAACTCGCTCACGTCCGGCCGAGTGAGTCTCCGAAGACGATCCAGCTCGACGGGCTGGGCCGCTACCGGGTGATCGCCGTGCACGCACACGGTCCCGGCGAGATGATCGTCACCGGCCTGCCGACCACCGAGGTCGACGACACCGTGCTGACAGTGGCGGTCATCTTCTGCGTGGTGGCTGCCACGGCGTTGATCGGTGGTACCACGGCTGGCATTCTCATCATCCGTCGCCAACTCGCCCCGCTGTCAAGGGTTTCCGCGGCCGCCCGCCAAGTAGCCGACCTCGATTTGGACCGGGGTGAGGTGAACCTGCCCACGCCGATCGTGCGGGTCGACCCAGCGAGTGCGCACACCGAGATCGGGCAACTCGGCTCCGCGCTGAACCGGATGCTCGACCGCATCGCCGGTGCGTTGTCCGCACGGCATGCCAGCGAGATGCGGGTGCGCCAGTTCGTCGCCGACGCCAGCCATGAGCTGCGCACACCGCTCGCCGCGATTCGCGGCTACACCGAGTTGGCGCAACGGAAGCGCGACGACGTGCCCGACGACGTCGCGCACGCGATGAGCCGCGTGGAGTCCGAAACCGGCCGGATGACGCAACTCGTCGAGGACATGCTGCTGCTCGCACGCCTCGACACCGGGCGGCCGCTCGAGCGTGAATCGGTAGACCTGTCGCGGTTGGTCGTCGACGCCGTCAGTGACGCGCACATCGCGGGTCCCGATCACCAGTGGTCCCTGGTCCTGCCGGACGAGCCCGTCGTCGTCATCGGTGACGAGGCTCGCCTGCATCAGGTGCTGGGCAACCTGCTCGCCAACGCGCGGACACACACCCCGCCCGGCACCTCGGTCACCACGTCGCTAAGTGTCGGCGCCGACGGCGGCGCGGTGCTGTCGGTGGCCGACGACGGTCCGGGCATCCCCGAGTGGCTGCGGCCGGAGATCTTCGAGCGGTTCGCGCGCGGAGATTCGTCGCGGTCGCGGCGGGGCGGCAGCACGGGGCTCGGGCTGGCGATCGTCGCGGCCGTCGTGCGGGCCCACCACGGCACCATCGCCGTGCACAGTGTCAAGGGTGAGACCGAATTCGTGGTGAAACTGCCTGCCGACTCACAGCAGAGCCACAGCCCGGCCAAAACCAACGCCTAGCCTGTTCGGCGAAACTCGGGTCAGTGACCCTGGTTCTCGACGCCGAGCAGACGCAAAGGTCCCCGAAACGCCGTGAGCAGGGGGACCTTTGCGTTTCCCTACTTGCGTGTGGGCCCAGCTCGCGGCTAGCGGTGCCGGCTCTTCTCGTCGCTACCGCGCTGCTGTACCTGTGGAACCTGTCGGCAAGCGGCTGGGCGAACGCCTTCTACTCCGCGGCCGCGCAGGCCGGCGCGAGTGACTGGACCGCCATGCTGTTCGGGTCCAGCGACGCCGCCAATGCGATCACCGTCGACAAGGCTCCCGCCGCGCTGTGGGTCATCGACGTCTCCGTGCGGCTCTTCGGCCTGAGTTCGTGGAGCGTGCTGGTGCCGCAGGCGCTGGAGGGTGTGGCGGCGGTGGGACTGCTCTACGCGGCGGTCCGCCGGGTGGCGGGGCCGGGTGCCGGCCTGCTCGCCGGTGCGGTGTTGGCGCTGACGCCGGCTGCGGCGCTGATCTTCCGGTTCAACAATCCCGATGCGCTTCTGGTGCTGCTGCTGGTGACTGCCGCCTACTGCGTGCAGCGGGCGAGCGAGAAAGACGCCAGCCGATGGTGGCTCGTCGCCGCGGGTGCCGCAGTGGGATTCGGTTTCCTGGCCAAGATGCTGCAGGCGTTTCTGGTGTTGCCGGGATTCGCAGGCGCGTATCTGCTCGCGGGCAGCCGACCCTTGCGGGCGCGGCTGTGGGACAGCATGATCGCCGTGTCCGCCGTTGTGGTCTCGGGCGGCTGGTATCTGGTTCTCGCGGAGCTGTGGCCGGCGTCGTCGCGGCCGTACATCGGTGGCTCGCAACATGACAGCATCATCGAATTGACGTTGGGCTACAACGGCTTCGGCCGCCTGACCGGCGACGAGCCCGGAGGCCTCGGCAACCTCAACCACGACGTCGGCTGGGGCAGGCTGTTCGATACCGGAATGGGCCTCGACATCGCATGGCTGCTTCCCGCGGCGGTGATCTGTGTCGTAGCTGGCTTGGTGATCACGCGGCGGGCACCGCGCACCGACCGGACGCGGACCGCGCTGATCGTGTGGGGCGGTTGGCTGGTCGTCACCGCCGTGGTGTTCAGTTTCGCCAACGGCATCGTGCACGCGTACTACACCGTCGCGCTTGCGCCCGCGATCGGCGCGTGCATCGGCATCGGTGCGATGCTGTTGTGGCGGAATCGCTTCGATCTTCGCTCGGTCACCACCATGTCGGGCACCGTGCTCGTCACCGCGATCCTCGCGGCGGTGCTGTTGGCGCGCAATAACGAGTGGATGCCGTGGTTACGGGTGTTCGTGGCCGTCGGGGGAGTGGGTGCCGCGGCCCTCCTTCTGGTTGTCGGTAAGCTCCGCCCAGCAGTCGCCAGGGCGGTCGCGTGCCTGGCGATCGTCGTTTGTGTTGCCGGTGCCGCGGCGTACACCATCGCCACCGCGGCGACGCCTCACAGCGGCTCAATACCGTCGGTCGGGCCACCGCGTCACGGCCTGGCCGGATTCGGCATGCTGGGCGGGCTGCTGGACTCGCCAAAACCGGGGCCTGTGTTGACGGCGATGCTGGCCAACCACGCCGGAGACTTCACCTGGACAGCGGCGGTCATCGGCTCGAACAACGCGGCAGGCTACCAATTGGCCTGCGGGGCACCGGTGATGGCGATCGGCGGATTCAACGGAACCGATCCGTCACCCACTCTCGAGGAGTTCAAGCGCTACGTCGCCGCAGGCCGAATCCACTACTTCATTCGCGGTCCGTTATCGATCGGCCAGTGGGGATCGGGCACCAGCGGCAGCCGGCAGTCCGCGCACATCGCCGAGTGGGTGAAGACCCACTACACACCGACCATCGTCGAGCATGCGGTCGTTTACGACCTCACGCGGACGCCGACGAATTCATAGCCGGGATACAGCTTGGCCCAACGCCGAACACAACTCACCATTCGAGCATGGGTGGCATGACGGAAATGGCCATCGAACCCGACAGCTCGCATCGAACCCGCTTCGAATCGCGACCCAACGCCGCGACAGTGGCCCGCGCCGCCGGTGTGCCGGTGCTCGACGTGGTGGTGCCCGTCTACAACGAGGAAACCGATCTCGCGGATTCCGTGCGACGGCTGCATCGTCACCTTCGCGAGCATTTTCCCTTTCCCGCGCGCATCACCATCGCCGACAACGCCAGCGTCGACGAGACCCCGCGAATCGCCGCGGAATTGGCGGGCGAACTCGACGGCGTGCAGGTGGTACGGCTCGCTGAAAAGGGTCGCGGCCGGGCGCTGCACGCGGTGTGGTCGGCGTCCGACGCGCCGGTGCTGGCGTACATGGACGTCGACCTGTCCACCGACCTCGCTGCGCTGGCGCCTCTGGTTGCGCCGCTGGTCTCAGGGCACTCGGATCTGGCGATCGGCACTCGCCTCGGGCGCGGCTCGCGAGTGGTGCGTGGCGCCAAGCGAGAAGTCATCTCGCGCTGCTACAACCTGATCCTGAAATCCACACTGGCGACCGGCTTCTCCGATGCGCAGTGTGGCTTCAAGGCGATTCGCGCCGATGTCGCACACCGTCTGCTGCCCTATGTCACCGACACCGGCTGGTTCTTCGACACCGAGCTTCTGGTGCTGGCCGAACGCAGTGGTCTTCGGATCCACGAAGTGCCGGTGGATTGGGTGGACGACCCCGACACCCGGGTGGACATCCTCGCCACCGCCGCCGCCGATCTGAGGGGCATCGGACGTCTGGTCCGCAGCTTCGCCAATGGGTCGATACCGGTGAACGCCATTGCCGCACAGCTCGGTTCATCCCGGCTCACGGCCGCGCCGCATTCGCTGCTCCGGCAGGCGGTTCGCTTCGGCGCCATCGGTGTGGTGTCGTCCGCGGCGTACATAGTGCTGTTCATGCTGATGCAGGTTTGGGTCGGGGCCCAAGCCGCCAACCTGTTCGCACTGCTGATCACCGCCATCGGCAATACGGCTGCCAATCGACGGTTCACGTTCGGAATCGGCGGACGCACGAATGTCGGCCGCCACCACGTCGAGGGCCTCATCGTGTTCGGGATTGCGCTGGCCATCACCAGCGGTGCGCTCGCCGTGCTGCATTACTTCGTCACCGAACCCCATCACCTGATTGAGCTCGCTGTGCTGGTGCTGGCCAATCTGGTGGCCACCGCGGCCAGGTTCGTTCTTCTGCGAGGCTGGGTGTTCCACCCGCGCCGCACCCGCTGACCGTTCTTCGAAGACAAGGAATTCGATCGATGACTATCACGGATGACGTGCGCGCTCACGTCACCTCGACACCGGCCGAACCGCGCGACGAAGCGCGCGCCCGCTGGGAGCGTCCCGCCCTGCTGGCGCTCCTGGTGGCCACCGCGGTGCTGTATCTGTGGGCGCTGGGCTCGATCGGTTGGGCCAACGACTACTACGCCGCCGCCGCGCAGGCGGGCACGCAGGACTGGAAGGCTTGGCTATTCGGTTCGCTGGACTCTGGAAACGCAATCACCGTCGACAAGCCGCCCGCCGCGCTGTGGCTGATGGCCCTGTCCGGCAGGATCTTCGGCTTCAGCTCCTTCTCGATGCTGCTGCCAGAGGCGTTGATGGGTGTGGGCGCCGTTGCTCTGGTGTACGCGTCGGTCAAGCGCGTCAGCGGTCCGGCCGCGGGCCTGATCGCCGGAGCGGTGCTCGCACTGACACCGGTGGCGGCCCTGATGTTCCGGTTCAACAACCCTGACGCGTTGTTGGTGCTCCTGATGGTCGCGGCCGCGTACTTCATGGTGCGTGCCATCGAGACGGCGGCCACCCGCTGGATGGTGCTCGCGGGCTGCGCCTTGGGCTTCGCGTTCCTGACGAAGCTTCTGCAGGCGTTTCTGGTGGTGCCCAGTTTGGCGCTCGCGTTTCTGGTCGCTGCGCCGGTAGGCATGTGGAAGCGAGTCGGCCGGCTCGCGATCGGCGCGGTCGCGATGGTGGTGTCCGCGGGTTGGTACCTGGTGTTGGTCACGGTGTGGCCCGCCGGTTCGCGGCCGTACGTCGCCGGCTCGACCGACAACAGCCTGCTACAGCTTGCGTTGGGTTACAACGGACTTCAGCGCATCACCGGTGGGGAAGGGATGCCCGGCGGTGCCGGCCCGATGCCGGGTGGTGGTCCTGGGAGCGAGGGCGGACCTCCTGGCGGCCACATGTTCTTCGGCGGTGAGCCGGGCATCGGCAGGATGTTCGGCGAGTCGATGGGCACTCAGGCGTCATGGCTTCTGCCCGCGGCGCTGATCGGACTGCTGGCCGGGTTGTGGTTCACCCGGCGCACCGCCCGCACCGCGGGTGTTCGTGCCGCGCTGCTGCTCTGGGGCAGCTGGGTGTTGGTGACCGCCGCGATCTTCAGCTTCATGGACGGCATCATCCACCCGTACTACACGGTGGCGCTGGCGCCCGCAATCGCATCGCTGGTCGGCATCTCGGTGCGAGAGCTGTGGCGGGCCAGGGAGTTTCGGGTCCCACGCCTGGTGCTGGCGACGATGTCCGCTGTCACGGGTGTCTGGGCGTTCATCCTTCTGGATCGCACACCGGACTGGCTGCCCGCGCTGCGCTGGGTCGTGCTGATCGGGTCGATCATCGCTGCGTCGGTCCTCGCGGTCGGCGGTCATCGGCTCGGTCGCACCGCCACAGCTGTGTTGGCCTGCAGTGCAATTGCTTTCGGAGTGCTAGCGCCCGCGGCATACAGCATCGAGACCGTGGTGCACGCCCGCAGCAGCGGCCCGATGGCGGTGGCGGGCCCAGCCAGTCGTGACATGACGATGGGACCGGGTGGCCACCGGCCGTTCGGCGTCGATTCCGACAATGCCGCGCTGCAGCACCTCATCGAGGGCGCCGACAACCATTGGGCGGCGGCTTCCATCGGCTCGATGGGGGCAAGCGGCCTGGAATTGAAGACCGGGGCCTCCATCATGGCGATCGGCGGCTTCACCGGCGCGGACAACTCGCCCACGCTGGCGCAATTCCAGTCCTACGTCGCCGACCATCAGGTCCGGTACTTCATCGACGATCGACACGATGGCGAGGGCGGCCCGCCGCGCCACATGGAGTCGGGATCGGCCAGCGCGATTTCGACGTGGGTGAAGCAGAACTTCACAGCGATCGATGTCGAGGGCACAACGGTCTACGACTTGGCGGCGCCTGTCGGCAAGTAACCCCTTGACCCGGCGGCCGCCCTGCACTCCCCCCGGCAGGGCGGCCGTCGCCCATTCGATCGGACTGATTCTGTCGGTGGCGATCCCGGCGCGCGGCGATACAGTCGAGGACGCCAACGGAGGAGGTCCCAATGTCCGTGACCGACGAGTACCTGAAGAACAACGAGGCCTACGCCAGCACCTTCACGGGTCCGCTGCCGCTGCCTCCAAGCAAGCACGTCGCCGTGGTGGCCTGCATGGACGCCCGTCTCGACGTCTATCGGATTCTGGGCCTCGGCGACGGCGAGGCCCACGTGATCCGCAATGCGGGCGGCGTGATCACCGACGACGAGATCCGCTCGCTGGCCATCAGCCAGCGGTTGCTCGGCACCAGGGAGATCATCCTGATCCATCACACCGACTGCGGCATGCTGACTTTCACCGACGACGGATTCAAGCAGCAGATCCAGGACGAGACCGGGATAAAGCCGGAGTGGGCCGCCGAGGCGTTCATGGACATCGAGGAGGACGTGCGTCAATCGCTGCGGCGCATCGAGGCCAGCCCGTTTGTCACCAAGCACGAATCGGCGCGCGGCTTCGTGTTCGACGTCGCCACCGGCCGGCTCAACGAAGTGACGCTCTAACCCGCGCCGCGAGCGCACGGTCTTGTACGGGTCTACTCGCGCTTCGTGTACATAACCGTGCGTTCGGCGGCAGTCGCTAGCCGACCTTGTATGTCGCGATCGCCTTCGCGACCGCTTCACCGTCCGGCGTCACGACGTCGATGTCGCAGTTCACCAGCGTCTTGCCGCGACGCAGCACCCGGCCAATAGCGATCAGCTCGGTGGCCTGCGCGGGCGCGAGAAACTGCATCGACATCGACGTGGTCACACCGCGCAGCGAATCGGGCACCTCGGCGCGCGCCCAAGCGGCGGCCATCACCGCGACATCGGCCAACGCCGCGATCGCACCGCCGTGGACCATGTCACCGATCGTGGTGTTGGACGGATCCCATGGCAGCCGCAGCCGCACCTCGTCGGCGTTGAGCACATCGGCAACGATGCCGAGCTTGGCCACGAACGGCGAGGACGGGATGAACTGCGCCATGACGTCGGCGCCGGTCCGCGGGGGAGTGAAGGTCATGAATCGGAAGTGTCCGGAAGCATGCGACGCGTTTCAATTACCTCCGAGGTAGTCGCCTTCCCCGCGTGGGCCCACGCGCCACCCCGCGAGCGTGCGTGTCTGCAGCCGACACGCCGCGTTCGAACCAGATTTCGCGCACGCTCGCCGAAGAACGCGGCATTGACATCGCAGGCCAACGCTGGTTTTATATCGGGTTATACCGACAAAGTTGGTCAAATCTACCAACTTAACGAGGAAATGATGACAACCGATACCGAGCAACTAAACGCGGGCCGCTACGAGTTGAGCCATCTGCGCTCACTGGAGGCCGAGGCCATTCACATCATCCGCGAGGTGGCCGCGGAGTTCGAGCGGCCGGTGCTGCTGTTCTCCGGCGGCAAAGACTCCATCGTGATGCTGCATCTGGCGATGAAGGCGTTCCAGCCCGGCAGGCTGCCGTTCCCGGTGATGCACGTCGACACCGGGCACAACTTCGACGAGGTGCTCGAGACCCGCGACGAACTCGTCGAGAAGTTCGGCGTGCGGCTGGTCGTCGCCAAGGTTCAGGACGACATCGACGCCGGGCGCGTCGTCGAGACCATCCCGTCGCGCAATCCGCTGCAGACCGTCACGCTGCTGCGCGCGATCCGGGAGAACAAGTTCGACGCCGCATTCGGCGGCGCCCGTCGCGACGAAGAGAAGGCACGCGCCAAGGAACGCGTGTTCTCCTTCCGCGACGAGTTCGGCCAATGGGACCCCAAGAACCAACGGCCCGAACTGTGGAACCTGTACAACGGTCGGCATCGAAAGGGCGAGCACATCCGGGTGTTCCCCCTGTCCAACTGGACCGAGTTCGACATCTGGTCCTACATCGGTGCGGAGAAGATCAAGCTTCCGTCGATCTATTACGCCCACCGCCGCAAGGTGTTCAAACGCGACGGCATGCTGCTGGCCGTCCACAAGTACCTGCAGCCCCGCAAGGACGAGGAGGTCATCGAGAAGACCGTGCGCTTCCGCACCGTCGGCGATGTCACCTGCACCGGCTGCGTGGAATCGCTCGCCGGAACGGTGTCGGAGGTCATCGCCGAGACGGCCGTCTCGCGACTGACCGAACGCGGCGCCACCCGCGCCGACGACCGGATCTCGGAGGCCGGCATGGAAGACCGCAAGCGAGAGGGCTATTTCTGATGACGACGTTGCTCCGCCTCGCCACCGCAGGATCCGTCGACGACGGCAAGTCCACACTCATCGGCCGTCTGCTCTACGACTCCAAGGCCGTGATGGAAGACCAACTCGCCTCGGTCGAGCGGACTTCCAAGGAACGTGGCCACGACTACACCGACCTGGCGCTCGTCACCGACGGCCTGCGCGCCGAGCGCGAGCAGGGCATCACCATCGACGTCGCGTACCGCTACTTCGCCACGGCCAAGCGCAAATTCATCATCGCGGACACGCCCGGCCACGTTCAGTACACGCGCAACATGGTGACGGGCACGTCGACGGCGCAACTGGCCATCGTGTTGGTCGACGCCCGGCACGGTCTGCTCGAACAGTCGCGCAGGCACGCGTTCCTCGCATCGCTGCTGGGCATTCGGCACATCGTGCTCGCGGTCAACAAGATGGACCTGATCGACTGGAACCGTGAGCAATTCGAGAAAATCCGCGACGACTTCCACGATTTCGCCGCCCGCCTCGACGTGCACGACGTGACGACGATCCCGCTGTCGGCGCTGCAAGGCGACAACGTGGTGACCAAGTCGGACAAGATGCCGTGGTACGACGGGCCGTCGCTGCTGTCGCATCTGGAGGATGTCTACATCGCCGGCGACCGCAACCTCGTCGACGTGCGGTTCCCGGTTCAGTACGTCATCCGGCCCCAGACCCACGAACACACCGACCACCGCAGCTATGCGGGCACGGTGGCCAGCGGTGTCATGCGACCCGGCGACGAGATCGTCGTGCTGCCCGCCGGGAAGACGAGCCGCATCAACTCGATCGACGGCCCAACAGGCCCGGTCGAGGAGGCTTTCCCGCCGATGGCGGTGTCGATCAGCCTCGCCGACGACATCGACATCTCCCGCGGTGACCTGATCGCTCGGCCGAACAACCAGCCCAGGGTGGCGCAGGACTTCGACGCGACGGTGTGCTGGATGGCCGACGGGTCCTCGCTGGAACCGGGCCGCGACTACCTCATCAAGCACACCACGCGTACCACGCGGGTCAAGGTGACCGCACTCGACTACCGGCTCGACGTCAACACGCTGCATCGGGACAAGTCGGCCACCGCGCTGAAACTCAATGAGCTGGGCCGTATTTCGTTGCGCACCCAAGTGCCGCTGCTGCTCGACGAATACAGCCGCAACGCGGCCACGGGCTCGTTCATCCTGATCGATCCCAACACCAACGGCACGGTCGCGGCCGGCATGATCCTGCCGTACGTCACCGCGCGGACCTCGAGCCCCAACACGGTGCGCCACGAATCGCTGTGCTCGGCCGAGGATCGGCTCTCCAAGGGCCGGACGGTGTGGTTCACCGGGTTGTCCGGCTCGGGCAAGTCGTCAGTGGCGATGCTCGTCGAGCAGAAGCTGCTCGAGAAGGGAACGCCTGCATACGTTCTCGACGGCGACAACCTGCGCCACGGTCTCAACGCCGATCTCGGGTTCTCGATGGCCGATCGTGCCGAGAATCAGCGGCGCCTCGCCCACGTCGCTGCCATCCTCGCCGACTCCGGTCAGGTTGTGCTGGTACCGGCGATCAGCCCGCTCGAGGAGCACCGCGCCCTGGCGCGGCAAGTGACCACCGACGCCGGGCTGGATTTCTTCGAGGTGTTCTGCGACACCCCGCTGGAGGACTGTGAGCGCCGAGACCCGAAGGGTCTGTACGCCAAGGCCCGCGCGGGTGAGATCACCCACTTCACCGGTATCGACAGTCCATACCAGCGGCCGAAGAACCCCGACCTGCAACTCACGCCGGACCGTACGCCCGAGGAACTCGCGGATCTGGTGATCGAGCTGCTGGAAAGCCGCCGGTGAGCGACCACGAACTGGCTGCCCGGTTGGCGACGGGCGCCGGAAGGCTGCTGCTCGACGTTCGCGCCGAACTCGCCGACGCCACCGCTGCCGAACGGAAAGCGGCGGGGGACAAGCGATCTCACGAGTTCCTAATGGCCGCCCTCGCCGAGGAGCGCCCCGGCGACGCGGTGCTTTCCGAGGAGGGTGCCGACAATC
Organism: uncultured Actinomycetota bacterium; assembly: GCA_963793055.1. Lineage (GTDB taxonomy): Bacteria > Actinomycetota > Actinomycetes > Mycobacteriales > Mycobacteriaceae > Mycobacterium. The sequence continues at coordinate 53,070 of CAWBYS010000002.1, read as the reverse complement.
CGGTGCGACTCTCCGCCGACCGGGTGTGGATCGTCGATCCGCTCGACGGCACGCGGGAGTTCTCCGAGCTGGGCCGTGTCGACTGGGCGGTGCACGTCGCGCTGTGGCAGTCAGGTGAACTGGTCGCGGGTGCCGTCGCCCTTCCCGCGCAAGACATCACGCTCGCCACGCCGACGGTCACCCCGCCGCCACCCGCGCCGGACGCGCCGCGGATCGTGGTGTCGCGCACCCGCCCGCCTGCGGTCGCCTTGGCGGTGCGCGACGCGCTGGGTGGCACCCTGGTCGAAATGGGTTCGGCGGGCGCCAAAGTCGCGTCGGTGGTGCAGGGTCTGTCCGATGTCTATGTGCACGCCGGTGGTCAGTATGAGTGGGACTCCGCCGCGCCCGTCGCGGTGGCGCGGGCCGCGGGTCTGCACACCTCGCGCATCGACGGCACGCCGCTGATCTACAACAGGTCCGATCCGTTGTTGCCGGATCTTGTGGTGTGCCGCCCTGAACTCGCCGAGGCGGTGCTGTCGGTCACCTCGTGACCTACCGTAAGCACGTGACCAGACCCACGCTTCGCGAGCTCGCCAGTCTGCCTGTCCAACCGGCGCCATTGGCCGATTCGACCCTCGTCCTGATCGACTGCCAGAACACCTATACCCGCGGCGTGATGGAACTCGAGGGAGTGCAGGCGGCGCTGGACGAGGTGGCCGCGCTGCTCGACCGGGCGCGTGCGGCGGGGATCCCCATCATCCACATCCAGCACGACGACGGACCCGGATCGCTCTACGACATACACGGGGAAAGCGGCGCGATCGTCACCCGGGTCGCGCCACGCAAGGGTGAGGCGGTCGTCGTCAAGAACTACCCGAACTCGTTCGTGCAGACCGACCTTGACGAGCGGCTGAAGGCCCTCGGCGCCGAGAACCTGATGCTGGCGGGGTTCATGACGCATATGTGCGTGAATTCGACGGCCCGCGGCGCCTTCAACCTCGGATACGCGCCGACGGTGGTGGCGGCCGCGACGGCCACCCGTGCGCTGCCGGCCCCCGACAACGTCACCGTGCCTGCCACCGCCATGCAGTCCGCGAGCCTCGCCGCGATGGCCGACCTGTTCGCTGTGGTGGTGCCCGACACAAGGGCGATTCCGGACTGAGGAAGAATTCGCAGGATGCGTATGTCGGCGAAGGCGGAGTACGCCGTGCGCGCAATGGTTCAGCTGGCCACCGCGCAGGACGGTGTGCTGGTCAAAACCGACGATTTGGCCAAGGCGCAAGGCATCCCGCCGCAGTTCCTCGTCGACATTCTGTCCGAGCTGCGCACCGACCGCCTGGTCCGTAGCTACCGCGGCCGTGACGGCGGATATGAGCTGGCCCGGCCGGCCGCCGACATCAGCATCGCGGACGTGTTGCGGTGCATCGACGGACCGGTGGCGAGCGTCCGCGACATCGGGCTCGGCGACCTGCCGTACTCCGGGCCGACGGCGGCGCTGACCGACGTGTGGCGGGCGCTGCGCGCCAGCATGCGATCGGTGCTCGAAGAGACCAGCCTCGCCGACGTCGCCTCCGGGAAACTGCCCAAGCACGTCGATGCGATGGCCAAGGACTACCGGCAGCAGGAGGAAAAGCGCGGCCACTCGCTGGGCTAGCGGCGACGGCGCCGCACGCCGCGCGCCGCGATTCCGTCGAGCAGCATGCGCAGGCCGCGCTCGAAATCCTTCTCGACCGGCACAGTCTTGGCGACATGGGAGAGCGCTTCGATGTGGGGATATGTCGCGCCTGCCGTCGACCCGATGCGGGCCGCGGCGTCGCCCGCGTCGCGGCCGCGGGTCAACGGACCGGCAAGCTCGGCCTGCGCGGCCCCGACGACGTACGCCAGCACCGCATGGAATGCGGCGAGCCGATCGGCGTCCTCGACACCGCCACGTTCGAGCGCGGCGATGAGCGCGTCGGCCGCGGCGAAGCCGGTCGCAGAGGAGGTACGGCGTGTCAGCACGAGTTCAATGGCGGCCGGATGCGCACGGATGCCCCGCCACATCGCCTCGGCGACGGCGTGAACGTCGTCGACCCAATCTCCGCTCGCCTGCGGGACTGTCACCTCGGCGACGACCGCGGCGACGACGAGTTCCTCGAGCCCTTCCTTGTCGCGCACGTAGTTGTACATGGTCATCGGGCCGGTGCCCAGCGCCGAGGCCAGCGCGCGCATGCTCAGCGCGCCCACCCCGGCCTCGTCGACGATGCGCAGCGCCGCGGCGGCGATCTCATCGGTGGTGAACCGTGCGCGCATCGGCCCAGCCTCTCTGCTCTTCGCCCGAGGGCTCATCGCGCCCTTGACAAGTACGCCGTACGTAAAGCAGTGTAGCTATACGTACACCGTACCTATAAAGGAGGCGTCAGTGCCCGCAACCATTCCCGCCGCACGTGCGGACTTCCGCTCCGGGGGCACGCGCTGCGCGGCGTGGCTGACGATGCCGCAGGGCGAAGCCCCGCATCCAGCGGTCGTGCTGGTCCACGGTCTCGGCGCGACTCACGACATGATGTTGCCGCAGTACGAACAGCACTTCGCCGCGGCGGGCATCGCGACGCTGGCGTTCGACTACCGCTATACCGGTGCATCCGATGGGCAACCGCGACAACATATTTCGGCGCGCAAGCAGTGCGATGACGTGGTGGCAGCGCTGGCGCATCTCGCGGCGCACCCGGACGTCGACGAAGCGAGGATCGGGATGTGGGGCACCAGCCTGGGCGCCATGAACGTGATTCGGGTGGCGGCTGCCCGTGACGGCATCGCCGTCGCGATCGTGCAGTGCCCCATCGTGCACGGCCCCGGGGCGGCGCGCCGGCTCGGTCTCCTCGCAGCCCTGCGGCTGGGGCCGGCGATCGTCGACGACATCGTGCGACTCGCGACGCGGCGGGGCCGTCGCTACGTGCCGATCGTCGGGGCGCCGGGGAGCCTCGCGATGGTGACGGTCCCCGGCGCCGAGACGGGGTGGAACTCCACGGTCCCGCCGGGCGGCCGGTTCGACAACCGGATCGCCGCCGCCGATGCGGTGGCGATGGTCGCGACATCGGCGCTGCGGCACGCCCGCGACGTCAGGGCGCCTCTGCTGGTATGCGTATGCGACCGGGAGAGCCTGATGGATCCGCGGTTCGCGGCACTGGTCGCACGCCGCGCACCACGCGGAGTCGCGCGCCATTACGACTCAGACCATTTCGGCGTCTACCATCCGCCGCTCGTCAGCCGCGTGCTTGCCGATCAGGTGGCGTTCCTGCAGGAGCATCTCGATGTCCGTTCGTGACCTGTTGCGCCACAACGACGAACGGTTCCGTTCGCTCGCCGCCGGTCTGCACCGAGAAGAGTGGACGCGGCCCAGCCTGTGCGACGCGTGGTCCACTCACGACGTGCTGGCGCACCTGGTCGCCGGCTACTCGGCGACGCCGGGCGCCGTCGCCGTCGAGATGCTGCGCCACGGCGGCTCATTCGACCGGGCGAACACCGCCATGGCGCGCTCGCTGGCCGCAACACGCACCCCCGAGAAATTGCTCGACGAGTTCGAACTGCTGATGCACCGGCCACGCGGGCTGGGCCGCGTCTTCCCGCCGCGGCTACTGCTGGGCGATCACGTCACCCACGAGCTCGACATCTGCTTCGCGATCGACCGCGAGCCGACGATCGAGCCCGACGCGCTGGCCGCCGTCCTCGAAACCCAAGTGGCACTGCCCAACCCGTTCGTCCCTGCGTTCCGCAACAGCCGGGGACTGCGGCTGCGCGCCACCGACATTGATTGGTCGCACGGCACGACGGGTCCGGTCGTCGAGGGAACTGCCGCCGAGCTGGTGTCGGTTCTCGGCAACCGGCCACGCATGCTGTGCAGGCTCACAGGCGAAGGCGCCGAACTGCTGGCGACGCGGGTCAGCTCGCACCCGACCCGTAGGGCCGGGTGAGAATCTCCAGATAATGCCCGGCGGGGTCCTGGAAGTAGACGCCGCGCCCGCCGTCGTTGTGGTTGATCTCGCCGGGCCGGCTGCGTCGCGGGTCCGCCCAGTGCTGCAAGCCCCGGTCGCGGATGCGGCCGTAGATGGCGTCGAAATCCTCCTCGGACACGAGAAACGCGTAGTGCTGCGGACGGATCTCGTCGTCGGCGCCGACTTGGGCGTAGTCGAGGCTGGCGTCGTGAGCCAACGGCACGGCCAGAAAGGGACCGAATTCCTTGGGCTCGGGCAGGCCGAACAGTTCGGCGAAGAAGGTCGCCGACGCGGTGCGGTCCTTGGCGGCGACGATGGTGTGGTTGAAGGCGATGGCCATTTCATTCAGTGAACCACCGGAAAATGCGTTGCGCCAACATTGCAAGATGAGGGCATGGCAGACGCTGTGACGTTGACGGGCCGCCGAGTCACGCTGCGTGCACCGCGTTTAGACGACGCCGAGCCGCTGTTCGACCGCATCGCATCCGACCCGGAAGTGACGCGGTATCTGTCGTGGTCGCCGCACCCCGATATCGGCGAAACCCGCAGGGTGATCACCGAACTGTTCAACGTCGGCCCGGAGACGACCTGGCTGATCGAGCTCCTCGACGGAGGCGGCCCGATCGGCACCTGCGGATTGCGACGGCCGCAGAGCTACTCCGTCGAAATCGGATACTGCCTCGGCAGGCGTTGGTGGGGGCAGCGGTTCATGTCCGAGGTGCTGCCGCTGCTGATCGACGAGGCGCGGCGCGACCCGGCGGTGTATCGGGTCTACGCGTACTGCCATGTCGACAACACCGGTTCGGCGCGGGTGCTGGAGCGCGGGGGCCTGACCCTCGAGGGGCGATTGGCCCGTTACGCCATGTTCCCGAACATCAGCACCGAGCCGCAGGATTGTCTGCTGTTCGCCAAGGCGGTCAGGTGATACGAAGAACCAATGGCATTCGATCTTCGTGACCTCGCCGTTCCAGTCATGATCGCGCCGATGGCAGGGGGGCCGTCGACGCCCGCGCTGGCCGCGGCAGGCAGCAACGCGGGTGGGCTCGGGTTCGTCCCCGCGGGCTACCTGAAGACCGACGTCTTCGCAGAACGCCTCGCCGCGGCGAAAGCGCTTACCGCCGGACCGGTGGGGGCCAATCTGTTTGTGCCGCAGCCGTCCGCGGCAACCCCCGAGGCGATCGCACGCTACGCCGCAGCCCTCGGAAGCGACGCCGAACGCTACGGCGCGCAGCTGGGCGACCCTCGATTCGACGACGACGATTGGTCGGCGAAGCTCGACGTGCTGCTCGACGTGCGACCCGACGTGGTGTCGTTCACGTTCGGAGCCCCCAGCGCCGAGGAATGCTCGCGGCTGCGGGAAGCCGGCATCACGACCGTCGGGACGGTGACGACGCTCGCCGAGGCGCGGACCGCCGTCGAGCGCGGCCTCGACGCCGTGGCGGCCCAGGGCCCCGAGGCAGGCGGTCATCGGGGAACCTACGATCCGACGGCGGAACCGGCAACCGAGCCGCTCGACGAACTGCTGGCAGCGGTGACCTACGGCGTCGATGTCCCGGTCGTCGCCGCGGGCGGCCTGATGACAGCCGCCGACATCGAACGCGTTCTGCGCGCTGGAGCGATCGCCGCGCAACTCGGCACGGCATTCCTGCTTGCCGACGAAGCCGGCAGCAGCCCCGTGCACCGGGCGGCGTTACGTGACGGCGAGTTCGCGCAAACGGCTGTGACCAAAGCCTTTTCGGGCCGCTACGCGCGAGGGCTGCGGAACCGGTTCATCGACGAGCACGAGGCGCAAGCACCGTTCGGATACCCCGAGATTCACTACCTCACCAGTCCGCTGCGGGCGGCGTCGGTGCGTGCAGGCGATCCGCACGCCGTCAACGTGTGGGCGGGTACGGGTTTTCGCGAAGCCAGAGCCGGGTCGGTGGCAGAGATCATCGGGCGGTTGACCTAGGCGTCGCAAGGGCTTAGCGCTGCCGGTCGATGATCACGTCACCGGTCTCCGAGCGTGCGGTGACCACACCCGCTGCCGCCGCGCGGTCGGCGGTCTGAGGTACTCGGATCACTGCGTCGCCGCGATGCTCTGTGGTGTCGGCGTTGACCACGTACGGACCGCGTCCGGGCAGGGCGATGACGACGTCGCCGTCTCGGCTGGCGACGTCGACGGTGCGTGGCGCCGTTCCGGCGAAGTCGACCTTGATGTCACCCGACACGCTTGTCGCAGTGAAGGATTCGGATACCACGATCGGGTCGTCGCTGACAACCTCGCCGTTGACATTGTGGACTTCGATGCTGCGGGCCGAGCCGCCGAGCACGACGACGCCGTCATCGGTCTGCGCGACTAGTTGACCGAGGTCGGCCTTCGCGATCAACACGCCGGTGTGCTGTTGGGTGGTGACGGTCAGGCCGCGAGCCAGGTCGGGCGGCAGCACGACGGTGAGTTGGCCCGCACGGCTCCACCGAAGGAAGGGCGAGGGTTCGCCGTTGATCGTGATACGGGCCTCGGCACGGTCGGTGTCGACCGCCAAGGGATTTGCGCTCGCCCGCACAGAGTTGACCATCCGTAGGTCGGCGCGGGGCTCGCGGGTCTGACGGTCGGTGATGATCTTGACGGCGACGGGCACCGGGCCCGTGTCGACGATCAGCGACCGCAGCGCCGACGGAAGCGGCTTGGAGTCGGTGATCACCCGGAACGTGCTGATGCCGAACGCCAGCACAGCCAGCGACGCGACGGTCCCCACCACCAGCACCGTCGCGGCCGCGACGAGCAATGCGCGAACCGCGGTGCGCCCGCTAGGGGAGAGCGGGGGAGGCGGGTCGGCCGGTGCCGGTGGTGGGGGAGCAATGGTGCTGACAGAAGAGGTCATGAGAATCCTTCCGGAGGTTCAGGACTCGAGGTAGCGCAGCACCGCCAGCACGCGGCGGTTCTCGCTCTCGTCTGGAGCCAGGTCGAGTTTGGTGAAGATCGACGCGATGTGCTTTTCGGCAGAACCGACTGAGACGTGCATAGCGGCCGCGATCGCCGAGTTGGTCTTGCCTTCGGCCATCAGCTGTAGCACCTCACTCTCGCGGGGGGTGAGCTGTTCGAGAGCGCTGCGGCGACGTGACCGCACCAGGATCTGCGAAACGACCTCGGGATCGAGCACGGTACCCCCGCCGCCGACGACTTCAACTGCGTCAAGGAAGGCAGGCACATCGGCCACCCGGTCCTTGAGCAGATATCCGAATCCTTTGGTGTCCGAAGCGATCAGGTCGGCAGCGTAGCGCTCTTCAACGTAATGCGAGAGCACCAGCACCGGGGACTCCGGATTCTGGCTGCGCAGCAGCGCCGCGGCTCGGATGCCCTCGTCGGTGAACGTCGGCGGCATCCGCACATCGAGGATCGCGAGGTCGGGCCGCTTCTCGTTGACCAGTCGCAGCAGGTTCGTCGCATCGGGAACTCCGGCGATCACATCATGGCCCGCGTCGGTCAGGATCCGTTCGATACCCGCCCGCAGCAGGGCGGAATCTTCGGCGATCACGATGCGCATGGCAGCACCGCGGTGACAATCGTGGGACCGGTGATCGGACTGGTCACGGTGAAGCTGCCACGGGCCGCGCGCACGCGCTCCTCCAGGCCCCGAAGACCGGTGGCATCCTCGTCGGTGGTCGGGGTCGCGCCGCCGCGCCCGTTGTCGAACACCGACACCGATAGTTGGTTCGACGATTCATCAAGCCGCACAGTCACAATCGCCTGTGTCGCGCTGGAGTGTTTGGCGACGTTGGTCAGCGCCTCGGCGACGACGAAGTATGCGCACGCCTCCACCTCGTCGGGTAGTCGACGCGGAAGCTGGACGTCCAGCATCGGTCGGCACCACCGACCGTTGCACCACCGACGACAGCGCCGCGTCCAGCCCACGGTCGGACAGGATGGTGGGTGCGATGCCGCGCACCACGTTGCGCAGTTCGACGAGCGCGTTCTTGGCGTCCTCGTGCGCCTCGGCGATCAGCGCTTTGGCCGCGGGCAGATCGGTGTCGAGTTTGGTCTGAGCCAGCCCGATCGTCATCGCCAGCGACACCAGTCGCGGTTGCACGCTGTCATGCAGGTCGCGTTCGATGCGGTGCCGTTCGGTCTGCGCGGACGACACCGCGCCCTGGCGGGCATCGGCCAGCGCACTGACTTGATGTTGCAGGGCCAGTGTGGAAGACGGCGACAGCAGCCAGCGGTCGATCGCCGCGTCCAGTGCGGGCGCGAATATCAGGATCGCGACGGCCGCGGCCGCCGCCACCACGGCCAGCAGCAGTGCCAACGGCGGCGACACGAACGACAGTCCGGCATCGCCGTCGCTGTTGCGCAGCGCGATCGCCGCCGCGGGGCCGACGATCGCGAAGGCGAGCAAACCGAAGGCGATGCCGGTGGCCAGCATGTCGTAGGTCGTCCGCAGGAGGTGTTGCGCCGTGGCTTTCCAGAACCGGGCGCTGCTGACGTCCAGCCAGAGTTGGTGGAGCCAGCCCTGAAAGCCGCTGTACTGGGAGATTCGCCGCGCAGGTATCCCGATGCCCAGCCCGAAGACCGCTTCACTGCGCAGCCGTTCGAGCCATTCGACGCCGCGCATCAGGTAGATGAACACCACGCCGGACAGCAAGAACCCGATGACGCTGGGGATCGACGAAACGCCGACGATCAGGAGCGTCAGCGGCAGCCACAGCCAGACGACGCCGACCGCTGCGCCGGTGATCATCGACGCGGTCGGCACGACGCCGATGTTGCGAACGCGCGGTGTGACGCCTTCCTCACCTGCGCCGATCGGGGCGGTGGCGGCCTCTGGACTCGTGTCGGTGACTGCGACCATGCGTTCAACCTATGGACATCGGGCGCGCAAGCACCACGGCGTTTTCCTCCCAGAGCGGGTGGGGAAAACCGCCCCCCGCGGAAGGCTCGCGGCGTCTTCCGCCTCACCCGCTGAACCGTGATATTTCGGGGCGGTGAGCTCCAGGGCGATGTTGTCGGGATCGCGGAACTCCAGAATGTACGCCGGTCCGATGTCCTTCACGGGCTCATGCGGGATACCGAGCTGGTCGAGATGTGTTGCGGCCGCGTCTAACTCGGTCCGACTGCCGAGCGAAAAGCGAGATGGTCCAGTCCGCACCGGTCCTCGTGAAACATGTCGCTCGCGACGGGCCGAAGGCCGATCAGCGCGCCGCCGAGGTCGTAGATGACGCCGCCGTACAGGAAGCTGAGCGCTTCACGGGTCGCGGAGTCGGCGTGCTCGGGCAACTCGATCAACACAGGCCAGCCGAACACGCTGTCGTAGAAATGTCGCGACCGTTCGAGGTCGGTGACGGTGAGTCGGACATGCGCGATGGAGGTGGTGCGTGATCGTCATGCGTTCATGCTGCCACTGCGTCCCCGCGATGAGTTTTCGGCGCGTGGCCCCGGTCTGTCATGGCATACGTCCTCAACGTCGAGCAAGGAGCACCATCGTGAGCACACTCTCCACCGGCAGCATCAGCGGCAGTCGTGAGGATTCGCCGTCGGCCGGCACGGACTCGCGCCACCAAGATCGGCATCGTCATCAGTGCGCTGGTGACCGCGTTTCTGACCTTCGACGCGGCGGGCAAGCTCGCCGGGGTGCGGCAGGTCAAGGAGGGCACCGAAGCACTGGGCTTCCCGCCGGGTCAGGCCCTGGTCATGGGTGTCGTGCTGGCGCTCTGTGTGGTCGTCTATGTGGTCCCGCGGACCGCGGTCCTCGGTGCGCTCGGCATCACCGCCTATCTCGGCGGTGCGGTCACCGCCAACATGCGCATCGAAGCCCCGCTGTTCTCCAACACCCTGTTCGCGGTCTACCTGGGGGTACTGATGTGGATCGGCCTGGCGATGCGGCGGCCGCATCTGCTGGAGGTCGTCGGGCTTCGCCGGGACCCGTCCTAAGGCTCACGCCCGTTTGCGGCATGCCAGAATCGCCCCCGTGCACATCGGGATGACCATGCCGATCATGGAGCCGCACCTCGACGCGCGCCACGCTCAAGGCGTGGGCGCGTCTGATCGACGAGGGACCGTTCTCGTCGCTGTGCTGGGGCGAACGGATCGCCTTCGACAACCCCGAATGCCTGACACTGTTGGGCGCGCTGTCGGCGTGGACCGATCGGGTCCAGTTGGTGACGACGGTGGTTGTGCCGCAGCTGCACGACCCGGTGATGCTGGCCAAACAACTCGCGACGGGCGACATGCTCAGTGGCGGCCGGTTGACCGTCGGTCTCGGCGTCGGCGGCCGGCACGAGGACTACCACGCCGTGGGGGCCGATCCCGGGATGCAGACGATGCGGGCGATGGCCGAGTGCGTCGCGGTGATGAAACGAATCTGGTTGGGGGAGAAGGTGACCGAGTCCGTCGTCCCAGTTGGGCCGCCACCGTTGCAGGCGGGTGGCCCGCAGCTACTGGTCGGAACGACGGGTCCGAAGACCGTGCGGAGTGCGGCGGTGTGGGCGGAGGGACTCGCGGGTACGACGCTCGACCTGGACGCCGCCAAGCAGAACGAGTTGTTCGACGTCGCACGCGACGCCTGGGCGCAGGCGGGTAAGTGTGCGCCGCATCTGGCCACGTCGTTCTGGTTCGCGATCGGCGAGGGCAACGAGCCGCGCGCGCAGGTTCACCGGCACCTGCGGCGCTACATGAACTGGATTCCGGCCGAATACGTCGACGCGATGGCGCCGACGACCGGGTGGGCAGGCACCGACGATGAATTGCTCGACGTGTTGCGCCAATTCGAGGCGATCGGCACCGATGAGGTCCATCTGATCCCGACGAGCGCGAACATCGACCAAGTGCGCAGGGTCGCCGACGTGGTCAAGGACTTCGGCACTGGATAACGGGTGTGTGCGGTGGAACGATAGACCTATCGGGAAGTCGTGAGCGCCTTGCCGCGTTGTCGCAGAACGGCAGGCCGTCGTCCGCGTAGCGGCAGGCAAGCCACCGATGAGGAGTCACGATGAACATAACGGCATTGAAGAAATTTGCAGCAGGTATTGGAGTTGCCAGCGTTTTGGGGATTGCATCCGTGGGCCTCGGCGCCGGCGAGGCACAAGCGCGCGATTGGTGCTGGTGGGGCTGGTGCGACCTGGTGCCGCCGCCCGGACAGTTTGTTCCGTCGCCCGGTCACATCGGCCAGACTAACCGGCGTTCCGCCGGGCCACTGGGACAAGCCCGGCAAGTGGTTCAGATAGCCGCCCGGCGACCGCGAGGCCGCTAATTGCGCAGCAGGAAGCCCGCGTCGAGCGGCCACGAGGTACCGGTGATGAAGTTGCCTGCGTCGGAGACGAGCCATGCCACTGCCCCCGCTACGTCCTCGGGTCGTAGCAGCGGGATGGGTAGCGCGTTCTGTTGGGAAATGATCCAGGGATCGTTGGCTTCGACTAGCGCCATGGTCGCTTCGTTGAGGATCATGCCGGTGGCGACGCCGCTCGGGTGGATGGTGTTGACGCGGATCGAGTGCGGCGCGAGCTGAGTTGCCCAGCCCTGCATGAGGGCCACCAAGGCCCGCTTGGATGCGGCGTAGGCCTGCGGCCCCGCGCGGTCGGTTCCCAGCGCCTTGATCCCCTGTGTCGAGCTCGTCAACACGATCGACCCGCCCCTGCCGCCCGCGATGAGCGCAGGGATCGCGGCGTCGACGGTGTTCCACGCGCCGAGCAGGTTCACGTCCACGATGTCGCGGAAGGTCTGCTGCCGGTCCTCGCAGTCGGTCACCCGGATGATGCCCGCATTGGCTACGACGATGTCCAGGCGACCGAACTCGCGCACTCCCTCGGCAACCACGGCTTGCATGGCTTCGGCGTTGCGGACATCGACGCGTCCCAACAGGATTCGGCGGCCGACCGCCTCGACGAGCTGTCCGGTCTCCGCCAGGTCCTCGGTGGTGGCACCGGGATAATCGGTGGAGTCGAACTCGGCGCAGATGTCGACGGCGATGATGTCGGCACCTTCGCTTGCCAGCTTCAACGCATGCGCCCGTCCCATCCCGCGCGCGGCGCCGGTGATCAACGCGACGCGGCCGTCGAGACTCCCCACCGTCATCCGCCCTCGGTGCTTGCGGCGTTCGCGTCTTTCGGGAAGTTGACGTCTTTGGTGACTGCTTCCCACTCGTCGATCGAGGCGGAGAAAGCCGCCAGCTTGTCCCGGACCGCCTTCAACACGTCGCGGCCCAACAGCAGCCTCAGCGGCGGTTGGTCGAGAGTCGTCACCATCAGCACGGCCTCGGCGACTTTGCGGGGGTCGCCGGGCAGGTGATTGGCGAACTCTTTGATCATCGTCTTGCGGGCGCCGACATTCTCGTCGTAATCGCCTATCGGAGTGGACGATTCCCACATGGACCGGGCAGCCCAGTCGGTGCGAAACGCGCCCGGCTCGATCGCCGTCACCTTGATCCCGAGCGGTTTGACCTCTTGCGCAAGCGCCTCGGTCAGCGCCTCGAGTGCAAACTTCGTTGACGAGTAGTAGGCGTTCGGCGGATTGGCCACCAGACCCGTCATCGACGAGATGTTGATGATGTGTCCACTCTTTCGGGCACGCATCTGGGGCAGCACCGCTTTGATCGTGTCGACGACACCGAAGTAGTTCGTGTCGAAGAGTTTGCGAACCTTGTCGTCCTCGCCCTCTTCAATGGCAGACAGGTACCCGTTGCCTGCGTTGTTGACCAGAACGTCGATCCCGCCGAACGCGTCGTCGGCCGTCCGCACCGCCGAGGCGATCTGGTCCTTGTCGGTGACGTCGAGCGCGACGGCGACTGCGCGGTCGCCGAAGTCGTCGGCGAAGTCGGCTATCGTCTCGACCCGACGTGCGGTGACGACCACAGAATGCCCGGCTTGCAGTGCGGCGCAGGCGATTTCGCGCCCGATTCCGGTCGAGCACCCGGTGATCAACCAGCGGCTCATCTCAGATCGTCCCTTCGGGTAGTCGGCGCAAATATGCCGAGCGCCGGTCCGCGAGTTCAGAAGCCCGCTCGCCGGCGGATACGCGGCGCAGCATGGGCACCTCGTTGTCGAGGTCGTCGAGCTTGATCACCCGGCCGCGCGCGCCGAGATCCTCGGTCGGTCCATCACCGCCGAACTCGGCCATCCGCAAGGTCAGGACGCCTTCGTTCAGACCGTCGGAGTCGATCCAGTTCGCGACACCGGGATCGGTGGGGGAGATGACGTAGGTGTACGTCCCGTCCTCGTTCGGCACCGACTGTGCCTTGTTCAGGCTGCCGGTGCGGTCGACGATGTCGAGAGTGGTGCCCCAGATGTTGCTCAGCGGGACCGTGAAATACTCGGCGCCACCGTCGCTGAGATCGACGATGAACGCTTCGCCGGGGTTCAGGTCGAACCGCCCCATCACGTAGACCTGGTTGCGCATGGCGCCGACCCGGTCGGCCGACCACGCAAGGTTGAAGTTGTTTGCGGGCATCTTGTAGATGCCGTGACTGAGCTTGCCCGTGAAATTCGCAAAGTAGGCCATCATGTCCGCGGTGGCATCGGCCTGCTCGTCGAGCGTGCGGGCGGGGGTCGCGGGCTCGCCACCGAGCCGTCGCACGGTCAAGTGATTCGGATCGTCGCGGTCCCAGTTGAGCAGCACATCGCGAATGTAGAACTCGTGCGCTTCCGGCGTCGTCTGCACATGGTTCGGCCGTCCGTCGGCAGGGTCGGAATCGGCCGTGATGGTGAACGACCCGTCCGACTCGACGTCCATCGCGCGGCCGTTCAGCACGGCGACAGTGCCCATGTTGGCATCCCACAGCGTGAAGTAATTCTCCGTCATCCGGTTGGCGCCGACGCGGCCGTGGATCTTATAACGTTCGTCGCCTGAGATCGGGATGACGCGATACACGCTGTCGGGATTGTCGATGCCCCAACGCGATCCCGGAATGGCGCGACCCGCCACCGGGTGACCCAGGCGGGTGATACAGCTGACCTTGGGCCGCAGCTTGTCCTGGTTCGACGACCATACCGCCGCGGAGAACATCACCTCGGCGAACGCGTCGTCGAACCGCTCGCGCATCGCGTCAGAGGCTTTGGCCCGGCCGAGCCACGTCTCGGCGACGCTGCGGTACGCCGCTTTGACCGCCGGGTGGCTGATCAGGTCCAGCGCGGCGAGCTCCTGTTCGTGTTGGGAGGCCGTCGCGACGGGATCGCCGGTGAACTGGGACATCAGATCCTCCTCGAAGAGGTTGCGCCGGAGCGGAATCGGGAGTTGTACGCCGCGAATCGGTCATCGATCTGGGCGTCGCTCAACCCGAAGTCAGCTGCCGCATACGGCGGGCGCTCCGGCTCGCGTGGACGCTCGATCAGCCAGCGGCGCATCGCCGCTTCAGCGTCCGGCGTCACGGCCACACCAATCGCGTCGTACACGCGAGTCACCTGACCGATCGGGTCACCAACGGCGTCCGTGAACTGGATGTCCGTGCATTGCGTAGTCTCGTCGGCCCACGTCTCGCGGGTCGCCATTGCACGGTCGTTCGTCCACCCCATGCGCTCCAGCCACTCCGCACCGACGCGTTTGCGGTCGACATCATCGGCGTGCATCGCGTGCAACGTCGCGTTGAGGCTGGCGCCCGACGGAATCGTTTCCCGTGGCTCGCGATGCATATGTATCAGGTGCAGATCGGGGAACTGGGCCCGCAGCGTATCCAAATACCCAAGATGCGCAGGAGATTTCAGCACCCACCGCTGCGCGGTAAAGCCGCGCTGGCGCTTCTGCCATTGGAGGAACCGCAACATCCGGCGCAGGTACGCGTATGCCGGTGTGAAGTCCTGGCTGTCGATCCACGACCGGTAGCCCGGTACGTGCGCACCCGACTCGGGCACGTGCGACAGGAACGCGTCGGAGAGGAACACGATTTCCTCTTCCGGCTCACGGGCATACATGGGATGGATCGCGAACAGTTCCGGGGCCAGTTCACGCGACGCCGCCTCACGTTGCTCGCTGATGGCGATGCGCGGATCCTCTGGCCCCACCCACTGGTAGCCCAGTCGGGGAGCGACCTCCACGACCTCCCACCCGTACGCACAGTGAAACCGGTTGTCGGCGGCCAGGAGTCGTTGCAGCAAGGTGGTGCCGCTGCGCATCATCCCGACGACCACGATGGGCGCGACGATCACCTCGTCGAGGATGTCCGGGTGCCTGCGGATCCACTCCTGGGCACGCAGCCTCATACGCAGGCTGTGCACCAGACCCGAGCGGAGAATGTGGCTACCGATGTCATTGAGATCGGCGGCGGCGTAACTATCGGCGAGTACCGCCAGCGGTTCCTCGAACGGCAGTGGGCCCCAGTCCTCGAGGCCTTCCTTCTGCTCGGCGGCAGCCTTCAGTCCGGCCACTTCGAAGGATTGCGCCACGGCGGTCAGAACTTCAGATGATGGCTGGTGTCGCCGACCTGGTCGACGAACATGATGCGGGTGTCGAACCACCAGACCCCGTCGATGCGGTGGAACGTGTCGCGGTAGTGCCCCGTCACGATGACCTGAAGCGGAAAATCAGGCGTCGCCTGCGTGACGCAGTAGTAGGCGCTGCCGTGAGCGGTCCCGGCGTCCTCGTCGACGTGCACCTTCACGTTCGTGGTGAAGTGTTTGGTCTTGGGGGTGCCGTCGTCGTGCAGGCGGGTGGCCATGTCGTACATCTGGCGCACCCGGGCGGTGCCTTCGAAGACCGTCTCGGGCGGACCGTCCTCCATTCCGCAAATCCGGCCGTGGGCGAACAGCGCGGCGACGCCGTCCAGGTCGCCGGCATCGATCCGTTCGGCGTACGTATACAGCAAGTTTTCGATATCGCGGGCCGCGTCGCTCATTGGCGAGTAGACAACCAGCAGGAAAGTGTCATGTCAACGATTCCGCACAGAGCGGCGTCGCTCGCCGGCGGCCTATCGAAACGTCAATCGCGCCGGGCGGCGCATCCTTGGACGGCTCCGGCGGACTGCTCTGACGCGGCGGTGGCGGGTTTGGCCACGCAGCTGGCAAAGTTCAGGCGGCCGAAGGCGTCCAAGCCGCTGGCGATGAGCTGCTCGATGATCGACAGCGGCCGTGTCGGGCCGGGCAGCACGTAGGCGTGCGCGTCGGTGTCGGTGTCTGTGGGGATGTCGATGACTTCGTATGGTGCGCCGTAGATCCCCGGCGTGTTCGGCGTCTTTGTCGTAGACCGTGCCGGCGTAAATGTCGGTGATCCAGCCCTGGCTGAGCACCTGGACCGCCGCGACGTTCTCGGGGGTGGAGAAGCCCGTCGCCGAGCCGACGAAGACTTCGAGCAAGCCGCCGAAGCTGGTCGACCGGAAGCCATCGGAATGGGTTCCGCCGATGAGCCGGACACCGTTGACTGATTCGGACGCTCGGCGGCGTACGCGTCGATGTCCGCCGAGCGCACGCTTGTGTACACAAACGTCGAGAGCGGGCGTCAACAAGCGTGCGCTCGACGGCAATCTTGGTTCAAGAACTTGCCGGACTTCCAGCGGAGCATTTCGCCTGCTGGGCCCCGCAGCCCTGGTGATACCTACAGCGACATGGTCCACGGCATCTTCTCCGGATGACACGCGGCCCGAGCGCGACGGGCGTTCTGGGTGATCAGCTCGACGAGACGATCGGTGACTCCGGGCGCCAAGTCGTGGCCCATGCCGGCGATGGTGACATGGCGGGCACCGGCGATGGCCGCCGCGGTGGCACGCCCACCGCTGGGATGCACGATGCGGTCGCGGTCGCCGTGAATCACCAACGTGGGCGCGGTGATTCGGCGCAACTCTTTGGTCCGATCACCGGACTTGTAGATGGCGTTGATCTGCCGTGCGACACCGCTGCCGGACGATTCCCGCAGACCGCGGTCCCAGGCCCCGGCCGCGTACTCGGCTGCACCGGCCTCGTCGGACGGGAACCCGGAGCCTGCAAGGTGACTCGTCAGTCTGACGTGCTTGCGGATGAACTCGTCGCGGGTGCGAGAGCCGGGATTGGCCAGCAGCAGCTGTGTCGACATGGTGGCCTGTCCGACGCGCTTGCCGCCGGTCGTGGAGAAGATCGACGTCAGTGATGACGTCCGAGCGGGGTGGCGGGCCGCGATCGTCTGGGTGATCATGCCGCCCATCGACATTCCGGCCACATGGGTCCGCTCGATGCCGAGATGGTCCAGCACCGCGACGGCGTCGCCTGCCATGTCGGCCAGGTCGTAGCCATCGCGGCGGGGACGGCGCAGCGCCCGGCGCACCAGGTTCGGCGGCGGTGTAGCGGCCGGGGTGGTGCGGCCGACGTCGCGGTTGTCGAACCGGATGACGTAAAACCCTTGGCCGACAAGGCCGTCGACCATAGTGCGCGGCCATGAGGTGAGGTCCAGGGTGAGGCCGGCGACCAGGAGCAGGGGCGCACCGGACGGATCCCCGTCCGTCCGGTAGCAGATCTGCTGGCCCTCTGCGACGCGGCAGAACTGGTCGGTCATGCCGGCACCCCTATTTCGCCTTCGGTCACCGCTTCGCGGGCGACGTCGAACCGCAGGTTGGAATCGACCACCGACTCGCTGCGAAGCAGCTTGACGTCGTTGTAGTAGCTCGACGACATCAGCCACGGTGCGCCGTCGCCCTGCTTGGGCATCGTATGAAGCGCACGCTGGACATAACCGGCGGAGAAGTCCAGCAGCGGCCGGGCCTCTATCTGCGGATCGTCGACCTCGGGACGCGCGGTGTCATAGCCGTTGGCGTCCATGTGGGTCAGCAGCCGGCAGAAGTGCTCGCACAGCAGTCCGACCTTGAGCGTCCACGATGAGTTCGTGTAGCCGACGGCGAACGCGAAGTTCGGCACGCCCGAGAGCATCATGCCCTTGTACGCGAACGTCTCGGCGTAGTCGACCGGCTCGCCGTCCACATTCAACGACACCCCGCCGAACATCTGCATGTTCAAACCCGTTGCGGTGACGATGATGTCGGCGTCCAGGTGTCTACCTGACTCCAGCTCGACCCCGGTCTCGGTGAACGTCGCGATGCGGTCGGTCACCACCGAGGCGCTACCGTCGGAGATGGCCTTGAACATGTCGCCGTCGGGCACCGCGCACAGCCGCTGGTCCCACGGGTTGTAGGTCGGGTTGAAGTGCTCGTCGATGGGATAGCCCGCAGGCAGCTGCTTGGCGTTGAGGTGGCGGATCAATTTGCGGGCCGGGCCGGGGAAGGTCTGGCAGAACTGGTATACCGCACGCTGTTTCACGATGTTCTTGCGCCGCGAGAGCGCGTAACCGCGCTTGTCGCCGAGCAGCTTCTTGGCGGTGTTGGCGAAGGCGTCCTTCGACGGCACACTCATGATGTAGGTCGGCGAGCGCTGCAGCATCGTCACATGCGCGGCCGTGTCGGCCATGGCGGGCACCAAGGTGACCGCGGTCGCGCCACTGCCGATGATGACAACCTTCTTGCCGGTGTGATCTAGGTCCTCGGGCCAGTGCTGCGGGTGCACGATCTGGCCTTCGAACCGGTCCCGGCCCTTGAACTCCGGGGTGAATCCCTGGTCATAGCGGTAGTAGCCGCCGGCCATGAAGATCCAGTTCGCGCTGAACTGCACCAGCTGCCCGGTCTGGACGTTCTCGACATCCACCGTCCAGCGCGCCTCGGCGCTCGACCATTCCGCGCCGAGCACCTTGTGGTGGAAGCGGATCTTGTCCTCGATGCCGTTCTCGGCCGCGGTCTGGCGGAGGTAGGCCAGGATCTTGTCGGCCGTGGCGATGGCATGGTCGTCGCGCCACGGCTTGAACTCGTAGCCGAAGGTGTGCAGGTCGGAGTCCGACCGGATGCCGGGGTAGCGGAACAGGTCCCAGGTGCCGCCGGTGGCGCCGCGCGCCTCGAGGATGGCGTAGGACCGGTCGGGGTGATCCTTCTGCAGGTAGTAGGCGGCGCCGATGCCGGAGATCCCGGCGCCGACGATCAGCACGTCGACTTGCTCGACCTGCACGCCGGCGCTGCTGGCGGTGTGCTTCATGACTGGCTCCTTGGTGGTGGCGGGGCGAAATTCGATGCACTGATCGTCCTGTCCCGATGCCATGTGCCGACAGAGCGATATGCCTCAACATCGGCCGACATCCGGTGCAATATGCACCATGCGATCTAGGCTGACTCGATGATGTGGAAGCGGCCGTCACCTCGGGTTCACGAGCTCATCCGGCAGACAGCCCAGATCGTCGTCAACGCGCGGCCGGAGTGGCTCGAGGAACTCGACCGCGCGGTGCTTGCCGGCAGTCCGACGATCGCGGCGGACCCCGAACTGGCCGCGGCCGTGAGCCGCAGCAACAGGGCAAACCTCTACTTCTGGGGAACCGCCAACGTGCGCGACCCCGGCGCTCCGGTGCCGCCGAACACCGGTCCCGAGCCGATGAACATCGCGCGCGAACTCGTGCGCCGAGGGCTCAGCAGCTACTCGCTGGATGCCTATCGCATAGGCGAGGGCGTGGCCTGGCGACGCTTTATGGAGATCGCCTTCGAATTGACGTCGGATCCGGCCGAACTTCACGAACTCCTCGACGTGTGCTCGCGATCGACGAGTGCGTTCATCGACGCCACGCTGGCTTTCATCGCCGCACAGATCGAACTCGAGCGCGACGAACTCACCCGTGGCACGCACGCCGAACGGCGCGAGACCGTCGCACTCATCCTGGACGGCGCACCCATACCCCGGCGGCGGGCCGAGGGTCGCCTCGGCTACGCACTGACCGGCGCGCACACCGCAGCCGTCATCTGGAGCGACGACCCGGCCGGTGATCTCGCCCGGCTGGACAAGGTCGCCGAGGCGTTCGGACACGCGGCCGGTGCACGGCCATTGAGTGTGCTTGCCAGCACGGCGACCAGGTGGGTCTGGGTGCCCGGCAGCGGGATAGACGTGGACACGCTGCGCGACGCGATCGAGGCCATGCCCGACATCCGCGTCGCGATCGGGCCGACAGCCAGCGGCATCGACGGATTCCGGCGCAGCCATTTCGACGCCATCACCACCCAGCAGATGATGGCGCGGTTGAATTCGCCGCGGCGCATCGCGCTGTTCACTGAGGTTGAACTGACCGCGCTGATCACCGCCGACACCGACCGGGCCGCTGAGTTCGTCCACCACACCCTCGGCGAGTTCGAATCCGCCGATGCCCAATTGCAGGAAACGGTAAGGACATTCGTCAACGAGCAATGCAACGGCTCGCGCGCCGCGGCGCGGCTCTACACGCATCGCAACACGTTGTTGCGGCGGCTGGACCGCGCCGATCACCTACTGCCGCGCCCGCTCGCAGAATGCAGCGTCGATGTGGCCGTCGCGCTGGACGTCCTGCGTTGGCGCGGGCAACAGCTGGTATAGCCGGCAGTGCGAAGCAAGAATGCCATTCGAGCTGGCAGGAGGCGTTGCCCGAAGCGAAGAAGTTCAACCGTTAGATTTCGAAATATTTTGGCCTCAAATAGATTCGGCTCTGTCGGCATCAGACCTTTGGTGAGGTCTTCGATCCATGCCTCAAAGGCGCTCCACGCACCAATGACCAGGAGTCCTTTGCGCATTCCGGCTTGATGGTGCCGGTCGTTGTGCTCAACCGCTTTCGCTAGCTTCTCGTTGTCTGGATTCGTTTTCGACCTCAGCTCTGCAACCATCCCGAGCATGGTCGATCGGGTGATCGGGCCATACCGTTTACCTACAGTTTTGCTATGTTCACCCGGCATACACGGCCGATTCACCTCGCGGTCGGCGTTCACGGGAGAAGTCACTTGCACGTCGGGCTCGTCATCGCCATCGGCTTCGCGGTGGCCTTCGCCCTGACCAACGGCTTCCACGATGCCTCCAACGCCATCGCCACCCTGGTGGCGACGCGGGCAGCGACCCCGGGCCAGGCCGTCGCCCTCTCTGCGGTGTTCAACATGGGCGGTGCGGTCCTGCTCGGCACGGCCGTGGCCGACACCATCGGCAAGATCGTCACCGTGCCGCAGGCCCAGATGGTTCCTGTAGTCGGGGCGGGCCTGGGTGGCGCGACAGCCTGGAACGCCATCACATGGTGGCGGGGCCTGCCGTCGTCGTCGGGGCACGCTCTGGTCGGGGGTCTGGTCGGCGCGGCCGTCGCCGACGGCATTCTCTCGGGCTCCGGCGGACTCGGCTCCGTCCAGTGGGGCGGCTTCGACGGCTGGCACCCCACCGGCGTCATCGGTGTTCTGGTCGCCCTGCTGATCTCCCCGCCCCTCGGCTTCGCCGTCGCGTTCCTACTCCTGCGTCTACTCCGGCTGATGTCACGGCGCTGGACGACGCGGTGGATCGGTCCAGTCCGTGGCAGCGGATGGGTTGCGGCAGCGGGACTTTCGTTCAGCCACGGCGGCAACGACGCGCAGAAGTCGATGGGCGTCATCGCGGTCCTGCTGCTGGTCGACGGGCAGACCACCACGATGTCGGTGCCGCTGTGGGCGAAAGTCGTTACGGGCATTGCCCTGACGGCGGGCACAGCGTTGGGTGGATGGCGCATCGTCAAGACGATTGGCCGTCGCATCTTCGGCCTGACACCCATCGACTCCTTCGCCAGTCAGGCCTCGTCCACGGCAGTCATCCTCGGCGCCTCCCTCATCGGAGCTCCGGTGAGCACCACCCAGGTGGTGGCCTCCTCGGTCGTCGGTATCGGCGGCGGGCGGCGGCGGTGGAAGCACGTGCGCTGGCAGATCGTGCGCGAGATGGGCATCGCGTGGCTGACCACGATTCCAGCGGCCGCGCTGATGGCGGTCGCCGTACTACTCGTTTGGAGAGCGTTATGAGCCGCAAAGGCACTCGCTGGTTTCTTCCCGAAACCCCCGATGTCATCGGAATGCTCCAGAAGCAGGCAGCGATCACGGTGAACGGGATGGATGCCTTCGCCGCGTGGGCCCGCGGGGACTCCGCCCGCGCCGATGACGTGCGCTTAGCCGAGCATGACTGCGACGAAGTGCGGCGCACACTCGTCGACGCCGTCAGCGAGGCCTTCACCACGCCGCTGCAGCCCGAGGACATGTTCCAGTTGTCGCGCGATCTCGACAAAGTGATCAACGGCGCCAAGAACACCGTGCGCGAATCCGAGGCCATGGCCTTCCCGCCCGATCAGGCGACCGCTGACATGGCCGTCCTGCTCGCCGAAGGCGCCCAGCACCTCCAGACAGCATTAACGTCCCTCGACGAGCGGCGCGGCAAGCTCACCCCGCCCGCGACTGAGGCCGCCGACGCCGCGGTCAAGTCGCAGCGCAATCTCGAGCGAATCTATCGCCGGGCCGCCGGTGACCTGCTCGAAGTCACCGATATCAGCGTCGTCACCGCCCGACGCGAGTTCTACCGGCGGATCTCGGCGATCTCCGACGACATCGTCGCTGTCGCAGATCGGATCTGGTACTCGCAAGTGAAAGAGTCCTGAGACCTGCAACCGCTGCTGTCCAAGAGCATGTGGCTGCCCACTGTGCGTCCTCATCTCGCGGATCGAATCCCCGACCCGTTCATCGCCGGTGAAGCTAACGCCGACGGGCTCACGCCTCCCGCAACGTCCGCGCCAATCCCTTGTTGATCGCTTTGAGCGTCGCGATACGGGCGAACCGCTTGTTGTTGGCGGGGATGACATGCCACTGGGCACCGTCGGAAGTCGTGCGCAGGATCTTTTGGTCCACGGCCTTGGCATAGTCATGCCATTTCTCGCGGTTGCGGTAGTCCTCTTCGGTGATCTTGTACTTCTTGTAGGGAGTCTCCTCGCGCGCCTTGAACCGGGCGAGCTGCTCTTCCGGCGAGATGTGCAACCAGAACTTCGCGACGTAGTAGCCGCGTTCGACCAACTGGCTCTCGAAGTCGTTGATCTCGTCGAAGGCCCGCTGCCACTCCGCCGGCGTCGCGAAACCCTCCAGCCGCTCCACCAGTACCCGGCCGTACCACGTGCGGTCGAAGATGACGAACCTGCCCGCCGGCGGCAGATCGCGCCAGAAGCGCCACAGGTAGTGGTACTTGCGCTCCTCTTCGGTGGGCGCAGCCACCGGGATCACGCGGTAGTCGCCGGCCTCCAGGGCACCGGTGACGCGCCGGATGACGCCACCCTTGCCCGCGGCATCCCAACCCTCGAACGCGAGGACCGTGCTCACCCCACGCGTGCGGGCCTCGATCGACAACCGGTTCAGACGGGCCTGCTGTTTGGCCAACGACTTGCGGTATTCGTCGCGGTCCAGCGACTGGGACAGGTCCACGGCGGACAGGACGTTCGCTTCTTCGTCGAAGTCCCCGAACACCGATTCGGCAACCGTCGGTGAGGTGTGTTTGTTCACGTCGGCCAGCCGGGCGGTGAGCGCGGCGAGGATCGTTCGGGCGACTGTCAGATCACGGTAGCGGTCGTCGGTGGATTCCACGATGGTCCACGGCGCGCCCGGACCGCTGGTCTCCCGCAGTATGCGCTCCGCGATCGGCAGGACCGGCCCCAAGGCGTCCAGAGCCGCCCAGTCGCGCTGGTCCACCTGCCAGCCCAACTCGGGGTGCTTCTCGGCATTTTTGAGTTTCTTCTTCTGCACCCTCGCCGGCGTGTGCAGAAAGAACTTCAGGATCAGGGCACCGTCGGCGACCAACGCGGCCTGCATCTGGGAGATATGGCGGAGCCACAAGGAGAACTCCGGCTCGCCGATCTCTCCGCCGACGCGCTGGTTGGCAGCGCGCATCAACCCGCCGACGAAAAATGAGGCCCGACCGTTGGGCGGCAAAGACCGCCACAGCCGCCACAGTTGGGGCCGTTGGGACTCCTCCTCGGTGGGATCGGCGAAAACCCGGGTATCGACGTACCGGGAATCCATCCACTCGTTGAGCCGGTTGACCAACGCGTTCGCCGCCAGACGGTCATCGCCCGCGATCCAGATGATCACCGGGAAGTCGGCGTCGCGCAGGTCATACTGCGCATTGATCAGCCCGACCCGCAGATCCGGAATGGCCGCCTTGTACTGCGCATTGCCGATCTCGTTGCCGACCTCGGACACCTCCAGCATGCCGACACGGTATTGCCGCAAAGAGCCGAGCGGGGAGTATTGGGGTCGCGACGCGTCAATTCGAGGACTGAGCGGCGGGTGGTGGAGACTGCTGTAGCGCATCGGCAGCGGAAGCTTCTGGCGGTCGGCTGACAGGGTCGGGCCAACGCGCCAACTGTGGAACCTCAGCGAAAGCCGGGCGGCACACCGGTGGCGCACAAATTGCCTGTAGGTGCGAACATAGACTTTGATTGCAAGGTCTTTGGTGCCCCCGGCAGGATTCGAACCTGCGGCCTTCTGCTCCGGAGGCAGACGCTCTATCCCCTGAGCTACGGGGGCGCATGCGATGAAGCTTTGCGCCGATTGGGCGTGGACAAGCACGGACAGCCTAACGCATCGCGACGGACCGGAAACGGATTCGGGGCCTGACCACCCCAGACCATAGGATGGACCCTCGTGACCCCCGCCGACCTCGCCGAGCTGCTCAGGGCCACCGCCGCCGCGGTGCTCGCCGAGCACGGCCTCGACACCTCCGCACTGCCGGCGACGGTCACTGTCGAGCGCCCGCGCAACCCCGACCACGGCGACTACGCGACGAACCTGGCGCTGCAACTGGGCAAGAAGGTCGGTGCCAACCCGCGTGAGCTCGCCGGATGGCTCGCCGACCGCGCTGGCCGCCGCCGACGGCATCGCCGCGGCCGACGTCGCCGGCCCCGGCTTCGTCAACCTGCGCCTCGACGCCTCGGCCCAGGGCGTCATCGTCAACAACGTCCTCGACGCCGGCGCGGACTACGGCCACTCCGACGAGCTCGACGGCCAGAACATCAACCTCGAGTTCGTCTCCGCCAATCCCACCGGTCCGATCCACATCGGCGGCACCCGCTGGGCAGCCGTCGGCGACGCGCTCGGTCGGCTGCTGGCCACCCAGGGCGCAGACGGTCGTCCGCGAGTACTACTTCAACGACCATGGCGCCCAGATCGACCGGTTCACCAACTCGTTGATCGCCGCCGCGAAGGGCGAGCCGACGCCCGACGACGGCTATGCGGGCGACTACATCAGGACATCGCCGCGCAGGTGCTCGCCAAAGACGCCCGACGCGCTGAGCCTGCCCGACGACGAGATGCGCGAGACGTTCCGCGCCATCGGCGTCGACCTGATGTTCACCCACATCAAGCAGTCCCTGCATGACTTCGGCACCGACTTCGACGTCTTCACCCACGAAGACTCGATGCACACCAGCGGCCGCGTCGACCAGGCCATCGCGAAGCTCCGCGAGGCCGGCAAGGTCTACGAGAAGGACGGCGCAGTCTGGTTGCGCACCACCGACTTCGGCGACGACAAGGACCGCGTCGTGATCAAGAGCGACGGCGCCCCTGCCTACGTCGCCGCCGACATCGCGTACTACCTCGACAAGCGCGAGCGCGGGTTCGACCTGTGCATCTACATGCTCGGCGCCGACCACCACGGCTACATCGCCCGTCTCAAGGCCATCGCCTCCGCGCTCGGCGAAGACCCCGCCACCGTCGAGGTCTTGATCGGGCAGATGGTCAACCTGGTTCGTGACGGCCAGCCCGTCCGGATGAGCAAGCGGGCGGGAACGGTGATCACGCTCGACGACCTCGTCGAGGCCATCGGCGTCGACGCCGCGCGTTACTCGCTGATCCGGTCGTCGGTCGACACCCCGATCGACATCGATCTGGCGCTGTGGTCGTCGGCGTCCAACGAAAACCCCGTCTACTACGTGCAATACGCGCACGCTCGACTGTCGGCGCTGGCGCGCAACGCCGCCGAGTTGGGGCTGGCGCCGAGCACCGACCACCTCGACCTTCTCACCCACGAGAAGGAGGGCACGCTGATCCGCAACATCGGCGAGTTCCCGCGCGTGCTGAAAACCGCTGCCGCGCTGCGTGAACCGCATCGCGTGTCCCGCTACCTCGAAGACCTCGCCGGTGACTACCACCGGTTCTACGACTCCTGCCGCGTGTTGCCACAGGGCGACGAAGCACCGAACGACCTGCATGCCGCACGGCTGGCGCTCTGCCAGGCCACCCGGCAGGTCATCGCGAACGGACTAGGCATCCTTGGCGTCACTGCTCCGGAGCGGATGTGATCGCTCATCCCGCAGGCCCGAGGCACGCCGAGGAAGTTCACCACGGCGGCGCTCCGCCCCGCCCGATGTCGGCGGCGGAGGTGCTGCGACTCGCGCCGAACGTGTGGCCGCGCAACGCCGTCCGCGGTGACGACGGAGTGGTCTCGATCGGCGGAGTGTCCGTCACCGACATCGCCGCCGAGTTCGGCACGCCTGTGTTCATCGTCGACGAGGACGACTTCCGCTCACGCTGTCGCGAGATCGCTGAGGCGTTCGGCGGCGGTGAGTACGTGCGATACGCCGCGAAAGCGTTTCTGTGCACCGAGATCGCACGCTGGGTAAACGAGGAAGGGCTCTCGCTGGACGTTGCGAGCGGCGGAGAGCTCGCCGTAGCGTTGCACGCCGGATTTCCCGGCCGAGCGAATCGCCCTGCACGGCAACAACAAATCGGTCGACGAGCTGACGATGGCCCTCAAGGCCGGTATCGGGCACGTCGTGCTGGACTCCATGACCGAGATCGAGCGGCTCGACGAGATCGCCGGCGCCGCAGGCGTTGTGCAGGACGTGCTGGTGCGCGTTACCGTCGGAGTCGAGGCGCACACCCACGAGTTCATCTCCACCGCCCACGAAGACCAGAAGTTCGGGCTGTCGCTGGCCAGCGGAGCCGCGATGGCTGCGGTGCGCCGCGTGTTCGCCACCGACCATCTGCGACTCGTCGGCCTGCACAGCCACATCGGATCGCAGATCTTCGACGTCGACGGTTTCGAACTGGCCGCGCACCGAGTCATCGGCCTTCTGCGTGACGTGGTCGCCGAGTTCGGCGTCGACAAGACGTCGCAGATGTCGATCGTCGACCTCGGCGGTGGACTCGGTATTTCCTATCTGCCTCAGGATGATCCGCCGCCGGTGCAGGATCTCGCCGCCAAACTGGCACCATCGTCCGCGACGAGTCCGCGGCGGTCGGGCTGCCCGCCCCGAAGCTCGTCGTGGAGCCGGGCCGGGCCATCGCGGGCCCCGGCACCATCACGCTCTACGAGGTCGGCACCGTCAAGGATGTGGCAGTCGCGACGGACAGGTACCGCCGCTATGTCAGCGTCGACGGCGGGATGAGCGACAACATCCGCACATCTCTGTACGGCGCCGAATACGACGTCCGGCTGGTCTCGCGCGCCAGCGAGGGATCGTCGACGCTGGGCCGTGATCGTCGGAAAGCACTGCGAGAGTGGCGATATCGTCGTGCGAGACACGTGGGTACCCGACGATGTCAGGCCTGGCGACCTGTTGGGTGTCGCGGCGACGGGCGCCTACTGCTATTCCATGTCGAGCCGTTACAACCTGATCGGCCGCCCCGCGGTGGTGGCCGTGCGCGACGGGCGGGCACGCCTGATCCTGCGCCGGGAGACGGTCGACGATCTGCTGAGTTTGGAAGTGAGGTAAGCATATGAGCGAGAAGCCAATCGGCGTAGCGGTATTGGGACTCGGCAATGTGGGTAGCCAAGTCGTGCGGATCATCGAGGAGAGCGCTGCGGACCTGACCGCCCGCATCGGTGCGCCATTGGAGTTGCGCGGGTATCGGTGTGCGACGGGTCGCCGCCGACCGTGGCGTGTCGGTCGACATGCTGACCGACGACATCGAAGAGTTGGTGTCGCGAGACGACGTCGACATCGTCGTCGAGCTCATGGGTCCGGTCGAGCCTGCGCGCAAAGCGATCCTGGCCGCTCTCGAGAAGGGCAAGTCGGTCGTCACCGCGAACAAGGCGCTGATGGCGGTTTCCACCGGTGAACTCGCCCAGGCCGCCGAACACGCCCATGTCGACCTGTATTTCGAAGCCGCGGTCGCGGGCGCGATCCCCGTCATCCGCCCGCTCACCCAGTCGCTAGCGGGCGACACCGTGGTGCGCGTCGCGGGCATCGTCAACGGCACGACGAACTACATCCTTTCCGAGATGGACAGCACCGGTGCCGACTACGCCGCCGCACTCGCCGACGCGAGTGCGCTCGGCTACGCCGAGGCGGACCCGACCGCCGACGTCGAGGGCTATGACGCCGCCGCCAAGGCCGCGATCCTGGCGTCGATCGCCTTCCACACCCGGGTCACCGCCGACGATGTGTACCGCGAGGGAATCACCAATGTCACGCCCGCCGACTTTGCGTCGGCCCGTGCGCTCGGGTTGCACGATCAAACTTCTGGCCATCTGCGAGCGCCTGACCAATGACGAAGGCCAGCAGCGCGTTTCGGCCCGCGTTTATCCGGCATTGGTCCCATTGGACCACCCGCTCGCCTCTGTCAACGGCGCGTTCAACGCCGTGGTGGTCGAGGCCGAGGCCGCAGGCCGGCTGATGTTCTACGGTCAGGGCGCCAGGCGGCGCCCCGACCGCGTCGGCGGTGATGGGCGACCTGGTCATGGCGGCGCGCAACCGCGTCCAGGGCGGTCGCGGTCCCGCGCGAGTCGAAGTACGCCAAGCTGCCGATCGCGCCGATCGGGTTCATTCCCACCCGGTACTACGTCAGCATGAACGTCGCGGATCGTCCGGGCGTGCTGTCCTCTGTCGCAGCCGAATTCGCCAAGCGCGAAGTCAGTATCGCGGAAGTGCGCCAGGAGGGCATGGTCGACGACGAAGGCCAGCGGTGCGGCGCGCGGATCGTCGTCGTCACCCATCGCGCCACCGACGCGGCCCAGTCGGAGACCGTCGCCGCGCTCGCCGATCTCGACGTGGTCCAGAGCATCAACAGCGTGATCCGTCTGGAAGGAACAAACGAATGAGCGCCCCGACCCCGCGGCGCCGTGCACCAGCCCTGGCCCGGATTGATCGCGGCGTACCGTGACCGCCTGCCGATCGAAGACGGCTGGACGCCGATCACGCTGCGTGAGGGCGGTACCCCGCTGCTTGCCCGCGCCGCGGTTGTCCGAACTACACCGGCTGCACAGTGCATCTGAAGGTCGAAGGGCTCAACCCCACGGGGTCGTTCAAGGACCGCGGTATGACGATGGCCGTCACCGAGGCGGTCGCACACGGCCAGCAGGCCGTGCTGTGCGCCTCGACCGGTAACACCTCGGCGTCGGCGGCGGCGTACGCGGCGCGCGCGGGCATCACCTGCGCCGTGTTGATCCCGCAGGGCAAGATCGCGATGGGCAAGCTCGCGCAGGCAGTCATGCACGGCGCCAAGATCATCCAGATCGACGGCAACTTCGACGACTGTCTCGAACTGGCTCGCAAGCTGACCGCTGACTACCCGACCATCTCGCTGGTCAACTCCGTCAACCCGTTCCGCATCGAGGGGCAGAAGACCGCGGCGTTCGAGATCGTCGACGCGCTGAGCATTGCTCCCGACGTGCACTCGCTGCCGGTCGGCAACGCCGGGAATATCACCGCGTACTGGAAGGGCTACAAGGAATACCACCGCGACGGACTGTCCGATCGGCTGCCCCGCATGCTGGGCACGCAGGCCGCAGGCGCCGCACCGCTGGTGCTCGGCGAACCGGTCGCCGAGCCCGAGACCATCGCCACGGCGATCCGGATCGGCTCGCCCGCGTCGTGGACGTCGGCGGTCGAGGCGCAGCAGCAGTCCAACGGCCGCTTCCTCGCCGCCACCGACGAGGAGATCCTGGCTGCTTATCATCTTGTCGCGCGCACCGAAGGTGTCTTCGTCGAACCGGCGTCGGCGGCCAGCATCGCGGGCCTGCTCAAGTCCAGTCGAGGACGGCTGGGTCGCCAAGGGCTCGACCGTGGTCTGCACGGTGACCGGCAACGGGCTCAAGGATCCCGACACGGCGCTCAAGGGCATGCCGACTGTCGTTCCGGTGCCCGTCGACCCCGCTGCTGTCGTCGAAATGCTCGGCCTGGGCTGACAGTTGACTGCCGGTGACGCAGACCCTGCCCGCCGGGCTGACGGCGACCGCAGTCGTCGCGGCCTCCAGTGCCAACCTCGGGCCCCGGCTTCGACTGTCTCGGGCTCGCGCGTCAGCCTGTACGACGAAATCATCGTCGAGACAACAGAATCCGGCCTGCACGTCGAGGTCGAGGGCGAGGGCGCGGGTCAAGTTCCCCTCGATTCGACCCACCTGGTGGTGCGCGCGATCGAACATGGATTGCAGGCCGCCGGTCGTCACCGCGCCCGGCCTGAATGTCCGCTGCCGCAACGACATTCCGCACTCGCGGGACTTGGGCTCCTCGGCGGCAGCAGTTGTCGGGGGGCTTGGCCGCCGTCAACGGCCTAGTGACACAGCTCGGTTCGACGCCGCTGACTGAGTCGGAGCTGATCCAGTTGTCCAGCGAGTTCGAGGGCCATCCCGACAACGCGTCGGCGGCCGTCCTCGGTGGCGCAGTGGTCTCGTGGACCGAGCACGAAGGTGTGCTGCCGCGCTATTCGGCGGTCCCGCTTCGGCTGCATCCGGACATCCATCTCTTCCCCGCGATCCCCGAGGTGCGCTCGTCGACCGCCGAGACGCGGGTGCTGCTTCCCGGACCAGGTCAGCCACACCGATGCCCGGTTCAATCTGAGCCGGGCCGCCCTGCTGGTGGTGGCGCTGACCGAGCGGCCCGACCTGTTGATGGAGGCGACTGAGGACGTCCTGCACCAGCCGCAGCGGGCCGCGGCGATGCCGGGGTCCGCGGAATATCTGCGGATTCTGCGGCGTTGTGGCATAGCGGCGGTGCTTGTCAGGCGCTGGACCTGCGGTTATCGCGTTGACTACGGAGTCGGAACTGCCGCAAGAAGCACTCGCATTACGGCGCCGCCAACGGGTTCACCGTCAGCGAGATGTCCGTGGGTAACGGCGTCCGGTGGACGTCGGGTGTCCCGGCCCGAAGCTGACTTGCGGCCTCGGCGCCAGAACAACAGGCGCCACACGCGAACCAGGGTGTTTCTTGCTTCCAGCACCGAGGCGGGTTATCCTCGCTCTCGTCCAGCAATCGCAGCTTCTGCCTGCGCCGACACTTAGGACGACCACTCTTCTTTCAAGTGTTCATCTCGTGGACTGACGGTTCGCACGTACGACCAATCCCGGTGATGACCGTTGCGAAGGCGATGGTGGGACCCACGCGTTCAGCGATCGAGTTGACCGCACCGAAACCCTCGCATGACATGATCAGTGGGGGAAAGAAAGGAAATCCGTGACTGAAACGGACCTCATCACGGCTGGTGGCAGCGGCGAGAACGCTGAGCTGCAGAACCCCGTGAACTCAGATAGCTCGACTCCCGCGGAAGAGAGCGCTCGAACAGCGCGCCCACCGGGGAAACCGCACCGACGGCCGAAGTGGCGTCGGGCGATCGCGCCGCTGCGCTCTCCACCATGGTGCTGCCCGAACTGCGGGCACTTGCCAAGGAGATCGGCGTCGAAGGTGCGTCCGGAATGCGCAAGAGCGAACTCGTCGCCGCTATCCGTGAACGCCGCGGGAGTCGAACGGCAAGGCCGCGACGCCGAGTCCAACTCGGCCGACGCCACATCCGGCAGCCGATGCGCCCGCCGAGGCCGGCAATGACAGCCAGGCCTCCGGCGGCAGAACGACGACACCGACCGGCCGACCAGCAGCGTCGCGAGCGCCGCAGGCGCGTCTCGCCAGGCGGGCGCTCCCGCGAGTCCGACCAGACAAGCAGGACGCGACCAAGCACCAAGGCCGACGGCGCGCCGGCCAAGAACGCCAAGCGGGACAAGCGACCAGCGACGGCAAGTCCGACGGTGGCGATCAGCAGGGCAACCAGAACCGCGGCTCCAACGCGACAACAACGCCAATAACAACAACGCCGACGATGACGACGAAGGCCGCGGCGGCCGCCGCGGCCGTCGATTCCGCGACCGGCGACGGCGTGAACGTGGCGGAGAAGGCGGTGGCGGTGGCGGCGGTGACCGCGACACCGAATTGCGTGAAGACGACGTCGTGCAGCCCGTCGCGGGCATCCTCGACGTCCTCGACAACTACGCGTTCGTGCGCACGTCCGGCTACCTGGCGGCCCCAACGACGTGTACGTGTCGATGAACATGGTGCGCAAGAACGGCCTGCGCCGCGGCGACGCCGTAACCGGCGCCGTGCGCGTGCCCAAGGAGGGCGAGCAGCCCAACCAGCGGCAGAAGTTCAACCCGCTGGTGCGCCTCGACACCGTCAACGGCGGCCCGGTCGAGGATGCCAAGAAGCGTCCCGACTTCACCAAGCTCACCCCGCTGTACCCGAACCAGCGGCTGCGCCTGGAGACCACGACCGGAGAAGCTGACTACCCGCGTGATCGACCTGATCATGCCGATCGGCAAGGGTCAGCGCGCGCTGATCGTGTCGCCGCCGAAGGCCGGCAAGACCACGATCATGCAGGACATCGCCAACGCGATCACCAAGAACAACCCGGAATGCCACCTGATGGTCGTGCTCGTCGACGAGCGGCCCGAAGAAGTCACCGACATGCAGCGCTCGGTCAAGGGCGAGGTCATCGCCTCGACCTTCGACCGGCCGCCGTCCGACCACACCCAGGCCGCCGAGCTCGCGATCGAGCGGGCCAAGCGCCTCGTCGAGCAGGGCAAGGACGTTGTCGTGCTGCTCGACTCGATCACCCGGCTCGGCCGCGCCTACAACAACGCGTCGCCCGCTTCGGGCCGCATCCTGTCCGGTGGTGTCGACTCGACCGCGCTCTATCCGCCGAAGCGGTTCCTCGGCGCGGCGCGCAACATCGAGGAGGGCGGCTCGCTGACCATCATCGCCACGGCGATGGTCGAGACCGGCTCGACCGGCGACACGGTGATCTTCGAGGAGTTCAAGGGCACCGGCAACGCCGAGCTCAAGCTCGACCGCAAGATCGCCGAGCGTCGCGTCTTCCCTGCGGTCGACGTCAACCCGTCCGGCACCCGCAAGGACGAGCTGCTGCTGTCCCGGACGAGTTCTCCGTCGTGCACAAGCTGCGTCGGGTGCTCAGTGGCCTGGACCCGCATCAGGCGATCGACCTGCTGATGAGCCAGCTGCGCAAGACGAAGACCAACTACGAGTTCCTGGTGCAGGTCTCCAAGACCGCCCCGGGTGCTGCGGACCAGGACTAGAAGCAGCGGAAGTCACCGATTATCGATAGGGGTCGGTGATTTCGGGGAGCGCGAGCAGCGCGTCGTGCATCTGCTGATAGTCCTTGTCGCCGAGAAACTTTCGCCATCCGTCCTCGACCTTGGCTCCGCCGCCGCGAAGCGGGTATGGGGAATGGGCTTTCCCTTCAATGCTCAACGGCGGTTGCGCGGCGTCGAACTCGTCGCGACCGACGCCGACTTCCACGTCGGAGAGGGGCGGCGCATCGAGGCGCCGATCCGCGACATTCTCATGGAGCTCGCCGGCGACCATCGTCGATCAGCGCCGGAATCACCGCTACGGATCGGCCTGCAGTCCGGGCATGACGTAACGGCGCACATGCGCTTTCGACGGCGTCACGTCACCGGGATCCACCGTGTCTCCGGGCACTGTGGACAACGAAAGCAGCACGCGCGCAACCCATTCCGATGCTTCGGCGATGTCGGTGCCCGGGTGGATCTCGCCGCGGTCGCGCGCCGCGATGACGTAGCGGGACCAGAAGTCGGCGAGATCGGGTACCAACCCTTGAACGCCCGCGCCCGCGCACGCGGCGAACTCCTCGGGCTCCTCCATGCGCAGCTTCATCAGCATCGCGCCGGGTCGTCGTAGGCGGTGCGGGCGCGTTGAATACCCACGGCCATCTGCGCGTCGAGGCCGTCGACCTTCTCGAGGACTGTGTGCGCATCCGACCAGTACGCCTCGTTGAGGCGGACGATCGCGGCGCCGAGCAGGGAGACCTTGTCGGGAAAGTGACGGTAAAGCCAGCCTCGTGACACGCCGGCGGCCTCGGCCACCTCCGATACCGTCGTCGAGCGCATTCCCTTGGCGCGCATGCAGACTTCCGCCGCATCTATCAACCGATCGCGTACGTTCCTGGTGGCGGTACCGCTTGTCACGCCAGTCGACTCCTCGTCGGTTCGTGTGCCGCCCCACCGGGGCCTGGCCACCGCATTGTGCCATGGTAGGCAGGCTGCGGAAGTTGTCCATGACAAGCCGAGTCGGCCCGGCGAATTCACACGCTCGCCAGTTGCACCTACCATCGCCACCATGCCGGGGCACGACCCCACTCAGCGGTTCGACTACCTATTCGAGCCACTGGATGGCGGTGACACCATTGCGGACACCGACGACGAGGCCGTCGCAAGGGCCGCCGTCGGTCGGCCACGACTGGCCAGGCCCGCCAGGCTCACCGTCGCTGCAATCGTGGTGGCAACCGCGGCGGCCACGGTCGCCATCGTCTTTCTGCTGCTGCGACCCGAACCCGTCGGTCAGGTGCACAAGCCCGGTAGAGGTCGGTCCGCCGGCGACGGCGACCTCCGCGTCACCGGTCGCGACGACCCAACCCGCTCGCGCCGCCGACACTCCCTCGGCCGTGATCGACACTCCGACCGTCGGCCCGGCCGACGACCAGGGCGCCCGCGTCGCCGCCACGGCCCGCTCAGACGACCGCGAGCGCCGGCCGTCGATGCGCCGATGCCCGAGCTCCGCTCACCGAACCGCCCGCCACCCGTGCACCGATCAGCGTGAACCCGCACCGAGTACTCCCTTCCCGAACCAGGCGCCCGGACTACGGCAGCGACCACACGGTGGTGGCCTGCTGGGCGGTGGAGGTCTGCTGTAGGCCGACACTGGTCAGGCGGGAATAGCGGCCGCTGCGCACGCGTTTAGGCACTTTGCGGTTGACCTGGCATAATGGCGCCGACACCCTCGGTTCCGGTTCACGCCGACACCTCCGACTTCAGCGCGGAGGGGCGACCCGGGGCCCACGATTGAAGAGGAAACCATGAAATCGGGAATTCACCCTGACTACGTCGAGACCACGGTGCACTGCGGCTGCGGCAACACGTTCACCACGCGCAGCACGAAGAAGAGCGGACAGATCCACGTCGAGGTCTGCTCGCAGTGCCATCCGTTCTACACCGGCAAGCAGAAGATCCTCGACAGCGGCGGCCGCGTGGCCCGCTTCGAGAAGCGCTACGGCAAGCGCAAGGCCGGCGCCGAAAGCGCCGCTGAGAAGACCTCAGCCGACAACTAGCTGTCTCACCGACGCCCGATTCTGCGCGCGAGCGCAGGCCGGGCGTCGGTTTGCGTTTAGGCTCCGAAGGTGAGGACGACATGACGGACACTGCGCCGCGGATCGAGGCGCTGCTGGCCGAGCATGCCGACCTGGAGCGCAGCTCGCCGACCCGAACCTGCACGCCGACGCGGGCAAGGCCCGCAAAGTGGGCCGACGCTTCGCACAGGTGTCGCCGATCGTCGCGACATACCGCAAGCTGGAGGCCGCCCGCGGTGATCTCGAGGCCGCGCGCGAACTCGCCGCCGACGACGACTCGTTCGCCGCGGAGGTCGACGAGCTGTCGAGCGACCGTCGAGCAACTCGACACCCACCTCACCGACCTGCTCGCGCCGCGCGACCCGCACGACGCCGACGACATCGTGCTGGAGGTCAAGTCGGGTGAGGGCGGCGAGGAGTCGGCGCTGTTCGCCGCCGACCTGGCGCGCATGTACATCCGCTACGCCGAGCGGCATGGCTGGACCGTGACGGTGCTCGACGAGACGACCTCCGACCTCGGCGGCTACAAGGACGCGACGCTGTCGATCCGCAGCAAGGGCGATTCCGCCGACGGCGTCTGGTCGCGGCTGAAGTTCGAGGGCGGCGTGCACCGCGTACAGCGGGTGCCCGTCACCGAATCGCAGGGCCGCGTCCACACCTCGGCGGCGGGCGTGCTGGTCTATCCCGAACCCGAAGAGGTCGAGGAAGTCCAGATCGACGAGTCCGATCTGCGCATCGACGTCTACCGCTCGTCGGGTAAGGGCGGTCAGGGCGTCAACACCACCGACTCCGCGGTGCGCATCACCCACCTGCCCACCGGCATCGTCGTCACCTGCCAGAACGAACGCAGCCAGCTGCAGAACAAGATCCGCGCCATGCAGGTGCTGGCCGCTCGGCTGCAGGCACTGGCCGAGGAGCAGGCGCAGGCCGACGCCTCTGCTGACCGGGCCAGCCAGATCCGCACGGTCGACCGCAGCGAGCGGATCCGCACGTACAACTTCCCGGAGAACCGCATCGCCGATCACCGGATCAATTTCAAGGCGCACAACCTCGACCAGGTTCTCGACGGCGACCTCGATCCACTGCTCGACGCGCTGGCCGCCGCCGACAAGCAGGCCAGGCTGCAGCAAGCATGACCCGTCTCCGCCAGGTGATCGACGCCGCGGAGGCGGCACTGCCGAGGCTGGGGTCTGGCTCGCCGCGCACCGACGCTGAACTGCTCGCCGCACACGCCGCAGGCACCGACCGCGGACGGCTGGCGTTCGCCGAGCGCAAGTCCGGACTTCCTCGACCGATACCACGCACTCGTCGCCGAACGCGCGCAAACGCATTCCGCTGCAACATCTTATCGGGTCGCGCGGCATTCGGCCCGGTGATCGTCGATGTCGGACCGGGCGTGTTCGTGCCGCGCCCTGAGACCGAGTCGCTGCTGGAATGGGCCCTCGCGCAACAGTTCTCGGCGCACCCGGTCATCGTCGACCTGTGCACAGGCTCAGGGGCACTGGCGCTGGCGCTGAGCCGCCATTGGCCTGACGCCCGAATCGTCGCGGTCGACGATTCCGATGACGCGCTGGCCTACGCTCGCCGCAACGTCGCAGGCACCGATGTCGAGCTGATGCGGGCCGACGTGACCGGGCCGGGACTCCTGCCCCAACTTGACGGGAAGGTCGATCTCCTCGTCGCCAACCCGCCATACATCCCTGACGGCGCTCATCTGGAACCCGAAGTCGCGCAACATGATCCGCGCGCATGCGCTGTTCGGCGGCCCGGACGGGATGACCGTCATCGACGCAATCGTCGACCTGGCCGCCAGGTGGCTGCGCGACGGTGGGCGTTGTGCGGTCGAACACGACGACACGACGTCGGCGCAGACGGTCGAGGCATTCACCCGCACAGGGCATTTCGACGACGTGACCGCCCGACGGGATCTGGCCGGACGGCCGCGGTTCGTCACCGCAAGACGTGGAAAGGCGGGCGAGGCATGACAGAGGTGTTCGACTGCGCCGACGAGCAGGCGCGCGCTACCGGGATCGCATCGGCCATCAGCGCGCTGAAAGGCGGTCGCCTCGTCGTGATGCCCACCGACACGGTCTACGGCATCGGAGCCGACGCGTTCGACAGCGCAGCCGTGGCCGCGCTGCTGTCGGCCAAGGGGCGCGGCCGCGACATGCCGGTGCCGGTCCTCGTCGGCTCCTGGCACACCATCGAAGGCCTGGTCTACACCGTTCCACACGCCGCCCATGAGCTGATCCGGGCGTTCTGGCCGGGAGCGCTGAGCCTGGTGGTGCGGCAGGCGCCGTCGCTGCAGTGGGACCTCGGCGACGCACACGGCACAGTCATGTTGCGCATGCCGCTGCATCCGGTGGCCATCGAGCTGCTGCGCGAGGTGGGGCCGATGGCGGTCTCGAGTGCGAACATCTCGGGGCGGCCCGCGGCCGTCACCGTCGACGACGCTCACGAACAGCTTGGCGAACTCGTCGAGGTGTACCTCGACGCGGGGGCCTCGGCGCAGCAGGCGGCGTCGACGATCGTCGACCTGACCGGCGCACAACCAAAGGTTCTGCGGCAGGGCCCAATCTCCGTCGACGCGGTCGCGAAGGTGCTCGGCGTCGAACTCGCGACGTTGACGGAGTGAGTGCTCACAACGTCGTCCAGTACGGTTCACAAAGTGGTGAGCGAACCGGCGACCCTCGCTAGTCAAAGCCTGCTGGCGCTGTACGACCGTGGTGCGGGCGTCCCGCTTCGTGAGCTCGCGCTGGTGGGGCTGACCGCGGCGATCATCACGTACTTCGCGACGGGATGGGTCCGCATGCTGGCCCGCCGCCTCGGCGCGGTGGCCTACCCCCGCGAACGCGACGTGCACCAGGAGCCCACACCGCGAATGGGCGGATCTGGCGATGTACGTCGGCATCGTGGCCGCCGTTCTGCTGGCCTCGCAGCTGCCCGCCTTGACCCGGGGCTTCGTCTATTCGTCGGGTATGCCCGCGGTCGTCGTCGCCGGCGGTCTCATCATGGCCATCGGGTTGATCGACGACCGGTGGGGCCTGGACGCGTTGACGAAGTTCGCCGGTCAGATCACCGCGGCGAGCGTCCTGGTCACGATGGGTGTCGCGTGGAGCGTGCTCTACATCCCGATCGGCGGCGTGGGCACCATCGTGCTCGACCAGGTGTCGTCGATCCTGCTGACGCTGGCTCTGACCGTCGCGATCGTCAACGCGATGAACTTCGTCGACGGACTCGACGGTCTGGCCGCCGGACTCGGGCTGATCACCGCCTCGGCCATCTGCATCTTCTCCATCGGGCTGTTGCGCGACCACGGCGGCGATGTCCTCTTCTATCCGCCCGCGGTGATCTCCGTGGTGCTCGCCGGCGCGTGTCTGGGCTTTCTGCCGCACAACTTCCACCCCGCGAAGATCTTC
Source organism: uncultured Actinomycetota bacterium (assembly GCA_963793055.1). GTDB lineage: Bacteria > Actinomycetota > Actinomycetes > Mycobacteriales > Mycobacteriaceae > Mycobacterium. Next base: position 14,601 of record CAWBYS010000002.1, on the reverse strand, counting down.
ATGGGCGACTCGGGCTCGATGCTGATCGGGCTGATGCTGGCGGCGGCGTCGACCACTGCAGCAGGCCCGATCTCGCAGACCGCCTACGGCGTTCGCGACGTGTTCGCACTCCTGTCGCCGTTCCTGTTGGTGGTGGCGGTGATGTTCGTGCCCGCGCTCGACATGCTTCTCGCCATCGTCCGGCGTACCCGTGCGGGGCGCAGCCCCTTCAGCCCCGACAAGATGCATCTGCATCACCGGTTGCTGCAGATCGGTCATTCACACCGTCGGGTGGTCTTGCTGATCTATTTGTGGGTCGGCATCGTCGCCCTGGGCGCGGCGAGCACGATTTTCTTCGACCCGCGCTACACCGGAGCCGTCATGTTGGCGGCGATTGTGGTCGCGATCGTCGTCACTCTGATCCCCTTGCTGCGGCGCCGGGAAGATCAGTTCGACGAACTGTACGACGAAAAGTAGTAGACCCCCGTTTTAGGGCCTTCACCATATGTTAGGGTTCAGTTAGAACCCGAAAAAACCTCGCGGGTTGCCGGCCTCCGGCCATCGGTTAATCGCCGATCGGCACGGAACAACGACCGACAAAGGGAGCGACCCCAGGGTGATTCCAGTGAGCCCGATGCCCTCCGATACGCTCGTGGCGCGACTCACAGAACATTGATCATTCGGGAAACTTCCTCTGACCGCGGGATTGGGGTGAAGCAGTGACGACACCAGCGCAAGACGCGCCGTTGGTGTTTCCGTCCGTTGCCTTCAGGCCGTTGCGCCTGTTCGTGATCTGCGTCGTGTTCGCCGGACTGGTGACCGCCGCGGCCGCGCTGCTGGGGCACGTGATGGTCGGCGTCTTCTTCGGCGTCGGACTGGCGCTGGGTTTGCTCAACGCGATCCTGGTGCAGCGGTCGGTGGAATCCATCACCGCCGAAGACCATCCGCTCAAGCGCAAGATGGCGCTGAACTCCGCGACCCGACTGCTGGTGATGACGGTCATCGGGCTGACCATCGCGTTCATCTTCCGGCCGCAAGGCCTGGGCGTCGTGTTCGGCATGGCGCTTTTCCAGGTGCTGCTGGTGATCTCCACCGCACTGCCGGTGATGAAGAAGCTCAAGTCGGGACGCTGACGGACTCGAGGGAGAGGCCACATCAGCAATGCGGGAAGCAATGTCGCGACCCGCGCTCCGTGACGATCCTCGCCGCCGATTCCGGAATCGAGGTCGGGCATCACACCGAGGCGCCACTGGTTCGGGCTGACGGTCAACACGCGACACCGTGCTGGCTACCGCGATCGCTGCGGTGATCGTGCTCGGGCTCGCATTCTTCCTGCGCGCCAAGGTCACTTCGACGGGCGTACCCGATGGCGTGCAGTTGTTCTGGGAAGCCATCACCACCCAGTTGCGCAATCAGATCGAGGCCGCGATCGGCATGAAGATCGCACCGTTCGTGCTGCCGTTGGCGGTGACGCTGTTCATCTTCATCCTGATCGCCAACTGGCTCTCGGTGTTGCCGGTGCAGTACACGACCTCCGACGGCAAGATCCACGAGCTGCTCAAGCCGCCCGCATCGGACATCAACTTCGTGCTGGCGCTGGCGCTGTTCGTGTTCATCTGCTACCACGCCGCCGGCGTCTGGCGCCGCGGCATCATGGGCCACCCGGTCAAACTGCTCAAGGGCCACGTCACGTCGCTGGCGCCGATCAACCTCGTCGAGGAGATCGCCAAGCCGATCTCGCTGTCACTGCGACTCTTCGGCAATATCTTCGCCGGCGGCATCCTGGTCGCGCTGATCGCACTGTTCCCGCCGTGCATCATGTGGCGCCCAACGCGATCTGGAAGAGTTTCGACCTGTTCGTCGGCGCTGATCCAGGCGTTCATCTTCGCGCTGCTGACGATCTTGTACTTCAGCCAGTCGATGGAACTCGATGAGCACCATCGACTAGACCGACCATGCTCGACCCACGTCCTGGTAGGACTCCTACCAGTTATCAAGGAGGATAAAGATGGATCCCACAATCGCGGCCGGTGCGCTCATTGGCGGTGGACTGATCATGGCCGGCGGCGCTATCGGCGCCGGCATCGGTGACGGCATCGCGGGTAACGCGCTGATCGCCGGCATTGCCCGGCAGCCCGAGGCGCAGGGCCGACTGTTCACCCCGTTCTTCATCACGGTTGGTCTGGTCGAGGCGGCCTACTTCATCAACCTGGCGTTCATGGCGCTGTTCGTGTTCGCCACCCCTGTCAAGTAGGCAGTTCGCGGCATGGGTGACCTCAGCTTGACGGTCCTGGCGGCGGAAGAAGGCGGGGGTCAGAGCAACTTTCTAATCCCCAACGGCACGTTCTTCTTCGTGCTGATCATCTTCTTGATCGTGCTTGGTGTGATCGCCAAGTGGGTGGTGCCGCCCATCTCCAAGGTTTTGCGCGAACGTGAAGCCATGGTGCAGAAGACGACTGAGGACAACCGTCGCGCAGCGCAGCTGCGGGCGGCTGCCGACGCCGACTACCGCAAGGTGATGGCGACCGCCCGCCGCGAGGCGACCAACGTCCGTGAAGAGGCTCGCGCCGAGGGCCGCAAGATCGTCGACGAGGCGCGAGCCCGGGCCAGTGCGGAAGTCTCCACGGTGCTACAGCAGGCCAACGAGGAGTTGAGCCAGCAGTCCCGGGCGGTGACCACCGAACTTCAGACGTCGGTGGAGACGCTGGCCGCGAATCTGGCCAGCCGTGTGCTCGGAGTCGAGGTCACTACCCGCACGGTGCCGGTATCAACGGGACAGGGGCGATAGTCGGATGTCGACATTTATCGGACAGCTGATCGGCTTCGCCGTCATCGTCTTCCTGCTGTGGAAATACGTTGTGCCGCCGGTGCGCACGATGATGAAGAGCCAGCAGGAGGCCGTGCGCACTCAGCTCGAGGAGTCGGCCCAGGCGGAGCAGAAGGTCGGCGACGCCGACGCCGAGCACGCCAAGGCCCTCGAAGAAGCCAAGGCCGAGGCGGCGAAGGTGATCGACGAGGCGCGCCACGACGCCGAGAAGATCGCCGAGCAGCTGCGAATACAAGCTGACGCCGAGCTGGAGCGCATCAAAGTGCAAGGCGCACAGCAGGTTCAGCTGTTGCGCGCGCAACTCATCCGTGAGCTCAGGCAGAGCCTCGGCGCCGAGTCCGTACATCGCGCAGGCGATCTGGTGCGCAACTTCGTGTCCGACTCTTCCGAGCGATCCGCGACGGTGGACCGTTTCCTCACCGAACTCGACGAGATGGCCCAATCGACCACGGCTGTCGCCGACGCCGCTACGGCTAAACTGCGTGCCGCCAGCCGTGAGTCACTGCTCGAGGTGGTTGCGCACTTCGACGGCGTGGTCGGCGGGCTCGACGCCGACGCCTTGACTCGCCTGGCCAACGATCTGGCATCGGTGGCCAAGGTGATGCGCCGGGAGTCGATGCTGGCCCGCCACCTGGCAGACCCCTCCGCAAACTCCTCGGCGAGGAGCGGACTCGCCGAGCGTGTGTTGTCCGGCAAGGTATCCGACGCGGCGTTGGACATTGTGCGAAACGCCGTGGCGCAGCGCTGGTCGTCCAGTTCTGATCTGCTTCGCGGGATTGCGCACACTGCCAGGCTCGCGTTGCTGGTACGCGCGGAACGCGACGGCCAGCTGGAAGATGTCGAAGACCAATTGTTCAGGTTCAGCCGCGTCCTCGACTCTGAAACCCGGTTGATCTCGTTGCTGAGCGATTACTCAACTCCGGTGGAAGGCCGGCTCGGTCTGGTGACCAATGTGCTACGCGGCCGGGCGAGCAAGAACGCTGCGGATCTTCTCCGTCAGACGGTCGAATTGCTTCACGGAGAGCGAGCTGACGAGGTCATCCGTGAGTTGGCGAATCTTGCGGTGTCCCGACGCGGTGAGATCGTTGCCCACGTCGGCGCAGCGGCTGAGCTCACAGAGGCGCAAACCAACCGTCTCACAGAGCTGCTCGCCCGGATTTACGGTCATCCTGTTTCGCTCCAATTGGACGTGGACCCTGCGCTGCTCGGCGGTTTGACGATTGCTGTGGGCGATGAGGTGATCGACGGTTCCCTGGCATCCAAGCTGGCGGCGGCCGAGACCCACTTGCCCGACTGACCGATAACACTTAGAGACCCACAACGAAGTAGGAAGACGAAAAGCCATGGCAGAGTTGACGATCTCGGCAGATGAGATCCAGGGCGCGATTGAGGAGTATGTCGCCGGCTTTGAGGCCGAGACCGAGCGCGAGGAAATCGGCACCGTCATCGACGCGGGTGACGGTATCGCGCACGTCGAGGGTCTGCCCTCCGTGATGACCCAGGAGCTGCTGGAGTTCCCCGGCGGCGTGCTCGGCGTCGCGCTGAACCTCGATGAGCACAGCATCGGCGCGGTGATCCTCGGCGACTTCGAGAAGATCGAGCAGGGCCAGCAGGTCAAGCGCACCGGTGAGGTGCTCTCGGTACCGGTCGGCGATGCGTTCCTCGGACGCGTGGTCAACCCGCTGGGGCAGCCGATCGACGGTCGAGGCGAGGTTGACACCAATCAGCGACGCGCCCTGGAATTGCAGGCGCCGTCGGTGGTTCAGCGCCAAGGCGTGAGCGAGCCGCTGCAGACGGGCATCAAGGCCATCGACTCGCAAACACCCATCGGTCGCGGCCAGCGCCAGCTCATCATCGGCGACCGCAAGACCGGTAAGACCGCGGTGTGCGTGGACACGATTCTGAACCAGCGCCAGAACTGGGAGAGCGGCGACGAAAAGCAGCAGGTGCGTTGCGTCTACGTGGCGATCGGGCAGAAGGGCACCACCATCGCCAGCGTGCGGCAGACGCTCGAAGATGGCGGTGCGATGGAGTACACCACCATCGTCGCCGCCCCCGCTTCCGACTCAGCCGGCTTCAAATGGCTTGCCCCGTACACGGGTTCGGCCATCGCGCAGCACTGGATGTACCAAGGCAAGCACGTGCTGATCGTGTTCGATGACCTCACCAAGCAGGCCGAAGCCTACCGCGCCATCTCGCTGCTGCTGCGCCGTCCTCCCGGCCGTGAGGCCTACCCCGGCGACGTGTTCTATCTGCACTCCCGGCTGCTGGAACGCTGTGCCAAACTGTCCGACGAGTTGGGTGGCGGCTCCCTGACCGGTCTACCGATCATCGAGACCAAGGCCAACGACATCTCCGCCTACATTCCCACCAACGTCATCTCGATCACCGACGGTCAGTGCTTCCTGGAGACCGACCTTTTCAACCAGGGCGTACGTCCGGCGATCAACGTCGGTGTGTCGGTCTCACGCGTCGGCGGCGCCGCGCAGATCAAGGCCATGAAAGAAGTTGCAGGCTCGCTGCGACTGGATCTGTCGCAGTACCGCGAACTCGAATCGTTCGCGGCATTCGCCTCCGACCTCGACGAAGCATCGAAAGCGCAGCTGGACCGGGGCGCACGGTTGGTCGAGCTGCTCAAGCAGCCGCAGAACAGCCCGATGCCGGTCGAGGAGCAGGTCGTTGCCATCTTCCTGGGCACAAGGGGACATCTCGATTCCGTGCCCGTCGAGGATGTGCAGAAGTTCGAGCGGGAGTTCCTCGAGCATGTGAAGGCCTCGCAGGATGCGATCCTCAAGGAGATCCGGGAAAGCAAGAAGCTATCCGAGGAGCTCGAGGAAAAGCTCGAGAACGTGGTCAACGATTTCAAGAAGGGCTTCGCGACCACCGACGGCAGCTCGGTCGTTCCGGACGAGCATGTCGAGGCGATGGACGAAGGAGACGTCGAAAAGGAATCGGTGAAGGTCCACAAGCCTGCACCGAAGAAGAAGAAGTAGGCCGGAGAACACATGGCTGCCACACTGCGCGAACTGCGCGGCCGCATCCGCTCTGCCGGGTCGATCAAGAAGATCACCAAAGCGCAAGAGCTGATCGCGACGTCGCGTATCGCCAAGGCGCAGGCCCGAGTCGAGGCGGCTCGGCCTTACGACCGCGAGATCACTCATATGCTGACGAATCTCGCCGACGCCAGTGCGCTGGATCACCCACTGCTCGTCGAGCGCGAGAACCCGCGACGGGCGGCGGTGCTGGTGGTGTCGTCGGACCGTGGCCTCTGCGGTGCGTACAACGCCAACGTGTTCAGGCGGTCGGAAGAGCTGTTCTCGTTGCTTCGCGCAGAGGGCAAGGATCCTGTTCTGTATGTCGTGGGCCGAAAAGCGTTGGGCTACTACAGCTTTCGTAACTGGGACGTGACCGAGTCATGGACGGGATTCTCCGAGCGGCCCACATACGAGAATGCGCAGGAGATCGCCTCGACACTCGTCGACGCCTTCACTGCAGGCATGGATGACGAAGGCGATGACCCCGGGGCCGACAACATCCTCGGCGTCGACGAACTGCACATCGTGTTCACCGAATTCAAATCGATGTTGTCGCAGTCGGCCGTGGCCCGCCGGATCGCGCCGATGGTGGTGGAATACAGCGAAGAGGACACGGGTCCGCACACGCTGTTCTCCTTCGAGCCGGACGCCGACACGCTGTTTGGTGCGCTGCTACCGCGATATGTGTCGACCCGCATCTTCGCTGCACTGCTCGAGGCGGCGGCATCCGAGTCGGCTTCCCGCCGCCGCGCCATGAAGTCGGCGTCCGACAACGCCGACGACCTCATCAAAGACCTGACTCTGATGGCCAACCGCGAACGGCAATCTCAGATCACCCAGGAAATCAGCGAAATCGTCGGTGGCGCGAACGCGCTTGCGGACGCCGCCAAGTAAGTAGCCCTTTAGGAAGCGAAGAGACATGACTGCTACTGCCGAAAAAGAGACCAGCACCGACACCGCTGGCCGCGTGGTCCGTGTCACCGGCCCGGTTGTCGACGTTGAGTTCCCGCGCGGCTCCGTGCCCGAACTTTTCAACGCGCTGCACGCCGAGATCACGTACAAAGATCTCGCGAAGACGCTGACGTTGGAGGTGGCGCAACATCTCGGCGACAACCTCGTGCGATGCATTTCGCTGCAGCCCACTGACGGCCTGGTGCGCGGCGTCGAGGTGACCGACACGGGTACCTCGATTTCTGTACCCGTTGGCGACGGTGTCAAGGGCCACGTCTTCAACGCCCTCGGGGACTGCCTCGACGATCCCGGATATGGCAAGGACTTCGAGCGTTGGTCGATCCACCGCAAACCGCCGGCATTCGATGAGCTGGAACCCCGCACGGAGATGCTGGAGACGGGTCTGAAGGTCGTCGACCTGCTGACCCCGTACGTGCGTGGCGGAAAGATCGCGCTGTTCGGCGGCGCCGGTGTGGGCAAGACGGTGTTGATCCAGGAGATGATCAACCGCATCGCGCGCAACTTCGGTGGCACGTCGGTGTTCGCCGGGGTGGGGGAACGCACCCGTGAGGGCAACGACCTCTGGGTCGAGCTTGCCGACGCGGACGTGCTCAAGGACACCGCGCTGGTGTTCGGCCAGATGGACGAGCCGCCCGGCACTCGTATGCGGGTGGCACTCTCCGCGCTGACTATGGCGGAGTTCTTCCGGGATGAGCAGGAGCAGGACGTGCTGCTGTTCATCGACAACATCTTCCGGTTCACGCAGGCAGGTTCCGAGGTTTCGACGCTGCTGGGCCGCATGCCGTCGGCGGTGGGTTATCAGCCGACGCTGGCCGACGAGATGGGTGAGCTGCAGGAGCGCATCACGTCGACCCGCGGTCACTCCATCACGTCGATGCAGGCGGTGTACGTGCCCGCCGACGACTACACCGACCCGGCCCCGGCCACGACGTTCGCGCACTTGGATGCCACCACCGAGCTCAGCCGTACCGTCTTCTCCAAGGGCATTTTCCCGGCGGTCGATCCGCTTGCGTCGTCCTCGACGATCCTGGACCCGAGCGTCGTCGGCGATGAGCACTACCGCGTGGCCCAGGAAGTCATCCGAATCCTGCAGCGCTACAAGGATCTTCAGGACATCATTGCGATTCTGGGCATCGACGAGCTGGCCGAGGAGGACAAGCAGCTAGTTCAACGGGCCCGCCGGATCGAGCGCTTCCTGTCGCAGAACATGATGGCTGCCGAACAGTTCACTGGTCAGCCTGGCTCCACGGTCCCGCTGAAGGAAACCATCGAGGCGTTCGACAAGCTCTCCAAGGGAGACTTCGACCACTTGCCCGAACAGGCCTTCTTCCTCATCGGCGGTCTGGAAGACCTTCAGAAGAAGGCGGAGAGCCTCGGCGCCAAGATGGATGACGGCGGCGGCGACGGTGCGCCGGCGAGCGATGACGCCAAGGACGCCAAGAAGGACGACGACTCCGACAGCGGCGACAAGGGCGAATAACAATGGCCGAGGCCGAGTTGGACGTCGACATCGTCGCCGTCGAGCGTGAGATCTGGTCGGGGAAGGCGACGTTCGTCTTCACCCGAACCACGTCGGGCGAGATCGGTATCCTGCCGCGACACATTCCGTTGGTGGCGCAGCTTGTCAACGACGCCATGGTGCGCGTCGAGCGTGAGGGCGAAGACGACCTGAGAGTCGCTGTCGACGGCGGCTTCATGTCCGTAACGGACGAAGGTGTCATCATTCTGGCCGAGTCCGCACAGCTCGAGTCCGAGATCGATGCGGATGCGGCCAAGCGCGACGCCGAGTCCGACGACGAAGATACTGCCGCAAGGGGCCGCGCGAGACTGCGCGCCCTGGGCCAGATCGACTAGGCCCGCCGATGAGCGCGGGCATGCTGATCATGGCCGCGCTCGTTGGTGTGCTTCTGGTTGTCGTCATCATGCTGAGCTACCGGCTGTGGAAGCTGCGGCAGGTGGGCGGCACAGCGGCGATCCTGCGTGATGTGCCCGCCGTGGGCGGTCATGGCTGGCGCCATGGCGTAATTCGCTACCGCGGTGGAGAAGCCGGCTTCTACCGGTTGTCGAGTCTGCGGTGGTGGCCTGATCGGAGTTTAAGTCGACGCGGGTTGGAGATCGTGTCGCGGCGCGGACCGCGTGGCGACGAGTACGACATCATGACCGACGAAATAGTCGTTCTCGAGGTGCGGGACACCAGCCCAGAACGGCGGCGCGGATATGAAGTGGCGCTTGATCGTGGAGCGTTGACGGCGTTCCTGTCGTGGGTGGAGTCACGACCGTCGCCTCGCGCACGACGCCGGTCCTTCTAATCTGTTGTGGCTCCGCCGGGTTGCCACAAGACATCGCCATCCGGATTGGCGACGCGGGACAGGATGAACAGTAAGTCCGAGAGTCGGTTGAGGTACTTCGCGGGAAGCACGCTGATCGTCTCGCCATGGGTCTCCACCGCGAGCCACGCCGACCGCTCGGCCCGACGCGCGATGGTACGGGCCACGTGAAGCAGCGCAGACAACGGCGAACCGCCCGGCAGCACAAACGAATTCAACGCTGGCAACGGTTCGTTGAACTCGTCGCACCACGACTCCAGCCGATCGATGTACTTCTGCTCGATTCGCAGCGGCGGGTGCTCGGGATTCGCCACGACAGGCGTGGACAGGTCGGCGCCCGCATCGAAGAGATCGTTCTGAATCTGCCTGAGTACCTTGAGGATTTGCTGGCTAGGGTTTCCCAACGCGACGGCGACGCCGATAGCAGCATTGGTTTCATCGCAGTCGGCATATGCCACCAGGCGGGCGTCATTCTTTGACACCCTGCTGAAATCGCTCAACCCTGTGGTGCCGTCATCGCCCGTACGTGTGTAAATGCGGGTCAGATGAACTGCCATATCCGAACGGTACCGGACATCGTGGCCGAGGAAACTGACACGGGCGTGGGCGCTGTTTACACTAGCCGCGTGAGCGAGCGTTTCGTGGTGACCGGTGGAAACCGGTTATCAGGCGAAGTGGCCGTCGGGGGGGCCAAGAACAGCGTATTGAAGCTGATGGCGGCGTCGCTCTTGGCGGAGGGGACCAGCACGATCACCAACTGCCCGGACATCCTGGACGTGCCCCTGATGGCGGAGGTCCTCCGAGGCTTGGGCGCGACCGTCGAGCTCGACGGCGACGTGGTGCGGATTACCTCGCCCGACGAACCGAAGTACGACGCGGACTTTGCTGCGGTACGGCAGTTCCGCGCATCGGTCTGCGTTCTCGGTCCCCTTGTCGGCCGCTGCAAGCGGGCCAAGGTTGCTCTGCCGGGCGGCGACGCGATCGGATCGCGACCGCTGGACATGCACCAGGCCGGTCTTCGTCAGCTCGGGGCGCGGTGCAATATCGAGCACGGCTGCGTCGTCGCCGAAGCTGATCATCTGCGTGGGGCCGAAATCCAGCTCGAGTTTCCGTCGGTAGGGGCGACCGAAAACATCCTGATGGCGGCCGTCGTGGCTGAAGGGGTGACGACGATCCACAACGCGGCGCGCGAGCCGGACGTCGTGGATCTGTGCACGATGCTCAACCAGATGGGTGCTCAGATCTCGGGCGCGGGCACGTCGACGATGACCATCACCGGGGTCGAGCGCTTGCATCCCACCGAGCACCGGGTGATCGGCGACCGCATCGTCGCCGCGACGTGGGGGATCGCCGCCGCAATGACCCGCGGGGACATCTCGGTGACCGGGGTCGACCCTCAGCACCTGCAGGTGGTGCTGCACAAGCTGCATGATGCCGGTGCGACCGTCACGCAGGACGACAACGGTTTCCGCGTCGTCCAGTACGAGAGGCCGAAGGCGGTCAACGTCGCGACGCTGCCGTACCCGGGCTTCCCGACGGATCTGCAGCCGATGGCCATCGGGCTGGCGTGTATCGCCGATGGCACCTCGATGATCACCGAGAACGTCTTCGAGGCAAGGTTCCGCTTCGTTGAGGAGATGATCCGGCTGGGCGCCGATGCCCGCACCGACGGTCACCACGCGGTCGTCCGGGGCATTCCACAGTTGTCCAGCGCACCGGTGTGGTCGTCGGATATCCGCGCCGGGGCGGGGCTGGTGCTGGCCGGCCTGGTGGCCGACGGCGACACCGAGGTGCATGACGTCTTCCACATCGACCGCGGCTATCCGCTGTTCGTCGAGAACCTGGTCAGCCTGGGCGCGGAGATCGAACGGGTCGTCTAGCAGGGTGGCTATCGGGGCTTCTCGATGCCGCGGGACTACGGGTCTGTCACCGTCGCCGGGGCCCGCTTTGGGTCTGAGCCGGATAAGGCGTAGTCTTTAACCAGAAGCCAACGGCCCCAGTCCAAATGGATTGGCGGACGAGGTTTGACGTCTCTGACCATGTGGAGTACAGTGGCAGGGTTGCCTGAAAACCGGGTGTGTTGTTTGAGAACTCAATAGTGTGTTTGGTGGTTTTTGTTTGTTGTTGTTTTTGTTCACCTCTTTTTCCCGTTTAGGGGTGGATGTTTTTTGATGCCAGTTTTTTGGTGTCTTGGTTTGTGATCGGATTTTTCTGAATGTCGAATTCTGCCCAGTTTGGTCTGGGGGTTTTTGTTTGGAGAGTTTGATTCTGGCTCAGGACGAACGCTGGCGGCGTGCTTAACACATGCAAGTCGAACGGAAAGGCCCTTTCGGGGGTACTCGAGTGGCGAACGGGTGAGTAACACGTGGGTGATCTGCCCTGCACTTTGGGATAAGCCTGGGAAACTGGGTCTAATACCGGATAGGACCTACGGCCTGCATGGGTTGTGGTGGAAAGCTTTTGCGGTGTGGGATGGGCCCGCGGCCTATCAGCTTGTTGGTGGGGTGATGGCCTACCAAGGCGACGACGGGTAGCCGGCCTGAGAGGGTGTCCGGCCACACTGGGACTGAGATACGGCCCAGACTCCTACGGGAGGCAGCAGTGGGGAATATTGCACAATGGGCGCAAGCCTGATGCAGCGACGCCGCGTGGGGGATGACGGCCTTCGGGTTGTAAACCTCTTTCAGTACCGACGAAGCGCGAGTGACGGTAGGTACAGAAGAAGCACCGGCCAACTACGTGCCAGCAGCCGCGGTAATACGTAGGGTGCGAGCGTTGTCCGGAATTACTGGGCGTAAAGAGCTCGTAGGTGGTTTGTCGCGTTGTTCGTGAAAACTCACAACTCAATTGTGGGCGTGCGGGCGATACGGGCAGACTGGAGTACTGCAGGGGAGACTGGAATTCCTGGTGTAGCGGTGGAATGCGCAGATATCAGGAGGAACACCGGTGGCGAAGGCGGGTCTCTGGGCAGTAACTGACGCTGAGGAGCGAAAGCGTGGGGAGCGAACAGGATTAGATACCCTGGTAGTCCACGCCGTAAACGGTGGGTACTAGGTGTGGGTTTCCTTCCTTGGGATCCGTGCCGTAGCTAACGCATTAAGTACCCCGCCTGGGGAGTACGGCCGCAAGGCTAAAACTCAAAGAAATTGACGGGGGCCCGCACAAGCGGCGGAGCATGTGGATTAATTCGATGCAACGCGAAGAACCTTACCTGGGTTTGACATGCACAGGACGCCGGCAGAGATGTCGGTTTCCCTTGTGGCCTGTGTGCAGGTGGTGCATGGCTGTCGTCAGCTCGTGTCGTGAGATGTTGGGTTAAGTCCCGCAACGAGCGCAACCCTTGTCTCATGTTGCCAGCACGTCATGGTGGGGACTCGTGAGAGACTGCCGGGGTCAACTCGGAGGAAGGTGGGGATGACGTCAAGTCATCATGCCCCTTATGTCCAGGGCTTCACACATGCTACAATGGCCGGTACAAAGGGCTGCGATGCCGTGAGGTGGAGCGAATCCTTTCAAAGCCGGTCTCAGTTCGGATCGGGGTCTGCAACTCGACCCCGTGAAGTCGGAGTCGCTAGTAATCGCAGATCAGCAACGCTGCGGTGAATACGTTCCCGGGCCTTGTACACACCGCCCGTCACGTCATGAAAGTCGGTAACACCCGAAGCCGGTGGCCTAACCCCTTGTGGGAGGGAGCCGTCGAAGGTGGGATCGGCGATTGGGACGAAGTCGTAACAAGGTAGCCGTACCGGAAGGTGCGGCTGGATCACCTCCTTTCTAAGGAGCACCACGAGACCTCGGCCGGCCCGCATGTCTGCGGATCACCGTGACCTGGGCGATTCGATGGATGGGCCGCACCTGTAGTGGGTGTGGTTCTGGTGCACGACAAACGTTGAGCCGTAACGGGTCCGGGTGATCGAATTGCGGTGATGGGATTGCCAGACACACTATTGGGCTTTGAGACAACAAGCCCGCTATCTCTTCGTCCCGAGTGTGGGAAACCGGAGGTATGTTGCTCCCGTGGTGGGGGTGGCGCCCCGGTTGTTCGGGGTTGGTTGTTGTTGCCCTGCTTTGGTGGTGGGGTGTGGTGTTTGATTTGTGGATAGTGGTTGCGAGCATCTGAGCAGCACGCAGGCCTCCTTTGTGGGGTGGTGTTGGTCGTGTTGTTGATGTGCAATTTCTGATTCTTCCGAGAATTTTTAACTGTTTTGTGTGTAAGTGTTTTAGGGCGCATGGTGGATGCCTTGGCACTGGGAGCCGATGAAGGACGTAGGAGGCTGCGATATGCCTCGGGGAGCTGTCAACCGAGCGTGGATCCGAGGATGTCCGAATGGGGAAACCCGGCACGAGTGATGTCGTGTCACCCGTACCTGAATACATAGGGTGCGGGGGGGAACGCGGGGAAGTGAAACATCTCAGTACCCGTAGGAAGAGAAAACAAGTGTGATTCCGTGAGTAGTGGCGAGCGAAAGCGGAGGATGGCTAAACCGCGTGCATGTGATACCCGGCGGGGGTTGTGTGTGCGGTGTTGTGGGGCGTTTCTTCTCTCATCCGCCGATGAGGGCGAAAGTGATAAACCGTTGGGTTAGTTGAAGTGGCCTGGGATGGTCTGTCCGTAGAGGGTGAGAGCCCCGTAGACGAAAACTCAACGGCTTTCGTGGAATGTTTCCCCGAGTAGCAGCGGGCCCGTGGAATCTGCTGTGAATCTGCCGGGACCACCCGGTAAGCCTGAATACTTCCCAGTGACCGATAGCGGATTAGTACCGTGAGGGAATGGTGAAAAGTACCCCGGGAGGGGAGTGAAAGAGTACCTGAAACCGTGTGCCTACAATCCGTCAAAGCCCTCGCTTTGGTGGGGTGATGGCGTGCCTTTTGAAGAATGAGCCTGCGAGTCAGGGACATGTCGCGAGGTTAACCCGGGTGGGGTAGCCGCAGCGAAAGCGAGTCTGAATAGGGCGTATCCAATCCGTAGGGGTTGGTGTAGTGGTGTGTTCTGGACCCGAAGCGGAGTGATCTACCCATGGCCAGGGTGAAGCAGCAGTAAGATGTTGTGGAGGCCCGAACCCACTTAGGTTGAAGACTGAGGGGATGAGTTGTGGGTAGGGGTGAAAGGCCAATCAAACTCCGTGATAGCTGGTTCTCCCCGAAATGCATTTAGGTGCAGCGTTGCGTGTTTCTTGTTGGAGGTAGAGCTACTGGATGGCCGATGGGCCCTACTAGGTTACTGACGTCAGCCAAACTCCGAATGCCGACAAGTGAAAGCGTGGCAGTGAGACGGCGGGGGATAAGCTCCGTGCGTCGAGAGGGAAACAGCCCAGATCGCCGGCTAAGGCCCCTAAGCGTGTGCTAAGTGGAAAAGGATGTGCAGTCGCGAAGACAACCAGGAGGTTGGCTTAGAAGCAGCCACCCTTGAAAGAGTGCGTAATAGCTCACTGGTCAAGTGATTGTGCGCCGATAATGTAGC
>CAWBYS010000001.1:0-351477 GCA_963793055.1 uncultured Actinomycetota bacterium | reverse complement strand
GAAGGCCCGAATGCTCTCCGGATCGTTCAGCCCTAATGATCGCAGGGCGTTGGTGGCGGTGTAGAGCGCTGTACGCAGCGTCTTCGCCGTTGATGCAAGGGTCTGTGCACCTTGTGTCGACTGTAGCTGCCGAGCCAGATCAGCGATCCTGTCAAAGGTTCCATCGTGGCGCGCGGTGACCAGCTGGTGCAACTCGCCGCGCGTGCTGCTGCAGGAAGAGTCGGCGTCGCAGATCGGGCTGGCATCAAGCGCCGTCAGCACCGGGCCGGCCCAGTCGAAGGATTGCGAGATATTCGCAACGTTCCCGCCAAGACTCTCGCCGAGCGCCAGCATGCTGCTGACGAGCTTGGCCGCATTGTCAATTTGATTGAGCGTCTTGTCTCCGCCGAATTGGTTCTGCATCAACGCAAGGGCGTCGACCAGGCCTCGGACGGTGGAGACGGCCTGAACCACTTGGCCGCGTACGTTGCCGAGACTGTCGGCCAGGGTGTTGGCACCCAAGGCCAGCCGGTCAAGGTCGCCTGTGCGGTCCGTGATCAGTTTGGACGCATCGCCAATCTTGCTGCCGACTTCGCCTGCCTGATAACTCAACCGGGCCTGTTCCAGGGATTCTCCCGTGGGCCGGGTGATACCCCGCACCATCTCGATACCGGGCAGCTGGCTTACCCGCTGTGCCATCTGCTCTAGGTCGGCAAGGGCTTCCGGTGTCCGCATGTCGTGCGGTGATTGGATGAAGAGGTACTCAGGAATGGTCGAGTTCAAAGGGAAATGGCGATCCAACGCGGCGTATCCGACGGCGCTCTCGACGGAATCCGGCATGTCCTTGCGATCGTCGTAGTTGTAGCGGACCAGGGTCGCGCAGCTGGCCAGAAGGACCAGCACTAACAAACTGGCGACCAGATGGGCCTTTGGCCGGCGCACAATGCGTATTCCCAAACGCCGCCAGAAACGAGAGGTGATGTCGCGTCGTGGCCTGATCCATCCGCGAGGCCCGGCGAGCACGAGGATGGCTGGGAGGAGCGTCACCGCGGCAAGGAAGGCGACACCGATCCCAGTCGCCAATGCAATACCAGCGGTGGAAAACAGTCCCAATCGGGTGAACATCATCCCGAGAAAACTGATCGCCACGGTGGCGGCGGAGGCGGCAATCACTTTGCCGATGGACGTCAACGCCCTCGCTATCGCTTGATCCGAATCGGCGCCGAGCCGCACGTAGTCGTGATAGCGGCTGATGAGGAAGACGGCGTAATCCGTTCCGGCGCCGGCCATCAATGCGCTAAGCAACACGATGGTCTGGTTGGAAATGCCCAGGCCGAGTTCCCCGAGTCCCGCCACAACGGCCTGCGCAATCCCCAGGGACACGCCGATCGTTATCAACGGCAGCAACATGGTGACCGGATTTCGGTAGATCAGCAGCAGGATGGCGAGCAACATGACTGCCAGCGCGATCTCGATGTGCTTCCGATCCAGGTCCGCGATGTCAATCCCGTCGGCGATGGTGCCCGCGGGTCCAGTGAGGTTTGCGGTGAGCGTGGATCCCGCGACGGTCTGTTTGACGGTGTCGGCGACCCGCGTGTACGCAGCGTAGGACTGGGTCGAGCCCAGCTCGCCGGCGAGCCCGACCAGCAGCATCCAGGCCTTGTGATCCCTACTGGCCAAGACCTCGCGCAGAGGTGGCGTGCTGAGAAAATCCTGCACCATCGTGACGTCTCGAGTGTCCTGGCGCAGCTTGTCGACCAGTGTGCGGTAGGTGCTTTCCTCGGCGGGGCCCAGCCCCTTCTCGTTGGTCAGGACCACAAGCAGGACGTTGTCTGACCCCGACTCGTGAAATGCCTCGGACATCTGTCGGGTCGTGACCGTTACCGGCGCGTTGGCCGGCAAGATAGCGACGGGACGTTTCTGGGCCATCTCTGTCAGGGATGGGGACGTCAGTTGGAGGACGACCGCGAGCACGAGCCAGCACCCGATCACAACCCATGGCCACCGCACCACAAAGTCGCCCAGCCGTGGGAAAACGCCTCCACCGCCGGCTGCGCCAGGCGTGTCCGTCCGGCGGGACATTTGTTAAGGCAACCCTCTACTGGAAACTCTGGAATCCGCAAAGCCAAAGTTAGAGTGGCATTTTCGTGCTTCGAGTGTGATTAAGCCCGGGCGACGTTGCGCAGCGACACCACGTCGCGGCCGATGACAGCGTCCGGTCGGAGACAGCATGCCGTGCGCAGACTCTGAGGCCGACTTCCGTGGTTCCAGCATCACCGACCCGCCCCCGGCGACGGCAAGATCGCTTTCGCCCCCGTGCAGGCTGCGCCAAACTATGTGCACGGCGCGCAGGCTGGGAGAAAATGCCGAGTCCTCCGTAGCCGCGGGACCGTACACGTCCAGGGTGTAGGCGTTCCGCCCGGACGCCAAGATGAAATCGTTGCCCGTGAACCCGTACGGCCCCTGCAGGGCATGGGCATCAGTGGCCGGCAATGCATAGTCGGCATGAGTCAATCCCACACACACACCGGTCCGGAGTCGGCCATCATCGCCGGGTTGAGACCGGCATGCTCGATGGCCTCCCAAGTGATCTCCAGCAACCCGGCGGACCAGGCTCGGGGTCGTAGTATTCGTCAACGTCCCATCGCTTGGCCGGAATCTCAGTGACAAGGTCGTCCCCCCGCAGCAACCGCACCCAGAGACCTTCGGGGGAGTCGATGCCGCCCGGAAGCCGGCAGGCCTTCCCGATGACAGCAGCGGGAGTGACCGGTGTTTTACCCAATTCCGGTCACCTCGTCTCGGCCGACCACAGGAAGCCTCAAATATAGCTGGATGTCCCAGCAACGGGAATCTAATACGGTAATTGGGATATTCGCTTGGGCGAAAAGTTATCTCGCGAGTCTCGTCTGCGGGACCGGGTCGCTAACAAGCGGTGGACCCGGCAATCGGCTCCTCTTCTGCCGCGTCAACAGGGCGACCTCGACGTGCGCTTCGATGCGCGGATGAAAGCTGTGGTCGCAGATTCCCGTGATACTGCTCGACGTGGACGCCGTCGTTCTTGTTGCCCAACCGCGACCGGGTGAACTTCAGGTTGTCTGAGGGTCGATGCTCAGGATCGGGAATGGGAGGTTTTCGACGACATCGGTCAACGCCGCGAACATGTGTTCTTGGGCTTTGTTGAACACGCTGCGATTCTCGGTCCAGCCGGTGGCGATGTCCGTGACCGTGAGCGTGAAACAGAACTCCCAGCTCGGGTTGCCGCCCCCGAAGTCGATCAGGTCGATTTCCGGAAACCAGGTGTGTTCTCACCGTGAGCAGCCCAGGTGCGCATTGGGATTCGCGGCCTTAGCAGCGATTCCGGCTTGGTGTGCGAGCGTCCCTTGACCCGCAGCCGCGCCTTCGCCGCGGCCAGGCGGCGATCGAAAGCCGGCCGACATCGACACCAGCAATCGCGCGGTGTCATTCGTCGATGTCGAGCTGAGCGTGACGACGCGGTAGCGGCACCAGCCGCTTGCCCGCCGGGGTGTTGAGCACTGCCCAGTATTTCTCCAGCGCCCCAACGACTTCTGGGCTAAACGGGGTTCACGCGCAACTCGCGGTTTCGACCGCTGCGGGGATGAGCCACACACCGCACGTCGTCACGCTTGTAGCCGGGCACCGCACTTCACCGAGCCCAGAATCGCCGACTTCTGCGCCCTGAGGAGCGCCAGCGAGCTCAGGCCGCGAGTGCCTCCCGGGCGGACGACAACGGGGTCTGGTGCGAGTGGACGCGATTCGCGACGCAGCAAGCGGTCGAGGACCCCAGCATCTGCGTCGCCGAGCGGTGGCGGAAGTTGGGAATCCGCGAATGGACAGCTTCAAAGCACGCGGGGATATCCCCCTTCTGAAGCGACCCTTGCCGCGGCCGATAGCGATAGCCTGGTTTGTTATGCCACGATCATTCGACTTGTCGGTCGAATCCCCGGTCAGCGTCGAACAAGTCCATTCGGCGTTCTCCGAGGAGGATTACTGGCTGGCGCGCCTGGCGGCCTTCGGCGGCATCGGCATGCTGGACTCGTTGATCGTCGGCACCGATGGCTCTGTGACCGTGGTCATCATCCAGGACCTGCGCCACGAATGGCTGCCCTGGCTGGTCTCCAAGCTTTATCCGGGTGATCTGGAAGTGGTGCAAAACGAGACGTGGAGCCCGATCGGCGGCGGCCAGGTGCGTGGCGAGGTCAGCATCGCGGCGCGCGGAGCACCGGGATCCGGGCTCGGCACGGTTTTGCTGGCACCGGCGCAGAACGGCTCGCGCCTGAAGTGCACCGCGAGGGTGGAGTTTAAAGTCCCGTTGGTCGGCGGCAAGATCGAGAGCTTCGTCGGCCGTCAGGCGGTCGAACAGATTCCCGTTATACAGCGCTTCACCACGAAGTGGATCACTGAGCATGCCTGACGCCGGTTGAAAGCCGCGGTGCCCTGGCTCAACCGCCGCCGGCTCCAGGAATGCCGCCGGCGTCAACGGCCCCGAGCGCCTCGCCGTCCAAGGAGTCTGCATGGCTCCGATACGTCTCAGCAAACGGTCGAAGCCTGATTTAGGCACATGAGTTCGGGCAGGCGCTGTCACAACATTGTCACGCGGGTGCATATTGGGGAAGTAGAGGGAAAGCGGCCTGGGCCAGGCTGCGCAGTGCAGATGCTTCTAAAGACGTTACAGCACAAGTTAATTCGGGTATTATCCGAGTGGGTGGCTGTGGATTGAATGGTGTTTTCGAAGCTGTAGGGGATGTTCGACGGTGATGGTGGAGTAGCCGAACTTCTCACGGTGAATGTTCGTACGCGATCGAAGCGGGCAACGATTCAGGTCCGCCCCAATCAGTAATCGAGCGCCTCGATCTGACAAGTCGGCCCGTATGTGCGCGGAAGCCGCGCGCCCAGCGTGAGCAGTGTCGCGTCGAACGCCTCTGCATATGTGGCAGCGGCTACGTGTCGAAGCAGATCGCCGCGCGATATCGCACACGTTGGTTGACCGGCGGTGACACGATATTGTCATGAGCGACAATTGGGGTGGCCGCGCGGGTGGCCGGCAGCGGAGATCGATTGCTGGTGGCTATCGCCGGGCGGATTTTTCGTGAGCAGATTCACCGAGACGATGTTTGCCAACGCGCTGCGGAGCGCCAACGGCATGATCACGGGCGAGCCCGACGCGCCTGTCCGGCACACCTGGGCAGAAGTGCATCAACGGGCTCGACAGGTTGCTGGTGGCCTGGCCGCAGCAGGCGTCGGACCTGGTGCCGCCGTGGTCATGCTGGCCGGGGCCCCGGTCGAGATCGCGCCGACCGCGCAGGGCATCTGGATGCGGGGCGCCTGCCTGTCCATGCTGCACCAGCCCACACCGCGTACCGACCTACAGCGCTGGGCCGAGGAAACCACCAACGTCATCAAAATGATCGAGGCGAATGCCGTCGTCGTCTCTGACCCGTTCATGCCTGCTGCGCCGGTGCTGTCCCAATTGGGCATGCGTGTGCTGACCATCGAGCAACTGCTCGACGGCCGCCCGATTGACCCGGTTGAGACCGACGACGATGACTTGGCTTTCCTGCAGTTGACCTCCGGATCCACCGGGTCTCCCAAGGCGGTTCGAATCAGCCACGCAAACTTCGTGGCCAATGCCGAGGCGATGTTCGCCGGCGCGAACGTCGACATCGAATCCGACGTCATCGTGAGCTGGCTGCCCTGTTTCCACGACATGGGAATGACCGGCTACCTGACCGTGCCGATGTATTACGGTGCCGAGCTGGTCAAGGTGACCCCCATGGACTTTCTGCGCGACACGTTGCTGTGGGCCAAGCTGATTGACAAGTACAAGGGCACCATGACGGCCGCGCCCAACTTCGCCTACAAGCTCTTCGCCAAGAGGCTGCGCGGGCAAGCCAACCCGGGCCAGTTCGACCTATCTTCGCTGCGATGGGCGCTGTCGGGCTCCGAGCAGGTCGAACCCGGCGACGTCGAAGACCTCTGCGACGCCGGCGCCCCGTTCGGATTGCGTCCTGAGGCGATCCTGCCGGCCTACGGGATGGCCGAGACGACGGTGGCGGTGTCATTTACCGAGTCCGGAGCCGGCATGGTCGTCGACGAGGTTGACGCCGACCTGCTCGCGACGCTGCACCGAGCGGTCCCGTCGACCAGGGGCAACACCCGCCGGCTAGCCACTCTCGGCAGACCACTGAACGGTCTCGAAGCGCGCATCGTGAACGAAGACGGCATAGCGCTGCCGGCCCGCAGCGTCGGCGTCATCCAGGTGCGCGGCGCATCGGTGACGCAGGGATACCACACGGCGGCCGGTTTCGTTCCGGCACAAGACGAACGAGGCTGGTACAACACCGGCGACCTGGGCTACCTAACCGAAACCGGCGACATCGTGGTCTGCGGCCGGGTAAAGGACGTCATCATCATGACCGGCCGCAAGATCTACCCGAACGACATCGAACGCGCGGCCGCCCGGGTTTCGGGAGTCCGGCCCGGCTGTGCCGTGGCCGTGCGCTTGGACGCCGGGCACTCGCGGGAGACCTTCGCCGTCGCGGTCGAGTCCAAGGCGTGGCAGGATCCGGCGGAGGTGCGCCGCATCGAGCGTCAGGTCGCGCACGAGGTGTTTGCCGAGGTCGACATGCGGCCCCGCAACGTGGTCGTGCTAGAGCCGGGGATGATTCCGAAAACGCCATCGGGAAAGCTGCAACGCGCGCACGCGTTGACGCTTGTGAATTGATCGACTTGGCGCGCCGCGCGGCGCAGACCGAGCCGCCAGTCCCGCGCGGTCGAGTGAGCTACGCAAGCTTGTCCGAATCGGCAATGACATCGTATGTCGCCGTCTTCTAGCAGTTCACGCGGCATCCGGTCGGCCGTCTTCGGCAACTGTATATATGAGAACACCGGCTTTCGGGCGACCCGCCGTCGTCATGGATCTCATCAACCGGTGGGACGCTCGCCATCCCGCGCCATCGCGTCACGAAGTGACTTCGGGCGCAGGTCGTGCCAGGTCTCGGCGATGAACGTCATGCACGCGTCGCGACTCGTCTCGGGCAAGGCCACCGTCCATCCCGCCGGCACCGCCGCGAACGTGGGCCACAGCGAGTACTGGTCCTCGTCATTGACGAGGACCATGAACAAGCCGGCTTGGTCGTCGAAGGGATTGCTCATGTCCTCGCCCTTCCTGCATCACTGAAAGATCTCTGAAAGCGGACCAGCATCGGCGCACAGTGAGTGCGAATCATATCTCCAAATCCGCGCCAGCAAGCTCGCACTGTGATGTCTCTGGAAGAAATTCCGTGCATGTCATGGGGTCGCGCGGAACACGGCGTCGCCGGGGTTTGGAAATCTTTGCTGGCGCGGACGCTAGCGCCATCACCGTCGCCTGCCGCGTGGAGGGCTGCGGATGGATTTGCGGGCGCCAGGCGATCGGGGAGTGCCCCACGAAGGGGTTTATCGATATTCGCTCAGCCAGGCGGATGCGGTCCTAAACTGACGCGGGTAACAATTTGCGCGACCAGGGGAAGGCTCGGGTGACCGCAGCCAGAGTTGTGTGCAAATCCACGGGCTCCGAAGATTATCGGGCGGATGCCCGGCATTGCAACGCCTGCAGCTGCGCGTTGGCCGAGCCGGATGGATGCGCTGAGCTCAAGCAGGTGTGCGCAGTTCGTCGACGTGGTGAGTTCGACGGGCGGTGGATGCACCGGCCAGGTGGCGTGATGGACAACTTCACCGGTGATGGCCTGATGGCGGTGTTTGCGGCACCGGTGCCGTTCGAGATTGGGGCAGGGGGGCGACCGCCGCTGGCCTCTGGCGGCCACACCGGGACTGTACGCATATGGGACCTGCACGGCGGTGACGCGGTCGAGGCGCCGCTAGTTGGCCACATTGAGTGGAGCGAACTAACCCCGGCGCCACCTGGTGCGGCGCTGATCGATTTCGACAGAGGTTGGGGAGAAAGCGTCTCGTCGATGCCCGTCGGGTGGCCCCTTTCGAGTTGTGCGACAAGCCAACTCAACGATGTGAACGTTTCGTACGCCGGTATGCCGACCTAGAGGGGGTTCGTCGTCATCATGCTCAACTACGGTGCGCAACCAGACATGCTGGGCTCGTTGACAGCCGCTCAGCGGTCGATATGGAGTGCTCAACTACTACGGCCCGAGGTCCCTTACAACATTGCCGGTTATCTCGCCATCGATCACGATGTCGACGCCGATAGGCTCAAGGTTGCGTGTGAAGCGGGGGCAACACGGTTCGGCACACCATGCGCGCGGCTGGCCCTCGCCGACGGCGAACCAATCTTCGTAGTCGACCGATCGCTTCCGCAGACCGTACGCTGCATCGATCTGCGCGCCGAGTGTGACCCGGCAGCCGCCGCTAGCAACTGGATGAACAACAACTACCGCCAACCAATCGATCTGGTCCGCGACCAACTCCACGACTTTGCGCTGCTGCGGATCGCCGAGAACTTGTCGTACTTCTACATGCGTACGCACCACGTTCTCTTCGACGGTTATGGCGCCAACAATCTCATCCGGTACGTCGCGGCCGTCTACTCGGGCTCAGCCGCCGCCGACACCGCCGAAGTCGACTTCTCCGAGTTTGCCCTGATCCGTGATGCAGAACAGAAGTATCAGCAGTCTTCGCGCAGTCATGCTGATGCCGAGTACTGGAAAAGCGTCGTGCGCGGCCCTCTGGAATTCACCGACCTGGGAGGGGCGCAGAGGTCTGTGCCGCCACGCCACCCGCAGATTCACGAAATGGTGTGCATGCATCGATTGTCAGAGAACCGGTATGAAGAGTTCGATGTCGCAAGAGTTGTCGCGATAATGGCGGTGTTCATCGCGAAAACCACAGGACGGCAGAATGTTTCGTTGTCGCTACCGGTCTCTGTGCGTACGACTGCTGCGCTGAAAAGATGTGCGGGCATGGTGTCGAACATGGTGCCGCTGTTTATTCGCGTCGATGACAGCGACACCATTGGCGCGATTACCGATCAGATCGCTCACGCCGTGGTCGGTGCGCTGCGGCATCAGCAATTCCGGCGCTGGCCCGATCTCATCGATGATGCAACCCGAATCGACATGAATGTCGAATTCGGGCCCATGATAAACGTATTCGGCTTCGTCGACCCGTATTGCTTCGGATCTTCGGAACCGATGTACAACATCTTGAGCACCGGCCCCATTCAAGACGTTGCCGTCAACATCTATCCGCGGCTGGGTGACAGCACTCCGCGATGCCAGTTCATGTGGAATCCGGAGCGGTACACAGTCGACGAGATCGGCATGCACATAACCCGTCTGGAATCGCTGTTTGACCGTCTATGGCTGGCCGATGCGTCGGTGGTGGTGGGGGAGGTGTCGTTGCTGGATCGCGGGGAGCGTGATCTGGTGCTGTCGGGGTGGGCTGGTGTTGGTGGGGGGCGCCGGTGGGGGTGGCGCCGCAGTTGTTGGCGGCGGCGGTGGCGGCCGATCCGGACGCGGTGGCGGTGGTTGAGGGTGCACGGGAACTGTCGTATCGCGAGCTTGATGAGTGGTCCTCGCGGTTGGCGCGGGTGTTGATTGCGGCGGGGGTGGGTCCAGAGCGTGCGGTGGGCGTGGCGATGGATCGGTGTGTGGAGTTGGTGGTGGCGTGGTGGGCGGTGGTCAAGGCCGGTGGGGTGTATGTGCCGGTGGATCGGGCTCATCCGGTGGAGCGGGTCGCCACGGTGTTGGACGCGGTGGCGGCGGTGTGTGTGGTGACCTGTGGTGTTGACACGGTGGCCGGGGCCGGGGGGCGTCCGGTGGTGCGCATTGATGGTCTGGATGTGTCGGGGCGGTGCGCGGAGGCGATCACCGACGCTGAGCGGGGTGGCCCGCTGGGGGTGGATAACAGTGCGTATGTGATTTTCACGTCGGGTTCTACCGGTGTTCCCAAGGGGGTGGCGGTCAGCCACGCCGGTTTGTTGGGGGTGGCCGCGGCGCAGCGGGCGGTGTTCGGGTCGGATGCAGCTGCGCGGGTGTTGATGGTGGCCGCGCCGACCTTTGATGCCTCGGTGTTCGAGGTGTTGTGGGCGGTGGGGTCGGGGGCGGCGTTGGTGGTGGCGCCCCCGCAGGTGTATGCCGGGGAGGCGTTGACCGGGTTGGTGGAGGGCCAGCAGGTCAGCGCGGCGGTGTTGACTCCGACGGTGCTGGCGTCGCTGGATCGGGCCCGGCTGGGCGGGGTGGCCACGCTGGTCACCGCGGGGGAGGCGTGCCCGGAGGAGTTGGTGGCCGTCTGGGCGCCGGGTCGGGCGATGTTTAACGCCTACGGCCCCACCGAGGCCACGATCTGGGCCACCTGCAGTGCGCCGCTGTCGGTGGGTCAGCCGGTGGGTATCGGCGCCCCGATTGCGGGGGTGCGCGCGCTGGTGCTGGACGCGCGGCTGAACCCGGCCCCGGTCGGGGTGGTGGGCGAGTTGTATCTGTGTGGGCCCGCGCTGGCGCGCGGTTATGTGGGTCGGGTGGAGTTGACCGCCGAACGGTTCGTGGCCAACCCGTATGGGGCTGGCGGGGAGCGGATGTATCGTACCGGTGATCTGGTGCGCTGGACCCCTGCCGGCACGCTGGATTATCTGGGCCGCGCCGACACCCAGATCAAGCTGCGCGGACAGCGCATCGAGTTGGGCGAGATCGAAAACACCCTGCTGGCTTGCCCGCAGGTCACCCAGGCCGCGGCCACCGTGCACCACGCCGCCACCGGCGCCGACCACCTCATCGGCTACATCGCCGGTGCGCCGGACCTGGACACCGCCGTGGTGCGTCAGTGGTTGGGTGCGCGGTTGCCCGACTACATGGTGCCGGCGCAGATCGTGGTGCTCGACGAGTTCCCGTTGACCTCCTCGGGCAAGGTGGATCGAAAGGCGTTGCCGGCGCCGGTGTTTGCCGCGACACCGTTTCGGGCGCCGCAGACCGGGATGGAGAAGATCGTGGCTGCGGTGTTCGCCGAGGTGTTGGGCCTGCAGCGGGTCGGGCTCGATGACGATTTCTTCGAGTTGGGTGGGGATTCGTTGATCGCCACTCGGGTGTGTACGCGGCTGCAGCTGGCGCTGGGCCGGGAAGTGCCGGTGCGGTATCTGTTTGAGGCGTCCACCGTCGGGGAGTTGGCCGAGTATCTGCACGCCCATCGCGGCGGTCCTGCCCGCCCGCCGCTGACGGTGATGCCGCGCCCGGAGCGGGTCCCGTTGTCGTTCGCCCAGCAGCGGTTGTGGTTCCTCAACCGAGTTCGAGGGCGGGGCTGCGACCTACAACATGCCGACGGCGTTGCGGATCAGCGGGGCGTTGGATGTGGAGGCGTTGGGTGCGGCGCTTGATGATGTGCATCGCCCGCCACGAGTCGCTGCGCACGGTTTTTCCCGATGTTGATGGTGTGCCGTTCCAGCAGGTGTTGCCGGCCGCGGGCGGGGATGTGGCGGCGCGGGGCCCGGCGGTGGTGTCGTTGCCGGAGCAGGATGTGGCCGGCGAGTTGGTGGCGCTGGCGGGGTATCGGTTTGATTTGTCGGCCGAGATCCCGATTCGGGCGCAGATCTATTCGGTGGGGCCCGAGCAGTATGTGGTGGGGATTGTGGTGCACCACATCGCTTTTGATGGCTGGTCGATGGCTCCGATGGTCCGAGATGTGGGCGTAGGCGTATGCCAGCCGGTGCGCGGGGCGAGGCCCCGGGCTGGGCGCCGTTGCCGGTGCAGTATGCCGATTACACGCTGTGGCAACGGGAGTGGTTGGGGGCCGAGTCTGATCCCGACAGTGTGATTGCCGGGCAGTTGGGGTACTGGCGGCAGGAGTTGGCTGATCTGCCCGAGGTGGTGTCGCTGCCGGCGGATCGGCCTCGCCCGGCGGTGCCCAGTTACCGCGGTGATGGGGTGGAGGTGCGCATCGACCCGCAGCTGTGGGCGGGGGTCAAGGCGCTGGCGGCGGCGCACAACGCGACGGCCTCGATGGTGTTGCAGGCGGTGATGGCGGTGGTGTTGCACCGGGCCGGGGCCGGTGAGGACGTGGCGATGGGCGCCCCGATCGCCGGGCGGCTGGATGCAGGCGCTCGATGATCTGGTCGGGTTCTTCGTCAACACCTGGGTGCTGCGGGTGGGTGTCGATTCCGCGCAGCGGTTCAGCGAGGTGCTTGAGCAGGTGCGGCACAAGGCGCTGGATGCCTACAGCAACCAGGATGTGCCGTTCGAGTTGCTGGTCGAGCAGCTCAACCCGGTGCGCTCCACGTCGCATCATCCGCTGTTTCAGGTGGCCATGGTCTTCCAGAACAATGTGCGCCCCGAGGTGTGGCGATCGACGGGGTCAGCGTCGAGCCGCTGGAGGTGGACACCCGCACCGCCAAGTTCGACCTGGATTTCGAGCTGAGCGAGGTGCCCACCGAGGATCCGGCGCGCGCCGATGGCCGCCGGGGCGGTGACGTATGCCACGGATCTGTTTGACCGGTCCACCATCGAGCGGTTGGTCGGCTGGTTTGGGCGGGTGATCGAGGCGGTGGTGGCCGATGCGTCGGTGGTGGTGGGGGATGTGGCGCTGCTGGATCGCGGTGAGCGTGAGCTGGTGCTGGCCGGGTGGTCTGGTGCCGATGTGGGGGCGCCGGTGGGGGTGGCGCCGGAGTTGTTGGCGGCGGCGGTGGCTGCCGATCCGGATGCGGTGGCGGTCGTCGACGGTGCGCGGCAGTTGTCCTATCGCGAGCTCGATGAGTGGTCGAATCGGTTGGCGCGGGTGCTGATCGAGGCGGGGGTGGGTCCGGAGCGCGCGGTGGGCGTGGCGATGGATCGGTGCGCGGAGTTGGTGGTGGCGTGGTGGGCGGTGCTCAAGGCCGGCGGGATGTATGTGCCGGTGGATCGGGCCCATCCGGTGGAGCGGATCGCCACGGTGCTGGACGCGGTGGACGCGGTGTGTGTGTTGACCTGTGGCGCCGACACGGTGGCCGGGGCCGGGGGGCGCCCGGTGCTGCGCATCGACGGTCTGGACCTGTCGGGGCGCTGCGCGGAGGCGATCACCGACGCCGAGCGGCTGGCGCCGCTGGGGGTGGATGACACCGCGTATGTGATCTTCACGTCGGGGTCCACCGGTATGCCCAAGGGGGTGGCGGTCAGCCACGCCGGTCTGCTGGGGGTGGCCGCGGCGCAGCGCGAGATGTTCGGGTTGGGCGCGGACGCGCGGGTGCTGATGGTGGCCGCGCCGACCTTTGATGCGTCGGTCGTTCGAGTTGTTGTTGGCGGTGGCGTCGGGGGCGGCGTTGGTGGTGGCGCCGCCGGACGTGTATGCCGGGGAGGCGCTGACCGCGTTGCTGCAGGACCAGCGGGTCAGCGCGGCGGTGTTGACCCCGACGGTGCTGGCGTCGCTGGATCGGGCCCGGCTGGACGGGGTGGACACGCTGATCACCGGCGGGGAGGCGTGCCCGGCGGAGTTGGTGGCCGCCTGGGCGCCGGGTCGGCGGATGTTCAACGCCTACGGCCCCACCGAGGCCACCATCTGGGCCACCTGCAGTGCGCCGCTGTCGGCGGGGCAGCCGGTGCAGCATCGGCGCCCCGATCGCGGGGGTGTGCGCGCTGGTGCTGGATGCGCGGCTGAACCCGGCGCCGGTCGGGGTGGTGGGCGAGTTGTATCTGGTCGGGCCCGCGCTGGCGCGCGGCTATGTGGGCCGGGTGGAGTTGACCGCGGAACGGTTCGTGGCCAACCCCTATGGGGGTGCCGGGGCGCGGATGTATCGCACCGGCGATCTGGTGCGCTGGACCCCGGCCGGCGACGCTGGATTATCTGGGCCGCGCCGACACCCAGATCAAACTGCGCGGACAGCGCATCGAGTTGGGTGAGATCGAAAACACCCTGCTGGCCTGCCCGCAGGTCACCCAGGCCGCGGCCGCCGTGCACCACGGCGCCACCGGCGCCACCACCTCGTCGGCTACATCGCCGGTGCGCCGGACCTGGACACCGCCGTGGTGCGTCAGTGGTTGGGTGCGCGGTTGCCCGACTACATGGTGCCGGCGCAGATCGTGGTGCTCGACGAGTTCCCGTTGACCTCCTCGGGCAAGGTGGATCGAAAGGCGTTGCCGGCGCCGGTGTTTGCCGCGACACCGTTTCGGGCGCCGCAGACCGGGGTGGAGAAGATCGTGGCTGCGGTGTTCGCCGAGGTGTTGGGCCTGCAGCGGGTCGGGCTCGATGACGATTTCTTCGCGTTGGGTGGGGATTCGTTGATCGCCACTCGGGTGTGTACGCGGCTGCAGCTGGCGCTGGGCCGGGAAGTGCCGGTGCGGTATCTGTTTGAGGCGTCCACCGTCGGGGAGTTGGCCGAGTATCTGCACGCCCATCGCGGCGGTCCTGCCCGCCCGCCGCTGACGGTGATGCCGCGCCCGGAGCGGGTCCCGTTGTCGTTCGCCCAGCAGCGGTTGTGGTTCCTCAACCAGTTGCGGGGGCCCTCACCGGTCTACAACATAGCGGCGGCGTTGCGGATCAGTGGGGCGTTGGATGTTGAGGCGTTGGGTGCGGCGCTTGATGATGTGCTGGCTCGTCATGAGTCGCTGCGCACTGTTTTTCCCGCTGTTGATGGTGTGCCGTTCCAGCAGGTGTTGACTGCGCGGGCGGGGATGTGGCGGCAGGGCCCGTTGGTGGCGTCGTTGGCGGAGCAGGATGTGGCCGGCGCGTTGGTGGAGTTGGCGGGGCATCGGTTTGATTTGTCGGCGCAGATCCCGTTTCGGGCGCAGATCTATTCGGTGGGGCCCGAGCAGTATGTGGTAGGGATTGTGGTGCACCACATCGCTTTCGATGGCTGGTCGATCATCCCGCTGGCGCGTGATCTGGGTGTGGCCTATGCCAGCCGGTGCGCGGGACGGGCCCCCGGCTGGGCGCCGTTGGCGGTGCAGTACGCCGATTACACGCTCTGGCAACGCCAGTATCTTGGTGAACTGCAGGATCCTCACAGTGTTATCGCTCTTGAGCTGAGGTTTTGGGAGGATGCCCTGGCCGGGATGCCCGAGCTCCTGCAGCTGCCTACCGATCGGCCCTACCCGCCGGTGGCCGACTGCCGCGGCGCCATGGTGGCGGTGGACTGGCCGGCGGAGCTGCAGCAGCGGGTGGGTGCTGTGGCTCGTGAGCACAACGCGAGCAGCTTCATGGTGATCCAGGCCGCCCTGGCGGTGCTGCTGGCCAAGATCAGCGCCAGCAGCGATGTGGCGGTGGGGGTCCCGATCGCCGGGCGCGGCGACCCCGCGCTAGATGAACTGGTGGGTTTTTTCGTCAACACCTTGGTGCTGCGGGTCGACCTGGCCGGTGATCCCACCGTCGGCGAACTGCTGGCTCAGGTGCGAGGGCGCAGCCTGGCTGCCTACGAGCACCAAGACGTGCCTATTGCGGTGCTTCTTGAGCGGCTCAACCCCACCCCAACCCTGACGCATCACCCCTTCATTCAGGTGATGTTGGCCTGGCAGAACCTTGCCGGGCAAGGCAATGACGCCGCCGCCGGGTTGGCCTTTGGTGATCTGCAGGTCACCGCAATGCCGGTGGACACCCAGAGCGCCGCCAAGGACCTGGTGTTTGCCCTGGCCGAACACTGGAGCGAGGCCGGTGAGCCCGCCGGGATCGGCGGGGCGGTGGAATTTCGCACCGACGTGTTCGACGCGGCGAGGATCCAGGTGCTGATCGAGCAGTTGCACCGGGTGTTGGTGGCGATGATCGCCGACCCGACACGGCGGTTGTCGTCGATCGATCTGCTGGACGTCGGTGAGCACGCCCTCGGCCGAGACAGCGGTCTTCATTCAAGACTTTGACCGCTCGTGAGTTCTACGCGAGGGTCGCGGAGATCGCACGGGTGTT
Source organism: uncultured Actinomycetota bacterium (assembly GCA_963793055.1). Lineage (GTDB taxonomy): Bacteria > Actinomycetota > Actinomycetes > Mycobacteriales > Mycobacteriaceae > Mycobacterium. Next base: position 335,676 of record CAWBYS010000001.1, on the reverse strand, counting down.
CCATCGGGAGCGACACGTCACCGGATTGAGTGTGCGCCAGCGGATTGCCAAGCACGACACGGTGACTGAGCACACCGCCGATAGGCAGTTGGTGGGGTGCCCTCGGTGAGACTCGAACTCACACTGGACGGGTTTTGAATCCGTTTCCTCTGCCAATTGGGATACGAGGGCGTTTGCGACGCGTGTCGCCGCGGCCTTCAACCATAGAGGATGCCCCCGAGGTCGCTGATCGCGGCCGCGACCGCCACAATGTCTTCCATGGCAGCTTCTCCCGGGTCTGGAACCGACGCCGAAAAACCCCGCCGCGTTCTCGTCGCCGAAGACGAGGCGCTCATCCGGATGGACTTGGCCGAGATGCTGCGCGAAGAAGGCTACGAGATCGTCGGCGAGGCCGGCGACGGGCAGGAGGCCGTCGACCTGGCCGAAAGCCTCAAACCCGACCTGGTGATCATGGACGTCAAGATGCCGCGGCGAGACGGCATCGACGCGGCGTCCGAGATCGCCGGCAAGCGCATCGCGCCGATCGTCATCCTCACCGCATTCAGCCAGCGCGAGCTCGTCGAACGGGCCCGCGACGCCGGGCGCGATGGCCTATCTGGTCAAGCCGTTCAACATCACCGACCTGATTCCGGCGATCGAGGTCGCGGTCAGCCGGTTCGGCGAGATCGCCGCGCTGGAGCAGGAAGTCGCCACGCTGTCGGACCGGCTGGAGACGCGCAAGCTCGTCGAGCGCGCCAAGGGTTTGCTGCAGGCCAAGCAGGGGATGACCGAGCCCGAGGCGTTCAAATGGATCCAGCGCGCGGCGATGGATCGGCGCACCACGATGAAGCGCGTCGCCGAGGTCGTGCTGGAAACCCTCGACACCCCCAAAGACGCGTCGCCGTCGAGCTAGGGATTACCGGGGCGAACCGTTAATACTGCGTTTCCGACGACGCGCTTTGGTCGCATAGGCCAGCGGATAGTTACGACGGCTTTTCCAACATCACGCACCGCGGCGACGGGTTGGCTATGGTCGTCCCGAAGCATCGCCGCCCAGACAGCCTGGGCTGGGGCGACGACGCCGATGAAAACATTGACCCGGAGGTGAAGCGTGCGCGGTCGCGTGGCACGGAATGCATTTGCTCTCGGTAGCGCGGGTTTGGTTGTGCTCGGGATTGCCGGCTGCCAACAGTCCCAGCCGAACGAGGGAGGCACGGGGGGTGGTGCCCAGACCGATCTGAAGATCGTCGAGCAGGTGCAGATCGACGAGAACGGCAAAGAGGTCAAGGCGGCCGAGGGTGCCGCACCGGCCGACCCCGCCGGTGACGGCAAGGCCAACTGCCCGCCGGTGTCCATCGCGATGGCGGGCGCACTCAACGGCCCGGACGCGGCACTGGGCATCAACATCAAGAACGGCGTGCAGCTGGCGATCGACAAGCACAACGCCGCCAACCCGGGCTGCCAGGTTCAGTTGAAGCCGTTCGACACCGAGGGTGATCCGCAGAAGGCGACGGCAATTGCGCCGCAGATCGTCGACGACCAGTACACGATCGGCCTTGTCGGCCCGGCCTTCTCCGGCGAGACGAAGGCCACCGGCGGCGTGTTCGATCAGGCGGGCCTGGTCGCCGTCACCGCATCGGCGACGAACCCCACGCTGCAGCGAGAACGGCTGGAAGACGTTCTTCCGCGGCCTGGCCAACGATGCCGTGCAGGGGCCGTCGGTCGCCAACTATATGAAGAACTCGCTGAACTTCAAGAAGATCTGCGTGATCGACGACAGCACCGACTACGGACTCGGGCTGGCCACCGCGGTGCGCGACACGCTCGGCCCGGTCGCCGACTCGTCGTGCAACATCTCGGTGAAGAAGGGCGACAAGGACTTCTCCGCCGCGGTGACCCAGGTCAAGGGCGTCAGCCCGGACGCGGTCTTCTACAGCGGGTACTACTCCGAGGCGGCACCGCTGGTTCAGCAGCTCAAGGACGGCGGCTTCACGGGCACCTTCGTCAGTGCCGACGGCACGAAGGACCCGCAGTTCGTCGAGCAGGCCGGTGAGGCATCCAAGGACGCGATCCTGTCCTGCCCGTGCGGTCCGGCCACCGGAGCGTTCGCCGATGAGTACAAGAAGAAGTTCAACACCGACGCGGGCACCTACAGCGCCGAGGGATACGACCTGGGCACGATCCTGGTCAAGGGCATCGACTCCGGTGCGATCACTCGGCCGGCCCTGCTGGACTTCGTGAAGAACTACAACGGTCAGGGCGTGGCTCGTAAGTACCAGTGGACCCCCACCGGTGAGCTCACCACCAATCTGATCTGGATCTTCAAGGTACAGTAAGCACTCGAGCGAAACGCGTCCGAGACCGTAAGGCTCGGGCGCGTTTTCGCTAGAAGCCGGGATTGCGAGGAGCCGCCACCGGATGATGGGATCGTCCATGAGTGCGTCGACCAGTACGCCTGCCTGGCCGGCAACATCAACTTCAATCTGGAAACCTGCGAATCGGCTTCTGGCAGTTGACGATCGACGGCCTCTCCTGGGGTGCGATCTACGCGCTGGTGGCCGTCGGCTACACCCTGGTGTTCGGCGTGCTGCGGCTGATCAACTTCGCGCACTCCGAGATCTTCATGCTCGGGATGTTCGGCGCGTATTTCGCGCTCGACATCATCCTCGGCTTCACCCCGAGCGGCAACGCCTACAACAAGGGCATCGCGCTGACGGTGTTGTATCTGGGCATCGCGATGCTGTTCGCCATGCTGGTATCGGGTTCGGCCGCAGTCGGACTGGAATTCATCGCCTACCGGCCGCTGCGAAGACGCGATGCGCGTTCGCTGACCTTCCTGATCACCGCGATCGGCATGTCGTTCGTGCTGCAGGAGTTCGTGCACTTCGTCCTGCCCAAGCTGCTCAAGGGTTACGGCGGCAGCAACGCCCAGCAGCCGATCATCCTGGTGCAGCCCAAGACGCAGTTCACGATCTTCGGCGCCACGGTCTCCAACGTCACGATCGTGATCATCGTGGCCGCGCTGGTCTTCGCGGTGCTGACCGACATCGCGATCAACCGGACGAAGTTCGGCCGCGGTATCCGCGCCGTTGCGCAGGATCCGACCACCGCGACGTTGATGGGGGTTTCCCGCGAGCGGATCATCATGACGACGTTCCTGATCGGCGGGCTGCTCGCCGGCGCCGCGGCGCTGCTGTACACGCTGAAGGTGCCGCAGGGCATCATCTACTCCGGCGGATTCCTGTTGGGCATCAAGGCGTTCTCGGCCGCGGTGCTCGGCGGTATCGGCAATCTTCGCGGCGCGCTGCTCGGCGGTCTGCTGCTCGGCATCATGGAGAACTACGGCCAGGCCGTGTTCGGCACCCAGTGGCGCGACGTCGTCGCGTTCGTGCTGCTCGTTCTGGTGCTGCTGTTCCGGCCGACCGGGATACTCGGTGAAAGCCTCGGGAAGGCACGGGCATGAGCAGCTGGACGCAACGCCTACTGGCGCCGGGCGACGGACTGCGCCAGTGGTGGGACGGCCTGTCCCGGGCGCAGAAATGGGTCTTCGGCGTCTGTTGTTCGGCGCGCTCGCCCTGCTTCCGCTGTACACGCCGCCGTTCCTGAACACCCCGGGCATCAGCTTCGGCGGCACGATGGCGCAGTTCGCGATGGTCGCGATCATCGCGATCGGGCTCAACGTGGTGGTCGGCCAGGCCGGACTGCTCGACCTCGGATACGTCGGCTTCTACGCCGTCGGCGCCTACACCGTCGCGCTGCTCACCAGTCCCGACAGCCCGTGGAACAAGGTCGGACCCAACGGCTTCCTGTCCACACCGTGGGCATGGCTGTCCTGTGTCCCGCTGGCGATGGCGATCACCGCGCTGGCGGGCCTCATCCTCGGCATCCCGACGCTGCGGCTGCGCGGCGACTATCTGGCCATCGTCACGCTGGGCTTCGGCGAGATCATCCGGCTGATGGCCGACAACCTCGCCGACATCACCAACGGCCCACGCGGTCTCAACGAGGTGGCGTTCCCGCGGGTGGGGGAGAGCAGAAGGCTCCCTGAGGGGTTCTTCTCGAATGCGAACTCCACGGGCCACGCCAACTACGGCACCTGGTGGTTCTGGCTCGGCCTGATCCTGATCGTCGTCATCCTGCTGCTCGTCGGCAACCTGGAACGCAGCCGGGTCGGCCGCGCATGGATCGCCATCCGCGAGGACGAGGACGCAGCGGAAGTAATGGGCGTCAACACCTTCCGCTTCAAGCTGTGGGCGTTCGTCATCGGTGCGGCGATCGGCGGACTGTCCGGTGCGCTCTACGCCGGCCAAGTGCAGTACGTCGCACCGCCGACGTTCAACATCATCAACTCGATGCTGTTCCTGTGCGCGGTGGTGCTCGGCGGGCAGGGCAACAAGCTCGGCGTCATATTCGGCGCGTTCATCATCGTCTACCTGCCGAACCGCCTGCTGGGAGTGGAGTTCCTCGGCATCAACCTCGGCGACCTGAAGTACCTGTTCTTCGGGCTGGCGCTCGTGTGTACTGATGATCTTCCGGCCGCAGGGCCTGTTCCCGGCCCGCCAGCAGCTGCTGGCGTACGGAAAGGCCGCGCGCGATCTGCTGCGAAGCTCCCGGAGAAGGAGCCGGTCGCATGACACGCCAACAGGAGAACCGCAAGAGGTCATCGAAGACCTGGCCGGTGTCCATCGCGAGATTCAGGTGGCCGAGGGCGAAACCCTCTTGCAGACAAAGGATTTGACGGTCAAGTTCGGCGGCTCTGACCGCGCTGGACTCGGTGACGTTCGACATCCGTCGCGGCGAGATCCTCGGCATGATCGGGCCCAACGGTGCGGGCAAGACCACCTGCTTCAACGCGATCACCGGGGTCTACCGGCCGAGCTCGGGCTCGGTGAACTTCGACGGCGCGCCGCTGGGCCGCATCAAGCGGCACCAGATCACCCGCAGGGGCATCGCCCGCACGTTCCAGAACATCCGGCTGTTGGGCGAGATGACCGCGCTGGAGAACGTGATGGTCGGCACCGATGCGCGGCACCTCACCTCGGTGCCGGGAGCGCTGGTCCGCACGCCGCGGCATCGGCGCGAGGAGCACTCGGCGATCGAACGGTCTGCGGCACTGCTGCATTTCGTCGGGATCGCCCACCGGGGCGAGGAGAAGGCCAAGAACCTGCCGTACGGCGACCAGCGCCGGCTGGAGATCGCCCGCGCGCTGGCCACCGAACCGAAGCTGCTGTGCCTCGACGAGCCCGCCGCCGGATTCAACCCGACGCGAGAAGGCCGCGCTGATCGAGCTGATCCAGAAGATCCGCGACGACGGCTACACGGTGCTGCTCATCGAGCACGACATGCGGCTCGTCATGGGCGTGACCGACCGGATCGTGGTGCTGGAGTTCGGCCGCAAGATCGCCGACGGCCTGCCCGCCGAGATCCGCGAGGACCCGAAGGTCATCGCCGCTTATCTGGGGGTGCCCGATGACGACAATCACGTGAGGAGCGGCCGATGCTGCTCGAGGTGCGCGACATGGTCGTGCAGTACGGCCGTATCCGTGCGCTGCACGGTATTTCGCTGGTGGTGCAGGAGGGCGAACTGGTCACCCTGCTCGGGTCCAACGGCGCGGGCAAGACCACGACGATGCGGGCGATCTCGGGACTGCTGCCGCTGACCTCGGGTTCGGTGTGGTTCGACGGTGCCGACATCTCCGAGGTCAAGGCGCACCACCGGGTCAGTCGAGGGCCTGGTGCAGGCGCCGGAGGGCCGCGGCGTGTTTCCCGGGATGACGGTCGTCGAGAACCTCGAAATGGGTTGCTACGGGCGGAAATTCGCGTCCAAGGCCGAGCACGACGAGCGGCTCGACTGGGTGCTGGAGACGTTCCCGCGGCTGGCCGAGCGCCGTAACCAGGTGGGCGGCACGCTGTCCGGCGGTGAGCAGCAGATGCTGGCGATCGGCCGTGCGCTGATGGCCCGGCCGCGAGGTGCTGCTGCTCGACGAGCCGTCGATGGGTCTGGCGCCGATGGTGATCTCGCAGATCTTCAAGATCATCGCCGAGATCAACGCGCAGGGCACGACGGTGCTGCTGGTCGAGCAGAACGCACAGCAGGCGCTGAGCCGGTCCGACCGCGCCTACATCCTGGAGACCGGAGAGGTCACCCGCGAGGGCGTCGCGCGAGACCTGTTGGCCGACGACAGTATTCGCGCCGCCTACCTCGGCGTCGCCTAGCCCGTCCTTTTCCGCGAAATTCCCGCGAGCGTGCGTGTCAGTGGCCGACACGCCGACGAAAATTACGACTTTGCGCACGCTCGTCGGCCCGTGCGATCAGCCGATACGAAAACGTTTCACCCTCGAGGTCGCGCCGGCGTCAGCTCGACACGACTGCGTGGCACACCGAAGTGCTCGGCAAGCAGGCGGATCACCGCTTCGTTGGCCTTGCCGTCCACCGCCCGCTCCTGCACATAGATCGTCAGACCGCCATCCGGTGCGACCTCGGCGAGCGGCCCCTTGCGGCTGCCGGGTTTGACTCGGACCGAGATGACGTCAGCCATGTCTCTAGTCAACCGCGAGCGTGCGGAAGATCGTGCAAATGTCCGGCGTGTCGGCCGCGGACACGCACGCTCGCGAACATGAGTAGAGGCTAGCGGGCGACGATCACCGACGAGCCGTGTCCGAACAGTCCCTGGTTGGCGGTGACGCCGACCGTGGCGCCCTCGACCTGGCGACCGGTGGCCTGGCCCTTCAGCTGCCAGGTCAGCTCGCAGACCTGCGCGATGGCCTGCGCGGGAATGGCTTCACCGAAGCAGGCCAGCCCGCCGGACGGGTTGACCGGGATCTTGCCGCCGATGGTCGTCGCGCCGCTGCGCAGCAGCTGCTCGGCCTCGCCCTTCGGGCACAGGCCGAGGTGCTCGTACCAGTCGAGCTCCAGCGCGGTCGACAGGTCGTAGACCTCGGCCAGGCTCAGATCCTCCGGGCCCGATGCCCGCCTCGGCGTAGGCGGCGTCGAGGATCTGGTCCTTGAACACCCGCTCCGGCGCGGGCACCACGGCGGTGGAATCCGTTGCGATATCAGGCAATTCGGGCAGATGCTGCGGATATGCGGGGCGTGACCGTGCTGACCGGCGCGCACCGACGGCACGCCTTCGACGGAGCCGAGATGCTTCTCGGCGAACGACTTGCTCGCCACGATCAGCGCGGCGGCACCGTCGGAGGTCGCGCAGATGTCAAGCAGCCGAAGCGGATCGGCACCACCGGGCTGGCCAGCACGTCCTCGACCGTGGCCTCCTTGCGGAAGCGGGCATTCGGGTTGTCAAGGCCGTGCCGGGCGTTCTTGACCTTGACCTGTGCGAAATCCTCCAGCGTCGCGCCGTAGAGGTCCATCCGGCGGCGCGCCAGCAGCGCGAAGTAGACCGGTGTTGGTGGCGCCGATCAGATGGAAGCGCTGCCAGTCGGGATCGTTGCGGCGCTCGCCGCCGACGGGGGCGAAGAAGCCCTTCGGCGTGGTGTCGGCGCCGATGACCAGCGCGACGTCGCAGAACCCGGCCAGGATCTGTGCCCGGGCACTCTGCAGCGCCTGCGAACCGCTGGCGCATGCGGCGTAGCTCGACGTGACCGGAACGCCGTTCCAGCCCAGCTTCTGGGCGAACGTCGCGCCGGCGACGAAGCCGGGGTAGCCGTTGCGGATGGTGTCGGCGCCGGCGACCAGCTGGATCTGGCGCCAGTCCAGCCCCGCCTCGGCCAGCGCGGCCCGCGCGGCGACCACGCCGTACTCGGTGAAGTCGCGGCCCCACTTGCCCCACGGGTGCATGCCCGCACCAAGGATGTACACCGGTTCCGGACTCATGACGCGATCCTCCATGCGTAGACGACGCGCTCGACGCCGTCGTCGTCGACGTACAACGGCATGGTGGTCAGTTCCATCTCGATGCCCGACCTTCAGGTCGGCGGCCAGGGTGCCCTCGACCACCTTGCCCAACACGATCAAACCCTCGTCGGCCAGCTGAACGGCGGCAACGGCGAAGGGCTCGAACGGATCCGGTGACGGATACGGCGGCGGCGGCGCATACCGATTCTCGGTGTAGCTCCACAGCGTGCCCCGCCGCGACAGCGGCACCTGCGCAAGCTCGTCGCCGTCACAGGCGGGGTTGGGGCAGTTGGTGGCGCGCGGCGGGAACACGAACGTGCCGCACTGATGGCACTTGCCGCCGATCAGATACGGTGCACCGGACCCGTCGGTTGCGAACCATCCGTCAATGGCGGGTTGCGTTGAAGCTGACACGCGGGTCAGCGTACCGACTCCCGGCCGCGAAACTGAAACGTGTTCCAGTTTGCGGCACCGAATTGAAGGATCGGTAGCGATCGGCCGGTGAACTTGCGCTGAGTAATTCCCCGCCATCACGGTCCGGGGCTCGGCGAACGGAGACCACCGGCATGGGACTCTTCGACAAGGCAAAGCAGGCAGCACAGCAGGCCGCGGCCCAGGCGCAGCAGGCATTCGCCCAGCAAACCGGTCAGCAGCAAGCCGACGGCATGGTGCACGTCCAGGGTGCCGGAGGCATGATCGACCCGGCAGTGATGGGCGGACCGTCGACCCGCTCGGTGGCCGCCGACGACCCGATCTGGCAACCCATCAACGGGATTTCGCTGCAGGACTACGCCGAACTCGCCCGCGATGCGCAGGCCCGGGGCGTCACCGACGAGGCCGGCATGATCGCGCTCGCGCAGGAGCGGGGCTGGGATCCGACCGACACCAAGGCCGCGCTCGACGGCTGGGTGCAGCGGATGGGCCAGTCGATGGCGGTCGGACAGCAGTTCCGCAAGCTACTCGGCTACTAGGACGGGTTCGATGCCCAACCCGTTCAAGGACTGGGCCCGGATGTACGGCGCCAACAAGCAGTACCTCGAGTCGCAGGGCCGCCCGTCGTCGTTCTTCGGCCAGATCGCCGACATTCCCAACCGGATGCACGAGGCGGCCGACGCCACCGAGATCGGCATGAGAATGATGCGCCATGCGCAGTTGTCCAACGGCATGGGACTGCGTGGCACCGTCACGGTCGAAGGTGTGTGGCAGGTCGGGTCGTACATGAACATGTCGCCCGTCCTGCGGGTGCAGGGTCGCTCGAGCGCGAGGACGGCACGCCACCGTACGTCGCGGTTTTCGACGAGGTGGTCGCGCAGATGCACATCGCCGGGTGCAGCCCGCCGCGACGCTCGCCGTCTTCGTCGACCCGCAGAACCCGCTGACATGACGATCGACTGGATCCGCACGGGGCAGCTAGCCGCCGCCCGCTAATGGCGCGCGGCATCCAGCAGGATGCGCAGCAGGTCATCCGGGTTGTCCCGCATCAGATTATGCGCGCCGTCGAGTTCGTGGACGGTCCAGTTCGGGTCGTCCCTGACCCGCTCGTATGACGGCCGCAACGGCGAATCACCCGGCCATTTCAGCGCATACACGAAATCGCGGCGCCGAAACCCGTTCAGATCTCCCGAGAGCGTGATCCGCTGCAGGAACGACGCGAGGGGATGAGCGCTGGCGCGTGGATCGAAGAACGGCATCGGGCGCACGCCGTAGCCAGTGTCGTCGACGTCGAGATACCACTGCCGCTCCCCGTCATTGACCAGATGCCAACACGATTCGCCGTCGCGGGGCACAAGCGCATCGAGATACACCAGCGCGTCGATCTTCTCGGGAATGCGATCGGCGACGCCGGTGATCACCATGCCGCCGTAGCTGTGTCCGACCAGCACCAGATCGTCCGCGTCGTGCTCTGCGGCCAGGGCCGAAAGCACATCGGTGACATGGGTTTCCAGATTGACCCCGGCATGCGCGAGGTGAGCGCGCTCAGCCACGCCAGTAAGGGTGTAGGCGAGCACACGGTGGCCGTGACCGCCCAGCGCGGTGGTGAGGTCGTCGAAACACCATGCACCGTGGCAGGCGCCCGGGATCAGCACATAGGTGGTCACGCGTTTCTCCTGTCTGCGTTCGTGTCGCTTCGGTATTTCGCTGTCACCTGGGCCAACTCGCCGGGGCGGCGGGTCGAACCAGCACCGTGCATCTCGCGATTGGCGGCGATGACCTCGGCGGTGTCGGGGATGCGTTTGGTCTCGTAGCGGCGCAGGCCGCCATCGAAGTCGTGGGCGAGTTCGTCGGCCAGCACCCGGGCGTCGACGATGGCCTGTGAACCACCGTTGGCGCCGACCGGATACATCGGGTGTGCGGCGTCGCCGAGCAGCGTCACGCGCCCGGTTCCCCAATGCTGCAGCGGATCCTTGTCGACCATCGGGTACTCGAACACCTCGTGGGTCTTGCGGACCATTCTGGCGACGTTCAGCCAGCCCAATTTCCAGCCTCCGACCAGCGAGGCAACTCGGTCGGGGTCGGCCGGACGGTTCCAGCCGGCGTCGCCGCGCAGGGGCCCCGGCTCGCCGCCGGGTACCTGAAGCACCCAGTTCACCAATCCGTCGCCAATGGGATAAGTGACAAGATCAATACCGTTGTCGCCCTTGACAATCGCCATGGTGCGGCCGTCAAGAAACGAGCCTTGGCGGGCCGCACCACGGAACATCCGCACACCGGACCACAGCAAGGGGTCGTCGCCGGAGTGCACCGCCGCTCGGACGACGGAGTTGATCCCATCCGCGCCGACGAGCACGTCGGAATGCAGATCGCCGACGGCCGTGTGCACGATTACGACGTCAGACGTCTGGGTGAACCCGGTCAGGCCAGAACCGGTGCGGACGGCGCGTGGGCCGAGGCGTTCTCTGACGGTGTTCAGCAGCAGCATCTGCAGTCGGCCGCGATGTACCGACAACTGCGGATGGGTGTATCCGCCCTCGAGGCCGCGAGGCTCGCGGAACAGGTGCTCGCCCGAGCTGTCGAAGAATGAAATCGCCGACGGTGCAACGGAAATCGAGCCGAGTCGCGCGCCCAGGCCCAACTCGTCGAGCTCGCGAACCGCATGCGGCAACAGGTTGATGCCCACGCCCAGCGGCGCCAGGCTGCTGGCACGCTCGACGACCGTGGTGTCGACGCCACGCCGATTCAGTGTGAGCGCCGCCGTTAGCCCGCCGATCCCGGCGCCGGCTATCAGCACAGTGTGGTTACTCATATCTCCACCGTGCGCGGACCACATCTATAAGTCCAATAGTGATTAGATCCAGAAACTATAATCAATACTTATGGAACTGCGGCAGCTGGAATATCTCGTCGCCGTCGCCGAGGAAGCGAACTTCACGCGGGCCGCCGAGCGCATCCGCGTGGCACAACCCGCGGTCAGCGCGCAGATCCAGCGGCTCGAGCGTGAGCTGGGTCAACCGCTGTTCGACCGATCGCGCCGCGCGGTGCGGCTGACCGCAGCGGGCGAGGCCGTGCTGCCATATGCGCGAGCCGCGCTGTCGGCAGTCCGCGACATGCACGTCGCCATCGATGAGGTCGCCAATCTGGTCCGGGGCACGGTCACGATCGGCACGGTCACGTCGCACAGCGTCGACATCCCACGCCTGCTGGCCGACTTTCACGCCGTGCACCCGAATGTCGAAATCACGCTCAGCACCGACAGTTCCGATCGTCTGATCGAAAATGTCCGCACCGGAGCGCTGGACGCGGCGATCGCCTCGGTCGGCCCCGACGAACGGCCCGAGGGTCTGGATCTGGAGGTGGTCACCGACGAGGCGATCAACGCCGTCGTGTCCCGGACCGATCCGCTCGCCAAGAGGACCAAGATCCGGCTGTCGGATCTACGCGACCGGTCACTGATCGCGTTGCCTGTCGGCGCGGGCATCCGCCACCAGTTTGACCGGGCCTGCGCGTCGGCGGGCGTCGCCGCCAGGGTCGCGTTCGAGGCGAGTACGCCACTGGCGCTCGCCGAACTGGCCGAGCGCGGGCTCGGTGTCGCGATCGTGCCCGCATCGGTGCCGCGCGGGCGCGACGAGTTGCACGTCCTGGAGTTCGTCCCACAGATCCGCGGCCGGCTGGTGTTGGTGTGGCGTGCGACCGGCCCGATCAGCCCGGCGGCGCGTGTTCTGGTCGAAAAGGCTCGGCGGCTACTGCGTGTCAGCGGCCGTGCATAGAGTAGGGCCGTGAGCCCAGCCCCCTCCGCCACCACGAAAAAGACGGCCTCCGACGCCACGCCGGACAACAAGCCGACATTGATGCTGTTGGACGGTAATTCGCTGGCTTACCGGGCGTTCTACGCGCTGCCCGCGGAGAACTTCAAGACCCAGGGCGGGTTGACCACCAACGCCGTCTACGGGTTCACCGCGATGCTGATCAACCTGCTGCGGGATGAAACGCCTACTCACGTCGCCGCAGCCTTCGACGTATCGCGGCAGACCTTCCGCGTCGACAAGTACCCCGAATACAAGGCGGGACGATCGGCCACTCCCGACGAATTCCGCGGCCAGATCGACATCACGAAGGAGGTCCTCGTCGCGCTCGGCATCACGGTGCTCGCCGAACCGGGCTTCGAGGCCGACGACATCATCGCCACCCTGGCGAGCCAGGCCGAGGGCGAGGGCTACCGCGTGCTGGTGGTGACGGGTGACCGCGACTCGCTGCAACTAGTCAGCGACGACGTCACCGTGCTGTACCCACGCAAGGGCGTCAGCGAGCTGACCCGGTTCACGCCGGAAGCCGTCGTCGAGAAGTACGGGCTGACCCCGCAGCAGTACCCGGACTTCGCCGCGCTACGCGGCGATCCAAGCGACAACCTGCCAGGGATTCCCGGGGTGGGCGAGAAGACGGCGACGAAATGGATCGCCGAATTCGGGTCGCTGCAGGTCTTTGGTGGACAACGTCGACAGCGTAAAGGGAAAAGTCGGTGATGCGTTGCGCGCCAACCTTTCCAGCGTGGTGCTCAACCGCGAGCTGACCGATCTGGTCAAGGATGTACCGCTGGCTCAGACGCCCGACACGCTGCGCATGCAGTCCTGGGACCGTGACCAGATCCACCGCCTGTTCGACGACCTGGAGTTCCGGGTGCTGCGCGATCGGCTCTTCGACACGTTGGCGTCGGCGGATCCCGAGGTCGACCAGGGCTTCGACATTCGCGGCGGTGCGCTCGAGGCGGGTGAACTGGCCGGATGGTTGGCCGAACACAGCTCGGGCAAGAGGTTCGGGCTGGCCGTCGTCGGCACCCATCTGGCGTTCGACGCCGACGCCACCGCGCTGGCCGTCGTGGCGGCCGACGGCGAAGGCCGTTACCTCGACACCGCGACGCTGAACTCCGACGACGAGGCCGCGTTGGCGTCATGGCTGGCCGATGCGGGCCAACCGAAGGCACTGCACGAGGCAAAGCTCGCGATGCACGACCTCGCGGGCCGCGGCTGGAGGCTGGCCGGCGTCACCTCCGACACCGCCCTCGCGGCTTACCTCGTTCGCCCTGGTCAGCGCAGTTTCGCGCTCGACGACCTGTCACTGCGGTACCTCAAGCGCGAGTTACGGGCGGATAATCCTGAGCAGCAACAGCTTTCACTGCTCGACGACAGCTTGAACGAACCGGGGGGCGTCGACGACCAGGCGGTACAGACGGTGATCCTGCGCGCGAGTGCGGTGATGGACCTCGCCGTTGCCCTCGACGAGGAGCTGGCTCGCATCGACTCCTCGGCGCTGCTCGGCAGCATGGAGCTGCCCGTGCAACGTGTGCTGGCGGAGATGGAGACCGCGGGCATCGCCGTCGATCTCGATCAGTTGGCCGAGCTGCAGAGCGAGTTCGCCGACCAGATCCGTGACGCCGCCGAGGCGGCCTACGCGGTGATCGGCAAGCAGATCAATCTGGGTTCGCCCAAGCAGCTGCAGGTCGTGCTGTTCGACGAGCTGGAGATGCCGAAGACCAAACGCACCAAGACCGGCTACACCACCGACGCCGACGCGCTGCAGTCGCTGTTCGACAAGACGGGGCATCCGTTCCTCCAGCATCTGCTCGCCCACCGCGATGCGACCCGCCTGAAGGTCACCGTCGACGGGCTGCTCAACTCGGTGGCCTCCGACGGGCGCATTCACACCACGTTCAACCAGACGATCGCGGCGACCGGCCGGTTGTCGTCGACCGAGCCGAATCTGCAGAACATCCCGATCCGCACCGACGCGGGACGCCGGATACGCGACGCGTTCGTCGTGGGCAAGGGCGGCCAAGAGAACTTTGCCGAGCTGATGACGGCCGACTACAGCCAGATCGAAATGCGGATCATGGCCCACCTGTCCGGCGATGAAGGCCTGATCGAGGCGTTCAGGACGGGGAGGATCTGCACTCGTTCGTGGCGTCACGGGCGTTCAGCGTGCCGATCGACGAGGTGACTGCCGAGTTGCGGCGCCGCGTCAAGGCCATGTCCTACGGCCTTGCCTACGGATTGAGCGCCTACGGCCTCGCCGCCCAGCTGAAGATCTCCACCGAGGAAGCCAAGGTGCAGATGGAGCAGTACTTCGACCGGTTCGGCGGGGTGCGTGACTATCTGCGCGACGTCGTCGATCAGGCGCGCAAGGACGGTTACACATCGACGGTGTTCAGCAGGCGCCGGTATCTGCCCGAGCTCGACAGCAGCAACCGCAATGTGCGCGAGGCCGCCGAGCGGGCCGCGCTGAACGCCCCGATTCAGGGCAGCGCCGCAGACATCATCAAGGTGGCGATGATCAACGTCGACGCGGCGCTCAAGGAGGCCGGGCTGAAATCACGCATGCTGCTGCAGGTGCACGACGAGCTGTTGTTCGAGGTGGCCGACGGGGAGCGGGATACCGTCGAGAAGCTGGTCCGCGACCAGATGGGCAACGCCTATCCGCTCGACGTGCCGCTCGAGGTGTCGGTCGGCTACGGCCGCAGCTGGGACACGGCGGCGCACTAGTCGCCGCCATCGGCTTCAGCCGCGCATTAGCGAGCGTCGGCCGCGAGCCCGACGCCCAGCACCATCAGCACCGCGCCTATCACTCGTTCGATGCGGCGACGAATATGTTTGCGGCTCAACAGCTCTCGCGCACGATCGGCGATCAGCACCACGCCGGCACACCAGGCGGTATCGACGACGAGCTGAATAGCCGCGAGCACGAGAAGCGTCGGCAACACCGGGCCGCTGGACGGCAGGAACTGCGGAATGACCGCGATCCCGAATGCGGCAGCTTTTGGATTGGCCGCGATCGACACCAGCGCCGCTCGAAACGCCGCCGCCGGTGTCCGTCCGCGCGGCGGCATCGACGGCTCGATGTCGGCCGGGTGCTTTGCGCTGCGCCACGCGCTGATACCCAACCAGATCAGGATCGCCGCGCCGACGACATGCAGCGCCAGCGACAGCATCCGGTTGGCCATCAGCAGCATCGACAGGCCCGCGCCGCCGGCCAGTGTCCAGCCGAAAATCCCAATCTCGTTGCCGACGACGGCCGCGAGCCCTGCGGTGCGGCCGTCGCGGACCGAGCGGTGCAGAAACAGCGCCGTCGCGGGTCCGGGCAGCGCAGCCAGGATCACGCACGCCACCAGAAACGCCGGTAAGACGTCGATCACGTGGTACATGGATGGAGTATCCCCGCGCGGTCAATCCGTTTACGGCCTGGCGCCGGGCGCACGGTAGTTCGCCAGCCACTGCAATATGGGCGCGGCTGAGCGGGCGGCGTGAACCGCGTAGGCCTCCTCGTTCTGCATCGCGTAGACCCGTTCGTCGCCGAAACCGCGATCGATCCGGTCGCGAACGAACGCCAGCTCCACCACTTGGGCGGCGAAGGCCCTGACCGCCTTGGCCGCGGGCTTGCCGCCGCCCCGCGCCGCCGCGGCAATCGCCTGCTTGCGGGTGTCGAGGGCGCCCAGCCACGTGGCCTCGTTCGGCGTGACCAGGCCGGCCGCCACCATGCCGGGCAGCTTCTCGGCGACCACGCGCTGCTCCCTCCGACGACTGCGCACTGCCAGCACGATCGCCAGCACGAATATCGGCACCATCCAGAACACGTAGACCCCGAAGTAGGTCCCGGTGCCCGCCAACGACGAGCCGTTCCACAATGCGTGCATGATCACGGCCCCGAAGTAGCCAAGCGCGATATAAGCAATCTTTGCGAGCGCGTTCCGTCGCTGCATGGCGAAATAGATGCCGAGCGCCGTCATCGTCGTGAACAGCGAGTGCGCGAACGGACCCATGATCAGCCGCACCGCCGCCGTTAGTAGCGAGTCGCCGACGGAGTCAGCGCCGGAGATGTAGAGGATGTCTTCCAGCCAGGCGAAGCCGGCTCCAACCAGGCCCGCGTACACCAGGCAGTCCGTCAGCGAATTGATCTCGTTGCGGCGCCGCCCGGTCATCATCAGCAGCAGAAACAGGCCCTTCACCGCCTCTTCGAGGATCGGGGCACCGACGGCGATGGAAAACCAGCCGGGAGAGTCGGCGTCACCCTGGCCGACCAGCGAGTCGAGGTAGAGCTCGCCGATCAGCGACACCACGATGCCGACCGACGCGCCCCAGAGAAACGCCAGGATGAGCAGTCGCGGCGGCTCCGGTTCCCAGCGGTCCAACCAGACATATGCCAGCACCACGACGGTCATGGCCAGGCTCGACAGCACGAACGCGGTGCTCGCACCGACTGGGTTGAGCGCCGTCAACCCGATCACCATCAGTCCCGCGATGGTGCCCAGCGCGATGAGCAGGACCAATGGCGCTCCCACCTTGCGGACTTTGCGCGCCAACGGCGGCGCGACCGGCCGGTGCGGGTGCGGCATTGCAGGTGAGGACACCAGTGCAGGATAATCGCGGTGATCTTGGTTCTCGCGCCCTCGGGACCGAGTTTGTCCAGCATGTACACAGTCGAGTAACCTCTAGAGGTGCCCGTTTGTGCTCGTCGCGGGTAACACCAATAACTCGTGTCCCTTAGTCCCTACGACCCAACCTGTCCGGAGCAACCCACCACATGCCAAGTCCCTCCGTCACCTCGCCGCAAGTAGCCCTTAACGACATCGGCTCGGCCGAGGATTTTCTCGCCGCCATCGACAAGACCATCAAATACTTCAACGATGGCGACATCGTCGAAGGGACCATCGTCAAGGTTGACCGTGACGAAGTCCTGCTCGACATCGGCTACAAGACCGAAGGTGTCATTCCTTCCCGTGAGCTCTCCATCAAGCACGACGTTGACCCCAATGAGGTTGTGTCCGTCGGCGACGAGGTCGAAGCTCTGGTCCTCACCAAGGAGGACAAGGAAGGCCGCCTGATCCTGTCCAAGAAGCGCGCACAGTACGAGCGCGCCTGGGGCACCATCGAGGAACTCAAGGAGAAGGACGAGGCCGTCAAGGGCACCGTCATCGAGGTCGTCAAGGGCGGCCTGATCCTCGACATCGGCCTGCGCGGCTTCCTGCCCGCCTCGCTGGTGGAGATGCGTCGTGTCCGCGATCTTCAGCCGTACATCGGCAAGGAGATCGAGGCCAAGATCATCGAGCTCGACAAGAACCGCAACAACGTGGTGCTGAGCCGGCGCGCCTGGCTGGAGCAGACCCAGTCCGAGGTGCGCAGCGAGTTCCTCAACCAGCTCACCAAGGGCGCCATCCGCAAGGGTGTCGTCTCCTCGATCGTCAACTTCGGCGCGTTCGTCGATCTGGGCGGTGTCGACGGCCTGGTGCACGTCTCCGAGCTGTCCTGGAAGCACATCGACCATCCGTCCGAGGTCGTCAACGTGGGCGACGAGGTCACCGTCGAGGTCCTCGACGTCGACATGGATCGCGAGCGGGTTTCGTTGTCGCTCAAGGCGACTCAGGAAGATCCGTGGCGCCACTTCGCCCGCACTCATGCGATCGGTCAGATCGTGCCGGGCAAGGTCACCAAGCTGGTGCCGTTCGGCGCGTTCGTCCGCGTCGAGGAGGGTATCGAGGGCCTGGTGCACATCTCCGAACTCTCCGAGCGCCACGTCGAGGTACCGGACCAGGTGGTCGCGGTCGGCGACGACGCGATGGTCAAGGTCATCGACATCGACCTGGAGCGGCGTCGTATCTCGCTGAGCCTCAAGCAGGCCAACGAGGACTACACCGAGGAATTCGACCCATCGAAGTACGGCATGGCCGACAGCTACGACGAGGCCGGCAACTACATCTTCCCCGAGGGCTTCGACTCCGAGACCAACGAATGGCTCGACGGCTTCGAGAAGCAGCGCGAAGAGTGGGAGTCCCGCTACGCGGAGGCCGAGCGTCGGCACAAGATGCACACCGCGCAGATGGAGAAGTTCGCCGCCGCCGAAGCCGAAGCCGGCGAGAAGGCATCGGCCAACGGCACGTCGCGGACCGAGGAGCAGTCCGCTGGCGGATCGCTCGCCAGCGACGAGCAGCTCGCAGCGCTGCGGGAGAAGCTCGCGGGCAGCGCCTGACAGTTCAACTCGAACGAACGCCCCGGCTCATACGAGTCGGGGCGTTCGTCATTCCAGATGCTCCCTTGCTCCTCACGTCCGCAGCCTCCTGACAGACTGGTGCGGTGCTGCGCATTGGCCTGTCCGGCGGTATCGGCGCCGGAAAGTCGACGGTGTCCTCAACTTTCAGTGATCTCGGCGGGATCGTCGTCGACGGCGACGTGATCGCCCGAGAGGTCGTCGAGCCGGGAACCGAGGGTCTCGCCAAGCTCGTCGACGCGTTCGGCGACGACATCCTGCACCGACGACGGCGCGCTGAACCGCCCGGCGCTGGCCGCGATCGCGTTCAGTGACGAGGAGAAGCGCCAGACGCTGAACGGCATCGTGCATCCGCTGGTGGCCCACCGTCGCTCGGAGTTGATCGCCGCCGCGGCGGAGGACGCCGTCATCGTCGAGGACATTCCGCTGCTCGTGGAGTCCGGGTATGGCGCCGATGTTCCCGCTGGTGGTGATCGTGCACGCCGACGATGGAGACTCGGGTTCTGCGCCTTGATTCGAGTACCGCGGTTTCACCGAGCAGGACGCGCGGGCCAGGATCGCCGCGCAGGCCACCGAGGAGCAGCGCCGCGCCGTAGCCGACGTGTGGCTGGACAACTGCCGGCAGCGCAGGGGAACTGATCGAAGCAGGCCCGCGCGCTGTGGCACGAGCGGATCCTGCCGTTCGCGCACAACCTGGACCGCGGCGAGCCGGCCCGCCCGCGGCCGGTTCTGGTGCCGTACGACCCGTCCTGGCGCGACGAGGCGCGCCGGATCGCGGCGCGACTGAACACCGCGTGCGGGCACCGCGCCGTCGCGCATCGACCACATCGGATCGACGGCGGTGGCCGGGAATGGACGCCAAGGACGTCATCGACATGCAGGTGACGGTCGCGTCGCTCGACGTCGCTGACGAGTTGGCCGACGCGTTGACGACCGCAGGCTACGTGCGCAGGCCGATCACCGCCGATGTGGGCAAGCCGGACGCCCGCAGTACCGTTGCGAGTTCGATCACACCGACGATGAATCGTTGTGGCACAAGCGACTTCACTGTTCTGCCGATCCCGGGCGGCCGACCAACGTGCACGTGAGGGTCGACGGGTGGCCGGATCAGCAGTTCGCCCTGCTGTTCGTCGACTGGTTACGGGCCAACCCGGCCTGTCCAGCGCGACTACCTCGCGTTGAAGCGACGCGTCGTGGCCGAGGGCCACGCCACCGCGGGTGCGTACGCCGATGCGAAGGAGCCGTGGTTCCTCGACGCCTATCGGCGGGCCTGGGAGTGGGCCGATTCGACCGGCTGGCGGCCGTAGCGTCAGGCGGCGGGCGGTGCGGCGGCAGGCGCCGCGGCACTCGCCTCGGCCGGTGCGGATCCGTCGGCTGCGGCGGCATCGGCGCCCGAAAGGCCGGGCGACCGGGATGTCCAGCGGGGCGCCGCACTGCAGCGTGCCGTACAGCGGATCGTCCTTTGACGTGGAAGAACCTCGGGCGCGATGAACTGATCGGCCTGAGCGACGATCTGGTCGTCGACCAGGATCTCGCAGTGCAGATTCGATCCGTACGGCCACTGGATCGAGACCTGCATGCCGGCCTGCTTCGGATCGTCGAGGACCGTGTTCACCTCGAACGTCTGGCCGGGCAGCATGGTCGGCTGGGCGCTGTTGACGTTCTGTATCGTCCTGTTTGTAGGCCACGACCGCGCCCCGCGACGTGCCGTCGGCGCGGGCTCGGTAGATGACGTTGTGCTGTGTTCCGTCGGCCATCGGAGGCTGCTCGGGCGCGGCTGCGGCGTCGGGCGGTGGCGCGACTTCAGACGGCGGCACGGGCTCCGGATCGGCCAGCGCGATCGGCGGCATCGACACCAGAGCGGCGCCGAGCATGGCTGCGGCGATCGCCAGTCGACACCCGTCTCGTCGAGCTCATGACAGCCGACCATACAGGCTTTTGGCACGTCAGAGCCATTTCGCTACCCCTCGCACACCCGCGGCCGTTGTTGCCATCACCCGAAAATCGACGGTATCGGCACTTTTGTTACCCCGGCCCACGCCAGGTGAGCGCCATCCCTCGGGTCGGCCAGCCAGCGGTTCAGGTCGTATCTCGTGCCGGGACAGTCCGTCGGTCGCGGAGACGGCCGTCTGGACGGCCAGTTCGGCCAGTCTCCGGCGTCAGCAGACCGTGCCGGACGGCGGTCAGCAGCTCGTCGACGTCGGCCAGTTCGACGCCGATGCCGGTCCGGACGACCAGGTCGAGGTAGTGGTCCTCGGCGTGCCAGGCATCGGGTCCAGGCGTGATACCGGCCGACGTCGAGGTAGTAGTCCTGGTCGAGCTCGTGGCCGGGGTTGAAGTGGAACACCGTCGCCCGCAGGTCCAACGACGGCAGCAGCCAGGACTCCAGGTAGTGGAACTGCGCGCGGCCAGGTGTCGGGCGGGCCATGTACAGGCCCCACGGCTGACGGTGTAGACGTCCACAGCCCGCACGATGCCCTTGGGATCGGTGTTGGTGCGGGCGGAGAGGTCGAACGTCTCGTGCTTCGGAGCGTGGATGGAGACAGCATACGTTTCGGCGAACGTTCGTTACCGCTGGAGATTTCACTCACCGAATTTTCGAGCGGTACGGAACGTTCGTGGGAGGCTCGGGAACAGAACCTGTCGGTGTCGGGTTCTACCCTGGTGAATATGGCTTTCGCTACCGAACACCCAGTACTGGCGCACTCGGAGTACCGACCGCCGCCGACGCCGTAGATGGCCTCGTGCGCGCAGGCGGCCGCTTCGAGGTCGTCAGTCCAGTACGCGCCCGCGGGTGACCAGCCGGCGGCCATCGAGGAGCTGGAGCGCCGGATCACGGCCGGGGAGCGTGACGTGGTGCTGCTGGGCGCCACCGGCACCGGTAAATCGGCGACGACGGCGTGGCTCATCGAGCGGCTGCAGCGGCCCACCCTGGTGATGGCGCCCAACAAGACGCTCGCCGCGCAGCTGGCGAACGAGTTGCGGGAGATGTTGCCGCACAACGCTGTCGAGTACTTCGTCTCGTACTACGACTATTACCAGCCCGAGGCGTACATCGCGCAGACCGACACCTACATCGAGAAGGACAGCTCGATCAACGACGACGTCGAGCGGCTGCGGCACTCGGCGACGTCGAGCCTGCTGTCGCGGCGCGACGTGGTGGTGGTGGCCTCGGTGTCCTGCATCTACGGCCTGGGCACGCCGCAGTCCTACCTGGACCGGTCGGTCGAGTTGGCAGGTCGGCGAGGAGGTGCCGCGGGACGCGCTGCTGCGGCTGCTGGTCGACGTGCAGTACACCCGCAACGACATGTCGTTCACCCGCGGGTCGTTCCGGGTGCGCGGCGACACCGTCGAGATCATCCCGTCGTACGAGGAACTCGCGGTCCGCATCGAGTTCTTCGGCGACGAGATCGAGGCGCTCTACTACCTGCACCCGCTGACCGGCGACGTCGTGCCGCAAGGTCGACTCGCTGCGGATCTTCCCGGCCACGCACTACGTGGCCGGGCCCGAACGCATGGCGCACGCGATCTCGACCATCGAGAGCCGAGCTCGAGGAGCGGCTGGCCGAGCTGGAGGGCCAGGGCAAGCTGCTGGAGGCGCAGCGGCTGCGGATGCGCACCAACTACGACGTCGAGATGATGCGCCAGGTCGGCTTCTGCTCGGGTATCGAGAACTACTCGCGCCACATCGACGCCCGGCCCGCGGGATCGGCGCCGGCGACGCTGATCGACTACTTCCCGGAGGACTTCCTGCTCGTCATCGACGAGTCACACGTGACCGTGCCGCAGATCGGCGGCATGTACGAGGGCGACATGTCCCGCAAGCGCAACCTGGTCGACTTCGGCTTCCGGCTGCCCTCGGCGGTCGACAACCGGCCGCTGACCTGGGAGGAGTTCGCCGACCGGATCGGGCAGACGGTGTACCTGTCGGCCACCCCGGGACCGTACGAGCTCAGCCAGTCCAGCGGCGAGTTCGTCGAGCAGGTCATCCGCCCGACCGGTCTGGTCGATCCGCAGGTCGTCGTCAAGCCGACCAAGGGTCAGATCGACGACCTGATCGGCGAGATCCGCAAGCGCACCGAACGCGACGAGCGGGTGCTGGTCACCACGCTGACCAAGAAGATGGCCGAGGATCTCACCGACTACCTGCTGGAGATGGGCATCCGGGTGCGCTACCTGCACTCCGAGGTCGACACGCTGCGCCGCGTCGAGCTGCTGCGGCAGCTGCGGTTGGGCGACTACGACGTGCTCGTGGGCATCAACCTGCTTCGCGAGGGACTGGACCTGCCCGAGGTGTCCCTGGTGGCGATCCTCGACGCCGACAAGGAGGGCTTCCTGCGGTCGCCGCGCAGCCTCATCCAGACCATCGGCCGCGCTGCGCGCAATGTCTCGGGCGAGGTGCACATGTACGCCGACAACATGACCGACTCGATGAGAGCAGGCCATCGACGAGACCGAGCGGCGCCGGGCCAAGCAGATCGCCTACAACGAGGAGAACGGCATCGACCCGAAGCCGTTGCGCAAGAAGATCGCCGACATCCTCGACCAGGTCTACCGCGAGGCCGACGACGTCGAGGTGGGCGGTTCGGGCCGCAACGCGTCGCGGGGCCGTCGCGCCCAGGGCGAGCCCGGACGCGCCGTCAGCGCAGGCATCATCGAGGGCCGCGACACGACCAACATGCCGCGCGCCGAACTCGCCGATCTGATCAAGGATCTGACCGAGCAGATGATGGCCGCGGCGCGGGATCTGCAGTTCGAGTTGGCGGCGCGCATCCGCGACGAGATCGCACGACCTGAAGAAGGAACTGCGCGGCATGGACGCGGCGGGCCTCAAGTGATCCGAGCCGGCCTTGACCTCAACAATGATTGAGGTCCTAACGTGGCCGGCGTGACCGATACCGTTCGATTCCAAGACCTCAGCACGGGCAGCTGGCGTGAGCTGTTGGGCCCGAAGCACCTTGGGGCCTCACCGTGCTCGCGGGCGGTGTGGCGCTGTACGCGACCAACGAGTTCCTCACCATCAGCCTGATGCCCAGCGCGGTCGCCGACATCGGCGGTCAGCGGCTTGTACGCGTGGGTGACGACGGTGTACCTGGTCGCTTCGGTGGTGGCCGCGACGACCGTCAACGCGGTGCTGATGCGGCTCGGGCCGCGGTGGGCGTATCTGTTGGGCCTCAGCGTGTTCGGCGCTGGCAGCGTCGCATGCGCGCGTCGCTCCGACCATGGAGGCTCTGCTGGTCGGCCGCACCGTCCAGGGGTTGGCCGGCGGTCTGGTCGCCGGCCTCGGCTACGCGGTGATCAACACCGCGCTGCCCAGCTCGCTGTGGACGAAGGCTTCGGCACTGGTGTCGGCGATGTGGGGGGTCGGCACGCTGTTCGGTCCTGCGGCGGGCGGACTGTTCGCCCAGTTCGGTTCGTGGCGTTGGGCTTTCGGTGTGCTGGCCATCCTGACCGCCGCAGTGCTGATTCTGGTTCCGATCGCCCTGCCCGCGCGGCGCGACGCCGAGCGTCGACGTCGTGTCGTATGCCGATCCCGGTGTGGTCGCTGCTGCTGCTCGGCTGCGGCGGCGCTGGCCGTCAGTGTGGCGCGGTGTACCGCACGACGCGCGAGCCACCGCCGGGTTGCTCGCTCGCGGGCGCGGTGCTTGTGGCGGTGTTCCTCTACGTCGACCGGCGATCGACCGGCTGCGGTGTTGCCGCCCAGCGTGTTTCGCCCCGGCCCGCTGAAGTGGATCTACCTGACACTCGGCGCGCTGATGGCCGCGACCATGGTCGACATGTACGTGCCACTGTTCGGACAGCGGCTGGCGCATCTGACGCCGGTCGCGGCGGGGTTCCTCGGCGTAGGGCTGGCGATCGGCTGGACCGTCGCCGAGATCGCTCAGCGCTTCGCTGCGCAGCGACCGCGTCATCGTGCGGACCGTGGCCGTCGCGCCCCTGGTGATGGCGATCGGGTTGGCGCTCGCAGCGCTGACAATGGCCGAGGACGCATCGGCCGGGCTGGTTGCGGTGTGGGCGCTTTGCGCTGGTGATCACCGGCACCGGAGTGGGTATCGCCTGGCCGCACCTGTCCGCGTGGGCGATGTCCTGTGTTGACGACCCGGCCGAAGGGCCCTGCCGCCGCCGCGGCGATCAACACCGTGCAGTTGATCTGCGGCGCGTTCGGCGCCGGGACTGGCCGGCGTGGTCGTCAACATGACCGACACCGGCGACGCGACACCCGCGCGGTGGGCGTTCGCGGTGTTCGCGGTGCTGGCCGCGCTGACGTTGTCGTGGCGTCGACGAGAAGTGCCAGCCGCAGCGCCGTTTAGGGTCGGACAAGTGGACGCGTTCACCGCAGGCCGGCTCAGTCGCCGCATCGACACAGTTCATTCGATCTCCTACTTCGTTCCCGAGGTAGCCGAGCGATTCGGTGCGCTCGGCATGGAGGGCCGGATGCCCTACTTCGCGGCGAGATCCGCCCCGATGGGCGCGGTGAGCGCCGCGACCGTGGCGGCGACGTTCTACAACTTCAATCCGGAGCTGGTCCGCCAAGAGCATCCCAGCGGCGTGGGAGCTGGCGTCGCCGCAGAGGGTGACCGCTGTCCGGTACGAGATGATCGCCGACGCGCTGCCCCGGGTGCTCCCAGAGTTGGTGCGCTCGACGCAGTTCGAGCGCGTGGCGGGGCTGCTGCGCAGCGCCGCCGAGGCGATTCCCAACGGCGACGGTCGCCCGCTGTATGCCGGACACGCGGCGTTGCCGTGGCCGGCGTCGGTGCACGGTCAGCTGTGGCACGCGGTCACCCTGCTTCGCGAATACCGGGGCGACGGTCACATCGCGGCGCTCGTCGCCAACGAGCTGAGCGGCATCGAGGCGCTCATCAGCCACACCGCCGCAGGCATCGGCTTCTCCGTCGAGTTCGCCCGGCTGCTTCGCGCGTGGAGCGAGGAGCAGTGGCAGGCTGGAGTCGACCGTCTGCGGGGACGCGGGTTGATCGACGATGCCGGTGTGTTGACCGCCGCGGGCTCAGCGTTGCGGTCCCGGATCGAGGACGACACCGACCGCTTGGCGTACGCGCCTTGGCGGGCACTGTCCGATGACGATGGCCGCGAAGTGGACGAGCTCGCGGGCTTGATTCGCGCGGCGGTGCAGGCCGCCAAGTGTTCCCGAATGGAGCGTTCGGCCCGCGATACGGCGAGCACCGCTAGTCGGAGTCGTCGTCGAGCTGGTGGACCGCAGTCACCCCGTCGATCGTCCCCAGCACCGCCGGAGCGTTGAGGATCCCTCGGCCGGACAGCGTCAGCATCACCCCGGCCTGGCCGGCGCCGACGAGGGTGGCCCCAGCGGCATCGGCTGCGAGGTCTGTGAGTTGCCACTGGCGTCGTTCACAGGCCTGCAGGAGTCGGCTCATCACGCCGCGCCCTTCGTCATAGCTGACGTGCATGGTGATCGATCCACTCAATCGCGACGAGAGCCAGCGCGCCAGCGGCAGGAACCCGACGATGATGAGGAAGTGCATCGCCGTGACGGTGACCGCCAGTAGCAGCAGGCCGGCGCCCGCCGCCATGCCGATCGCGGCGGACTCCCACACGGCTGCCGCTGTGGTCAGTCCGTGGACTGAACCGCGTCGGAAGATGATGATGCCGGCGCCGAGAAAGCCGATGCCCGAGACGATTTGGGCGGCAACGCGAGAGGGGTCGACGACGACGAGCCCGTTCACTCAGGACGTCGGAGAATCCGTACTTGCTGACCAGGAGGATCAGTGCGGACGCGGTGCCGACGATGGTCTGCGTACGTACCCCGGCGCTCTTGCCCTGAATCTCTCGCTCGAGTCCGATCAGCGCGGTCAGGCCGAATGCGACGAACAACTCGACGATCTGGCGAGTGCCCTGTCCGGGGCCCCCGAAGAACGGCGGGTCAGCGGCGAGCCAGTCGATCATGCGAACAAGCTAACCCGCCGACAGGATCGTCGTGATCGTAAACCTGGGTTCGGTCGCAACGGTGAGACATGGTCTATGGCGATGCGGGTGTGGCTGAAGGGCTAGGCACCGGCCTGCAAAGCCGTTTATACGGGTTCGAATCCCGTCACTCGCTCCAATTGGCCGCCGTGCGGTTAGCATTCGGCCGTGGCCAAGCTCGAGCTGTCCCGTGACCTGTCGTTGACACCCGATGACGCTTGGGCGCACGCGTCGAATCTGTCGACGCTCGGCGACTGGCTTCAAATGCACGAGGGGTGGCGCGGCGAGGTCCCGTCCGAGCTGACGGTGGGAACGACGCTTGTCGGCGTCGCCGGCGCGAAAGGATTGCGCAACAGGGTGACGTGGACCGTACGGGAGTTCGACCCGCCGACACTCTTGGGCATCACCGGCGACGGAGTCGGGGGAACCAAATATGCGCTGACGATGTCGGTCCGGCCGACCAACACCGGCTGCTCCTTCACCGTGAACATCGACTTGGGCGGCAGGCCGCTCTTCGGTCCGATCGGTGCCGCCGCAGCCCGGGCGGTCAAGGGCGACATCGAACGCTCGATCAGACGGTTCGAGACGCTGTACAGCTGACCTCCGACCCGGATTTGCCCGCAAAGCACATTGCGTGACAACCCGTTTCGCTGCGCGGTCACCGCTTCGCCACCGATCGGCATCGGTTCGGTAACCGTCACAAATCTTCACTTGAGTAACTTCAGTAACGCCCTGGAGGATTTGTCAGTGGCCGCGCCGTCAACTGAATTCGAGAAAAACATGTCCCGCACCACGACTCGCCTGGCCATCTCTGCCATCGCGAGCGCGGGGCTCATCTGGCCTGTTCTCGTAGTCACGTTCCCTGCCGCCGCCGATCCGAGCCCTGGCGTGCCGTGCCTCGACATGATTCAGAACTTTGCCGCCGCGCCGCCGGCGATCCCGGCACCGTTGGAGACCGCCGCCGCGCCGGCCATCGACACGGCTCCCGCACCCGTGGCGGCACCTTTGCCAGCCGTTCCACTCGACACCCTGGTTCGAGGCCTGTCCGCCTTAGCCGGGCCTGTTCCGCCGCCGCCACCCGTGGCGGCGCCTATTGAGGAAGCCGCCGGCGTGTTGCCACCCGCGGCGCCGGTCGTTCCGCTGGCCGGCGCTCCGTTGCCCGCCGCGCTGCCACCGCTGCCGCCGGTACCGATCGTCGCCCCGCCTGCTCCGCCGCTGCCGATCCCGGATGCGGCGCCGATCGCCGATGCTGCTGGCGTGGCATCACCGCCACCGCCGCCGGCCCCTGCGGCCGTTGAAGCGCCGCCCCCTGCGGCTCCGGTGGTCGAGGCAGCAGCTCCCGCCCTGCCGCCGCCACCGCCCCCTCCAGTAGAGGCACCGCCCGCAGCACCAGCAGTGGAGGTCGCGGACATCGCGCCGCCGCCCCCGCCAGTGGTCGACGCACCACCGGTCGTTGAAGCGGCCCCGGTATCCGAGGCCGCGGCCGTTCTGCCGCCGCCCGCACCCCCCGTTGCGGTTCCGGTCGTTCCGGCCGTTCCGCCGCTAGGCGCGCTCGCGCCGCCCGTGACCCCGATAACGGTTCCAGTCGCGCCGATCGCGGACGCGGTGCCCGGTTTCCCACTGCTGCCGAGTTCGCTTCCCGTGCCACACGATTTTGTTTGCGAGGGAACCGCGTGGTCGGGGCATCGAGGCGTGGGTAGCGGCGCTTCGCTACCGCAGACACCCGCGATGGTGGGCAGGGATCGCTGGTGATCGCGGACAGCGCTGACGCAGACACTTTGCAGTCAAGGCCAAGTTTCGTTGCGTGCGCGAGTTTCGCAAACCCGGTGCTGCCGATCCCACTGCGGCACAGCGATGTTGAGCGCACTTGACTCTCGTCACTGAAGTATTTGCCGAGGCTTGATCCGAGGATCGCGCACTCATCCCGAAAGTCGTTATGTGTTGCCCCCGGGGATAGGATTATGTCGGGTCGGTAGGTTGAATTTGCTGCAGTAGTAAGGGTTTTCATCGTGAACGTGAAGAAGATCGGGGCCGAAGCGGCGATTCTCGGGGCACTGGCCGTCGGCGGCCTAAGCGTCGGTTCGGGCATCGCGAACGCTGATCAGCCACTTCCCGATTCGCCGGGGGTGACGTGGAAGCTCGACCGGCCACATCCGCATTGGGATAACTGGGGCGGCAAAGGAGACGATGGTGGCGACTGGGATGGCTGGCGTGGCGGCCCGCAGTACTACGGGCCGTGCGTGTGGGTGCCGCCTGCAGTCTCGATGTGGGTGCCGCCGGCCGTCTGCTGATCGCGATCATTCAGCGCGCAGCGCCTCGAAGATCTCGTGATAGCACCGGTGCGCCACAAAGTGGCCGCCGTCGCGAATGTTCAACGTAGCGTTCGGGATTCGCGACGCCAGCCGCTCTGGCCAGCTCGGGTCAACGAGCTCGTCGTGGGTTCCGGCCCACACGTCGACGGGCACGTCGAGGTCTTCCGGCGCGAATCCCCACGGCCGCATCCACGCTCGGTACTCTTCGACGGCGCCGGCCAACTGCCGTGACGCTTCGCGGGACATCTTGGCGAACGCCCCATAACCTTCGTCGCGGATATCGGCTGCGTCGGCCGCTCCCACCTGGCGCGCGGCCAGCCTTCCGTACGACTGGGGTGCGATGCGAGCAGCGAACCTCGTCACTCTGAAACACTGCCGGGCTATCCATGGGGTCCGCTGTGACGCGCGGGTGAGGAACCGGTCGAAGGCCGGAAGCTCATCGAATACACCGGGATCGGTCAAGGGCAGCGCACCGGCGATGATCGCCACCCGGGCGACGCGGTGGCGGCAGGGCGTAACCCAGAGCTGCCGCATACTGCCCGCCCATCGACCAACCCATCACCGCGAACCGATCCACGTCGAGCTGATCGAGCAGTTCGCCGATATCGCGGGCCCAGTCCAGCACCGTGCGGCCGGGCAGCGGATCGGACGAGGCCGACGCCTGGCCGGTCGGGGGAGATGAGCCGGATACCGGATTCGGCCGCGACGGGGTCGGCGGCCGCGACATCGAGTCGGCAGGCGAGGCCACCGTGTGCGTTGACGATGGGAAAGCCGTCGGGCGCCCCGTACTGCGCGAAGCCGACCACTCGACCGTCGCGCAACCCGATCACCCGATCAACACCGCCCTGCATCTAGGCGATCATGTCGCACCCGCGAGCAGTTCGGCCGCGAACCGAAGATCCGACACGAGGGCCTCGAACGCCTCCTCTCGGGCTTCCGGCGGACCGCGTAGCACCGATGACGGGTGCGCCGTCGCCACGACCTGCGGTGCGAACCCGAGGTCGGCGGTGTCGGGCAGGTGCAGCACTTCGCCGCGATGCGCGGTGAGGCGAAACGCGCTGCCCAGCAACGACTGTGCAGCCGTCGCGCCGAGCAGCATCACGACATCGGGCCGCACCGACGTCATCTCGGCGATCAACCATGGTCGGCATGCGACCACCTCGGTGCGGCTCGGTGTCTTGTGAACGCGGCGCTTGCCGCGTTCGGGAAGGGTGAATTTGAAGTGCTTCACCGCATTGGTGACGTAGAGCTGGTCTCGTTCGACGCCGGCCGCGGCCAGCGCCCGGTCGAGAAGCCGGCCCGCCGGCCCCACGAACGGCATGCCGGCCTTGTCCTCCTGATCGCCGGGCTGCTCACCGACGAGCATCATGGCGCCGGAGGGCGAGCCGGCGCCGAACACCGTCTGGGTGGCATTCAGATACAGATCGCGGCCCTTGCAGGCCGAGGCACTACGCGAAGATCAAGCCCAACGGACCGGGCGATGCCAAGCAGACCCTCGGAATCATGCTGACCTGCTCCAAATTGGCGCTGCCGAAAATAGCGATGGTGTTCGACGAGGACATCGACATCTGGGACGACGCCGCTGTGCAGTTCGCGATGGCGTTCCGTTACATGCCTCACCTGGACACCGTCATCATCCCGCAGTGCAACACCATGACGGTCGACCCGATGATCGGCAGCGATGTAGCACCGGGTACGGCCTCGAAAATCGGCATGGACTGCACGATTCCACTGCAGCCCCAGTTCGCACGTGAACATTTCGACCGCAGCACCGCCTTCGTGCTCGGCGACCCGTCGCCGGACGTCGTGGCGATGACCGAGGATGAATTGACCGCGGACATGGAAGCTCTGGTCGGTGCGGCCCCGCGGACCTGGAAGGAGATCCTCCAGCACTACAACGGGCAGCCGTACAACGTGGTGTACCGCGCTTTTTCCAACCTCCGGCCGCGGCTGGGTCGCTGCGATGACGCCCCGTGGTATCGATACACATTCTCCGACAGCGACTTTGCCGTCGAGGCCCCGCACCCTGACCTGTCGAATTTCGATCCTCGCCACGCGGTGTAGGCCGGGTCACGTCGGGGCAGCTGACGTGATATTGCCAGCGCAACAGCACGAAATACCAGGCAAATGCCACTCAGGTGTGGTGATTCGCACCCATGTTCGGCGGCCGACAGGTTACTGTCTCGGGTGGCTTTGCAAATGACTCTGGGAGGATATGGATGAGCGCCTATCAGACCGTCGTGGTCGGCACGGACGGGTCCGATTCATCGCTGCGCGCAGTAGAGAAGGCAGCCCATATCGCCGGAGACGCCACGTTGATCATCGCGACGGCCTACTTTCCTCAATCCGAAGACCAGCGGGCGGCCGACGTCCTGAAGGACGAGGGCTACAAGATGGCCGGCAATGCCCCCATCTACGCCATCCTCCGCGAGGCTAAGGAACGCGCCCACCAGGCAGGGGCCAAGAATGTCGAGGAGAAGGCGATTGTCGGCGCGCCCGTCGACGCGCTGGTCGATCTCGCCGAGGAGGTCAAGGCGGACCTCCTCGTGGTCGGCAACGTCGGCCTCTCCACGATCGCCGGCCGCCTGCTGGGGTCGGTGCCGGCCAACGTGGCACGACGGTCGAAGACCGACGTGTTGATCGTGCACACGACTCCTTAACCCGGCGTAGACGGCTGCCCGAAAGCCGTAGTCCTTCACCGTCGCTAGTGCGAGACTCGCACTGACGGAAGGGATGATTATGACGGCTGCAGTACGCAAGACGGGTATCGCGCCTCGGAAGAACGGCGTTCCGCCACCCGACGTTCCGCTGGCGGACATCGATCTCGGGTCGATCGAGTTCTGGGAATGGGACGACGACATGCGCGACGGGGCGTTCGCGACGCTGCGCCGCGAATCGCCGATCACCTTCTTCGAAGTCGCGGAGTTCGCGGGATTTCCCGGGGGCGCCGGGCATTGGGCGTTGACGACGTATGACGACGTGCACCACGCCAGCCGGCACCCCGAGATCTTCAGCTCCAGCCCGACCAGCACGTCGCTCAACGACGTGCCACCCGAGATCTCCGAGTTCTTCGGCTCGATGATCACCCTCGACGATCCGCGCCACGTGCGCCTGCGGACGATTGTGAACCGGGCGTTCACTCCGAAAGTCCTGACCCGCATCGAGGACAGCGTGCGCGACCGGGCCCGGCGTTTGGTCAACGACATGGTCACCGCTCACCCCGACAGATGCGCTGACTTCGTCGCGGAGGTGGCAGGTCCGCTGCCTCTGCAGATCATCTGCGACATGATGGGCATCCCCGAGGAGGACGAGGCAAAGGTCTTCCACTGGACGACGGTCATCATGGGCACCGGCGACGAGGATGTGTCCGGTGACTTCGACGAAATCGTCGCGGTGTCAACGGAACTCGCGCAGTATGCCGTTGAGCTCGCCGAGGAACGCCGAGCCCACCCGGGTGAGGACCTGACAACGAACCTGGTGAAGGCCGAGCTAGAAGGCGAGCGGTTGACCTCGGCGGAGATCGCGTCGTTCTTCATCCTGCTGTCGGCGGCAGGCAATGAGACGACGCGCAATGCGATCAGCCACGGCATGGTCGCGCTGTCCCGCTATCCCGAGGAGCGGGACACGTGGTGGAACGACTTCGGCGGGGTCGCAGGCACCGCTGTCGAGGAGATCGTGCGCTGGGCATCGCCGATCATCTTCATGCGGCGCAACCTGACCCGGGACATCGAGATGCGCGGCATTCCGATGAGGGCCGGCGACAAGATCTCGATGTGGTACAACTCCGCCAACCGCGACGAGACCAAGTTCGACAACCCGTGGCTCTTCGATGTGACCCGCGATCCCAACCCGCAGATCGGCTACGGAGCAGGCGGTGCCCATTTCTGCCTCGGCGCCAACCTCGCCCGCCGCGAGATACGGGTGCTGTTCGAGGAACTGCACCGGCAGGTTCCCGACATCGTCGCGACGGAGGAACCCGCGATCCTGCGATCGGCGTTCGTCCACGGCATCAAGCGGCTGCCCGTTACTTGGTAAAGGTCCTCAGACCGCCCTACCCGGGTCTTAGGTCACTAGGGCGGGCTTGTGTCGCGGCCATAACATCGGGCCTAGATCAACGCAGGTGTCCGGAGGTCGACGATGACCGAAGTGAATACAGAACCGACGGTCATCTCGAAATGGGACCCGGTGCTGACCAGACATGTCGTCGACGTGATGCGACCCGTCGTGAAGCGGTACTTCCGGTCGGAGTTACGGGGTCTGGAGAACGTCCCGCAAGGCGGCTGCCTGGTGGTCGCGAACCACTCCGGCGGCATGATGACGCCGGACTGGTCGGTGTTCGCGGTCGACTACTACGACACCTACGGCTACGACCGCCCCATCTATGCGCTCGCTCATGACCTGTTGTTCACCGGGCCGGCCGACCGGCTGCTGAACTCTCTTGGCATCATCCGCGCGACCCCCGAGAACGCCGCCGAAGCACTCGCCACCGACGCCGTCGTGCTGGTGTTTCCGGGCGGCGACTACGAGGTTTACCGGCCGACCAAATTGGAGAGCGTCATCGGCTTCGGCGGGCGCACCGGATACGTGAGATCGGCGGTCGACGCCGGGGTTCCGATCGTGCCCATGGTGTTCATCGGGGCGCAGGAAAGCCAGTTGTACCTCAGCAGGGGCAGGTGGCTGTCGCGCGCCCTTCGGCTCAACAAGTTCGAGCGCCGAGTCGGCCGCACCGACATCCTGCCGATCAGCTTCGGCTTCCCGTTCGGGCTGAGCGTGCTGCTGCCGATGAACATGCCGCTGCCCACCAAGATCGTCGGCGAGGTGTTGCCGCCGATCGACATCACGGCGGAGTTCGGTGACGAGCCGAGCATCGACAGGGTCGACACCCACGTGCGCGCCGTCATGCAGACCGCGCTGGCCGGGCTGGCGCGCAAGCGTCGGCTGCCGATTCTCGGCTGACCAGCTGCTCTAGGTCGCCGACGCCTTCGCGATCTCGGCGATCGCCGCATCCAGCGTCGCGTTGAACTCGTCGTCGCTCTGCTGTGCGGTGAGCCCCTCGGTCAGTGCCCGCGAGAAGCTTGCGATGACACCGTTGTTGCGGGCCAGCTTCTCGCACGCCTCGTCGCGGCTGTAGCCGCCGGACAGGGCAACCACGCGGACCACCTTGGGGTGGGCGACGAGCTCGCTGTAGAGATTGTCGTTGTCGGGCAGCGTCAGCTTGAGCATGACGGCCTGGTCGTCGCCGAGCTGGTTCAAA
The DNA here is from genome assembly GCA_963793055.1 of uncultured Actinomycetota bacterium. Taxonomy (GTDB): domain Bacteria; phylum Actinomycetota; class Actinomycetes; order Mycobacteriales; family Mycobacteriaceae; genus Mycobacterium. Next base: position 301,874 of record CAWBYS010000001.1, on the reverse strand, counting down.
CCGTCGAGCAGGGCCGACTTCAGCTGGTCTTCGGCCTCGGCCTTCTTCGGGCTGTGGATGTCGACCTCGGGCTCGATGATCGGCACCAGACCCTTGGCGAGGACCTGCCGAGCCACCTCGAACTGTTGCGCGACGACCGCATCCAGGCCCGCCCCGGGCAGTTTGATGACCGACCGCTCCTTGGTGCCGAACACGCCGTTGGCGACGGCCCGGTCCAGCAACTCGTCCAGGCCGGGCATCGGCTTCATCGTCTGGGCGCCGTCCTTCTCCTCGTTCAGGCCCTTGTCGATCTTGAGGAACGGCACGATGTTCTTCACGTTCCACAGGTAGTCGGCGCTTGGCCGGCCCTCGATCTGGCGGTCCATCGTCATCTCGAACAGGATCGCGCCCATGATGCGGTCGCCGTCGAAGGCGGGGCTGGTGATGATGCGGGTCCGCATCTCGTGCACCAGGTCGAACATCTGGTCGTCACCGGAGTAGGAGTCCTCACCGATGCCATAGAGCTTCAGCGCCTTGGGGGTGCTGCCGCCGCTCTGGTCCAGCGCTGCGATGAAACCCGCGCCGCTCTTGGCCTTCTTGAACTGTTCGGTGTTCATATCTGCCGCCCTTTCTGCTCACAGGCAATCTAGCGGTGGCCGGAGCGCCGATTGTCAGCTGGCTCGCTCAAATACGGATCATTCCCGCTCCAGGATGCGACACTCCAACTGGCTGGAGGGTCAATTATGACGTCGACAATGCATCGGACGGGGATCGCGCGCCGCGAGAACGGGGTACCTCCTCCGGACGTGCCGCTCGGCGATATCGATCTGGCATCGCTCGAGTTCTGGGAGCGCGACGATGACGTGCGCGACGGCGCGTTCGCGACGTTGCGACGGGAGTCGCCGATCACCTTCTTCGAGGTTGCGGAGTTCCCGGGATTCCCCGCGGGGGCCGGCCACTGGGCGCTGACCAGGTTTGACGACATCCACCATGCCAGTCGCCACCCCGAGATCTTCAGCTCGATTCCGACAAGCACGTCGCTGAACGAAGTGCCGCCCGAGGTCGCGGAATTCGCAGGGTCGATGATCAACCTGGACGACCCGCGTCACACGCGACTCCGCAATATCGTCAACCGAGCGTTCACGCCGAAGGTGGTGGCCCGGATCGAGGAGAGCGTGCGAGACCGGGCACGGACGATCGTGACGAACATGGTCGCGAACCATCGCGACGCCGAAGCCGATTTCGTCGCCGAGGCGTCCGGCCTGCTGCCGCTGCAGGTCATCTGCGACATGATGGGCATTCCATCCGAAGACGAGGCCAAAGTCTTTCACTGGACGAACGTGATGTTAGGTTTCGGCGACGACGAAGTATCCGCCGGCTACGACGAAGTCCTCGTGGTGTTGAGCGAAATCGTCGACTACGCGATGCGCCTCGCAGAGGAACGGCGAAGCAATCCCGGCGATGACCTCACCACCAGTCTGGTGCAGGCCGAGGTCGACGGTGAACGCCTCACGTCGAGCGAGATCGCGTCGTTCTTCATCCTGCTCTCGGCGGCCGGCAACGAGACAACGCGCAACGCCATCAGCCACGGCATGGTGGCACTGACCCGCTATCCCGAGGAACGAGAGAAGTGGTGGTCGGATTTCGACGGGGTGGCCGGCACCGCCGTCGAGGAGATCGTCCGATGGGCGTCCCCGGTTATCTTCATGCGGCGCAACCTGACTCAGGACATCGAGATGCGCGGCATCGGGATGAAGGCCGGGGACAAAGTCTCCTTGTGGTACACCTCGGGCAACCGCGACGAGGCCAAATTCGCCAATCCGTGGTTGTTCAACGTGACCCGCAATCCCAACCCGCACATGGGGTACGGGGGCGGCGGCGCCCACTTCTGCCTGGGGGCGAACTTGGCGCGCCGTGAAATCCGGGTGCTATTCGAAGAACTGCACCGCCAGATACCCGGCATCGTCGCGATAGAGGAGCCCGCGATCCTTCACTCGGCGTTTCTGCACGGCATCAAGCGGCTACCGGTCGCCTGGACGGTGCCTGTTTAGGCCGGTGCCGTCATGGCATCGCCTCGGCCCACTGCATATGGCCTTCGAAGCCCAGTGAGTTCGCCGTCTCGCGATAGCGGTCGCGCAGGTCACGGTAGCCGGCGTTGTCGCCGCGGGCCTGCGCGAGTAGCGCCTGCATTCGCAACACCCAGATATCGCGGATGACCGAGCCCTCGGCAGGCACCGCCTGCAGCCGTGCGATCACCTCCTCGGCTTCGGCTAGATCGCTCTCGTCGCCGCGGGAAAGCAGTGTGTCGACCAATACGCCATACGCCGGGATGTAATAGCCGACTTGGCCCCAGGCGGTCATGTCGTCTACCGATTTGCGGAGTATCGGGATGGCGCCATCAAGGTCGCCGCCTCGAGCCTGTTCGCGTGCGAAGTACACCTCGATGATCGAGAGTTCCGACCCGAGGTGCTGCCATTGGATAGACACTTCGTGGCTGTGCGCCAGCAGCTCGAGGCCGGGTTCGCGATCTCCCTCGGCGCCCCGATTCAGCAATGCGCAGGCCAGCATGTTTTCGACCATGATCACCGCGTAGTTGTCGCTGGCCGCCTTGACGGTTTGTAGCGCGTTTTCGATCATGCGGACGACGGCATCGTCAGCGAGGAGCGCCCGGTTGAATATCCCCATCCCTTTCCACGACAGGGCCATGGCAAAGGTCAATGGTTCCCCGCTCTGTTCGGCGACCGCAACGGCATCGTCGAGGTCCTTGCGCCAGCCCGGATAGCCGAACCAGGCGCGCGCGAGCCCGCGCATGCTCAACGCCACCGCCAACGGCGAGCCCACGATGAGGTTGCCTTTCGTGGGATCGCCTTTGGCCCACTCGACGGTGGCCTGCGACCAGCGCAATACCTCGCCCATCTCACCGGCTTGAGCCTTGACCGCGATGGCGCTGAAGCCCGCCGTGGCGGTCAGAGACGGGTCCCCGATTGATTCGATCAGCGTCATCATCTCCGACGCCAGTCGCTGTGCCTCGTGTACCTGGCCGCGCTGAGCGTGCCACCCCAGTCGGCCTAGCATCCCGATCGCCAGCGAGGTCTTGTCACCCGCTTGTGCGCAAAGCTCCCGCAGTTCCTCGAAGCGGACACCGGATTCATCAGCATGGACGCGCCAATCGCTTGCGCAGATTGTGGTGCGCGGGGCGATGCGCAACGCGGTGCGATCTGGGTGGTCGTCCGGTAGGGCATCGGCAACGAGGCGAGCGCGATCCCAGCTGACCCGTGCCGCGGCGATGTCACGGTTGTTCGACCACGCGGCAGCTCGCATATGCCAGTCGAAAGCGGCCTGCAAGTCGCCCGCTGCCTCCAGATGCTCGGCTATCAAGGCGGCGTTCGCGTCAGGGGTTCCGCCGCTTTGGTTTTCGATGGCTCTCGCCACCCGCCGGTGCAAGCTGGCGCGATCGGACTTGAGCTGGGCCTCGTAGGCGACAGTCCGGATGAGCGGTTGGTGAAAGACGTATTCGGGATGTCCGGTGAAGCTGACCTGATCGATGAGCTGCGCTGCCAACAGATCGTCGAACGCCGGCTCGACACCGAGCGTCGTCAGCAGGTCCGCGCTGAACCTCGATCCGATCACGGCCGCTGCGCTCAACGCTCGCTTCGCATTCGGATCGAGCCGGTCGATCCGCGAGGCGATCGTAGCCTGCAGTGTGGCAGGCACACTCACCTCGGTGATGTCTGCTTCTGAGACATATGATCCTGGTTTACCTTGCAGCACAGCGCGTTCCGCGAGTTCAAGAACGATCTCTTCGGCGAAGAACGGCGTACCGCCCGCTCTTTCAACGATGGCTTTGCCGAGCGAACTCACCGAGGGGTCAGCCCCAAGCAGACCCGAGACCAGCACCGATGTCTCAGGACCGCTCAGCGGCGCGAGCGCAAACGTCTGTGCGCCCGGCACGTGGGCCAGTGCTCCGCGATAGTCTGGCCGGTAGGTGATCACGGTGAGGAATGGAGTCTGCGGGATCACGGTGAGGAAGTCGGCAAGCAGCGACTCGCTGGCATCGTCAATCCAGTGCGCGTCTTCGATGACGTAGACCGCGGGGGTTTGTGCGCCAAGCGATGCCGTGTTCACCATGGCGGTCAGCCGTCGCCGACGAGCATCCGGATCGATCTGGGGGAGCGGGACATCGGGATCGGCGATCCCCAGCAGGTCCTCGAAAAGCGCTACATCATCGGGGTCGGCATCGCGCGGCTGTGCCGCCATCATCGCCCGGGCGCTCGCCGCATCGAGGCCCTCGACGCCGGTAGCAGCCCGGAACAACCTCTGGACTGCGTGAAACGGGACCTGGCTCGTATGGGATTCGCAGAAGGTGCTGAACACCTGCACGCCCCGGCTTACCGCCATCGCCGAGAGTTCACGCGTCATGCGGCTCTTACCGATTCCAGCGGGGCCGGTGATGCAGACAACCGCTCCCTGACCGTCGATTGCCCTGTCCAACAGGGCTTCGAGTGCCGACATCTCCCAGCGGCGGGCAACGAGTTTCGACTCGGATCGCGTCGTGCGACGCGCATGTTGGCCGACGGCCAGCAATCGGCGGGCAGGAACCGGCTCGTCCGCACCCTTGATCTGAACCCATTCCGGCTCACCGAGTGCTGCCACACCGTCCACCAGACGCGCGGTGGATGCGCTGAGCATGATTCCGCCGGGGAGCGCGACCGACTCCATCCGCTGAGCCATGCCGACGTGTTCACCAATCGCGGTGTATCCCATGGCGCCGGAGCCGATTTCACCGGCGATCACCTGGCCCGAATTCAGGCCTATCCGCAATTGGAGGTCAATGTCGTGAGCGGCTTCCTGAATGCCCAACGCCGCCAGGCACGCTCGCACGGCGTGGTCCTCGAGCGCGACCGGCGCGCCGAAGACCGCCATGATGCCGTCGCCGGTGAACTTGTCCACGGTGCCGCCGTAGCGCTGCACCACCGAACTCGCGCGGTCGACCAGCTGGGCCATGATTTCGCGCAGCCGCTCCGGGCCGACCCGACCTGGCGATGTCCATCGAATGCACGACGTCGGCGAACAACACGGTGACCTGCTTGTACTCCGCCGAGCGCGCAGCAGACTTGAGCGGCGTTCCGCACTCGCTGCAGAACTTCGCTGCCGCCTCTACCTCGGTGTCACACGACGGACACCGTGTGCCCTCCACGCGCTCATCGTGTCACCTCAACTTGCGGGAGAACTGCCTGATCGGATGAATTCCATGAAGGTCGCGGTACGACGGTGGCTGGCGGTCTCCGTCATCCTTGATCCCATACTCGACAGCCAGTTCGGCGCCGATCGAGCGTCAGCCCGCTCTTCTCCATGAGGTCGGGATCGTTGAACAGGGCCCAGATGAGGTGGCCCGTGAATTCGGGCGTTTCCGTGTTGTCCAGCAGATGGCTCAACTTCTCGGGTGCCGCGGCGACGATGTTCTTGAATCGTTCGGTCAACAGCACACCCATCCAGATGGACACGGCCGCGATCCCGAAGTCCCGGAAATCGACCGCCATGTCCGAGGCCATCTTGTCCACGCCCGCCTTCGGTACGCCGTACGCCGGCCCGAACACGTAGTGGGCGGAGCCCGGGGCCGAGGTGAAGACCACCAGACCGCGCCGCTGCGGAAGCATGAGCGGCACGGCGTACACGGTGGCGACGTAGCCACTGCGGAGCCCGACGTCGAGCCCGTCGATGACGTTGATGGGCTCCTCCCAGAAGCGGGTCGGGCCCATCATCTCGTCGCGGATGATCGCTGCGTTGTTGACCAGGATGTCGAGTCGGCCCTGCTCTCGCTCGACGCGATCGAACAGTGCCTTCGTCTGTTCGTCGTCGGCATGGTCGACATGCACTGCGATGCCGGTGCCACCCGCGGACGTGACCAGCCCGGCGGTCTCACCGATGGTGCCGCCGAGTGGCGACTGGCCGGCGTGTTCGGTGCGTCCGGTGACGTAGACGGTGCATCCGTGGCTGCCGAGTGCGTGCGCGATGCCCAGCCCCGCGCCGCGACTCGCACCGGTGACAACCGCAACCGGCGGATCGGGCTCAGTTACCAACCGCGTTCTTTCCACTCACCCAGATGAGGACGCTCGGTCCCGAGCGTGGTGTCGTCGCCATGGCCCGGATACACCACCGTCGAGTCACCGTAGACGTCGAAGATCCGACTCGACACGCCTGCGAGCAACTGGTCGAACGCGCCGTCTTCCCATGTCTTGCCGACGCCGCCGGGGAACAGGCAGTCGCCGGTGAACAGGTGGGTGATTCCGTCGGCACCGTTCAACGCCAGTGCCACCGATCCTGGGGTGTGGCCCTGGAGGTGGATGACATCGAAGGAGAGTTCGCCGATCTTGACGGTGTCGCCGTTGGCCAGGAACCGGTCGGGCATGACGGGAAGAGTCTCGGCATCGAGCTGGTGAGCGGCGGTCGGTGCGCCGGTGGCCCTGGCGACCGCCTCCAGCGCCTGCACGTGATCCCAATGCTGGTGACTGGTGACGATGAGCGAGAGCTTCGGCGCGAACCGCTCGATCAGCTCGAGCAGGATCTCGGGGTCGTTGGCAGCGTCGATCAGTAGCGTCTCACCGGTCGCCGAACACGTCACCAGGTAGGCGTTGTTGTCCATCTGGCCCACCGAGACCTTCACGATCGACGCACCGGGCAGGGTTCGTCGAGCTGCGGTTTGGGGGTCGACATGGCCGGTGTAGTTGTCGTCGACGACGGTCATGAAGCCCACGGTATCCGGCTTGGCTGGGGCTTGTCGGAGGGGGCACATAGCATGGGCATCAACTATGTCGTGCGGGAGGGACTTTGAAAGGACACCGTTGGCTGAGCGCCTGATAGTCAAGGGTGCGCGTGAGCACAATCTGCGCAGCGTCGACCTCGATCTGCCCCGCGATGCCCTGATCGTCTTCACCGGGCTGTCCGGGTCGGGCAAGTCGTCGCTGGCGTTCGACACGATCTTCGCCGAAGGGCAGCGACGCTATGTCGAGTCGCTGTCGGCGTACGCGCGGCAGTTCCTCGGCCAGATGGACAAACCCGACGTCGACTTCATCGAGGGCCTGTCGCCCGCGGTCTCCATCGACCAGAAGTCCACCAACCGCAACCCGCGGTCGACCGTCGGCACGATCACCGAGGTCTACGACTACCTGCGCCTGCTGTATGCCCGCGCCGGCACCGCGCACTGTCCGGTCTGCGGCCACCGGATCGCCCGCCAGACGCCGCAGCAGATCGTCGACCAGGTGCTGGCGATGGACGAGGGGCTGCGATTCCAGGTGCTCGCGCCGGTCGTGCGCACGCGCAAAGGCGAGTTCGTCGACCTCTTCGACAAGCTGAACTCGCAGGGCTACAGCAGGGTCCGTGTCGATGGCGTGGTGTATCCGCTGACCGACCCGCCGACGCTGAAGAAGCAGGAGAAACACGACATCGAGGTGGTCGTCGACCGCTTGACGGTCAAGGCGACCGCCAAGCAGCGGCTGACCGATTCGGTGGAGACGGCGTTGAACCTCGCCGACGGCATCGTGGTGCTGGAGTTCGTCGACCGCGAGGACGATCACCCGCACCGCGAGCAGCGCTTCTCCGAGAAGCTGGCCTGCCCGAACGGACACCCGCTGGCCGTCGACGACCTGGAGCCGACGGTCGTTCTCGTTCAACTCGCCGTACGGCGCCTGCCCGGAGTGCACCGGCCTGGGCATCCGCAAGGAGGTCGATCCGGAGCTCGTGGTGCCGGATCCGGAGCTGACGCTGGCCGAGGGCGCGGTCGCGCCGTGGGCGATGGGTCATACCGCCGAGTACTTCACCCGGATGCTGGCCGGTCTCGGCGATGCCCTCGGGTTCGACGTCGACACCCCGTGGAAGAAGCTTCCGGCCAAGGCGCGCAAGGCGATTCTCGAGGGCTGCGACGAACAGGTGCACGTGCGGTACAAGAACCGCTACGGCCGCACCCGCTCCTATTACGCCGAATTCGAAGGCGTGATGGCGTATCTGCAACGCCGCATGGAGCAGACCGACTCCGAGCAGATGAAGGAGCGCCTCGAAGGCTTCATGCGCGACGTGCCGTGCCCGGAGTGCCACGGCACCCGGCTGAAGCCGGAGATCCTGGCCGTGTCACGTTGGCGGCCGGGGACCACGGCGCCAAGTCGATCGCCGAAGTGGCCGAGTTGTCGATCGCCGACTGTTCGCAGTTCCTGAACGCGTTGACGCTGGGCACACGCGAGCAGGCGATCGCGGGCCAGGTGCTCAAGGAGATCCAGTCGCGGCTCGGCTTCCTGCTCGACGTCGGGCTCGACTACCTGTCGCTGTCGCGGGCCGCGGCGACGCTGTCCGGCGGTGAGGCACAACGCATTCGGCTGGCCACCCAGATCGGCTCCGGTCTGGTCGGCGTGCTGTACGTGCTCGACGAGCCGTCGATCGGGCTGCACCAGCGCGACAATCGCCGGCTGATCGAAACGTTGGTCCGCCTGCGCGATCTTGGGCAACACGCTGATCGTCGTCGAGCACGACCTCGACACCATCGCCCACGCCGACTGGGTGGTCGACATCGGGCCCGCGGCTGGTGAGCACGGCGGCCAGATCGTGCACAGCGGTACCTATGACGAGCTGTTGAAGAACCCGGAATCGCTCACCGGAGCGTATCTTTCGGGCAAGGAGGAGATCGAGGTTCCGGCGATGCGGCGGCCGACCGACCGTAAGCGACAGCTGACCGTGGTCGGGGCGCGGGAACACAACCTGCGCGAGATCGACGTGTCGTTCCCGCTCGGTGTGCTCGACGTCCGTCACCGGTGTCTCGGGCTCGGGCAAGTCGACCCTGGTGAACGACATCCTGGCGTCGGTGCTGGCCAACAAGCTCAACGGCGCCCGCCAGGTACCGGGCAGGCACACCCGGGTGACCGGACTGGACAAGGTCGACAAGCTCGTGCGCGTCGACCAGTCGCCGATCGGCCGGACGCCGCGGTCGAACCCCGCGACGTACACCGGGGTGTTCGACAAGATCCGCACGCTGTTCGCGGCCACCACCGAGGCCAAGGTGCGCGGATACCAGCCGGGCCGATTCTCGTTCAACGTCAAGGGCGGTCGCTGCGAGGCGTGCTCCGGCGACGGCACCATCAAGATCGAGATGAACTTCCTGCCCGATGTATACGTGCCGTGCGAGGTGTGCCAAGGCGCCCGGTACAACCGCGAGACGCTCGAGGTGCACTACAAGGGCAAGACCATCGCCGAGGTCCTCGACATGTCGATCGAGGACGCGGCCGAGTTCTTCAAGCCGATCACCTCGATCCATCGGTATCTCGCGACGCTGGTCGACGTCGGGCTCGGCTACGTGCGGCTCGGGCAGCCGGCGCCGACGCTATCGGGCGGTGAGGCGCAGCGCGTCAAGCTCGCCTCGGAGTTGCAGAAGCGGTCGACCGGCCGCACGGTGTACATCCTCGACGAGCCGACCACCGGACTGCACTTCGAGGACATCCGCAAGCTGCTCGGCGTCATCAACGGCCTTGTCGACAAGGGCAATACGGTCATCGTCATCGAGCACAACCTCGACGTGATCAAGACGTCCGACTGGATCGTCGACATGGGTCCCGAGGGTGGCGCGATGGGCGGCACGGTGGTGGCGACCGGGACACCGGAAGACGTCGCCGCCAACCCCGACAGCTACACCGGTCACTTCCTCGCCGAGGGTCTGGGCGTGTCACGTCCAAGCGCCCAAGGGGCGCAAGCGAAATAAGGTCAGCGCCTAGCGGTCCGCGAACCGAGATCGCCGCGGTTCCTGCCCATCAGTGACCGTCGAGCGTGAGCTTGTGTGCGAGATGTCGCGAAAACCTCGCACACAAACTCACTTTCGGGCCTTCGACAGCGGGGACGGGAAGCGCGGGCTGATTCGCACGCCGTCGAGCCACTGCGTCAGCTCGTCGGCGCGCCGCTGCAGCGCCTGCCGGGCGCCCCGGTCGACGTCCTCGAGTAGCCGTAGCTCGACGCGCCCGTCGGCGTCCTGCCCCCAGCCGCCGACGATCCGGCCGTCGCACCACGCGGTCGGGCCGCCGTTGCCGTTGGTGTCGAACACCTGGGCGCGGTGTCCGGCGAGATACCAGTCGCGGTCGGCCCAGCCCATGGTGGCGATGTCGAGCGCGGGAAGCAGCGCGCACCACCGTTCGCTGTCGGGTTCGACATCGAGATCGTCGGGCAGTGCGTAACCGGGTGTGCCCTCCAGGTCCACCTCGACGGCCTCGATGTCCCGCAACGCGTGGCGCGCCCAGGTCAGCGTGTTGCCGAACCACCACTTGATGTCGTCGACCGTGGCCGGGCCGAATGCCTGCAGCCACGAGCGGACAAGCCCGTTGCGTGCCGTCTCTGGCGTCATGGCCTCCGAAGGCGAGGGCAGCCAAGTGTCTATGTGCGCCCACCGCGGCCGTGACACGTTCCATGCCCCGTCGTTCGGCCCGCGGACGATATCGCCGCGCACCGACAACACGGTGAGAACCCTTGGCGCCAAGGGTGTCTGACCGCCCCACCGCTTTCCCGGCGCGGGATCGTAGTGTCCTACCAGCTCGGGTAGCGCGACGCGCAGATCCTTGGCGCTCGTCGGACCGTGTTCGGTCAGATGCCGCAGCACAGCGTCGCACGCCGCCTCCAGCCACACGTTGCCGTCGTCGGCGACGCCGGCCTTCTGCGCGTCGGCCACCAGCCTGCGGCGCTCGTTGTCGGCGACGCGATCGCTGGCACCGCGCTGAATCAGTGGCAGGTCTTGGGCGCGCACCACCCACAACGTGCGCCGCATCGCGAGATGTTTGACCACGGTGGGCCGTTCGTACAACTCAGCGTCGAGATCGCCGACGGTGAAACCGGGCAGCCTCGCCCACAGCGACAGGTATGGCGTGGCCGGGTCGGTGGCGTGCAGGCCGACGACTTGTCCGATGACGTCGACTACCGCCGTCGACGGGTCGCTGAGCAGGAGACGCCGCCCCAGTCGGGCACGTCGCTCGACAACTGTGAATGAACGCATCGCTCTACGAAGCGTCGTCCTTCGGCTTGTGCATGGACTCCCGGATCTCGGCCAGCTTCTCCGCGGCGGCCCGCTGCCGAGCGTCGTACTGCTCGTCGACGCTGCGGCCCTCGGGTGTTTCGGCATCGAGCTCAGAGGCACCGATCGCCGTGCCGTACCGGGTCTCGATCTTCTCGCGTACCGATTCGAATGTCGGCACGCCACTTGGGGTGTAACCGGTGTCGGCCGGCTCGACAGGCACTGTCTCCGCGGTGACGGTTTCCGGCTCGGGAGTGGTTTCGTCCGGCATTCCTCGACGGTACCCGCTACCTTGCGGCGGTCTGCACGTACGACGCGGACCGCGGCGGGGCCGGCAGTGGGACGGCAGGCACACCCGGCGTGTGGAGCTGACCTGCCAGCCACGGCAGCGCGGCCGCGAACGCGTGCGATGCGTACGGCCAGTCGTGTTTACCGGGCTGCGCCACCACCGCGCACGTGATGCCGTTGGCGCCGCCCACCCCGCACAGTTGGTTGGCCGCCGCACTCTGTGGCGCGGTTGCCTGGTTGTTGATGCTGAACCAGCCGGTGACATTGGTGTAGTGACCGTGCTTGGTCATGACCGTCGCGGGATCGAACGACGCGTACGCGGCGGAGTTGCCGCCGAACAGCCGCTCGATGGTCTGTGCCTTACTGCCCGTGTTAGGACTCGCATCTCCGGCGATGTCCTCGAATGCGCTGAACATGTCCGGATGCATTGCGGCTAGATCCACTGCGCATGTGCCACCCATCGACCAGCCGACGACTCCCCAGTTGGCGGGTTGCGCACTGACTCCGAAGTGGGAAACCATAAACGGCACAACATCTTTGGTCAGGTGATCGGCCGCCCGACCGCGACTGCCGTTGACGCACTCGGTGTCGTTGTTGAATGCGCCGCCGACGTCGACGAAGACCAGCACCGGCGCGTTGCCGTCGTGCGTGGCCGCGAACTGGTCGGCCGTGGCTCACCGCGTTGCCTGCCCGCAGCCAATCGGCGGGTGTGTTGAACTCGCCGCCGATCATCATCACCGTCGGCAGTGCGGGCGCGGGTTGGTCGCATACCAGGCCGGCGGTAGGTAGACCAGTTCGCCGCGATGCTTGAAGCCCGATGCGGCGTCGCTGATGTCGACGGGAACCACGGTGCCCTTCGCCGGAATCACGTGCCGCTGCTGCATCACGGCGACGGTCACGGCATCCGTCTGATCGGGCAGCGGCCCCGCCGTCAACTGATTCCACGCAGTTTCCACCGTCGGCGAGTAGCCGGTCCACAGGTTGAGTGCCAGCGCCGCGCACAGCACGCTCAGCGGTATCGCAACGACCGACGCGGCCCTTCGCGGCCAGCGGGCTCCGCGCCATCCCACGACCAACACAGCGGCGGCCACCCCGGTCAACCCGACCCAGATCCACAGCCCGATGGGTGCCGGATTGTCTGCCATGCCCTCCGAAGCGACGTACCAGTAGACCGCCGCCGCCAGCGCGACTCCGCAGACGACGGCCGCATGGCAGCCACACGTACCGCCAGCGCCGGTCTCGCCAACCGATCGCGACGACCAGCGCGAGGACGGCGATGATTTGCACTGTGGCCGGAACCCAGCCGTGCATCAGGGAAATGTGGTGGCGCAACGAGTCAGGTAACGTCACGGCAACAAGAGTGGCTGCAAATCCTTGGCGGCCGCTGTGAAATTCCTGCTAACGCGGTTTGGCCAGCGGAAACGGCAGCGTCTCACGGATGCTCCGACCGGTGATCAGCATGACGACCCGATCCACGCCCATGCCGAGCCCGCCCGTCGGCGGCATCGCGTACTCCATCGCCTGCAGGAAGTCCTCGTCGAGCTCCATCGCCTCCGGATTCCCACCCGCGGCAAGCAGAGACTGCTCCTGCAAGCGCCTGCGCTGCTCGACGGGATCGGTCAGCTCGCTGTAGGCGGTGCCGAGTTCGACGCCGTACGCGACCAGATCCCAGCGTTCGGCGACGCCGGGGATGCTGCGGTGCGGACGCGTCAGCGGCGACACCGACGTGGGGAAGTCCTTGTAGAAGGTGGGCGCCTCGGTGCGGTCTTCGACGAGTCGTTCGTAGAGTTCGAGCACCACCGCACCGGTGTCCCAGTGAGTCAGGTACGCAATCTTCGCGGCGTCGCACAACTTGCGCAGCGTGGTCAGGTCGGTGTCGGGGGCGATGTGCTCGCCGAGCGCCTCGGAGACGGCGTCATGCACGGTCTTGACCGTCCACGTCCCGGATATGTCCACCGGTTCGCAGGGTGCCGTCCTCGCGCGGACGCATGAAGACCTGCGCCCCGTTGGCGGCCTGCGCGGAGTTCTGGATCAGCTCCCGACATCCGTCGATCCACACGTTGTAGTCGGCGTGGGCCTGATACGCCTCCAAGCAGCGTGAACTCCGGGTTGTGGCTGAAGTCCACACCCTCGTTGCGGAACGCGCGGCCCAGCTCGAAGACCCGCTCGACACCTCCGACACACAGCCGCTTGAGATACAGCTCGGGGGCGATGCGCAGATACAGGTCCAGGTCGTAGGCGTTGATGTGAGTGAGGAACGGCCGCGCGTTCGCCCCGCCGTGGATCTGTTGCAGGATCGGCGTTTCCACCTCCAGGAAGCCCTTGCCGACCAGCGTCTCGCGGATCGCGTGCAGCACGGCGCTGCGCGCCCGGATCAGATTCGCGTGCTTCGGTGTTGATCGCCAGGTCGACGTACCGGGCCCGCACGCGGGCCTCTTGGTCGGTCAAGCCCTTCCACTTGTCGGGCAGCGGGCGCAGGCACTTTCCGATCAACCGCCAGCGCAGCACCAACAGCGATCGGACGCCCTTCTTGCTGTAGCCCATCGTGCCTGACACCTCAATCAGGTCACCCAGATCGATGGCGTGCGTGAACTCAGCCGTCGTACCGTGCTCGAGCAGCGAATTGTCAAAGAGCAGTTGAACTTCGCCGGACCAGTCGCGCAGCTCGGCGAAGAGCACGCCGCCATAGTCGCGAATGCGCAGCACCCGGCCCGCCAACGTCACTGTGCCCGCACCCTCGGAGTCGATCGCCTCTGCCACGGTGTGGGTGGGCGCCTGCCCCGACGGGATAGGCGTCGACTCCGCTGTCCTGCAATGCTTTCAGCTTGGCCATCCGAACCCGGACCTGTTCGGGCAGCCGCGCCTGCTCATGCATCATCCAGGTCGGCCTGCAGCTGGTCGACATCGGGCGCGCTGCCGTCATGGTGCAACACGCCGCGATCCAGGAGGCTCTTGGGCGCCGAGGTGTGGTGTCCGGTGTGCGGCTGCTCGTTGCGCCGCGAGAACGGCAGCACCAGAAAGCCTTCGGCGATCACCGACGCGACGCCGACCCGAGGGACGAGCCTGGCGTCCTCATAGCAGGCGAAGCGCGGTACCCACTGCGGCTGGTATTTCATGTTCGACCGGTACAAGGTCTCCAGTTGCCACCAGCGGGAGAAGAACACCAGAAGTCCGCGCCACAGCCGGGCGATCGGGCCCGCGCCGAGCTGGGCGCCCTGTTCGAACGCTGACCTGAACATTGCGAAGTTCAGCGAGATACGGTTTATCCCAATGCCTTCGGCCTGCATGCAGAGTTCGCTGACCATCAGCTCGATGGTGCCATTGGGGGACTGCGGGGAGCGACGCATCAAGTCGAGCGAAACGCCGTTGGCGCCCCATGGCACCAGCGAGAGCATCGCGACGACCTGTTCTTTTCCAGCGACGGTCTGCACGGCCTCGACGAGCAGGCAGTCGCCGTCGGCGGGATCACCGAGCCGGCCCAGTGCCATCGAGAAGCCGCGTTCGGATTCGGTGTCGCGCCAGGCATCGGCCCGTGCGATCACGGCGGCCATTTCGTCGTCTTCGAGCTCGCGGTGACGCCGCATCCGCACCGTGGCTCCGGACCGCCGTGCGCGGGTCACCGCTTGACGAACCGCGCGCATGTCGGGTCCGGACAGTCGGAAGTTGTCCGGATACAGGATGGCCTCGTCGCCGAGTTGTAGGGCATTGAGACCGGCCTCGCGAAAAGCCTGGGCCGCAGTCGAACTCGCGCCCATCACACCGGGCGCCCAGCCGTAGGCCTCGCACAGCGACAGCCACGCCTCGATGGCCGCAGGCCATGCCTTGGGATCGCCGACGGGGTCGCCGCCGGCGAGGCAGACGCCGACCTCGACCCGATAGGCGATCGCAGCGCGACCGTTGGGGGCGAACACCACAGCCTTGTCGCGGCGCGTGGCGAAATAGCCCAGCGAGTCGTTCTTTCCGTAGAGCTCGAGCAGGCCGCGAATGGCGGACTCGTCCTCGCCCGTCAGCGCGTTCTCGGCGCGCTGCGACTGGAACAACACGATCGCCGCCACCATCAGCGCGAGCGCACCGAAGAGCCCGAGCACGGCGTTGACGAAGACGTGGGGGTGGCCGGTGAAGGAGTCGGCGCTGGCCCCGGCGAATGCGCCGACCCGGTTGAGGGCGTACCAGAACCGGTCCTCGCGGGCCAGGGATCCCGGGAACAATTCCAACAGCCCCCACCCGATCACGGTGCCGATCGCCAAGCCGGCGACGAGGGTGAGCGCCGCTTTCACCAGTGCGCCGCGTCGCACCTTGGCCCAGAACTCCTTACGGGCCAGCAGAAGAAAGGCGATTGCGGCGATGTGGAAGCCCAGCCCGATGATCTCGCCGCTTTCCTCCACCCACGACTCGCCACCGGTCACGATGTCGCCGATGTTCCAGACGATCGCCGCGACCATGTAGAGCACGAGGATCAGCCAGGCGATGCGCTTGCGGGCAGCCAGTGCCGCGGCGAGCAGGACCAGGACGAACGCCCAGGCGAAGCTCGTGTCGGGGAAGTTGAAGATGTAGTCGTTGACGAACTCGCGCGGCACCGTGATGAGCCATCGGAACGCGGGGGAGATGCTCGCGATGAGTGAGAGCGTGGCGATGATGCCGACGATCCAGCCGGCCGCGGCGGGCACCCACGCGTGTCGGGCCCTGCGCGCCTTCAACGGGCTCGCATGGGTCGCCGGCCGAATGACGGTCATAGGGCGCGAGGATATTCGCTTAACCGGGGAATTTCGTGTGACTACCAGACAGGTCCGGTGTATTTCTCGCCCGGACCGTGTCCCGGGTCCTCGGGTGCGAGGCTGGCCTCACGAAACGCCAACTGCAGACTCTTCAGCCCGTCGCGGACCGGACCCGCATGCGGACCGAGGTATTCGGCGGAGGCTGTCACCAGTCCCGCGAGCGCGGTGATCAGCCTGCGCGCCTCGTCGAGGTCGCGGTGCGGGCTGTCCTCCGGATCGTCTGCTGACAGCCCGAGCTTCTCGGCGGCGGCGCTCATCAGCATCACGGCGGACCGCGTGATCACCTCCACGGCGGGGATGTCGGCCAGGTCGCGGACGGCTGAGCCGTCCATCCCGGCAGTGTTCGGAACCTCGGTCATCCCTGCTAGACTCGCATGCGCGACCGTCCCGACGTATGTCAGGGACAGCAAGTGGAGTCCCACTCCCACCGCTGGCCTCACCGGCTCAGTGGTTCCGGTCACAGGCACTAGATGCCTGTCCTGGTCGGCTTTGGGCCCTGCTGATGCAGGGCCTTTTCGCTGGTGGCGTGGGCTCCGAGAGGACAACATAGGAGGCCCCATCAGCACTGAGACCCGCGTCAACGAGCGCATTCGAGTACCTGAAGTCCGCCTTATCGGACCAGGTGGCGAGCAGGTAGGCATAGTGCGCATCGAAGACGCCCTCCGCGTCGCCGCGGATGCCGATCTCGACCTTGTCGAAGTAGCGCCGGATGCCAAACCGCCGGTCTGCAAGATCATGGACTACGGCAAGTACAAGTACGAGACGGCTCAGAAGGCGCGCGAGTCTCGCAAGAACCAGCAGCAGACCGTCGTCAAGGAACAGAAGCTGCGACCCAAGATCGACCCCCACGACTACGAGACCAAGAAGGGCCACGTGGTCCGCTTCCTGCAAGCGGGGTCGAAGGTCAAGGTGACGATCATGTTCCGCGGACGCGAGCAGTCGAGGCCCGAGCTGGGCTACCGGCTGCTGCAGCGGCTGGGCGCCGATGTCGCCGATTACGGCTTCGTCGAGACGTCCGCCAAGCAGGACGGCCGCAACATGACGATGGTGCTGGCACCGCACCGCGGCGCGAAGACTCGCGCCAAGGCGGCGCACGACGCAGACGCACCCGCTGCGCAGCGCGCAAGCGCTCAGCCCAGCGAGGCACCGACCGATACATCACAGAACTAAAGGACAAGACATGCCCAAGGCGAAGACCCACAGCGGCGCTTCGAAGCGGTTCCGCAAGACCGGAACCGGCAAGATCGTCCGCGAGAAGGCCAACCGCAGGCACCTGCTGGAGTACAAGCCGAGCACCCGCACCCGTCGTCTGGAGGGTCGCACCACGGTGTCGGCCAACGACACCAAGCGCGTCAAGAAGCTGCTCAACGGCTGAGCATCGCTGAAGAGCAACTCCCGAAAGAGATTGGAAGACTTTCATGGCACGCGTAAAACGCGCAGTCAACGCGCACAAGAAGCGGCGCACAGTACTCAAGGCATCGAAGGGTTACCGCGGTCAGCGGTCGCGGCTGTATCGCAAAGCGAAAGAGCAGCAGCTACATTCGCTGAACTATGCATTCCGTGACCGCCGTGCCCGCAAGGGCGAGTTCCGCAAGCTGTGGATCTCGCGGATCAACGCCGCGGCCCGCGCCAACGACATCACGTACAACCGGTTGATTCAGGGCCTGAAGGCCGCTGGTGTCGAGGTGGACCGCAAGAACCTCGCCGAGATCGCCGTCAGCGATCCGGCCGCGTTCACCGCTTTGGTGGAGGTCGCCAAGGGTGCGCTGCCCGAGGACGTCAACGCGCCTTCCGGAGCCGCCGGGCCGGCGACATCAGGCTCGGGCGAGGCTGCCTGACGCTCACCGAACGTTCCACCCGGGTGGCGGCAGCGATCAAGCTGCACCGCCATGTCGGACGACGACGCGCCGCACGTTTTCTCGCCGAGGGACCCAACCTCGTCGAGGCGGCGTTGCGGCGCGGACTCGTCTCCGAGGTTTTCGTCACCGAAGCGGCGTCGGCGAGGTTCGCCTCGCTGCTGGCCGACGCCCCGGTGCACGTCGTCACCGAGCGTGCCGCAAAAGCGTTGTCGGACACGGTGACTCCGGTTGGCCTGGTTGCCGTGTGCTCCGCACCTGAGACGACTCTGGCGGACGTGGTGGCCGACCAGCCACGGCTGGTGGCGGTCGCGGTCGAGACCTCCGAACCAGGCAACGCGGGCACGGTGATTCGGATCGCCGATGCGATGGGCGCGGACGCCGTCGTGCTGGCCGGCCACAGCGTCGACCCGTACAACGGGAAGTGCCTGCGCGCCTCGGCGGGAAGTATCTTCTCCATTCCCGTGGTCTCCGAGACCGACGCCGCCTCCGCAGTGACCGCCTTGCGCGAGGCGGGACTACAGGTGCTTGCCACCACCGTCGACGGAGAAGTCTCGCTCGACAGCCCAGAACTTATAGCGGATCTCGCGGTCCCGACGGCGTGGTTGTTCGGCTCCGAAGCCCACGGCCTGCCGGCGGAACTCGCGGATTTGGCGACATCTCGGGTCCGTATCCCGATGCCCGGTCATGCCGAAAGCCTCAATGTGGCCTCGGCGGCGGCAATCTGCCTGTACCAGAGTTCACACGCACACCGCCGCGGCTAACGGTCACCGCTCTGCCCGCCTAAGAGCGACAACTCAGCGACAACTGCTGATGTCGGACCCCCGTGTCATCGTCTGGCAATGAGCAACTCGGTAGAGGTGAGAGGAACCGATCTTCGGTATCTGCTCACGGCGTACCTGTTCGATCACGGCCCCGCCACGGTCGACGAGCTGGTTGAAGCCCTGGCGTATCACGGCTTTCGCACGGTCGGGCGCGCGTCGAAGTCGATTTCAGACGCATTGCGGTGGGAGATGGCGCACGGCCGGGTGGTCCGATTCCGACGCGGCCGTTACCAACCCGGATCCATGCCACGGGCAACCGAATACCGAATTTTCAAGCGCGTACGTACTCTCCATGACGAAGTCGCGGAGCTGTCGCTTAGAGGCGGGCAACTGCAAAGCCCTCCGCCGGCCGCCTAGCCTCCGGTGAGCAGCCCTCTGGCCACGTGCGTGATCTGCACCTCGTTGCTGCCCGCGTAGATCATCAACGACTTCGCGTCGCGTGCCAGCTGCTCGACGCGGTACTCGGTCATGTATCCGTTGCCGCCGAACAACTGCACGGCGTCCATCGCGACATCGGTGGCGGCCTGCGAGCAGTACCATTTGATCGCCGACGCCTCGGGCAGTGAGATCGGCTGACCTTTCTCCGCAGACTCGATGACCCGAAACAGGATGTTGCGCACATTCATTCGGGCGACTTCCATGTTCGCCAGTTTGAGCTGGATGAGCTGGAACTGCCCGATCTCCTGGCCCCAGAGCGAGCGGCTCTTGGCGTAGTCGACGCACAGCCTCAGGCACTCCTCGATGACGCCGAGGGACATGGCCGCCACGCCGATCCTCTCGGCCGAGAAGTTGGAGCGCGCGCTGGCGCGTCCGTCGCCCGACTCATTGTCCTCGGTCTCGCCGAGCAGCCGGTCGCGGCTCAGCCGGACGTTGCTGAAAAAGAGCTCGCCGGTGCGTGAGCTGTGAATGCCCATCTTGCGAAACGGCTTTGACTGGACGAACCCTTCCATGCCGCGATCGAGCACGAACGTCAGCACCTTGCGGTCGCGCTTGTTGCTGCCGTCGCCTTCGTCGAGTTTGGCGTAGACCACCACCACATCAGCGTCCGGCCCGTTGGTGATGAACGTCTTCTGGCCGTTGAGGATGTAGTCGTCGCCGTCGCGCACGACATAGGACTTCATGCCGCCGAACGCGTCGGATCCGGAGTCGGGCTCGGTGATCGCCCACGCGCCGATCTTGTCGTAGGTGACGAGGTCGGGTAGCCACCGCTCCTGCTGGGCGAGAGTGCCGCGGCCCATGATCGTCGGCACCGTCAGCCCGAGACTGACTCCCATTCCGGTGACGATGCCCATCGATACCCGGCACAGCTCGCTGACCACCACGAAGCCCATGCCGCCCGAGCCCTCGCCGAACATGCCACCGCCCCCGGACGACCGCTTGGCCGACGAGTCACCACCCTCGCGCAACTTCGCAAGTCGCTTGTTGAGCGAGTCGCGGGCCATGTCGGCGATGCCGAACGTCGCGAACAGCTTGCGGACGATGGGGTAGGGCTCCATGTCGCCGCTTTCCAGCTCGTCAACATGGGGGCGAATCTCTTTATCCACGAACTCGCGCACGGCGTCGCGCACAGCGAGGTCGACATCAGACCAATCCAGCATGCGTTCAGGCTGCCTTATTGCGTCCGCGCGCCGGACGCAGCCCCGCCAAAGAGAACGTCGTGTGCACCAACGACCCTGCGCGGTCGAGCAGGGTCTTGCGCTGCGGCACGTAATGCATCGGCAGACCGTGGCGGTCGCGGGGCGGCGCCATGAACGCGGGCGCCTCGACGAGCGGAGCATCTTCGGCCAGCTTGCCCTCGGCGCGGCGGTATGCGGCCAGCGCCCGCGGATGCAGCCGGATCTCGTCGGGCACCACGACGAACGCCAACTCGACGAGCTTGCCGAGCAGCCGCAGCAGCACCTCGTCGCCGGGCGTCCAACGCATGCCGGCCTTCTCACGCACCGCTTCGTCGAACAGGCCGGCTGCGATCCAGCGCTGCGCGCCGACCATCGGCCTGAAGATCTGATTCCAGAGCGGAGTGGGCATCAGGACGAACCACGGCTTGGGGATCCGGATCGAGAAGATGTCGAGCGTCGCGCGGTTGATCTCCAGTTCGTCGCGGCACTTGGCATCCCAGTACTCACAGAAATCCTCCCAGGACTTCGGCACCGGCCGCATGCTCATGCCGTACATCCGGTACCACCGCACATGTTCGTCGAACAGCTGACGCTTCTCGGCGATGGTCAGCCCTCCGCAGAAGTATTCGGCGGTCTTGATGATCAGCATGAAGAACGTCGCATGCGCCCAGTAGAACGTCTCGGGGTTCAGCGCGTGATAGCGCCTGCCCTCACCGTCGACACCTTTGATCGTCGTGTGGTAGCTCTTGATCTGCGCACCGGTCTGCGAGGCGCGATCGCCGTCGTAGACGACACCCATGATCGGGTATACCGACCGAGCGACCCGTTGCAGCGGTTCACGCAGCAGGATCGAATGGTCCTCGACACCGGCGCCGAGTTCCGGGTACATGTTCTGAATCGCACCGATCCAGACACCGAGAATTCCGGTCCGCAAGTCGCCGAAGTACTTCCACGTCAGCGAGTCCGGGCCGAGCGGATCGTTTTCCTCTGCGGTCAGCGTTGAACGCACGGCTCAACAGTAATGTTGACAACGCACGTTGTCTACGATTTCGAGCGCGTGGCGCGGGGGTGTTATCGACGCTCCACCGCAGCGCCATTGGGCCGTGACCAGCCGGTTTACCACCTCGACTAGGCTTGCCCGCGTGGATGATGTCGACTCGATCGACGAGCGGTCCCTCGGGCAGTCATCCGGGCCACGGGGGTGGCTGAAGAACACCAACCACAACCCCGCCGTCATCGCCTTTCTCAAGCGTGCGCGACGAGCGTTGCCTGGTGACCCAGACTTCGGAGATCCGCTGTCGATCACTGGTGTCGGTGGCCCGAGCGCCGCCGCCAGGGCGGCCAACCAACTGCTGGAGCGCGAGGCGGCATCCCGCGAGGTCAGCCTCGGCGCGCTTCAGGTGTGGCAAGCACTGACCCAGCGCGTCTCCGGCAAGCCGGCCAACAGCGAGGAGACCCTGGTCTTCACCGACCTGGTGGGTTTCTCCGCATGGTCGCTGAGCGCCGGCGATGAAGCCACGCTGCGCCTGCTTCGTCGGGTTTCCCAGGTCGTCGAGCCGCCACTGCTCGAGGCGGGCGGGCATATCGTCAAGCGGATGGGTGATGGCCTCATGGCGGTCTTCACAGACCCGGCGACAGCGGTGCGCGCGGCCATCGTGGCCCGCGAAGCGGTGAAAGCGATCGACCTGGATGGGTATACCCCACGGATGCGAGTGGGCATTCACACCGGCAGGCCGCAGCGAATCGGCTCGGACTGGCTGGGAGTCGATGTCAACATCGCCGCGCGCGTGATGGAGCGAGCGACCAGGGGGGAACTGGTGGTTTCCCAGGCCACGCTGGAACGAATTCCCCCGGACGTCTTCGACTCGCTCGGCGTCGAGGCCAAGCGCCTCCGCAGGCAGGTCTTCGCGGCCAAGCAGGACGGTGTTCCCGCCGATCTGGTGATGTATCGGCTGAAAACTCGCAGGCAGTTGCCAGGCGGCGATGACGCGGACGCCGATCCCGGCGAGGAATAGTTGATCTGATGGTGTCGGGATTGTTCGGTCGGCTGGCGCGGGTGCGGGTCACTCTCACATACGGGGTGATCTTGACAGGCGTGACGGCCGCGATGGTCACGCTGGGTCCGCGAGCGCAAGACGAAATCGTTCGCCATGCGAGCACCAACCTGCACAACCTGAGCCATGGCCGCTTTGGGACTCTGCTGGGAAGCGCGTTCGTGGTCGACGCCGGACCGATCTACGTCTGGCTACCGGGGCTGGTCTGCCTGCTGGCGCTCGCCGAGCTGCTGTGGGGCAGCGGCCGTCTCGTGGTGGCGTTCGCCGTCGGCCACGTGGGCACCACCGTTCTCGTTGCGCTCGGACTCACCGCGGCAATCGAGCTGCAGTGGCTTCCCTGGTCGCTGACTCGCGCCACCGATGTCGGCATGAGTTACGGCGCCGCAGCGGTGGTCGGCTCACTCACCGCCGCGATACCCCGGCGGTGGCGCCCCGCATGGCTCGGCTGGTGGCTGGCGGTCGCGGTCGCGGTCGTCGCGCTCGGCCACGATTTCACCGACGTCGGCCACGTGGTGGCGTTGGGGCTGGGCATCGTGATGTCGACGCGGTTTCGCCACCCTGCGCGGTGGACGCTGCCGGCATGCGTGCTCCTCGGTATCGGCGGCTCATTCGGCTACCTCGTGCTGTCCAACACGGCGATGCTCGTCGCCACCGCAAGCGGTCTGCTGGGGGCGCTGGCCGGCGAGATCTTAAGGCGAACACGGGCGAGTTCGACCGGTCGAGACCCGGACTGCCGTCGTCACCCAGCCGACAGTGACTCGCCGGCGAAGATGCACTCGTCCTCGAGTGTGTCGACCATGTCGGGGATGCTCACGTTGAGTCTGCGCAACGCCCGGTAGGCCAAGTTCTGCGTGGATCTACTCCCGAGGCCGGCGGCGAATCCGCCGTTGCGGTAGGCGGCCATTTCGTCGTCCAGGGCGGCGAACCGGCCGCAGTCGAAAGCCCTCGCGTCCTTCGTATAAGCCGAAACCAACTCGTTGTACTCGCCGATGAACCGCCTCACGTCGGCCGTCATCTGTGCGAGGTCGAAGTTGTTCGGTTGTTGCGTCGGCACCGTCAGCCATCGGCCGTCGCGGATCGAGTACTGGCCGATCCCGGGTGACGGCCGGTAGTCCGCACTGCGCTCGGCGTGAAAGGTCACCTCGACCGGCACCCCGTAGAACCGGACGTGTCCTTCCTGGCGGCGTTCGACGTCGTCGTTGAGCAGTCGCAGCACCGGCGACAGTTCCTCAGTGGTCATCGATTTCGCGGTGACGAAGACGTGAATCCCGAAATCCGACGTGTCGTCGTACTCGTAGGACGCATTGCTGCCGACCAGATCGATGCCGTCGACCGCCAGCCCCTCGATTCCGGTGTCGGCGATGATGCGGTCCACGACCGCGAGCGCCGCGTGGCGCACGTCCGGCTTCATCTGCATGCCATCCCAGATGCGGGGGTCGAGCTGGGTGCGGAACGTGGTGACCGCCTCGATCGCCTTGCTGACGGCCCGTTCGGAGCCGTCGGCCAGCCGAGCGTCCGGAGTCGGGGCGCTCGACCCGCAAGCGGCGACCGCCGCAGCCACGACGGTAGCGGCGAGAGCCGCGACGATCAGCGGCCGGACCAACACTGCGTGAGGGTATCGCGCCCACGCGAAACGCGGGTGAAGCGTGATCGGGGCATCGCCTATGATCGCCGGGTGGCTGATCAGCCCAGCGAAAAGGCCGACATCCTGTCGGAAGAAGCGCTGACCAAGGCGGTCAGCGCCGCTCGCCATGCCTTCGATCTGGCGAGTGACCTCGACACGCTCGCGCGTGCGAAAACCGACCATCTGGGCGACAAGTCGCCGATCGCGCTGGCCCGACAGGCGCTGGGGGCACTACCCAAGGCCGACCGCGCCGATGCAGGCAAGCGGGTCAACGTGGCCCGGGCCGAGGCGCAGTGCGCGTACGACGAACGGCTGGCGGTGCTGCGCGCCGAGCGCGACGCCGCCGTGCTGGTCGCTGAGCGCATCGACGTCACACTTCCGTCGACGCGTCAGCCGATCGGCGCGCGCCACCCCATCACGATCCTGGCCGAGCACATCGCCGACACCTTCATCGCGATGGGCTGGGAGCTCACCGAAGGACCTGAGGTCGAAACCGAGCAGTTCAACTTCGACGCGCTGAACTTCCCGCCCGATCATCCCGCGCGCAGCGAGCAGGACACCTTCTACATCGCTCCCGACGGATCGCGGCAGGTGCTGCGCACCCATACCTCACCGGTGCAGATCCGCACGCTGCTCGAGCGTGAGTTGCCGGTCTACATCATCTCGATCGGCCGCACGTTTCGCACCGACGAGCTGGATTCCACCCACACCCCGGTCTTCCATCAGGTCGAGGGCCTGGCGGTGGACAAGGGCCTGACGATGGCCCACCTGCGCGGCACGCTGGACGCCTTCGCCCGTTCCGAATTCGGGCCGCTGGGCCGCACGCGCTTTCGTCCGCACTTCTTTCCGTTCACCGAGCCGTCGGCGGAGGTCGACATCTGGTTCGAGAACAAGAAGGGCGGGCCGGGCTGGGTCGAATGGGGCGGCTGCGGCATGGTCAACCCGAATGTGTTGCGCGCCTGCGGTATTGATCCTGACATCTACTCCGGGTTCGCGTTCGGCATGGGATTGGAACGAACACTGCAGTTCCGCAACGGAATTCCGGACATGCGCGACATGGTCGAAGGCGACGTCCGCTTCTCGCTGCCGTTCGGGGTGGGAGCCTGATGCGGCTTCCGTACAGCTGGCTGCGCGATGTCGTCCAGGCCGGCGCTCCCGGCTGGGACGTGCCTGCCGACGAACTCGAGCAGACCCTCATCCGCATCGGCCACGAGGTCGAAGACGTGATCCCGGTCGGCCCGGTCACCGGCCCCCTGACCATCGCCCGTGTAGCCGAGATCGAGGAGCTCACCGAGTTCAAGAAGCCGATCCGCGCGGTCAAGGTCGATGTAGGCGAGTCTGAACTGCGCGACATCGTCTGTGGTGCAACCAATTTCGCCGTCGGTGATCTCGTGGTGGTGGCCTTACCCGGAGCGGTGCTGCCGGGCGACTTCACCATCGCCACCCGCAAGACCTACGGGCGGACATCTGACGGCATGATCTGCTCGACGGCCGAGCTCAACCTCGGCACCGACCATTCCGGCATCCTCGTGCTGCCGCCGGGCACCGCGGAGCCGGGTACCCCGGCAGTGGACGTGCTAGGGCTCGACGACGTCGTGTTCGACCTCGCGATCACCCCCGACCGCGGGTACTGCCTGTCGGTGCGCGGCATGGCGCGCGAGATCGCCAACGCATACGACCTCGACTACGTCGATCCTGCCGACGTGCCGCCGCTTCCCGCCGAGCGTGACGCACTGCCCGTCACCATCGACCCGGGTACCGGCGTGCTGCGATTCGGGCTGCGGCCCGTCACCGGGATCGACCCCGACGCGCTGTCGCCCTGGTGGATGCAGCGACGGCTGCTGCTGTCCGGCATCCGGGCCATCTCGCCGGCCGTCGACGTCACCAACTACGTGATGCTCGAGTTGGGGCACCCGATGCACGCCCACGACCGCAGCCTGATCACCGGTGGCTTCCGCGTGCGGTTCGCCGAGCCGGGGGAGACGGTGGTGACGCTCGACGACATTGAGCGCAGGCTGGATCCGGCTGACGTGCTCATCGTCGACGACGTTGCCACCGCGGCCATCGGGGGTGTGATGGGCGCAGGCACCACCGAGGTCAGGGGCAGCACCACCGACGTGTTGCTCGAGGCCGCGGTTTGGGATCCGGCCGCGGTTTCGCGCACCCAGCGTCGACTGCACCTCTATAGCGAGGCAGCCCGCCGCTACGAGCGCTGCGTCGATCCCGCGATCTCGGTGGCCGCGCTCGACCGATGCGCGACGTTGCTGGCCGAGATCGCCGACGGCACAGTGCAACCCGTGTTGACCGATTGGCGCGGCGACCCACCGCGCGATGACTGGTCGCCGCCGCCGGTCGCCATGGATATCGACCTGCCCGACCGCACCGCAGGCGTCGAATACGCAGCCGGCACCACCGAGAAGCGACTGACCCAGATCGGCGCAGCGGTCGTCGTCGATGGCGGCCGGTTGACCGCGACGCCACCCAGCTGGCGACCGGACCTTCGCCAGCCGGCGGATCTCGTCGAAGAAGTGCTGCGGCTGGAGGGCCTGGAGATCGTCCCGTCGGTACTGCCGCTCGCGCCGGCGGGCCGTGGACTGACCCCGGTGCAGAAGCGCCGTCGGGCCATCGGAAAGTCGTTGGCGCTCAATGGTTTCGTCGAGATACTGCCCACTCCCTTCCTTCCGGCCGGAGTGTTCGACCAGTGGGGCCTACCGGCCGGCGATCCCCTCAGGTCGACGACCGAGGTGCTCAACCCGCTGGAGGCCGACCGCCCGCAATTGGCCACCACTTTGCTGCCGGGACTACTGGAAGCATTGGGGCGCAACGTGTCTCGCGGGGCAGTGGATACCGCGCTGTATGCGATCGCCCAGGTCGTGGAGCCGACGTCGGACACCCGTGCCGTCGAACGCGTTCCGACCGACCGGCGCCCGACAGCCGACGAAATCGCGACGCTCGACGCATCGCTGCCGCGTCAGCCCCAGCATGTCGGTGTGGTGATGTCCGGCCTGCGGGAGCCCGCAGGCCCGTGGGGCCCGGGCAGGCCGGTCCACGCCAGCGACGCGTTCGAGGCCGTGCGGGTCATCGGCCGGGCGGCAGGCGTCGAGCTGACCCTGCGGCCGTCGCAGCGCTTGCCCTGGCATCCCGGACGCTGCGCCGAGGTGCTGGTAGGCGACACGGTCGTCGGGTACGCGGGCCAACTTCATCCCGGTGTTGTGGAACGATCCGGGCTGCCCAAGGGCACCTGCGCTGTCGAGCTGAACCTGGACGACATCCCGGTCACCGAAAGGCTGCCCGCCCCCTCGGTGTCGCCGTTCCCCGCGGTGTTCCAGGACGTCGCGCTGATCGTCGGCGAGGACGTCGCCGCGCAGAGCGTCGTCGAAGCCGTCCGCGACGGTGCCGGTGACCTGCTCGAGGACGTTCGCCTGTTCGACGTGTACACCGGTCCGCAGATCGGAGAGGGGCGCAAGTCGCTGGCGCTGGCGCTTCGATTCCGCGCGGCGGACCGCACGCTCACCGAGGACGAGGCGAGCGCCGCGCGTGACGCCGCCGTCCAGAACGCCGCCGACCGCGTCGGAGCCGAGCAACGCCGTTGACCACGTCGTCCGAGCGGGGAGTGGCATCGGCCGACTGGCCGGCGGTCCTCGCGGTGTTCGCGATGGTCATCGCGTTCACCTACACCGACGATCTGGTCGAATTCATCGTCGTGGTCACCGGCATGGGCGTCGCCACCGGTCAATGGCTGGTGGCCGGCCTGGACCTTTTGCTCGTCGCGAGTACCGCGCTCCTCAAACGGCGCATCATGGGGCGCAGCCGGAGCGGCCGCCAATTGGGCTGGAAGGGCTTCCTGCGGGGCCTGCTGCGTAGCTGGTGGTCGGTGGGTGCGGCGATCATTGTCGTACTGCATGTGTTCGTGATCACCGTGTCCGACAACCTCGGGCAAGGCTCCTGGATGTGGACCAGCGTGCCCGTGTCGGCGTTGTTCGTGAGCGCGGTGGGCCTCGTCCTGGTGTCGACGCTCGATAGCGAGTCTCCCTTCGGTCCCGGTTCGTGGGGACGAAACGGCTGGGTCGTTCCGCTGCTGGTGGGCACTTTCGTCGTGCAGGTGGCCTCGGCGCTGTGGTTCCCGGTGATCGACCTCGACGCGGCGTGCGCCAATGAGGTCTCCGCCGACTTCTTCGGGCAGATGGTGAACGTCATTCCGATGCTGCTGATCCCGCTCGGGCTGGAGTTGAACTATGTCCGGCGCACCGCCGGCATCCGCAACCCCGGTATGCGGGCCGCGCCGATCCTCACCGTGGTCATGTTGTGCCTCGCCGAGGGGTTGGCGTTCTCGATGCAGGTCAAGACCGACGTGGTGCACTGCGGTATCGCCGCAGTCTGGCATGAGTACACCGCTTTCGTCGTGACGGTGCAGGCCACGGCGATCGCCCTGGCCACGTTGGTTTGGTTGCTGGTGTCGGATTCGACGGCGAACGACTCGACGACGGTCTGAGCACGGTGGTCGCACTGCCTGGCGGGACGCACCCAGGGCAGGCGCCAGTAACGCCATGGCGGAAAACCCACCGAAATCGCGCCGTGGCGTTACCACGGTGGCGAACCAACTGTCAGAACTAATTGATTTGCAATCTGCTGCATATCCATGCAGGATCTGATGATGACTTCCGTGGCAGTGGCCGGTGCCAGCGGTTATGCGGGCGGAGAGATTCTGCGGCTGCTGCTCGGTCATCCCGCATATGCCGACGGCCGGCTGACGATCGGTGCACTCACCGCCGCCGCGAGCGCCGGCGCGACGCTGGCCGAGCATCACCCGCACCTGCTGCCTCTGGCCGGCCGCGTACTGGAGAGCACTGAGGTGGCCACCCTTTCGGGTCACGACGTGGTGTTCCTCGGGCTTCCGCACGGGCATTCGGCGGCCTTGGCCGACCAGCTCGGCCCCGACACGGTGATCGTCGACTGCGGCGCGGACTTCCGGCTGACCGACCCGGCGGCGTGGGAGCGGTTCTACGGCTCGACTCACGCGGGCAGCTGGCCTTACGGACTGCCCGAGCTTCCGGGCGCCCGCGACCGACTGCGCGAGGCCAAGCGGATCGCCGTGCCCGGCTGCTATCCGACCGCGGCGCTGCTGGGGTTGTGGCCCGCGGTGGCCGCCGATCTCATCGAGCCCGCGGTTACGGTTGTGGCCGTCAGCGGCACCTCCGGTGCCGGCCGCGCCGCCAAGGTCGATCTGCTCGGTTCCGAGGTCATCGGGTCGGCGCGGGCGTACAACATCGGCGGCAAGCACCGCCACACCCCCGAGATCGCGCAGGGCCTGAAGGCGGTCACCGACAAGGACGTCACCGTGTCCTTCACGCCGGTGCTGATCCCGACGTCGCGCGGCATCCTGGCCACCTGCACCGCGCGGACGACCGCCCCGGTTTCCGAGATTCGGGCGGCCTACGAAAAGGCCTACGACGCAGAGCCGTTCGTTCATCTGCTGCCGGAGGGCCAGCTGCCGAAGACGGGTGCCGTGATCGGCAGCAACGCGGCGCAACTCGCGGTGGCCCTGGATGAGGACGCGAGGACACTCGTGGTCATCGTCGCGATCGACAACCTCGTCAAGGGCACCGGCGGCGCCGCGGTGCAGTCGATGAACCTGGCCCTGGGCTGGCCCGAGGCCGAGGGGCTTTCGATTGTCGGGGTGGCGCCATGACCGGGATCTCCACCGAGACAAGGCTGTTGCGGACTCAGGGCGTCACCGCGCCTGCCGGCTTTCGCGCCACCGGAATCGCCGCGGGCATCAAGGCGTCCGGTGCGCTGGACTTGGCGCTGGTGTTCAACGAGGGTCCCGACCACGGCGCCGCGGGCGTGTTCACACGCAACAAGGTCAAGGCTGCACCGGTGTTGTGGTCACAGCAGGTGCTGACGACGGGGCGGCTGCGTGCGGTCATCCTCAACTCCGGCGGCGCCAATGCGTGCACGGGCCCGCTGGGCTTCCAGGACACCCACGCCACCGCCGAGGCCGTCGCATCCGCGCTGTCCGACTGGGGTTCGGAGACCGGCCCGATCGAGGTCGCCGTGTGTTCGACGGGCCTGATCGGCGACCGGCTGCCGATGGACAAGGTGCTGGCAGGCGTCACCGAGATCGTGCATGAAATGGCGGGCGGGTTGACCGGTGGCGAAGAAGCCGCGCGCGCCATCATGACGACAGACACCGTGCCGAAACAGGTGGCGTTGCACCACAGCGACAAGTGGACGGTCGGCGGCATGGCCAAGGGGGCGGGCATGCTGGCGCCGTCGTTGGCGACCATGCTCGCTGTCATCACGACCGACGCTGTCGCCGACGCCGCTGCGCTGGATCAGGCGCTGCGCAAGGCGACCGCGATGACGTTCGACCGGTTAGACGTCGACGGCAGCTGCTCGACCAACGACACGGTGCTGCTGCTGGCCTCCGGCGCCAGCGAGATCGCGCCCAGCCAAGCCGATCTCGAGGCTGCGGTATTGGCGGTGTGCGACGACCTGTGCGCACAACTGCAGGCCGACGCCGAGGGCGTCACCAAGCGCATCGTCGTCACGGTGACCGGTGCGGCGTCGCAGGACGACGCGCTGACCGCAGCCCGGGTGGTGGCGCGCGACAGTCTGGTCAAGACGGCTCTGTTCGGGTCGGACCCGAACTGGGGCCGGGTTCTCGCCGCCGTCGGCATGGCGCCCGTCGCTCTGGAACCCGACCGGATCACCGTGTCGTTCAACGGTTCTGCGGTGTGCATCGACGGCGTCGGTGCGCCCGGTGCGCGCGAGGTCGATCTCTCCGGCACCGACATCGACGTGGCCATCGACCTCGGGGTCGGTACCGAACGCGCATCGATCCGCACGACCGACCTCTCGCACGCCTACGTCGAAGAGAACTCGGCATACAGCTCATGACTCTTGCCACGCCCCTGAAGGGACAGGTGCTTGCCGCGGCGTTGCCCTGGCTCAAGCAGATGCACGACAAGATCGTCGTGGTCAAGTACGGCGGCAACGCGATGGTCGACGACAGGCTCAAGGCCGCCTTCGCAGCCGACATGGTGTTCCTGCGCAACTGCGGCATCCATCCGGTCGTCGTTCACGGCGGCGGCCCGCAGATCAGCTCCATGCTCAAACGGCTGGGGATTCAGGGCGATTTCAAGGGTGGGTTCCGCGTGACGACGCCCGAGGTGCTCGACGTCGCCCGGATGGTGTTGTTCGGTCAGGTCGGCCGTGAACTGGTCAACCTGATCAACGCGCACGGTCCCTACGCCGTCGGCGTGACCGGAGAGGACGCGCATCTGTTCACCGCTGTGCGCCGCAGCGTCACTGTCGACGGGGTGGCCACCGATATCGGCCTTGTGGGCGACGTCGCGCATGTCGACGCCGACTCGTTGCTGGATCTGATTGAGGCAGGTCGAATTCCGGTGGTGTCGACTATCGCGCCCGATGTCGATGGCGTCGTGCACAACATCAACGCCGATACCGCCGCGGCGGCGCTGGCCGAGGCGCTCGGCGCCGAGAAGCTGGTGATGCTCACCGACGTCGAGGGCCTTTACACGCGGTGGCCCGACCGCGAGTCGTTGGTCAGCCAGATCGATACCGCCACCCTGACGGAGCTGCTGCCGCAGCTGGAGACCGGCATGGCGCCCAAGATCGAGGCCTGCCTGCGCGCTGTGCTGGGCGGGGTGTCGAGCGCCCACGTCATCGACGGGCGCGTCGAGCATTGCGTATTGGTCGAACTGTTCACCGATGAGGGGACCGGTACGAAGGTGGTGAGCTCGATGACTCTCGCGCAGCGCTGGGAAGCCGTGATGATGCACAACTACGGCACGCCGCCGCTCGCGCTGGCCAGCGGTGAGGGCGCCGTGGTGACCGACGTCGACGGCAAGTCCTATCTGGATCTGTTGGGCGGTATCGCAGTCAACATCCTCGGCCAGCGTCATCCCGCCGTCATCGATGCCGTCACGCGGCAGCTCAACACCTTGGGTCATACGTCCAACCTCTATGCCACCGAGCCGGGCATCGCGCTCGCCGAGGCATTGGTCGGTCTGCTCGGTGCCGATGACGCGCGGGTGTTCTTCTGCAACTCGGGCACCGAGGCCAATGAAGTGGCCTTCAAGATCACCAGGCTCACCGGCCGGACGAAACTGGTTGCTGCTCAAGGCGCTTTCCACGGCCGCACGATGGGTTCCCTCGCGCTTACCGGCCAGCCGGCCAAGCAGGAGCCGTTCGAGCCGCTGCCCGGCTACGTCACACACGTGCCGTACGGCGACGTGACCGCGCTCGACGCCGCGGTCGACGACGCGACGGCGGCGGTGTTCCTGGAACCGATCATGGGGGAGGGTGGGGTCGTCGTTCCGCCCGCCGGCTATCTGGCGGCAGCCCGCGAGATCACGTCCAGGCACGGCGCGCTGCTCGTGCTCGACGAGGTGCAGACCGGAATGGGCCGCACCGGAGCGTTTTTCGCCCACCAGCACGACGGGATCACGCCGGACATCGTGACCCTGGCCAAGGGGCTCGGCGGCGGTCTGCCGATCGGCGCATGCCTCGCGACCGGGATGACGGCCGGATTGCTTACCCCGGGCCTGCACGGCAGCACGTTCGGCGGCAATCCGGTATGCGCGGCCGCCGCACTCGCCGTGCTTCGGGTGCTCGCCGACGACGACCTCATCGGCCGTGCAGGTGTGCTGGGCAAGACGCTGCACCACGGCATCGAGTCATTGGGGCATCCACTGGTCGACCATGTTCGCGGCCGCGGACTGCTGCTGGGCATCGTGCTCGGCGCCGAGGCCGCCAAGTCCGCCGAGGCAGCAGCCCGCGATGCAGGCTTCCTCGTCAACGCCGCGGCGCCCAACGTGATTCGGTTAGCACCGCCGCTGGTGATCACCGAGACGCAGATCGATGACTTCCTCGGTGCGCTGCCCAAGATCCTCGACGAGGCCGGCTCATGACGCGCCACTTCTTGCGGGACGACGACCTCACACCCGACGAGCAGGCCGAGGTGCTGTCGCTGGCCGCGGAATTGAAGAAGGCACCGTTCAGCCGCCGCCCGCTGGACGGACCGCGCGGGGTCGCCGTCATCTTCGACAAGAACTCCACCCGCACCCGGTTCTCGTTCGAGCTCGGCATCGCGCAGCTCGGTGGCCACGCGGTGGTCGTGGACGGGCGCAGCACCCAACTCGGGCGCGACGAGACGCTGGAGGACACCGGTCGGGTGCTGTCCCGCTACGTCGAGGCGATCGTGTGGCGGACGTTTGGACAGGACCGGTTGACCACCATGGCTTCCGGGGCAACCGTGCCGATCGTCAACGCGCTCTCCGACGAGTTTCACCCGTGCCAGGTGCTGGCCGACCTGCAGACGCTCGACGAGCGCCTGGGCACTCTGAACGGCGCGCGGCTGACGTACCTCGGCGACGGCGCCAACAACATGGCGCACTCGTTGATGTTGGGCGGGGTCACCGCGGGCATTCATGTCACCGTCGCGGCTCCCGTCGGTTTCGAGCCCGATCCGCGATTTGTTGCGGTTGCCGAGGAACGTGCGGCCGACACGGGCGCGTCGGTGACCGTGACCGCCGATGCGCAGGCGGCCGCTGACGGCGCAGATGTCCTTGTCACCGACACCTGGACGTCGATGGGCCAAGAGAATGACGGGCTGGACAGGGTCGGGCCATTCAGACCCTTCCAGGTCAACACGGCACTCATCGAACGGGCCCAGCCGAATGTGATTGTCCTGCACTGCCTTCCAGCGCACCGCGGTGACGAGATCACCGATGGCGTGATCGATGGAGTGCACAGCGCAGTCTGGGACGAAGCCGAGAACCGGTTGCACGCTCAGAAGGCGCTGCTGGTGTGGTTGTTGGAGCGATCGTGACGAGCGCCACGACCCGGGCAGGTCGGCAGGCCCGCATCGTGTCGATCCTGTCGTCGGAGTCGGTGCACAGCCAGGGCGAGCTGGCGACGATGCTCGCCGATGAAGGTATCGACGTCACCCAGGCCACGCTGTCGCGGGACTTGGAAGAGCTGGGCGCCGTCAAGTTGCGTGGCGCAGACGGCGGTGTCGGCGTGTACGTGGTCCCCGAGGACGGCAGCCCGGTGCGCGGTGTCTCCGGCGGCACCGAACGGATGTCGCGACTGCTCGCAGAGCTTCTGGTGTCGACCGATGCCAGCGGCAACCTCGCGGTCCTGCGCACTCCGCCCGGTGCGGCGCACTACCTGGCCAGCGCGATGGATCGCGCTGCGCTGCCATACGTGGTCGGCACCGTGGCCGGTGATGACACCATTCTGGTGGTCGCACGCGAGCCCATGACCGGCGCAGAGCTGGCAGCAAAACTCGAAAGCATCCAACAAAAGGAGATGGGTTAACGATGAGCGCTTGCGCGAAGAGGGCCCACGCACGAAGTGTAGGGGAGAGATAGCAGATGTCCGAACGCGTCATCCTGGCGTATTCCGGCGGGCTGGACACCTCGGTCGCGATCAGCTGGATCGGCAAGGAGACCGGCCGCGAGGTTGTCGCGGTGGCCATCGACCTCGGCCAGGGCGGCGAGGACATGGAGGTCGTCCGGCAGCGCGCGATCGACTGCGGCGCGGTGGAAGCCGTCGTCGTCGACGCCAGAGACGAATTCGCCGAGCAGTACTGCCTTCCGGCGATTCAGTCCAACGCGCTGTACATGGACCGCTACCCGTTGGTCTCGGCGCTGAGCCGGCCGCTGATCGTCAAGCACCTGGTCACCGCGGCGCGTGAGCACGGCGGCGGCATCGTCGCGCACGGCTGCACCGGCAAGGGCAATGACCAGGTTCGGTTCGAGGTCGGGTTCGCCTCGCTCGCACCGGATCTCGAAGTCCTTGCCCCTGTGCGTGACTACGCGTGGACTCGCGAGAAGGCCATCGCCTTCGCCGAGGAGAACGCGATTCCCATCAACGTCACCAAACGTTCGCCGTTCTCGATCGACCAGAACGTCTGGGGACGGGCGGTGGAGACCGGCTTCCTGGAACATCTCTGGAATGCACCGACCAAGGACGTCTACGACTACACCGAAGACCCGACGGTCAACTGGAGCACACCTGATGAGGTGATCATCGGTTTCGAACGCGGCGTTCCGGTTTCGATCGACGGCCGTCCGGTCAGCGTGCTGCAGGCGATCGAGGAGCTCAACCGCCGAGGAGGGGAGCAAGGTGTCGGTCGGCTCGATGTCGTGGAGGACCGGCTGGTCGGCATCAAGAGCCGCGAGATCTACGAAGCACCCGGCGCGATGGTGCTCATCACTGCGCACACCGAACTCGAGCACGTAACGCTGGAGCGTGAGCTCGGGCGGTTCAAGCGCACCACGGATCAGAAGTGGGGCGAGCTGGTGTACGACGGGCTGTGGTACTCGCCGCTGAAGGCCGCCCTGGAAACGTTCGTCGCCAAGACGCAGGAGCATGTGTCGGGGGAGATCCGAATGGTTTTGCACGGCGGTCATATCGCGGTCAACGGCCGCCGCAGCGCGGAGTCGCTGTATGACTTCAACCTCGCGACCTACGACGAGGGCGACACGTTCGACCAGTCTGCCGCCAAGGGCTTCGTGCACGTGCACGGCTTGTCGTCGAAGATCTCGGCGCGACGGGACCTCGCAGGCACGTGAGCACCAACGAA
Organism: uncultured Actinomycetota bacterium; assembly: GCA_963793055.1. GTDB lineage: Bacteria > Actinomycetota > Actinomycetes > Mycobacteriales > Mycobacteriaceae > Mycobacterium. The sequence continues at coordinate 266,209 of CAWBYS010000001.1, read as the reverse complement.
GGGTCGCTGTGGGGTGGTCGCTTCTCCGACGGACCATCGGACTCACTTGCCGCATTGAGCAAGTCGACACATTTCGACTGGGTGCTGGCGCCCTACGACATCCAGGCATCGAAAGCTCATGCGCGCGTGCTGTTCCGGGCCGGGCTGCTGACCGAAGAGCAGCGTGACGGCCTGCTGGTCGGTCTGGACAACCTGGGCTCCGACGTCGCCGACGGCAGCTTCGGCCCGCTCGTGACCGACGAAGACGTGCACGGTGCGCTCGAGCGCGGGCTGATCGATCGCGTGGGTGACGAGCTCGGCGGACGGTTGCGGGCCGGACGGTCGCGAAATGATCAGGTGGCCACCCTGTTCCGGCTGTGGCTGCGCGACGCGATCAGACGGGTGGCCGATGGCGCGCTCGAGGTGGTGTCGGCGCTGACCACGCAGGCCGCGGCGCACCCGACGGCGATCATGCCGGGCAAGACACATCTGCAATCGGCGCAACCACTGCTGTTGGCGCATCACCTGCTGGCGCATGCGCACCCGCTGCTGCGCGATGTCGACCGTTTGGTCGACTTCGACAAGCGCGCCGCGGTCTCTCCGTACGGATCCGGCGCGCTGGCCGGGTCGTCGCTGAACCTCGATCCCGACGCCATCGCCGAGGAACTTGGTTTCGCGGCGGCGGCGGAGAACTCCGTCGACGCCACGGCTTCGCGGGACTTCGCCGCCGAAGCCGCCTTCGTGTTCGCGATGATCGGCGTCGATCTGTCTCGATTGGCAGAGGACATCATCCTCTGGAGCACGACGGAATTCGGCTATGTGACGCTGCACGACTCGTGGTCGACGGGCAGCTCGATCATGCCGCAGAAGAAGAACCCCGACATCGCCGAGCTGGCCCGCGGCAAGTCCGGCAGGCTGATCGGCAACCTCACCGGGCTTCTCGCCACGCTGAAGGCCCAGCCGCTGGCCTACAACCGCGACCTGCAAGAGGATAAGGAACCGGTCTTCGATTCCGTGGCGCAACTCGAACTGCTGCTACCCGCCATGGCCGGCCTGGTCGGCACGCTGCGGTTCGACGTCGACCGAATGGCCGAATTGGCCCCGCTCGGTTACACATTGGCCACCGACGTCGCCGAGTGGCTGGTTCAGCGGGGAGTGCCGTTCCGCGTGGCGCACGAAGCGGCCGGGGCCGCCGTGCGCGCCGCCGAGGCTCGCGGCGTGGGCCTCGAGGACCTCGAGGACGCAGAGCTCGCCGGCATCCATCCCGAACTGACTCCACAGGTGCGCGAAGTCCTCACGATCGAGGGATCGGTGAATTCGCGTGACGCCCGCGGCGGTACCGCCCCGATTCAAGTCGCCAAGCAGCTCGGCGCGGTCCGCAACACCGCCGACCGCATGCGGCTGGCGCTGCGGCGCTGAATGCGCTGTTCTCCCGTCACCGGCACTGCGGCATTGCGATAATCCGGCGATGCCGGCATCCGCGACCCCAGCCACCACGGCCGAGCGGGCGAGCGTGCGCCGTCCTGAACGGGGTGGCGAGGGCCGCTCGGCCCGCAGGTCCGTGCCACGCCGCGCGCTGGCCGACTGGAGTCCCCGCGGCCGCGGCCACGATGCGCTGACCACCATCCTGGCGCAGAACGAGTTCCGCGCTGCGGACCTGCTGCCGATCCGGCATGGCCGGATGGCGGCCTCGCCGTGGACGTACTTCCGAGGCGCTGCGGCGGTAATGGCCGCGGACCTTGCCTCGACGCCGAACACCGGTATCACCGTGCAACTCTGCGGTGACGCGCACGTCCTCAACTTCGGCTTGTGGAACACGCCCGAACGCAACCTCTCGTTCGATCTGCGAGATTTCGACGAGACGCTGCCCGGCCCATTCGAGTGGGACGTCAAACGTCTCGCCGCGTCAGTGGTCGTCCTGGCCCGCGACTCCGGATTGTCTGCCAAGACGGCAAGGGAATCGGCTCGGGCGGCTTGCCGTGGGTATGTGGACGCCATCGCCAAGTACGCGACGATGCCGGAGATCGACATCTGGTACGACCGCATCGATGTCGACGAACTGATCGGCCACCTGGCGCCGTCGGATGCCGACGAGATCGGCGGTGAAATCGGTTCGGAAGCGCGTAGACGCACCAGCCGCGGAGCGTCGAAGAAGCTGACGACCGTTGTCGATGGGCATCGGAAGATCATCGAGGATCCGCCCTTTCGCACCCATGTGCTCAGCGACGAGGACGTGGATCCCGACGTGATCGCCGAGGCCTACCGCGATTCGGTGCCTGACCATGTCTGGAGCCTGCTCTCGCGGTTCGACCTCGTCGACGCGGTCCGCCAGGTGGTGGGGGTGGGAAGCGTTGGAATGCTTGTGTATTTGGTGCTGTTGGAGGAGCGCCGCACGCTCGACCCGTTCTTCCTCCAGATAAAGCAGGCCGGGCCCTCCGTGTATGAGCAATTCCTCGAGCCGAGCCGCTACCCGCATCACGGTCAGCGGGTCATCAACGGCCAGCGAATGATTCAGAGTGCCACCGACATGTTCGTGGGCTGGACGACAAATGACGGGAAGGATTTCTACGTCCGTCAGTTCCGGGACGGCAAGGTGATCCCGAAGGGCCAGACCATCGCCGACCGGCTGGCGAACTTCGCCTATGCGTGCGGCTGGGTTCTTGCCCGCGCGCATGCACGAAGCGGGGACGCCGCGGCGATCGCCGACTATCTGGGTACCGGTGACAAAGCCCAGGACGCCTTCGCGACGTTCGCCCTTGCCTACGCCGAGCAGAACGAGCGCGACCACGCTCAGCTGGCGGGCGCCGTCGCCGACGGGTCGATCCCCGCCGCCGGGGGGTGGGGATAGCTGCGCCGCTAGCCCGCCGACGGGTTGGTGTAAACCCGGCGCGGCACGATAAATACCGCCGCCCGCCGTTCCTCGGCCATCACTCGGTCGTAGGTGTCCCAGTCGTCATGGGTTCCACCGGCCGCTGTGAACACGTCACGCAACAGCTTCCTCAATGCTTCACCGTCGACGTCGGGATGCGCATCGTCGGGTCCGATGAGTTGCGCGTCGCCTTCGACGGTTGCCCATTGCCAGCCGGCTCGCGCCACCACGGTGGTTCTCGGGTCGGCGCGCCAGTTCTTCAGCTTGCGGGAGCCGCCGATGGCCACAAGTCCTACGACCTGCTCACCCGTCAGCGGATGGGCCAGCACGCCGGCGTTGACCACCGAAGACTGAATGCTGCCGTCGCGACGCAGCGTGCTCACCACGCACAGCCCGTGCTCACGTGACATCAGATCGGCGAATGCGGTTATGTCGGTCACGGTTTCGATTCCTTCCTAGTCACTCTTCTGTGGCGGCCAGCCAGGCTTCCTCGAGAGAATCCTTGCGGGCCAACAATTCCTGCAGATCGGCGTTCAGCTCGCCGAGCCGGACGTGGTCGGCTGCGGCTTCTGCCATCGTCTCGTGCAGCGCCGCGATCCGGTCGTCGAGCTTGGCAAGCTGGCCCTCGATGCGCGCCATCTCCTTGCCGGTCCGCCGCTCGCGCGCAGAGCTCGACTCGCTCCGTTTGGCTTCCGCGCGGGAGGTCGTCTCCGGTGCGGCGGCCCGGTCGGCCAGGTACTGCTCGATTCCGCCCGGCAGCAGGTCGCAACGACCCTCTCCGGTCAGGGCGTAGGTGACGTCGGTTACCCGCTCGAGGAAGTACCGGTCGTGCGTGACGACGATCAGCGTGCCGGGCCAGCCGTCGAGGTAGTCCTCGATGACGGTCAGCGTGTCGATGTCCAGGTCGTTGGTCGGCTCGTCGAGCAGCAGCACGTTCGGTTCGTCGAGCAGCAGCCGCAAAAACTGCAGCCGTCGACGTTCACCGCCCGACAGGTCAGCCAGCCGGGCGGTCAGCTTCTCACCGATGAAGCCGAAATCCTTCAGCAGAGTGTCCGCGCTGATCTCGCGTCCGCCAGCCAGTTCGGTGATCCGCCTTCGGTTCTCTACCGCGTCGATCACCCGAGCGGCACCGTCGAGCTCCGCCAGGGCCTGGCTGAGGTAACCGATCCGCAGCGTGGCGCCTCGTTTGATCGTGCCTGCCGCAGGCTGCAGTTCGCCCGCCAGCAGTCGAAGCACCGACGTCTTGCCGGTGCCGTTGACGCCTACCAGGCCGATGCGCGCGCCGGGCCCGATCGACCAGTCCAGCTTGTCGAGGATGACGTTGTCACCGACCTCCAACCGAACCCGGTGCAGGTCGAACACGTCCTTGCCCAACCGGGTGGTCGCGAAGCGCTGCAGCACAAGGGAATCGCGCGGCGGTGGCTCGTTGGCGATCAGCTCGTTGGCGGCCTGGATGCGGAACTTGGGTTTCGACGTCCTTGCGGGCGGTCCTCGTTGCAGCCACGCCAATTCCTTGCGCATGAGGTTCTGTCGCCGGGCTTCGGTGCTGGCCGCCAGGCGCATCCGTTCGGCGCGGGCCAACACGTACGCGGCGTATCCGCCGTCGTAGCCGTCGACGTTGCCCCCGTGCACCTCCCACGTCCGGGTGCAGACCGCGTCCAGAAACCAGCGATCGTGGCTGACGACCACCAGCGCCTTGGCACCCCGCACGTTCAGATGGTCGGCAAGCCAGCCGATCACCTCGACGTCGAGATGGTTCGTCGGCTCGTCGAGCACGAGTACGTCGTGTCCGGCGATCAACTCCGCAGCCAGCGCAACCCGCCGTCGTTCACCGCCCGACAACGTTTCGACCCGGCTGTCGAGATCGACACCCGACAGTAGGTGCGAGACGACATCGCGGGTCGCGGGCTCGGCCGCCCAGACGTGGTCGGGCCGCCCGCCCACGATGACGTCGCGGACCGACGCACCGATGAAGTCGTCGCTCTGCCGCAGATAGCCCACGGACAGCCCCGACGTGTGGGTCACGCGCCCCGAATCGGGCGCCCGCGATTCGGTCAGCACCTGCAGCAACGTCGTCTTTCCGTCACCGTTGCGCCCGACGACGCCGATCGCGTCGCCCTCGTCGAGGCCCAGGCTGACCGCATCGAGCAGCGTGCGGGTGCCGTAGCCGACCGTGACACGTTCGATGTTGATGAGGTTCGCCATCAGCCGACGATCATAGGTGGCCGCTATGCCATGATGGCGACGGCAAATCGGGGATTGGGCCGCGCACGAGTAGCTAAAAGGGGAGCATGCGGTGGTGGACCTGTCGGCGTTGACCCGGCCAGTGGGGCGGCTGATGGCCACTGCGCAGAACGGTCTCGAGGTGCTGCGTTACGGCGGCCTCGAGACCGGCGCGGTGCCCTCACCGTTCCAGATCATCCAGAGCGTGCCGATGTACCGCCTGCGGCGGTACTTCCCGCCCGACACCCGACCCGAAGCCAAGACGCCAGGGCCGCCGGTGCTGATGGTGCATCCCATGATGATGGCGGCGGACATGTGGGACGTCACCCGAGACGAAGGCGCCGTCGGCATTCTGAAGAAGGCGGGCATCGACCCGTGGGTCATCGACTTCGGGTCGCCCGACCAGGTCGAGGGCGGCATGGAACGCAACCTCGCCGACCACGTCGTCGCGCTGAGCGAGGCCATCGACACCGTCAAGGAGGTCACCGGCCGCGACGTGCACCTGGCCGGCTACTCGCAGGGCGGAATGTTCGCCTACCAGACCGCCGCCTACCGCCGGTCCAAAGACCTGGCGAGCATCGTCGCCTTCGGCTCACCGGTCGACACGCTTGCCGGCCTGCCGATGAACATGCCTGCCAGCATCGCGCCCGCGGCCGCAGAGTTCATGGCCGACCACGTGTTCAGTCGCATCGACATCCCCGGCTGGCTGGCGCGCACCGGCTTCCAGATGCTCGACCCCATCAAGACCGCCCAGTCGCGGATCGACTTCCTGCGCCAGCTGCACGACCGCGAAGCGTTGCTGCCCCGCGAGCAGCAGCGCCGCTTCCTCCAGTCGGAGGGCTGGATCGCATGGTCGGGCCCGGCGATCGCCGAACTGCTCAAGCAGTTCATCGCCCACAACCGGATGATGAGCGGCGGCTTCTCGATCCGCGGCGACCTCGTCACGCTCTCGGACATCGACTGCCCCGTGCTTGCCGTCGTCGGTGAGGTCGACGACATCGGCCAGCCGGCTTCGGTGCGCGGGATCAAGCGTGCCGCGCCGAAGGCCGACGTCTACGAATTCATGATCCGCGCAGGTCATTTCGGCTTGGTCGTCGGTTCCAAGGCGGCCACCCAGACATGGCCGACCGTCGCGCAGTGGGTGAAGTGGATCGACGGTGCAGGCGACCTGCCCGACGGCGTCTCGCCGATGGCGCTGCAGCCCGAGGAAACCAGCGAAAGCGGCGTCTCGTTGAGCTCGCGGGTGGCGCACGGCACCGCTGCCGCCACCGAGATGGTCTTCAGCCTGGCGCGTACTGCCGCCGACGCGATCGTCGCAGCCAACAAGTCGGCTCGCACGCTGGCCGTTGAGACTTATCGCACGCTGCCAAGGCTCGCCCGACTGGGCCAGATCAACGACCACACCCGAATCTCGCTGGGCCGCCTCATGTCCGAGCAGGCGCGCGACCTGCCCGGCGGGGAAGCGCTGTTGTTCGACGGCCGTGTCCATACGTACGAGGCGGTGGACCGCCGTATCAACAACGTGGTGCGCGGCCTCATCGAGGTCGGCGTGAGGCAGGGCGCGCACGTCGGCGTGCTGATGGAGACCCGGCCGAGCGCGCTCGTGGCGATCGCCGCGCTATCGCGCCTCGGTGCAGTCGCGGTGTTGATGCCTCCGGATGCCGACCCGCACGCCGCCGCCCGGCTCGGTGCGGTTTCGGAGATCATCGCCGATCCGAGCAATCTCGAGGCCGCCCGCAAGCTCAACACCCGGGTGCTGGTGCTCGGCGGTGGGGAATCGCGCGACCTGCACGTGCCCGAGGACGCCGACGTCATCGACATGGAACAGATCGACCCGGACACCGTCGAGCTGCCCGGTTGGTACCGGTCAAACCCCGGGCTGGCCCGCGACCTGGCGTTTATCGGCTTCAGCTCGATCGGCGGCGAATTGGTCGCCCGCCAGATCACCAACTACCGCTGGGCACTGTCGGCGTTCGGCACGGCGTCGGCCGCCAATCTCGGCCGCGGCGACACCGTGTACTGCCTCACGCCGCTGCACCATCAATCCGGGTTGCTGGTCGCGCTCGGCGGCGCCGTCGTCGGCGGATCCCGCATCGCGCTGTCGCGTGGACCGCGGCCTGACCGGTTCGTTCAGGAGATCCGCCAATACGGGGTGACGGTCGTGTCGTACACGTGGGCGATGTTGCGGGATGTCATCGACGACCCGTCGTTCTCGCTGACCGGAAGTCACCCGGTGCGGCTGTTCATCGGCTCCGGCATGCCGACCGGGCTGTGGAAGCGCGTCGTCGAAGTGTTCGCTCCCGCCCGCGTCGTCGAGTTCTTCACCACCACCGACGGGCAGGCGGTACTGGCCAACGTCTCGGGCGCCAAAGTGGGCAGCAAGGGCAGGCCGTTGCCCGGCGGCGGCGAGATCGCGCTGGCGGCGTATGACGTCGAGGACGACCTGATTCTGGAAGATGAACGCGGATTCGTGCGCAGAGCCGAGGCCAATGAGGTGGGTGTGCTGCTCGCCCATCCCCGCGGTCCGGTCGACCCGACGGCATCTGTCAAGCGAGGCGTGTTCGCACCGGCGGACGCCTGGGTGTCCACCGAGTACCTGTTCCGTCGCGACGAGGACGGTGATTACTGGCTCGTCGACAACCGAAGCACCGTAATCCACACACCGCACGGCGTCGTCTACGCGTCACCCGTGAACGACTGCGTCTCGCGCCTGGTCGCGGTCGACCTGGCGGCGACCTACGGGGTCGAGGTCGCCGACGGACATCAACTCGCGGTCACCGCGCTCGCGTTGTCCCCCGGCGGCAGCATCCCGACGGCCGATCTGTCCGAGGCCCTGGCCGATCTGCCGGTCGGCAACCCTCCCGACATCGTGCACGTGGTGCCGGAGATGGCACTCAGCGCCTCCTACCGACCGCTGATCAGCCCGCTTCGCGCCGCGGGCGTTCCCAAACCGTCCCGTAACGCCTGGTACCTGGATCCCGATGAGAATCGGTACAAGCGGTTGACCGTCGCGGTGCGCGCCGAGATCGCTGGTGGGTAGTTCGGGTGACCGTGCCGCACGGTCACCGCGCTGTTAGGCTCCCCGCTGGCGGCAGGTCGTCGTCGGGTCGGTTGGTCGGGGACGACTGAAGAGACTGAGCCACCGCGCTGGAGGATGGATGACACCGCAGACCAGTAAGAACAGCTACGGCTGGCATCGCGCCGTCAGCGGTGGCGCGGCCGTCGGCACACTGGCCGCGAGCCTTCTGATCGGTTTGAGCGTCTCGACGGCATTCGCCGACCCGGCCGATCCGACAACCGAGGCGCCGACACCGGCGGCCGAGGGGCCGCCCACCCCGTGCACCGGGGAAGAGTGCCACAAGAACGCCGACCAAGCCCCGGCGACGCCGACGATGACGGCCGATCAGGCCCTTCAGATCATCGACGCGGAGTACGACACCGGTGCCGGCGGCGGCCAGATCTCGAACATGATCCACGACATCTTGCGGCTGCGCTCGCAGGGCTTCAAGCCGTCGAATGCTAACAAGCTGGCCATCCAGGAGGCGTTGGACAAGCGACCCAACCAGGAGCCGCTGATCGAAGCCTTGAAGGCGACGCTGTCCTATCAGCGGAAGCTACAGGCGCAGCAGAACAACGCTGTGCAGGCTCCGGCGCCAGTCGCCGGCCCCGTCGGTCCGACTCCCGGTCCGACGCCGGGGCCGGCCGCCCCCGGCGTGGGGATCACCGGCCCGGGTGGCGGCGGCATCGTCATGCCGATCGGCTAGTCGCCGCGTGCTCGACGACAAGCTGCTGAGCATCATCGTGTGTCCGGAGGACCGCGGACCGCTGCTGCTGATCGACGAAGAATGTCTGTACAACCCGCGGCTGCGGCGCGCCTATCCGATCGAGGACGGCATCCCGGTCCTGTTGGTCGACGAGGCCGTCACAGTCACCGATGACGCCGAGCATCAGCGGATGCTCGAGCGGGCCTCAGGGGAATCCGGGTAGATCGCCGGTCAGGTAGCGCTGGATGTTGGGCGCGATGGTTTCCACGATCTGCTCGACCGGCAGCGACTTGAACGGGTCGAGTTCCAGGATGTAGCGGGCCATCACCACGCCGACCAATTGCGATGCCACGAACTGAACCCGGATTGGTCCACTGCCGGGCGGGTTGTCCACGCGGGTGCCGACTTCCTTGGCGATGATCTCCTGCAGGAAGGTGCGGATCAGCGAGGTGTCGCCACCGGCGAGTATCGATCGCAGGGTCGCGATGAAGCCCTTGCCCAGCTCGGAGTCCCACAGCGGCAACAGAAGTGAGGGCAGCACATGTCCGATCTCCTCAATCGGCACCTGCTGCAGCGGTCCGATCACCTGCATAGGGTCGATCGGAATGTGAATCGCCGCAGCGAACAGCTGGGTCTTCGTCCCGAAGTAGTGGTGCACCAGCGCGGGATCCACTCCCGCATCTGCTGCGATCGCCCGGATCGATGTCTTGTCGATTCCATTGCGGGCGAATAACTCTCGCGCGCTGACGAGGATCCGCTCGCGGGTATCCGATGTCCCGGGCGGCCGGCCCGGGCGCTTGCGTTCGGTGTTTGCGGTCAAGCCGGTCACGGTGTCCTTCGTCGTAGCGTCGCGGCCGCCAGGCACAGGGCCAATACCGCGAAGCCGACGACGACGGTGATGTCGCGCACCGCGATGAACGTCGGCTCAGCGTAGGCGCCGACCTGCTGCAGCGCCTCGAGCGCATAGCTGGCCGGAAGTACGTTGCTGATCCACTGCAGCCAATCGGGCAGTACGTCGCGCGGAACGATGATGCCGCACAGCAGAAGCTGGGGCACGATGACGACCGGCATGAATTGCACCGCTTGAAACTCCGTGCGGGCGAAGGCACTACACAGCAGTCCCAGCCCGACGCCGAGCACCGCGTTGATGATGGCGATGGTGAAGACCAGGATTGGACTTCCTTTGGTGTCGAAGCCGAGGAACCAGAACGCCACGACGCAAGCCATGGTCGCCTGCGCGGCCGCCGCGATCGAGAACGCGGTGCCGTAGGCGGAGAGCAGGTCGAGACGGCGTAGGGGAGTGGTGAGTATCCGTTCCAATGTGCCCGACACGCGCTCGCGCTGCATGGTGATCGACGTGATGAGGAACATCACGATCAGCGGGAAGAGTCCGAGCATGATGAGGCACGCGTTGTTGAACGGCGAGGGTGTTCCCGGCCGGTGTGGCGCGTTCTGGAACATGAAGTACATCAGCGTGATGATGACGCTCGGTACGACGAGGATCATCGCGACGCTGCGGTGGTCGGCGGCGAGCTGACGCAGGATCCGGCCGGTGGTGGCCAGGTACGCCTGCGGGCTCAGCCGGCTGCGGCTGCGGTGCTGTGCCGAATGACGGACAGAAACGCTTCCTCCAGTGACTGACATCCCGTGTCCTCTCGTAGCTTCGACGGCGTGGTGTGGGCGAGCACGTGCCCGTCGCGCATCAGCAGCAGATCCCCGCAGTGGTCGGCCTCATCCATGACGTGACTTGACACCAGCAGAGTCGTTCCGCGTCTGGCGAGGTGGTCGAACTGCTCCCACAGGTCCACCCGAAGCACCGGGTCAAGGCCGACCGTCGGTTCGTCGAGCACCAACAGATCCGGGCGTGACACCAGCGCGCATGCCAGTGATGCGCGCGTTCGCTGACCACCGGACAGGTTGCCGCACAATGCACTTCGATGGTCATCGAGCCCGACGGCCTCGACGGCCTCGTCGGCGGCCTTGGTATCGACACCGTACAGCGCCGCGAAATAGCGAACATTGTCGATGACTCGGAGATCGCCGTAGATCGTCGGATCCTGCGTCACGTAGCCGACCCGGTGCCGCAATTCTGCCGACCCCGCCGGACGACCCAGCACCGTCACGGTGCCCCCGGCGATGATCTGGGTGCCGACGATGCTGCGCATGAGGGTTGTCTTTCCGCATCCCGACGGCCCCAGCAGGCCGGTGATGGTGCCGCGAGCAATCTGTACCGACACATCGTCGATCGCGACGCGCTTGCCACGGATGACCCGCAGATTCTGCACGTCGATGGCGATGTCGGCACCCATTCGAAGTAATTCATCATTTGATGAACTCATCATAGGATGAATACTGCTCCGGGCGCGATGAGCTGTCAAGCGCATCCGTAGGATGCGGGCGATGGTCCGTGAAGCGCTGCGCACAATTCCCGATGGCCAGGTCGACGTCACCGCCCCGGTGAGTATCGACGGACTGAGCTATATCGATCCCGATGATCCGGCCATGCCCATGTACCGGGTCATCGCCAACAACCGGCAGCCGGTCGCGCTGCGTGACCTCATGATCGCGCCTGTGCGCGCGGGCTACGTCGGCGACGGTCATCAACCCGATCCGGCGTTGGTGCCGCCGAGCGGCGCGCAGGCCGTACCCGAAGTGAGCGTGGACCAGGTTTACCTTCCGGTGCGCGACGGCGTGGCGCGTTGTCAGCTGTATCGACCCACCGCCGCATCGGCGGGTCCGCTGCCCGCGATCGTCTACTACCACGGCGGAGGGTTCACCGTCGGTTCGTCGGAGGACTGCGACTTCCTGGCACGGAAGTTGGCGTTCACCAACAGCGCACTCGTCGTCTCCGCCAACTACCGGTCGGCGCCTGAGTTCGCATTCCCGATTCCGTTCGACGACGCCTTCGACGTCTATCGCTGGGTCGTCGAGCTCGGCGCCGAGATCGACGCGGACACCTCTCGCGTTGCGGTCGCAGGCGATTCGGCGGGGTCGAATTTCGCTGCAGCCCTACCGCTTCGGGCACGCGAGGAGGGTGTACGTGTACCGGACGCGGTCGTCATGCTCGGAGCGTTCGCCGACTTTCAGTTCGAGCGTTGGCCGTCCTATCTGGAATTGGCGCCGCGAGGCATCGTGTACGACATGGCGTTCGCGGGCTTCATCCGCGGCGCGTATGTCGGCTCGACGCCGTGGCATCACCCGTGGGTCAGTCCCATCGAAGGCGATCTGGCCGGCTATCCCCTCGCGGTTGTGGTTGCAGGCACGCATGATCCGATCGTCGATTCGGCGAAGGCGTTCGCCCAGTGCATCAGGGAAGCAGGCGGCGAGACAGTCGACTACTTCCCCGACGGGATGCCGCACGGTTTCTACTTCTTCCCGGGCGTACACCCGGAAGAAGACGTCGCCTACGCCGTGGTCGCCAAGGCGCTGGCCGGGCCGTTCGGGCGTTGACGTCGGCCGTGCACGCCCTCTCCGTCGACCCGCTGGCCGCGGCACGGCGCCTGCTGGGGGCGGCGCTGATCGGTCGTGGTGTCAGCGCGATGGTCGTGGAGGTCGAGGCCTACGGCGGGCCCGAGGGCGGACCCTGGCCCGACGCCGCATCGCATTCGTATCGCGGTCCCGGGCTTCGGAACCGAGTGATGTTCGGGCCGGCCGGTCGGCTCTACACCTACCGAAGTCACGGCATACACGTGTGCGCGAACGTCGTGTGCGCGACCGAGGGCGTGGCGGGGGCAGTGCTGCTGCGGGCAGCGGCGGTGGAGTCCGGACTGGACCTGGCCAGCGGGCGCCGCGGCGATTCGGCCCGCCCGGCAGCGCTGGCCCGGGGTCCCGGAAATTTGTGCTCGGCGCTGGGAATCACCATGGAGGACAACGGGATTGATCTGTTCGCCCCGAAGAGCGCAGTCCGTGTGGAACTCGGGGAGACTCATGACGGCGTCACGGGTCCGCGCGTCGGCGTCAGCAAGGCGGCCGACCGGCCATGGCGGATGTGGCTGGCGGGCCGCCCGGAGGTCTCGCTGTACCGGCGCTCTCCTCGGGCACCGGCTCCCGGCGACAGCGATTAGTACGGGAAGATCGATGTCATGGGTACGTCCATCCTCGACGAGTTGGAGTGGCGGGGGCTGATCGCGCAGTCCACCGACCGGGACGCGCTGGCCGCAGAACTGGCCACCGGGCCCATCACCGTCTATTCGGGATTTGACCCCACCGCGCCAAGCCTGCACGCCGGCCACCTCATCCCACTGCTGACGCTGCGACGGTTTCAACGAGCAGGCCACCGGCCGATCGTGCTGGCCGGGGGAGCCACGGGCATGATCGGCGATCCGCGCGACACCGGCGAACGGACGCTGAACAACGCCGACACCGTCGCGGATTGGGCCGAACGCATCCGCGGGCAGCTCGAGCGATTCGTCGACTTCGATGCGTCGGCGACCGGCGCGGTTGTGGAGAACAACCTCACTTGGACTGGCCAGATGCCGACGATCGAGTTTCTGCGCGACGTCGGCAAACACTTCTCGGTCAACGTGATGCTCGACCGCGACACGGTCCGGCGCCGGCTCGAGGGTGAGGGCATCTCCTACACGGAGTTCAGCTACATGCTGTTACAAGCCAACGACTACGTCGAGCTGAATCAACGGTATGGGTGCACGCTGCAGGTCGGCGGCTCCGATCAGTGGGGCAACATCATCGCCGGTGTTCGGCTGGTCCGCCAGAAGGCCGGCGCCAGCGTGCACGCACTGACCACCCCACTGGTGACCGATTCGGAGGGGCAGAAGTTCGGCAAGTCGACAGGCGGGGGCAGCCTGTGGCTCGATCCCGAGATGACGACGCCGTATGCCTGGTACCAGTACTTCGTCAATACCGCGGACGCCGATGTCATCCGCTACTTGCGGTGGTTCACGTTCTTGACCCCCGAGGACATTGCGGAACTGGAGGTGGCGACAGCGGAGCGTGCCCACGAGCGGGCAGCGCAGCGCCGATTGGCCCGCGAGTTGACGAATCTCGTGCATGGTGAGGCGGCGACGAATTCGGTCGAGCACGCGAGCGGGGCCTTGTTCGGGCGGGGCGAGCTGTCTGAGCTCGACGAACCGACCCTGGCTGCCGCGCTCCGGGAGGCATCGGTGGCAGAGCTGAAGCCCGGCGGCCCCGACTCGATCACCGACCTATTGGTGGCTAGCGGGCTGTCGAAGAGCAAGGGTGACGCTCGCCGCACGGTTGGCGAGGGCGGAGCCTATGTCAACAACGTCCGAGTCGAGAGTGAGGAGTGGGCGCCGCAGCCGTCGGACTTCTTGCACGGCCGGTGGTTGGTGTTGCGGCGCGGCAAGCGGAATATCGCGGGCATCGAACGTGTTGACTAGCCCGAAGGAGTCGACGCACGACTGTGCGCACGGAGGTGACGAGCCGAAAGACACGCACTATCAGCCCATTTGACTCCCAGTTATCCCTCACGTAACTTATCGGAGTCGCTGCGACACGGGCCTGGCCCGACGAGCGCGGCGGCTCCCAGAGGGAAGCCCCACTTCGGTGGGTTCCTGATTGTCCGCACTACGAGCCCGCGGCTTATTGCCGCGGGTTGGTTGCGCGGCCGAGCGGGTGTGTTGTTTGAGAACTCAATAGTGTGTTTGGTGGTTTTTGTTTGTTGTTGTTTTTGTTCACCTCTTTTTCCCGTTTAGGGGTGGATGTTTTTTGATGCCAGTTTTTTGGTGTCTTGGTTTGTGATCGGATTTTTCTGAATTCGAATTCTGCCCAGTTTGGTCTGGGGGTTTTTGTTTGGAGAGTTTGATTCTGGCTCAGGACGAACGCTGGCGGCGTGCTTAACACATGCAAGTCGAACGGAAAGGCCCTTTCGGGGGTACTCGAGTGGCGAACGGGTGAGTAACACGTGGGTGATCTGCCCTGCACTTTGGGATAAGCCTGGGAAACTGGGTCTAATACCGGATAGGACTACGGCCTGCATGGGCTGTGGTGGAAAGCTTTTGCGGTGTGGGATGGGCCCGCGGCCTATCAGCTTGTTGGTGGGGTGATGGCCTACCAAGGCGACGACGGGTAGCCGGCCTGAGAGGGTGTCCGGCCACACTGGGACTGAGATACGGCCCAGACTCCTACGGGAGGCAGCAGTGGGGAATATTGCACAATGGGCGCAAGCCTGATGCAGCGACGCCGCGTGGGGGATGACGGCCTTCGGGTTGTAAACCTCTTTCAGTACAGACGAAGCGCAAGTGACGGTAGGTACAGAAGAAGCACCGGCCAACTACGTGCCAGCAGCCGCGGTAATACGTAGGGTGCGAGCGTTGTCCGGAATTACTGGGCGTAAAGAGCTCGTAGGTGGTTTGTCGCGTTGTTCGTGAAAACTCACAACTCAATTGTGGGCGTGCGGGCGATACGGGCAGACTGGAGTACTGCAGGGGAGACTGGAATTCCTGGTGTAGCGGTGGAATGCGCAGATATCAGGAGGAACACCGGTGGCGAAGGCGGGTCTCTGGGCAGTAACTGACGCTGAGGAGCGAAAGCGTGGGGAGCGAACAGGATTAGATACCCTGGTAGTCCACGCCGTAAACGGTGGGTACTAGGTGTGGGTTTCCTTCCTTGGGATCCGTGCCGTAGCTAACGCATTAAGTACCCCGCCTGGGGAGTACGGCCGCAAGGCTAAAACTCAAAGAAATTGACGGGGGCCCGCACAAGCGGCGGAGCATGTGGATTAATTCGATGCAACGCGAAGAACCTTACCTGGGTTTGACATGCACAGGACGCCGGCAGAGATGTCGGTTTCCCTTGTGGCCTGTGTGCAGGTGGTGCATGGCTGTCGTCAGCTCGTGTCGTGAGATGTTGGGTTAAGTCCCGCAACGAGCGCAACCCTTGTCTCATGTTGCCAGCACGTCATGGTGGGGACTCGTGAGAGACTGCCGGGGTCAACTCGGAGGAAGGTGGGGATGACGTCAAGTCATCATGCCCCTTATGTCCAGGGCTTCACACATGCTACAATGGCCGGTACAAAGGGCTGCGATGCCGTGAGGTGGAGCGAATCCTTTCAAAGCCGGTCTCAGTTCGGATCGGGGTCTGCAACTCGACCCCGTGAAGTCGGAGTCGCTAGTAATCGCAGATCAGCAACGCTGCGGTGAATACGTTCCCGGGCCTTGTACACACCGCCCGTCACGTCATGAAAGTCGGTAACACCCGAAGCCGGTGGCCTAACCCCTTGTGGAGGGAGCCGTCGAAGGTGGGATCGGCGATTGGGACGAAGTCGTAACAAGGTAGCCGTACCGGAAGGTGCGGCTGGATCACCTCCTTTCTAAGGAGCACCATTTAGATTCCCGGCCGTGCCCGCATGTGTGAGGGGTTCGCGGTTGGGATTCAGATGTGCCGGCGCCTGTAGTGGGTGTTCGGTTCTGGTGCACGACAAACATTGAGCCGTAACGGGTCCGGATTTCTGTTCGGGTTTGCGGTGATGGGATTGCCAGACACACTATTGGGCTTTGAGACAACAAGCCCGCTATCTCTTTGTCCCGAGTGTGGGAAACCGGAGGTGTGTTGCCTTCCCTGGTGGGGGTGGCGCCCCGGTTGGTATCGGGGGTTGGTGTGTTGTTGCCCTGCTTTGGTGGTGGGGTGTGGTGTTTGATTTGTGGATAGTGGTTGCGAGCATCTGAACGCAGCAGCGCAGGCCTCCCTTTGTGGGGGTGGTGTTGGTGTGTTCGTTGATGTGCAATTTCTGATTCTTCCGAGAATTTTTATGTTTTGTGTGTAAGTGTTTTAGGGCGCATGGTGGATGCCTTGGCACTGGGAGCCGATGAAGGACGTAGGAGGCTGCGATAAGCCTCGGGGAGCTGTCAACCGAGCGTGGATCCGAGGATGTCCGAATGGGGAAACCCGGCACGAGTGATGTCGTGTCACCCGATCTGAATACATAGGGTGCGGGAGGGAACGCGGGGAAGTGAAACATCTCAGTACCCGTAGGAAGAGAAAACAAGTGTGATTCCGTGAGTAGTGGCGAGCGAAAGCGGAGGATGGCTAAACCGTGTGCATGTGATACCCGGCGGGGGTTGTGTGTGCGGTGTTGTGGGGCGTTTCTTCTCTCCTCCGCCGAGGAGGGCGAAAGTGATAAACCGTT
Source organism: uncultured Actinomycetota bacterium (assembly GCA_963793055.1). Classification (GTDB taxonomy): domain Bacteria; phylum Actinomycetota; class Actinomycetes; order Mycobacteriales; family Mycobacteriaceae; genus Mycobacterium. The sequence goes on along the minus strand of CAWBYS010000001.1, from coordinate 249,270 downwards.
GGGTTAGTTGAAGTGGCCTGGGATGGTCTGTCCGTAGAGGGTGAGAGCCCCGTAGACGAAAACTCAACGGCTTTCGTGGAATGTTTTCCCCGAGTAGCAGCGGGCCCGTGGAATCTGCTGTGAATCTGCCGGGACCACCCGGTAAGCCTGAATACTTCCCAGTGACCGATAGCGGATTAGTACCGTGAGGGAATGGTGAAAAGTACCCCGGGAGGGGAGTGAAAGAGTACCTGAAACCGTGTGCCTACAATCCGTCAGAGCCCTCGCTTTTGCGTGGGGTGATGGCGTGCCTTTTGAAGAATGAGCCTGCGAGTCAGGGACATGTCGCGAGGTTAACCCGGGTGGGGTAGCCGCAGCGAAAGCGAGTCTGAATAGGGCGTATCCAATCCGTAGGGGTTGGTGTAGTGGTGTGTTCTGGACCCGAAGCGGAGTGATCTACCCATGGCCAGGGTGAAGCAGCAGTAAGATGTTGTGGAGGCCCGAACCCACTTAGGTTGAAGACTGAGGGGATGAGTTGTGGGTAGGGGTGAAAGGCCAATCAAACTCCGTGATAGCTGGTTCTCCCCGAAATGCATTTAGGTGCAGCGTTGCGTGTTTCTTGTTGGAGGTAGAGCTACTGGATGGCCGATGGGCCCTACTAGGTTACTGACGTCAGCCAAACTCCGAATGCCGACAAGTCAAAGCGTGGCAGTGAGACGGCGGGGGATAAGCTCCGTGCGTCGAGAGGGAAACAGCCCAGATCGCCGGCTAAGGCCCCTAAGCGTGTGCTAAGTGGAAAAGGATGTGCAGTCGCGAAGACAACCAGGAGGTTGGCTTAGAAGCAGCCACCCTTGAAAGAGTGCGTAATAGCTCACTGGTCAAGTGATTGTGCGCCGATAATGTAGCGGGGCTCAAGCACACCGCCGAAGCCGCGGCATCGAACCTTTTGTTCGATTGGGTAGGGGAGCGTCCTGCATCCGGTGAAGCCGCAGAGTGATCTAGTGGTGGAGGGTGTGGGAGTGAGAATGCAGGCATGAGTAGCGATAAGGCAAGTGAGAACCTTGCCCGCCGGAAGACCAAGGGTTCCTGGGCCAGGCCAGTCCGCCCAGGGTGAGTCGGGACCTAAGGCGAGGCCGACAGGCGTAGTCGATGGACAACGGGTTGATATTCCCGTACCCGTGTATGAGCGTCCCTGATGAATCCCGTTCTGCTAACCACCCAAAACTTCGATCACCGATCACCTTCGGGTGTGAGGGTTCTGAGGGCTGCGTGGGACCTTCGGTGGGTAGTAGTCAAGCGATGGGGTGACGCAGGAAGGTAGCCGTACCAGTCAGTGGTAATACTGGGGCAAACCTGTAGGACGAATGATAGGCAAATCCGTCGTTCACATGTCTGAGAGGTGATGCATAGCCGAGTGAGGCGAATTCGGTGATCCTATGCTGTCGAGAAAAGCCTCTAGCGAGTCAGTACACGGCCCGTACCCCAAACCAACACAGGTGGTCAGGTAGAGAATACCGAGGCGTACGAGTGAACTATGGTTAAGGAACTCGGCAAAATGCCCCCGTAACTTCGGGAGAAGGGGGACCCGAACACCGTCATACCCTTCGCGGCCGGCAGCGGGATGGGGTGGCACAAAACAGTGAGAAGCGACTGTTTACTAAAAACACAGGTCCGTGCGAAGTCGCAAGACGAGGTATACGGACTGACGCCTGCCCGGTGCTGGAAGGTTAAGAGGACCCGTCAACCCTTTCGGGGGTGAAGCGGAGAATTTAAGCCCCAGTAAACGGCGGTGGTAACTATAACCATCCTAAGGTAGCGAAATTCCTTGTCGGGTAAGTTCCGACCTGCACGAATGGCGTAACGACTTCTCAGCTGTCTCAACCATAGACTCGGCGAAATTGCATTACGAGTAAAGATGCTCGTTACGCGCGGCAGGACGAAAAGACCCCGGGACCTTCACTACAACTTGGTATTGGTGCTCGATACGGTTTGTGTAGGATAGGTGGGAGACTATGAAACTCACACGCCAGTGTGGGTGGAGTCGCTGTTGAAATACCACTCTGATCGTATTGGGCCTCTAACCTCGAACCGTCTATCCGGTTCAGGGACAGTGCCTGGCGGGTAGTTTAACTGGGGCGGTTGCCTCCTAAAATGTAACGGAGGCGCCCAAAGGTTCCCTCAACCTGGACGGCAATCAGGTGTTGAGTGTAAGTGCACAAGGGAGCTTGACTGCGAGACCTACACGTCAAGCAGGGACGAAAGTCGGGACTAGTGATCCGGCACCCCCGAGTGGAAGGGGTGTCGCTCAACGGATAAAAGGTACCCCGGGGATAACAGGCTGATCTTCCCCAAGAGTCCATATCGACGGGATGGTTTGGCACCTCGATGTCGGCTCGTCGCATCCTGGGGCTGGAGCAGGTCCCAAGGGTTGGGCTGTTCGCCCATTAAAGCGGCACGCGAGCTGGGTTTAGAACGTCGTGAGACAGTTCGGTCTCTATCCGCCGCGCGCGTCAGAAGCTTGAGGAAACCTGTCCCTAGTACGAGAGGACCGGGACGGACGAACCTCTGGTCCACCAGTTGTCCCACCAGGGGCACCGCTGGATAGCCACGTTCGGACAGGATAACCGCTGAAAGCATCTAAGCGGGAAACCCCCTCCAAGACCAGGCTTCTCACCCTTTTAGTGGGATAAGGCCCCCCGCAGACCACGGGATCGATAGACCAGACCTACAAGACTAGTAATAGCCGCAGGGAACTGGCACTAACCGGCCGAAAACTTACACACACTCGCAACCACACCTCCACGCGCATCATAACCACCGCGCCCCACCACCAAATAACACCACCCAAAACACACCGTGGGCACCTTGAAAAAGTGAATAAAGTTACGGCGGTCAATAGCGGCAGGGAAACGCCCGGACCCATCCCGAACCCGGAAGCTAAGCCTGCCAGCGCCAATGATACTGCCCAACCCGGGTGGAAAAGTAGGACACCGCCGAACACAAATTAGGATCACCCCCCACAATTGCGTGGGGGGTGATTCTATTTGCGCCCCAACATTGTTCGAATTCTCAATTGTCGAGGCGATCGGGTAAAAATGTGGACGTGACTGAGGACAGACGCGGCGACGGCGACCGGCGACCGCGGCGTTCGGCGCCCCGCGTCGTCGGGGCCCAACCGCGCGCGTCGGGTGCAGCCGAGGACGGAGGACGACGCTCCTCGTCCGCGCTGGCCCGCACATACCGGAAGATATCCAGGCCAAGCAACTCGCGCCCGAAATCCGTGGCGAGCTCTTGACTTTGGACAAGCACACCGCCGATCTGGTGGCGCGGCACCTCGTGGCCGCCGGCCTGCTCCTCGACGAGGATCCCGAGACGGCACTCGCTCATGCCCGCGCAGCACGCGCCCGCTCGAGCCGCATTGCCGCCATCCGTGAGGCCGTCGGGATCGCGGCCTACCACTGCGGCGACTGGGCCCAGGCGCTCGCCGAACTGCGCGCTGCTCGTCGGATGGGAAGCAAATCACCGCTGCTTCCTCTGATCGCCGACTGCGAACGCGGGGTCGGCCGACCGGAGCGCGCCATCGAGCTGGCCCGCAGCCACGAAGCGGCCGAGCTCACCGGAGACGACGCCGACGAGCTGCGGATCGTGGTTGCGGGGGCCCGCTCCGACCTCGGTCAGCATGAGCAGGCATTGGTGATTCTGTCTACGCCGCCACTCGATCGGGCACGCACCGGCCAGACGGCGGTGCGACTGTCCTACGCATATGCCGAAACACTTTTGGCGCTCGACCGCAAAGAGGAGGCGCTGCAGTGGTTCATCAACGCTGCGGCTGCTGACGTTGACGGCCTGACCGACGCCGAAGAGCGAATCACCGAGTTGGCCTGACATGACCACCCTTGCGCAGGAACACGATTGCCTCCTGCTAGACCTCGACGGCACGGTCTTCCGCGGGCATGAGCCCACCGAAGGTGCAGTCGAAACGCTCGCGACCGTTCGTGCCCGCATCCTGTACGTCACCAACAACGCCTCACGCGGTCCCGGCGAGGTCGCCCAGCACCTCAATGCGATGGGGTTCACCGCGGAGTCCGACGACGTGGTCACCAGTGCGCAAAGCGCCGCGGCGCTGCTCGCCAACCAATTACGGCCTGGCGCAATCGTTCTCGTCGTCGGCACAGAAGCGCTCGCCACCGAGATCAGGAATGTCGGTCTCAAGCCGGTTCGCCAATGGTCAGACGGGCCAGTCGCCGTCGTCCAGGGCCACTCACCCGCAGACCAGCTGGCCCGATCTGGCCGAGGCGGCGCTGGCCATCCGGTCAGGAGCTCTCTGGGTGGCCGCCAACGTCGACCTGACGCTGCCGTCCGAACGAGGTCTGTTGCCCGGCAACGGCTCGATGGTCGCGGCACTGCGCGCTGCGACCGAATGCGAACCGCAGGTCGCCGGCAAGCCGCAGCCGACACTGCTCAACGACGCCCTGGCCCGCGGTAACTTTCAGACGCCACTGGTCGTCGGAGATCGGATCGACACCGACATCGCGGGCGCGGCGGCGGCGGAACTTCCCAGCCTGATGGTGTTGAGCGGCGTCAGCACGGCCGACGACATGCTCCGGGCCGGGGTGGGGGAACGCCCCACGTACGTGGGCACGGATCTGCGCTCGCTGTACGCCCGAACCGACCCGTTGTTGCGCGATGCGCTGGCCCGGGGTCACTTCGACAGGCCGCTCGTCGTCGGCGATCGCCTTGACACCGACATCGCAGGCGCGGTGGCCGTCGGGCTGCCGAGCCTGATGGTGTTGAGCGGTGTCAGCACTGCCGACGACATGCTGCGGGCGACGGCGTCAGAACGGCCCGATTACGTCGCCACCGATCTGCGGTCGCTGTACGCCCGCACCGACTCGCTGCGCATCGGTCCGCATCCCGCTTGGCGCGTGGACACCGCTCCTTCCGCGGTGACTGTGCATTCGACCGGTCGCGACGCGGGAGATCCACTGTCGGTGGTTCGCGCCACCGCCAGCGCGGTGTGGAATGCCCGCATCGACGGCCAGCCGTTCACGGTGAGCGCCGGTGACGACGCGGCACGACGGGCCTTGGAGCGGTGGTCCCTGCTGACACCGCCGAATCGACTAGCGTGAATACCGACATGAGTACCGACCCGGACCAGATTCGCGCACAAATCTCGGCACTCCTGGCAGATCTGCCCGATCCCGCCCAGGAGGGCGTCGTCTTGGCCGACTCCGACATCGACCTCATCGCGGCGCGGCTGGAGGAGGCGCACGACCTGCTGGTGCGCGCTCTCGAGTCTGTCGAGAAGGGGTGACCGCACGTGACGCGGCGGGCACGTGTTGACGCCGAGCTGGTGCGACGTGGGCTCGCCCGCTCCCGTCAGCAGGCCGCGGAACTGATCGGCGCCGGCAGGGTAAGCATCGACGGCATGCCGGCCGCCAAGCCCGCCACCGCGGTCGCGGTCAGCGCCACTCTCACCGTCGAAGACGCCGGCGAGCGGAGTTGGGTGTCTCGCGGCGCCCACAAGCTGATCGGCGCGCTGGACGCTTTCGGCCTTGATGTGGCCGACCGGCGGTGCCTGGACGCCGGCGCCTCGACCGGCGGGTTCACCGACGTCTTGCTGGATCGCGGCGCCCGCCACGTGGTTGCCGCCGACGTCGGCTACGGCCAGTTGGCCTGGCCCCTGCGCACCGACCCACGCGTGACGGTCTTGGAACGCACCAACGTGCGCGAGTTGACCGCCGACGCCATCGGCGGCCCCGTCGACCTGGTGGTGGCCGACTTGTCGTTCATCTCGTTGGCCGCAGTCCTTCCGGCGCTGACAGCGTGCGCGTCGGCCGACGCCGATATCGTTCCCATGGTGAAGCCGCAGTTCGAAGTCGGCAAGGACCGAGTGGGCCCGGGTGGCGTCGTGTCCGACCCTCAACTACGTGCGGACGCGGTGCTCGCCGTCGCCCGCCGCGCGGCCGAACTGCACTGGCATACCGTCGCGGTCACCGCCAGCCCACTGCCCGGCCCGTCGGGCAATGTCGAGTACTTCCTGCGGCTGCGGTCGCGCACCGACTACCCGCTGCAGGGCCTGTCGCTCGAGCAGGCGGTTACCAAGGCCGTCGAGGAGGGGCCGCAATGACCGGCGACCGCGCCATTCTGATGGTCCTGCACACTGGCCGCGACGAAGTCACGGAGGTTGCGCGCCGAGTTCAGAAAGTACTCAGCGACAACGGAATTCGATTGAAATTGCTGTCCGCCGAGGCGGTGGACCGCGGGCCGGTGCACTTGAATCCCGATGACATGCGGGCGATGGGAATCGACATCGAGGTCGTCGACGCCGATGAGCGGGCAGCGGAAGGCTGCGAGCTTGTCCTTGTCCTCGGCGGCGACGGCACCTTCCTGCGGGCGGCCGAACTGGCACGCAACGTCGAGATCCCGGTGCTGGGCGTGAATTTGGGCCGGATCGGCTTCCTCGCCGAAGCCGAGGCCGACTCCATCGACTCGGTGCTCGACCACGTCGTCCAGCGGGACTACCGCGTCGAAGAGCGCATGACACTCGACGTGGTCGTCCGCGTCGGAGGCAAAATCCTCGACCGCGGCTGGGCGCTCAACGAAGCGAGTTTGGAAAAGGGTCCGCGGCTCGGCGTGCTGGGTGCGGTGATCGAGGTCGACGGCCGACCCGTCTCCGCATTCGGGTGCGACGGTGTGCTGGTAGCCACACCGACAGGCTCCACCGCATGGGCCTTCTCCGCCGGCGGCCCCATCGTCTGGCCCGATCTCGAGGCGATCCTGGTGGTGCCCAACAACGCACACGCATTGTTCGCCCGACCGATGGTCACCAGTCCCGACGCCGCCATCGCAGTCGAGATCGAGGCCGACGGCCACGATGCGCTGGTGTTCTGCGACGGCCGGCGCGAAATGGTGGTGCCCGCGGGAGGCCGCCTCGAGGTCACGAGGTGCGGCACACCGCTCAAATGGGTGCGTCTTGACAGCGCCCCGTTCACCGACCGCCTGGTACGCAAGTTTCGGTTGCCGGTCACGGGTTGGCGCGGGCAGTAGTGCTCTCCGAGATCCGTATCGAGTCACTCGGCGCGATCAGCACCGCGACCGCCGAGTTCGATCGTGGGCTCACCGTGCTCACGGGAGAAACCGGCACCGGCAAGACCATGGTCGTCACCGGGTTGCATCTACTCGGCGGTGCCCGCGCTGACGCCACCCGAGTACGGTCAGGCGCTGATCGCGCCGTGGTCGAAGGGCGTTTCACCACAAGTGAAGTCGGCGAGGGTGTGGCGGCTCGGGTCGACGAGGTCCTCGATTCCTCGGGCGCCGAACGCGACGACGACGGCAGCGTCATCGCGGCGCGTTCCGTCAGCCGTGACGGTCCCTCCCGGGCGTACCTCGGAGGTCGCAGCGTGCCCGCGAAGTCGTTGAGCACCTTCACCACCGAATTGCTCGCACTGCACGGGCAGAACGACCAACTTCGGTTGATGCGCCCCGACGAACAACGCGCGGCGCTGGACCGGTACGCCGACGTCGAGCAGCGACTCAAGCGCTATAGGACCGTGCGCGACGACTGGCTGGCCGCCCGCCGCGATTTCGACGACCGTAAGCAGCGGGCGCGTGAGCTGGCGTTGGAAGCCGATCAGCTCAAGTTCGGGCTCAACGAAATCGACACTGTCGCACCGCAACCCGGTGAGGACGACACCCTCGTCGGCGACATCCGCCGGCTCTCTGAGTTGGACGCGTTGCGCGAGGCCGCCCAATCCGCGAGAACCGCGCTGTCCGGCGCTTCGGATGACGCGGCCCCCGACGACGTGTCGGCGATAGACGGTGTAGGCCACGCGAAGAGCGCCTTGGAGGGCACCGACGATTCGGCATTGCGAGTGCTCGCCGAACAACTCACCGGTGCGCTCACGGTGATCGCCGACGTCTCCAGCGAACTCGGCAGCTACCTCGCGGAATTACCCAGCGACGCCAGCGCATTGGAGGCGAAGCTGGCCCGGCAGAGTGAGCTGCGCACACTGACGCGCAAATACGCCCCGGATATCGACGGCGTCCTGAATTGGGCCCGACAGTCACGCGAACGCCTCACCCAGCTCGATGTGTCCGAGGAGGCGCTGGCCGACCTCGATCGCCGAGTCGCCGAACTCCACGATCACGTGGTCGTTGCGGCAACGGAACTCACCAAGGTACGCACCAAGGCAGCGAAAGGACTGTCGAAGGCGGTGACCGCGGAACTGTCGGGGCTGGCGATGACGGATGCTCAGTTCACCGTGACCATCGCACCCATGCCGGCCAAACTCGATGACTCCGCGCCGCTGAACGTGGCCGGCTCCACCGTACATGCCGGGCACGACGGCGTGGATGCCGTCGAGTTCGGGTTCGCCGCGCACCACGGCACCGACGTGCTGCCGCTGAACAAGAGCGCATCGGGCGGCGAGTTATCGCGGGTCATGCTGGCGCTCGAAGTGGTGCTGGCGGCCTCGGCCGAAGGCACGACGATGGTCTTCGACGAAGTCGACGCCGGTGTCGGCGGGCGTGCGGCGGTACAGATCGGGCGCCGACTCGCCCGACTGGCCACCACCCACCAGGTCATCGTCGTCACCCACCTGCCTCAGGTGGCCGCGTACGCCGACGTGCACCTCGTGGTCGACAGCGGCGGACGCGCCAAATCCAGCGGCGTGCGCCGGCTCGACGACGACGACCGCGTCGCCGAACTTGCGCGCATGCTGGCCGGCCTCGGCGAATCCGACAGTGGCCGTGCCCACGCGCGCGAGCTCCTTAAGGCGGCTCAGGAGGACCGCGAATAGACCGGCAGGCGTGTGGCTGGTGTGACAAAAGGTAACTTCTGAGGCTGGTGTTACGGCGCGCCTCCGACGGATAACGCCTGCATCTCGACAGAATCGGCGCATGAAGATGTCAGCGCTGCTACCCCGTTCTGCCAGCTCACGACCGGGCATCACCGGTACTGCCCGCGTCGACCGCGACATCGATCGGCTGCTGCGCCGCGTCAGCCCGGGCGACATCGTCGTCCTCGACGCCCTGGATCTGGACCGGATCACTGCGGATGCGCTGGTGGAAGCCGGTGTCGTCGCGGTGGTCAACGCGTCGCCGTCGATCTCCGGGCGGTATCCGAATCTCGGACCCGAGGTGCTGGTGGCCAACGGCGTCACGCTGATCGACGACACCGGCGCCGAGGTCTTCAAGAAGGTCAAGGACGGCGCCCGGGTGCGCCTTCACGAGGGCGGCGTGTACTCCGGAGACCGGCGCCTGATCCTGGGTGCCGAGCGAACCGATCAAGAGATCCACGAGCTGATGCACGAGGCCAAGAGCGGCCTCGTGGCTCATCTGGAGGCGTTCGCGGGCAACACCATCGAGTTCATCCGCAGCGAGAGCCCGCTACTGATCGACGGCATCGGCATTCCAGACATCGACGTCGATGTCAACCGGCGACATGTCGTGGTGGTCGCCGAGGAACCGAACGCCGCCGAGGACCTCAAGGCGCTCAAGCCGTTCATCAAGGAGTACCAGCCCGTGCTGGTGGGGGTCGGCACCGGCGCCGACGTGCTGCGCAAGGCGGGCTACCGTCCCCAACTCATCGTCGGAGATCCGGACAAGATCACCGCCGACGCGCTGCGCTGCGGTGCGCAGGTCGTGCTGCCCGCCGACGCCGACGGCCACGCCGCGGGATTGGAACGGATTCAGGACCTCGGCGTCGGCGCCATGACGTTCCCGGCGGCGGGTTCGGCTGCCGACCTGGCGCTGCTGCTGTGCGATCATCACGGCGCATCGTTGATCGTCACCGTCGGGCATTCCGCCAGTATCGAGGAATTCTTCGATCGATCCCGCCAGCGCAGCAACCCCTCGACGTTCCTGACCCGGCTCAAGGTGGGTGAGAAGCTGGTTGACGCCAAGGCCGTCGCCACGCTGTACCGCAGCCGGGTGTCCGGCGGGGCGATCGCGCTGTTGGTGCTGGCGATGCTGATCGCGGTGATCGTCGCGCTGTGGGTGTCACGCGCCGACGCAGCCCTGCTGGACTGGGTCGTCGACTACTGGAATCGGTTCTCACTCTGGGTCCAGGGCTGGGTCACCTAGGGCGCCACGTGATATCTCTACGCACGCACGCGATTTCACTCGCAGCGGTCTTTCTCGCACTGGCGATCGGAGTGGCACTCGGCTCAGGGTTGCTGTCCAATACCGTGCTGTCGGGGCTGCGCGACGACAAGAACGAGCTGCAGAACCAGATCAATACGCTTACCGACGACAGGAACGCACTCAACGAGAAGCTCAACGCTGCAGGGCAATTCGACGCTGCGATGTCGCCACGCATTCTTCGCGACACGCTCGGCGGAAAGTCCGTGGTGCTCTTCCGCACACCCGATGCCGCTGATGACGACGTCGATGCGCTGACCCGGATGGTCGGTCACGCCGGCGGAACGGTCACCGGGACAGTGGCGCTCACCCAGGAGTTCGTCACGGCGAATTCGGCCGAGAAACTGTTGTCCGTGGTGAACTCGCCGATTGTGCCCGCCGGGAAACAGTTGAGCACCGCATCGGTGGACCAGGGCTCACAGGCCGGTGACCTGCTGGGGATCGCACTGTTGATCAACAGAGATCCCAAAGTGGCCGCTGTTGACGACACCCAGCGCGACACTGTGCTGACGGCCCTTCGCGACACCGGCTTCATCAGCTACGGCGACCAGCGCATCGGCGCCGCCAATTGCGCGCTGATCGTGACGGGCGGGGGGCTGGGCGACGACGCCGGTAACCGTGGAGCCACCGTTGCCCGATTCGCCGCCGGGCTGGCACCCCACGGGTCAGGCACGGTGCTCGTCGGACGGGACGGATCCTCGTCGGGCACCGCCGCAGTGGCAGTGACCAGGTCCGACGCCGCGCTCAGCGGCGCGGTCAGCACCGTCGACGACGTCGACTCCGAGTCCGGCCGGATCACCGCGGTGCTGGCCCTGAGCGACCTGATCAACGGCGGGCGAGCGGGTCAGTACGGCATCGGCCAGGGCGCCGGATCGGTAACCGTCCCGCAATAATCCCGTTGCACGCGGGGGCCCACCGGACGGCGCGTCAGCGACGGCTTGTCGGCGTCGGTGTTAAGGTGGGGTTCCGTGGGTCGGCAGGCCCCAGCTACTCACAGCGAGCCCCTGCCCGTCGTCACGGAGGTTGCTCTTGCCAGCGTTACGCAAGCACCCGCAAACCGCCACCAAGCACATCTTCGTGACGGGCGGCGTGGTCTCCTCTCTCGGCAAGGGCCTCACGGCATCCAGCCTCGGCCAATTGCTGACCGCACGGGGCCTGCAGGTGACCATGCAGAAGCTGGACCCCTACCTCAACGTCGACCCGGGGACCATGAACCCGTTTCAGCACGGCGAGGTGTTCGTCACCGAGGATGGCGCCGAGACCGATCTCGATGTCGGGCACTACGAGCGATTCCTGGACCGCAATCTGTCCGGCTCGGCGAATGTGACGACGGGACAGGTCTATTCATCGGTCATCGCGAAGGAACGGCGCGGTGAGTACCTCGGCGACACGGTGCAGGTCATCCCGCACATCACCGACGAGATCAAGAGCCGCGTCCTGGCGATGGCCGAACCCGACGCCGACGGCACCAGGCCCGACGTCGTGATCACCGAGATCGGCGGCACCGTCGGCGACATCGAATCCCTGCCGTTCCTGGAAGCCGCGCGTCAGGTCCGTCACGAGGTCGGCCGCGAAAACTGCTTCTTCCTGCATTGCTCGCTGGTGCCGTTCATGGCGCCGTCGGGCGAACTGAAGACCAAACCGACCCAGCACTCGGTCGCCGCGCTGCGCAGCATCGGCATCACCCCGGACGCGTTGATTCTGCGCTGCGACCGCGACGTGCCCGAGCCGTTGAAGAACAAGATCGCGCTGATGTGCGACGTCGACATCGACGGTGTGATCTCGACGCCTGACGCACCATCGATCTACGACATCCCCAAGGTGCTCCACCGCGAGGAACTCGACGCCTATGTGGTTCGACGGCTCAGCCTTCCGTTCCGCGACGTCGACTGGACCCAGTGGAACGACCTGCTCCAGCGCGTGCACGAGCCCCAGGAGACCGTGCGAATCGCCCTGGTGGGTAAGTACATAGACCTGTCGGACGCATATCTGTCGGTCGCTGAGGCGCTGCGAGCGGGTGGATTCAAGCACCGCGCGAAAGTCGAGATGCGATGGGTGGCCTCCGACGACTGCGAGACGGAAAACGGTGCGGCGGCTGCGTTGTCGGATGTGCACGGCGTGCTGATCCCAGGAGGCTTCGGCATCCGTGGCATCGAAGGCAAGATCGGCGCCATCCGCTACGCCCGCAAGCGGGGACTGCCGGTGCTCGGGCTCTGCCTCGGGTTGCAGTGCATCGTCATCGAGGCGGCCCGTTCGGTCGGGATCACCGGGGCCAACTCCGCGGAATTCGATCCGACGACTCCCGATCCGGTCATCTCGACGATGGCCGACCAACGCGATGCCGTCGCCGGCGACGCGGACCTCGGCGGCACGATGCGATTGGGCGCCTATCCCGCTGTCCTGCAACCGGATTCGATTGTGGCGCAGGCGTATGGCACGATCGAGGTGTCCGAGCGGCACCGGCACCGCTACGAGGTCAACAACGCCTATCGCGATCGGATCGCCCAGAGTGGCCTGCGATTCTCCGGGACGTCGCCCGACGGCCACCTGGTGGAGTTCGTCGAGTACTCGAGTGACGTCCACCCCTTCATCGTCGGCACGCAGGCGCATCCGGAACTCAAGAGCCGGCCCACCAGGCCTCACCCGTTGTTCGTCGGTTTCATCGGGGCGGCACTCGACTACCGGGCAGCCGAGCGGCTTCCCGGCATGGACATTCCGGAACATGCGAACGGCGCTGAGCATTCCGAAGAGGTCGGCCAACTGCTGCAAGAACCCGCAGCCCGTGGCTGAGCACGATTTCGAGACGCTTGCATCTGAACCCATCTATGTAGGAAGCATTTTGGCGCTGCGCGCCGACGAAGTGCGCATGCCGCACGGCAACACCGCGCGGCGAGAAGTCGTCGAGCACTACGGTGCGGTGGCAATCCTCGCCCTGGATGACGACGACAACGTCGTGTTGGTCTATCAGTACCGCCACGCATTCGGCCGGCGGCTGTGGGAACTGCCAGCAGGTCTGCTCGATTCCGACGGTGAGTCGCCGCACCTCACCGCGGCACGCGAACTCGAAGAAGAGGCGGGCCTCGCCGCGACCGACTGGCGGGTGCTGGTGGACATCCTTTCGTCGCCGGGATTCAGCGACGAGAGTGTGCGCGTGTTCCTGGCGACGGGTCTGTGCGACGTCGGGCGGCCCGACGCCCACGACGAGGAGGCCGATCTGCAGGTGCGCTGGTATCCGCTCGACGAGGCGGTGCAGATGGTGTTGTCGGGCGAAATCGTCAATTCCACTGCGGTGAGCGGGATCTTGGCGGCGAAGGCCATGGCCGATGTCCACGCGCTGCGACCCGTGGACGCACCGTGGCGCGACCGGCCGACCGCGTTGAGGGAACGGAAGGGAAAACAATGACGACCTCTCCGCTCCGCGCTCGACGACCAGCTCCAGGGTTACCTCGATCACCTCGCGATCGAGCGCGGCGTCGCGGCCAACACCTTGACCTCGTATCGTCGCGACCTTCGTCGCTACACCGAACATCTGACGCGACGTGGCGTCGACGATCTGGCCAAGGTGACCGAAGCCGACGTCAGCGAGTTCCTCGTGGCCCTGCGACGCGGTGATCCCGACAGCGGCGCCGTTCCGCTGTCGGCGGTGTCGGCGGCACGGGCGCTGATCGCGGTGCGCGGGTTGCATCGCTTCGCCGCGGCCGAAGGCCTCACCGAACTCAACGTCGCCTCGGCCGTCAAGCCGCCGACTCCGAGCAGACGCTTGCCCAAGAGCCTGTCGATCGACGAGGTGTTGGCGCTGCTCGAGGGTGCAGGTGGTGACAGCGAGGCGGACGGGCCGTTGACGCTGCGCAACCGGGCGCTGCTCGAAATGCTCTATTCGACCGGAGCGCGGATCTCCGAAGCCGTTGGACTCGACGTCGACGACGTCGACACCCATGCGCGGTCTGTGCTGTTGCGCGGCAAAGGCGGTAAGCAGCGGCTGGTCCCCATCGGTAGGCCCGCAGTCACGGCGCTCGACGCCTATCTCGTGCGGGGGCGTCCCGACCTGGCGCGCCGGGGCAAAGGCACTGCGGCGATCTTCCTCAACGCCAGAGGCGGACGGCTGTCGCGACAGAGCGCTTGGCAGGTACTTCAGGACGCCGCCGAGCGGGCAGGCATCACGGCCACGGTGTCGCCGCACGTGCTGCGTCATTCCTTCGCCACCCATCTGCTCGACGGCGGCGCCGATGTTCGCGTCGTCCAGGAGCTGCTTGGCCACGCGTCGGTCACAACGACGCAGATCTACACGATGGTGACGGTGAACGCGCTTCGTGAGGTCTGGGCCGGGGCGCACCCACGCGCGCGTTGAGGCTCGCGGCGGTGGCGCCGCAGTAACATGCGCTGATGGCGTTCGTCGAGATCATTGAGACGACCGGAAAGGTCATCGACGCGGTGGGCGTCGCGGTGATCGTGGGTGGCGCTGTGATAGCCACGGCCGAAACCTTCCTTCGAAAGCGGGACGACCGCGGTGGCGTCTACGAAACATTCCGGCGCCGACTCGGCCGGTCGATTCTTCTCGGTCTTGAGTTCCTGGTCGGCGCCGACATCATCCGCACGGTGGCCGTCACACCAACTCTCGAAAGCGTGGCGGTGCTGGCAGGCATCGTCGCGATCCGGACATTCCTGAGCTTCTCGCTTGAGGTCGAGATGACTGGAAAGTGGCCGTGGCAACGCCGCCGACCCGCCGAAGCGCAAGACTCGGCCGGCTGAGCAAGAAGTCGCCTGAACAAATCCGTAGGGACGACCGTTGCACATGGATGTGGATGAACACCAAGTCGCAGTATCGGAGCTGGTCCGGCCGGGGTCGCAGCGGCGTTGAGCCTGCGGGATCTCGGCCTGCGTCCGCTGCTCATCGACAAGGCAGACGACGTGGGTTCGTCGTGGCGCAGTCGGTATGACCGACTGAAACTCAATACCGGCAGGCCCTTCTCGCACCTCCCGAATCGCAAGTACCCCAAGGGGACACCGATGTTTCCCACCCGCGACGACGTCGTCGCCCACCTCGAACGTCATGCCCGCGAGCCGGGCGTCCAACTGCGGCTGGGTGCCGCCGTGGAGCGCGTCGACAAAGACGCCGCAGGCTGGCGGTTGACCACGTCGACCGGCGACATCCGGCTGGAACCGTTGGTCGGCCACCTCGGTGTGCTCGACGAGCGAGAAAAGCCGCGCGTGCTGGCGCCGCTGCCCGCCGCTGACGGGCTGCGCTTCCTCGGTACGTGGTGCGCCCGTCGGCTGTCGGCGCTACGGCCGAACAGTCAAAGCGCATGGCCAGGCGGATCGCGCGCGAGCTGTCAGCCGCCTAAATACTCCGACTCGAGCACCAGGTCGGTGACCAGCGTCTGGTACTCGAGGTGCGTCTTGTGCTCGACGGTGTTCCACAACTTGGCCTGCTGCTCTTTCATGTACGCCCGATACTGTGGCGCACCCGGAATGCGGACGTTGTCGGCCACGACGATCGCTCCCTTGTGCAACCAGCCTCGGCCAAGCACCCACTGTAGGTCCGACAGGTAGGCGCTCTTGATGTGGTCGATGAACAGGAAGTCCAGCTTTCCAGCGGTGAAGCCGTGCCGGTCGGCCAACGCATCCAGTGTGGTGCCGCCGTCGCCGATCGTCCCCACCACGCAGGTGATGCGGTCATCGACACCCGCGTGAACCCAAATTCGCCGCGCCACTTCAGCGTTGGCCGCCGCGAACTCGACCGAATACACCTTCGCGGTCGGGGCTGCGTGCGCAATCCGCAGCGCGCTGTATCCGCAGTAGGTGCCGAGTTCCAGAGCGAGCTTCGGGTCGGCGCGGCGGACGGCGGCGTCGAGCAACGCCCCCTTCTCGTCGCCGACGTTCATCAGGATCGACATCTCGTAGGCGAACTTGTCGATGGTGGCCAGCACGTCGTCGACATCTCCGCGACGGGCGTTGGCTTCGACGAACTCCGCGCAGGCGCGCTCTCGGCCGTCGCCGATCTGACCGGTCTTGAAGAAGCCAGGCATGCCCCACGCGAACCGCCAGGCCGACCAGCGCAGAAACGGCATCCGCTGCTTCAGGCTCATGCCGGTCAGCCTACGGGCTGCGAACCGGCTTTCAGGTTGCCTGCGGGTCTGCCAGACCAGGCAGGCGCGTCCCGTTAAACTTGCCCGGATGTTCGCGATCCCGATGGTTTGCCTGACCAGCGACGGTCCGGCATGACCGATGACGGGGGGAGCGCGCCAACGACAGAAGGCGCGAGCCTGACCGGTCGACCGCCGCGAACCATTCCCATGCCGAAGCCCAAGACGGTGCACGGACCGGCCAAGGTCATTGCGATGTGCAACCAGAAGGGCGGCGTCGGGAAGACCACGTCGACCATCAATCTCGGCGCCAGCCTGGCCGAATACGGCCGTCGTGTTCTGCTCGTGGACCTAGATCCCCAGGGTGCGTTGTCTGCGGGGCTGGGCGTTCCGCACTACGAACTCGAGCACACCGTCCACAACCTGCTGGTCGAGCCGCGGCTGTCGATCGACGACGTGCTGATCAACACCCGCGTCAAGAACATGGACCTGGTGCCGAGCAACATCGACCTGTCGGCTGCCGAGATCCAACTGGTCAACGAAGTCGGCCGCGAACAGTCGTTGGCCCGCGCGCTGTATCCGGTGCTGGACCGCTACGACTATGTATTGATTGACTGCCAGCCGTCGCTGGGGCTGCTCACCGTCAACGGACTGGCCTGTAGCGACGTGGTGATCATCCCGACCGAGTGCGAGTTCTTCTCACTGCGCGGTCTCGCGCTGCTCACCGACACCGTCGAGAAGGTGCACGACCGACTCAACCCCAAGCTGTCCATCGGCGGCATCCTGATCACCCGTTACGACCCGCGCACCGTAAACTCCCGCGAGGTGATGGCCCGAGTCCTGGAGAGGTTCGGCGACCTGGTGTTCGACACCGTCATCACCCGCACGGTGCGCTTTCCCGAGACCAGCGTCGCGGGTGAACCGATCACCTCATGGGCGCCGAAATCCGGTGGCGCCCAGGCGTATCGGTCGCTGGCGCGCGAGGTCATCGACCGGTTCGGCGCGTGAACGTCGGAACAGAACCGGAGGAGTCGCAGCAGGCAGGGTTCCAGGTCCGGCTGAGCAATTTCGAGGGCCCGTTCGACCTGCTGCTCCAGCTGATCTTTGCGCACCGGATGGATGTCACCGAAGTGGCGCTGCACCAGGTCACCGATGACTTCATCGCCTACACCAAGGCCATCGGCCGTCAACTGGAACTCGAGGAGACGACTACGTTCCTGGTCGTCGCCGCAACATTGCTCGATCTCAAGGCGGCCCGACTGCTGCCGGCCGGCGAGGTGCACGACGAAGAGGACCTCGCCCTGCTCGAGGTGCGCGACCTGCTGTTCGCACGGCTGCTGCAGTACCGCGCGTTCAAGCACGTCGCGGAGATGTTCGCCGAACTCGAGGCGGCGGCGCTGCGCAGTTATCCGCGGGCCGTGGCGCTCGAGGACCGGTACCAAGACCTGCTGCCGGAGGTCATGATCGGCGTCGACGCCGAGACGTTCGCGGAGATTGCCGCCGCGGCCTTCACCCCGCGACCGGTCCCGACGGTGGCGACTGAGCATCTGCACCAGGTGTCGGTGTCAGTGCCTGAGCAAGTCAATAACCTGATGACCCTGCTCCAGCGCCGCGGCATCGGGCACTGGGCATCGTTTCGCGATCTGGTGGCCGACTGCCAGGCGCCGATCGAGATCGTCGGCCGGTTCCTGGCGCTGCTCGAACTGTACCGGGCGCGGGCAGTAGCATTCGAACAACCAGAACCGCTTGGTGCGCTCCAAATTTCGTGGACCGGGGAACGCCCGACAGACCAGCACCTCACGGCGGAAGTGGACCAATATGACTGAACACACGCCAGCGGACGTCCCGATCGACATCGCAACCGGGGATCACAACGGCGTCGCCGCCGAGGTTCCCGCCGAGACCGCGACCGACGAACCGGCCGATCTCGACGCCGGTGCCGGACTGGGCATCGATGTCGCGACGGCACCCGAGCTCGAGGATGCCGAACTGGGGGCGGTGCTCGAGGCGCTGTTGTTGGTGGTGGACACGCCGGTGACCGTCGAACAGCTTGCGGCGGCGACGGAGCAGCCTGCGTATCGCGTCGCCGCCAAGCTGGCCCTGATGGCCGAGGAACTCACCGCACGCGAGAGCGGCATCGATCTGCGTGAGGCCGGCGGGGGCTGGCGGATGTACACGCGGTCGCTGTACGCGCCGTACGTGGAACGCCTGCTGCTCGACGGTTCTCGCTCGAAGCTGACCCGCGCGGCGCTCGAGACGCTGGCGGTGGTCGCCTACCGCCAGCCGGTGACCCGCGCGCGGGTCAGCGCGGTGCGTGGGGTCAACGTCGATGCCGTTATTCGGACGTTGGTGGCGCGCGGTCTCATCACCGAAGCCGGTACCGATCCCGATACGGGTGCGACGACGTTCGCGACCACCGAAATGTTCTTGGAGCGCCTGGGTTTGATGTCGCTGAACGACCTACCCGACATCGCGCCGCTGTTGCCCGACGTCGACGTCATCGACGATCTGAGTGAATCGCTCGCCGATGAGCCGCGGTTCATGAAACTCAGCGGGACACCGGCCACCGCCGCGACAACGATGAACTTCGACATGGACCAGGAGTCGGATGACTGACCGGGATCAAAGCGGTCCTCCTCTCGTCCGGGGGCCTGTGCGGTTGCAGAAGGTGTTGTCGCAAGCCGGAATTGCTTCGCGCCGCGTCGCCGAGAAGATGATCCGCGACGGTCGCGTCGAGGTCGACGATCGGATCGTCACCGAATTGGGCACCCGCGTCGACCCGGAGGTGTCGGTGATCCGCGTCGACGGCGCTCGGGTCACCGTCGACGACACCCTTGTGCATCTGGCGATCAACAAGCCCAAGGGAATGCACTCGACGATGTCGGACGATCGCGGCAGGCCGTGTGTGGGCGACCTGGTCGAGCATCGAGTTCGCGGAAACAAGAAGCTCTTCCACGTCGGGCGGCTCGATGCCGACACCGAGGGGCTGATGCTCTTGACCAACGACGGCGAGCTGGCGCACCGGCTGATGCATCCGTCGTACGAGGTCCCCAAGACGTACCTGGCGACGGTCGACGGCGCCTTGCCGCGCGGGGTGGGCCGAAAGCTGCGCGATGGGATCGAATTGGACGACGGACCGGCACGTGTCGACGACTTCGCGGTGGTCGACAAGGTTCCCGGCAAGACTCTGGTGCGGGTGACGCTGCACGAAGGCCGCAAACGTATCGTGCGACGAATGTTGGCTGCGGTCGGCCATCCGGTGCTCGAGCTGGTGCGCACCGACATCGGTGGGGTGTCGCTGGGTGATCAGCGGCCGGGCAGCATCCGAGTGCTGACCCAGAAGGAACTCGGCGATCTCTATAAGGCAGTCGGCCTGTGACCGCGCCGCTCGTCATCGCTGTCGACGGCCCGGCCGGCACCGGAAAGTCCTCGGTATCAAGAGGTTTGGCCCGCGCTCTAGGAGCGCGGTACCTGGATACGGGGGCGATGTATCGCGTCGTGACGCTGGCCGTCGTGCGCGCAGGCGTGGATCTGGCCGATACGCCGTCGATCGAAGCGGCCGCGGTCGATGTTCCACTATCGGTGGGCTACGACCCTGACGAGGATCGGGCTTACCTTGACGCCGAGGATGTTTCGCGAGAGATCCGCGGCGACGAGGTCACCAAGGCGGTGTCGGCGGTCTCAGCGGTGCCGGCCGTTCGAGCGCGACTGGTCGGACTGCAGCGCGAACTCGCAAGTGGCCCCGGCAGCGTCGTGGTCGAGGGACGCGACATCGGCACGGTGGTGCTGCCGGCCGCCGATGTGAAGATCTTCTTGACCGCCTCGGCCGAGGAGCGCGCGCGCAGACGGAACGACCAGAACGTCGCGACCGGCCTGACCGATGCCTACGAGGCCGTGCTGGCCGATGTGAAGCGGCGCGACCATCTGGATTCCACCCGTGAGGTGTCGCCGCTGCGCGCCGCCGACGACGCGGTGGTCGTCGACACCAGCGAGATGACCGAATCGGAAGTGATCGAACGTCTACTGGAGCTCGTGCGACAACACGCCGGCGCGCCACGATGAGTAATGGCACCTGGTCCGACGAAGGTGATTGGGAACTCGGCGCAGAGGATGTCGCCGAAGCGATCGAGGAAGCCGCCGCGCCACCGCCGGTGGTCGCCGTGGTCGGCCGCCCGAACGTCGGCAAGTCGACACTGGTGAACCGGATCCTGGGCCGCCGAGAAGCAGTCGTGCAGGACGTGCCGGGGGTGACCCGCGACCGCGTGTCCTACGACGCACTGTGGGCGGGCAGGCGCTTCGTCGTGCAAGACACGGGCGGGTGGGAACCCGACGCCAAGGGCCTGCAGCAGTTGGTCGCCGAGCAGGCGTCGGTGGCGATGCGTACCGCCGATGCGATCATCTTCGTGGTCGACACCGTGACAGGTGCGACGAGTGCCGACGAGGCCGCGGCACGTCTGCTGCAACGATCGGGCAAGCCGGTGTTCCTGGCAGCCAACAAGGTTGACACCGAGCGCAGTGAGGCCGATGCCGCCGAGCTGTGGTCATTGGGACTCGGGCAGCCGCATCCGGTCAGCGCGATGCACGGCCGCGGGGTGGCCGATCTGCTCGACGAGGTCATCGACGCGCTGCCCGCCGTGTCTGAGATGGCCTCGGGTGGGGGAGGACCGAGACGCGTTGCGCTGGTGGGCAAGCCGAACGTCGGCAAGAGCTCGTTGTTGAACCGGCTGTCCGGAGACCAGCGGTCGGTGGTGCACGACGTCGCGGGGACCACCGTCGATCCGGTCGACTCGCTGATCGAAATGGACGGCAAACTCTGGCGTTTCGTCGACACGGCCGGGTTGCGCCGCAAGGTCGGGCAGGCCAGTGGACACGAGTTCTACGCGTCCGTGCGAACCCACGGCGCGATCGACGCCGCGGAAGTGGCGATCGTGTTGATCGACGCGTCGCAACCGTTGACTGAGCAGGACCAGCGAGTGCTGTCGATGGTGATCGAGGCGGGCCGGGCGCTCGTGCTGGCGTTCAACAAGTGGGACCTGGTCGACGAGGACCGTCGCTACCTGCTGGACCGGGAGATCGAGCGCGAACTCGTGCAGGTGCAGTGGGCGCAGCGGGTCAACATCTCGGCCATGACGGGCCGGGCAGTGCAGAAGCTGGTGCCGGCACTGGAGAAGGCGTTGGAGTCGTGGGACACCCGGGTGCCGACGGGGCGGTTGAACACGTTCTTCAAAGAGGTGGTGGCCGCGAACCCGCCCCCGGTGCGCGGGGGAAAGCAGCCGCGGATCCTGTTCGCCACTCAGGCGACCGCGCGGCCGCCGACTTTCGTGCTGTTCACCAGTGGTTTCCTGGAGGCCGGCTATCGCCGGTTCCTGGAGCGTCGGCTGCGGGAGACGTTCGGCTTCGAGGGCAGCCCGATCCGCATCAACGTCAGGGTGCGCGAGAAGCGGGGTTCGCGCTCTCGCTGAGCGACTCCGCTCGCAATATCTCGCAATATTGCGCCTACGGTCGTGGTCGGCGCCTTGATCACAGCCCTAGACGCAATTTTCAAGCCCGTCGTCCGGCCGGATAGGGTCGGTCAAGTGCCCGTCGTCGACATGATCCTCATCGCGTTGGCGGGTGTCGGGGCCGGCGCGATCAACGCGGTCGTCGGCTCGGGCACGCTCATCACGTTTCCCACCCTGGTCGCGTTGGGTTATCCGCCGGTGACGTCGACGATGTCCAACGCCGTGGGGCTCGTGGCGGGCAGTTTCTCGGGCACGTGGGGCTATCGCAGGGAACTGCGCGGCCAATGGAACCGGCTCGCCTGGCAGATGCCCGCGTCGTTCGTTGGTGCCGGGCTGGGGGCGTGGCTGCTGCTGCATCTGCCCGAGAAGGTGTTCACCGAGGTCGTGCCGGTGCTGTTGATCATCGCGCTGCTCCTCGTGGTGGTCGGTCCGCGGATCCAATCCTGGGCGCGTCGACGCGCCGAGCAGGAGGGTCGCTCGGCGGGGCACTTGTCGCCGCGACGGATGGCGGCGCTGGTGTTCGCGACGTTCGCGATCGGCGTGTATGGCGGTTATTTCACTGCGGCGCAAGGGATCATGTTGATCGCGGCGATGGGTGCACTGCTGCCCGAGGACATGCAGCGGATGAACGCCGCCAAGAATCTGTTGTCGCTGATCGTCAACATCGTCGCGGCGCTGGCGTTCATGGTCGTCGCGTTCGACCGGATCAGCTGGCCGGCGGCGGGGCTGATCGCGGCCGGCTCGCTGATCGGCGGGTTCCTGGGTGCGCACTACGGACGACGATTGAGCCCGAACGCCCTGCGCGCGGTGATCGTGGTGGTCGGACTCATCGGGCTCTACCGGCTGCTGAACGTCTAGTGGGCCGAGCTCGTGGAGGTCAGTGGCCGGCCACCACGGGCATCACGAGAAATGCATGCGAACCGAGCGCATGGCAGCCGCGGACGTGGCGGAAAGGCCCAAACTTCGGAGGACGCCGCGCCAGAAGTGGGAAGCTCGGATCGCCTCGGTCAATTGAGCGTCCGAATAGCGCCTCATGACACGACGTTACCCTTGTCGCGCTCCATACCGCGCCCATATTGTTGCGTGGTCCAATCGACCTGACATTGGTCGGGCTGACAGGATTTGAACCTGCGACCCCTACACCCCCAGTGTAGTGCGCTACCAAACTGCGCCACAGCCCGCGTGGTCCGCCGGATCAAGTAGACGGACGCGAGGGAACGATACCTTAGCGTTCGGCCCATCTCCGAAACGAACCCCCACCCGGCCGGTGACCGCGGCCGCAAGTGAGGAAGTTCGGAGAACACACGTTGAGTGTCAGGGTGCCCACTGATCCCCGTATGGTGACCACGGAACCTACGGCGCACGGGGAAAACACGCTGCCACTACTTCCTGGGGTTCAAGTGGTCGCCGGTTGAAACCTGTAAGCCCGACGCGGTTAGCCCGACAGAGCCCGCTACTTGGAATTACGCTTCAACTCGACGGATCGAGTTTGCCTCGTCGGGGGGAAATCGTAATGGCCTTGGCCGCACTTGCCGATTGCCGGGCACGGTGATCGTCAAATGACCGAACAACCCGAGACTCCGACGACACCTCCTTCGGACACGGGGGAGCCAGGCGCAGGGCGGGTGAGTCGACGTCACTTGCTCGGCGGCGCTGGGCTGCTCGGTCTCGGTGCCGCTGCGGGCGCCGTGGCCGCCACCGCAATACAGAGGGAGAGCGCCGGCCGGGCCCCGCACCCTGCTGCCCCGGCTTCGCCCCGGCGACCGAACCAGCCGCTGAACATCATCCTGATCATCCGCGATCAAACGCGGTTCGACTTGCCTGCCGCCTCGGGCTACCGCACTCCAGCCCTGGATCGCTTGGCGCAGCAGGGGATTAGCTTCCGCAACCACTACATCGCCTCGGCGATGTGCACACCGTCTCGGGCGGCGTTCTACAGCGGGCATCCACCGCAAGTCAACGGGGTCTTCGACCAGATGGAGACCGGCTGGGTGCCGAACTTGTCCAGAGACCAGCCCAACATGGGCTCGATGATGAAAAAGCTCGGCTACCAGACCGCATTTTTCGGCAAGTGGGAAATGGAAGCCGACCTTATCCCGCCCAAGCCGACAGTCAACTACAGCGAAGCGCTCCAGCCCTACGGATTCGACATCTACCAACCGGATGGCGATAAACCCGGCGCGCCCAACCAGGGCTACGACACCGATGTGTACACCGCGAGCGAAGGCGTCAGGTGGCTGCGTGGGAATGTTCCGAAGCTGCGCGAATCCGGGCAGCCCTTCTTCTTGGTCATGAGCTACCTGAACCCCCACGACATCATGTACGCCGACGCCAATGTCCCAGGAACACCTCAAGTGCAGCAGGCTGTCTCGAAGGAAGCGATCGTCGCCCCGCCCGCAAATTCGCTCTACAGCCAGCGCTGGAACACCGCTCCCTCGCCGACTCTGCTGGAATCGCTGTCGGCGCCGGGCATGCCACCGGCCTTGGGGGAATACAACACCGGATGGGAGGGGGTTCTTGGCACCATCCCCACAAACCGCCCCGACATGTGGCAAGTCTTCAATGACTACTACCTGAACATGATTCGTGACACGGACCTCAGCCTGCAACAGCTCGACGATGGCCTCGACGAGCTCAGTCTCTGGGAAGAGACGGTCGTGATCTTCACCGCGGATCACGGCGAAATGGCGGGTGATCACGGCGGTATCCGGGGCAAGGGACCGATGGCTTATGAGGGCAACTCTCATGTGCCGTTGATCGTTGTACACCCCGACTACGCCCGGGGCCAGCAGACCGACATCGTCACCAGCCACTTGGATCTGATGCCGTCACTGCCCGGACTTGCGGGACTGCCCGAGGACCAGCGACGTGCCGCGGTGCAGGGATTGCCCGGCCACGACTTCTCCGGGGTGCTCGCCACAGCCGAGACCGCGAGCCCGCAAGCCGTCCGCCCCGGCGCCTTGTTCAACTACGTCGGCCCGCTCACCATCGATGCGGACTATTGCGTGGCGGGGATGACGGAACTGCTTCAGAACAAGCCGGCACCGCCGTTGACGGAGCTTCGATCCAAGCTCAACAAGCGCGGGTTCATGAGTTTTGCGTTCGACGGACGGTACAAGTTCGCACGCTACTACGCGCCCGCGAACTTCAATACGCCGACTACGATGGAAGAGATTCTGCGGGACAACGACATTCAGCTCTTTGATCTGAGAAGCGATCCGCTCGAGACGCACAATCTGGCCCTGGATCCGGAGAAGAACAGGGATCTCATACTTCAGATGAACGCCTTGCTGAACGAACTGATGGCCAAGGAAGTGGGCAGGAACGACGGGAGTTTTTTGCCGCCGGAGATTCGCCCCAAGCCTCAGTGAGCCGTCGGGCCCAGACGAAGTTCTTGGCACAACTCGGCGGTGCCCCACCCCTAGAGTGCTCGTAGGCCAGCCAGGGTCCTGCTTAACAGTTCACGTCGTTCGTCGATCGTCATCGAGTCGCCGAGGGGGGCGCGCACGCGCAAATAACCCTGTGTCACCAGGTCCTCGACCAGGAACCGCGTCGCACCGAGCGGCAAGGACAGGCGAGCGGCGATCTCTGCGACCGTGGTGCTGTGCACGCACCACCTCAGGATCTGGCCCCGCACATCATTTCTCGGCCAGCGCGGCGGCTTCGCTGTGGTGTTCAGCGCTTCGACCGGAGCCTCGAGTGGCAGTTCGACACCAGAGTCAATACGGCCCGTCAGCGCGTACGGCCGGACCAAGCTCGGCTCGTCTGCGGTTTCCGGTTCTGTGAACCAGTCGCCGATCGGTTCGCCCTCGCCGTCGGACTGCTGATGTGCGCCGGCGTGCTTCTCCCGGACATCTGGCGAACTTTGCGGCACGTAGTAGTTCTCCAGGAACCACAAGGTCTGATCGGCGTGTACCGATGCGCGCACCTCGTTGGCGACGACCTTGAGCACGGTGCGGTCGGTGTCGATGACGAAGGTGGTCCGTCTGACCGGCAGCAGCCGGGCCAGCAATCCACGGCGCCGAGTGTGCCGACCATGCCGGGCCGATTGACGCTCCACGACGGATCTACGCAGCTTGGCGAACCTGCCTCGGCGCACCCCGAACAGCTCGGACACCACGCCGTCCTCGTCGGAGAGCAGCGGATAGTCGAATGAGCGCTGCTTGGCGAAGTGGGCCTGCTTGTCGACGGTATCGGTGCTGATGCCGACCCGCTGGGCGCCCACCGTGGCGAATTCGTTGCTCAAGTCCCGAAAATGACAAGCCTGGGCCGTACATATCGGTGAGGACGCCAATGGGAAGAAGAAGAGCACCACCGGCCCTTCGGAAAGGAGCGCGGACAGTGTCCGAGGCCGGCCGGTGTGATCACACAGAGTGAAATCAGGCGCCTTCTCGCCCGCGATCATCGGCAAAGACTAACGCGGGGAGGCTCCGCGCGACGCACGACTCGGACAATTCGGTCATCGCCGAACTGCTACCCGGCGGGAACCGCGGTCGACTCGGCCACGCCAAGGATGCCGGGAACGATCCGCGGTTCGCTGTTGACCGCGGTGAGCTTCTACGTTCCCTCAACTACAGTTACCACGAACTCAGCGCATCTTGTGTTCTCAAACCGCGAGTCCCTGACTCACTAGGAGGACTCAAGGTGCACCGATTGACGAATCAAGGTGAGTCCAGTTGTTGAGATATTCCTCATTTGCCGATGCGTATCCCGGTATGCAATCAGTGTGCTCGTTCGGGTAGCGGCACGATGAGAGTCGCCATTAGTGGCGCGCACAGTATGGGCAAGTCAACCCTGGTGCAAGACTTTCACAGAATGCACCCCGACTTTCTCATCGAAGACGAGCCCTACCGCCAGCTTGCGGCTGAAGGCGAACGTATCCACTTTGCGGAGCGCGCAAGTCAACGCTGCAACCTTTTGATGACCAAGCATGCGATAGACCGCATCAACGATTCGCGGGAAACGAAACCCAACACTAATGTCATTTGCGATCGAACTTGCCTGGACTTTATTCCCTACTCAGAGTATGCCCGGGCAATGGGTGGCGAGGAAGGCGTTCCCGAGAGCGAAAGGCGCAGGACGGTGGAAGTTCGCGCTGGCATGCAGGGGAAGAATGATCTGAAGTTCCCTTCAGATATCACAGCTGCCTACATCGAGGAACTTTGGACGATCGTGATCAATAGCAACGCTCTTCAAAGCTACGATCTGATCGTCTTTCTACCCCTTACCGGCGACCCGGCGATCGACCCGTCCATGGAAGACGACGGCATTCGCTCGGTGGAGTCCTACTACCGGAAATGGATTGATGGCGCCTTCAAAAGGTTGTATCGCGAGGAGTTGCCCCGGCGCGCCCCTCTGACTTGCGGTTATGCGGAGATTACAGGAAACCGGCAAGAACGGGTGAGCGCGCTGGAGCGGATCATTGAAAAACTGCCCAAAGGCGTTGGCTAACGCCTTCGTTCAGGGCTGGCGCCCCTCGCCGGCGGGAACGACGATCCCGGCACGTCACCCGGAAGCCCAGGAGCGACCAGCTAGAGGTTCAGACCTCCGGTGGCGCGACGCCGATCCGCGCGACGGCGGTTATGACCACAGCGACCGGCTGATCGCGCGATGATCAGCCGGTCGTGGTGGGCATGAGGTACCCATTAAGAGTGGCCGCCGAATGCTTGTCCGTGTTTGGGACCATCTTTCGCGGCGTGTCGCGGTCCGTGACGTACTTGTTCGCACGCAGTTATCGGATCATCTTGCGTGGGTCGGGGAAGCCCATCTTGATGTAGCCGGTGCTCGTTTCTTCAGCGATGAGGCGATGACGGGGCGCTCCTGTGAGTGTCGCCTGGTCATTGGCGGCTGCGCGGGCCTGTTCCTCACTCAACTGAAGAATACGACGCAAACGCACATTGTCGGCACGCAGCGTGTCCAACTCGCCAGGGAAACTGTCGACACCGCTAACGGTCAACTCCCTTGTGCAGCACATTCTTCGGTGGAAGGGTTTACTCCCGCCAGCGCTCCCCGAGTGCTTTCGCCGCTGTGGAGACCTTCATGACCAGACGACGCTCGCGGTTGCGGACGGGAACGAAGTGGTAGCGCTCGTAGAAAGATTGCGCCTCGTCGTCTATGGCTTCAACGACGATGAGCCGGCCGCCGCCGATTTCCGATGCGGCGACGGCTTTGCCTAGTGCGTCGACGAGCAGCTGCTCGCCATATCCCTGACCCCGCAGCGACGTATCGATCGCCAGGCGGGCAATCAAGTATCCAGGTATGCGCGAATAGCCGCCGGCCATCGATCCCGAGACGCCGTCGTCGTTGCGTACTACCTCGGTGGGGCAGACGGCCTACCTCGGTGGGGCAGACGGCGAACTACGCGGCCGAGAACGTCACGCACCGAGCCCCAAACGCAGAAACCGCCGACGAGCTAGGGAAGCGCGTTACCGCTACTTCCCCTAGCGGATGGTTCAGGCCTTCGACACCAGGGCGACGTGCGCTTGCAGCGGCCGGGTGATGATGTCGCGATGCTTGATGCGCTGGCCCGTGCGGTCATCAACGAGCTTTTCCGTGATGAGCCGTACACCGCAGAGAATGAACACCCAGGCGATGTTGTACGCCCACACCCAGCCGATCGTGTTCCAGGAAATCGCTGGCACCAGCCAGCCGAAGCCGCACATCAGCACCGCCAGGATCTGGGTCAGCGCAATGGCGATGACCAGGGGCGCCGCAGGGAGGGGCCGTAGGAAAAACCAGCGCTCGCTGCGGGTGACGAACAACAGCAGATGTCCGCCGGCGACCAGCTGCAGAAAGACCACCGTCTGCAGATGCGATTGGTCGAACAGGCCAAAGTACTGCCGCAAGTGCGAATCGGACAGCACCCCCATGCCGATCAGCAGCAGCCCGAACGACTGCACGACCGAGAAGAAGCCGAGAACGGCCGAGATGCTAAGCAAACGCGGCATTTTCCAGCGGATCGGACGTTCACTGATAGGTGTGTTGTCGTAAGCGATGGTCATGATTGGAATGTCGTCGAGGAGCGATATGAGGACGATCATGATCGCGGTAAGTGGCTGGAAGGCGAGGGCGATCGTCGACAGCACGACCAGGAACATGATGTCCATGGTCAGTGCCACGCGGTAGATCGTGTAGCTGGTGATCCGTCCGAAGATCCGCCGGGCCTCGTCGATGGCGTCGTTGATCACCGACAGGCCAGGGGCGGTGAGGATCAATGCCGCTGCGCCACGGGCGGCGTCGGTAGCTCCCGAAACCGCCGTGCCGCAGTCGGCCTGCTTCAGCGCCGGCGCATCGTTGACGCCGTCGCCGGTCATCGCCACGAGGTGGCCGTGTGCCTGCAACGACTTCACAATCGCGTATTTGTGCTCGGGGAACACCCGGGCGAAACCGTCGGCCTTCTCGATCGCGTCGGCGATCGCCGGTGGCACGTTGTTCGGATCCATGTCCTTGGGGAACTCATCTGCCGCGGCGATGAGATTGGTCCCCATACCGAGCTGGCGGGCGGTCTCGCGCGCGATCGCGATGTCGTCGCCGGTGACCATCATCACCCGCACGCCTTTGGCATTGACCATGTCGATCGTCTGTTTGGAATCGTCGCGCGGCGGATCGAACATCGGCAGGATGCCGAGTAGCACCCACGTTTTGCCGCCATCCTCCGAGCGGGCGACGCCGAGCGCGCGGTAGCCCTTCGCACCGAGCCCCTCCACGGTCGTCGTGACCTTCTTGGCATCCGCGCCGGAAACCCTGACCAGATCGGCGATCACCTGCGGCGCGCCTTTGGAGACGACGATCGTCTTGCCTTGCGCGTCGCTGACCGTCGCCGCCGTGCGCTTGGTCACCGGGTCGAACGGCAGGAAGTTTGTCTGCTTGTATGCCTTGAGCGTGTTCTGATCCTTCAGCGCCTCGATCACCGCGCTGTCGATCGCATCGCGGTCCTCGATCCTCGAGGCGAGCGCGGCGGCGAGGACGACCTCCTGCGGGTCCTTCGACGCAAACAGGATTGGCTCATCAAGCTTGAGCTGGTTCTTCGTCAAGGTACCGGTCTTGTCGGAACAGAGGATATCGACGCCCGCCATCTCCTCGATCGCGTCGAGCCGAGAGACGATCGCCTGTTGTTTCGACAACGCCAGGGCGCCGAGCGCCATGGTGATCGAGAACACCGCCGGCATCGCCACCGGAATCGATGCGACCAGCAGAATCAACACGAACTGCAGGATGGCGAGCGCATTGCTCAGATCCCAATCGTCTGCCACGACGATGTCGTGGTACACGCGGAAGGCCACCATGATCGCCGCGAGCACCACTGCCAGGACGATCAGGAAATTGCCGATCTGGAACATCGCCTTCTGGGCGTGACTCGCCGAGCCGGCGCCGGCCACCAGCTTCGCCGTCCTGCCGAAGAAGGTGTTGGAGCCGGTGGCGATGACCACTGCCACCATTTCACCCTGCTTGACCACGCTGCCGGCGAACGCCTCGTCACCGATCTTCTTCGCGACCGGCACCGACTCGCCGGTCAGGGCCGCCTGATCGATGGAGGCGAACTCGCCCGAGACCATGCGCAGGTCGGCCGGCACGATCATGCCCAGGCGGATCTTGACGATGTCGCCCGGCACTAGCGTCGATGCCTGGATGGGCTGCCACGTGCCATCGCGCAGCGCCGTCGCCTCAGGCGACAGGCCCTTCTTCAACGCCGCCAACGCGTTTGACGCCTTCATGTCCTGCCACAGGTCGAGGCTGGCGTTGAAGATCAACAGCGCCGAGATGATGATGAAGTCCTGCCAATGCCCCAGGATTGCGGAAACCAGAGCCGCCGCCTCGATCATGTAAGCGATCGGGCCCAGGAAATATCCGACAACCTTGGAAAGGAGGCTCTTCTCCTTCTCGACGATGGCGTTCGGCCCGTACTGGGTCAGCCGCTGCTGTGCCTCGGCGCCGCTCAGACCCCGGCCGGGCTCGACGTGGAGTTGGGTGAGAACCTGCCCGACTGGCATCTTCTCCAGGTCGGTGGCGGCAGCCGATCCGCCCTTCTCGCCAGCCCGATCTGGCTGCAGAACGTCAACGGCCATTCGTGGTCTCCGCCTTGCCGTCATTCTTGCCGAGCAACTCGTTCTTCGCTTCTGCCAGTTCGGCTTTGGCTGCGGCGCCGACGGTCGGATACTGAGGATTCAGACCGCGCAGCGTCTCCAGCAACACCGCCGAGGTGGACAGGTGGCTGAACCACTTGTGGTCGGCCGGAATGACATGCCACGGCGCCCAATCGGTGCTGGTGTGAGTCATCATCTCTTGGAAGGCCACTTGATAGTTGTCCCAGAACACGCGCTCGTGCAGATCGGCGGCAGAGAACTTCCAGTTCTTCTCGGGTTCATCGATCCGCTCGAGGAACCGGCGTTCTTGTTCGTCCTTTGACACGTTGAGGAACAACTTGACGATCACCGTCCCGTTGTCGGTCAGATACCGCTCCCAGTCATTGATGTCGCGATACCGCCTGTGCCAGAGTCCTTCTGAATTCAGCACTGCCGTGCGCGGCCATAGCATCTCCGGGTGTACCCGGGTGACGATCACGTTCTCATAATGGGACCGGTTGAACACGGCGATACGGCCCAACTCGGGCAGTGCCGTCTGGTGACGCCAGAGGTAGTCGTGCGCACGTTCGGTCGCCGATGGAGCCTTGAAGCTGTGCACGTCGACGCCCTCGGGATTGAGTCCGCTCATCACGTGCTTGACGGTGCCGTCCTTGCCCGCCGCGTCGATTGCCTGCAGAACAATCAACAATGAGCGTTCGGCTTGGGCGAAGAACCGATCTTGGAGATCGAACAGGGCCGCGGTCGCCTCGGCCAACTCCGCCAGCCCGCATTGCTTGGCGAGTTCCTTGTCGTGGCGGCCGGGATCGAAGTCCTCGGCCAAGTCAACCTTGGAACCCGGTTGAACCACGGTCGCCTGCGCCAGCGCCTTCCAGTTCACCGATAACTTCGTCCCCACGGTTTGCTCCTGACGCGTCGAGCAGCCCGCTCGCGGGCGTGGACTCGATGTGACCACAGGTTCTCGCCGGGCAATCAGGGCCGTAAGTCCTCAAGTTGGCGCAGGTCGTCACTGCGCTCACGCAGTGCACCTGAATCGCATTACGTTGTGACTGAATCGCATCACAGCGCGACGAACTCGAGGACCTCATGCTTCAAGCGTGGTCACACACCACGCCCTGGCAGCAAAAACCGCCGGCGACGTAGCCGCTTTTGGCCAGGGTCTTGCGCAGCGGCACGATGTGTTCTTCCAGCGCGGTATCGACGGCGCGTGGGTTGTGGCGGGGGCGGCGCGAGTGGGGTTCGAACGCCGCGGCCCCTTCGGCTTCATAGCGTTTGACCAGTTGCTAAACCCAATTGCGGGAGACGTCGTAATCCCGTGCGACTTCGCTTATGCTGCGTCCTCCCAGCACCACGGCGGTAATGACGAGCTGCGCCTTCGACATGGCTGACCTCCCAGCGCAACGAGGTGTCAACTATGTCGCGAGACAGCTGCCAACTATGTCCTGAAACCAGACACTGTCAGCCTGACTACGAAAAAGGTCCATTGACCTGCTGATATGAAATTCGGCACGCTTGCATCACCATTGGTTGTGCGAGCAGCCGACCCCGCGCTTCCAAGCCGTCGGCCGTAGCCGACGCCCCCCGTTGACGGCATTGCCCGTGAGACGCTTGCACCGTGGCGACCCCCCCTGACGGTTTGCGCGCCGACCGATCGGTACAGCGGCGCACGCTGATCGTCGGGTTCGTGGCCACGTTAGGGGTCTCGGGCGACTCGGCCGGTTTCGGGGCGACGACAGGCATTCTGAACGAGAAGATACAGATGTCGAGCTTCGAGTCGACGTTCATCGTCAGCGCCTACGCACTGGCCGCGGCGGCGACCCTGATGGTGGGCGGCTCGCTGTCGGATCGATATGGGCACCGCCGACTGATCGCCGTGGGCGCGTACGTCATGTTCTTCGCGCTGTTGGTGTCCGCGGCGGCCCCGAATGGCTGGATCATGGCGATCTCACGTGCGATGGCAGGCGCCGCCGGCGCACTCGTCACCGTGTCTACACTGGCTGCTGTCGCCGACGTCTTCGCCAAGGCGGAACGGACGCGGGCGTACTCGTACCTCACGGTCGCCGCGACAATCGCCTATATGCTTGCGCCGCTCGCTGCCGGCTACTTGATCGAACAGTCGATCTGGCGCTTTACCCCGCTGTTCGCGATACCGATGTGTGTTGTCGTTCTCGCTACCTTGCGACTGATGCCAGCCCAGCAGAAGGATCCGGGTACGGACTCGGGGAAACGGCTGGACTGGCCCGGCTTCGTCCTGTCGATCGTGACCACGCTCTTCGTGTTCGCTACGGCCTCGATCCTCACACGAAGCGGACTTGGAGTGGTTGGTATCACGGTCCTCGCCGTGTCCGTTGGCCTCCTTGTCCTCTTCGTCGGGTGGGAGGCGCGCGTCGGCCGCAAGGCGGAGCGCCAACCGGTCCTCGACGTGCGACTGTTCAAGAACCGCAGCTTCGGCGCAGTCATCAGCGCCTCGGTCCTCGGCAGCTTCGGCGCCGGTGCCGCCTTCTTCCTCGTCGCCTACCTGGCGCAGTTCGTGCTCGAGATGAGCGCTGTCGGCACCGGGCTCGTCCTGGTGCCGGCATCGTTAGCGGGGATCGGTGCGGCGCTGATGAGTCCATATGTTGAGCGGCGCTTGGGGATGGGTCATACGATCGCCATCGGGTTTGGCATTGCCTGCGTGGCGTATATTGCGATTGCCACGATCTTCAAGTCCGACCTGTGGGCGGCCTTCGTAGCGGTGACCGTGCTGTCGTTCGCCGGCAACTTCAACAAGCCGTCGATCAACTCTGCGATCGTGTCGTCGGTGAAGTCCGGAGAGGCTGTGGCGTTGGGGACGGCCGCGACGGTCACGAGGCTCGCCTCGACGATCAGCCTCGCAATCGTCACCGGCGTGTTCGCGAGTCGATACGCAGAGACACTGCACTCGGCGCTGCAATTGAGTGATCTCGACCGGAAGGCCCACGCCATCGAGCAGCAGTCGTTGGCGGCCATCGTCGAGGTCGAAAGGGCCCTTGGCGGTCACGGCGCACCCCAGACTGCAGCCTTCGAGGAAGCCGTGACCCAGGCGTTCTTGTCTGCACTGCATGTAGCGATGATCATCGGTGCTGTGGCGGCGCTCGGGGCGGCCGTGATCGCCTGGCGCATGATCGGCCCTGGCGACGCAGCAAAGCACAAAGAACGCTGATTTCGCCTCAGCTCGCAACTGCTTGTCAGAAAAGGCATCTCGCATTCATGCGCGACCGTCGAAGGGCGACCTCTTGTAGCAAGTTCAGGTCAAGGGCCATAACGATCGCATGGCCTCCGTCCCAAACGGCCTCGACTCGGGTGTGGTGCACATCTACCTTTCGTGCGGACGATGGCGCCGCGGTCAACACGCAACGAGGTAGCGCTTTCGGCGCATTGTCAGTCGGCGGGTAGCGTTCACACCGGGCCAGCTCATTCGGCGGATATTGTTGGCGCACAACCTTTAAGCCGATCTTTGTCAATGTAAAGGCATCAAGAGATGTTGGACGCCAGGGGATCTAGGCATCCTTCACGGGTTCGGGACATGGTTGCCGGTCTGGTTTGATGCTCGTCCTGTGACTCGCGGCCGTCAGAGTGGGCTCAAACGAGCTGATTGGACCCACGTGACCTACACCCCGATCGGCATGAGGTACGCATGAAGAATGGCCGCCGAATCCGATCGCACTATTCCCGACGTCACCGCAGTACCGGGAAAGCCCAACTTGTTGCTTGGCGGCTTTGACCTGGCAACTGTGGGCTATCGTGCGAAAGAGTTCTTCGTATCCGGTTCCGCGTCGTCGTACACGCCCGTTGAGGGGTTAGGCGTAGACGGCCAGTGGACGGTCGCCCCGTCAGGCACGGCGGACTACACCACGCGCGTCGTGGCCCTGACGCCCGCCGATCAAGCGGACTTCAACGGATCCGTGATCGTGGAGTGGCTCAACGTCAGCGGCGGCATCGACGCGCCGGCGCTGTGGTTCATGGCGCATCGCGAGATCGTTCGGACCGGTTGTGCGTACGTCGCGGTCTCGGCGCAGCGTGTGGGTGTCGAGGGCGGCGGCGACACCCTGGTCGCTGATTTCTCACTCAAAACTCTTGAGCCGGAGCGCTATTCGCGACTGAGCCATCCAGGAGACGCGTTCAGCTTCGACATCTATTCTCAGATCGGCCGTACTGCTCCGGGTGCGTGACCGCGACGGCGTGTTGGGCGGCCTGCACCCGGACCTCGTGCTGGCGGTGGGCGAATCCCAATCGGCGATGTTCCTGACGACGTACGTCAACGCGGTCGACCCGCTCGCACATGTCTATGACGGCTTCTTGATCCACTCCCGCTTCGGCCCGGCGGCCCCGCTCGATGGAGCCAGCATCCTGCACCTGTCGGGTGCAGGTGCCTTGTCTCTGACCAGGTTTCGTCGCGATCTTCGTGTCCCACTCGTCGCGGTCATCACCGAAACCGATCTGATCGGCAGCCTACTGCCGGGCTATCACGCTGCGGCACAGCCTGACAATGAAAGGCTGCGCGTCTGGGAGATAGCCGGCGCGGCGCATGCGGACAACTACACGATCAAGGTCGGCTTCATCGACAGCGGCTTCGCGCCGCTGGACGACCTCGTCGCAGCGTATGCGCCGACCAACACGCTCATGGGCCACGAACTTTCGCATTGCATCAACTTCGGGCCGCAACACCACTACGTGGTCCAGGCCGCACTCGCTTGGCTTCAAGACTGGGTGCGTGATGGCAAACCCGCACCGGCGGGCGGACGCCTCGAACTGACCGACACACACCCGCCCCGCCTCGTCCTGGACGACAACGGCCTTGCAAGAGGCGGTGTGCGAACTCCGTGGGTGCACGTGCCCGTGGCCAAGACGTCGGGTATCGGCAGCGACGAGACCATCATGTCGACGATTTTCGGCTGCGGTGAAACGTTCGACGCCGCGACCCTCGGCAAGCTCTACCCAGGGGGTCAGCCGCAATATCTCGAACGATTCACCCAGGCGCTCGACGAGGCGATCGCATCCGGGTTCATCCTGGCGGCAGACCGCCAGGAAATTCTCGAACTCGCCGCTGCGACGTATCCCGGTACTGAGAGCTGAATCGATTCCTGTTGTGCCACAGATGAATTAATTATGCCCAGGCTCGGGAACCCGCCTGTAGAACAGCCCAGTTGCGTGGATCAGCCGCGCCGACCCTTACTGCAGGGATAGGGAATTCTTCCTACCCCAGCAGTGGAATCTGGCTTGCGGGCGATTACGAACGCGCCGCGCGATCAGCAGTATTTCTCTCAACAACCGAACCCCCGGAACCACAAGCCCACACCCCAGAGGAATCAACCATGACCGCTTCCACCGCCCGCAAGATCACCGGCTTCAAGTACGCGGCGACCATCCTCGGCGCCTTCGCCGTTCTCGCTGTCGCCCCCGCGACGGCCTTCGCCACCGACAACGAGCCCACCCCCGGCGGCGGTGGCGGTTGCACCTACACCGACAACGACGGCTATCCCGTCCCGATCGACAACGGCCAGGACATCTTCGTCGACGGGAAGATCGTGAGCTGCCGCGACGGAAAGATCGTCGTCACCACCGCGCCGCTGCGGGGCAACGCGACACGCTCGCCGATCCTCACCACCAAGGGGTCTGTGCTCGCGAAGCCCTGAGAACACCTCTAGACCGTCGGCCCGCCATCACCCTCCCGATGGCGGGCCGGCTCCTGCCTGCGGATGTCGCCAGCGGCGGATCAGGCGATAACCGCGATCCCCGGCTCGTCATCGGATACGACCTTTGAGGCCGCCGCTGCGGCACCGTACTCAACGACGCCGAGAAGAAGGAGGGGCCACAGAGCGCCCGCCAGGAAGCTGACGACCAGCGGATGTGGTGGAGGCCGTCGGCGGCTCTTGAGCCAGCGAGATGACACCGTCAGGACGACACTTGTCAACGCCCAGCCGATGACATATGCCAGGACGATCACAAATGCCACGACTACACCCCCTTGAGTAGGTCGAAGGCAGGTGTCCTCTTCCCGGCAGCCGACAAAATTAAACGTGGAACCCGCAGACCTGCAGCGACGCCCGATGCGTCAGTTGCCGGTCCGCTTCATGGAGTCGAGGAAATGCGTCTCGCGTCCCGTCGGGTACCCGCCGCCGTCGGCTGCATTCCCTGGACGTAGAGCAAGCCGGCAGAAACGACGACCGACGCCGCGACGGCCAACCAGCGGCCCCGGCCGTTGGCCAATAGGTTTCTGCCCACGACCAGCACTTTACTGTCGCGCCGAAGGCCCGGTGGCGATCTAGGAATCGCTTATACGTCGGCGCGGCAGCGCGGCTCTGCGCTCAGGCGGGCCCGATGACCTGACACGTGGTCTTGCACAGCAACAACGTGCCCGGTGGTAGCGGCCGCAGGGCGTCGATGCCCGGCGGCGGCGCAGGCGCGGGTGATTGCGGTGGCGCGGCCAGGCGCGGCAGGCGCCGGCGCGGCAGGCGGTGCCGGCGCGGACGCCGGAGGCGATGCCGGAGGAAGCTGTGACAGTCGCGGCGGCGCGCCACGACCAGGCGCCGGCGGCGACGCGGCCGGAGGGGGCCTCAGCGCGAGGTGCGTAGCGGTGTACGTCGCCGCCTGGTCGACCATGCCCGGCCGCCATGTACTGCGTATGGGCGTTGAAGTCCCGTCCACTCGAGCACACGAAGTCGTCGGGCACGCAAAGATCAATGGTCTTTCCCGCATACTGCGGACCGACAGTGATCGTGGGCTGCCCAATCGCATGCATGAACCGCTCGTTGGGTTTCCCGAACAGCGCGACCGCGGCGACGTGGTCTGCTACATCGGGCGGCATCGGATTCGGCACGCCTTCGGGCGCGCCGTCCGGTATGACGTTCGCGGTGACGAAGCCCATCACCGCGGCGCCCTGCGAGAATCCGCCGAGCACCAGGTTGGTCGCCGGACAGTTCCGCGCCATCGCCTCGATATGGGCGCTCGCGTCCCGAATGCCGTCTACCGCGGTGGGAAAGTCGGTGGTGGCGGGGTAATCGACCGGATAGACGTTCATCGACCGTGGCCCGATCTGTGCGCGCAGCGAGTCAACGAACGCCTGTCCCGTGGGACCCACACCGGGGTCCTCGGTTGTGCCGCGCGCGAAGACCACCTCCACGTCGGGGCATGACTGCGCGTTGACCGACGGAACGGGAGCGCCCAGCCGGCGCCACCCGAAGCTGCTGAAGTCAAGCGCCAACCAACACAGCGATATTGCGTGCCCTCACGGCGTAATGCTGACATACGTTGGTCGCGAGGGCGATTCGTAAGATCAACGGCTGTGTTAACGCCGCGGGAACGGGCGCGCGAACCCGACACGGCGGTTGATCTCAGCAAAATCGTATGCGCTGTCTGACAAGCGCCGGGATCTCCTTGCTCGGTGGGCAGTTTGCAACTGGTCCCGCGTTGGGGCTTTCATGTGGACTTGTGCCTGAGATAGATCGTCGCCACATGATGTTGATGACGGGATCGGACTGCTGGGAGCAGCGGTCGCCGCTCCCGAGGCCCGGCATATCCGTCGCCACAGGACGCGCCCGCCGCGCCGCCCCCCGCAGCGCCACCGGCCAATGGCCAGTACATCTTCGTCGACGACTTCGACGGACCGGCGGGATCCGCCCCCGATCCGACGAAATGGGAGGTCGCGCAGGAGCGCGAGTCGATGGAGGACCCCACGTTCTGGGAGCTTCCCGAAAACGTCGGCCAGTACCGCGACGATCGCCGCAACGTGTACGTCGACGGCAAGTCCAACCTCGTCTTCCACGCCGCGAAAGACGGCAACACGTATTACAGCGGCAAGGTCTTCGGCAAGTGGCGGGGCGGCATCGGCCACAACTGGGAGGCCCGCATCAAGCTGCAACTGCCTCACCCCAGGCGCTTGGCCCGCCTGGTACCTGGCCAACAACAGCCCGGTCAACGGCGGCGAAGTCGACATCATGGAGTGGTACGGCAACGGCAAATGGGCGGCGGGCACCGCCGTTCACGCCAAGCTGAACGGCGGAGAGCACGTCAGCCAGGGCATTACGTCGACAGCGCATGGCACACCTGGCGAGTCCAGTGGGATGACGCCGGCATGCGGTTCTGGAAAGACTACGTCGACGGCGCGCAGCCGTATTTCGACGTCCCGGCGAACTCGCTGCCCGATTGGCAGTTCAATGAACCCGGCTATCAGCTTTTCCCGGTGATGGACCTCGCCGTCGCCGGGTTCCGGCGGAGGCGATCCCGGACGGGCACCTACCCGGCGGACATGCTCATCGACTAGGTACGGGTCTGGTAACGATCGGGCGAGACGCGTAGTACTACTCATCCTGGGCGCCCCGCCGCCCGGCATGCTGGATCGCATGACGATCAACGAAGCCGATCGACCGCCGCGCGCAAAGTCGACGCCGCCACCCCGACCCGACCGCGACCGCGCCGTCGATGTCGCGAGGCTGGCGGCACTGATAGTCGTGATGTTCGGCCACTGCGCCCTGCTGCTCGCCACCATTGACACCTCCGGTGTGCGGATCGGCAACCTGCTCGGGGAGCTGCCCGCGATCGCGCCGATCACCTGGGTCGTGCAGGTCATGCCCTTGTTCTTCCTCGCAGGCGGCGCTGCAGGGGCCTACGGCTGGCGCGCCGGTACGCCCGTGGGGCACATGGCTGTTCACCCGGGCCCAGCGACTGTGCAGGCCGGTGTTCTGGTACCTCGCCGCGTGGTCGATCGGGCTCCTGGTGACTCAGGTGATTCTGGGCCGAATCCGCGGCAGCACTCGGACGCGAATGCGTCGCGCTTCTGTGGTTCCTCGGCGTCTACCTGGTCGTCGCTTGCCTTCGTCCCGGCGTTGACGCGGTTCGCACCGGCCGCGGCGCGCCGTTGTCATCGCATCGCTGCTCGCCGTCGCTGCGATGTTCGACGCGATCCGAATCGCGGTCGGGACGCCGACGATCGCCCTCGCGAATTTCGTTCTCGTCTGGCTTATCCCCGTCGCCATCGGTGTGGCCTACGCACGACAACTGCTTGGCCCGCGCACCGCACTGGCTGGCCGCCTTGGCCGCGTTCGCCGCACAGGTGGTCCTTGTCGTGGTCGGGCCGTACGACGTCTCGCTGGTCGTGACTGGGACGGAACGGCATGTCGAACGTGTCGCCGCCGACATTGCTCTTGGCGTTGCATTGCACATGGATGTCGTGCGCATTCGTCGCGGCCGCCGGCGCGATCCGGCGATGGGCTGCGGGCCGCGGTCTGGTATGCCGTCGCGGTGGGAAACAGGGGAGCGATGACGCTTTACCTGTGGCACATTCCGGCGATCGCGGTTGCGACGTTCTCGCTGCATGCTTTCGGCCTTGATGCGTATGACGTTCATGCGGAGGGCTTCTGGGCTCTCCTTGCTCTGCGCGCGCTCGTCTTCGCCGGCGTGATGGCACTTGCATTCTGGATGCTCTCGCCGCTCGAGCATCGCAAGCTGCCATGGTGGGAGTGCCGGTTCGTGCCACGGGTGTCGCGGTCGACTGCAGCGGGCGTGCTGGTGTGCCTGTCCGGTATCTCACTGGTGGCGCTGGCCAAGAACGGCTTGGCCGGTGTCACCGGATGGGCGACGCTCGGGTGCTTCATCGCCGCAGCAGCCGCCGCGCGGGTGAGCGCCGAGCACAGTGAAAGGTGAGCTGCGTCAGAAGCTCCGGTCAGGGAGCGGAGCAACGGGTATCGTCTCCACACCCGACCCGGGCCCCACCGCCGGACCGGGAAGGGTCATGGGCGGCATGTGCGGAGAGGGCGCGGGCGGATTCTTCGGGCAACAGCTGGGTGAGTGCGTCGGCGGCCCAGCTTGCGCGGAGTTGATTGCCGCGAACGTCGCGGCCTGATTGACCAGGCCGCTGTCGACGTACTGATTGTGGGCGGCGAAGCTCCTCCCTTCTCGTCCACACACCAGATCGTTGTCCATGCACAGATCCATGGTCTTGCCGACGTATTGAGGTCCGATGACGATGTCGGGCTCTTTGATCGCACGCATGAATCGTGCCGAGGGCTTGCCGAACAACGCCAGCGCAGCGACATTGTCGGCGACAGCGGACGACATCGGTACCGGTACATCGGCGGGTGAAACTCCGTCCGGCACGACGTCGGCGGTGACGAAACCCATCACGGCGGCGCCTTGGGAGAAGCCACCGAGCACCATCTTGGTGCGGGGACATGCCGCGGCGGTCGCCAGGATATGGTTGCGCGCGTCTGCGATTCCCTGGACGGCGGTGGGGAATTCGGTGGAGGCGGGATAGTTGACCGCATAGACCCCGACCGACTTGTCGGCGACCTGCGTGCGCAACGCGTTGACGAACGCATCGCCGGTGGTGCCGAGGCCAGGCGCCTCGGTGGTGCCGCGCGCGAACACCACC
Source organism: uncultured Actinomycetota bacterium (assembly GCA_963793055.1). Classification (GTDB taxonomy): domain Bacteria; phylum Actinomycetota; class Actinomycetes; order Mycobacteriales; family Mycobacteriaceae; genus Mycobacterium. Next base: position 208,097 of record CAWBYS010000001.1, on the reverse strand, counting down.
TCGGCATCGGGACACGCCTGAGCGTGCGCACTCGGTGTCGGCGCGATCACCGAAATCGCCACCGTAGCAGCGGCTATCAGCTCAAGGACGTGGTCCGGCCTCACGGACCAATGCTTACATACCGCCGCAACGATCGCGTATCAAGCGCGCATCGAAATGAACGAGCGCGATGTCAGACGGGATGGACCATCGGCGTCATTGGCGCTCCCAGAAGCGAAGCCGTTGCCACCATTCGCCAACCTGCTGCATCAGCCGCGGGTTAGCGTTCTTGGCAGGTCGGGTCGCGGTCGCGGACGTCAGATGATCCCGCAACTTCTGTAGGACCTCGAACTCGCCTCCGCCCTCGACCAGTTCATTGTTGGGACCCAGCGACACGTTTTGCGCGATGTCGTGTCCGAGTGCCGCGTGAAGCGGAAGGAGCGAGTCGGAGCCGACGGCGGCAAAATCCTGACTCACGACCGACCCGATATCGAAGCCCTTGTCCTCGATGATGCGCACTCGCTCGAGGTGAGATGGCTCAACCATGAAGGGGGAGTGCGTCGCATATGCAACTTGGCAGTTCGCGGCCAGTCGTTCGGTGATGAATCGAAGGAAGTCGGCCTGGGCCTTGGCATGCAAATTCAGCGCCGGCTCGTCAAGCAGCACGATGACCCCATGGCCACGATCTTCGAACTCGGAAAAGGCAGCGAGGAAGGAAAAGAACCATTGGAATCCGCTGGAGCGCTGACTGAAGTTACTCGAGTAGCCGTGTCGGGTGTCGCGCACACGCACATCGAGGAAGCGGACAACCGAGTCATGCGCCGGGTCCGTCTGAACCGTGGCGTTGTCAGCGTCGATCTCCACTTGGAGGCTCTCACTTTGGGTCCAGTACCGGAATACTTCTCGGCTCAGTCTGCTACTGATGGCTTCGAGCTCAGCTTTGCGTTGTTCGAATTCGTTGGCAGCCAACACATCCTGTTCTGCGCCTGCCAGACGCAGCAGTGCGCGTGCGGTCTGCAGACCCGATTGGCCCGGCAACTGCCCGGGTGCGAAGAGTTGGCTCAGGTCGATGCGGCCGGGCATGATCTCGTAATGACTGAAGTAGAAGAACTGCGGTAGCCGGCGCTTCAGAATTTCATTGGCGATGCTCCACGCTGAGCGATTCTGGAACTTCAGAGTGATCTGGTGCGCCAACGCGTCAGCTTCAGCTTGCTTCTTCTCCGCGATTTTCTCTACGAAGGCCGTGCCGTCGGCCACCTCCTTGGGCCCCGAACCCGGCTTGATGAGACTTCGCAGATCTTCAGAGACGTTCGCGCTGTCAAGGTAATTGGTCAGGGCGGCCGCCTCGTCGACGTCGAAGCCGACAAAGGCGTCTCCCGAATAATCGATCGACCGCTTGAGCCTGCGGGATCGTAGAACCCGCGGCCCGAGTTCCTCCACGACTGCCGCGGTGTCTTCGTCTTCCAGTTCGAAGAAGCACTCAATCGGCTGAGTTGCAGCGATGCGCCCATCCCGGCGGTCCTCGACGTATCTCCAGCGGGGGTAATCGTCAAAGGCGTCAAACTTGCTGGCTGCAGGTACCGGATTCTGTCGGTGAAGTGCTTGCAAAACTGCGGTCTTGCCGCTTTCGTTCTTGCCGACGAGGCAGGTGACATCGGGCTCGAAGTCGATTTGCCCGCTGTCGATGATGTTTCTGAACATTCGGATGCGCGCCGACGACAGTTTCATGGTCACATGATGTCGATAGATCAGTCGCGCGGAAGAGGAACGGACGATCCTGTCGTCAGCCGAATTTCAACTGACGAACCGGCGCCAATTGACGGGCACGAAAGTCACGACACCTCTGACTTTGTCGGCGCGGGCCACCGCGACGGGATCGGCCGCTCGCGAACGATCTGCGGCCACCAGAACCATCGGCCCAGCAGCGCTGCGATCGACGGTGTCATGAAGGCGCGGATCACCAATGTGTCGAACAGCAGACCCATCCCGATCGTCGTGCCGACCTGCGCCACGACCGTCAGCGCGCTCACCGACATCGAGATCATCGTGAATGCGAACACCAAGCCCGCCGACGTCACCACCGAGCCGCTGCCACCCATCGCCCGGATGATCGCCGTGTTGATACCCGCGGGCAGTTCCTCTTTGAGGCGCGCCACCAGCAGCAGGTTGTAATCGGCACCGACTGCCAACAGGATGATCACCGCCATCGCCATCACCATGAACTCCAGCTCGATGCCGATGACGTGTTGCCACAGCAACACCGACAGACCGAACGATGCGCCGAGTGACAACACGACCGTCCCGACGATGACGGCCGCCGCGACAACGCTGCGGGTGATGAACAGCATGATGGTGAAGATCAACGCGAGAGCGAGGATCGCCGCGATCAACAGGTCGTAGTTGTTGCCGTCCCTCATGTCCTTGAATGCCGAAGCGGTACCGCCGAGATAGATCGTCGAGCCCTCCAGCGGAGTGCCCTTGATGGCTTCCTTCGCGGCCTGTTTGATTGCCTCGATGCGATCGATTCCGTCCGCGCTGAGCGGATCGCCCTCATGCGACATGATCATCCGGACCGCATGGCCGTTCGGCGAGATGAAGTTGTCCATGCCCCGCTTGAACTCGTCGATTCTCGAAGATCTCCGGAGGCAGGTAGAACGTGTCGTCGTTCCACGAGTCGTTGAACGCATCGCCCATCGCGGACTGGTTCTCCGACATCGCGGCCTGTTGATCCTGCATACCGCCCTGGGTGGCGTGCATCGTCAACATCATCGTCTGCATCTTCTCCATGCTTTCGATCTGCTCGGGCATCAATGCCATCAACTGCGGCATAAGCGAGTCGAGGCGCTCCAAATCAGGGATCAACGCCTGGACGTCGTCCGTTGTGGTGTCCACCCCGTCGAGCGTGTCGAAGGTCGAGCGCAGCGACCAGCAGAGCGGAATGTCGTAGCAGTGCGGCTCCCAGTAGAGGTAGTTCCGCAACGGGCGGAAGAAATCGTCGAAATTCGCTATGTTGTCCCGCAATTCAGCTGACATCGACCACCATGTTCCGGGTCTTTTCGACCATGCTGTGGGTTGTCGCGCTCATCTCTCCCATCAACGACATCATCCGGGTCATCGTGTCGATGGTCTTTTGCATCTCATCGGCCTGCACGAGCATGTCGGCCATGCGGTCCTGCATGTACTTGCGGTTCATCTGCTGGCCCACGCCACCCATGCTCATCTGCGCCGGAATGGTGCTGAACTCAACGGGTTTACCGGTGGGCCGGGTGATCGTCTGAACCCGGCCGATGCCCGGGCACCCGGAAGACCGCCTTCGCGATCTTGTCGATCACGAGGAAGTCCGCCGAGTTGCGCAGGTCGTGGTCGCTCTCGATGAGCAGTAGCTCGGGATTCATCGTCGCCGGGGAGAAGTGTCGTTCGGCCGCGGCGAATCCCGCGTTCGCGGGAAGATCCTGCGGGAGGTACTTGCGGTCGTTGTAGTTGGGTTGATAGCCCGGCAATGTGACCAGGCCGACCAGAGAAAGCGCGATCGTCGCGACCAAAACCGGGCCCGGCCACCTGACGATCGCAGCGCCGATCTTGCGCCAACCTCGAATCCGCATGGCGCGCTTGGGCTCCAGCAGCCCGAACCTCGACCTCGCGACGGTGATGATCGCGGGCCCCAACGTCAGCGCGACGAACACCGCGGTGGTCATGCCCACCGCCAGCGGCACGCCCAGCGACTCGAAGTAGGGCAGTCGGGTGAACGACAGGCAGAAGGTGGCGCCGGCGATCGTCATGCCCGAGCCGAGCACCACGTGCGCCGTGCCGTGGAACATCGTGTAGAAAGCGGACTCTCGATCTTCGCCGAAGGTGCGCGCTTCCTGGTAGCGGCCGATGAGGAAGATGGCGTAGTCGGTGGACGCGGCGATCGCGAGCGTGACGAGAAGATTCGTGGCGAACGTCGACAACCCGATCAGGTCGTGGTAACCCAGGAACGCCACCACGCCTCGCGTCGCCGCCAGCGTCAGGAACACCAATCCCAACACGAGCAGAACGCTTCTTATCGACCGGTACACGAGCAGCAGCATCGTGATGATGACACCGAAGGTGACGAACTCGATGATCTTGACGCTGCGGTCGCTGGCGAGCTGTTGGTCGGCAATCAACGCCGACCCTCCCGTCACGTACACCTTGACCCCGGGCGGCGGCGGTAAGCTCCTTGACGAGCTTTTGAACGGCCTCGACCGACTCGTTGGACAGCGCCTCGCCCATGTTGCCTGCGAGGAACACCTGCACGTACACGGCTTTTCCGTCGGCGCTCTGTGCGCCGGCTTCGGTCAGCGGGTCGCCCCAGAAGTCCTGGACGTGTTCGACGTGCTTCTTGTCGGCCTCGAGCTTGATCGACGAGCTCGTTGTAATAGTGGTGGGAGTCGTCACCGAGCGGCTTTTCGCCCTCTAGGACGATCATCGCCGAACTGTCCGACTTGAACTCATCGAAGACCTGCCCGACGCGCTGCATGGCGATGACCGACGGCGCCTCTTTTGGACTCATCGACACCGCGCGCATCTGGCCGACCACTTCGAGTTGCGGCACCGACGTGTTCATCACGACGATGAGCGCGATCCATCCGACGATGATCGGGACCGCCAGCCGGCGAATCCACTTCGCAAGGAAGTCACGACGCAGCGGTGCGGGTGTCGTGATCGGATCGGTGGGCGGGGCGCTCATCGGATCGTCATCCAGCGCTCTCCGCAGCTTGTGCGCCCAGCATCTGCACCGTCGGGCACCTTGCGGAGCTCCTCCCTGCGATACAGGCCGCCTCAGACCTACCAGATTAAGTCACCGGGCGGTGAGCCAGCTCACGCATCGGCAATCGCCTTGACTGTCTAGAGGCGACCCGCTGCGATATGATGCGGCCTGATCCACCATCCCGGTCTGGATGTATGCGGCGTGCGCGCCCCAGTTCCATCCGCCTTCGAAGCAGATTGGATCGTCGGGGACACACAAGTCAATGGTTTTTCCCGCGTACAGCGGCGCGATCTTCGGCAGCGGACCGGCTGACAGTGAGTCGGCGAAACTGCTCGACGGCCCGCCGAAGAGGGCAGCGGCGGCGACGTGGTCGGCGGCGGACGGTGGCAGCGCTGCGGTGGCGAGGTCGATCACGCCGGCGCCTTGCGAGTAGCCGCCGAGGACCATGCGGGTATTGGGACAACTGCCCGTCATCGACTGAATGTGGGCACTCGCGTCGTCGGCACCGGCCGGTGTACTGGTTTCGAAATCGCGGCTGGCCGGATAGTTGACCGCATATGCCGATACCGAACGCCCGCCGGCCCGCGAGCGCAGCGCGTCGACGAAAGCCTGCCCGATGCCGCCGACTCCGGGCGGCTCGGTCGTGCCGCGGGCGAAGACCACCTCGACGTCGGGGCATGACTGCGCGCCGGCGGTGGGATGGGAGGTGAATGCGACTGGCACGACGCCGACGACCACGGCGATCACCGCCGCCATGCGTGCAGGCATTCGTGCGCCGAATGTGTTCATATCGATTTAGTCGCATCGCGACGGCGAGATGTCACACAAGTCGGATGACGAGCTAGCGTTGACACCATGATGATGGCGCCGTCGCACACAGCCGGGGCGCCGACGCGCCACCGCAAACGAGTGCTGATCACCGCGGTCGCAATCGGAGTCCCATTGGTGGCTGCATTGGCGCTCGCGTTGATCACTTCGTGTTCGTCGAATGCGCCGGAAAGGCCTGTCGTGACCTCCACTCAGCCGACTCAGCCGGGACCGCCGCCGGCAAACGGCCCCACTCCGACCGTCTCAACCACCGCGCCTCCGTCAACCACCGCGGAATTCGAGGACCCGGGCCAAGGCGGCGCAGGCGGCCAGGGCGGCGCCGGCGGCCAGCCCGGTGAGTCCGGTCAGCCTGGCCAACCCGGTCAGCCCGGCCAACCCGGACAGGGCGGTCAAGGCGGCGCAGGTGGCCAGGGCGGCGCCGGCGGGCAAGGCGGTAGCGGCGGGCAAGGCGCCGCTGGCGGCTGAGGCTGAGTTTGCTACTCGAGCCTTCGCTGGCTTGCCGCAAGTACATCGCGTTCACATATGCAGTCGCGATCTTCGTCGCCGCCGATGACAAGCGCGGATGGCGTGCATGTCGCCCACCATGGAAAATGACGGCTCCGTCAATGATGTAACACGGCGTTCGCCACGGCGATATATGCCATAACCTAAAGGTTGTCGCGGTTACTGACAACTCGCCACTGTCGGGTGAGCAAACTATGCTCGATTTGCCAAACTCGTCTGTGGGCGAGTGGATGGGGCAACGCTCGGGTCGGTTTCGTCAACGAAGGTGGGTCAGCGGTGGAGACCGTACTGGGACTGTCGATGACGTCCGGTTGTATCGGCTGGATCTTGCTTGACCGACCGACCGCCGATGCGAAGGTCATCGACCACGATGTCTTCGATGCCAATGTCGGCGCCGACGACGATGGTGACATCGCCAGGTGCCTGGCGGCGGTGCGCGGAGCGCAGTCCATCGCGACGATGAGTGGCCACAAGGTGTCGTGTATCGGCGTGACGTGGACCGAGGATGCCGATGCGGCGGCGACGCTTCTTCTGAGGTCCCTGCCCGAGTTGGGTGTCGAGGATGTCCGAGCGGTGAAACTGCCGGAAGCCACCCGGACATGGGCCCGCACTTTCGGATCCACACTGGATTTCGAGAAATGCGCGATCTGCGTTGTCGGTTCGACGGCCATAACCGCCTTGTCGTTTGGGTATGACAGCGTTCGCACCTTCGCCAGTCACATGCGCGAGAGCGCTGATGGGATCGGCCGGTGGCTCACTGGAGTTTTCGAGGACAACCGACTGGAGCCCGACCGCCTGTTCTTGATCGGCTCCCGTGGTGATCTCGGACTGATCTCGGGGACACTCGCCCAGACGCTGTTCATGCCGATCGATGTCTCGGAAGACTCCCAATTGGCGCTTGCGCGAGGTGCGGCACTGACGTTGTCGGCGCCGGCCGCTGTCGCTCCCGCTGTTGAGAAGCCTGTCGGCACCGGTCCCATTCCCCGGTGGCGGCGGTTGCGACGAAGTGCTCCCGCCGGGTTACGCGAGGATCCCGTCGAAGCATGGACCGAAACGCTCAAGAGGCCGGCCCGCAAGACGCCTGCTGACGACTCGTTGGGTCAACGCCGTCCGGAGCCGGCCTGGCGTCGACCGGCAGCGACGGTCGTCGACGACGCAGGAAGCACGATCGCTGAGACGACGATTACCGCTAGCGAACTTTCACCCGAAACTCATGAACCTGATACTGGCCACCAGCCGTCAGGTGTCACGCCGGCCGATCAGGCGCCAACCCAACGACGGCCCGCGTGGATGCGGCAGGTGCTGTCCGCTCCGGACTACGAATTTGCGGACGTCAAAACCGAGTTTTTCGAGACCGCCACCGCCGCCTCGGAAACCGAGCAAGAGGCTGTTGACACCCTCGTCGAGACCAACGAAGGGACCGTCGACGCCACGCCTGCGGTCGATTACGAACATGCTCAACCCCAGCCCGCGTGGATGCGTGAGGTGCCAGCGGCCGCGGCTACGGACTTCGCATTGACTCCGGCCACGGTCGACGCGGCACCAGTCGTGTTCGCACCGAAGGCGGACATCCCCGACGTGAAGACAGACGCCATCACGCAGCCGGTTCGTGAGCACCGCACCAAGAACACTGCCACGAAGAGACGGGCCTGGTTCGGCCCGCATGCGCGCGCGGGCGCGGCGGTGGTCGTCGGGCTGGTCGCCGTGTTCGCCTTGGGCCCGCTGCTCTTTGGGCAGAAGGACCCGCAGAAGCCTGGCGAACAGCCTGAGTCCGAGTCTGCCGCGACCTCGATCAGCATTCACGCCGTTCCGTCGCCCCTGCCGCCTGCCGCGCTGCACCAGGTCGTCGGCGAGCCCGCGCCTGCGCTTGCCCCGCCGCCGGAAGTAAGGCCCGCCGAGGTGGCCGCAACAGAAGTCGCGACTCCCGTCGGTGAGCAGGGCGTCTACCAGCAGTCGCCGGTCACTGCAGAGCCCATGGCCGCGCCGTCGGCCCCAGCCGCGACTGTGGCTCCGGCCGCGCCGCAGGCCACTGTCACTGCTGCGCCGGCGGCGCTCCCTGTCGCCCCGTCAGGTCCGCTGCCCGGACCGGCACCCTCTGCACCTGCCGTCGCGCAGGCGCCCGAGGCCCCGGCCGCTGCGCCCGCAGCGCCGGGCGACCCCGCAGCGCCGCCGCAGGATCCGGTCATGGTCAGGTGCTGAGTCCGCTGTTCGGCGCTCTACCGTAATCAGGCCGTCAGCGCTGCGTCGGGCCAGTCCCAAATACCGACGGGTTCTGCGACCGGGTAGTTCATGCACAGACGTCGGTGCCGTGCGCGGCGACGCCCTTGTTGTTGAAGAACAGCTTGGCCCAGTTGCCCAGCGCGTGGCCATCTGCTCGTAGTAGACGTTGGTCGCGGTGTCCTCGGAGTACTGCCGGCGGCCGGCGTAGTCCATCGAGAAGAACCAGTAGATGCGGTCGCGGGCACCGTGCTGGACGTCGACGGGCCTGTTGTGTAGTCGATCATGTAGCGCTCGTAGTAGATCGGGTCGGTGTCGCGGACCGCGGCCATGTACTGGTCGACCGTGCAGGTGGTTCTCAGGATCCGGTTCGGGATCGGGTAGTCGTCGGTGGCGTCGGCGGAGGCGGCTGCCGGGAAGACCATCGCCGCACAACCCAGATGCGGCCATCGCGATGCTGGCTTTACGGAACATGTTGTCCTCCTTGGCTATTGCTCAGCCGGTAGCAGAATCGAGAGCTTTTCGGGGCAGTAGGTGCGCAGCGCGGCGCCGAGGAACTGGTAGGCCTGCTCGGTGCTCTGCTGACCCTTCTCCAGTTGATTGGCGATGAACTGCGCCGACTTGTTGGCGTCGGCGTCGACACCCGTGTAGATCCGCTTGCAGGCGATCTTGCCGATCCAGGCGTTGTAATCCTTCTGGCCGTAGATGCCGTAGGTGTGCAACTCATTGGCGAAGTCGGTGTCGGGGTCGGCGTGCGCCGGCGCCGCCAGCACCAATCCTGCTGCGGCGACGGCGATTCCGATGATGATCCGCCTCATGCCTGGCCTCCTACTGATCCCGATGTCGTCAACTGCTGCTGGTCTGGCTTCGGCCACGGCGAGGGGACGGGACGATCCCGCACCCGCTGTGGCCACCAGAACCACTTGCCCATGAGTGCCGCGATCGACGGCGTCATCAACGAACGCACGACCAGCGTGTCGAACAGCAGGCCGAGACCCGATGGTAGTACCGACCTGCCCGATTACAGTCAATTCGCTGACCGCCATCGACATCATCGTGAAAGCGAACACCAGACCCGCGGAGGTGACCACCGAACCGGTGCCACCCATCGCGCGGATGATGCCGGTGTTGATGCCGGCATGGATCTCCTCCTTGAACCGGGACGACCAGCAGCAGGTTGTAGTCGGCGCCGACCGCCAACAGGATGATGACGGCCATCGGCAACACCATCCAGTGCAGCTCGATGCCCAGGATGTGCTGCCAGATCAGCACCGACAGGCCGAACGACGCGCCCAGCGAGATCACCACCGTGCCGACGATGACCGCGGACGCGACGACGCTGCGGGTGATGATCAGCATGATGATGAAGATCAGGCACAAGGCGGCGATTCCGGCGATCAGCAGGTCGAAGTTCGACCCGTCCTGCATGTCCTTGAAGGTCGCCGCGGTACCGGCCAGGTAGACCTTCGAGCCCTCCAGCGGCGTTCCCTTGATGGCCTCCTTGGCGGCCTGTTTGATCGCGTCGATGCGCTGGATGCCCTCGGGCGTCATCGGGTCACCGTCGTGGGAGATGATGAACCGCACCGACTTTCCGTCGGGGGAGATGAAGTTCTTGATGCCGCGCTGGAATTCCGCGTTCTGGAAGACCTCCGGCGGCAGGTAGAACGAGTCGTCGTTCATCGACGGCGTCGAACGCCTCGCCCATGGCCGACGAGTTCTCCTGCATCGCAGACATCTGATCCTGCATGCCCTTCTGGGTGGCATACATCGTCAGCATCATGTTCCGCATGGTCTTCATCGTGTCGATCATCGGCGGCATCAGCGTGACCATCTGCGGCATCAGCTTGTCGAGACGCTCCATGTCCGGCAGCAGGTCCTGGATGTCGTCGGTCATCGTGTCGATGCCGTCGAGGGTGTCGAAGATCGACCGCAGCGACCAGCAGATCGGGATGTCGAAGCAGTGCGGTTCCCAGTAGAAGTAGTTGCGGATCGGCCGGAAGAAATCGTCGAAATTCGGCGATGTTGTCGCGCAATTCCTGGATGTCGACCGTCATGCCCTTGATCTTGCCGGACCATCGAGTGCGTCGTCGCGGCCATCTCGGCCGTGAGGGCGCTCATCTTCTCCATCGTGCGCGATGGTCTTCTGCATCTCGTCGGCCTGCACCTGCATGTCGGCCATCCGGTCCTGCAGATACTTCTGGTTCATCTGCTGGGTGGTGCCCTGCATGCTGATCTGGAACGGGATCGACGTGTGCTCGATCGGCTTGCCCTCGGGCCGCGTGATCGCCTGCACGCGCGAGATGTCCGGGCACCCTGAAGATCGCCTTGGCGATCTTGTCGATGACCAGGAAGTCCGCGGAGTTGCGCAGGTCGTGATCGCTCTCGATCAGCAGTCAGCTCCGGGTTCATCCGCGCAGTTGGAGAAGTGCCGGTCGGCGGCGGCGTAGCCCTCGTTCGCGGGCAGGTCGGCCGGCAGGTAGTTGCGGTCGTTGTAGCTGGTCCGATAGCCGGGCAGCGTCAGCAGACCGATCAGTGACAGCGCGATGGTGCCGACCAGGATCGGTCCGGGCCAGCGGACGACGGCGGCACCGATCTTGCGCCAGCCGCGCACCCGCATGGCGCGTTTGGGCTCCAGCACCTTGCCGAATCGGCTCGCCACGCTGATCACCGCGGGCCCGAGGGTGAGCGCGGCGAGCACGCACGACCACCATGCCGATCGCCAGCGGAACGCCGAGCGACTGGAAGTACGGCAGGTTGGTGAAGGTCAGGCAGAACGTCGCGCCCGCGATGGTCAGGCCCGAGCCCAAGACGACGTGGGCCGTGCCGCCGAACATGGTGTAGTACGCGGTTTCTCGGTCTTCGCCGACGCTTCGCGCTTCCTGATAGCGACCTATCAGGAAGATGGCGTAGTCCGTCGCGGCGGCGATGGCCAGCGTCACCAGCAGGTTGGTCGCGAACGTCGAGAGCCCGATGATCTCGTGGATAGCCCAGGAACGCGACCAGACCGCGGGCGGCGGCCAGCTCGAGCACGACCATGACCAGGGTCAACAGCACCGTGATGATCGACCGGTAGACGAGAAGCAGCATGACGATGATGACCGTGAAGGTGACGGCCTCGATCAGCTGCATGCTTCGGTCGCCGGCGATGTGCTGGTCGGCGGACAGTGCGGCCGGCCCGGTGACATAGGCCTTGATGCCGTCGGGCGCCTTCACGCCGTCGACGATGTTGCTGCACGGCCTCCACGGACTCGTTGGCCAGCGCCTCGCCCTGGTTGCCCCGCAGGTAGACCTGGACGTAGGCGGCCTTGCCGTCGCTGCTCTGAGACCCCGCCGCGGTCAGCGGGTCGCTCCAGAAGTCCTGAACGTGCTCGACGTGCTTGGGGTCGGCCTCGAGCTTCTCGATCAGCTCGTCGTAGAACTTGTGAGCGTCGTCGCCGAGCGGCTGCTGGCCTTCCAGCACGATCATCGCCGAGCTGTTGGAGTTGAACTCCTTGAACACCTCGCCGACGCGCTTCATCGCGATCATCGACGGGCGCCGAGTCGGGCGCCATCGAGACCGATCGCATCTTGCCGACCTCTTCGAGCTGCGGCACCACGACGTTGAGTACGGCGATCAGGACGATCCAGCCGATGATGATCGGCACCGCCATCGTGCGGATGAAACGCGGGAGAAACGGCCGGGCCGCGTGTTGGGAAGTCGGGCAGGGCGTCGGTGCGAGCGTCGTCGGATACCGAGCTCATGCCTCGACTCCCGCTCGTCCCCTGCCCTGCGGGCGTGGGCCCACCGGTCCTCGCCGCGCTCCGATCCCCACTCGCGCTCGCCTCCGCGCGCTCATGCGGATTTCACAAAGCAGAAGGTCTGGGCGTTCAAGCCGGTGGACGTTCGCTCGTCTTTGACCTCATCGTCGACGGTGATGCGGCAGGTGATGGTTCCGCCGTCACCCTGCGCGACGATGTTGGGGGCCGCCGACGGCGCCGTGGTCTGCAGCGTCAGCGCCCACGGCAGTGCGGCCCCGTCGACCCGCTGCGGCTTCGCGTCGAGGTCGAGGTAGTTGATGTCCGCGTACGATCCCGACCCGAAGATCTCGTACTTCACCACTTTGGGGTTGAACGGCTCGGCGTCGTTGGCGAACACCTTGGGTGTGGTGATGATGCCCTCGGCACCGAAGAAGGTGCGGATGCGGTTCACGGAAAAACCGGCGACGGCCACCACGAGAATGATGACCAGCGGAATCCAGATCCGTTTGGCGAGACCGATCACTTGGACCGCTCCCGTCCCGTGCCACCCATATGTCCGCCCTCGCGTTTCGTGCCCGTCGCTGCTGCCGTCGTCCTTAACTTAGCCCGTATAACTTCTCATGGGGGATAGGTTAGCTCAAGTCGGTGTGCTGCTAGTCACTACTACCTTGACCATGCGGTTTAGGTCACGATGACGGCATTTCGTACTGGTCGAGGTAACGCTCGATGAATGCCTCGGCCTCGGCGTGCCCGCGGGTGATGCCCAGCCCGCGCTCGAGGAGCAGGATCCGCGCCAGGCTCGTCACGATCATCGACATGACCACAGGCGGGAACGCGTCGACGTCGACGCCGTGCGACCGCATCGCCAGCGTGACGGCACTCTCTTCGATGTCGCCGAATCGTTCTGCGTAGGAGGCTATTTCGCTGCGAATCTCCTTGCGGTGGTTGGCCAGCGCCATGAACTCCATGAACAGTCGCGCGCCGTGGGTGCTGTTGAGCCGCCACAGCGCGTGCAACGGCTCGTTGTCGACGAGGGCCTGGCGCTGCCGCTGCAGGTTGGTTTCCGCGCCGTCGCGCAGCACGGCGAGGAACAAGTCGTCCATGCTCGGGAAGTAGTAGTGCACCAGCGCGGGCTTGACGCCGGCCTTGGCCGCCACCCGCCGCGAGGTCGCCGCCGCGTAGCCCTCGTCGAGCATGACTTGGGCAGTCGCACGGATGAGCGCCTGCCGGGTCGCCGACTCTTTGCCACCCCTTGACCGCTCACTTACCGTGCTGCTAGACATGGCCGCAGTGTAAATGTTGGGCGACCGCCCAACAAGTGAGGGGAGAGCGATGGCTGGCCGGGTTGAGGGCAAGGTCGCATTCGTCACCGGTGCTGCGCGTGGTCAGGGCCGAAGCCACGCCGTCCGGTTGGCGCAGGAGGGCGCCGACATCATCGCGATCGACATCTGCCGCGGGTTCGAGGGTTCGACGGCCCCGGCCGCGACACCGGAAGATCTCGCCGAGACCGCGGACATGGTCAAGAACCTCGACCGTCGCATCGTCACCGCCCAGGTCGACGTGCGTGACTTTGACGCGCTCAAAGAGGCGGTCGACGGCGGTGTCGAGCAGCTCGGCGGACTCGACATCATCGTGGCCAACGCCGGTATCGGCACGACTGGCGTCAAGCTGCACAAGATGTCCGAGAGCAGCTGGGAGGAGACGATCGACGTCAACCTCGGCGGGGTGTGGAAGACCGTGAAGGCCGGGGTGCCGCATCTGCTCGCGGGTGGTCGTGGCGGCTCGATCATCATGACCAGCTCGGTTGGCGGACTCAAGGCATATCCGCAAGTCGGCCACTACATTTCAGCCAAGCACGGCGTCGTCGGGCTGATGCGCACCTTCGCCGTGGAACTGGGGCAGCACTCGATCCGGGTAAACACTGTGTGTCCCACACACGTGTGCACGCCGCTGCTGATGAACGAGCCGACCTATCGGCTGTTCCGGCCGGACCTAAAGAACCCGGGACCCGACGATCTTGCTCCCGTCTGCCAGTCGTTCCATTTCCTGCCGATTCCATGGGTCGAGCCGGTCGACATCAGCAATGCGGTGCTGTTCCTGGCCTCCGACGAAGCTCGCTACGTCACCGGCGTCACGCTTCCCGTCGACGCCGGCAGCCTACTGAAATAGGGGAGCGCACATGGCCGTAACAAAAGAGGCGAACGACACCGACACGGACAGTGCCGTTTATTACGACCCGTACGACGTCGACATCGTGGCGAGTCCGTACCCGGCCTACGCGCGACTGAGGGAGGAGGCGCCGCTGTACTACAACGAGCGCTATGACTTCTGGGCGTTGTCGCGACACGTCGACGTCGAGAAGGCCTTGAACAACTGGGAGACCTTCTCCAACCAGCGCAGCGACATCCTCGAACTGATGAAGTCAGAGTTCGATATGCCGCCGGGCGTGATGATGTTCGAGGACCCGCCGATGCACACCATGCTGCGCGGGCTGATGGCCAGGGTGTTCACCCCGCGCCGAATGGCCGCCATCGAAGACCAGATTCGCGCGTACTGCGTGCGCTGCCTCGACCCGCTGGTCGGATCGGACGGCTTCGACATCGTCGCCGAGCTCGCCGCGATGATGCCGATGCGCGTGATCGGGATGCTGCTGGGCATTCCGGAATCGGATCAGGTCGGCTTCCGCGACCGCAACGATGCCAACCTGCGCACCAAGCCGGGGGCGCCGATGAAGGTCGCCAAGGCCGACGCCATCGCCGACGGCCGCATGTACGCCGACTACGTGGAGTGGCGGTCGCACAACCCGTCCGATGATCTGATGACGGCATTGCTGAACGTCGAGTTCGAGGACGAGAAGGGCGTCACCCGAAAGCTCACCCGCAAGGAAGTGCTGCACTACACCCAGGTGGTGGCAGGCGCGGGCAACGAGACGACCGGACGCCTGATCGGCTGGCTGGCCAAAGTGCTCGCCGAGTACCCCGACCAACGACGAGAGGTCGTCGAGGACCGGTCGCTGCTGCTGCGCGTCGTGGACGAGACGTTGCGCTTCGAACCCACGGGCCCGCACGTAGCCCGTTGGATGGCAACGGATTTCGAGGCCTACGGCCAGACGGTGCCAGCCGGAAGCTCGATGCTGCTGCTGTTCGGAGCGGCCAATCGCGATCCGCAGCGCTTCCCCGACCCCGACACCTTCAACATCCATCGGGGCAACATCAGCCACTTGACGTTCGGCAAGGGGCTGCATTACTGCCTCGGTGCCAACCTCGCGCGCCTGGAGGGCCGGGTGGCACTCGACGAACTACTCAACCGCTGGCCCGAGTGGGACATCGACTACCAGAGTGCGAAACTCGCCCCGACGTCGACAGTTCGCGGCTGGGAGCAGTTGCGGATGGTTCTGCCCTAGCGTGTGTTTGAAGTTCACGGGTTTGGGGCAGGCTCAGCGCATGCACAAGATCATTCGTCGTTCGACACTTGTCGCGGCCGCGTTCGCGCCCGTCGCCGCCCTGTCCGTCGTGACTTCTGCAGTCGGCTCGGCACAACCGCTCAATTGCCCCTACGGCCAGTTCTGGGATCCGATCACCAACACCTGCCAGACGCCACGTCCGGCGGACAACTGTGCGCCCGGTGAATATTGGAACGCGCTCTCCAATGTGTGCCGTCCGCTGGGTCAGCTCTAGACACGGCGGTAACAGGTTCCGCGCGGCTCGCGGGTCCAGAGCTCGCCGTCGCCTGCGGTGGGACCCTGCGCGGCCAGTTCGCGCTTGAGCACCTTGTGGGTGGCTGTCGTCGGTAGGGCAGGCGCGATCCGCGACGTATCTCGGCCACGCCTTGGGCGACAGGTCGGGCTGTGCGGCGAGAAACGTTTCGAAGTCGTTCGGGGTCAGGCTCACACCGTCATTGAGCACGATCGCGGCCATGATCTGGTCGCCGACGTTCTGGTCGGGCACCGCATAGACGGCTACCTGGCTGACGCCGCGAAGCCGGATGAGGATGCGCTCGATCGGAGCGCATGCCATGTTCTCGCCGTCCACCCGCAGCCAATCACCGCTGCGCCCCGCCAGATAGATCCAGCCCTCGGCGTCGACATACGCCAAGTCGCCCGACCAGTACATGCCGTGCCGCATCCGTTCGGCCGTCGCGTCCTCGGCGTTGTAGTAGCCGGTGAAGAACCCGGTGCCCGACGTGTTGACCAATTCGCCGACGGCCTCGTCGGCGTTGATCAACGCGCCGTCGCCGTCGAATCGCGCGGGCGGACACTCGGTCACAGTGTCCGGGTTGTACACGGCCACACCCGGAAACCCTTTTCCCAGTGAGCCTTTCGGGGTGCCAGGTTCCCGCGTGATGATGACCGCGTTTTCCGTGGAGCCGAAGCCGTCCCACACGATGCAGTCGAAGCGTCGCTGGAACTCTTCGATGTCGCGGTCGCTGGCCTCGTTTCCGAATGCGACGCGCAAGGTGTTCTTTGCGTCGTCGGGCTGCTCGGGTGTGGCCAGAATGTAGGCCAGCGGCTTGCCGACGTAGTTCATGTAGGTGGCGCCGTATCTTTGGATGTCCTCGACGAACCGCGACGCGGAGAATTTCGCAGGCACCATCGCCGCGCCGTTGGCGACGGCCACACCCCAACCCGCCACGAGGGCGTTGGAGTGGAACAGCGGCATGGACAGATAGCACGTGTCATCCGGCGTGATCTCGAACTTCTCGACGAGAGCCTGGCCCGACATCAGCACCATGAAGTGCGAGACCCGCACGGGCTTCGGGTTGCCGCTCGTGCCGGACGTGAAGATCAACATGTAGGTGTCCATCGGTTCGACCTCGCGGTACGGCACCAGCTCGGCGGCCGCCTCGAGCATCCGCGCCCACTCGTCGGACGAGCTGTCCACGATCTGCGCTCCGCCCAGATCCAGGCCGTCGAGAAGGTGCCGATGCTCGGCGTCGGTCACCACGATCTGGCAATCGGCGCGGCGGATGTCTGCGGCCAGCGCCTCGCCCCGTCGGGTGTTGTTGATGCCGGCAAGTACGTAGCCGCCGAGACCCGCGGCTGCCATCTGGTTGAGGAACTCGGGGGTGTTTCCCAACAAGACGCCGACGTGCAGCGGCCGACTGCGGTCGGCAATCGCCAGCAGTGCGGCTGCGCGCGCCGACGCGTCGCCGAGGTGTTCACGCCAGGTCCAGGTCCGGTCGCCGTACTTGACCGCGACGCCGTCCGACGATGCGCGCTCGCGCAGCAGTTGCTGGATGGTCTCGCTCGCCATGCAGCTAGTTCTAGCATCCGCCCCGCAGAACGGAGTTACCAGGTGACCGGCAGCTCGTGGATGGTGTAGATCTCCTGCTCGCCGGCGAAGCGCAGCTCTTCAGCGGGTACGGCCAGCGCGAGACCCGGCAGTCGGCGGACCAGTGTGGTCAGGGCGATCTGCAGTTCGACGCGCGCCAGGTTCTGGCCGATGCACTGGTGGACACCGAAACCAAAGCCAAGGTGTCCGCGCGGGTTTCTGTCGATGTCGAAGGTGTCAGGCCGGTCGACGAACGACGGGTCCCAATTGCCCGCGGGCAGATTCATCAACACGTGGTCGCCGGCACGGATGCGCTCGCCGTTGATCGTGAGATCCTCCGACGCGACTCGGTCGACCTGGCTGTGCACGATGGTCAGGTAGCGCATCAGTTCTTCGACGATGTTGGCGATCAAGGCGGGGTCGTCGGTTTGGCGCAGCCGGTCGAGTTGCTCGGGGTGCTGCAGCAGCGCGATGGTGCCCAACGAGATCATTCCCGCCGTGGTTTCATGGCCGGCCTGCAGCAAAATCACGCCGTTCATGACCGCTGTCTCGCGGTTGAGCTCGCCCGTCGCGACGTAGTCGGTCATCAGCCGGCTCATCAGGTCGTCGCCCGGCTCGCGCTCCTTTAGTTCGGCCAGTTTCCACATGTAGTCGAACATCGCGCCGATCGCCGCGGCCTTCTCCTCATCGGTCGACCTGGAGTCGAGCCCCTTCGTACTGTGATGCTGGAAGAACTCGTGGTCTTCATACGGCACACCGAGTAGCAGCGAGATCACCAGCGACGGCACCGGCAATGCGAAGTCACGAACCAGATCCGCCGGCGGGCCGTTTCGGACCATCTCGTCGAGGAAGCCGTCGACGAGCTCCTGGATCTGTGGGCGCATCGCCTCGGCCCGCCGAAAAGTGAAGTCACGGGTCATCATTCGCCGCAGACGGTTGTGCTCGGGGTCATCGATGCGCGCGAAGATGATGGGCATTCGGTCATCCGCCGTCTTCGCCCGCATGTTGTCGGGCAGCGTCTCGGCGGACAGGCGGGGATCGATCAGCGCAGCCCTGATGTCCTCGTAGCGGCTGATCACCCACGTCGGCTCGTGACGCCACAGCGCCCGTCGCAGCCCCTGTTCCCCGCGCCATTGGGCGAACTCGGCCGGCGGGGCCAAGGGGCAGCGGGCATCGCGCGGAATCGGCACGGCGGGGAGTGAGGTTTCGCCGCCTAGGGCTGGGGTCGTCGTCATCGCCGCTCCTGTAATCGACAGCCAGCTGCCACTTAGACCTGAGCGTAGAGACGGCTTTAGTGGCAGTCAACTGTCGGTTACAGTTGCGGGGTGACAGCCGTTGCGGACCGACCGCTACGCGCCGACGCTGCGCGGAACGCCGAACGCATCCTGCGCGCCGCACGCGACGCTTACGCCGAACTCGGGCCCGACGCGCCCATGGAGGACATCGCCCGCCGCGCCGAAGTCGGCGAGCGAACGCTCTACCGCAGATTCCCCACAAAGGGCGAGCTGGCGCGAGCCGTCATCGATCAAAGCATCGCCGAACATCTCTCACCGGTGATCACGCGGGCCTTGCGCAGCCGAAACCCGCTGCGTGGCCTGACTGATCTGATCGAGGCAGCGATCGCCCTCGGCGCCCGCGAGCACAATGCGTTGGCCGCCGCGTTGAAGGCGGGCACCTTGACCGATGTCTCGGCACAACTCGATGCCGCTCTCGAGGAGCTGACTCGCCGCAGCCAAGAAGCCGGCCTCATCCGCACCGATCTCGTTCCCGAAGACCTACCGCGAATCGTCGCGATGCTCAACGGTGTGCTGTCCACGATGGATCCGGCGTCCGATGGCTGGCGTCGCTATGTGACCCTGATGCTCGACGCTCTCTCGACTCCGACACCGCGCAGGCTGCCCCGTGCAGTCGCCATCGATTATCAACCCCGCCTGGATGATTGGCCGCGGTAGATGAGCGAACTGCGATTCGACGGACAAGTGGCGGTCGTTACCGGGGCGGGGCGCGGGCTGGGGCGACAGCACGCACTGCTTCTCGCGGAGCGTGGCGCGAGGGTGGTCGTGAACGACCTCGGCAGTTCGGTGACCGGAGACAGCGCGGGCGGAGATGCCGCCAACGACACGGCCCAGCAGATCAAGGAACTCGGCGGGGGAGCGGTGGCCGACACCAACACCGTCGCGACACCCGCAGGCGGGCAGGCGATCATCGACACCGCGCTCAACACCTGGGGCCAGGTCGACATGCTCGTCAACAACGCGGGGACCGTTCGGGATTCGGCGTTCGAGGACATGACCGAGGACATGTTGAGTCCGTTGGTCGACGTCCACCTCAAGGGCGCCTTCTACGTCACGAGGCCCGCGTGGAAGGTGATGCGGCAGCGCAACTACGGCCGCATCGTCAACACCTGCTCAGCGGCGGGCATCCTCGGCGCGCCGCGAATGAGCAACTACGGCGCGGCCAAGACAGGACTCATCGGTCTCACCCGCGTGTTGGCCGCTGAAGCCGTCGGGTCCGACATCAAGGTCAACGCGATCGCCCCTGTCGCCGCCACGCGGATGCTGGACTACTCGATGGGCAGCGCAGCCGAAGTGGACAATCCCGAGGCCGAGGAACTCATGCGACCTTTCCTCGACCGACTGGATCCCGCATTGGTGGCTCCCGTGGCGGCATTCCTGGCGCACCGGGACTGCCCCGTCACCGGCGAGATCTACACGGTGGGTGGCGGCCAGGTGTCGCGGTTCTTCATCGGCAGGACCAAGGGTTACTACAACTCCGCGCTGTCGATCGAAGACGTGTGCTCGCATTTCGACGAGATTCGCGACCCGTCCGGCCACACCGTGCCCTCGGGACCGGCCGACGAGATGGTTGACCTGTACCAGGCGATCGTCGGCTCCTAGCCGCGTTCCCGTCGCCGAACGTGAAGCTGCTGTCCGGATTCTGGCCGTGAGTTCACACTCGGCGAGATGGGGCCGCGACTACAGAGTTGCTATTTTTGCTATTTTAAGGCTGAACGCCGATCGTGGTTCCTCGAACGCTGCGGGGAAGGTGAGTAGATGACGGACGTGGGGTGGACACCGCTTCCTGTGCCGTGGGCCGTCCAGCGCGCGGACCGCATTCCCAAGCAGCGCTACTACGACGAAGAGTTTTACACGCTGGAGACCGACATGTTCTGGCCCCACGTGTGGCAGATGGCGTGTCGCCTGGAGGAGATCCCCAAGCCGGGTGACTTCGTCGAGTACGAGATCCTCGACCAGTCGATGATCGTGGTGCGCGTCGACGAATCAACCATTCGGGCGTATCACAACTCCTGCCGGCACCGCGGCATGAAGCTCGTGGAAGGCAGCGGCACACGCCGTACCTTCGTGTGCCCCTTCCACGGATGGTGCTGGGGTCTCGACGGCCAGAGCACCTTCGTGCTGCGCTCCGAGGAGTTCGACGAAACCAATGTCTGCGCCGACGATCTGCGCCTCGCCCCGGTCCGCTGCGAAGTGTGGGGTGGATGCGCGTGGATCAATCTCGACGACGACGCGCCGCCGCTGCGCGACTGCATCGAGCCGTTCGCGTCCAGGCACGACGAGTTCAAGGTCGAGGCACTGCGCACCGAGTGGTGGAAGTCATGCCTGTTGCCGGTGAACTGGAAACTGGCGACGGCAGCCTTCATGGAGGGCTATCACGTTCCACAGACCCACCCCCAGCTGCTGCCGTCGGCATTCGGTCCGGACGGCTCGAGCGTGAATCCGATCGTGCAGGCGAGCCTGTATTTCATGCGGACGCTCGGTTCGGGCATGGGTGGTATGACCCACGAGAACGACATCCGCATCGCCGAAGGCCTGCAGAACATCTCGCTGCCAGATGAGCCGGCCCAGGCGATGGCGGCCTGGCGCGGCGCGGTCAACGATGCGGTGACGACCTGGCACCGGGCCCGTGGTTGCGACTTTCCCGACCTCAACGATCTCGACCGCCGAGGTGTCATCGACCCGATCGGCTTCTGCTTCCCGCACTACTTCCTGCTGCCGCAGTACAGCAGCGCGTCGTCGTACCGGATCCGTCCGCTCGGACCCGAACAGACGTTGTTCGAGGTCTGGTCGCTGACCCGCTACCCCAACGATCAATCACAAGGCAGACCCACACCGCCCGAACCCCTGGCGCCCGACGACCCGAGCTGGCCGATGATCCCCGCCCAAGACTTCTCGAACCTGCCGCGTCAGCAGAAAGGCCTGCACGCCAAGGGGTTCGAGTACATGCGGTTGTCGAATCGGATCGAGGGTTTGATCTCGAACTTCGAGCGGGTCGTCGACGGCTTCCTCGCCGGGCTGCCCCATGAGCGCCTGGTACCGGGCATTCAGCGCACCAACACCACGATCGACGTGCCCATCGTCGACCTCGGGATGTCGGAGAAGGTCCCGTCATGACGAACTGGGACAAGTCCGTCGACCTTCTGATCGCGGGAAGCGGTGGCGGCGGCATGACGGCCGCGCTGGCGGCCATCGACTCGGGGATCGAGCCGCTGATCGTCGAGAAGCAGGCGCTGATCGGCGGGTCGACCGGAATGTCCGGTGGCATGGTCTGGCTGCCGAACAACCCGCTGATGCGTGCGGAGGGCATAGCGGACACCCACGAGGACGGGCTGGCGTACTTCGACGACGTCGTCGGCGACATCGGTGAAGCTTCTTCCCCGGCACGACGCGAGATGTTTCTGACCGCAGGCAACGACATGATCGATTTCCTTGTCCGCAAAGGAGTTCGACTGGTCCGGTGCCCGGGTTGGAGCGACTATTACCCGAATCACAAGGGCGGCAACGCCGCCGGCCGATCGGTTGAAGGGATTCCCTACGACGCCGCGCAGCTGGGCAGCTGGAGCGAGCGGGTGCAGCCGTCGATGGCCAAGAACTACGGCTTCGTGGTCAAGACCAACGAGCTCCGCGCGGTGCAGTACTTCAACCGCTCACCGCGGGCATTCGCGGTGGCGATGCGGGTGTTTCTGCGCACCAACATCGCCAAGCTCCGGCGTCGTGAGTTGATGACCAACGGCGCGTCGCTGATCGGGCAGATGCTCAAGGCCCTGATCGATGCCGCCGGCGAGCCGGCAATCGGACTGGGCGGCGAGCCGCCGGTGTGGACGAACGCCGCAATGGACGATCTGATCGTCGAGGGTGGACGGGTCGTCGGTGCCAGGATCACCCGCGACGGCGCGACGGTAAATGTCGAGGCGCGCAAGGGTGTTCTGCTCGCCGCAGGCGGCTTCAGCCGCAACGCGGACATGCGCAAGCGTTACAGCGGCGACCAGCCGAATGACGGCAAATGGTCGATCGCCAACGCGGGCGACACCGGCGAGGTGCTGCAGACCGCGATGCGCCTCGGCGCGAGGACCGACCTGTTGGATGAGGCCTGGTGGCTGCCAATGGTTTTCATCCAGGATCCCGGCGCGGCCTCGCTCGGATCGGGGCGGCAACGTCCCGGAGCCATCTACATCGACGGAACGGGCAAGAGGTTCTGCAACGAGTCCAACTCCTACGTCGAGGTGGGCAAGGCGATGTATGCCAATAAGGCGGTGCCGTGCTGGCAGGTGTTCGACGAGGGCTACGTCGGTCGATACGTGTCGGGCGCCAACCCGCTGAAGAAGCGCACCCTGTCTGAAGATCTGATCGCGCAGGGTGCGGTCAAGCGTGCCGACACGATCGCCGATCTCGCGCGCCAGATCGATGTCCCGGCCGAGGCGCTGGAGCAGACGGTCAAGCGCTTCAACGACTTTGCCACCAAGGGGCTCGATCCAGACTTCGGCCGCGGCCAGTCCGCGTACAACATCTGCCTAGGTGATCCCGGGTACAAGCCCAATGCCGCGTTGGGTCCACTCGCGACAGCGCCCTACTACGCCACTCGCGTGTTCCCCGCCGACGTCGGGACGTGCGGGGGAGTGATCACCAACGAGCACGCGCAGGTACTCGATGAGCAGGACCAGGTCATCGACGGCCTGTACGCGACAGGCAACATCACCGCGACGGTCATGGGCCGCAACTACCTCGGCGCGGGCGGAAGCATCGCCAACACGATGATCTTCGGCTACGTCGCCGCCCGCCACGCCGCCGCCGCCAAGTAACTTTTCTTCCGCGAGCAGACGCAAAACTGCCCATTTTTGGCGCAAAGTAGGCAGTTTTGCGTCTGCTCGCGCTAGGAACTGTCGTCGATGAAATCTCGTGGCTTCAAGCCGGATTCGATGAGTGCTCGCCTGCGCTCCTGCACATCCGTTGCTGCACCGACCATGTTCGTCAGGATGTGGCTGACCTGCAGGTGTACCCGCATCCCCATGAGTTCATAGGCCCGCTTGACGTTATTCTTCACCGCCATCGACGTGGTCAACGGTATTTGGCCGATCTTGCGGGCCATCTCCTCGACAGTCTCTTCGAGCGCCTCGCGCGGCACCACCTTGTTGAGCAGTCCCCACTCGAGCGCTTCCTGCGCGGTAAGTGTGGGTGCCAGCAGCAACCAGTCCATGGTGCGATGCCAGTTCATCAACAACCACGGCTCGATCATCGTGTGTCCACCGGGCTCGCCGAGGCTTTGGGCGAGCGGCATCTGGAAGTAAGCGTCGTCGGAGGCCACGCAGAAGTCGGTGAGCAGGCCGAGATAGATCCCGCCGCCCACGCAGTAGCCGTGGATTGCAGAAATGGTGGGCTTGGGAAACTCCCACAGGTACAACGTGGGCCACAGGAACAGGTCGGCTGTGCCCTTGTACAGATCCTCGAAGGTGTCCCCGAAGTCCGGGTAGGGGTTTTCGTCGGGACCCCACCGCGCGACGTGACCGCCACAGAAGCCCTTGCCGTTGGCCTTGAGGATGACGACCTTGATCTCTTTGTCGCGGTCGGCTTCCTTGAGGCACGCATCGACCTCCTGCACGAGTTGCGCATCCTTGGTGTTGGCCTTGTCCGGCCGGTTCAGGATGATCCGCGCGATCGGCGGTTCGCGTTCGTAGATGACCGTTTCGAGCTCCATGCTGGCCTCCCCTAGAGAATCGCGCCGCTGTCTTTGGCCGCCGAGATGTCGTCCCAGTCGAGGTCGAGCTCCAGCAGGATTTCCTCGGTGTGCTGTCCGTGTTCGGGAGCGCGTGCGGGCGATGGCGGTGTCTCGTCGAATTGCACTGGCGCGGCGACGATCCGGTACTCGTTGCCCTGGTCGTCGACGTTCGGTATGACATAGCCGTTCGGCTCGACCTGCGGATCGTTGAGAGTTTCTCTGGGCGTGGCGAGCGCGGCCCACACACCAGGCTCGTCTGCCAGGGCCTTCTGCCAGTAAGCGAGGTCCTCATTGGCGAGCCTCTCACCGACCAGCGCGCACGCTTCGGCGGCGTTGGCGATGAGATTGCTCGACGGCACGAACCGCTCGTCGGTGGCCAGTTCGGGAAGCCCGATGCGCTCGCAGAAACCCGCCCAGAATCGGTCGGGCTGCAGGAAGACCATCTGGAGCCATCGCCCGTCGCGCGTTTTGTACCGGTTCACCAGCGGATTGATCGCGAGACCTGGTGGCGCGCCGGGGATGCCGTCGATGTCGAAGAGGTCGGCAACCGAGATCGACGGGGCGATCGACCACATCGCCTGGGCGAGCAGCGACGAATCGACGATGGACGGTTCGCCGGTGCGTTCGCGGTGGAACAACGCCGCGCACACACCACCAGCGAGGGTGATGCCGCCCTGCAGATCACCGAAGCCCGGCCCCTGCACCGCAGGCGTCTCGGTGCCGAACGGCGTCATGGTGTACGACACACCGCCACGCGACAGATACGTGGCGGCATCGAATCCGCCCTTGTCCCTGTCGGGCCCCCGAACCCCGGTACCGGTGCCGCGCGCGATGATGATCTTCGGATTGAACGAGCGGATGTCCTCGACGGTGAGCCGGGCCCTCTCCAACGGGCCGGGCAGCCAGTTGGTCAGGAACACATCCGCGGTGGCCAGCAGACGGCCGAAGTACTCGCGGCCGGTGTCTGATTTGATGTCGATGGCGATACTGCGCTTGCCGCGATTGCCGATTTCCAGGATGAAGTCGATGTGCGCGCGGGCGTTCTCCTTGGTGAACCCGCCGATGACCAACGCGCGTCCGGGGTCGCCGGCCTTGACGTCCTCCACCTTGATGACGTCGGCGCCCCAGTCCGCCAGCGCCGCGCCCGCCGACGGAACGTACGTCCACGAAGCCAACTCGACGACGCGAACACCGCGCAACACTTCGCTCACAGGAACACCTTTCGATCGAGTCGGCTGACGAGTTGCGCGCCGATCTCTTCTGAGTACCGGCCGGGTCCGCCCAGGAGGGTGCTCCAGCCCAGCAGCCGCTTGAGATAGAGGTGGGCATCATGCTCCCAGGTGAAGCCGATACCGCCGAAGACCTGGATGGCGGTGTCACCGACAGAAGCCAGTCGCCCTGCGAAAGCCTTGGCCCGCAATGCCGCCAGATGACGCTCGGCGGGGCGGCGGCGTCAGCGGCCCACAGCGCATGGACGACGCCGCTGCGCGCGAGCTCGACCGTCTCGTACATGTCCACACACAAGTGCTGCACCGCCTGGAAACTGCCGATGGCTTGGCCGAACTGCTTGCGCACCTTCGCGTACTCGACGGCGAGGTTCATCACCGTCTGGGCTGCGCCGAGCGCATCGGCCGCATAAGCGATCGTCACATCGTCGATGAGCCCGCCGATCGCCTCCGTCGAGGCGGACGCAAGGCGCTGTGCGGGAACGTCGTTCAACTCGACATCGAACAGCTTGCGCGTCGGATCTATGTGCTCACGCGCCGTGACGGTCAATGCGTCCGAGGCCGCGTCGACGAGAAACAGCGCGGCGCCGTCACCCTCATCGGCGAATACCAGGATGGCGTCAGCCGCAGCGGCGTCCGGGATGCCGGCGAGCACGCCGTGCAGCTTCGCGCCGTCGCGCGACGACCCCGCCGCGGGACGCGGCCCGGTGAGCGGTCCGACAGTAGCGACCGTGGACCCGTCCGCGATCCCGGTCAGCAGTTCTGCCGCGTCGTCGTCGGCGCCGGTGCGGGTGAGGGCGCGTGCGGCGGCGACGGCGGCCGAGACCCACGGACCAGGATTGAGGGCGGCGCCGAGCTCTTCGGCGACGATTCCGGCCTCGACCATCGTCATGCCGGCACCGCCGTACGCCTCGGGAATCAGCAAGCCGGTGGCGCCCAGCCCGGCGAGCCCACGCCACACGTCCTCGGTGGTACCCGTCTGCTCATCGAGCAACGGCCGCACATATGCTGCAACACTGGCCTTTTCGATCACGAAGCGCTGGACTGTGTCGCGCAGGGCCACTTGCTCGTCGGTGAGTTCCAGATTCATCGCCGGGGCAACCCCAGGACCCGGGTGGCCGTGATGCCCTTGTTGATCTGGGTGGTGCCGCCGGCGATGGTCAGGCTGCGCGACGACAGGCGCCGGTCCACCCACCGTGAGCGCTGCGAGCCGAGCACGTCGAACGCCAGGGCGGCGAGCTCCTGGCCGGTTTCCGCCCATACGCTCTTGGCCAGGCTGGCCGACCCGAGCGCATCGCCGCCGTGCAACATCGCCGAGATCGACCGCTTACACAGCAGCTCGAGGTACTTGATCCGCACCGCGACATCGCCCAGCCGCTTCAGAGTTGCGGTGTCCTCGAGCACCGGTCTTCCGTCCACCGTGTGGTCGGCGAGATCGGCGACGAGGTCGGCCAGCTGCATCTCCATCTGTGCGTACAGCCGCGCGGCGCCGGCCCGCTCATGGCTCAACGTCGTGGTTGCGACCTGCCAACCCTCGTTGAGCGGGCCCAGGAGTGCGTCGGCGGGCACCCGCACGTCATTGAAGAACACCTCTGCGAAATCGGCGGCGCCGTTCAGCGTGACCAGAGGACGCGCCTCGATGCCGGGCAGCCTCATATCGACGATGAGGCACGAGATCCCCTTGTGCTTGGGAGCGTCCGGATCGGTGCGCACATACAGCTGGCACCAGTCGGCACGGTGGCCCAACGACGTCCAGATCTTCTGCCCGTTGACGACGAAGTGGTCGCCGTCCCGCACCGCGCGGGTGCGCAGCGAGGCCAGATCGGAGCCCGCCTCCGGCTCTGACATGCCCTGACACCAGATGTCATCCGCGCGCACCATCCTGGGCAGCAGCGTTCGCTTTTGGGCGTCGGTGCCGTACTGCATGATCGCGGGGCCGATGTTGTTGATGCCAATCACGTTGAGCGGCATCGGAGCTCGCGCCTGCGTCGTCTCCTCCGCGTACACCAGCTGTTCCAGCACCGTCGCGCCCCGGCCACCGTAGTCGTGCGGCCACGACACCGCCCCCCATCCCGCGTCGGCCATCGTGGCGTCCCACGCCCGCAGCGTGTCGAAGTCCTTTGGGTCACGGCCGCGGCGCCGATCGGCGGCCCGCACCTCATCGGTCAGATTGGTGGACAGCCAGGTGCGCAGCTCCTTGCGGAACTGCTCCACCTCCGCCGGGTATGAGAAGTCCACGGTTTCCTGTTCGGTGATCGGTCTGATTGGTTTCTTTATAATTTTAGGTAGTATAGCTACCGCTGCCATTACAGTAGGCAGCAATGTTGCCGCACAACTCCGTGGATAGGGCCGGCCTCTCCGCCATCAAACTCATGCGAATCGACAGCCTGACAAGCACCGTGGGAAGGGAGCGGCCGTGGGCAGGGTGACAGGCAAAGTAGCGCTGGTCAGTGGAGCGGCGCGCGGCCAGGGACGGGCACATGCGCGGACACTGGCCGCCGAGGGCGCCGACATCATCGCCGTCGACATCTGCGCCGACATCGAGACCAACGACTATCCGCTGGCGCGGCCCGAGGATCTCGACGAGACCGCCCGGCTGGTCGAGAAGGAAGGCCAGCGCGCACACACCGAGATCGCCGACGTCCGCGACCGGGCCGCGCTGTCGGCCGCGATCGACCGCGGCGTGACCGAGTTCGGTCAACTCGACATCGTGGTGGCCAACGCCGGCATCTGCCCGATGACCGCGGGCCTTCCGCCGCAGGCCTTCGTCGACGCGGTCGACGTGGACCTGATCGGGGTGATGAACCTCATCCACGCCAGCATGAAGCACCTGCACGCAGGCGCGTCGATCATCGCGACAGGGTCGGTGGCTGCGTTCATGGCGACGGCGGTCAACACCAGCGGCATGGACGGCGGACCGGGCGGAGCGGGATACGCCTTCGCCAAACAGGTTGTCGCACACTATGTCAACGATCTCGCCAGGACCCTGGCCCCCGAGCAGATCCGGGTGAATGCGGTCCATCCGACGAACGTCAACACCGACATGCTGCACAGCCCGCCGATGTACAAGGCGTTTCGGCCGGATCTGCAGAACCCGACCCGCGAGGATGCCGAAGCCGTCTTCCCGGTGATCCAGGCGATGCCGATTCCCTATGTCGAACCCGAAGACATCAGCGAGGCCGTGCTGTTCCTGGCCAGCGACGCCGCCCGCTACGTCACCGGCCAGCAGCTCCGTGTCGACGCGGGTGGGTTTTTGAAGATCAAGCCGTGGTCGGGCGTATAGGGAGCAGTCGGATGCCCAGAGGGATCATCTACGTGGAGACGATGCCGGCCTCGCCGGACAGGGAAGCGGAGTACCACAAGTGGTACAACGACACCCATCTGGCACAGATCCTGACGGTGGACGGGATCGTCTCGGCGCGCCGGTTCGCGCCGACGACGGGCGACGGACCATTCATTGCGATCTATGAGCTCGACTGCGACGACCTCGATGCCGCTGCGCAGCAGATGGGCGGACTGGCGCTGACCGGCCTCGACAACATCTCCATGGACCCCAAGCCCATCCCGCACGTGTACCGCGAGATCGGGTCGCTCGGACCGTGACCCTTCCCGCAGACGTGCAGCGGCGCATCTATGCGCTTATGGTCCTGATGAAAGCCGCCGACGACCGCCTGTCCAAAGGCATCGGCACCGGCGAGTTCATGTGTGTGTACTGGCCGTCGCGTGGGCAGGAGGCCGTCGCGGCCGCGATGGGTGTCACGCTTCGCGACGACGACCAGCTGGTGACGACCTACCGCGGACTTCACGACCTGATCGGCAAAGGCGTTCCGCTGGAAGAGATTTACGGCGAGATGATGGGCCGCACCGTCGGCGCGAGCCGCGGTAAGGGCGGCACCATGCACATCGCCAACCCCGACAAAGGCGTGATGCTGTCCACCGGCATCGTCGGCGCCGGACCGCCGGTGGCCGTCGGGCTCGCGATGGCCGCTAAACGTAAGGGGCTTGACCGCGTGACGGTGGTGAGCTTCGGTGACGGGGCGACGAACACCGGCTCGTTTCACGAGGCCGCGAACATGGCCGCGCTGTGGGATCTTCCGACGGTGTTCGTCTGCCAGAACAACCTTTACGCCGAGATGACGCCGACCACCGACACGATGAAGATCGAGCACGTCGCCGAGCGGGCTGCCGGCTACGGCATGCCGGGCGTTCGGGTCGACGGCAACGACCCGCTGGCCGTGGCCGCCGCGATGGACGAAGCGCTCAATCGCGCGCGTCACGGCGACGGTCCAACCCTCATCGAATGCGTGACCTTCCGGTTCCGGGGTCACTATTTCGGTGATCGGATGCCCTACATCCCGAAAGAACAACTGGAGACCGCGATGGCGGCCGATCCCGTGCCACGGTTTCGAAAGCAGCTCATCGACAACGGAATATGTTCCGACGACGAGCTCAGCGGAATCGACGAAGGCGCGCTGGCCAGGGTCGAGGAAGCATTGCGGACGGTGCTGAGCGCGGACGCGCCAACCATCGACGAGCTCGACCGCGACGTGTATGCGACTCCGATCAAGTTCCCCGTCTGAGGAAGACCGATGGACGACAAGCAGATGTCGATGCGCGAGGCGCTGAACCTCGCTCTCGATCAGGCAATGGCCGCCGACGACCGGGTGTTCCTGCTGGGTGAGGACATCGCCGACCCCGGCGCCTCCGGACCGACCGCGGGGTTGTCAACCAAGTACGGCCACGACCGCGTGCTGGATACCCCGATCTCGGAGGCTGCGATCGTCGGTGCCGCCATCGGCGCGGCCATCGACGGACTGCTACCGGTGGCCGAGATCATGATCATGGATTTCATCGGCATCGCCGCGGATCAGATCATCAACAACGCGGCCAAGCTGCGGTTCATGACCGCCGGACGGACCACGGCGCCGATCACCGTGCGCACCCAGGTCTACGGCGGGCTCGCCACCGGCGCGACCCATTCGCAGACGCTCGAGGCGTGGTTCATGCACATACCGGGGATGAAGGTCATCGTGCCGTCCACGCCGCGCGATGGTAAGGGTTTGTTGACCTCCGCGATCTTCGACGAGGACCCGTGTCTCTTTGTGGAGACCATCCGGTTGCAGGGCCAAAAGGGTTTGGTGCCAACTGATCCAGGCTTCTCGATACCGCTCGGGCAAGCCGACGTCAAAAGGCAGGGAAGCGATGTATCGCTGATCAGCTACGGACGCAGTGTGCTCGAATGCCTGGGCGCCGCAGAGACGCTGAACCAACACGGAGTCAGCGCGGAAGTGATCGACCTGCGCACCCTGGTGCCGCTCGACGTGGAAACCATCGCGGCATCGGTGCGACGCACAGGGCGCGCGGTGGTCGTACACGATGCGGTACAGTTCGCCGGTCCAGGCGCCGAGGTCGTGGCCACGCTGCAGTCCGAATGCTTCGGTGATCTCGCGGCCCCAATCGAGCGGGTAGCCGCCAGGTTCGTTCCGACACCGGCCGCGGCGGCGCTCGAGGCACAGCTCTATCCATCGGCGGGGCGCATCGTGGAGGCCGCGCAGCGGACGCTTAACAGAGCGGAAGCCCGTGGCTGACTTCGTCATTCGCATCCCACGCACATCGGTCGCCGTATCGGAGGCCGAATTGACTGAACTGCTGGTCGAGCACGGTCAGCACGTGGACGAGGGCAGTCCGCTTTTCACAGTCGCCACCGAGAAGGTGGAACAGGAGATCGAAGCGGGGGCTTCGGGCACCGTCCATTGGACCGGCCAAGTCGGCACCACCTATGACACCGGCGCCGAAATCGGCGTCATCACGTCGTAAGAGAAGGAGAACGCATGGAACTCAACGAGACTCGCGAACGAATCATCTATCAGAAGGACGGCCCGATCGCGCGCGTCATCCTGAACTGGCCCGAGAAAGCCAATGCGCAGGATCAGAAGCTCGCCGAGGAGGTGGACGCGGCGCTCCTGGACGCCGACCGCGACTACGACATCAAGGTCCTGGTGTTGAAGGCGAACGGCAAGGGGTTCTGCTCCGGACACGCCATCGGCAACAACGCCGTCGACTACCCGGCGTTCGTCGAGGGTGCGATGAAGATGGGCCACCCCTGGAAGCCGCAGTCCGACCTCTTCGTCAAGCCCACACTGAACCTGTGGGAGTTCTCCAAGCCGACCATCGCGCAGGTGCACGGCTACTGCGTGGGCGGCGGCACGCACATGGGCCTCACCACCGACATCGTGATCGCGTCGGAAGACGCGTACTTCTCCTACCCGCCGCTGCAGGGCTTCGGCATGCCGTCGGGCGAATGTTCCATTGAGCCATGGGTGTTCATGAACTGGCGGCGTGCAGCGTACTACCTCTACACCGCCGAAACCGTCGACGCCAAGAAGGCACTCGAGTACGGCCTTGTCAACGAGGTGGTCAAGCGTGAGGATCTGGATGCGCGGGTCGAGGCGATCGCCCGTCAGATCGCGCAGGCTCCGATGACCACGCTTATGGCCACCAAGGCCAACATCAAGAGGGCGTGGGAAATGATGGGCATGAGGGTGCACTGGCAGAGCTCCAACGACCTCGTCGCGCTCGCGTCGATCAGCAGAGACGTCCAGGAGCTGATTCAGCAGGTGTTCAAGGACAAGATCCTGCCGTCGGAGATGGCGAAGCGCCAGGCGGCGGCGTCCACCGACGGCGCGGCGGCCACCTAGGCCGCAAGCGTGAACATCGCCGATCACGCAACCAGGGCCGCGGATTCGCCGGCCCTGGTCGTCGCGGACGGCGGAACGGTTTCCTACGGCCAGCTGTTCAATCGATGCCGACGGGTCGCCGCGCTGCTGCATGACGGCGGGTTGCGACGCGGCGACGGCGTGGCACTGGTGCTGCCCAACCGCCCGGAGTTCTTCGAAATCACCTGGGGCTGCCAGCTTTCCGGGTTGTACTACAGCGCGGTGAACACGCATTTCACCCCGGACGAGGTCGCCTACGTGGTGTCCGATTCCGAGGCCAAGGCGGTGTTCGTCGACGCCTCGATGGCCGCGCTCGGGGCGAAGGTGCTCGAGGCCAACCCCGGCGTCGCCGTGCACATCGCCGTCGGCGGGTCGCTGGCCGGTTGGCGTGGTTACGAGGAAGCACTGACCACGGCCGGCGACCCACCGCCCATGGCCGACGGTTCGGAGATGCTGTACTCGTCGGGCACGACGGGCTATCCCAAAGCGGTGCGGCGCGCCCTCCCCGAGGATGGCGAGGGGTCGTGGGCGCAAAAGGTTCTCGAATATTCACTGCGGCAGCGTTACGACATGACAGACGCCAGCGTGTATCTCTCTCCCGCGCCGCTGTATCACGCGGCCGGGATCAACTACACGATGGCGGTGCACCGGGTCGGTGCGGCGTCCATCCTGATGCGCAAGTTCGACGCCGAGACCGTGCTGCGGCTGATCGAGACTCACCGCGTGACGCATGCGCAGTTCGTGCCGACCATGTTCGTGCGGATGTTGAAGCTGCCCGAATCGGTCCGCAACAGCTACGACGTCTCGAGCCTTCAGTGTGTAGATCCACGCCGCCGCACCCTGCCCCGTGGACGTCAAACACCAGATGATGAAGTGGTTCGGCCCGATCATCCACGAGTACTACGGCGGGACAGAGGGATTCGCGGGCACCATCATCGGTCCCGACGAGTGGCTCGCGCACCCCGGCTCGGTCGGTAAGCCCTTCAGCGCGGTGCACGTGGTGGACGACGACGGGGCCGAGCTTCCGGCGGGTAAGTCGGGGGAGCTGTTCTTCGAAGGCGGACCTGCGTTCGAATACTTCAAGGATCCGCAGAAGACGGCGTCGGTCTACAATGACCGCGGCTGGCGGTCGCTGGGCGACATGGGCTACGTCGACGAGGACGGGTATCTCTACCTGACGGACCGCTCGACGTTCATGATCGTCTCGGGCGGGGTGAACATCTATCCGCAGGAGGCGGAGAACCTGCTCGTCATGCACCCCAAGCTCGTCGACGCCGCCGTATTCGGCGTCCCCAACGATGAATTCGGCGAAGAGGTCAAGGCCGTGGTGCAGCCCGTAGACGGTGTCGAGACCGGGCCGGATCTCGAAACCGAGCTCATCGAGTACTGCCGAACGCATCTCGCCGGATACAAGTGTCCGAAAACGGTCGAATTCGAATCCGAATTGCCCCGGGACCCGAATGGAAAGCTGTACAAGCGCCGAATCCGCGAGCGCTACTGGCAGGGCCGCACGTCGCGGATCGTATGAGGGAGGGCGCCATGCGGATCATCGACGCGGACGGCCATATCGCCGAGGGGCCATCGCTGGCGATGGAGGCTATGAAGCGCTGGCCCGAGCACGTGGTGCCACGTCCTGACGGGAAGGCCCTAGTGATCGAGGGCAGGAATTATCCAGAGGCCGACGGCCCGGGGGCGGGTTGCCCTCGGGAGCACGGACTGAGCACAGCCGACGGTATCGACTACTCCTGCGCCGAGGGCGTGCTGAGGGACGCCGACCGCGATCAGATCGACACGATGGTGCTGTACCCCAGCCTTGGACTGTGTGCCCCGACACTCGAGAACCGCGATTTCGCTGCGGGATTCGCGCGGCTGTACAACCAGTACGTCGCCGATTACTGCCGCCCGACGGACGGTCGCCTGCGCGGTATCGCGGTGACGCCGATCGAGCACGGCGACGTCGCGATCGACGTCATGCGCGAGGCGAAGGATCTCGGGTTGGTGGCGACGCACATCCCGCCGGCATTGAAGACCCGTAATCTCGACCACCCCGACCTTGACCGGTTCTACGCCGCCGCCGCCGAACTCAACATGCCACTCGGAATCCACGGCGCACCCGGAATGCATCTTCCGAAGGTCGGCGTCGACCGCTTCACCAACTACATTCAGGTGCATTGCGTCAGCTTTCCGTTCGATCAGATGACGGCGATGACGGCGCTGATCTCCGGCGGTGTCTTCGACCGGCATCCCAATCTGCGCGTCGCGTTTCTGGAGGCCGGCGTCGGCTGGGTCCCGTTCTTCATCGACCGCCTGCACGAGCATTTCGAGAAGCGCGGCGACTGGATCGACAATGGTTGGAAGCGCGACCCGCAGGAGTATCTCCGCGCAGGCAACATCTGGACGACGTGCGAACCGGAGGAGCCGATCCTTCCCGGTGTGATCGACGTTCTCGGTGACGAGTTCATCATGTTCGCCAGCGACTACCCACACTGGGACGGCGAATGGCCGGAGAGCACCAAGCATCTTCGGTTGCGCCCCGACATCAGCGAAGAGAGCCGGGAGAAAATCGGCGGACTCAACGCCAAGCGGTTCTACAGTCTCAACTAGAGGCCGAAATCGATGACTCCGCGGATGATTTCGCCGTTGAGCTGATCGCGGTAGCCCTCGTTGATGTCGTCGAGTCGGTAGCGCCGCGTGATCATCTCGTCGAGCTGCAGCTGTCCCGTCTCGTAGAGCCGGGCGAAGCGGGGGACGTCGACCTTCGGGTTGCATGACCCGAACACCGTGCCGACCAGGTTCTTGTTCCACAGAATGAACTCCTGCAGGTTGATCGCGATGGAACTCGTCGTGGTGGCGGTCATGCCGGTCAGCACGCAGGTTCCGCCCTTTCGCGTCAAACTGAGCGCCGCCTGCACGTCGTCTCCGGCGATGAGCGACGGCGACACCACCACGCTGTCGGCCATTACGCCGCGGGTCAGGTCGCGAAGAAGGTCCGCCGCTTCCTCGATACTCGAGACGCTGTGTGTCGCACCGAATCCCAGTGCGGACTTCTGTTTGAACTCAACCGGGTCCACGGCGACGATGTGCGCGGCGCCGTTGATGCGCGCACCCTGAATGGCCCCGGTGCCGATGCCCCCGACACCGATGACGACGACGGTGTCGCCGGAGTGGACGTTGGCGCGGTTCTCGGCGGAACCGTAGCCGGTCGGAATTCCGCACGACAGCAGAGCCATCGGCAGCAGGGGCAGATGGGGGTCGATCTTGACGATCGAATCCGTCGACACCACAGTGTGTTTGGAGAACGCGCCGACCTTCGAAAGATGACCGAGATCGCGGCCATCGGCGGTGTGATGGCGGAAGGTCCCGTCGGTCGGCATACCGGGAACCATCACCTGGGCGCCCATGTCGCAGATGTACTCCATCCCCGAGTTGCACCAACGGCACTGGCCGCACACGGCGACGAACGACGTCACCACGTGGTCGCCCGGCGCGAACGCCGTCACGTTCTCGCCGACTTCGAGAACGACGCCTGACCCTTCATGACCGCCGATCATCGGAAACATCGACGGGAGTCCGAACGCTTCCATCACCTCGTTGGGTGCGGACATGTCGCCGTTGCGGATGTGTTCGTCGGAATGGCACAGCCCGGCCGCGGCCATCTCGACGAGCACCTCGCCGGCGCGCGGCGGATCCAACTCGAACTCCTCGACCGACCACTGCTGACCCATGTCGTGCAGGATCGCTGCGCGGCTTTTCATGCGACCCGGCGGAAGGTGACGGGCAGGTGCTTGGGGGAGCGGAACGGCATACCGACGATCTTCGTGTCCTCGTCCTCCTGCAGCTGGAGGTCGGTGACCCGGTCGAAGAGGCTGTTCAGCATCGCTTTGGTTTCTACTCGCGCGAGGTGCATGCCGAGACAGCTGTGGATCCCGCCTGCGAACGAGATGTGCGCCCGCCGCGGACGATGGATGTCGAATACGTCTGGGTTCTCCCAGCGTTTGTCGTCGCGGTTGGCCGACCCCATGCACAGGTTGATCTGGGCGCCCTTGGGGATGGTGTTGCCGTGCATCTCGACATCGCGGGTGGTGTTGCGCGCCACCAGGACGAGGGGAGTCTCGTACCGTATCCCTTCCTCGATCGCGGCGGGAATGAGGTCACGGTCCTGCTGTACCGCCGCGAGCTGATCCGGATGCGTCAGCAGCAGCTGCAGCAGGTTTCCCGAAGACCGGTAGGTGGTCTCGAGCCCGGCGGGCAGCAGCAGCCGCAGGAACGAGATGATCGCCTCGTCGGTCAGTTTCTCGCCGTCGATCTCGGCTGCGACGAGGTCGCCGATGACGTCGTCGGTCATCTTGTCGCGACGTTGATTCACCTGCTCCTGGAAGTAGGTACCCAGCTCGACCGACGCCGTCAGGCCCGCCTCGATGTCCTCGGTGATCGAGATCAGATCCAGCGACAGCCGCCGGAACATCTCCAGATCGTCCTGGGGCAGGCCCAACAGGGACGCGGTCACCCTCGTCGGGAACTCGAACGTCACCGCCTTGACCAGATCGACTTCGCCGTCGTCGCGGAACTCATCGACCAGCTGGTCGCAGATCGGGTCGATCACCTCGGGCTCCCACGCCGCGAGCGCGCTCTGCTTGAATGCCTTGCTCACCAGGCTGCGGTGGTCGTGGTGCTGCTTGCCCGCCATGCCGAGAATCGTCGGCCCGAAGACGAGGCCGATCGTTTGGTTGTACATCTCCGAGGCGAACACGGTGTCTTCGCGGAACGCGGTGAACACGCTCTCGTAGTCGAACAAGGTCCAGTTTTCGGGATTCTTGAGCTCTTCCGGCATCAAGTCGCTCTCCATCAGCGTCCCCCGCCAGACCGGCGACGCCTGGCGCATGTATTTGAAATACGCGTACGGATCGGTGGCGATGTCCGGAGCTTTCGACTGATCGTGCGAATCGGTGCTCGTTGTCACACATGCCTCCCGGCGGCAGCATCTGGCAAGACAGGTCGCCCTATCTTTACTATTTTAGTATTCTAGGTCAAGGGAAGTGGGAGGCACCATGCAGCGCCGGGCAGTGTGCGCGATCGAGGACCTGCCTCCTGGCACCATGAGACTGGTTCAGGCGGGGAAGTTCGGCGTCGGCGTGTACAACATCGACGGCGCGCTCTACGCGATCGCCAACTATTGCTCCCACGAGGGCGCACCACTGTGCCTCGGTTACGTCCGGGGGACCACCGAGTACGCCCCCGAGATGCCGGACCGGATCCGTCACGTGCGGGAGGGCCAGATCGCGCGTTGCCCATGGCACAACTGGGAGTTCGACATCACCACCGGGGTCAACCTCGCCGACCCGAAGAAGCGCGTACGCACCTACGAGGTGGACGTTTCCGAGGGGCAGGTGTTTCTGACGGCATGATCATCGACGCCCCTGTCATAGACACCCAAGTCCAGCCGCATTTCCGGTTCAACTCCGAGATCCGGCGATATCTCTCGCCCCCGCACAAGACGCGCGCGATCCCCGACGTCGAGCAGCAGTGGTACCAAGCGCCGGGCGGTGACTATCGCGAGGACCTGTACGGCGACGGATATCCAGGCTCGGAACCCGAGGCCGTGGCGCGTCACCTGTTCGACGAAGGCAGGGTCGATTACGCCATTCTCAATCCGCTGACCCGCGGCAACATCGCCGACTATCTGCTCAACAGCCGCATCTGCGCGGCGGTCAACGACTGGCTGCTCGATCGGTGGCTGGAGCCTGATGCCACTGGTCGCTTCCGTGGCACCATCCGGGTGAACCCCGAGGACACCAGGGGCGCGGTCGCCGAGATCGAGCGACTGGCCGACCATCCGAAGATGGTGCAGGTCGGTGTCCCGCTGCAATCACGGGAGCCGTACGGCAAGCCGGTGTTCGAGCCCATCTGGGAAGCCGCCGCCGCACACGGTCTGCCGGTCGCCGTTCACATCAACGGCGGCAACGGGGTTGACTATGCGCCCACATTCGCCGGGCATGCGCACACTTATCCCGGCTATGCCGGCTTCATGCCGTTGAACTTCTTCGTCCATTTGGCCACGCTGATCGTCGAGGGAATGTTCGGCAGGCATCCGGGGCTGCGGTTCGTGTTCGCCGACGGTGGCTACGACATCCTGACGCCGCTGATGTGGCGACTCGACACCTTCTGGATGTCCATGCGGGACCAAACCCCTTGGGTCGACCGCTATCCGAGTGAGTACCTGCCGGACCATGTGCGGTTCTGCACATCCGCATTCGACGGGCCGACCGACGAGAGCCAAGCGGAGCGGTGGCTGGCGTTCACCGACAGGGCCGATCTGGTGATGTACGGATCGAGTTATCCGCATTGGTCGACAACCAGCCCCGATGAGGCAGTCGCCGGGCTCAACGAGGTGCAGCGCGAAAAGGTGTTGTGGCGCAATGCCAGTGAGCTCTACGGGGTGGCAGCCGAAGTGGAAGGAAGTCTGACATGACGACCATCGAGCGGGCACACCAGAACGTGGCCGAAGACATCGCGGTGACGATTGTCGACACCGATGTGCACCCCCTGCCGGTGTCGGGCGAGGTGCTGAAGGCGTACGCGCCCGCGCAGTGGAAGGATCGGCTGTGGCCGACCGGCCACGCCGCGGCAC
Organism: uncultured Actinomycetota bacterium; assembly: GCA_963793055.1. GTDB lineage: Bacteria > Actinomycetota > Actinomycetes > Mycobacteriales > Mycobacteriaceae > Mycobacterium. The sequence goes on along the minus strand of CAWBYS010000001.1, from coordinate 169,248 downwards.
CGACGTCGTACTTCTACGACACACCGGACGCGTACAAGACGAACTCGCTGCGCGTCGACGCCGCGCCGCCCGGTGGAGGGGTCGCGGGCAGCGATCCGGACTACGCCGCCAGGCAACTGCTCGTCGACGCCGGCGTCAGCATCGCGATGCTGGAACCGATGTGCGATGCTCAGTTGCCGGACGCCGAACACGTCTTGAAGGCCACCTACAACGACTGGCTGGCCGACGTTTGGCTCGGTGTCAACAATTGGCACGGCCGCTGGCGCGGAGCGATCAGCGTAACGGCGCAGGATCCCGCCGCGGCGGCGCGGGAGATCGAGCGGTGGGCCGGCCATCCATATATGGCCGAGGTCTTGATGACGCCGCAGACCCGTGGAATTCCTTTCGGCAGTCCGCATTTCGATCCGCTCTATGAGGCCGCGGCGCGCAATGGGCTTCCGGTGGCGACCCATCTGATGGGTCAGACTCCGTTCGAGCTCATCCCGATCTATCCGGTGGGCAATCCGGCCCACTGGCACGACTTCTTCGCGTCGTGGCCGCTGCTCTACGTGTCGCATTTGATGAGCCTGGTGTTCGACGGCGCCTTCGACCGGCATCCGGATCTGCGGGTGGTGTTCGTCGAAGGCGGCTTCACATGGGCGATGCCGGTGATGTCGCGCATGGACCGAATATGGGAGCGTCGCAAGGCCGATCTGCCGCATGTGCGGCGCCGGCCGTCGGACTACGTGCGCGAACACGTCAGGTTCACGACCCAGCCGTTGGAGGACGTCGACGTGGGCGTCTACCGGGAATACATCGAGATGATGGATCTCGGTGACAGCATCATGTTCTCCACTGACTACCCGCACTGGAGCTACGACGCGCCCGATTGGGCGATCCGGCGTTTCCCCGCCGATCAGCGTGAGCGGATCATCCGAAAGAATGCGACCGAGCTTTACGGGCTGCCGTCCACGGTCAAGGCGCTGCCCGGTGAACGGCCAGCCTCCGCCTGAATTGTCCGATCTCGTTCGGGAGTACGACGAGTGCTGGTCGAACCTCGATCTGATTGGGTTGTCCGAACTTTGGGTGCGTCATGACCCTGCGCCCATATACGTCGGTGACGAGTACGCAGCGCCACTGATCGGCATCGATGAACTCGATCGGCACTGGGCGCGGGTGGCGGGCCGGCTCAAAGCGGCATCGGTCACGTCGACGTTGCACGAATTCGACGTGGTGGACGACACGGTCGTGCGCGCGCTGCTGCTCAGTCGGTGGCGGCTCACCGGCACGGAGACCGACGGCCAGCGCTCCGGCGCGAGTTGGATCACCTGGTTCCTGGTGCGACGCGGCGCGCGTATGCGGATCTTTCATCAAATGGAGTCGCAGGTCTACCTCAATGACGGCGAAGGGGAGTAGCGGCCCGGCGATCGGCCTCCAGCGGCACCACGGGAGGCCGGGCGTTCGGCCCGCGGGTGATCGCGTGCAACCTGATCTCGGGCACCTCGACGGACGGGTCGACGGTGTCCAACCACGCGACGGCCTCTGCGACATCGGTTGCGCGGATCGCCCACATCTCGAATGGCACGTCGACCAACATCTCCGTCTCCACCGGTCCCGGGGTGACGATGTGGACGTTGATGCCGTCGCGGTCGACCTCCTGCGCCAGTGCCAACGCGAACGCGTTCATCCCGGCTTTCGACGCCGAGTACGCGGTCCTGGCCGGCATCGGCTCGTGGGCCGCCGACGACGAGATGAACACGAAGCGCGAACCGGGCTTCATCCTCGGCAGGGCCGCCGAGGTGACGACGAAGCACGAGTCGAGATTGGCCGACATGGTCGCTCGCCACTGCTCGAAAGTTTGCTTGCGCGCGTAGGTTCCGCCGAGGGTGCCCGCGGCGTGCACGAGGAGGTCGATCTCACCGATGGCTTCGACCGCGGGTGTGAACCCGTCGGGAACGCTGGCGTCGGCGACGGCGTAACGCGCACCCATCGCGGCGGCCGCGGCGCGAAGCGGCTCCTCGCGCCGGGCGGTCAGGACGACGTCGTAGCCCAACTCGGTCAGCTTGCGTCCACAGGCTTTTCCGATGCCGCCGCTGCCACCGGTGACCAAGGCTTTACGCACGCTTGAACTTTCAGTGCTTGCGTCGAGCCAACGCCTGCGGGGACAGTGCCACGATCCGCTGGTCGGGATCGCCCGCGGCGAAATACGTTTGCGTGTCGGCGATGTGGCGTGCCGCCAGCTTGCGGGCGCGTTCAGCGTCGCCGGCCTCGATCGCATCGGTCATCTTGGTGTGCAGCGACAGCGCGATACGGCGCTTGCTCATCGCGGGGTACTCTCCGCGGGCCGCGGTCTCCTCGGCCCACCAGTTGAGGTGGCCGGTCCAGAGCGTCTCCAGGCTGCCGACCACGGCGATCATCGTGTGGTTGCCGCAGCCACGGACCAGCTCGTCGTGGAACTGCCCGCCGATCTCGGTGAACCTTGCCCCGTCTTCGATGTGCTCGGCCATCGACTCGTTGATCTCTTTGAGCTTCGGGATCAACGTTTCGCTGCGGTCCGGACGGCGCGCCGCCATGGCAGCACACATCGGCTCGAGTTCTTCCAGCGCCGTTCCGAGATCCGCCAGCGGGACATAGTCGCTCTGCAGCAGTAGCCCGAGCATGTACGCCGCGCTCGCCTTCGCGGGAGCATGCACGACCGCTCCGCCACGGTTGCCGCGACGAACCGAAACCAATCCCTCGGTTTCGAGGATGCGCAACGCTTCCCGCAGCGACACCAGGCTCACGCGGAACTGCTCGACGAGCACCTCCTGGCGCGGCAGCAGGTCCCCGTCGGCCAACTCGCCGTCGATGATCTGTCGACGCAGTTCGTCGGCGACGATCTCGGCGGTGCGACGCGCTCCCAGCCGGCGGCGAGCCTCGGGACCAATACCCAGTGTTGTCATATCGTCACAATGCTAACAGTGTCAGGCCCGCTACCTGGGGTCTACGGAGTCGCTATCCGACAAAAGTTACTAAGATGACAAAGAAACCACGGAGGTCCTGCCGCGTGAGTGAGCCAGCACCGACCCCGCTGCGTGACCTGCGCGTGGTCGAGATCAGCGACCGTATCGCGGGCGCTTACTGCGGCAAGCTGTTGCTCGACGCGGGCGCGGACGTGGTGAAGGTGGAGCCCGCCACCGGTGATCCGCTGCGCCGCTTCACCGCGACCGGCGCCACCCCGCGCGCCGACGCGGACGCGCCCCTCTTCAGCTACTTGAACGCCGGAAAGCGCAGCGTCACAACGGTGTCCGATGATCTCATCGCCAGAGCGGACATCGTGATCATCGCCGCGACCAGGTCCGCGGCGCTCGGACGTGGTCTTGACCCCGCACGGCTCCTCGACAACGCCCCACAGGCCATCGTGGTGACAATCTCCGATTTCGGGTGGACCGGCCCCTGGTCAGAGCGGTCGGCGTCCGAGTTCACGCTGCAGGCCTGGTCAGGATGCACCGGGTTCCGCGGCGACCCGGCGGGCCCGCCGATCTCGATCGGGGGGGACTTGGGGGAATACCAGGGCGGCGTCTGGGCTGCATACGGCACATTGGCGTTGCATCGACGGGTTGCCCGCGGCGGGCGCGGAGGACACCTCGACATGTCGATGCTCGAGGCGATCACGCTGATGCAAAGTGGCGAGTGGCTGCACTCGCAGTTGCTGCGAAAACCACCGATCACGCGCTCGGTCGAGGTGCCGTCGATCGAACCCGCCAAGGATGGCTTCGTCGGCATCAGCATGGTGACCGGACAGCAGTGGCTGGACTTCGCCGCGATGGTGGAGTGCCCCGAGTTCACCGAGATCCCCGAGTTGCGGTTCCAGATCGGACGGTGGGACTACCGCGACTGGATTCGCGAGCGCATCGACCCCTGGATGCGGGAGCGCACCGTCGCGGAGATCGTCGAACTCGGCCAACTCTTCAGGCTGCCGCTCGCGCCGCTGGGCAACGGATCGACCATCCCGGCAATGGATCATCTCGCGCGAACGCGGCGTATACGTGGACAATCCGGCGGGGTTTCGGCAACCACGGCCGCCGTGGCTGATGTCGGTCGCACGCCCCGCGCCGATCCGGCCGGCGCCGGGGATCGGTGAGGCGGACGGCGAAATCGTCTGGGCGCCAAGAAAAGAGTCAGGGAAATCAGCGTCGGAGACGGTGTCCGACGAAGCCCCGCTCACCGGGATCAGGGTCGTCGACTTCACCGCCTTCTGGGCGGGCCCGGCCGCGACTCATGCGCTCGCGGCGTTCGGCGCCGACGTGATCAAGATCGAGTCGATCCAGAGACCCGACGGCATCCGGTACTCCGGCGGGATGCGCACCGACGTCGACGACTGGTGGGAGTACGGCTGGGTGTTCCACGCGATGAACACCAACAAGCGCTCGGTCACGCTGGACCTACAGACCGAAGTGGGCATCGGGCTGATCAAGGAGCTGATCGCGCAGGCCGACGTGGTGGTCGAGAACTTCTCGCCCCGGGTGATGGAGCAGTTCGGCCTGGACGCCGATGCCCTGCTGGAGATCAACCCGCGGCTGGTCGTGGTGCGCATGCCTGCCTTCGGATTGAGCGGCCCGTGGCGGGACCGGGTGGGTTTCGCTCCGACGATGGAGCAGATCGCCGGCTTGGCCTGGGTGACCGGCCTACCCGACGGGCCTCCGGTCGCCCCGCGTGGCGCGTGCGATCCTCTGGCGGGGGCGCACGCCGCCTTTACGCTTCTCGCGGCGCTCGACTTCGCAGAGCGCACGGGCCGCGGCCAGCTCGTCGAGGTTCCGATGATCGAGTCGGTGCTCAACGTGACCGCCGTGCAGACAATGGAATTCGAGGTCTTCGGATCCGTGATGGAGCGCCGGGGTAACCGCGGACATCCCGGCACGAGGCAGGATCTCTACCGGTGCGCCGGTGACGACGATTGGGTCGCGGTGACCGTGCGCAGCGATGACGAATGGGAGGCGTTGCTCGCTTTGACCGGCGGTTCGGAGACCGAGCTGGCGCAGTGGTTCGCGACGCAGGATGCGGCGTCGGTCGTCGATCTACTCGCCGATGCCGGGGTGCCCGCCGCGGTCGTCGTTTCGCCGACCTTGGTGACCGAGAACCCGCAGTTGGTGCACCGAGGCTTTTTCGAACGTCTGGAGCACCCGAGCACGGGAGCCGGCCTCTACCCGTGCCCGCCGTTCGCACGCCTCGACCGCGCCAGGCATTGGCTGCGGCGTACCCCACCGATGCTCGGCGAACACAGCCGCGAAGTCCTGCAGGAGCTGTGCGAGCTGACCGACGCGGATCTCGACCGGCTGGCCGCCGACGGCGTCATCGGCACCCGGCCCAAAGGGCTCTGACTTCACCGGGGAGACAGCGAAATCGCCATCTCCTCGAAGATCGACATGTTGTTGGTCAGATTGGGATAGGCGACCTTGGCCGGGCCGAGCGTGATGTCGTCGGCACGCAGGAGCAGTTCGTCGAGGACCGCGCGGATCTCGGCACGCGCCAGCATTGCCCCCAGGCAGTGGTGCGGCCCGCCTCCGCCGAAGGTGACGTGCGGGTTGTCGGCGCGACCGATGTCGAATGCGAAGGGGTTGTCGAAGACCTCTTCGTCGCGGTTGGCCGACCGCAGCATCGACACCACGCGATCGCCCTTCGGGATGGTGACGCCGTCCATTTCCACGTCGACCTTTGTGCTGCGCGTCCAGAAGGCCACGGGGGTCGCCCACCGCAGCACCTCTTCGACCGCATTCGATCGGATCGTTTCGTCCGCTCGGTATCGCTCGATCTCCGATGGATTGGCCACGAAGGCCTGCAGTCCGAAGGCGAGCGCGTTCTTCGTGGTGTCGCTGCCCGCGAATGTCAGCACGTAGAAGAAGATCTCGAGTTCGTTGGCGGGTATCGAGAGCTGCTCACCGTGATCGTCGGTGACCACCGCGGTAGCCAACGTGCTCCAGATGTCGTCGGCCGGGTCGCGCCGCTTGGAGGCGGTGAGCTCGAAAGCGTAGGAGAAGATCGTGCCGAACAGCGCGAGCGACTCCTGCTCGGTAACACCGCTGCCCGGCGAGTTCACCTTGAGAATCCGATCCAGCGTGTCGAAGATCTCAGGCCGGTCCGCATCGGGGATGCCGATGATGTCGCCGATGACCGACATCGGCAGGACATCTGCGACATCGTCGATCCAATCGCCGCGGCGGGCGTCGAGCAAACCGTCGATCAGGGATGCCGCCCGGGTGCGGATGCCCTCCTCGAGCTTCGCGATCGCCTTCGGCGTGAAGGCGTGCGACATCACCCTGCGCCGCTTCGTCAGCTCCGGGGGGTCCATGTGGATGACGGTCGGAAAATCGGTCATCACCCCGATGGGCTGAATGAGGGGACCGTCAACCGCGGTGAAACTGTCGGTGTCGCGGTGGATGCGCTGCGCGTGGCGATGCTTGGTCGTCATCCAGAAGTCGCGCTTGACCGTCTTGGCCACACCCTCGGTGAGCTCATGATGGAAGATCGGCCGCTCGCGCCGCAATTCGGCAAACAGGTCGTCGGGAAAACCGTTCTGCCACAAGGTGGGATCCGAAAGATCGACTGGCGTGGTCGTGGGCATGCGTGCTCCTGGTTCGGCTGTCCTTGACCTAGAATGCTTAAAATAGTAACAATAGCCGATGGACAGGGCCTGACCTGCCAAGATATTGCGCGGATGGAGATCGCATGACGGACACTGTTCACGACGCGAAGGTTGATCCGTCAGAGCGCGAGTTCGGGCCCAGCGGAATCAGCCTCTCGACGTACCGGTTCCCGACGGGCTGGTTCATCGTCGGATTCGCATCCGAGTTGGCCCCGGGCGAGGTGAAGCGGGCGCACTACTTCGGCGAGGAGTTGGTGATCTTCCGCACGAAGTCGGGGAAGGTCAATGTGCTCGACGCCTACTGCCTGCATCTCGGCGCGAACATGGGCGTCGGCGGCACGGTCGAGGGCGAGAACATCGTCTGTCCGTGGCACGGCTGGCACTGGGACGGCGACGGCAACAACACGCTGATCCCGTACAGCAAGATCGGCTGTAAGCAGAACGTCAAGATCAAGACATATCCCGCGCAGGAGTGGTACGGCTTCATCGTGGTGTGGCACGAGCGTCACGGCCGCGCCCCCTATTGGCAACCACCTGTGCTGCCTGAGTTGGAAACGAACGACTATTACCCGCTGCATCCGCATTCGCGGATGCTGAACCGTGTCAAGGTGCACGCGCAGATGATCATCGAGAACGCGGCCGATCCCTACCACGTGCAGTTCGTGCACAAGGCCGACAGCGCCGCCAACACCACGTCGTTCGACGTCAACGGCTATCACCTGCACGCGACCGTGACCGCGAACTTCGGTGGCGGCCGCGCCTCCACGTGGCTCACGCCCGACGGTCCCGTCGACGCCAACATCGTCTACGACAACTACTCGTTGGGCCTGGGCATCGTGCGTTTTCCAAAGGAGCTCGTCGCGACGATCGAGGTAACCGGGCAGACCCCGGTGGACGAGGACTACACCGACTACTTCTACACCCAGGCCTCGGTGCGTGAGCCCGGAGACACCGGTGACAAGCCGGCCGGCCGCGCCGCGAAATTCCTTGCCCTGCAACAGGAGGTCATCAAGCAGGACTTCTTCACCTGGGAGAACATGAAGTATCTCGAGAAGCCTAATCTGGCGCCGGAGGAGGCCCGCGACTACGCCGCGCTGCGACGGTGGGCGCATCGGTTCTACCCAGGCGAAGAGACGTCGCCCATCGACTTCGGGTACACCGCCGAGGGTGAACCCGACCCGGCGGCAGCGGGGGCGTGATGGGGGCCCGGCGGGGACCCCCACCGGAGCCGGCCGCATTCGGCGTCGAATGCTATAGCGTTCCGGCGGTCCTCGACCTTCGCGCAGAGCAGCACCCCGATCGCGTGATGATGTCGATCGCAGGCACCCCGGTGACTTTCGCACAGATGCGCGACAGGTCCTGCGCTGCGGCCAACGTGCTCGCCGACCTCGGCGTGAAGCGCGGCGAGACGGTCGCGTTGTTCACCGGCACCTGTCCCGAATGGGTGTACTTCTGGCTGGGCGCCGCCCGGATCGGGGCGGTGTCCGCCGCGGTCAACGCCGCCAGCAAGGGCGACTTCCTCGCGCACGCGTTGAAGCTGTCCCAGGCTGCTGTGGTGCTCACCGACTCCGACCGCGCTGATCGGCTCGCCGAAGTCGCCGGTGAAGTCGATACGCTGAGATCGACTGTGATACAGGGCAACTCGCTTACCGAGGCCCTGGTGGGAGCCTCTTCGACACCACCCGACGGGGCCTCCCAGCCGGATGACATCGGAGCGCTGTTCTTCACCTCCGGCACGACGGGGCCGTCGAAAGCCGTCGCGACGACATGGCACTACCTGTTCACTGCGGCCGCCACCGTCGCCGCCTCGTGGGAGTTCGACGCCGGCGACGTGCTGTGGACCGCAATGCCGCTCTTTCACCTGAGTGCGGCGCCAACGGTGCTGGCGCCGATGCTTGTCGGGGGCACCAGCGTCCTGGCGCAGGCCTTCCATCCGGGCGAGGCCTGGGACGAGATCCGAGCCTGCGGCGCAGCGGGTTTCGCCGGCGCGGGCGCGATGGTGTCGATGTTGTGGAACCTGCCGCCCGATCCGCGCGATGCGGACACCGGGCTGCGCTTCCTGTCCGCTGCGCCGATCGCGGCCGACGTGTACCGCGAGATCGAGGAGCGCTACCGCTGCCGCATCGTGACGATGTACGGGATGACGGAGGCCTTCCCGATCGCCTACAAGTCGGTGTCGGAGGACGGGGTGCCGGGGACATCCGGCCGGGTCAACCCGTCATTCGACGTGAGAATCGTTGATGCACAGGGCAACTCGCTAGGCCCAGGTCAGGTCGGGGAGATCACCTGTCGGGCGCGGTCGGCCCATGCGATGAGCGAGGGGTACGTGTCACCGGTGTCCGGCGGGCGAGACCTCGTCGTCGATCGGCATCCGGAGTGGTTCCACACCGGCGACATGGGCGCGTTGGACGCCGACGGCAATCTGACCTACGTGGACCGGGTGAAGGACTCGCTACGCAGGCGGGGCGAGAACGTATCCTCGGTCGAGGTCGAGCAGACGGTGATGCGTCATCCTGCGGTATCGGAAGCCGCGGCGGTCGGCGTCCCCAGCGATCTCGGCGAGGACGACATCCTCGTGGTGGTCACGCTGCGTCCCGGCGCGGACGTGAAATACGCGGAGCTACTGGACTTCTGCTCGGCCCGCATGCCGTATTTCTGCGTGCCCCGGTACTTGGAGGTGCTCGACGAGATTCCGAAGAACGTGATCGGGCGCGTCCGCAAGGACGTGCTGCGAAACAGGGGACTGGGCGACGGTGCCTGGGACCGCGAAGCGCACGGCTACGTGCTGAGCCGGTAGAACGGGAGACAACTCATGACGATGACGTACCAGCAGCAGTTCGTGCTGGACGGGCTGGCGGGACGTGCCGCCATCCTCGACCTGAATGCGCGGTACAACCGGGCGTATTCGGCCGGCGACCTGGCGGGCTGGCTCGCTTGCTTCCGCCACTCCGGGGCGACAGTCGTGCGAGCGGGCGAGAAGTTCACCGACCTGCGTGCGGCGTTCAAAGGTGGTGGAATACGCCTCGTCACCGTCGATCATGAGATCTCCGTCGATGGGGTCGACGCGACGCAGCGTTGTATTTCACTGATTTTCCGCGGCACCGAACTTCAGGCGACCGGCGTCTACAACGACCGCCTCGTCTACGAACGGGGCGGCTGGTATTTCACTTCGCGCGAGCTCGATTTCGACGCCGTGCCGCGGGAGAGCGCGCTGCCGGTGTGAGCGAGGGAATCCGCTACGAATTCGCCTTCGGGACATACGAAGACGCGCTCGCCATGGTTGGTACTCGGACCGAGCCGAGGTATGCGGGCACCGCGGTGAGCGGGGCGCGCATCCAGCATTTCGCATCGATGGTGCGCGACCCCAACCCGTCCTACTGGGATGCCGACTTCGCCCGCGAGGTGTGGGGCGGGTTGATCGCTCCGCCGGCGATGTTGATGGGATGGCTGATCCCGCCGCCCTGGCTTCCCACGGACGAACCGCCGAGGCCGTCGATCGCGATCCGCGTTCCGTTGCCGGGTACCACTTTCATCAACGCCTCCAACGATGTCGAGTTCCCGGCGACCATCGTCGAGGGCGATCGCCTGCACGTGGTCGAGCAGGTCGTCTCCGTGTCACCGGAGAAGAAGACCCGGCTGGGCACCGGCCACTTTGTCGAGACGCGTGACGAATTCCACCGCGCTGACGGCACATTGGTCGCCGTCAACACCAATACGCTGTTCCGCTTCACCCCGGCGACGCAACAATGACGTCGCACCGACGGCTGACGTGGGACGACGTGGCCGTGCCGACCGAACTCTCCGAAATGTGCGACACGATCGACTACCAGCGCGTCATCATGAATCCCGGCGCGACGTGGGACTACTTTCCCGGACACTTCGATCCGGATTACGCACGGCGACACGGTCATCCGACGATCTTCGTCAACACAATGCACATCGCCGGTTTCGTAGACCGGATCGCGACGGAGTGGGCCGGGCCGTACAGTCGCGTGGTGCGCCGCAAGGTTAAGCTGCTCGGGTCCTTCTATGCCGGCGACTCGATGGTCGGGCGTGGCCGGGTGGTCGACAAATGGATCGACACCGCGGGACAGACACCGCGGCACCTGGTCGACCTCGAGATCGCCGTCTACAACCAGCGCGACGAGTTGTGCTGTCCCGCAGAACTGACTCTCGCGGTCCCCGCCTCGAGTGTCGGGTTATGACACGGCGTTGGCCTCGGAACGTGTCATGAGGCGACACTCGACGGGAGGTCCGGCAGCTTGCCGGCACTGACCGTCGACTGGATCTCCACGTACTCGGAGAGTCCCTCGGCGCCGAATTCACGGCCGATGCCGGACTGCTTGAAGCCGCCGAACGGGGCGGTGGTGTCGAGGGTGTACATGTTGATGCCGTACGTGCCTGCCCGGATCTCGGCAGCGACTTCCAGTCCGCGGGCGACGTCGGCCGTCCACACCGAACCGGCAAGGCCGTAATCGGTGTCGTTGGCGATCCGGACCGCTTCGGCTTCGTCGGAGTACTTCAGCACCGTCAGCACCGGACCGAAGATCTCCTCGCGTGCGATCTTCATGTCGTTGGTGGCGTCCGCGAACAACGTCGGCTGCACGTACCAGCCGCGGTCGTAGGGCTTATCGGTGCCGCCCAACACGATTCGCGCGCCCTCGTCGACGCCGGCCTGTATGTAGCCCTGCACCCGGTCCTGCTGGCGTTGCGCCACCAGGGGCCGATGTCGGTCGGCGTCGTCGGCCGGGTCGCCGACCGTCAGCGCAGACATCATCTCGGCCAGCGCGTCGACCACCTCGTCGTGCTTTCGCTCGCTGACCAGGATCCGGGTCTGCGCCACGCACGCCTGCCCGTTGTTCATCAGGCTGGCCATCTTCAGCTGCTTGACGGTGTGGTCGATGTCGGCGTCGTCGAGGATGATCGCCGCCGACTTGCCGCCCAGCTCGAGGCTGACCCGCTTGAGCTGTTCACCGCACACCGCCGCGATGTGCCTGCCCGTCGCCGAGGACCCGGTGAACGAGATCTTGTCGACGCCTGGATGTCGCACCAGGGCTTCGCCGGTCTCGCGGCCGCCGGGAACGATCGACACCACGCCTTCAGGCAGATCGATCTCCTCGAGCATCTCGGCCAACCACATTGCGTCCAAGGGTGTTTCGGGTGCGGGCTTGACCACGACGGTGCAGCCTGCGATCAGTGCCGGGATCATCTTCGGCATGATCAGGAACTGGGGGACGTTCCACGGCACGATCGCGCCGACCACACCGACCGGGGCGCGCCGCATGTGCACCTCACCGAACAGGCCAGGACGCCTCTCGACCCACGGGAACTCACGGGCAATCAGCCATGTTCAGGTGCATCTGCGCGACGGCGCCCGCGCCCTGCCCGAGCCGCGAGAAACTCTTGGGCGAGCCCATCTCGGCGGTGATGAGGTCGGCGATCGCATCCGCTCTCCGCGGCATACACCGCGGCGAGCTTCTCGATCTTCTCCATCCGCTCGTCGACGCTTAGCCGCGGCCACGGGCCCTCGTCGAACGCTGTCCGTGCCGCCCGCACCGCCTTGTCGACATCCTCGGCGGATGCCTCGGGCGTCTCGCCGATCGACTCCTCGGTGTGCGGAGAGATGACCGAAAGCCGTTGCCCTGTCGAAGGCGCCTGCCAGCGCCCGCCGATGAAGAGCTCGTCGTAGTTCAGGGATCTCACGCGGGCGCCTCCGCCTATGCCTAAAGTTGCTATTACAGTAAACATAGTCAAAAAGGCGGGATCAGTGAACCAACCGCAGTCCGAGGATTGGCGTCGTTATCCGTTTGCGCTGGTGCCCGACGATATCCAGATGTGCTTCCCCGCCGCGGAGGCGAACCATCCGGACTTCGAGTCCGACACCTGGTTTCTGGCGGGCGAGCTGACCGGGCAGAGTGGCCGCGGCTATGCCTTCCTGTCGATCTTCAACAAGAACCGGCCCGGCCTCGCGGACTTGGTCGCCGACTTCTACACTCTTGCGCTGTTCGATCTCGACGCGGGGACCTACGGGACGTACACCGATTACGACATGCCGCCGGCGAATATGGCACCCGGAGCGCGTCCGAAGATGTCGTTCGCCGACGACCGTCTGGACCTCACCTATGCCTGTGACGCGGGCACATCGGTGTGGCGAACCAGCCGTGACGAGCACGGCGACCTGCTGCCCTACACCTACGACGTGACGTTCGTCGGCACCGATCCGGCAGGCCAGGCGATGCGGCTCGACCTTCATGTGACGCCCTCTCGTGCTCCGGTACCGCTCGGCGCCGACGCTTACAACGGGAAGATCGAATGCTTCGGTCAGCCCGGGACGTACTCCTATTTCCAGACCGGCATGGTCATGGAAGGGACATTGACGTGGGGATCGACCTCCGAACCGGTGACCGGCAGCGCGGGTCACGTCGACCGGCAGTGGTTCCCGCTGGTCGTCAACAGCGGTGGACCCGACGGCGATGTCAGATGGCGCGCACACGAGTGGCGCACGATCAACCTGGACAACGGCGTCGACCTGAGCATCTGGCGACAGTTCCTCCGGCCCGAGCGCAATGCGCTGCAACCTTTTTCGGGTGCCACCACGAGCTCCCCGGACGCCGACCCTGAGTATGCCGACGATATCGAGGTCGTCGTCACCAGCTACGTACGCTGGCCCGAATCCGTTCGCACATTGGTACGGCCGCCGGCCGAAGTACGCTACATGCCGGACCGGCATCGTCTCACGTCGCAGAAGCTCGGTCTGGATCTGACGGGTGAGCCGTTGGTTCCCGCGCCTGCGCATGGGTTGCCCCTGGAATACATGGAGGGGCCGTACCGCTATCGCGGCACGTGGCGCGGTGAACCGGTCACCGGCTTCGCGTTCTACGAGAGATCGCTCGCGCTGTACCGCGACTGGGAGCTGGCCGACGTGCTGGCAGCGGCCGGCCCGGGCGAGCGCGATGAAGTAGCGCGGATCATCTCCGAACAGCGCCGAGACTGATCGCCTCGGCCCAGCCGGGTGGCGGTGTTGCAAGCCAGGCTCGTTGCGGCCGAACACCAGATGCTTGCGCACGCCGGACTCCAGGTTGGCCTGTAGGCCCGCGACGAGCGCGTAGTCCTCATCGCGCACGGTGGAATGCGCGTAATCGAACACCGCTGCAGCACCCGCGGCCACCGACTCTTCGGAGATGTCCAGCGGGGTGGAGTTCTGATGGACCGTGATCGAGCGGCCGGGCACATCGGCGGGATAGACACGAAACAGTTCGCCGTTGGCGATGGTGCAGGAAAGCACGATATTCGGAAACAGCGCGTAGATGACCACCATGATCTGTAGTGGGTCCCATTGCTCCTCGGGAATGTTCTCGAGATCGAGAATCCCGTTGAGCGGGAACACGAGTCGGTGATGCGGACCGAAGGAGTCGAACACCGTGCAGTTGCTGCGGGCGATGGTGGCGAACGTCGTCTTGTGCACCGTGGCGAAGTGATAGTTCTCCGCGAACGTGTCGATGGCGAGTTTCCAGTTGATCGGGACAGTCGAGGACCTTCTCACCGAGCGGCGACCACCTTCCGATGCCCCACGAGTCCAACTCGTCGGCGAGCGGCCCGAGGAACGCCGGGATGTCGAGAGTCGCGTTGCGGTCCAGTGAGATCCACAGGAACCCGGCACACTCCGCTGCGGGCAATTCGGTCAATTTCGCTGTGTCCGAGCGATGTTCCGGGAAAGCCCTCCTTGCCGGGAACGCCGACCAGGTTGCCCTCCAGGTCGTAGGTCCACGAATGGTACGGGCACGCCAGCCGGCGGGCGGCGCCGCAACCGTCGGCGATCCGAGACTGACGGTGCAGGCAGACGTTGTCGAACGCCCGGACCATGCCATCGGCTGCACGCGTCAACAGAATCGATCGGCCCATCACGGTCTTCGTGCAGTACGTACCCGGCCGGGGAAGTTCCGAGACGTAGCCGACCAGTTGAGGACTGGCCGACAGCATCGCGGTGTCCTGTGCATGACGGGCCCCGATGTGTAGGTGTCCGCGGCGACGGTGCACTCCGACGGCATGAGGTCGGTCGTCTTGTCCCTCGCGAGTTTCAGTGCGCGGCGGGTGAGGTCGATGAGCTGGTCGCGGTCCATGACGGCCCATTCTTGTTGTTTTTATAACAATTGCCAAGGCGCATCCAAACGTGACTGGTGATGCTCCTGTCTGCGCGTATCGTCCGGTTCAGGTCGGGACCGGACAGCGATGGAGGCTCGTTCATGTCGGTCGCGAGGGTGATGTCAGTCGGCTTGAAACGCCTGGCGGGGCGGCGCTGGCCGCTGTGGTGTGGCCGGGACTGATCGGCGTTGCAGGCGGGACCGCGACGGCCCTGGCGTTCTCTAACCCGGCGCTTCCAGTCGAGCACCTCGAGGTCCCGTCCGCGGCGATGGGGCGAGACATCCGGGTCGAGTTCCTGTCCGCGGGCCCCGACTCGCCGGCCCTCTATCTGCTCGACAGCATGGAAGCCGGTGACGACCTGAACGGCTGGGACATCAACACCCAGGCGTTCGACTGGTACAGCGGCTCGGGCATCTCGGTGGTCATGCCTGTCGGTGGCAAGGCGAGTTTCTACAGCGACTGGTATGCGCCCGCCGTCGGCAACGCGGGGACCTACACCTACAACTGGGAGACGTTCCTGACCCGGGAACTGCCCGCATGGCTGGCAGCCAACAGGAACGTCCGGCAGACCGGCAACGCCATCGTCGGATTCTCGATGGGCGGCTCCTCGGCGTTGGTTTTGGCCGCCCACCACCCTGCGCAGTTCAGCTACGCCGGCTCCCTGTCCGGGTTCCTGGACCTATCGGCGCAGCCCGCGCAGGTCGGCATCGCGATGTCATGGAACGGTGGGTTCAATCCGGACGCGATGTGGGGCCCGCCCGGCGATCCCGCCTGGGCCCGAAACGATCCCACGGTCCAGGCAGGCGCGCTGGCTGCCAACGGCACGCGTCTATGGGTCTACTGCGGTAACGGCACGCCCACCGATCCTGCCCTGGCCAGTCCGGACGCACCCATTGCGGGGCTGGGGTTCCTGGAAGGGTTCGCCATCGACTCCAACCATGCGTTCGCGGACGCTTATGTTGCGGCAGGCGGTAACAACGCCGTGTTCAACTTTCCCGAGGGCATCCACAGCTGGGGCTACTCCGGCCAGCAGCTGCAGCAGATGAAGCCCGACATGCAGCACGCGCTCGGCGTATCGCCAGCAGGTCAAAACTGAATCGGCTCAATTGAATTCACGCGGCTGGTGGATTGCGCGTGCGGACCGGGTCCTCAGCGAGGAGATTCCCGCGCCGCCCGAAGAGGTCCGGGCGTTCTACGCCGACCTCGACAACATCAAGACCGTGCACCCACTCGTCGTCTCGCTACGCGTGACCGAACGAATCCGGACGGCCGACGGCCATCGACTGACCTACCGCGTGCATGACCGGATCCCGTTGGGGCCGTTCACGCTACCGACGAGCTACGTGGCGCGACTGGCCGTCCCGGCTGCGGGCGAGGTGATCACCGAAGCGCGCCAGTTTCCCGGCGTGCGATTGAACGGCGTCGTCACCTTCGAACCCGAGGGCCGGGGCAGTCGGATAACCGAGCGCATCACCATCGAAGCGCCGCGATTTCTGGCCGGGCTGACCACACGCGAAGCCGTGAAGGCTCACACCGAGATGCTGGCGGGCATCCGCCGCCACTTCGGCGGCTAAGCGTCCTCGGGCGGCGGGTCGGATGCGTCGAGCACGCTCACCGCGATGCCGTACGGCAGGAAACGGACCTTGCGCGCCGCATCGGTGTTGTTCTTGTTCGCGCGAAGCGCATCGAGTTCGGTCGGATACACCTGCTCGATATGGGCACCGCCGTTGTCGTCGACGGTGTAGATGGCCCAGACTCCGTCGCCCGTCTCGCCGGTGGTCTCCGGCTCCCTCCGGGGCCGCGTGTACCGGGTGAACTCGTCGACCAGACTCGCCCAACCTGCACGTTCACCGGATGTGCTGAAGAATCGGCCGACTCCGTCGAGCGCTTCGCGCAGACCTTCACCGGCCTCTCGGACGACTCGATCGAACTCTTCGGGATCGAACCCGAAAGGTCCGTTGCTGCTCATGGCGGATCCTCCTTAGGGCACTGCACCGCTGCAACGCGGCTAATCACAGTGTGCCCCCAGGTAACGAAGTAGTCGACTGAGACCAATCGAGGTGGTAGGGACACGGTATGGCCTACTCACGGGCAGATGTGCTGGCGACCGCCGCGCGATCGCCTGCGGCGGCAAGTGCGCGTGATCGGGAGGCCTGGCTGGGCCTGTTCACCCCGGATGCGCGCGTCGAAGACCCCATCGGCTCGCAGGCCCACCGGGGGCACGCCGCGATCGGGCGGTTCTTCGACACGTTCATCGGGCCACGCGACATCGCGTTTCTCCCCGACGCCGACATCGTTTCGGAATCGACGGTCATTCGCGACGGCGTACTGCAGGCATCGCTGGGTTCGATCGCCCTGAAGGTGCCGATCTACATCCGCTACGACCTGAAGACTGCCGAGGAGGATCTGAAAATCGCTGCGCTGTCGGCCTATTGGGAGCTGCCCGCGATGGTGGGTCAGTTCATTGCGCAGTGGGATCGGCGGAGTGCCTGCGGGCCTGCAGTTGTCGAGGCTGCTGCTGGCGAACCAGGGGGTGTCCGGTTCGCTGGGATTCTTCAACGGGTTTAAGGGCGCCGGGCCCGCGGGCAAGAGGTGGCTGTGGGAATTCCTGGCCGACGCCCGGTCCGGCGACGAAGTGGCGGTGCGACGCCGCCTCGCCAGAGGCGCACGCATGACCGCGGGCGAGCACACGCCGTTGGGCACCGCCGAACTGCTGTCGCGGCTCGCCGAGGGGAGGGCCGCGCAAGATGATCGCTTCGGGATCACCACCTGTCGTCGGTATCGACCGCGGCGACACATCGCGACGTGCTCATCGCAGATGTCACGGCGAAACCATTCGGCGATCAACCGGATCCGCTACTTCTCCGAGCGCGGTTGAGTGCATCTCGATTCGGTCGCGTTGCTGCAGCAGGGCCAGCGGTCATGAGACGGTATCAGCACCATGCAGCTTGATGATGAGATGACCTACGAGCAATTCGGCCGCAGATTCTTCGAGGTCGCGGTGACCGAGGAACGGGTGGGCGGCGCGATCGCCTCCATCGCCGGGCAAGAGTTCGAGATGGGCCCGATGGGTCAGGGCCCCGGCAAGATCGCCAAGGTCACCGCCAAGGTCCGGATCCTGGAGCCCAGGGTGTCACGCGCGAGGTCGGCCAGCTGATCACGTTCGGCATCCGGATTCCGCTGGAGATCGACATGGTGGTCGACCTGCGCATCGACCGGCCGAAATTCATGGTGTTCGGGGAGATCGCGCTGAGCGCGACGGCCAGGGCCGCCGCGCCGCTGCTGCTGATTCTCGACGTGGAGAAGCCGCGGTCCTCCGACATCTCCATCCACGTCACGTCGAAGTCCCTGCGCGCGGAGGTGGTCCGCATCCTGGGCAACATCGACGGCGAGATCAGGCGGTTCATCGCCGCCCACGTGTCCGGCGAGATCGACAGCCCGGCAGTCGCAGAAGGCGAAGATCATCGACGTGGCCACCAGCATCGACGCCGCGTGGGCCGGCGTCTGACGCACCGCGTACGATTCGCCGGGTGCCTCACCTGCCCATGAACTTGTCGGCGATCTTCACCGCCCTGCCCGCTGCGGTGTTCGTGTCCGCCTTGACGCTGTCGGCCCCGGCTTCGGCCGAACCGACCGACGACGCGTTTCTGGCCGCCCTGGCCGATGCGGGGGTGGCTTCGGTCGATCCCACCGATGCGGTGGCCATGGGTCAACAGGTCTGCCCGATGCTGGCACAACCCGGACAGACGGCCGCCGACGTCGCGGCGAAGGTCTCCGAGGCGGGCGGCATGCCGCTGGGCCCGGCGACGATGTTCACCGGCGTCGCGATCACCATGTTCTGCCCGGCGGCGGTGGCGTCCTTCGGCTCCGGAACCTCGCCGATTCCGCTGTCGATCCTGGGTTTCTAGGCCGCGACAGATTGCAGACGCGGCCGCTTGGGACGACGGCCGTCTCCCTCGGACTTGCCGCGCACGTGGCGCCACAGCCAGGGCATCAACATGTTCTGCGTCCACAGCACCTGCGAGTGGGCACGCGATCGCAGCGAGGGCCGCCACGCTCCGTCTGCCTGCGCCCAGTCGCGGCTGCTGCCGGGAAGGCCGAGCGCCTCGGCGGCCGCCGCGGCGAACAGGATGTGCCCCTTCGTCGATCCGTGAACGCGGTCGGGGCTCCAGATCTCGGGGTCCAGCATCGACGGCGCGTCGTAGAGGTCGACGAGCCGAACCCATGGCGGTCCGCGGCAGCTCTGATCTCGTCGTTGATCCTCTCGACGCGTGCCGCGATGACGCCGGCCGACCGGCAGGATCTGGGCGAGATCGGGGAATGTCGTCGTCACCACGGTCGCGCCGGATTCCGCCAACCTCGAGTGCAGCGTGTCGAGGTCGGCGAGGGCGCGATCGAAGAACGGGCCGGGTCGGGTCACGTCGTTCATCCCGATGCACACGGTGATCAGATCCGGCTGCATGGCCAGCGCCAGCGGCAACTGCTCGACAAGCAGATCGAGGATGCGACGCCCGCGCACCGCGAGGTTCGCATATTCCACACCGGGGTGGTGGGCGTCGATGATCATCGCCAGACGATCGGCGAAACCGGTCAACCCGTTCGAATCGTCGCCGTCCCAAAGACCTTCGGTCTGGCTATCACCGATTGCGACGTATCGGGAGTACTGCGCCACACCCGCACTCTATCGGCGAAGCGCGGCTTCGACCGCCGACGCGCCTGCCGCGCGGTTCGCGGTGGAGATCGGTCACTTCCGCTCCGCCGGCGCGCAAGATATCGATGACCGTCGCTGACATCGGCCGAGCGGTAGCCGTTGAACTTCGCTCCGACGATCGACCACCACGCCATCAGCGCGTCGAGGCCGCGGACCGGATCGGCCCCGAGTTCGACCATCGCTGCGACGGTCGCCGGCAGCACCTTTCGCGCGGCGTGCTCGATCGGCTGGGCGCCGCTCGGGCATCGCGGCGTTCACCGACGCCCCGGCCCGCGCGAGAGTGCGCACGATCTGCGGGTTCACGTTGTCGACGTCGCCGCTCAAGGACATGCATCGCGGTGGCGCCCTCCGAGTCGACGAGTGTCGGGTCGACCCCGTTGGCCAGAGCGTGACTGAGCGCAACGGTGCGGCCGCGGCCGGACGATCTCGTGCAGAATCGTTGTGAATCGCTCACCGCGAGCGGACAATTCGATGCACCGTCCCGCATCGGCACCCGCGTCGATCAGCGCAACGACGATTCCGGCGCTGACGGAGCGTACGCCGTACCACAGCGGCGACGCCCCGCACGGATCGACCGGATCCGGATCGGCCCCCATCGCCAGCAGCTCGATGACGGTGTGTCACCGCGGTATGCCCGCTCGAAGAGGTCGAGCGTGTCGGCAGCCAGCGGCTCGGTCCATCGGCGGCGGTTCGACGCCGAGCGCGTCGAGCACCTGCAACGCCCCCGTCGCGCTCTGTCGCCGAGATCGAACCACGGCCATGGCCCCTCGCCTTTGGCCACGAAGTCAGCGACCGCCACTGGCGAGCGCTCGACGATCAACCGGCCGCCGTCGTCGTACTCCGTCGCGAACTCAAATCATGCGTGGCCATCGAGATGAGACGACCACGCGCGCATGGCCCTGCTGATAACGGGCGAGTTCGACCACTAGAGCAGGCGCCCCAGCCTGGTGAGGTTGAGCGGGCGCCCAACCACACTGAGCTGATTGATGATGTCCTCCAGCAATTTTCGGGGCAGATCCATGTCGCCATTCTGGCACCGAACCCGTAGACACACCATGTCCGGCGCGAAGCTGATTCCGGTCAGTTTCAGGCCGTGGGGTAGTTCGGGCAGCCGCACGGGGTAGGCGGGCGTGCGCGGCGGGCAGCTTCCACCGCGACCGGCGGACGGACCAGCGCACGCGGCCGAGCCACAGCGTCGACCCGTCGAGTTCGGCGTCGACCTCGAGGTGACCGAGCATCGGCCGGCGGGACAATCGCAGTCGCGCGACGCCGTCGCTGCCGACCTCGCCGGACAGCCGGGCGCCGCCCATTGGAACAGGTCGTCCAGCAGGGCCGTCGGCACGTCCAGCGTGAGTTCCACCGGCGCGGCCACCAACACCGGCGGCACCGTCGGGCGCAGGTGCACGTTGTGCAGAACGGCAGTTGCGTGGTCGAATTCGCTTCCATCCCAACGAATGTCGCGCGCGGCAAGGCGTACATCATTGAGCTGACCGACCGATAGGGCTGCGGACGTCGAGCCGTGAATCGAACTCCGTGATCGTCAGGGTGAGTTCACCGCTGTCGAGCCGGACGGCCAGCCGCCTTCCCACGACGAGTCGGCGCACCGTCATGAACAACGTCCGGTACGCGGCCGCCGCACCGCTGCTGACCGGAGCCACGGCCGCCGACGTCCACAGCGACGTCAGCATGTCGATCGGCCGGAAGGGGTCGAACCGGCGAAGCGGGCGCGTCATGACATCCAGCATCCGCCATCAACCCGATGGAGTGAAGCCGGACAGCAGGACACGCATCGACCTGGCCACGGCATGCCGCGTCGCGACAGGGTCGGCGGAGTTTGCGATGAGCATTGCGCCGCGGGTCAGCGCCCCGAGCAGCAGTCGAGTCGTGGTCTCGGGTCGTCGACCGGGATGATCGTGCCCGCCGCCTTAGCGGCGCGCAGGGCATGCACGATCGCGGCGTGGGCATACAGCTCGTCGAGCTCGGTGAATCGCGCCAACCCGAGCACGCGCGGGGCCGTCGAGAATCAGGATGCGCTGCACGTCGGGCTGCCATGACGCCGTCGAGGAACGCCTCGAACCCCCGCGCCAGCTCGTCGACGCTGTCCGTCGCGCCTTGCGCCGCACTGGTCGAGGCGGTCATCATGTCCGTGTGCGCCTGCACGAAAACCGCTTCGAAAAGCGCTGTCTTGGTAGGGAAGTGGTGATAGAGCGCACCGGTGGTCACCCGCGCCTCGCCGCGCCAGATCCTCCACCGAGGTGGCGCGGAAGCCGTTCTCGCCGAAGAGTCGGCGCCCGGCCGCGACCAACGCTGCACGCGTCTGGGCGACCTGCTCCGCGCGCAGCGATCGCCGACCCCGACGCGGAATCCGACATGCGTTGCTCCTCTGGTAGACCCGAGAATACCCTATTGACATAACGACATTATGTGAAATAGTTGCGCTATGACTTCCACCTCCCTACCTTCTCACCGGACCGGTTGTGGATGCCCGGCGGCGTACGGGCCGACATTGTCGGCATTGCGCGACGCCGTCGCACGAAGCGCCGATCATGTGGCGCAGCATCGACGACGCCCGGTGCCGCGGTGCGCCGGGCCTGGAATGGACGGCCGCGGAAACTGCGGCGCACGTCATCGGTGACCTCCGTGACTACACGCAGGCACTGACCCGCACGCCAGCGGCTATATGACGCACGCCAACCGGCCGACGGAATCGCCGTCGCGGCTCAGCGCGGCCGTCAACGCCCGTCACCTCGACCGAAGTGCCCGAACGCAATCTGCACCGCCTCGCCGATCATCTGGAAGCGGCCGCCGCGGCTATCTCGACGTCGGCGGCCGTCGGTCGACCCCGCTGTGGACATCGAGACACCCAATGCGCTGGTGATCGCGCCGGCGACGATGACATGCCTGCTGCTCGGCGAACAGTTGATTCACGGTCTCGACATCGCCAGGGCCGCGCGGCTGCCCTGGCAGATCAGCGCTGCTGACGCGTTGCTGGTCACGCCGGGGGCGATGGCCGTCATGCCGCAGTATCTGCGGCCGAAGCGCGCGGCGGGAGTCCGGATGAGTTTCGAGTTGTACGTCTGCGGGGCGGTCCCAGTTACCGCATGGCGATCGCCGACGGGGCCGCCGAGATCACCGCCGCGGGCGAGAAGGCGGACTGCAGGATCACCGCTGATCCGGTCGACTTCCTGTTGCTCGGCTACGGCCGGATACCGCAGTGGTCGGTGCTGCTGCGTGGTCGCCTGCGTCCGGGCGGACGCAAACCGTGGTTGGCCGGCAAGTTCGGCACGCTGCTCGACAGCCCGTAGCGCGCAATCCGTACAGTCGGTGTCGATGACCTCTGTGGTAATCGTCGGAAGCGGCTTCACCGGATTCGAATGCGCACGCCATCTCGCGCGAAAGATGCGAAGACAGCCCGGAACGGCTTCAGTCGACATCTCGATCATCTCGCCCGTCGACTACATGCTCTACACGCCGCTGCTGCCGGACGTGGCGGGCGGCTTGGTGGACGCGCGATTCGTCGCGATTCCACTGGCCAACGCATTGCGTGGGGTTCAGGCGATCCGCGGCAGGGTCGACGAGGTCGACTTCGATGCGCGCACGGTCACATACACCGATCCCGAAGAGCGCGCGCGCAACCTGACGTGGGACCGCCTGGTGCTGACGCCGGGTTCGGTCACCCGGCTGTTCGACGTGCCGGGCCTCGCTGAGCACGCCCGCGGCCTGAAGTCGACGGCGGAGGCGCTGTATCTGCGCGACCACGTGCTCGAACAGCTCGAGCTCGCCGATGTCGACGACGACCCCGGTCGGGCCTCGGCGCGGCGGACCATTGTGGTGGTCGGGGCGTCATACTCCGGCACGGAGCTCGCCGTGCAGTTGCGGGCCCTCGCCGATTCCGCGGCCGAAGCAGATGAGCTTTCGGCCAGAGGATGTGAAGTTCGTGCTGCTCGACCTGGCCGAGCAGGTGATGCCCGAGGTCGGGGAGAAGCTTGGCGCCGCGGCGCGGCGGGTGCTCGACGCGCGTGGTATCGACGTCCGGCTGGGCGTCACGCTCAAGGAAGTCCACGCTGAACATGTTGTGCTGACCGATGATTCGCTGATCCGCACGCATACCGTCGCATGGGTGACGGGTGTCACCGGCGCGCCGCTGATCGAGAAGCTCGGCCTGCCCATGGAGAAAGGCCGGTTGGAGGTGAGCACCGAACTTGCAGGTTCCCGGATATCCCGGCGTGTTCGGCGCCGGCGACGCGGCCGCCGTGCCCGACGTGACCCAGCCGGGCAAGATCACCCCGCCGACCGCGCAACATGCGACGCGGCAGGGAAAGTGCTTGGCGCACAACGTCGCCGCGAGCCTCGGCTACGGTCGACCAAGACCGTACAAGCACCGCAACATGGGTCTCGTCGTCGACCTCGGGCCGCGCAAAGCCGTCGCCAACCCGCTCAACATCGCGCTATCGGGTTTCCCCGCCAAGGTCGTGACCCGCGCCTATCACCTCTATGCCATCCCGCGGTTCGTCAATCGCTGGGCGGTTTCGCTGGCGTATCTCACCGATGTGTTCTTCGACCGCTCGGTGGTGTCGTTCGGCCTGGCGTCGGAGGAGGACGCGCAGTTCGCCGCCAGCGAAGGCATTCCCATGCCGAAAGCAGACTGATTCAAATCTCGTCGAGCGGGAAAGCTGACCGAAATGGCTACATATCGTGTGTTGAATCCCAAGGGCGAGGTCGTCGACACCAAGGACATCGAGAGCGCCGACGATGCGCACGCCTGGTTCGTCGACCAGAAGGCCGAACCCGAACTCGGCTGGCGCATGGAGGTCAAGTCAGATGACGGCGACTGGGCGTTCTTCGATGACAGTGAAGGCGACCGCACGTACTAGTCTCGCGGGTGATGCCGAAGCTCAGTGCGGGTCTGCTGCTCTACCGCCTCATCGACGGCACGGTCGAGGTGCTCATCGGCCACCCCGGCGGGCCGTTCTGGGCGCGAAAAGACGACGGTGCGTGGACGATACCCAAAGGTGAGTACGTCGAGGGCGAAGATCCGTGGACCGTCGCGCAGCGCGAGTTCGAAGAGGAACTCGGCAAGCCACCGCCCGATGGCCCCCGTATCGAGTTCGCTCCGCTCAAACAGCCCAGCGGGAAGGTCGTCACCGCATTCGCCGTCCGCGGCGATCTGGATCTCGACGGCACTTATTCCAACACCTTCGAGCTGGAGTGGCCGAAGGGTTCGGGAAAAATCAGGGAGTATCCCGAAATCGACCGCGTGGGTTGGTTTTCCGTGGCACAGGCTCGGTCCAAGCTGCTGAAGGGCCAGCACCCGCTGCTGGACCGGCTGATCTGTGCGCTCGAAGACGACGAACCGGGCGGGTCTCGATCGCGTTGATCGTCAGCGCCCGGCCGTGGATGCGCCAGCCGGCGTGGGTCCGCATGTACTCGTCGTCGTAGCGCAGGTGCCAGACGAGATCGCTGATTTCGTCGCCGGCGACGGTCCAGTGGTGCGCGATGCAGGTGATGCGGCCCAGTGCGTAGTTCGGTTCACCTCCTGGGGCATACACCTCACCGACGATCGCGTGTTCGGTGCGATGGACGGCGGCCAGTGCGCCCATCGCGGCGCGGACACCGTCGCGACCGTAGTGCTTGCGCACGGGTTCCAGAGAGCGGGGCGGGTCGGGCAGCCGCAATTCTGCTGTGTCGGTGAACAATTCGACGACATTCTCGAAGCGACGGTCGTCGACGCCCGATGCGTAGAGGTGCACGAGGTCGGTCAGCGCCAATCGGTCGGCGGGGTCAAGGCTCACGGTGTCAGCGACAACCTTTCCGCACAAGCCGACAAGGCGTCGCGGGCCTCATCGATGTCGGCGGTAGGGGGCATCGCCAGGACGATGCGGTCGGGCACCGGCGGCAGCGAGATTCTCTGCGCGGGCCGCGTCGATCTTGGTGACCGAATGCCCCAGCGACAGTTCCACCTCGTCGGGATCGCGGCCGCACTCGGTCGCCGCCTCGCCGCATTACGCGACGAGGTCAGCGAGTTCAGCGCCGCCGACCCCGAGGGGCTGGAACCCGTCGCCCAGTCTGCCCGCGCGCTTCGCCGCTGCCCGGCTGTGACCGCCGATATGGATCGGCACGTGACCGACGGGCTTGGGGTAGCACGCCGCGTGATCGAAATCGAAGTACTCGCCGTGGAAACTCGCCCCGTCCGGCCGGTCCTCCCACAGCAGCCGCATCGCGGCTATCTGTTCGTCGGCGCGGCGTCCGCGACTACTCGAATTCCGTTCCGCAGGCTTCGATTTCCTCCTTGAGCCACCCCATTCCCACGCACAGCCGTAGACGCCCGCCCGCCAGCGAGTCGAGGGTGGCGACGCGCTTGGCCAACACGACGGGGTGGTGATTCGGCAAGACGAGCACCCCGGTGGCCAGGCCCAGCCGCCGCGTCTGCCCAGCCAGATAGGCCAGCAGATCAAGGGGATCGGGCACCGGGCAGTCGGCGGTGAGCTCGACCCGTCCGGATGCGTCGTATGGGTAGACGCTGGTGTAATGCGTCATCAGCACGGTGTGCTCGACCACGACGATGGATTCGAATCCGCAGGTCTCCAGATGCTGTGCGAATGCGGTCATGTAGACCGGGTCCGCGGTCACCCCTGCCGCGACCGGCGCGACGACGGCGAATTTCATGGCAGCGGCGGCAGACCGTTGCTTTCGCGGATGTCTCGTCGACACTCGCGGCGGGTTTGGCCGGTCTGCTGCATGCATACCCGCACCGGAGATCTCCTCGATGGCAGGCAGCGGCTCGTCGGTCGCCTCGGTGGTCACCGTGGGGCTCGCGATGTCACCCTGCGTCAGCGACCAGAGTGAAGCCCCCGTCGATTGCAGCGTTTCGCAGTACGCGACCGAACCGTTGGCGGTCGTGCCGGTGCTCCCGACCGGTGAGCAGTTCGCGCCGATGACGGCGACTGGCGCAGCTGCCGGTGTCGTGGTGGTCGTGGTGGTGGGGGACGGCGGCGGTTCGGGTGGCGGCGGGAGCGCCGTGAACGGTGTCGAGGTCGCGGCTCGCGATGTCGTCGGCGTCGGGGCGGCGGTGGGACGTTCGTCGTCGGCGCGCCGAGTCTCGAAGACCGCCACCGCGACCGCCGCAGCCAGGAGCACGACCAGGACGACCGGAACGATGACGCCGGCCCGCAGCGCGGAGCGCTTGTGCCCTCCGTCCGGTGGTATTGCGGCGGAGGACAGCCGGGTAGCGCCGTCGTCTTCGGCCGGTGCCACACCCAATCGGTGCGCGAGCGCCCGCGCGAAGTCGGCACACCGCTCGTACCGATCTTTCGGATCTTTGGCCAGTGCCTTCGCGAACACGGGATCCAGCGGGGCCAGCTCGGGGCGACGCGCGCCGATTGCGGGCGGCGCCGCGGACAGATGCTGGCTGATGACGACCGCGGGATTCGAATGCGTGAACGGCGGGGAACCGGTCAGGAGATGAAAAGCAGTGGCCGCCAAGGCATATTGGTCGGAACGACCGTCCAGTCGCTCGCCCATCAACTGTTCGGGTGCCGCGTAGGAAACGGTGCCCACAGTCATATTCGTGGCCGTCAGCCCACTGATGTCGTCGGCCCATCGCGCAATTCCGAAGTCCGCCAACAGCACCCGCTGATCGCCGGAATCAGGATGGGCCAGCAGGATGTTGGCCGGCTTGACGTCGCGGTGCAGCAGGTTGCGCTGATGGGCGTAATCCAACGCCTCGGCGACGTCGGTGATGATCTGGACGACTTCGGCTCTTGGGCATCCCGTTCGGATATCGCTCACGGAGCAGGCGAGCGGCGTCGGTGCCCTCGACGTAGTCCATCGAGATCCAGATCTGGCCCTGATACTCGCCGCGGTCGTGCACGCCGACGATGTGCGGATGCCACAACGTGGCCGCGATATCGGCCTCACGGTTGAACCGCTCCCGGTATTCGCTGTCGGCCGACACCGACGTGGCGAGAATCTTCAGCGCGTCGCGCCGTGGCAACCGCGGATGCTGTGCGAGGTAAACCTCACCCATGCCTCCCGAGCCGAGCTGTCGCACGATGGTGTATCCGGCGAACGTCGAACCATCGGCCAGCGGCATGGGCGAATAGTACGAGACGCGGCTAGAGATCGAGGGTGAGACGCGACCCGCCGACGGCACGGGAAATACAGATGAGCATCATCTGGTTCTCGCGCTCGGGGCCGGTCAGTAGGGCGTCGCGATGGTCGACCGCGCCATCGTCAACATTGAGCACCCGTGTCCGGCAGGTCCCGCAGAAGCCCTGCTGGCACGAATACGGGCGCGTGCACGCCGGCCCGGTTGAGCGCCGCAAGCAATGTCTCGTCGGCGGCGACCCGGATCTCCTCGCCGGTGGAGGCGACCGTCACCGCGAACTCGTGGCCGTCGACGACGGGCGGCGCGGCGAACCGTTCGAAATGAAGTTCGACGTCGGCCCGACCCGCGAGTTCTGACCGGATCGTGGTGAGCATCGGCGCCGGGCCGCATGCGTACACCGCGGTGCCCGGCGGGCAGTCCCCGAGCAGCTCGGCGGCGGTTGGCAAACCGTCGGCGTCATCAGTGCGGATTCGGACCCGATCGCCGAACGTCGCGACCTCTTCGATGAACGGCAGGCTGTCGCGGGAGCGGCCGGCGTAGACCATCGACCAGTCCACGCCGAGGCGCTGGGCGAGACCCAGCATCGGCAGCACCGGAGTGATTCCGATGCCGCCCGCGATAAACCGGAACCGTCGCGTCGGTGAGCCGTAGCCGGGAATCGTGAGCGGGAATGCGTTGCGCGGTCCGTGCGTCGTGACGGTGTCGCCGATCGCCAGCTCGTGCATCTCGATGGACCCGCCGCCGCCGTCGGGAATCCGTCGCACCGCGATTCGGTACTGTGTCGCCGTTTTCCGGATCACCACAAAGGGAGTACTGGCGTAGAAGACCGCTGGGCAGATGCACGTCGATGTGAGCGCCTGGATGCCAGCGGGGCAGTGGCCGGTCGTCAGCGGCAACGAACGTCAGCGCCACCACGTTCTCGTCGTGGGCCACTACCTGCCGGTCGAGGACGCGCAACAGCCGCGTCCGGTCCAACTCGCTGGGCGGTCTCACCCGTCTGGCGGCGCCCGCCACCGCCTCCATACCGGAGATCATCGCGCCGGCCATCCCCATGAACAGGTCGCGGCGGCCTCGCCGGAAGGGGTCGGACGGCAGCTGCCGGTAGCGTTCCCGCAGCCCCATCAAAGGTGAGCGGCGCGGGCCGCGGGGGAGGTGGCCAAGTATGCGACGGCCTGCGCCGTGGACCCCATGTCCTCGGGCGAGTACTTCCGCCGGAAGTAGGTCAGCGTGTTCGCGCCGAACAACGTGCGGAACCTGGGTAACAGGCCGAGTTCGGAGTCGCGCATCCGCAGGCGCTGCATCGGCAGCCACCCGATGTCGTTGGCGGGATCGGACTTCAGCAGATACCAGGTGCCGCGCTGGAAGAAGACGAACATCGCGGTGGCGGCGGTGGCCATGGCCCGGATGCGGTCGGGGTAGCTGTCGTGGAAGTACACCGCGACGTCGTGGGCGACGCTGCGGTGCTCGACTTCCTCACTGCCGTGCCAACGGAAGAGGTCGACCATCGTGGGGTTGGCGCCGTGGTCGTCCCATGCCGAGTTCAGCGCGAAATCGCCCAGCACCGCGGTGTAGTGCTCGATCGCGGCAATCAGCCACAGCCGGTCGCACAGGTTGCTGAGTTGCCGCTGGGGGTCCGCGAAAGGCTTGGGCGCCAGGACCTTTCCGAAGATGTACTCCACCGACTCGAGCATTGGTCCGGGGTCGACCCCGTTGCCGACGAGGAACTCGCGGATCACCTCGTCGTGAGCCGCGGCGTGGGTGGCTTCCTGGCCGCTGAACCCGCGGATGTCGTCGGCGAGCTTGGGGTCTTTCACCAGCGGCAGCGCCTCGTTGAGCGCCTCGACGAACCAATGCTCGGCCGCGGGGAGCACGACATTGAACAGGTTGATCATCGTGGACGCGACGGGATGGCCCGGAATCCACTCCAGGGGAATGTCGGCAAGGTCGAAATGCACCTTGCGGGCCTGGATCTGGACCGGGCCGGGGTCGATCTCGTAGTCGAAACGGCGTGGACGCAGTCCTGCCGGCCGAGCCGGTGATGCAGCCATGGTGGGCTCCTCCCGCGATCGTGCACAGCAGTCTACGACGGATAGGTGGGAACGCGGGTATCGGGTTCTTGCGCGATCTCGCGTTTCAGGTTGTTGCGGTCGGTCAATACGACCCGCTATGGCGGGGATAGGCGATGTTCTCGAGTGGGCGCGGCAGCAGGTGTCCTCGCGCGTCCCCAAAGCGGATCTGGATCAGCGCGACCCCGATTACATCCGCGAGCAGCTGCCCGGCCTGTGGTTGCTGGCGTCGCTGTACTTCCGCGCCGAAGTCCGCGGCCTGGACCGGATCCCCGCAGACGGACCGGTGTTGTTGGTGGGCAACCACAGCGGGGGCAACCTGCCGCCCGACACCTTCGTCTTCACGCTGGCGTTCTGCTCGTACTTCGGCGTCGAGCGGCCGTTCTACCAACTTGCGCACAATCTTGTGGTGTCGATGCCTGGACTGGGATCGCTGCGCAAGTTCGGCACCGTCGCCGCCAACCATGACAACGCGACGCTGGCGCTCAACTCCGGTGCGGCGTTGCTGGTGTATCCGGGCGGCGACTACGAGGTCTTCCGGCCGTCGTGGAAGCGTCATGAGGTGGACTTCGGGGGCCGCAAAGGTTATGTGAAGCTCGCGCGCGAGGCGGGTGTGCCGATCGTGCCGGTCGCCAGCGTCGGCGGCCAGGAGGCGGCGCTGTTCTTGGACCGCGGGCAGTGGCTGGCCAAGCTGCTCATGGTCGACAAGATGGCGCGCCTGAAGAGTGTCCCGATCCTGTTGGCGCCGCCGTGGGGCCTGGCCGTCAGCGACATGGTGCCGCGACTGCCCCTGCCGACGAAGATCGCCATCGAGGTGCAGGACCCGATCGATGCCGATGACATCGCGGCCAGCGACGACGAGGTGATCAACGACAAGGTGCTGGACAGCCTGCAGGCCGGTGTCGACCGGCTGGCGTCCGAACGACGATTCCCAGTGCTCGGCTGATGAGCGCTCGCGCGAAGAAGAGAGAGCGCTGATGAGCGCTCGCGCGAAGAAGAGAGAGCGCTGATGAGCGCTCGCGCGAAGAGGAGAGAGCGCTCAATGAGGGTCCAACGGCAATGCGTCATCGACGCCGACCGCGAGTCAGTCTGGAAGATCGTCAGCGACCCGGGCTGCTATCCGGAATTCATGGCCAGCCTCGAGCGGTGGGAAACCACGACGGACGGGCCCGCTGACAAGGGAGCGCGCTACACCGTGCACTGGAAGATCGGCTCGGTGCCCATCGGTGGCTCCATCGAACTCGTCGAATTCGATCCACCCCGCGAGTTGACCTGGGTCGGCATCACCGGCGTGTCTCAGCGCGGCCGGTTCCGGCTACGGGAAACCGACGGCGGCCGCACCAAGGTGACGTTCCGCCTGTCGTACGAGTCGGCGGGCAACCTGCTCGGCCTCATCGCCGACCGGGTCGCCGCGCGCCAGGTCGGCCGGACCATGGGCCAGACCCTTAAGAACCTGCGTCGGCTGGTTGAGGGCTAGCCTCCAGGAGGCGGCGGCAGCAGCTGGCCAGCGCCGGGTGCACCCTGAATCGGCACGACCGGGGTCGGGGTCACGGTCGTGATGCCGTTACCGCCGACCGTCGACGTGCCGGGTCCACCGCCGCCCTGCTCCGCGAGCAGGTCCTTGGCCTCCTGCGTGCAGTCCAGCATCAGCAGCATCCGGCCCGCCGACGTGACCTTCTGCTGGTCGACCAGGCACTGCGCCTGCGGCAGCACGCTGCCGAAGGAGCCACCGAAAAATGCCTTCACGCCCTGGCTCTTGAGGATCTGCAGAGCCTTCTGATACGGCTCACCGACGACATTGAGATTCTGCACCGGCGGCTGCGACATGGCGATGCCCGCGCCGATCAGGGCAGTGGAACCCACGGCTACGAGCCCACCGCTCAGCACTACGAGCTTCTTCACGCGATCTCTCCCTATGTCAGTGCGCTGCGAACATATCGCAGACGTGACGAATGTGAAACCGCTGCAGAGCCGCTCCGCGTTACATCGGCGGACTCACCGCGGCTCGCATCACGTTGGCCAGAGCAGCCGCCCGCGGATCGGTGAAGACGTCTTCGAGCAGCAGTTTCTCCCCATCGGGGCCGGTGAGCGGGATGCGCCAATTGGGATACTCGTCGCTGGTGCCCGGCTGGTTCTGGGTGCGCAGGTCACCCACCGCGTCGGCCAGCGACAGCGCCAGCAGCCGCGAAGGCGTGCGCCCCAGATAGCGGTACAGCGCGCTCACCACGTCGTCGACACTCGCGTCCTGGGCGTCGCCCAGAACCCCGACGCGACGTAGCTCGCGCAGCCACGCCTCCTGCTGCCTGCCGTCGGCGGCCAGTTCCTCGTCGGCTGACCGGGTCAACAAGCCGAGGCGGTCGCGCAGCCGCACGTGTTCGCCCGCCAGGTAACCGGCCGTCGGCGGCAGGTCGTGGGTGGTGACCGAGGAGAGGCAGTACTCGCGCCACCGTTCGGCGGGCAGCGGGCCGCCGGCACCCGCGCGGTCCTGTTCGAACCACAGGATCGACGTTCCGAAAAGACCCCGCTCGCGCAGGTAGTCACGCACCCACGGCTCGACTGTGCCGAGATCCTCGCCGACGACGACGGCGCCGGCGCGGTGCGCCTCCAGCGCGACGATGCCGATCATCGCTTCATGGTCGTAGCGCACGTAGGTGCCCACGGTCGGCGCCGACCCCTTCGGGATCCACCACAACCTGAACAACCCGATGATGTGGTCGATGCGCACCCCTCCCGCATGCCGGAAGGCCGCGTTGACGAGCGCGCGAAACGGTGCATACGCCTCTTTGACGAGTTCGTCCGGCCGCCAGGGCGGCTGTGACCAGTCCTGGCCCAGCTGGTTGAACTCGTCGGGCGGAGCGCCCGCGGTGACGCCCAATGCCAGCACATCCTGTAGTGCCCATGCATCAGCGCCGTTGGGGTCTACGCCGACGGCCAGGTCGTGCATGACGCCCAGACCCATGCCCGCCGCGGTCGCGGCGGTCTGCGTCGCGGCGAGCTGTTCGTTGAGCTGCCACTGCAGCCAGCGATGGAAGTCGACGGCATCGGCGTGTGCGGAGGCGAAGTCGGCGACAACAGGGCTTCGCGGGTGTTGCAGTTCGTCCGGCCATCGATGCCAGTCGTTACCGTACTGCTCGGAAAGGGCACACCACGTCGCGAAGTCATCCAGGCTGCGGCCCTCGCGATGGCGGTACGCGTTGTACGCCAATTCCCTTCCCGCCGAACGCTCTACGGCGTATACGGCTTCCAGAGCAGAGCGCTTCGCCTTCCATGCGGCGTCGCGGTCGATCAAGTCCTTCCTGCGCGCACGGGCCTGCGCGTAATCCCTGGCCTTACGGATGCGGCCGCGGTGACGGAGGTAGGCGAACTCGGGAATCGCCTCGACCCGCAGGTACATCGGATTGACGAAGCGGCGCGAGGTCGGCAGATACGGTGACGGCTCCATCGGCGCGGTCGGTGCCGCGGCGTGCAGCGGGTTGACCAGAACGAAACCCGCGCCGTGCTCTGCCGCCGACCACACCGCGAGATCAGTCACATCAGTCAAATCGCCTATGCCCCAAGATCTTTGCGAGCGAACGCTGTAAAGCTGGGTGGCCAGCCCCCAGGCCCGGCCCGCCGGCGGTGGCAGCGATGCGGGGGAGACGATGATCGCCGTCTTGACGTCGTCGGCGCCGAGTTGCAGATGCAACTCGTGGTATCCCAGGGGCAGATCGGCGGGCAGCTCGAAGCTGGCCTCGCCGATGAGTCGGCCGTTGAAATCATAAGGTGCCCTGTTGTTTTCCAGCTGGCGCAGGCCGGTACGCACGGAGCCGTCCTCCAGCCGGATCCAAAGTCGCACCGGGTCGCCATGGGTGACGTGCACCCAGAACGAGGACGCACTGCCTGCCCGACCGATGATCGCCGGCGGCAGTGCGCGGGCCCAGTACTCGCGGTCATGCTCGGCGAGTGCGGCAGCGCGCCGGTACTCCGTGGCCGCGTGCACGCCGAGGGCGTCGAGGACGGCAACCAGGGTGGACTCGGCGACCGCGGTGCGCGTCCCGGTCCAGTCTTCGTATTCCGTTGCGACGCCGTAGCGTCGCGCCAACTCGACGAGAGACTCCGGCAGGTCCGTCATGTCGTCAATCTTGGCAGTTGGCCCGAAAAGTGGCATGACCGCCAGCTGTCGCCTACTCTGTCTGTAATGATCCTTACAGACACGCCTACCAAACGGCAGCAGCAGGGGGCGAACTCCCGCGAGCAGATCCTCGACGCGACGGAGAGGCTGATGGCGGAGCGCGGATTCGCGGCCACCTCGATCAGCGATATCCGCAAGGCCTGCGGCCTGCCGCCGAGTTCCATTTACTGGCACTTCGGCTCCAAGGACGGCGTGCTGGCGGCGGTGATGGAGCGCGGCGCCGAGCGGTACTTCGCGGCAATCCCTTCCGATGCCGATGTCGGCCAGCAGCTCGACGCGGTCATCGCCCAGCAGGAGCAGCATCCCCAGTTCCTGCGACTGTTCTTGCTGCTGTCACTGGAGCGCAGCGACGATCCCGCGGTCGGCGAGGTGGTGCGTCGGGTCCGTGACCGGGCAATCGGACGGTTTCGCGA
Source organism: uncultured Actinomycetota bacterium (assembly GCA_963793055.1). Lineage (GTDB taxonomy): Bacteria > Actinomycetota > Actinomycetes > Mycobacteriales > Mycobacteriaceae > Mycobacterium. Next base: position 135,037 of record CAWBYS010000001.1, on the reverse strand, counting down.
CGCGATAGCACACCTGCTGCCCGGCGATGTGCCTCCCGCGAAAGCCGAGCGCGTGGTTGGCGAACTCGCCGCGGTCGCCACCGCCTTGTCCGACGGCATCTTCCTCGCCGAGCACCTCGAGCCCGATACGACGGACATCGGGCGGATGTACCGACGGCTCTACCAAACCCTCACGGCCCTGATACCGATCCTTCTGGAGGAGAAATGACCTACACCCCGACGCGCACCGCGATCATCACCGGCGCCAGCGCCGGACTCGGACTCGAATGCGCCCGCGTCCTCCTCGCGAGCGCCCCCTCCTGGCATGTGGTGCTGCCGGTCCGCGACACGCATCGCGGTGTTGCCGCGGTGCAGCGGATCGGCTCCCCGGATCGGTGCACGGTGCTCGAGATGGACTTGGCGTCACTGGCATCCGTCCACGACTTCGTCGACGAATTCCGGACCATGGACCTCGCACCCGTGCAGGCGATCGTGTGCAATGCGGGCGTGCAGGTGGTATCCGGCACCCAACGGACCGCCGAGGGTGTCGAGATGACGTTCGGTGTCAACCACCTGGGGCACTTCGCGTTGGTGCAGGCGCTGCTCGACGACCTCGTCCCGCCGGCGCGCGTCGTCGTGGTCAGCAGCGGCACCCATGATCCGTCCCAGCGCACCGGCATGCCGGCGCCGGCCTACACCCGCGCTGCCGATCTCGCGCATCCGAGCGAGGATTCACCCGAAGGTCGTCGCCGCTACACCACGTCCAAACTGTGCAACGTGTTGTTCGCCTATGAACTCGACCGTCGCCTGGACCACGGTGCGCGCGGCGTGACGGTCAATGCGTTCGATCCCGGCTTGATGCCGGGGTCGGGCCTGGCCCGCGACTATCCACCGTTGCAGAGACTTGCGTGGCGGTACCTGTTCCCGGCCTTGCGTGTGCTGCCCAATGTGAACAGCGCGCGAGCCTCCGGGCGCAATCTCGCGGCGCTTGCCGGTGCCCCCCGGTTCGACGGCGTCACCGGCATGTACTTCGAAGGCCTGCGCCCGATCATGTCCTCGGCCGACTCCTACGACCGCGACAAGGCGATCGATCTGTGGGAGACCAGCGAGCGACTCACCGCGCAGGCTAACGCAGGCTGAACACCACGATGAGCGCCGCGAAACCCGCGGTGGCCCAGCCAAGCAGGAGGACTTCCAACCGCGGTACGGCAGGCATCCGGTGGGCACGCCGCCGGCCGAGCCACACCACCGACATCGCCAGCAGGGCGCCCAGCACGGCCAGCGCGACCTTGCCGGCGGCGACCGCCCCCTGCCCGAGTAAGGGGAGTGCGCCACCGATGAGGAAGCCGAACGCGCTTCGCTCCCAGGCCAATTGAGTCCGTTCGGCGAGCAGGGTCGGCTTTTCCGGCGATGGTGTGGCGATGGTCGCGCTACGGCTGGACGAAGATCACGACGATCACTGCGATGGCCACCGCGATGATGACCGCTCCGAGTAGCACCGGCATTCGCGATTTCGGTAGTCGGGCTCCTCGTCGACCGCGTCCATACGCCAACGGTAAAGAGGTCACGGTAGTGCGTGGGTAGCCTTCGGACATGGCGCCCGAACGGCACGATGTGGCCGTGCGGCAGAACCGCCGGGCCCGCGTCGCGGTCGGGGCGCTGTTCCTGACGAACGGAGCGCTGTTCGCGAACCTGCTGCCGCGCTACCCCGAGATCAAAACCGATCTGCAGATGTCCAACGCGATATACGGCGCGACCATCGCTGCGTTCTCCGGCGGCGCGCTGGTGGCAGGACTGGCCGCGGCCACCCTCATCCGGCGTTACACGTCGGCGCGCGTAGCCGTTGTCGGGACGATCGGGATCGGCGTGTTCGTCGTCGTCGCGGGCCTGTCCACCACACCGCTGCTGCTGGCCGCCGCGCTGTTCCTTGCGGGGGCATGCGACGCGATCACCGACGTCGCGCAGAATGCGCACGGACTGCGGCTGCAACGCAACTACGGACGGTCCATCATCAACTCGCTGCACGCGGTGTGGGCGGTCGGCGCGATTCTCGGTGGGTTGATGGGCGCGGGCGCGATCGCGCTGCACATCTCGCGCACAACACATCTGGCCATCGCGGCCATCGTGTTCAGCGCCGTCGTCCTGATCGCCTATCCCGAGCCTGCTCAAGGGGCCGGACCACGATGAGCACCCATCGGCACGGGAGGGCCGCGGCCGGAGCGCGGGCATCGCCGTATACGGCACGCTGCTCGCCCTGGTCGTCATCGCGGTGGCCGGAGCCACGGTCGAGGACGCCGGAAGTTCCTGGGCCACACTGTATTTGCGCGACAGTCTCGGCGCTCCCGCGGCGGTCGCGGTGTTCGGGTACGTCGCTCTGGTCGGTTTCATGTTCGTCGGGCGCCTCATCGGCGATCGGCTCGTCGACAGATTCGGTGAACGTGCCGTGGTGCGAATCGGTGGCGTCATCACCACGGCGGGCATGGGAGCCGCGTTGGCTTTCCGATCCGTCGGCGGCACGATCGCCGGGTTCGCCGCGGCCGGTTTCGGGGTGGCCACCCTGATTCCGGCCGCGATGCATCGCGCCGATCAGCTGCCGGGACTGCGTCCCGGCAGTGGGCTGACCGTGGTGACGTGGCTGATGCGGATCGGCTTCTTCGGCGCCCCATTGATCGTCGGCGTCATCGCCGACGCGACGAGCCTGCGTGTCGGCCTGCTGGCGGTACCGGCGGTCGGTGTCCTCGTGATGGCGCTTGCCGGCGCGCTCAGTGCGCGGCCGCGACCATTCGATCGTGAGTACGCCGCCGATGATGAGCGCGATCCCGAGCCACCATCACCGATGTCAACGGCTCATCGAACAGCACACGCGCGATCATCGCGACCAATGCGACACCGCATGCCGACCACACGCCGTAGGCGATGCCGACCGGCATGCCAAGCCCCAACGACACCCACAGCAGATAGAACGACAACAGATAACCGGCGACGACGGCGACGATCCACGCCTTCTTGCGGAAGCCGTCGGACGCGCGCAACGACAGCGTCGCCAACACCTCGACCAGGATCGCGCCCGCAAGCGCCCACCACATCATTGCTCGACCGTGGCTCGGTGCGAACCGAACTCGACGAGCAGCACCCCGGCGATGATCAGGCCGATGCCGGCCGCGATCGGCCACGTGAACGGGTCACCGAAGAGGACGGCGGCCAGCACCGCGGTGACCGCCGTACCGAGGGCACCCCAGATGCCGTAGGCGACGCCGACCGGCATTCCGGTCCGCAGCACCATCGTCAGCAGAACGAACGAGGCGACGTAGCCGCTGACGACCACCACCAGCCACACGGAATCGTCTTGAGAGGCGCGCAAAGACAGCGTCGCCGCGACCTCGGTGGTGATGGCTCCTGCCAGCAGCGCCCACTTCCGCACGCCACCAAGCTATGCCATCGCCGTCAGATGGCGCGCTCCACCATGGGCGTCAGCACCTCGTGTGCGAACCGCCTCAGCTCGGCGTCGTCACCGAAATCGGGATCGGTGGGTGGCATCGAGATGTAGGTGAAGAACAGCCGGGCGAACACGTCGGCCACCCAGCGCACCGACTGCGACGGGTTACCCGGCGCCTCACCGTGGATGTAGTTGGCGATGAACGCCGCCCCCATCTTCAGCAGCTCCGCGGAGTCGATCGGCGCGGGTTCGACGTGCCCGGCGCGGCGCAGTATCGGATGTTCGCGGGCGAAGGTGACCGCGCCGATGAACGCCTCCGCGACGCCCTCGTGCGGGTCCTCGGCGGCCTCGATCGCGTCGGCGACCGCGGCCAGGAATCGCTGCGTCTCGCGGCGCAGCAGCGCTTCCACCAGATCGTCGCGCCGCGGATAGCGGCGGTAGGCCGTCATTCGCGATACGCCTGCGCGGCGCACGACATCCTCGACCGTGATCCGTTGCACCCCAACAGCGGCCGCCTCGTGCAGGGCGGCGTCGAGGATGCGCTGGCTGGTGCGGTCGGCCGATTCGTCGACGCTGCCACCCGCCCCCGGTGAAATGGCGCCGCCGACTACTTCGATCAGCGCAGCGTCGATCACTGCGCTGCCAGCTGGGGCACCATCGCGCCGGCCGCCCGCTCGCGGGCGAGCTGAACGTAGCGCGGGATACCGAACGCCCACCTCAATTGCCGCGCATCGAACTGCAGGGCCGGCTCCATGATCCGGCGGGTCAGCGCAGACGGGCGGTCGTAGCCGATGAGCTCGCGTGCCCACCGCGGTGCGCGGCTCATGCCTGCGTAGATGACGAAGCGATGCAACCGACGATCCATGGCGCCAGGCAGTTCGGGGAAGAGCGGCGAGATCATCAGAAAGTCGATGAACTCTCGCGTCTGCGCGTTCACGCTGAGCTTGGGCCGCATGGTCTGGACGTAGTCGTCGAGTTCGGCTGCCGTCGTCGGCACCCAGTCAGCCCCGCCCATCCTGCCGATCACCGCCTGCTCGGCCAGGTAACGGTCCTGCTCCTCGACCGACAGTGGCCGCTTCGTGCGCTCGAAGGTTCGCAGGATCATCCACGGGATGCAGGTGTGCACCCACGCGATCAATTCCGGGTCCAGTGCGCGGTAGGGCACACCGTCGGGGCGGGTGCCCTTGACGAAGGAGTGCACGTGCTTGACACGTTCGATGACGCTGGTCGCCGCCTCGGTGTTGCCGAAGGTCGTCGTCAGCACGTAGCCCAACGTGGCGCGGGCGCGCTGGAACGGATCCTCGCGATAGTTCGACAGATCCTGCACGCCCGCGACCACGGAGGGATGCAGGATCTCCAGCACGATGGCGGGCAGCCCCGCCTGCGACACCGAGGCCAGGTCGGCGTTGATCTCCCACGAGATGCTGTCCGGCCCGAGCAGACCGGGGTCACCCGGAGGGCCGCCGTAGACGGCCGGATCGTCATGCCGGCCGGCGCCCTTCTCGAAGTTCTCGACGATACGGCGGCGCAACGCGTTCATGCCATCCCCTCGATAGTAATGTGACAATTCCTGGCTCATATGATACCACAATCGTTGGTGTCGTCAGCCCGCGCGTAGCCTGATCTGGTTGTGTCCCATCGGCTTAAGGAGCTCCCATGACGGATCCTCGGCGCGCCCTCATCGCTGTATTGCTCGACCGCTCCGGGTCGATGGAATCGATCAAATCCGACACCGAAGGCGGCTTCAACGCGTTCATCGCCGGGCAACGCAACGACCCGCTTGACGTCCGAGTCACGCTGGCCCAGTTCGACACCGAATACGACGTCGTGTACGCCAACCGGACCGTCGCCGACGTGCCTGCGCTGGACCTGCAACCCCGCGGGGGGACCGCGCTGTACGACGCGATCGGCAAGCTCATCACCGATGTCGGCGCGGAACTGGCCGCGCTGGCCGAAGACGATCGACCCAGCCGGGTCACCGTGGTCGTGTTGACCGACGGTCACGAGAACTCGAGCAGGGAATGGACGCATGACGCGGTCAGCGCGGCCATCGGCCGCCAAGAGCGGGACTACGCATGGGACTTCGTGTTCCTGGGCGCCAACATGGATGCCGTCGCCATCGGAGCACAACTCGGCTTCGCCGCCGACAAGTCGATGACGTATGCAGCCGACGCGGACGGCGTCGGCAATGCGTGGGCGGCGACGACCAGTTACGTCGCGCGCCGTAACGCGGCACCGGTGGGCGCGTCTGTGCCGGGCTTCTCCGATGCGGAGCGCGCGGCTGCAGAGGGCAGCCGATGACGGCGGAGGCAAACACCAGGCGCGCCGCCGGCGACCGACCCGTCGTCGACACGACCAGCGGCCCTGTCCGCGGTGTCGACAACGGAAAGATCAAGGCCTGGAAGGGAATTCGATACGCCGCCGCGCCCGCCGGCGAGCTGCGGTGGCGGGCGCCGGAACCGCCGCGGCCGTGGTCGGAACCACTCGAAGCGGCCGGCGTCGGTCCTGTGGTACCGCAGCCGACAGACCCCAGGATCCCGATCGACCTCGGAGCGCCACAGGGCGACGACTGCCTCACGCTCAACGTCTGGGCGTCGTCGGACACCCACGCCGGAGACCGCAAGCCGGTCATGGTGTGGGTGCACGGCGGTGCCTACATTCTCGGATCGTCGGCTCAGCCGCTCTACCACGGCGGCGTTCTGGCCGGCAGCGGTGAGGCGGTCGTCGTCACCATCAACTACCGGATGGGAGCGCTCGGCTTCCTTGATCTGTCCTCGTTCGGCGACGGTTTCCACACCAACCTCGGGCTGCGGGACGTGGTGTTCGCGCTGCAGTGGGTGCGCGACAACATCGCCGGTTTCGGGGGAGACCCCGATCGGGTCACGGTGTTCGGTGAGTCCGCCGGGGCCGGAATCATCACGACGCTGCTGGGCAGTCCCGCCGGTGTCGGGCTATTCCACGCGGCGATCGTGCAGAGCTCGCCGGCGACCTCGGTCTACGACCGCAACCGCGGGCGCGGCGTCGCCGAGCTGTTCCTCGACGCGCTCGGCGTCGAGCACGACGACGTGCACCGGTTGCCCGAGGCGCCGACCGGCGCGCTCCTCGCCGCCTCGAAACACATCTTCGACGAGATTCCGCGTCGTACCCCGGGCACCCTGGCGTTCGCTCCGATCATCGACGAGGACGTCGTGCCCGCCCATCCGGTCAAGCTCGCCCAGGAAGGCCGGACGCATCCGGTGCCGATGATCATCGGCACGAACAAGCATGAGGCCGCGTTGTTCCGCTGGATGAAGTCACCGCTGATGCCGATCACCCCGCACGCGATCCGGGCGATGTTCGCCGAGATCGCCGCCGACCAACCCGGCCTGCAGTTGCCGAGCGAGGCTGCGATCCGGACCGCGTACCGGGGCCGCAGGAAGACCATCGGCATGGGGGTGGCCCGCGACATCGGCTTCCGGATGCCGTCGATCTGGTTCGCCGAAGGCCACCATGAGGTCGCCCCGGTCTATCTGTACCGATTTGATTTCGCGACGCCGATGCTGCGGCTGTTACGTCTCGGTGCCGCGCACGCCACGGAGTTGCCCTATGTGTGGGGCAATCTCGTCGCCGGGCCCAAGGATCCGACATTCAAGCTGGGCGGCCTCAAGGCCGGCAAGGCGGTGTCGGCCCGGATGCGTGCACGCTGGCTGAGCTTCGCGGCCGGCGGCACCCCGTCCGCCCCGGCGGGGGAGCCGCAGTGGCGGCCGTACCGCAAGGACGACCGCGCGACGTTGGTGATCGATGCCCAGGACCGGGTGATCGAGGATCTTGACCGTGACGTGCGCTCCGCGTGGGGCGACGAGGTGCTCAGCTTCCGGTGAGCCGTAGAATCGCCGCGGAGGTGTCACCGTGGAGCTGAACACGTGTTTTCTCGGACGTGCTGCCCCCGCTGATGCACGACCCGGTGACCTTCGCCATCCCGTTCTTCCTGATCCTGCTGATCATCGAGTGGGCCGCGGCGAGCAAGCTGGCGCATGACGAAGCGGAGCGCACGCCGGCCGGGGCGTACCTGAGGCCCGACGCGATGGCCAGCATCTGGATGGGTCTGGTGTCGATCGCGACCAGTGGCGTGCTCAACGCAGTCGCCCTGGTCGGCTACGCCGCGCTTTACGTGTACGTCGCGCCGTGGCACCTGCCGGCGACAGCTTGGTACACGTGGGTGATCGCGATCGTCGGCGTGGACCTGCTGTACTACGCCTACCACCGCATCGCGCACCGGGTCCGGCTGATCTGGGCCACCCATCAAGCGCATCACTCCAGCCAGTACTTCAACTTCGCCACCGCGCTGCGTCAGAAGTGGAACATCAGCGGTGATGTGTTCCTGCGTGCGTTGCTGCCGTTGTTCGGAGTCCCGCCGTGGATGGTGTTCGCCAGCTTCTCGATCAACCTGATCTATCAGTTCTGGATTCACACCGAGCGCATCGGAAAGCTCTGGCGGCCAATCGAGTTCGTGTTCAACACGCCCTCACACCATCGGGTGCACCACGGCATGGACCAGCAGTACCTGGACAAGAACTACGGCGGCATCCTGATCCTGTGGGATCGCATGTTCGGCAGTTTCCAGTCCGAAGCCGCTCGGCCGCACTACGGGCTGACCAAGCAGGTGGACACCTTCAACATCTGGAAGCTGCAGACCCATGAGTACGTGGCGATCGTCCGCGACGTGCGTCGGGCACCACGTTGGCGCGACAAGCTGGGCTACATGTTCGGTCCGCCCGGCTGGGAACCGGCGAGGCGTCGGGTGGTCGACGACGCCGGCGTACGCGTCTGAGGCGTCCAGTGGAGACGGTGTTCGACGGGCACGTCGATCCCGGTCTGGTCGAACGATCGCTTGCGGCAAGCACGTTCGGCTCGATGTGGCTGGACATACCCAGGCCTGATTACGTTTCGCTGCCCGGGCCGCTCAACTGCGATCTGCTGATCGTCGGCGGCGGATACACCGGACTGTGGACGGCCCTGCACGCTGCCCGGCGCAACCCGAAACAACGGATCGTGCTGATCGAGGCCAACCGGATCGGCTGGGCGGCGTCGGGGCGCAACGGCGGATTCGTCGACGCCAGCTTGACGCACGGTGCCGAGAACGGAAAAACCCGGTGGCCCAACGAGATCGACAAGCTCGATGCGATGGGACTGGAGAACCTGGACGGCATGCAGGCCGAGATCGAGCAGCTGGGCCTGAACACCGAATGGCAGCGCACCGGGATGCTGTCGGTCGCCACCGAGGTGCATCAGGTCGACTGGGTGCGCGACGCCGCAGCCGAGGGCGCGGGACGGCTACTCGACACGGATGAGGTACGCGCGGAAGTCAACTCGCCGACCTACCTCGCCGGGCTCTACGCCCCGGACACCTGCGCCATCGTCCACCCCGCCAGGTTGGCGGCCGAACTGGCGCGCGCCAGTCGGGAGGCCGGCGTTGCGATCTTCGAACACACGAACGCCAAACACCTGCAAACCAGCGGGGCGTCATTGCGCGTGGACACCGGGGCGGGCGTCATCACCGCAGACCAGGTGGTGCTGGCGACCAACGTCTACCGCAGCCTGCTGCGGCGCAACCGGTTGAACACCATCCCGGTGTACGACTACGTGCTGTCCACCGAGCCGCTCACCGACGCCCAGCTGGATCGCGTCGGCTGGCGAGGCAGACAGGGAGTCGGAGACTACGCCAACCAGTTCCACTACTACCGCCTGACCATGGACAACCGCATCGTGTGGGGTGGCTACGACGCCGTCTATCACTACGGACGCAAGGTCAACGCCGCCTACGAGGATCGCCCGGCCACCTATCGTCGGCTCGCGGCGCACTTCTTCATCACCTTCCCGCAACTCGACGACGTCAAGTTCAGCCACCGGTGGGCGGGGGCCATCGACACCAACACCCGCTTCTGCGCCCACTGGGGGATGGCCGGCGACGGGCGCATCGCATACGTCAACGGATTCACCGGGCTCGGCGTCGGCGCGGCGAGATTCGCCGCGGACGTGTGCCTGGACCTGTTCGACGGCAAACCCACCATGCGCACCGAGCTGGAAATGGTGCAGCAGCGGCCGTTGCCGTTCCCGCCGGAACCGTTCGCCAGCATCGGCATCCAGGCGACGCGGTGGTCGTTGGATCGCGCCGATCACTCCGAGGGCAGGCGCAACCTCTTCCTGCGTACGCTCGACGCCCTCGGGCTTGGATTCGATTCGTAGCTCAGCAAATCTGCACACGCGGAATCTCTTCGCGCCTAACATCATCGGCCGTTCGCCGTTCGCCGACCGTTTCAATTGGCCCTGAGCAGAATGGCATTCAGACCCCGTCCATCGACGTAGGCTCAGCCGCATCGTGATGCAATCGCTTTCGAGAAAGGGCAGACGACGTGGGAGACAGGCTTCTCAAGGGAGAAAAGCTCGAGCCGGGTCAATCTCTGACATCGCGCAACGGGGCGTACACGCTGACGCTTCAGGATGACGGCAACCTGGTGCTGGCAGCACGTGGGCAAGCGGTGTGGGCGACCGGAACCAACGGCCAGGACGTGGTGCGCGCCGAGGTCCAGCCGGACGGGAACTTCGTGCTGTACACGCCGGACAAGCCGGTGTGGCACACCGACACCAAGGGCGCCAAGGATGTTCGCCTGCTGTTGCAGGACGACCGCAATCTCGTCCTCTACGGGTTCGACGGGCCGGCATGGGCGTCGAACACCGAGACATCGGAGCCGCCGCCACCTGCGCCCGAGACCCAGGAGCCGGAAGTCACGCCCGCCGCCGTCGAGGAGGCGGCGCCTGCCCCCGCGGCCGCCGAGCCGCCTGCTCCCGAGGGGGCGCCTGCACCGCCACCGCCGCCCCCTCCGCCTGCGGCGCGCACCTACACCGTGGTCTCCGGCGACACCCTGTGGGCGATCTCGGAGCGCTTCTACGGCGACGGCAGCAAGTATCAGGTGATCGCGGACGCCAGCGGGGTCGCCAATCCCGACCTGATCTACCCGGGTCAGGTGTTGACGATTCCGTAGTGCACGACCCCACGATGGCCCGGGCCGAAAGGTCCGTGCCATTCCGTCTTTCGGCTGTTGCCCGATCGACCGCCCGGCGATGCGAAGTGGCTGTAACGTCGCTGTGATCTAGCGCGATGGCCAAGTCGAGGTGCCGTTGTCGAGTGGTTGCTCCGGTACGGGTGGGGTTGTCAGTTCTTCCGCTCGGTATTGGGGACCGCAATATATCGGTACCGCCGACACCCTCGATCTACAGGAGCGGAGGCGACATGCCCCGACGATGGCTACGCGTTCTCGCGACGGCCGCCGCCTCGATTGCCGCCGTCGCGCTGCCTGCGGCGCCGGCCCAGGCCGACCCGAACGTGCTCGTGTTCCCCGGCATGGAGGTTCTGCAGGGCACCAACGTGTGCACGCTGGGTTTCGTGGATCCGCCGACGCGCGTCGCCTTCACCGCCGGACATTGCCGCGGCAACGGAATGGTTCGCGACAGGGACGGCAGGTTCGTCGGCAACCAGGCGTTCTTTCGTGACAACACCCCTGATGGCGCGACCATCGACACCAATCACCAGATAGCCGACTGGGAAGCGATCAGCCTTGCGCCCGACGTCATGGTCAACAACGTCCTGCCGAGCGGCCGGACGCTGGTGTCCGATCCGGGTGTCGTCCCGTCGCCCGGCATGGCAGTGTGCCACTTCGGCGTGGTCACCCAGGAAAGTTGCGGAACCATCCAAGCCGTCTACAACGGCTGGTTCACCATGGCCAACGGTGTGGTGAGCCAGAAGGGCGACTCGGGCGGGCCGGTTTATATGGTCACCCCGGACGGCCGCGCCGCGATCGTCGGAATGTTCAACAGCACGTGGGGACAGTTCCCGGCCGCGGTGTCCTGGCAGAGCGCCAGCCAGCAGGCTCAACAAGACGTCATCTCGGCCGCGTCGGGGAGCCTCGGCGCGCCACCGGCGCCCGTGCCCTAACCGAGTAGCTCGAACACCGGAATCGACGGCGCGGCCGCTTTCATCTCGAGTTCTGTCGATGTCGGCGTGAGCCCGGTGACATAACCCTTGACCTGCCAGAACCAGCGGTCGAGGTAGCGCTTGAGCAATTCGGGCTTGGCGTCGTCGGACACTTCGGCGATGCGCACCCGCCGGCGACGCCAGACCGGACCCATCTCGACGTACCCAGCCACCCTCGCGTTGCGGGCCCATTGGGTATTGCCGCGCGGCGAGACGACGTAGTCGCGACCGTCGACGGTCAGCAGGTTGATCACGACGCCGCGCCGCTTGCCGGTCTTGCGGCCCCGGACTCCGAGCGCCCTGGTGCCGGCGATGCTGATTCCGGCTTCGGCCAGCCAGCGAATCAGCGCACTGCCGGCACGTGCGGCAAGGTTCGGTTCGTCGTATCGCACAGTCATGAGAAGTCCTTTCGGGGCCCGGTTACGAGAGCAGTGCTCTTGCTTAAGGGTGACACGGGCGCGCCAGAATTTCAAGAGCAGTGATCTCGTTTTGTGTCAGACTGGCCGAATGGGCAAGCGGCAGGACACCCGCGACAGGATTGAAAGCCAGATCATCGAGCTCGGCCGCCGTTACCTGATCACCGAAGGCGCGGCCGGCCTGTCACTGCGCGCGATCGCCCGCGATCTCGGCATGGTGTCGTCGGCGGTCTACCGGTATGTCGCCAATCGCGACGAGCTGCTGACGTTACTGCTGGTCGATGCTTATTCGGAACTGGCCGATGCGGTGGACGACGCCCGCCGCGACGCCAGCGACTCATGGCGGGACCAACTCACGGCGATCGCCCACGCCGCGCGCGCATGGGCCGTCGAACGGCCGGCGAGCTGGGCACTGCTCTATGGAAGCCCGGTGCCCGGTTACTCGGCGCCGGCAAGCCGCACGGTCGGACCAGGCACCCGTGTGGTGGGTGCGCTGTTCGAGGTGACGACGACGGGCATCGGCGCCGGCGAGATCGCACGGTCCAAGAGCGTAGTGCCGCAGGCATTGTCCGCTGACTTCGAGCGGATCCGAGAGGAGTTCGGATTTTCCGGAGACGACGGCACGGTCGCCAGGTGCTTCTTGTTATGGGCAGCTCTCGTCGGCGCGATCAGCCTCGAGGTGTTCGGGCAGTACGGCTCCGACACACTCACCGACCCCGCGGAGATGTTCGACATCCAGATCCAGCTGCTGATCGACGTGTTGACCCGATCCACATAATTAAAACTTGACTTATATAAGTGCTGACTTTAGTTTGATTGCGTGCACGCGTTCGATGTTCTGGGCGACCCGGTGCGGCGGCGCATCCTCGAGTTGTTGGCGAGCGGCGAAATGTCGGCGGGGGACATCGGCGCCACCATTCAAGAGGAGTTCACCATCACTCAGCCGGCAGTGTCGCAGCATCTCAAAGTGTTGCGGGACAATGGTTTTGCTTCAGTACGCCCAGATGGCCAGCGCCGGCTGTATGCGGTAAGCGACACCGCGCTGCGCGAGGTCGACGAGTGGCTCGATACGTTCCGTCGCTTCTGGGCGCCGCGACTCGACTCTCTGGCCACCGAGATCGCGCGCGGCAAACGACAACGACGAAGGAAGGCGATATGACCGACATTGACGTCGATTACCAGATCAACGCGGTGACGCGGACCTTCGGGACCCGCACCATCGAGGCCGGAGAGGCACACGTCGCCGCGATCAGTCAGTCGTATGAAACCGACCCGGAGGATCTATGGGATGCCGTCACCAACATCGACCGGATCCCGCGTTGGTTCATGCCAATCTCCGGCGAGTTGAGACTGGGCGGCTCGTACCAGTTGGAGGGCCAGGCCGGCGGAACCGTCCTGACGTGCGACCCGCCGAAGAATTTCACAGCCACCTGGGAGTACGGCGGCGGTGTCAGCTGGATCGACGTCAGCGTCGTCGGCGACGGACCGGGTCGGGCGCGATTAATCGTCGAGCACATCGCCCAGGTGGACGATGCGACCTCGCGCATGTTCGGACCCGGCGCGGTCGGGATGGGCTGGGATTCCATGCTCCTCGGCCTGGCCATCCACCTGGGCACCGGCGAATCCATCGACCCGTCGTTCGGCGAGCAATGGTTGGGCACCGACGACGGCCGTCGCTTCCTCACACTGTCGGGTGAGAAATGGTGCGCCGCGAACGTGGAAAACGGAGAGGATCCCGCCGCGGCGCGTGAGATGGCCGATCGATGCCTGAAGGCCTACCTGGGCGAGGAATAAACTAGAACACGTTCTAGCCAACCTGGCGGCCCGGGGATATCCTCGACCCGATGCTTGCCCAGACACCTGTCCAGATTGCGTGGGTGACGCGGGACCTCGATGCGACGGAGAAGACGCTCACCGCAGTGCTGGGCGCCAAGAAGTGGGTGCGGATGCCCGACATCCACTTCGCGCCGGACACCTGCACCTTTCGCGGGCGCCCCGCCGATTTCGTGGCGTCACATCTCATTCAGCTACGCCGGGGACACCCAGCTCGAGCTCATCGCTCCGGTCAGTGGCGACAGCGTGTACACCGAGTTCCTCGACAGCGCAGGTGCGGGGCTGCACCACATCTGTGTCGAGGTGCCCGGGGTTGACGAATTCGAGGCCGCGCTACGCGACTGCGAACGCGACGGCGTCCCCGTGGTTTCGCGGGGCGTGATGCCCGGCGGCATGCGGTTCGCGTATGTCTCGGCGCCCGACACCGGCGTGCCCTACCTCGAGATCGCCTACATTCCCGCCGAGATCAAGTCGTTCTTCGACTACGTGAAGCAGGAGCAACAGTGAGCGGACTGGACATTCCCGACACCGTCAACGCAGCCGACGTCGCGTCGTGGTCCGACGAGGTCGACGTCGTCGTCATCGGCTTCGGTATCGCCGGCGGTTCGGCGGCTGTCAGCGCCGCAGCCGCGGGAGCCGAGGTGCTGCTGTTGGAGCGTGCCGCCGCGGCGGGCGGCACCACGTCGATGGCGGGCGGGCACTTCTATCTCGGCGGCGGCACCGCAGTGCAGCAGGCGACCGGCCACGACGACAGCGCCGAGGAGATGTACAAGTACCTGGTCGCAGTGTCGTCGCGACCCCGAGCACGACAAGATCCGCGCGTACTGCGACGGCAGCGTCGAGCACTTCAACTGGTTGGAGGACTTGGGTTTTCAGTTCGAGCGCAGCTACTACCCGGGCAAGGTTGTCGTCCCGCCGGGCACCGAGGGCCTGTCCTACACCGGCAACGAGAAGGTGTGGCCGTTCTGCGAGCAGGCCAAGCCCGCGCCGCGCGGGCACTCGGTTCCGGTGCCCGGTGAGCTCGGCGGCGCGTCGATGGTCATCGAGCTGCTGGTCAAGCGTGCCGACGAACTCGGCGTGCAGGTCCGCTACGAGACCGGCGTGACCAACCTGGTCGTCGAGGACGGCGCAGTCGTCGGGCGTGCCGCTGGAAGCATTTCAACGACACCGGCGCGATCAGGGCCAAGTCGGTCGTCATCGCCGCCGGCGGTTTCGTGATGAACCCGGAGATGGTCGCCGAGTACACCCCCGAAGAACTCGCCGAGACAGCCGTTCGCCTACATTCTCGGCAACACCTACGACGACGGGCTCGGTATCCGGATGGGCGTCTCCGCCGGCGGCGCCACCAAGCACATGGATCAGGCGTTCATCACCGCGCCGGCGTACCCGCCGGAGATCCTGCTCACCGGCATCATCGTGAACAAGCTCGGCAAGCGGTTCGTCGCCGAGGATTCCTACCACTCGCGCACGTCGGCGTTCGTGATGGAACAGCCCGACAGTCCGGCGTATCCTGATCGTCGACGAGGCCATCTGCAGAATGCCCGAGGTGCCGCTGATCCGTTGATCGACGGCTGGGAGACCGTCGAGGAGATGGAGGCGGCGCTGGGTATCCCCGAGGGCAACCTGGTGGCGACGCTGGACCGCTACAACGAGTACGCGGCCAAGGGCGAGGACCCCGACTTCCACAAGCAGCCGGAATACGTGCGGCACAAGACAAAGGACCGTGGGCGCGCGTTCGACCTGTCGCTGGGCAAGGCGATGTACTCGGCATTCACCCTGGGCGGGCTGGCGATGTCCATCGATGGCGAGGTGCTGCGCGAGGACGGCAGCGTCGTGCCGGGCCTGTACGCGGCTGGGCGCGTGCGCGTCGAACTATCGCCCGGACGGCAAGGGCTATTCCAGCGGCACGCAATTGGGCGAGGGATCGTTCTTCGGTCGGCGCGCCGGAGCGCACGCAGCCGCGCACGTGAACAGCGCGAAAGCCTAAGCGCGCTAGACGGGTACGGGCTCGCCGCCGACGGGACCCAGGCGCCACTCGCCGCCGCCGAGCAACTCCAGGCGTTTGTCGTGGTGTTGCTCGAGGTCTGCTGCGATGGCTGACGCTGACCACGATGCAGTCGGGCAGCGCAGTGCGAAGCGCTCGGTACAGCGCGAACTCCTGACCCTCGTCGAGCGCGGACGTCGACTCGTCGAGGAACACCACCTTGGGTTTGGCCAGCAGCACCCGGGCGAACGCGACGCGCTGCTGCTCACCAGGCGAGAGCACGTTGGCCCAGTCGGCATCCTCGTCGAGCCGGTCGCGAGGTGCCCCAGCGTGACGGCGTCCAGCGCCGCCGCGATCGCCGCGTCGTCGTAGGCCCTCCGGCAGCGCCGGATAGCAGACGACCGCCCGCAGATCACCCAGCGGAACGTAGGGCATCTGCGAGACGAACATCGTCTCGTTCTCGGGCGGCGCAGCGTGCCCGACGTGAACGGCCACAGCTGCGCCAGGCTGCGCAGCAGCGTCGTCTTGCCCGCGCCCGAACCGCCGGTGATCACCAGCGACTCACCGGGATCCAGTCGCATGTCGAGCGGGTCGACCAGCCGCACGCCCGTCCGGGGTACGCACCTCGACGTCGTCGAGTTCGACCGAACCGTCGGCGCTCGGCAGAGCGGTCAACGAGCGGTAGCGCCCTTGCCTTTTCGTTCACGGTGATCAACCCGTCGAGACGCATGATCGCCGCTCGGTAGCCGGCGAATGCGTCGTAGACGGCGCGGAAGATACGACAGCGAGCTCTGCACCTGCACAAACGCGCTCGACGACTGGGTGAGGTCGCCGAACTGAATCTGGCCGGCGAGCAGCCGTGGCGCCTGCACGATCGTCGGCAGCGGATCGACGATCTGGTTCATCGACCTGTTCCAGCCGAGGAATACGATGCTGCGGCGGACATACGACCAGTAATTCTCGATGATGGCCGTGAATCGTGCCGATCAGCTGGCTGCGTTCGGCCCATTCTCCGCGGTAGAAGCCGACGGCCTCGCCCGCATCGCGCAACCGCACCAACGCGTATCGGAATGCGGCGTTGGTGAGCTCGTTGCGAAACGACAGCCGGATCAACGGGCGGCCGATCCAGAACGCGACGACCGTCGTGAAGAAGACGTACAGCAGCGCCATCCAGAACAGCGCCTTCGGCACGGTGACCCCGAACAGCGTGAGCGGGCCGGCCAGGTTCCACAGAATCGGCGTGAACGACACCGCCGAAACGATGGCGAAAACGGTGCCGAACACCAGCGTCTGGGCAGTATTGACCTGCGGCGTATTGGTTCCCGGGCCAGTGCCCGCGGTGAAGATGTCGATGTCCTGCTGGATGCGCTGGTCCGGGTTGTCGATCGGCTCGTCGACGAACCGCCCGCGGTAGTACACGTCGCCGTCGAGCCAGTCGCCGGTGACCCGGTGGGTGAGCCACACCCGCCACCGGATGATGAACCGCTGCATCAGATAGATGTCCAGCAGCGTGCGGACGATGTCAACGACTACAGACCGCCGAGAACGATGATCGCGAACCAAAATCCTTGATCGCAGTATCTTTCGCCGCCCCCTCACCCTCGAACGCGGCCTGCAGCGCCGAGAACTGGTCGTTGCTCTGATAGCTGAACAGCACCGTCAGCCGCACGTCGATCATCACCAACAGCAGCAGCACGCCCAGCAGCGCCCACACCGGGATGCTCTCGCGACCCCTGAAATAGTCCGCCGGTGATGCGCCAGAACTGCCTGCCCCAGGTGGTGAACCGGCCGAGCAGCATCAGCACCACCAGCATGCCGACCGCGGCGATCAGTCCAGGCTTTCGCCACCCACAGCGCCGACGTGATCAGCTCGTCGCCCCAGTCCAGGGAGGGCGTGAACGTTTCCATGCCGGGAAGCTATGCGACCCGGCCGCGCGGATGGTCGGAAACGCCTACACCGGGACGGGCTGATCGCCCTCCACCTGGCCGATGCCGCCACTCGCCGCCGCCGAGCAGCTCGAGTTCCTGTTCGTGGTGCTGCTCGACGGTTGGCCGGTGGCTGACGCTGACGACGATCGTGTCTCGGCAGCTCGATGCGCAACAACGTGTAGAGCGTGTACTCCAGGCCCTCGTCGAGTGCCGAGGTGGCCTCGTCCATGAACACGGCCTGCGGCTTGTGCAACAGCACGCGGGCGAACGCGATGCGCTGCTGCTCACCCGGCGAGAGCACCTTGGCCCAGTCCTGCACTTCGTTGAGCCGGATCACGAGGTGCCCAAGCGCCACCTTGGCCAGTACCGTCTGCAGATCCCGGTCCGGAATGTCGCCGGGCTCCGACGGATACGACACCACCGCGCGAAGGTCGCCCAGTGGCACGTACGGCAGCTGCGAGAGGAACATCGTGTCCTCCAGCGGGCATTTCATCTTGCCGCGTCGTGTACGGCCAGAGCTGCGCCAGGCTGCGAAGCAGCGTCGTCTTGCCGGTGCCCGACACGCCGGTGATGACCATCGTGTCTCCGGGGTCGAGGTGCAGATCGATGCGGGTTCACCAGGACGTCGCCGTTGGGCGTCCGGACCTGCACGTCGGTCAGCGAAACCGTTCCGTCGACGCAGTTTTCGGTATTGAGCACCGGCAGCTCGCGCGCCTCCTCGTTGGCCATCACCATGCCGTACAGACGGATGATCGCGGCCCGGTAGGCGGCGAAGTCGTTGTAGGCGTTGCGGAAGAAGGACAGGCCGTCATGCACCTGACCGAACGCCGTCGACGACTGCATGACATCCCCGAGCATGATCTCGCCCTTGAACAACCGGCCTGCCTGAACAACGAGCGGCAAGGGATTGATGGCCTGGCTCATCACGAGGTTCCAGCCGGTGAAGCCGATCGTGCGCGTGACGTAGTGACGGTAGTTGGCGATGACTTCGCTGAACCGCCTCCTCAGCTGCACCCGCTCGGCCTTCTCACCGCGGTAGAAGCTCACGGCCTCCGCGGCATCACGCAGCCGGACCAACGCGTAACGGAACGCCGCGTTGGACAACTCGTTGCGGAAACTCAGCCGGATCAGCGGCTTGCCGATCCAGAAGGCGATGACGGTCGCGACGATGACGTAGACCACCGCGATCCAGAACAAGGCCTTGGGCAGCGTATAGCCGAACAGCGTCAACGGCCCGGACAGGTTCCACAGGATCATGGCGAACGAAAACACCGAGACGATCGATGACACCGCGCCGAACACTAGAGGCGTGGTCGTGCCGTACGACGGGATGTTGGCCGTCGTGCCGTAACCGGTGGTGAAGATGTCGACGTCCTGCTGGATACGCTGATCGGGGTTGTCGATGGTGTCCTCGATGAACCGGCCGCGGTAGTAGGCGCGATGGTCCATCCAGTCTCCGGTCAGCCGGTCGGTCAGCCACACGCGCCAGCTGATGATGAAGCGCTGCATCAGGTAGATGTCGAGCATCGTGCGCACCACGTGGATGGTGGCCAGCACCGCGAAGATCAGCAGCGAGAACCAGAACCCGTGGATGCCGGACTGCCTGACGGTCTCGTCGCCCGAACCCGCGCCCTGGAAGGCGATCTGCAGCGCCGAGTACAGATCCTTGGAGTAGTAGCTCAGCAGGACGTCGAGGCGGACCCCGGCGACTACCGACAACATCAGCGTGCAGAAGAGCGCCCACACCGGAGCGCTCGGCCGGCCCTTGAAGTATCCGCCGCTGACCCGCCAGAACTGCCGCCCCCACACGGTGAACCGGGCGAGCAGAAAACAGGCGATCAGGACGCAGACCATGCTGATCACCCAGACCTCCGCGATCCACTTCAGCGACGGGACAAGTTCGTGGCCCCAGTCGATCGACGGCGCAAAAAGCTCAGTCTCCAACAGAACGCTCCTGTACGGGGGCGCCCGACGACGCCGCTCTGCGCGAAGCTACCGCAGCTAGGCGAATGTCGCCTGCAGGTGGGTGAGCAGACCGTCAATATCGCCGTCGGCTCCCACGAATCCGAGGTAGCCGTCGGGCCGCACCAGAAACACTGCATCGCGGCCGGCGTCGTAGGCCCGCGCGAACTCCTCACCTGCGTCGCGGAGCAGCGGAAGCACCGTCGGCGCGACCTGCGCAGCGGCCGCGGCCACCAGGTAGGCGGTCATCTGACCGTGGGCAGCCGAGCGGGCGGCTTCCGCGGTGCGCTCGAGACGCTCGACGTCCTCGGGGCCGGCGTCTGCTCCGACGTACACGAGCAACGTGTGGCCGGGCCCGAACAATGTGAACAGCCGCAGCGGTCCGGTGACCGCGTCGCGGGTCAAGGCGGCGGCATCGGGGGCGCGGCCGCCGGCGCGCCGGCCTGATGTCACCGGCTCGGCGGCTCCGGCGGCGACGATGGGGCTGTCGGAGTAGTCGATGAGCAACTGGGCCTCACGGCGGATCACGAAGTCGGGATCGGTCGAGTCGGCCCCGATGCCCTCACGAGCGCTGCGCACGGTCCGCCCGACGACCTCGTCACCCACGGGCCTGCGCTCGGCGTCGTAGCTGTCCAGCAGTCCGGCCGCGGCCCGTCCCGACACAGCGAGCGCCAGTTTCCACGCCAGGTTGTGCGCGTCCTGGATCCCGGTGTTCATGCCCTGGGCGCCAGTGGGCGGATGGATGTGCGCGGCGTCGCCCGCAACGAAGACCCGGCCGTTGCCGTAGACGTCGACGATGCGGTGGCTGATCCGAAAGACGGAGGACCACCGAAGGTTTCGCGCCGTCGTCGGCTCCGGCGAGAGTCTGTCGAGCACCGCCTGCAGGTGGGACAGCTCTGGCTTGCGTGGACCCTCGAGCCCGTGAGCAACCCCGGGCGTCAGGTCTGTGGACAGCTCGGCAGGCACGAGCATCGACATCCGGTACCGGTTGCGCCCCGGCAGCGGGATACACACCAGCAGGTCGTCGGTGGTGCCGTCGGTCTGGTGCATGGCACGGATGGCGTAGCCGCGCGGCATCGACCAGTCGACCTCGACGTCGCCGAGCATGTACTGCTCCTCGAACGCCGCGCCTTCGAACGTCAGCCCCAACGCCTTGCGGACGACGCTGTGTGCACCGTCGGCCCCGACGAGGTACTGTGCCCGCACCGTCTGCTCGCCGTCGTCGGCGGCCAGCGTGGCGCTCACACCGTCGGCGTCCTGCTCGAATCCGATGAGCCGACAACCCCGCTCGACATGCACGCCGTGGGTGGCGAGTTCCTCGCTCAGGATCCGCTCGGTCGCATACTGTGGAATCGCGATGAAACCGAAAGGAATGTCGGCCGGTACGGGGAAGTCGACGTGGGCGACCTGCTCTCCGTTGACGTAGACGAGCTGCCCGCGCATCTGGATGGCCGCGTCGAGTATCCGCGGCAGCACGCCCATGGCCTCGAACACCTCGAGCGTACGTGGTTGCACACCAACGGCTTTGGCGTATTGCGGCGACTCGAGAAGCGGATCGACGATGTGGCACTCGACGCCGCGGCGGGTCAGCTCGATGGCCGCGCTGAGCCCGATCGGACCACCGCCGGCGATCAGCACTTGCGTGTGCAATGGGTTGGGCACGCCTGATTATGCTGCCACCATGAGCATCGAGGCTCCGGTTCCGTCGCAGGCAGCGACCGTCAACGCCGGACATCTGATCGCCCGGCGGCTGCGAGCCAGCGGCATCGACACGATCTTCACCCTCTCGGGCGGCCATCTGTTCTCGATATACGACGGTTGCCGCGCCGAGGGCATCCGTCTGATCGACACCAGACACGAACAGACCGCCGCCTTCGCGGCCGAAGGCTGGTCGAAGGTGACGCGCGTGCCCGGCGTCGCAGCGCTGACCGCGGGACCCGGCGTGACCAACGGGATGAGCGCGATGGCCGCGGCGCAGCAGAACCAGTCGCCGCTCGTCGTGCTCGGCGGCCGAGCACCGGCGTTGCGGTGGGGGCAGGGCTCGCTGCAGGAGATCGACCATGTGCCGTTTGTGGCACCGCTGACCCGGTTCGCGGCGACCGCCGAGTCGCCGGATGACGTCGGGCCGCTGATCGACGACGCGCTGCGGGCCGCAGTGGGGGCAGGAGGTGCGCCGACGGGCGTGGCCTTCGTCGACTTCCCGATGGACCACGTGTTCAGCGAGGGCCACGACTCGGGCCGCCCCGGCGCGCTGACGACGCTGCCGGCCCCGGTCCAGCCCGATGGCGCCGCGGTCGAGACCGCCATTTCGCTGCTTTCCGAAGCCGAGCGGCCGGTCATCATGGCGGGCACCAATGTGTGGTGGGGGCATGCCGAAACCGCGCTGCTGCATGCGGCCGAAGCGCTGCGCATCCCGGTGCTGATGAACGGCATGGCCCGCGGATGCGTGCCCGCCGACCACGAGCTGGCGTTCTCCCGGGCGCGGTCAACAGCGTTGGGGGAGGCCGACGTCGCGCTGGTGATCGGCGTGCCGATGGATTTCCGGCTCGGCTTCGGCAAAGTGTTCGGTGCCGAAACGAAGCTCATCGTTGCCGACCGCGGCAAGCCCGACCGGGCGCATCCGCGTGAGGTGGCCGCCGGACTGTACGGCGATCTGACGATCATCCTGTCGGCGCTGTCCGACGCGAAGCCGGCCGACCACGAGGGCTGGATCGCCGATCTGCGCGCCTTGGAGACCGCCGCGCGCGCAGGTGAGGCGGCCGAACTGGGCGACGACCGCACCCCGCTGCACCCGATGCGGGTGTACGCGGAATTGCGTACGCTGCTGGACCGCGACGCGATCGTGGTGATCGACGCGGGCGACTTCGGCTCGTATGCGGGCCGCGTCATCGACAGCTACGTGCCCGGTGCTTGGCTGGACAGCGGACCCTTCGGCTGCCTGGGCTCCGGCCCCGGCTACGCATTGGCCGCCAAACTGGCGCGGCCTGACCGGCAGGTGGTGCTGCTGCAGGGCGACGGTGCGTTCGGTTTCTCGGGCATGGAGTGGGACACGTTGGTGCGTCACGATGTTCACGTGGTGTCGGTCATCGGTAACAACGGCATCTGGGCGTTGGAGAAGCATCCGATGGAGATGTTGTACGGCTACTCGGTGGTGGCGGAGTTGCGTCCGGGCACTCGCTACGACGAAGTTGTCAACGCACTCGGCGGGCACGGTGAGCTGGTCTCGGCACCCAGCGAACTGCGGCCGGCGCTCGAGCGGGCGTTCTCCACGGGGCTCCCCGCGGTCGTCAACACACTCACCGACCCGACCGTGGTGTATCCGCGGCGCTCCAACCTGGCCTAGGCTCACCTTGCCGCGAGCGGTGCGCCTTTCCCGCGAGCGTGCGTGTTTGCACGCGACACGCCGCGCATATTCCTGCGTTCGCGCACGCTCGCGCGGCGAAATTGGCTGGACGGTAAGCACTTCGACGGTCACGCTGGGGGAGTGGACGCACAGTTTCACGGGTCGGTCGAGGAGTTTCGCGCCGTCGCGGAGCCGCTCTATCGTCGTGCTCCCGTTCTGCACACCCTCGAGCTGACGCTGCTCAACGGTCCGATGCCCGAAGAACACCTGCTGGTGACGGTGCACAACGGTGGCGCTCCGGTCGGCGCGGCCATGCAGACGTCGCCATACCCGTTGATATGCAACGGTATTCCGTCCGGAGCGGTCGAGATTGTCGTCGCTGAGCTTGCCGATGCCCACCCCGATCTCAACGGTGTGCGTGGCTTTCGGGACGGGGCCGTCGCGTTCTCCGACGCGTGGCGCGCAGCCACGGGCCGACACGGGACGGTGACTGTCGAGGAGCGTCTCTATCAGCTGAGCGCGCTGCGCCCACCGCGTGGTGTCGCAGGCTCAGCCAGGCTCGCTGCCGGAGCTGACCGCAACGTGCTGATCGGCTGGGTGGAGTCGTTCTTCTCAGAAACCTTCGGCCATCACCGGGATGATGCGGCCGGCGAGAAGTTCGTCGACGCCGCTGAAGCGAAGGGCGACCGCTTCTTCGTCTGGGATGACAACGGACGGCCGGTCAGCATGGCCATGCTGCGCGCACCCGCTGCAGGAGTGTCGCGCATCGGACCCGTGTTCACGCCGTTCGATCGCCGCGGCCACGGGTACGGCTCGGCCGTCACCGCCGCGGCCGCTGGGTCGGCACGTGGAAACGGTGTCGCTGACGTCGTGCTGTTCGCGGACCTGGCCAACCCGGTGTCGAACGCCATCTACCAACGCATCGGCTTCGAGCCGGTCGCCGACTCGATCCGGATCGATTTCGTCGCCGCCGACTGACCACGAGTGTGCGTGAACTCGTGCCGTCGAGCGGCGTGTCGCCGTCAGACACGCACGCTCGCGGGGCAAGGGGAGGCGCCGCGTACCGTAGCTGTGTGGCGAAGACCAAGACCCGCACTCCCGGTCGCGTCAGCAACCGCTTCTGGCGGCTGCTGGGGGCCAGCACCGATAAGGATCAGTCCCGCTCGATGGGAGCGGTGGACGACGCGGCGGAGTTCGACGAGAAGGCCGCCGCGCTCGACGACGAGCAGCTGCGCAAGGCCGCCGAGCTGCTGAACCTGGACGACCTCGCCGATTCCTCGGACATTCCGCAGTTCCTGGCCATCGCCCGGGAGGCCGCCGAACGGACCACCGCTCTGCGGCCGTTCGACGTCCAGCTGCAGGGCGCGCTGCGGATGCTGGCCGGCGACGTGATCGAGATGGCCACCGGTGAGGGCAAGACCCTGTCGGGGGCGATCGCGGCCGCCGGTTACGCGATCGCCGGCCGCAACGTGCACGTCATCACCATCAACGACTACCTGGCACGCCGCGACGCCGAATGGATGGGTCCGCTGCTGGAGGCCCTCGGGCTGACGGTCGGCTGGATCACCGCCGACTCGACCGCCGAGGAGCGGCGCACGGCCTACAAGTGCGACATCACCTATGCCTCGGTCAACGAGATCGGCTTCGACGTGCTGCGCGACCAACTGGTCACCGACGTCGCCGACCTGGTTTCGCCGAACCCCGACGTCGCGCTGATCGACGAGGCCGACTCGGTGCTCGTCGACGAGGCGCTCGTGCCGCTGGTCCTGGCCGGCACCTCGCACCGCGAGACGCCGAAGGTCGAAATCATCCGGCTGGTAGGCGAACTCGTGTCCTCCGGCAAGGACGGCGAATACTTTGCCACCGACGCCGACAGCCGCAACGTCCACCTCACCGAGGCCGGCGCGCAGAAGCTCGAGGCCAAGCTCGGCGGCATCGACCTCTACTCCGAAGAGCACGTCGGCACCACCCTGACCGAGGTCAACGTCGCGCTGCACGCGCACGTGCTGCTGCAGCGCGACGTGCACTACATCGTCCGCGACGACGCGGTGCACCTGATCAACGCCTCCCGCGGCCGCATCGCCCAGCTGCAGCGCTGGCCCGACGGCCTGCAGGCCGCCGTCGAGGCCAAGGAGGGCATCGAGACCACCGAGACCGGTGAGGTGCTCGACACCATCACCGTGCAGGCGCTGATCAACCGGTACCCGACGGTGTGCGGCATGACGGGCACCGCGCTGGCCGCCGGCGAGCAGCTGCGCCAGTTCTACAAGCTCGGAGTCTCGCCAATCCCGCCGAATACTCCCAACATTCGCGAGGACGAGACCGATCGGGTGTACGTCACCGCGGCCGCCAAGAACGACGCGATCGTCGAGCACATCAACGAGGTGCACGAGACCCGCCAACCGATCCTCGTCGGCACCCGCGACGTCGCCGAGTCCGAGGAGCTGCACGAGCGTCTGGTCAAGGCCGGCGTCCCCGCCGTCGTGCTCAACGCGAAGAACGACGCCGAAGAGGCCGCCGTCATCGCCGAGGCCGGAACGCTCGGCTCGGTGACGGTGTCCACCCAGATGGCCGGCCGCGGCACCGACATCCGGCTCGGCGGCTCCGACGAAGCCGACCACGACGAGGTCGCCGAGCTCGGCGGCCTGCACGTCATCGGCACCGGCAGGCACAACACCGAGCGGCTGGACAACCAGCTGCGCGGCCGCGCCGGGCGCCAGGGCGACCCCGGTTCGTCGGTGTTCTTCTCCAGCTGGGAGGACGACGTCGTGGTCGCGCACCTGGAGCCCACCAAGCTGCCGATGCAGACCGATGACGACGGCCGCATCGTCAGCCCCAAGGCCGCGGGCCTGCTCGACCACGCGCAGCGCGTCGCCGAAGGCCGGCTGCTCGACGTGCACGCCAACACCTGGCGCTACAACGAGCTGATCGCGCAGCAGCGCGCGATCCTGGTCGAGCGCCGCAACACGTTGCTGCGGACCCCGACCGCGCGCGAGGAGCTGCGGAGCTGTCGCCGAAGCGCTACGAGGAGCTCGTCGACGAGCTCGGCGAGGAGAAGCTGGAGAAGATCTGCCGGCTGATCATGCTCTACCACCTGGACCGCGGCTGGGCCGACCACCTGGCGTATCTGGCCGACATCCGGGAGAGCATCCACCTGCGTGCGCTGGGCAGGCAGAACCCGCTCGACGAATTCCACCGGATGGCCGTCGACGCCTTCGCCTCGCTGGCCGCCGACGCGATCGAGGCCGCCCAGCAGACCTTCGACACCGCGCCGTCCATCGAGGACGAGCCGGGCGTCGACCTGTCCAAGCTCGCGCGGCCGACGTCGACGTGGACGTACATGGTGCACGACAATCCGCTGGCCGACGACACGTTGTCGGCGCTGAGCCTGCCGGGCGTGTTCCGCTAGGTTTGCGCCATGGCGGAGCCGCTGGATCGGCGACATCAGACAGCGGCCGCGCAGACGTCAGATATCGCGACCGGGTACTGACGGTGCCCAACGCGCTGAGCGTGCTGCGCCTGATCCTGGTGCCGGTCTTCCTGTGGCTGCTGCTGGTGGCGCACGCCAACGCATGGGCGGTCGGCGTGCTGATGTTCAGCGGCTTCTCCGACTGGGCCGACGGCAAGATCGCCCGGCTCGTCGCCAACCAGTCGTCGCGGCTGGGGGCGCTGCTCGACCCGGCCGTCGACCGCATCTACATGGTCGCCGTCCCGGTGGCCATGGCGATTCACGGCGCGCTGCCCTGGTGGATCGTGCTCACCCTGATCGGACGCGACGCGGTGCTGGCCGCGACGCTGCCGGTACTGCGCAGCCGCGGCCTGACCGCGCTGCCGGTGACCTATATCGGCAAGGCCGCCACGTTCGCGCTGATGTCCGGGCTGCCGCTGATCCTGCTCGGCCAGTGGGATGCGTTGTGGAGCCGGGTGATCCTCGCGTGCGGATGGGCCTTCCTGATCTGGGGCCTGGCCATGTACCTGTGGTCGGGCGTGCTGTACCTGATCCAGGTCGGCGTTGGTGGTGCGGCGGATGCCCCGGGTCGCAGGCGATGAGCATGCTCGGCGGCTACGACCCGGACGCCGGCCGCAACGCGCACGAGGCCGACAGGCCGACGCTGATTCCGGTGCCGTCGCTGCTGCGCTCGCTGCTGTCCGAGCACCTCGACCCCGGCTACGCCGCTGCGGCCGAGGCGAAGGCGGGCGGCGAGCGCCGTAAGCGCTGGCAGACATGGGCATGGCAGCTCTGCGGCGCGATGCTGATCGCGGTGGTGTTCGCCGCAGCCGTCGCGCAGGCACGTACCACCGCGCCCGGCGTGCGGGAGACCCAGCAGGTGCTCGCCGGCAGTGTGCGGTCCGCCGAGCTCGCCACCGCGGACGTCACCTCGCGCCGCGACGCGCTGGCCAGCGCAGGTGGACTCCGAACGCCGCGCAGCGCCTGGCGGGCGACGCGCAGCGGCCAGGACCTGCTGGCGCGACTTGACGAGGCGAACTTCGCGGCGGCGGCCACCCGCGGTGGTCGGGCCCCGGGCTGACGATCACCGTCACCGATCCAGGCATGTCCGATGACCTCACCGACGTCTCCAAACAACGCGTGCGCGGGCAGTCAGCAGGTGATCCTCGACCGCGACCTGCAGCTGGTCGTCAACTCGCTGTGGGTCAGCGGGGCCGAGGCCATCTCGGTGGGTGGTGTGCGCATCGGACCCAACGTGACGATCCGGCAGGCGGGCGGCGGCATCCTGGTCGACAATCAACCGATCAGCAGCCCGTACGTCATCCTCGCGGTCGGACCGCCGCACGCCATGCAGGAGGTCTTCGACCGCAGCCCGGGCATGCAGCGGCTTCGGTTGCTGGAGACCTCCTACGGTGTCGGCGTCAACGTCAGCGCCACGCGATACGGCTGACGCTGCCCGCCGGTTCGGTTCGAGATGTCAACTTCGCCAAGCAGATTGGGCAGTAATCAGTGATGTCAGTGCTACCAGTGATGAGGCCACTCACATGATCGGGATCGCCGCACTTGTCATCGGCATCGTGCTGGGTCTGGTGTTTCACCCCAGATGTGCCCGAGGTGGTCCAGCCTTACCTGCCGATCGCCGTGGTGGCCGCGCTCGACGCGGTGTTCGGCGGACTGCGGGCCTATCTGGAGCGCATCTTCGACTCGAAGGTGTTCGTGGTGTCGTTCGTGTTCAACGTGTTGGTCGCCGCGCTGATCGTCTACGTCGGAGACCAATTAGGCGTCGGCACGCAGCTGTCCACGGCGATCATCGTGGTCCTCGGCATCCGCATCTTCGGCAACGCAGCCGCCTTGCGGCGCAGACTGTTCGGCGCGTAGCTGATGAGTGAGCAGCCGCCGCAGCACTCGCCGGAGCCGGATCATCATGGCCGCCACGAGCTGCCGCCCGACGAGCCCGCTCCCGAGATCGGCGAGCTGCACGGTGGCGGCGTCGCCGGCGTCGCTCGGCGCGGTCGCTCGCAGATCGCTTTCGGCGCGTTGGCGGTGCTGCTGTGCGTCCTGCTCGGCGTCGCGATCGTCACCCAGGTGCGGCAGACCGAATCCGGCGACTCGCTGGAGACGGCCCGGCCCGCCGATCTTCTGGTGCTTGCTGGACTCTCTGCAGCAGCGTGAGGCCGCGCTGAACACCGAAGTCAACGACCTTCAGCGCACCCTGGCCCAGCTGCAGGCCTCGGGCAGCAGTGACCAGGCGGCTATCGAGAACGCGCAGTCCCGGCTGGCCGCGTTGTCGATCCTGATCGGCACCGTGCCCGCGACGGGCCCCGGGGTGACCCTCACGATCACCGACACCGCGCCAGGGGTGCCGGCCGAGACCATGCTCGACGTGATCAACGAACTGCGCAACGCGGGCGCCGAGGCCATGGAGATTCGGGGCGGAGATGCCAGCGGTACGGGTCGGTGTCGACACCTGGGTGGTCGGCAGCCCGGGCGCGCTGGTCGTCGACGGCTCGACACTGAGTCCGCCGTATTCGGTTCTGGCCATTGGCGATCCGCCGACGCTGGCCGCGGCGATGAACATCCCGGGCGGCGCGGTGGACAGCATCGAGCGGGTGGGCGGCACGATGGCGATCGCAGCAGTCCGATCGCGTGGACGTCACCGCCTTGCGGCAACCGAAACCCCGCCAATACGCTCAGCCAGTCAAATGAGGCCATCTGCAGTCAGCCGAAACGAACAAGGAGCGCCGTGAGCGAAATCCCAGCCGACCTGTACTACACCGAGGAACACGAGTGGGTGCGCAAGACCGGCGACGACACCGTACGCGTCGGCATCACCGACTACGCGCAGTCGGCGCTCGGCGACGTGGTGTTCGTCCAGTTGCCCGACGTCGGCGCCGAGGTGACCGCGGGCGAATCGTTCGGCGAGGTGGAGTCGACCAAGTCGGTGTCGGACCTTTACGCGCCCGTCAGCGCGAAAGTCGTTGCGGTCAATGGAGATCTGGAGGGCAACCCGCAGCTGGTCAACTCCGATCCGTACGGCGAGGGATGGCTGGTGGACCTGCAACTGGACGCCGGCGGCCGTTGACCGACGGCGCTGGCCGGCCTGCTTGACGCCGACCGCTACCGCGCCACGGTCGCCGAATGACGGGTTGTTAGGGTTCTGCAGACGACCGAGGCCGACACAAGGCGGATCCGGCGGTGGTGGACACAATGACGTGCGCTGCGCGGTACGGTCGACACCAGACGACATTTCGGCTGGCGACCCGGCCTGATATCGCCACAGCAGCCAGTGAGGAGCAGCGGGTGACGGAAAAGGAACAGAACTCTGGGGCGGACCAGACGTCTGACGATGTCACCGTGGAGACGACATCGGTTTTCCGCGCGGACTTCCTCAACGAACTGGACGCCCCGGCCGCCGCGGGCACCGAGGGGGCGGTCTCGGGAGTCGAGGGACTGCCGGTCGGGTCGGCGCTGCTGGTCGTGAAGCGCGGGCCCAACGCCGGCTCCCGGTTCCTGCTCGATCAGCCCACCACCTCGGCGGGTCGACATCCCGACAGCGACATCTTCCTCGACGACGTCACGGTCAGCCGCCGTCACGCCGAGTTCCGGCTCGAGGGCGGCGAGTTCCAGGTCGTCGACGTCGGCAGCCTCAACGGCACCTACGTCAACCGCGAGCCGGTGGACTCCGCGGTGCTGGCCAACGGCGACGAGGTGCAGATCGGCAAGTTCCGCCTGGTGTTCCTGACCGGGCCCAAGGGCGACGACGACAGCGGCCCGGGCAGCTAAGCGATGAGCTCGCGCGACGACCGATGACACAGCCCGCGCAGCGCTCGACTGGGATGTCGATCGGAGCGGTCCTCGATCTGCTGCGACCGGACTTCCCGGACGTGACCATCTCCAAGATCCGGTTCCTGGAGGCCGAGGGACTGGTCACGCCCGAGCGCACCGCGTCGGGATATCGGCGGTTCACCGCCTACGACTGCGCCCGGCTGCGGTTCATCCTGACCGCCCAGCGCGACCAGTATCTGCCGCTGAAGGTCATCAAGGCCCAGCTGGACGCGCAGCCCGACGGCGAGCTGCCGCAGACCGGATCCGCTTACGGCGTACCGCGTTTGGTGCCGGTCGACGCGACGCAGTCGACGACGACGCGGCCGGGGTGTCGGCCGTGGCGCCCACCCAGGTGCGGCTGTCGCGCGAGGATCTGCTGGCCCGTTCGGGTGTCGACGACGAACTGCTGACCGCGCTGGTGAAGGCCGGCGTGATCACCACCGGGCCCGGCGGGTTTCTTCGACGAGCATTCGGTGGTGATCGCGCAGTGCGCCCGGGCGCTGGCCGACTACGGCGTCGAGCCGCGGCACCTGCGGGCGTTCCGGTCGGCGGCCGACCGGCAGTCCGATCTGATCGCCCAGATCGCCGGCCCGGTGGTCAAGGCGAACAAGGCAGGAGCGCGCGACCGCGCCGACGATCTGGCACGTGAGGTGGCCGCGCTGGCGATCACGTTGCACACGTCGCTGATCAAGTCGGCCGTGCGCGACGTTCTCGACCGGTGAGGATTAGACTCGCGATAGTGACTCTTAGGCTGGCTTCTGTGGTGCGGAGGGCAGACACAGATGGGTGAGGTTCGTGTGGTCGGCATTCGCGTGGAGCAGCCCCAGAACCAGCCGGTGCTGCTGCTGCGAGAGTCCAACGGCGACCGCTATCTGCCGATCTGGATCGGCCAGTCCGAGGCTGCGGCCATCGCGCTCGAACAGCAGGGTGTCGAGCCGGCTCGGCCGCTGACCCACGACCTGATCCGAGATCTCATTGCCGCGCTTGGTCATTCGCTCAAGGAAGTGCGCATCGTCGATCTGCAGGAGGGCACGTTCTACGCGGATCTGATCTTCGACCGCGACATCAAGGTGTCGGCGCGGCCGTCGGATTCGGTGGCGATCGCGCTACGGGTCGGCGTGCCGATCTACGTCGAAGAGGCGGTGCTCGCCGAGGCCGGCCTGCTGATCCCCGACGAGAACGACGACGAAGCCACGGGTGCGGTGCGCGAGGACGAGGTCGAGAAGTTCAAGGAGTTCCTCGACAGCGTGTCGCCCGACGACTTCAAGGCCACTAGCCCCTGTGCAGCCGGATTGTCACGGAAACGTCTCGTCGGCCTCGACACGCGGCGCGGGTTTCTCCCAACTGCGATTTGGGCAGCCATACTTTGAGTGCTGGACCGGTTGATGGGCAGTCGCAGGCCCGGCGGGAAGCGTATGCTCGACACACTCGAGCTTTGGCAAATGTGCGCCCACGCAGGTCACAGACGCGGGTTCGATCGGCGAGAGGATTCGAAAGTGGGAGACACGCCACGTCAAGAGGAGCTGGATCTGTCTTCTGGCAGTCGGCCCCGCGGAGTCGGACCCGATGGCCCCCAGCGAACCCGTGCAGGCCGGCCTTTTCCCGGACGACTCGGTCCCCGACGAACTCGTCGGATACCGCGGACCCAGCGCATGCCAGATCGCCGGCATCACCTACCGCCAGCTGGACTACTGGGCCCGCACCTCGCTCGTCGTGCCCGTCCATCCGCAGCGCCGCCGGTTCGGGCAGCCAGCGGCTGTACTCGTTCAAGGACATCCTGGTCCTCAAGATCGTCAAGCGTCTGCTCGACACCGGCATCTCGCTGCACAACATCCGCGTCGCGGTCGACCATCTGCGCCAGCGCGGGGTCCGCGATCTGGCCAACATCACGCTGTTCTCCGACGGCACCACGGTCTACGAGTGCACCTCCGCCGAGGAAGTAGTGGACCTGCTGCAGGGCGGCCAGGGCGTGTTCGGTATCGCGGTGTCCGGCGCCATGCGGGAGCTGACCGGCGCGATCGCCGACTTCCCAGGTGAGCGCGCCGACGGCGGCGAATCGATCGCCGCGCCCGAGGACGAGCTGGCCTCCGCCGCAAGCACCGCGACCGCAAGATCGGCTGATAGCGCGCCGGCACGTACTGGGCCGGTAGAATCGGCAGCCGCATCGCCTTTGTGCGGGAGAGTTCCGTGACAGCCAGCCACGGACGCCGAAGGAGCAACACCTCTCCGTCAACCTCTCAGGCACCCCGGACCGCGCGAAGCCCCGATGCCTCTGGAAAGCGGTAAGCGCCGTGCTTACCCGCCCATGGGGAAAGGCGCTTTCGCGAGTCTCGCGAAGCGCCGAATCTCTCAGGCGCCCGCAACGGGTCGACGACAGAGGGAGAGGAACCACGCGGTTCTGCCCTTACCCGCCGGGAGATGTGCACGTGCTCGATCACCACCAACCGGATTTCGCCGACCGGCACATCGGACCGGACGCCGACGCCGTCGCCACCATGCTCAAGACCATCGGCGTGGACTCTCTCGACGAACTCGCCGACAAGGCGCTGCCCGCGGGCATCCTCGACGCGCTGTCGGCCGACGGCATCGCACCGGGCCTGGAGGTGCTGCCCGCCGCCGCCACCGAGACCGAGGCGCTGGCCGAGCTGCGCGCGCATGGCCGACTCGAACACCGTCGCGGTCTCGATGATCGGGCAGGGCTACTTCGACACGTTGACGCCACCGGTGTTGCGCCGCAACATACTTGAGAACCCCGCCTGGTACACCGCATACACGCCGTACCAGCCCGAGATCAGCCAGGGGCGCCTGGAGGCGCTGCTGAACTTCCAGACGATGGTCGCCGACCTGACCGGCCTCGAGGTCGCCAACGCCTCGATGCTCGACGAGGGCACCGCCGCCGCCGAGGCGATGACGCTGATGCACCGCGCGGTGAAGGGCCCGTCGAACCGGCTGGCGGTCGACGCCGACGTCTACCGCCAGACCGCCGCGGTGCTGGCCACCCGCGCCGAACCGCTCGGCATCGAGATCGTCACCGCCGACCTGCGCGAGGGCCTGCCGGACGGCGACTTCTTCGGGGTGATCGTCGCAGTTGCCGGGCGCCAGCGGATGCGTCAATGACTGGTCCGACTGGTCGCCTCAGGCGCACGAGCGCGGCGCGCTGGTCGCGGTCGGCGCCGATCTGCTGGCGCTGACGCTGATCACCCCGCCCGGCGAGATCGGCGCCGACGTCGCCTTCGGCACCACCCAAAGATTCGGTGTGCCAATGGGTTTCGGCGGGCCGCACGCCGGCTATCTGGCGGTGCACGCCAAGCATGCCCGCCAGCTTCCCGGCCGCCTGGTCGGCGTGTCGCAGGACGCGGACGGCGCGCCGGCGTACCGGCTGGCGCTGCAGACCCGCGAGCAGCACATCCGCCGCGACAAGGCGACCAGCAACATCTGCACCGCGCAGGTGCTGCTCGCGGTGATCGCCGCGATGTATGCCAGCTATCACGGTGCCGACGGCCTGGTCGGGATCGCGCGGCGGGTGCACGCCCATGCGGAGACGATCGCGGGCGCGCTGGGCGACGCGCTGGTGCACGACACGTTCTTCGACACCGTGCTGGCCGAGGTTCCCGGCCGCGCCGACGAGGTGATCGCGGCGGCCAAGGCCAAGGGCATCAACCTCTGGCGCGTCGACGCCGACCACGTCTCGGTCTCGTGCGACGAGGCCACCACCGACGAGCACGTCGCGGCGGTGATCGAGGCGCCTTCGGGGTCGACGAAGTGCCGATCCGGCGTGCGTGCCGACATCGCGACCAGGACCTCGGAGTTCCTGACCCATCCCGCGTTCACGCGGTACCGCACCGAAACCGAGATGATGCGTTATCTGCGCTCGCTGGCCGACAAGGATATTGCGTTGGACCGCAGCATGATTCCGCTCGGATCGTGCACGATGAAGCTCAACGCGGCCGCGGAGATGGAGCCGATCACCTGGCCGGAGTTCGCGCCGCCAGCATCCGTTCGGGCCGGAGGCCGACACCCCGGGGCTGCGCAAGCTGATCGCCGATCTGGAGACCTGGCTCACCGGCATCACCGGCTATGACGCGGTGTCGCTGCAGCCGAACGCGGGATCGCAGGGGGAGTACGCCGGTCTGCTGGCGATCCAGGCGTATCACGCCGAGCGCGGTCAGCCCGACCGCGACGTGTGCCTGATCCCGTCGAGCGCGCACGGCACCAACGCGGCGTCGGCGGCGCTGGTCGGGATGCGTGTCGTCGTCGTGGCCTGCCGCGCCAACGGCGACGTCGACCTCGACGATCTGCGGGCCAAGGTGGCCGAACACGCGGACCGGTTGTCGGCGTTGATGATCACCTACCCGTCCACGCACGGCGTGTACGAGCACGACATCGCCGACATCTGCGCGGCGGTGCACGACGTCGGCGGCCAGGTCTACGTCGACGGGGCCAATCTCAACGCGCTGGTGGGGCTCGCCCGGCCCGGCCGGTTCGGCGGCGACGTCAGCCACCTCAATCTGCACAAGACGTTCTGCATCCCGCACGGCGGCGGCGGTCCCGGCGTCGGCCCGGTCGCGGTGCGCGAGCATCTGGCCCCTTACCTGCCCGGCCACCCGCTGGCCGATGAATTGCCGGACGAGCACACGGTGTCCGCGGCGCCGTACGGTTCGGCGTCGATCCTGCCGATCACCTGGGCCTACATCCGGATGATGGGCGCGGCCGGCCTGCGCGCGGCATCGCTGACCGCGATCGCGTCGGCCAACTACATCGCCCGCCGCCTCGACGAGTACTACCCGGTGCTGTACACGGGCGAGAACGGCATGGTCGCCCACGAGTGCATCCTCGACCTGCGCGGCATCACCAAGGACACCGGCGTCACCGTCGACGATGTCGCAAAACGTCTTGGCCGACTACGGATTTCATGCACCCACGATGAGTTTCCCGGTGGCGGGCACGCTGATGGTGGAGCCGACCGAAAGCGAGAGCCTGACCGAGGTCGACGCGTTCTGCGACGCGATGATCGCGATCCGCGGGGAGATCGACAAGGTCGGTGCGGGCACGTGGACCGTCGACGACAACCCGCTTCGCGGCGCCCCGCACACCGCGGAATGCCTGCTGGTGGAGGACTGGGATCACCCCTACACCCGCGAGCAGGCCGCCTACCCGCTGGGCAAGGGCTTCCGACCCAAGGTGTGGCCGCCGGTGCGCCGCATCGACGGCGCCTACGGCGACCGCAACCTGGTGTGCTCGTGCCCGCCGGTGGAGGCGTTCGCGTAAGCCAGGTCGGCGCGAATGTCGGGTTGATGCACACTTCAGCGCGAAAACTGTGCGGGTCACCGACGTTCGGCGACTAGGGTCGCTCGGGTGTTACCACCAACGGTGCTCGAATGGCAGGCCGGCGGCCACCTTCTTCCGACGGCCGCGGGCGCTGTCTTCGTCCGGTCGGCGCCCGGCGACGGGCCGACGATCCTGCTGCTGCACGGCTACCCGTCCAGTTCGTTCGACTACCGCGAGGTCGTGCCGCATCTGGGCGGGCGGGCGTGGCTGACGCTGGACTTCCTCGGCTTCGGACTGTCGGACAAGCCGCGGCCGCACCGCTACAGCCTGTTCGAGCAGGCCGACATCGTGGCGACGGTGGTCGCCGAGACGACATCGGGTCCGGTGGAGCTGATCGCGCACGACATGGGCACCTCGGTGGCCACCGAACTGCTGGCCCGGGACCTGCAGGGGCAGTTGCCATTCGAGCTGCAGCGCGCGGTGATCGGCAACGGCAGCGTGATTCTGCACCGCGCCAGCCTGCGCCCCGCGCAGAAGCTACTCCGCAGCCCGCTCGGGCCGATCCTGGCGCGGCTGTCCAGCAAGTCGACGTTCGTCCGCGAGTTCGGCAGGCTGTTCAGCACCAACCATCCGCTGTCCGAGCAGGAGGGCGACGCCCAGTGGGCGCTGTGGTCGCACAACGACGGGCACCGCATCGCGCATCTGCTGATCTCCTACCTCGACGAGCGGGAACGGTATGCGTCGCGCTGGCACGGCGCCGTGCGTGACTGGCCCAAGCCGCTGAGCTTCCTGTGGGCGCTCGACGACCCGGTCGCGACCACCAACGTGCTCGACGGGTTGCGCGAATTACGGCCCGCCGCAGACGTCGTCGAGTTGCCGGGCGTCGGGCACTACCCGCAGGTGGAGGTGCCGGAGGTGTTCACCCGTTCCGCGCTGAGCCTGCTGTCGACGGCGTCGCACTAGGCGAGCATCGTCGCGACCGCCGACGTCAGCTCCGGCGACGCCGAACTCGTCAGGTTCTGGTAGTTACCGCCGCTGGCCTGGGCGACCGCCTCCCAGGTGGCGCGGTCAGAATCGGAACCGAAGTCGATTACGTTCACCGCGATCGGGCGCGCCGGGTCGAACGCACCGCGAATGTACTGCTGCAGACCGGGACCGTCCAGCGACTGGTCGGTATGCGGGCCGCTGGTGATCACCAGAATCGAATTGTTTTGGCCGTCACGGTAATTCGCCTTCAGCTGGTCATAGAGCATCCGCAGCGTGGTGAAGGACACCGCGCCGCCGCCCGACGCGGTCTGCGAGTCCAGCTTCGCGGTCAGTGCGTCCGACCGCGGCTTGCCGTCGACCTGGTCGGACAGCGGGCCGGTGCTCACCTCGGAGCGACCCTCGACGCCGTCGAATGTCCACAGCCCCACCGTCGAGTTCGGCGGCAGGGCCCGCAGCCGCGCGTCGAGCGCCGCGACCACATTGGCCAGCCGCGACTTGCCGCCCTCGTCGGTGGGCATCGACTGGTCGAGCATGATCGTCACGGCTGGAGCACCCGACCGGCGCCGTCAGCGTGTTGGCCAGCGTCGCGCGCATCGCGCTGTCGCCCACCGACAGCGGCGTGCGAGACGGGCGCGAAACTCGTGACGTCACTCGGCGGCATTGTGCCGCCCTGGGTGCGGAACCCGGCCTTGGCCAGCTCGGCCGAGCTGTTCGGGTTTGCGCATGAACCGGGCGAACTCGCTGGCCGCACTCACCTGCTCCTGCGACAGCCAATTGCCGGACAGCAGCACCGTCGGATAGTCGGCCATCGCGGTCGGGCCGGGCGGCAGCCACGACGCCAGAACGTTCTTCGCGTCCTTGATCGACGCGCCCCGCTGGAACAGCTGCTGCTCGGTGGTGACGACGGCGTGCACCGGGGCGGTCGCCGGATCGGTCGCCGGCGAGCAGGGCATCCATCGCCGTGGACGCCTTGTTGTCGGCCAGCTTGGGCTGCCCGGCCATCAACGTGTTGACGGCGCCGGTGCCCGCGGTGGGCGGCGCGCCTGCCGGTGCCGACGCCGCCGCGACCGCCTCGGCGGCCAGATACGACGCGTCGCTGTCGCCGCTGAGCGGCAACGCCAGCCGCAGCGAACCCCAGCCGGGCAGGTTCAGCCCGTCGAGCGCGCTGGGATTGGCCTGCAGCCACGGCAGCGTGCCCCAATTCTGCTGCGCCAGTGCGTCTTTGAGCTGCGGCCGAATCAGCGAGCAGGACGGGTGAGGTGACCAGCGACCGGCTGTCGCTGACGGTCTGCGCGCCCGCGGCGGCCTCCAGCCGCGCTTCGGACACCGAGCTGGCCGGAATCCACAGCGCAGGGCGATCACCGAGCTCGGCCGGCCAGGCGCCGATGAATCCGTTGACGACCTGGTCGGAGTCGGCGGGCTTGACCCCCACCTTGACGCACCGGTCACCGACCGGGGCCGCGGACTTGTTGTAGGTGTCGGCCAGTGTCTGGATCTGGTCGGCGATCGACGGGTCGGCGACGACCGCGACGGCGAGTTCGCCGTCCACGCACCGGGCCGCCGCGACGTCGCTGCGACTGGACAGCGCGTCGCCGAAGAACCGCCACAGGATGACCGCGGCGACCACCACGACGACCGTGACGAGCGCGGCGATGACGCCGATGCTGACGCCGCGCCTGCCGGTGGTCACCGCGCGGTGGCTGCCCGTCCATTCGCCGCCGTCCCACTCGCCGCTGTGCTGCGGCCCGGACCGCGGCAGCGGGCGGTCGCACCGGCGCGGCGCGACGTCCGGGTTCGTCGCATGCCGGTCCCGTCGTACTCCGGTTCGTCGTAGTCCGCCTCGTCGTAATCGGCGTCGTCGTCGTCAGCATAGTCCGCTTCGGCGGTAGCGCGGGCTCGCCGAAACCGGGCCGGTCATCCGGCTCGGTCTTCGCCGGCGTGCATGCCGAACCGTTCGGTCTGGCTCCGAATTCGTCGAGTCTCGTAGCTGCTCTTCGCCCGCCGATTCGTCGGGATCGGGAGCGCTATGCCTACCCACTGGCGCCCTCGTGCTCGCGACGCCGGTCATCGGATCAACCACCGTTGTTTGCAGCCTTGAATTCGCGGCGTCGGCGGTGCAGGATCGGCTCGGTGTAGCCGTTCGGCTGCGCCGCCGCCGGACAGGATCAGCTCCTGCGCGGCCTGGAACGCGATGCTGCCGTCGGGATCGGGTGCCATCGGCCGGAATTCCGGATCCGTCTGGCGTTCTGCTCGTCGACCTTGGCGGCCATCCGGCGCAGGCTCGCCTTGACGTCCTCTTCGGTGATCACGCCGTGGCGCAACCAGTTCGCCAGCAGTTGGCTGGAGATACGCAGGGTGGCACGGTCTTCCATCAGCGCGACGTCGTGGATGTCGGGCACCTTCGAGCAGCCGACGCCGGCGTCGATCCAGCGCACCACGTAGCCGAGGATCGACTGGCAGTTGTTGTCGACCTCCTCGCGGATCTCCTCGGGCGCCCACGCCAGCTCCTTGGCCAGCGGAACCGTCAGCAGCTGGTCGATGGTGGTCGCGCCGCTTGCCTTCGAGCTCCTTCTGCACCGCGTACACGTCGACCTCGTGGTAGTGCATCGCGTGCAGGGT
Organism: uncultured Actinomycetota bacterium; assembly: GCA_963793055.1. GTDB lineage: Bacteria > Actinomycetota > Actinomycetes > Mycobacteriales > Mycobacteriaceae > Mycobacterium. The sequence goes on along the minus strand of CAWBYS010000001.1, from coordinate 95,997 downwards.
GGCCGCGGTCGGCGACGGCACCCACGCCGTGGTGGCGCCGGCCTTGGGCTGGCCGATCTTCTGCTCGACCATGTCGGCCATCAGCTCGGTCATCGCCCACATGCCCTTGCCGATCTGGGCCTTGCCCGAGAACCCGGTCGCCAGCCCGATGTCGACGTTCTGGTCCTCGTAGGCCTTGATCCACTCGGTGCCCTTCATCGCACCCTTGCGGATCATCGGGCCGGCCTCCATCGACGTGTGGATCTCGTCGCCGGTGCGGTCCAGGAAGCCGGTGTTGATGAACACGACCCGGTCGGCGGCCGCCTTGATGCAGGCCTTGAGGTTGAGCGTGGTGCGCCGCTCCTCGTCCATGATGCCGACCTTGAGGGTGTTCTGCGGCAGCCCGAGCACGTCCTCGACCCGGCTGAACAGCTCGCAGGTGAACGCGACCTCGTCGGGGCCGTGCATCTTCGGCTTCACGATGTAGACCGAGCCGGTGCGGCTGTTGACCTTCGGCGCCGTTCTTGTCGTCGGCCTTCAAGCCGTGGATCGCGATCAGGCTGGTGAAGAGCGCGTCCTGGATGCCTTCGGGCACCTCGTTGCCGTCGGCCGTCATGTCGAAGACGATCGCGTCGTTGGTCATCAGGTGACCGACGTTGCGGACGAACAGCAGACTGCGGCCGGGCAGGGTGAGTTCACCGGGCCCGCCGTCCGGTTGGTCGGTGTAGGTGCGGTCCTCGTTGAGCACGCGGGTGAAGGTCTTGCCGCCCTTGCTGACCTCTTCGCTCAGGTCGCCGCGGTTGAGACCGAGCCAGTTGCGGTACCCGAGCACCTTGTCGTCGGCGTCGACAGCAGCCACCGAGTCCTCGAAGTCCATGATCGTGGTGATCGCCGACTCCAGCACGACGTCCTTGATGCCCGCGGCGTCGGTGGAGCCGACGGGGAGTCGGGATCGATCAGGATCTCGATGTGCAGGCCGTGGTTGCGCAGCAGCACCGACCAGTTGGGTGAGCCCGAGTTCGCCGGTGTAGCCGACGAACTGCTCGGGCGTCGCCAGCCCGGCCGACAGGCCGTCGCCCAACGATCACGACGAGTCGACCGTCGTCGATCTTGATCCCCGTCGCGTCGCTCCACGACCCGGAGGCCAGCGGCATCGCGCCGTCGAGGAACCGCCGGGCGTACGCGATGACCTTGTCGCCGCGCACCGTGTTGTATCCACCGTCGTAGCCCGGTCGCCCTTCTCGGCGCCGTCGTCCTCGCTGATCACGTCGGTGCCGTACAGCGCGTCGTACAGCGAACCCCAGCGGGCGTTCGCGGCGTTGAGCGCGAACCGCGCGTTGAGAATCGGCACCACCAGCTGAGGGCCGGCGGTGGTCGTGATCTCGTCGTCGACGCCCGCGGTGGTGATGGTGAAGTCGTCGGGCTCGGGCTGCAGGTAGCCGATCTCGGTGAGGAACTGCTTGTAGGCCTCGGGGTCGATCGGCTCGATGACGCGCTGGCGGTGCCACTTGTCGATGCGCGCCTGCAAGTCGTCGCGGTGGGCCAGCAGGTCCTCGTTCTTCGGCGTCAGGTCGGCGACGACCTTGTCTACGCCCGACCAGAACGTGTCAGGGTCGATATCGGTACCCGGCAGCGCCTCGTTGTTGATGAAGTCGTACAGCACTTGGGCCACGCGCAGGTTTCCCACCTTCACGCGATCGGTCATGTTTCCTCCCTTGAGCCGTCGACCAGCTTACCCGCGGGTAACTGGGCCTATTCGCCAGACCTTGCGTTAGCCGCGGCGCGAGCAGCAGGTCACACCGGTCGGCCGAGGCTGGCCCGCAAGCGGCACGGCCCGTTCGCAATGCGCTGCTGGACCCGGACGTATTCGGCACGACCGGCCGGCGTCTCGATCGCGATCGGGTCGAATCCGTAGTCGCGGAGATCATAGGGGCTGGCCCGCATGTCGAGTTCACGGGCGTCGGCCGCCAGCTCCAGACAGTCCATCACCAGCTCGGACTCACCAGCGGCCCGAGCTTGAACGCCCACTTGTAACAGTCCATCGCGGCGTGCAGGCAGCCCGGCTGCTCGGGGTCGATCTGACGGTCGCGGGTGAGCCGCTCGGCGTTGCGGTCGATCGCCGGCTCGGTGAAGAAGCGGAAGGCGTCGAAGTGGCTGCAGCGCAACGGCATCGACTCGACGACGGCGTCCGTCGCCGCCGCACCGAGCCGCAGCGGCACCTGGTCGTGTCGCACTTCGTTCGGGCCCGATACACCATCGCCCACTCGTGAAGGCCGAAGCAGTTCAGCCGCGCCGGGCGAGACGCCGTCGCCCGCAGCAGTCCGGCGATGAAGCCGCACGGTGTCGACCCGCGCAGCAGGTATTCGCGGCTCACCGTCACACCGCGCGCCGGTGCGGCGTAGCCGCTGCGGCCGAGGTAGCGCCGCGCGCCGCCTGCACCGGCGAGCGCCACTCCGAACCCCGGATGCCAGGCCTCAGCTGTCGCGGACGCAGGCTGTAGTAGGTGAACAGGAAGTCCCAGACCGGATGCGGCGTACCCCGCGACCACGCGGTGCGCGCGCAGAAACCCGTCCGCCCGCTTGCGGTGCATCCGCTCCCGGGTGGCCCAGTCGGACTCAGTCGAGCACGACCGCAGGCACCTCGCGTGGTGCGCGACATCAGACACGGTGGGTCCGATCGCGAACCGCACCCACGAGGTCCTCGACGAGGTCTTCCAGCGCCACCATCGCCGACACCTTGGCATCGGGTCCGGTGACCAGCGCGAGGTGGCTGTTGTTGCGGCGCAGTCGCGACAACGCATCGGGCAACGGCATCGACGCCGGCACCTGGGGCAGCGAACGCACCATTGCCAGGTCGACCACGGCATCCGGGTCGTCGACGAGTGGCAGCACGTCCTTGATGTGGACGTAGCCGATGAACTGGCCCGAGGACTCGGCGACCGGGAAGCGGGAGTAACCCGTCTCGGCCAGCGCGTGCTGGATCGCTGCCACCGTCGGGCCGGAGCCTTCGCCCGCGGCCTCGACGGCGTGCACTTCGCTCAGCGGCACCGCGACATCGCCGACGACGCGGTTGCGGATGCGCAGAGCCCGGGATAGCCGGTTGTGCTCCTCGGGGTCCAGCAGCCCCTCGTGGAGGGATTCGGCGATCATCTCGGAGAGCTCGACGCTGGAAACTGTGTTCTCCAGTTCCGTTCTGGCCTCGACGCCGAGGGCGCGCAGGATCACGTGGGCGCACCAGTTGTAGACGGCGATGACGGGCCGCGCGACGCGCACCCAGAACAGGTACGGCGGCACGAGCAGCATGGCCGACGACTCCGGCCCGGCGAGCGCGATGTTCTTCGGAACCATCTCGCCGAGCAGCACATGCAGCACGACCACGATCGTGATCGCGATGACGAACGAAACCGTGTGCAGCACGCTGTCGGGGATGCCTACGAGGTCGAACGGCTTCTCCAGCAGATGCGCCACCGCGGGTTCGCCCACCCGACCGAGGAGAATCGAACACACGGTAATGCCCAATTGGGCGCCCGCCAACATCAACGGCAGGTTCTCGCCCGCTCTGATCACCGCCACCGCACTGCGCTTGCCTTGTTCGGCAAGGGCTTCCAGCCGGTCGCGGCGCGCCGAGATCAACGCGAATTCGGCGCCGACGAAGAAGGCGTTGAGCGCCCAGGAGCACCAAGGTGAGGACCACGCCGAGGATGTCACCCATCGGAGACCTCCTCTCCGCCGCCGCGCCGGCCCAGCTTCGTCAACTCCAGCTGATCGATTCGGCGGCCGTCCATCCGCACCACGGTGGCCAGCCAGCGCACCGGGTCCTCGAGCGGGACGTCGGTGTCGAATGCGCGCAGCTCGACCGACTCGCCCTCCTCGGGGATGTGCCCCAGCTCCTGCATCACCAGACCACCGATGGTTTCGTATTCGCCCTCGGGGGCGCGGAATCCGGTGCCTTCGGCCACCTCGTCGATGCGCAGCAGACCCGAGACGTGCCAGCCGCTGTCCGGCCTGAACGACATCGGCGGTGGTCTCGTCGTGTTCGTCGCGAATGTCGCCGACGATCTCTTCGATGACGTCCTCGACCGTCACCATGCCCGCGGTGCCGCCGTATTCGTCGACCACCAACGCGGTCTGCAGGCCGTTCGCGCGCAGCTGGGCCATCACGTCGTCGCCGTCCAGTGTCGACGGCACCTTGGCGACGGGCTGCGCCAGCGTGGCCAGCCGGGTTGTCTTGCGGTCTTGCGGCGGCACTTCGAAGACCTGTTTGACGTGGATGATGCCGAAGGTCTCGTCGAGGTCGCCTTCCACGATCGGGAAGCGCGAGTAACCGGTCTTGATCGCCGCGTCCACGAGGTCGGTGACGGTGTCGTCGATCTGCAGCGCCACGATCTCCGTCCGGGGGGTCATCAGCTCCTCGGCCGTTCGCGAGCCGAATTGCAGCGACCGGTCCACCAGCGTCGCGGTGACGGGATCCAGTGCGCCGCGGCGGGCGGAATTGCGCACCAGCGATCCGAGTTCCTGCGGCGATCGTGGCCGAACGCAGCTCCTCGGCGGGCTCGATCCCGAGCCTGCGCAGAATCCAGTTCGCGGTTCCGTTGGTCAGGTGGATCAACGGCGTGAACAGCATCGAGAAGAGCACCTGCGGTCCGGCCACCGCACGCGCCGTGGGCAGCGGCTTCGCCACGGCTAGATACTGCGGCACGAGCTCGCCCAACACCATCGAGACCGAGGTGGCGATCAGCAGCGCCAGCGCCAGCGCCAGCCCGCTGGCGACGTCGCGGCGCAGTGACGTCGCCTCGAACACCGGCTCCAGGAGGTGCGCCACCAACGGCTCGGCCAGATAGCCGGTGATCAAGGTGGTGATCGAGATGCCCACCTGGGCGCCCGAGAGCTGGAACGACAGCGTGCGGTGGGCACGTTGAATCATGTGGTCGCGGCGGCCTCCGCTGCGGGCGTTCGCGTCGACGGTGCTGCGCTCCAACGCGGTCAGCGAGAACTCGGCAGAGACGAACACCGCAGTACCGGCGGTGAGTAGCAGGAAGGCCAGCACCGCCAGCACGGTGTACAGGCCACTCATCGCGATCCTCACACGGGTGCGCCGGGCCTGCCGCCCGGCTGACTAGTGGAGGGCTCGGCGTCGGAGGGCTCGTGGGCGGGTCGCTCGGCCGACATACCCAGTCCACCTCGACGGGTGCCTGCGGCACGGGGTCCCTTTCGAATAGGCGCATGCAGAGAAACCCATGGTAGCCGGTCACGCCGCGGCCGGCGGACTCACCAACCGGTGGGCAGCGGATGGCCTTCGGCGAAACCGGCCGCGGACTGCACGCCGAGCACCGCCTTGTCGTGCAGCTCGGCCAGGGTGGTCGCACCGACGTAGGTGCACGTGCTGCGCACGCCCGAGGTGATGTGGTCGAGCAGGTCCTCGACGCCGCCTCGCGACGGGTCCAGCCCCATCCGCGACGTCGAGATGCCCTCCTCGAACAGCGCCTTGCGGGCTTGGTCGAACGCGCTGTCGCCCGCGGTGCGGGCGGCGACAGCCCGTTTGGACGCCATGCCGTAGCTCTCCTTGTACGGCTGGTCCTCGCGGTCGCGCATCAGATCGCCCGGCGACTCGTAGGTTCCTGCGAACCATGAGCCGATCATCACGTTGGACGCCCCGGCCGCCAGCGCAAGCGCGACGTCACGGGGATGGCGAACACCGCCGTCCGCCCACACGTGCCCGCCGAGTTGCTTTGCAGCGGCGGCACATTCGACCACTGCGGAGAACTGCGGCCTGCCGACGCCGGTCATCATGCGGGTGGTGCACATCGCGCCGGGGCCGACGCCGACCTTCACGATCGAGGCACCCGCGTTGATCAGGTCGCGAGTGCCTTCGGCCGACACCACGTTGCCCGCGGCCACCGGCAGCCCGAGGTCGAGCGACGACACCGACTTGATCGCGTCGAGCATCTTGACCTGATGGCCGTGCGCGGTGTCGATCACCAGCAGGTCGACGCCCGCCTCGGCCAGCGCTGCGCGCCTTGGCGCCGACGTCGCCGTTGATGCCGACCGCGGCGGCGATGCGCAACCGACCCTTCGCGTCGACCGCGGGTGAGTAGATGCCCGCCCTGATCGCGCCCGTGCGGGTGAGCACGCCGGCCAGCGTGCCGTCGGCGTCGGTCATCACCGCGACGTCGATCGGCGAGTGTTCGAGCAGGTCGAACACCTTTCGCGGGTCGGTGCCCACCGGTGCGGTGACGAAATCGGAGACCGCGACGTCACGGACGCGGGTGAAACGGTCGACCCCGACGCAGTGGGCCTCGGTGACCAGTCCGATGGGCCGCCCCTCGAACACCACCACCGCGGCGCCGTGTGCCCGCTTGTGAATCAGCGCCATCGCGTCCGACACCGAATCGTCGGGCGTCAGCGTCACCGGCGTGTCCACCACCAGATCGCGACTCTTGACGAAGTCGACCGTCTGCTGGACCGCCGATATCGGAAGATCCTGCGGAAGAACGACAATGCCGCCGCGACGGGCGATCGTCTCGGCCATCCGCCGTCCCGCGACCGCAGTCATGTTCGCCACCACCACCGGGATGGTGGTGCCCGATCCGTCAGTCGTCGCAAGGTCGACGTCCATGCGCGACGGGACATCCGAGCGTCCGGGAACGATGAAGACGTCGTTGTAGGTCAGGTCGTATGGCGGGCCGATGGCCTTCGAGGAATCGCATGTCACTGTCGATTTTAGGCCCGGCGTCGGTTCCTCCTCGCCGTCGCAGCTGCGCGCCCTACGCAGACACCTCGCTGTGCGATCACCGCTCCACAGCGTGTGGAACCGCTTCTCGGGATCGGCATCGATGCGGCCGTAGGTGTGCGCGCCGAAGAAGTCGCGCAGCCCCTGGGTCAACGCCGCCGGCAGCCGCTCGGTGCGCAGCGCGTCGTAGTAGGACAGCGCCGAGCTGAAACCGGGGATCGGAATGCCGAGTTGGTGGCGGTGACGACGACGCGCCGCCAGCTGTCGATCGCCGCCTCGATCGCGCTGCGGAAGTACGGCGCGACGATCAGTGTCGGCAGGTCGGCGTCCTCGTCGAACGCCTCCTTGATCCGGTTGAGGAACTTCGCCCGGATGATGCAGCCGCCGCGCCAGATCGTGGCCAGGTCGCCTGGCGTGATGCCCCAGTCGTATTCGGCGCTGCCCGCCTGGATCTGGTTGAAGCCCTGCGCGTAGGCGATGATCTTCGACGCGTACAGCGCCTGGCGAACGTCTTCGGTGAACTTGCGCTGCGTCGCTGGGCTTTTCGCCGAGGTCGCCCGACGCCAAGCCGGTGGTCGCCTTGCGCTGGGCGACCGAACCCGACAGCGCGCGGGCGAACACCGCCTCGGCGATGCCGGTGACCGGCACACCGAGGTCGAGCGCGGACTTCACCGTCCAGCGGCCGGTGCCCTTCTGCTCGGCCTCGTCGAGGATGATGTCGACGAGCGGCTTGCCGGTCTTGGCGTCGTTCTGGCGCAGCACCTCGGCGGTGATCTCGATGAGGTAGCTGTCCAGGTCGCCCTTGTTCCACTCGGCGAACACGTCGGCGATCTCGGGAGCGGACTTGCCGAGCCCGTCGCGCAGCAGCTGGTAGGCCTCGCCGATCAGCTGCATGTCGGAGTACTCGATGCCGTTGTGCACCATCTTCACGAAGTGCCCGGCGCCGTCGGGCCCGATGTGCGTGCAGCACGGCACGCCGTCGACGTGCGCCGAGATCTCCTCGAGCAGCGGGCCGAGCGACTTGTACGACTCGGCGGGCCCGCCGGGCATGATCGACGGGCCGTTGAGCGCGCCCTCCTCGCCGCCGGAGATGCCGGCGCCGACGAAGTGCAGGCCCGCGCTCACGCATCGCCTTCTCGCGGCGAATGGTGTCGGTGTAGAGCGCGTTGCCGCCGTCGATGATGATGTCGCCTTCTTCCATCGCGTCGGCGAGCTCGTTGATGACGGCGTCCGTCGGGTCGCCCGCCTTGACCATGATCAGGACCCGACGCGGCTTCTCAAGGGCGGCAAGGAATTCCGGGATGGTCTCGCTGCGGACGAACTTGCCCTCCGACCCGTGCTCGGTCAAGCAGCGCATCGGTCTTGGCGACGGAACGGTTGTGCAGCGCGACGGTGTACCCGTGGTGGGCGAAGTTGCGCGCGATGTTCGACCCCATCACGGCCAGGCCGGTGACCCCGATCTGAGCGGTGCCGTCGGCGTCAGAGGCGTGGTTTCGGACGAGCTCATTCGGGCGGCCTTTCGTTGTCGTTGTACTGCAACGGCTCTCTACTGCGAGGAAACGCCTACGCGATGAACAGCCGGTGCAGTTCAGTCAGCCACGGCACGACCACCGCGATGGTCGGCACCACAAGCACTGCTGCCGCGGCCAGATACGCAGCGGCCGCCACCAGCAGGCTGTTGCCTCGCCCGCCCAGGCGGCGCACCCGGATCACCGTGGTCGGGCCGCCGGCTGCCAGCGCGCCCGACGGGGTGCGACCGGCGGCGCACGCGACCAGGGCACGGGCGAGGGGAGTGGGGCCTGCGGCGCGGACGGCCGCGTCGTCGGCGAGCATCTCTATGAGCAGCCGCACGGCGTCGAGCGCGCTGGCGCTGCGCACGAACCGCGGGAACGCCGCATGCACCGCGGTGAACATTTCAAGAACGAGGTCGTGGCGCGCACGCAGGTGCGCACGCTCGTGGGACAGGATTGCGGCGATCTCGTTGTCGGCCAAGGTGCTCAGCGTGCCCTCGCTGACGACCACCCGGCTGCGCACACCGGGCAGGCAGTAGGCCAGTGGCTCGGCGACGTCGAGAATCCGCAGCATCCCGGTCCCCAGTCCCCAGCTTGCGCGTGGGCCCATGCGCGTGGGCCCATTCGCGTGGCCCACTTCTGCGACTTGCCCACCAGGTCGACGACCATGCGGTGGTGCGCCCGTCTGCGCCGCGTGGCGATCGCCACCTGCACCACCGCGACGCCCAGCCGGGCACCGATGACCAGTGTCAGGGCGAAGACCGCGACGTAGGCGATCCACAGCGGCCAGCCCAGCACGCCGATCTCACTGGCGATGCGCGCGGTCGGCGCGCCGTCGGGACCTAGGCGCGAACAGCCTGCTGGCGATGGCGATTCCGGCCGAAAACGCCGACAGCACGGCGGCAAGCGCGATGGACTGCCACAACACGATTGCGGCACGCGGCGCCCGCATCGGCCACGTTGCCCGCGCCAGCATCGCCGGCACCGGCCCCGACAGGACCAGCGCCATGACGGTGAAGGCCAGCGCGGACACGCTGTAAGTCTCCCTCAGCCGGTACCCGGATCGCTAGCGGGCGGAGCTATTTGATGCTTGCTCTCCAGCTCGGCCAGCGCGCGACGCAACGCGGCGGCTTCGTCCGCGCCGACGCGCTCGACGAAATGGACGAGAGCCGCCTCGCGGCTGCCGGAGTCGGCGGCCTGGTCGAGCGCATCGACCATCAGGCCCGGCGACCAGCTCGTCGCGGCCGTGCATGGGGGCGTACCGGTGTGCGCGGTCGTCGCGGTGCTGCACGACGAGGTTCTTCTTCGCGAGCCGCTGCAGCACGGTCATGATCGTCGTGTAGGCCAGGTCGCGGCGCGCCGATAGTGCCTCGTGGACCTGGCGCACCGTCTGGGGCTCCCGCGCGGACCACAGATGGTCCATCACCGCGCGTTCAAGTTCCCCGAGTCGCGTCATCTTGGCCATGTGTTCGTTCATCTCCTAGAGGCTGGATCAAGCGTACTACGGGCTTACTACGGTGCGTCGTATCGATCGCAGCGCAGCAGGTCTCTCGCTCACGCCGTGAACAGTTTCCCGCAGTGGTCATACGCCCTTATCTCCCGCCGTTGTGAAGTCGAGTCACAGGGCTCTGGCCGCCATGATCACGATGACTATAGTAAGGCTAACCTAACTCAATCGGAGGTGTCATGACAGTACTGGTCGACGACCCGCTTATCGCGAGCATGGCGATCAGGCGGCCGCTGCCCCTGCACGAGTCCAGCAGGCGGCTGCGCGAGCTCTGTCCCGAATGCCCGCGGGTCTATGGCGTCGCGGTGATGGGCGACCTGTCGCGGCGACGCTGGTGGCCGCTGGCCGAGGCGCTGACGACCGACCGGCTGCAGCACGATGTTCGACCTCGCCGTCGAGGACACCGGCAGCCGCGCCGCGGTCGACCCAGCAGTTGGCCGCCACGCTCGCGCACGTCGTCGTCGGGCGCGTGATTCCGCTTGTCGTGCTGGAAGGCCGCGCATGGGACACCGGGCTGGAGAACCTCTGGGTGCACGTGGATTCCGAAGGCGCGATCGACTGGGTCGGCGTCGTCGATCCGACGCTGCGGCGCTGCCCGACGATCCGTTCTTCGGCCACCGCAGGATGGCCGGAGTGGGCAACCCTCTTCGGGACCGCATCGTTCGCCCTGCCCAACGAGGCCGCGTTGACGACCTGGGTCGCACATCGCAGCCATCGCGCGCTCGAGCCGCTGTTCGTCGCGACTCGCCGAGATCAGCGATCGAGGCGATCCCGACTGGCGGCAATGTGGCACATCGTGGGCGCCGCGGTGGTCAGTGCGGCGACGCACGTGCCGCTGCTGGCCGGCTCGAGCGAGATCACCAGCATGCGTCGCAGCCAGGCTGTGCTCGATGCGCTGCTCGGCTTCGGCCTGCCGGTACGCGGAGGCGGCCGTACGGCTGGGGCGGGAAGGTCTTGCTTAAATTAGGGCAGCCTTGCCTATGCTGTGCAATCGAGAAAGAACCACCGGACCGCGCCGGAGTCCTGAGGGCTGCAGAGACTCCCGGTCCATGCGAAGGACGGGCCCCGCACCTCGAGGTGCGGGGCCCGTCCGTTGTCAGCGCTTTCCGGTACGGCTTGTCGATCGCGCCGCCGCTTTCGGCCCAGTCGCTTGAACCCGCCCATGTTGTAGACCTCGGTGTAACCCATTTCCGTGAGAGCCTGACCGGCCATCGCCGCCCGGCCGCCGGCCGCGCAGTACAGATCACCGGCTTGTCCTTGGCGAAACCCTTGTCGTGGTAGGCGGATTCCGTGTCGGCCCGGAACTCGAGCATCCCGCGCGGGACGTGGACCGCTCCGGCCACCTTGCCGGTCTGCTGGACTTCCGGTGCGTCCCGGACGTCGACGACGAGCACCCCGTTCTCGCCGCGCTTGGCGATCATCCCTGCGCCTGCGCCGGCGTGATGCGAGGCACGACGGCGTTGGCAGCTTCCACGAGTTCCTTCAATGTCTTGGCCATGCCCGACGATAACCCTCGGGCCGACCTGGCGCGGGCGGTCCGCAACGTGTAAACAGATCTGCGTGACTTCACAACGTGCCGCCAGGCCTCGGTGCCGGATTCGATGCCGAATTGGGCCTCGAGTACATCGAGCTCGACTCCGGACGGCGGAAAAGCGCAACTGCAGATCCACGACAAGCTGCTGCAGCCGTGGGGCATCGTGCACGGCGGTGTGTACTGCTCGATCATCGAAGGCCTGGCCAGCGTCTCGGGCGCGGTCTGGCTCAACGAGAACGGCGGCGGCCACGTAGTCGGTGTCAACAACAACACCGACTTCCTGCGCGCCATCTCGCTCGGGCACGGTGACGGCGGTTTCCACGCCGATCCACCGCGGTCGCCGTCAGCAGCTGTGGCTGATCACCATCACCGACGAGACCCAGCGAGTGGTCGCGCGCGGCCAGGTTCGTTTGCAAAATATTCCGCCCGAGTAACAGGCATATTTCCTGCGCTGCTGAGTCCGGCGCGGCGTGGCAGTATCGCGCTCTATGCTCCTGACCCCGCACGAACAGGATCGGCTGCTGCTCTCGTACGCCGCCGAACTCGCGCGCCGTCGTCAGGCCCGCGGCCTAAGCTCAACCATCCCGAGGCGATCGCGGTGATCACCGACCATCTACTCGAGGGCGCACGTGACGGACGCACCGTCGCGGAATTGATGGCCAGTGGCCGTGAGGTCCTCGGCCGCGACGACGTCATGGTCGGGATGCCGGAGATGCTCCACGACGTCCAGGTCGAGGCGACGTTCCCGGACGGCACCAAGCTCGTCACCGTCCACCATCCGATCCCATGACCTGGGCCCCCGGCGAAATCGTCTACGGCAGAAGGCGATATCGAGATCAATGCGGACGCAGCAACGGCTGAATGCTGGATGTCGTCAACACCGGCGACCGCCCCGTCCAGGTCGGCAGTCACGTCCACCTGCCGCAGGCCAACGCCGCACTGGAGTTCGACCGCGCCCGCTGCACACGGCCACCGCCTCGACATTCCGGCAGGTACCGCGGTGCGTTTTGAACCCGGTGTTGCCCAACGTGTTTCCCTGGTCCCACTCGGCGGTACGCGCGAGGTTCACGGGTTGACCCTGCAACCGCCAGGCCGACTGGACGCGCCGTGACCGAGTTGTCGCGGCCACGGTATGCGGCCCTGTTCGGTCCCACCACCGGTGACCGGATCCGACTGGCCGACACGGATCTGTTCGTCGAAATCACCGAGGACCGCTGCGGCGGACCGGCCCTCGCGGGCGACGAGGCGGTGTTCGGCGGCGGGAAGGTGCTGCGCGAGTCGATGGGGCAGGGCCGAGCCAGCCGTGCCGACGGCGCACCCGACACCGTGATCACCGGTGCGGTGATCATCGACTACTGGGGAATCATCAAGGCCGACATCGGCATTCGCGACGGCCGCATCGTCGGCATCGGCAAGGCGGGTAACCCCGACATCATGTCCGGTGTGCACCCGGATCTGGTGGTCGGCCCCTCGACCGAGATCATCGCGGGCAACGGTCGCATTCTCACCGCAGGCGGAATCGACTGCCACGTGCATTTGATCTGTCCGCAGATCATGCCCGAGGCCCTCGGCGGCGGCATCACCACGATCGTCGCCGGCGGCACCGGGCCCGCGGAGGGCAGCAAAGCCACCACGGTGACGCCGGGCGCATGGCATCTGGCCCGCATCCTCGAGTCGCTTGACTCGTGGCCGATGAACGTGGCGCTGCTCGGCAAGGGCAATACCGTTGCCCACGAGGCGATGTGGGAGCAACTACGTGGCGGCGCAGCGGGTTTCAAACTTCATGAGGACTGGGGCACGACACCGGCCGCGATCGACGCCTGCCTGACCGTCGCGGACTCGGCGGGCGTGCAGGTGAACATCCACACCGACACCCTCAACGAGGCCGGCTTCGTCGAGGACACGCTGGCCGCCGTCAAGGACCGCTCGATTCACGCCTATCACACCGAGGGTGCGGGCGGCGGCCATGCTCCCGACATCATCACCGTGGTGTCGCACGGCAACGTGCTGCCCAGTTCGACGAACCCGACGCGGCCGCACACCGTCAACACACTCGACGAGCACCTCGACATGTTGATGGTCTGCCACCACCTGAATCCCAGCGTCCCGGAAGATCTCGCGTTCGCCGAAAGCCGGATCAGGCCATCCACGATCGCCGCGGAGGATCTGCTGCACGACATCGGCGCGATCTCGATGATCGGCAGCGACGCACAGGCGATGGGCCGCATCGGCGAGGTCGTCATCCGCACCTGGCAGACCGCCCACGTGATGAAGCGGCGCCGCGGCGCGCTACCCGGTGACGACGGAGCAGACAACAACCGCGCCAGGCGCTATGTCGCGAAGTACACCATCTGCCCGGCCATCGCGCATGGTCTCGACCACGAGATCGGTTCCGTCGAGGTCGGCAAGCTCGCCGATCTGGTGCTGTGGGAGCCGGCCTTCTTCGGGGTTCGCCCGCACGCCGTGCTCAAGGGCGGCATGATCGCGTGGGCCGCGATGGGTGATGCGAACGCGTCGATCCCGACGCCTCAGCCGGTGCTTCCGCGGCCGATGTTCGGCGCCGCGGCGCCAGCTGCCGCGGCGACGTCGGTGCATTTCGTTGCCCCGCAGGCCGTCGACGACGGGCTCGCCGATCGGCTAGCGGTGAACCGCCGCCTGGTAGCCGTCAACGACGTCCGCGCGGTCGGCAAGGCCGACATGCCGCTCAACGACGCGCTTCCACACATCGAAGTGGACCCCGACACGTTCACCGTCCGCATCGACGGAGACGTGTGGCAGGAGCAACCGGCAACCGAATTACCGATGGCGCAAAGGTATTTCCTGTTTTGATGACCAACCTCGCCACCCTGTTGACACTGGCCGACTCGCGCCTGCCCACCGGTGGGCATGTCCACTCCGGTGGTATCGAGGAGGCCGTGACCAGCGGGCTTGTTGGCGACATTGCCACGCTGCGCGCGTTCCTGCGCCGACGGATTCGCACGCATGGGCTGGTGACCGCGTCGGTGGCGGTCGCCGTGCACGTCGGCAGCTTGTCAGTCACCGACGCCGACCGTGAAACCGACGCGCGCACACCGGCTCCCGCTGCCCGGCAGGCGTCACGAGCGCAGGGCAGAGGTCTGGTCCGGCTCGCGCGGCGCGTCTGGCCGGATCGCGACTGGCAGGTGGTGGGTGTGACACCTCATCTTTCGGTGGCGGCGGGCGCGGTCGGCGCCGCCGGCGCTCTGGATCCCGAACAGACCGCGCTGTCGGTCGTCTACACGACGATGACAGGTTCGGCCACGGCGGCGCAGCGACTGCTGGCGCTCGACCCCGGTGACGTCGCAGCGCTGACCTTCGAGCTGTCCGCGCTGTGCGCACAGACCGCGGCCGAGGCCGGCAAGGAACTGGCAGATCTGTCCGATCCGCTTCTCGACGTGCTGGCCCAACGGCACAGCGAACGCGACCAACCCCTGTTCGTTTCCTGAAAGGCGCCCGATGCCACCACATTTCATTGACGGCGAGCCGCACGTTCACCCCGAACGCCCGAGGCGGCCACGCCAAGCAGGAGAGCCGCTACGCATCGGCGTCGGTGGGCCGGTCGGCTCGGGTAAGACGGCGCTCGTGGCGGCCTTGTGCCGCCAGCTGCGCGACGAGCTGTCGCTGGCCGTACTGACCAACGACATCTACACCACCGAGGATGCCGACTTCCTGCGCAAGCACGCCGTGCTGCCCGACGAGAGGATCACCGCAGTGCAGACCGGCGGCTGCCCGCACACCGCAATCCGCGACGACATCACGGCCAACCTCGACGCCATCGACGACCTCATCGACGGTAACGACAGGCTGGACCTCATTCTGGTCGAATCCGGGGGAGACAACCTCACAGCGACGTTCTCCTCGGGTCTGGTGGACGCACAGATCTTCGTCATCGACGTCGCGGGCGGGGACAAGGTGCCCCGCAAGGGCGGACCAGGGGTGACGTACTCGGATCTGTTGGTGATCAACAAGACCGACCTGGCCCCGATGGTCGGCGCCGATCTCGACGTGATGCGCCGCGACGCGGGCGCCGTGCGTGGCGAAAGGCCGTTCGTGCTCATCTCCTTGACCGCCGACCCCACCGCAGACGCGGTGTTGGCGTGGGTCCGCGAACAGCTGAGGGTACCGGTCTAGTGCGGTCCGACATTCTCATCGTCGCCTGCCCTGACCGGCCTGCGCGCATCGAGTGCTCGGGGGGATTGGCTGGGCGCCGCACCGAACCCGACACCGTGCACCTGGTGTCGTCGGTGGCCACTCCGCTTGGCGGCGATGCGATCCACATCCGGGTGATCGTCGAACCCGGTGCGCGACTGCGGCTGCGCAGCGTCGCGGCGACCGTGGCCCTGCCGGGCGCGAATACGCCGGAATCGCACGCGTTCTGGGAGATGGAGGTGGGTGGGGATCTCGACGTCGACCCGCAACCCACGGTGGTGGCCGCCAACTCACGGCACTTCACATCGACGCGACTGGAACTGCACGGGCAGGGCCGGGTGCGGCTTCGCGAACGGATTCAGATCGGCAGATCCGATGAACGGCAGGGCTTCTGGTCCGGATCCCTGTGCGCCGACGCCGACGACGCGCCATTGCTGCGGCACCGTGTCGAACTCGGCGCGGGATCGGTGGCCGACGACGAACTCGGCGCTCCGCTGGCGTGTATCAGCGAATTGCACTATCCCGAAAGCGATGTCGACACCGCGGGGGTTCCGTTGGCGCTCGCCGGCGGTGGCTGTCTGGCGACGTGGCAGGGCGCCCGGCTGTAGATCCTAGATCGCCATCGCAGCGCGGACGTCTGCCTCCGAGGCCGAGCCGCCGGTACCGCTGGAGGTGACGCGACCGGCTTCGAGGATGTAGTAGCGCTGCGCCGATTCCAGCGCGAAGCCGATGTGCTGCTCGACGAGCAGGACACCGAGGTCGCCGCGGTTGGTAAGACCCGTGATCGCGGACTCGATCTCGGCCACCACCGACGGCTGGATACCCTCGGTCGGCTCATCAAGGATCAGACATCTGGGCGAGGTGATCAGCGCGCGGGCGATCGCCAGCTGCTGGCGCTGTCCACCCGACAGCAGACCGGCTCGCCTGGTCAGCAACTCCTTCAGGGCGGGGAACAAGTCGAGCTGCTCGTCGATCAGCCGCCTGCCGTTCTTGCGGCCGTCGGCGACGACCTGAAGGTTCTCCGCGGTGGTCAACTGCCCGAACGACTGCTGGCCCTGCGGAACGTAGGCCAGACCGCGCGCCACCCGTGCGCTCGGCCGGAGTTTGGTGATGTCGTCCCCATCGAACAGCACCTTCCCGGCACTGCACTTGAGCAGGCCGACCGCGGCACGCAGCAGCGTGGTCTTACCCGCGCCGTTGTGGCCCATGACGGCCGCGACCCCGTCCGACGGCACCTCGAGACTCACCCCGTGGATGACCTCGGAACGGCCGTATCCGGCGCGGACATCGACGAGCTGGAGCATCAGGGGGTCTCCTCGATCAGTTCATTCGGAATGCCGTCTGCTCCGGCCGCGGCGGTGCCCAGATAGACCTCCTGCACCTTCGGGTTTGCCTGCACCTCGGCCACCGATCCCGCCGCGATGACCTGCCCGCGGGCCAGCACAGTCACCGACGTCGCGAACGCGCGCATGAAGTCCATGTCGTGTTCGACGACAACGACGGTGCGTTCACCGCCGATGCGGCGCAGCAGGTTTCCGGTTTCCTCGCGTTCTTCGTGGCTCATGCCCGCCACCGGTTCATCCAGCAGCAGCACATCGGCGTTCTGCACCAGCAGCATGCCGATCTCCAGCCACTGCTTCTGGCCGTGGGCGAGGATGCCTGCGGGCTTGTCGGCCAGTTCAGTCAGGCCGATCGTGTCGAGCGCTTCCTCGATGGCAGGCGACACACCCCTGCGACGACGCAACAGCGTCCACGCCGAGCGGCCCGCGCCCGCAGCGATGTCGAGGTTCTGCAGCACGGTGAGTTGTTCGAAGACGCTGGCGGTCTGAAACGTACGCCCGACGCCGTGCCTGGCGATTCGATGCACCTTCTTGCCGAGCAGTTCCACACCGGACTTGTTCACCGACCCGGTCGCACTCACCAGACCGGTGATCGCGTCGATCACTGTGGTCTTGCCTGCACCGTTGGGTCCGATCAGGAACCTCAGGTCGCCCTGGAACAGGGTCAGGTCGACGTCGCTGACCGCCTTGAATCCGTCGAAGTCGACCGTCAGCCCGCGCACCTCGAGATACTCGGTGCCCATGCCGACGTTGCCACCTGCGACCGGGGCGGCTGCTGTCTCGGAACTCGTCACGTCGATGCCCCCACCTTCTCGGCGTCCGGATCGGGATCGACTGTGGCCGCCTGCTCTTCGGGCTCGGGCGGCGGCTTGGGTCTGCGTTCGCGCCACCGCTTGACCAGCGCCCCCAGCCCCGCGAAACCGGCCGGGAAGAAGCCGACGACGACGATGAACAGCAGACCCTGGGCGTACGTCCACTCCGACGGAAAGCGTTCGGAGAACAGCGTTTGCGCCCACGCGACCCCGACGGCGCCGAGTACGGGACCCAACAACGTGGTGCGTCCGCCGATCGCGACGCCGATCAGGAAGACGATCGACGGCAGAATGCCGACCTGCGAGGGCGCCATGAAGCCGACGATCGGTGCAAACAGCGCACCGGCGATGCTCGCGAACAACGCGGCCGCGGTGTAGGCGACCACCTTGATGTTGGCCGGGTCGTAACCGAGGAACCGCACCCGTTCCTCGCCATCCCGCACCGCGACGAGCAGTTCGCCGTAGCGGCTGTACATCAGCTGGCGCACCACCGCGACGACCCCCAACAGGACCCCCGCGGCGATGAAGTACAGCATCCGCTTGTTCACCGGGTCGTTGAGCGCGAACCCGAAGAAGGTGCGGAAATTGGTCAGCCCGTTGCTGCCGCCGAGTCCGGTCTGCCCGACCAACAGGATCGCCAGCGCCGCGGCCAGCGCCTGCGACAGGATCGCGAAGTAGGCACCCTTGACGCGTCGCTTGAACACTCCGAGGCCGAGCGCCGCCGCGATCGCGGTCGGCACCAGCACGATTGCCAACAGCGTGAAGGCGGGGGAGGCGAACGGTTCCCAGTACGACGGCAGTTCGCGCACGCCGGCGATCTGCATGAAGTCCGGCACGCTGGTGCCGCGCAGCTGTGCGTCGGCGATCTTCAGGTGCATGCCCATCATGTAGCCGCCGAGCCCGAAGAAGACGCCTTGACCCAGCACCAGCATGCCGCCGCGGCCCCATGCCAGTCCGATGCCGACGGCGACGATCGCGAAGCACAGGAACTTGCCGAGTAGACCGAGCCGAAAATCGGACAGCACGGCAGGGGCCACCGCGAACAGCAAGACCGCCGCGACGCCGAATCCAGCCCACGTCTGCCAGCGGCCCAGGATGTGCCTCACGCCAGACTCCTTGTCCGAACGGTGAACAGGCCCTGCGGGCGGACCTGTAGGAAGACCACGATGATCACGAAAACGACCACCTTGGCCAGCGACGCGGTCGTGCTGTACTCGATGAACGAGTTCAAAAAGCCCAGCGCGAAGGCCGCGATGACGGTGCCCTTGATCTGGCCGAGACCGCCGACGACCACGACGAGGAACGCGTCGATCAGATAGCTCTGCCCGATGGTGGGACTCGTCGAGCCGATCAGCGTCAGCGCCACGCCGGCCACCGCGGCCAGGCCCGATCCGATGAAAAACGTTGTGATGTCGGTCTTCCGCGACGATATGCCGCTGGTCTCCGCCAGGTCGCGGTTCTGCACCACCGCCCGGATCCGCCGGCCCATCGGGCTGACCTTCAGCGCGGTGGCCAACGCGGCCACACACACCACGGCCAGCACCAGGATGAAGATTCGGGTCTTCGGCACGACCGCGCCCAGGATCTCGACCCCGCCGGACAGCCACGGCGGGGCGATGACGTTGACGGCGGGCGCGCCGAAGATGTCGCGGGCCACCTGTTGCAGGATCAGGCCGACGCCGAAGGTGACCAGCAGGGTGTCCAGCGGGCGGTGATACATCCGCTGGATCAGCGTGACCTCGAGCAGCACCCCCATCGCACCGCCGACCACGAATCCGACGAGCAACGAAACCAACAGGGACACACCGGCACTCGAGATCACTTGTTGCACCACGTAGGCGGTGTAGCAGCCCGCCATGATGAATTCGCCGTGCGCCATGTTGATGACGCCCATCTGACCGAAGGTCAGCGACAGGCCCAGAGCGGCCAGCAACAGGATCGAGCCGAGGCTCAATCCCGTTGCCAACTGCCCGATTAGGACATCCATACCCGACTCAGCTAGACAGGCCGGCAGCCCACGGGTACGTCTTCAGATAGGGATCAGGCTGGATCGGCCCAGGCGATTGCCAGATCGTGTAGATCAGGCCGTCGGGGTGTATTTCGCCGATGCGCGCGGTCTTGGTGATGTGGTGATTCTCGCCGTCGATCGTGACCAGGCCCTCGGGCGCGTCGAAGGTGACACCGCCGCAATTGTCCTGAATCGCCTTGACGTCGAACGACTTCGCCTTCTCGACGGTGTTCTTCCAGAGGTACACCGAGACGTAGGCGGCCTCCATCGGATCCGACGTCGGCTTGTCCTGGCCGTACTTGTCCTTGTAGGCCTTCACGAACGCCTTGTTCACCGGGTTGTCGACGGTCTGGTAGTAGTTCCATGCGGTGAGCTGACCCTCGATGTTCTTCGCTCCGATGCCGGTGACCTCCTCCTCCGCGATCGACACCGACACCACCGGCATCTTCTCCGCTGTCAGGCCTGCGTTCGTGTACTCCTTGAAGAACGCCACGTTGGAGTCACCGTTGAGCGTGTTGAACACCGCACCCGCGTTGGAGCCGCGGACTTTGTTGACGATCGTCGAGAAGTCTGTCGACCCGAGCGGGGTGTAGTCCTCACCCTTGATCTCGATGCCGTTGGCGGCGGCATACGCCTTGATGATCCGGTTCGCGGTCTGCGGGAACACGTAGTCACTGCCGACCAGGTACAACGACTTGACGCCCTTCTCCTTGAGATAGTCGAGTGCCGGCACGATCTGCTGGTTGGTGGTCGCGCCGGTGTAGAAGATGTTCTTCGACGACTCCAGTCCCTCGTACTGCACGGGGTAGTACAGCAACGAGTTGGCGCTCTCGAACACGGGAAGCATCGCCTTGCGGCTCGATGATGTCCAGCCGCCGAATACCGCTGCCACACAGTCACTGCTGATCAGCTTCTGCGCCTTCTCTGCGAAGACGGTCGGCTCAGATGCGCCGTCCTCGCCGACGAGCTGTATCTGCTTGCCCATGACGCCGCCCGCGCCGTTTATCTGTTCGACGGCCAGATCGATGGCGTGGCGAACCGTCACTTCGGAGATGGCCATGGTGCCCGACAACGAGTTCAGCGCGCCGACCTTGATCGTCGGAGCGGACGTATCCACGCATGACGTCGCGTTTGCCGAGTCCGATTCGGTGGCCTTGCTTCCGCAACCTGATAACAACAAGCTCGTTGCGGCGATGACACTTCCGGCGGCAAGGGCCGACCGTTTCAGCGCGGAGTGTCGGGGGAGTCGCATGGGCAGCCTTTCGAAGACGTCAGCACCGCTCATCACCTGATGAGCGCCGATAAACAAGTGCCACGTGCAATGCCGTGGGCATCTCGAATCGGGACGTTAGAGCGCCTGTGTTTCTGTGAAATATCTGCGTGTGACGAACAAATTAACCTGTCACTTGCGAGCGATTAGTTTGCCGTTCGCCCGACTGCAAGGCGCGCTTCGCCTATGCCACAAGAAGTTTGACGTGGGCGCTAGCTCGCGGCCTTCTCCAGGTCCTGCACCGAGGCGGCGATCTCCTCGAGCTCCTCGATCCTGGTGCGGGCGTAGCCCTGCTGCTCGGTGATGGTGAGGTTGCCGCGCTGAGTCGATAGGAAAGTCACCGTCCACGACAGCAGCGTCGTGATCTTGCGGCGGAACCCGACGAGGTACACGAGGTGCAGCACCAGCCAGGCGAGCCAGGCGATGAAGCCGCCGAACTCCAGCGGGCCGATCTTGGCCACCGCAGAGAACCGCGAAACCGTCGCCATCGAGCCCTTGTCGAAGTACTGGAAGGGTTCACGCTCAGCCGGATCGGCGCCCTTGAGCTCGGCCCTGATGGCGTTCGCGGCGTACCGGCCGCCCTGGATCGCACCCTGGGCCATCCCGGGCACACCCTCCACAAAAGCCATGTCGCCAACCACGAACACGTTCGGATGGCCCGGCACCGACAGATCGGGCAGCACTTTCACCCGGCCCGCGCGGTCGATCTCGACATCGCTTTGCTGGGCCAGGTCGCGGCCCAGCGGGCTGGCCTGCACACCGGCCGACCACACCTTGGTCGCACATTCGATGCGCCGCACCGTGCCATCGGAGTCCTTGACCGTGATGCCGTTGCGGTCGACATCGGTGACCATCGCGCCGAGCTGGATCTCGACGCCCATCTTCTCCAGCCGCGCCTGTGCCTTCTTGCCGAGCTTCTCGCCCATCGGCGGCAGCACGGCTGGTGCCGCGTCGAGCAGTATCACGCGTGCCGTCGTCGAATCGATATGCCGGAACGCGCCTTTGAGCGTGTGGTCGGCGAGTTCGGCGATCTGCCCGGCCATCTCGACGCCGGTCGGTCCCGCGCCGACGACGGTGAACGTCAGCAGCTTTTCCCGTCGCGCCGGATCGCTCGAGCGTTCGGCTTGCTCGAATGCGCTGAGGATGCGGGCGCGCAACTCGAGGGCGTCGTCGATCGACTTCATGCCCGGCGCCCACTCGGCGAAATGGTCGTTGCCGAAATAGGACTGGCCCGCGCCCGCAGCGATGATCAAGCTGTCGTATGGGGTGACATAGGTGTGGCCCAGCAACTCCGACCGAACCGTCTGGTGGGCCAGGTCGATGTGGGTGACGTTGCCGAGCAGTACCTGTGTGTTGCGCTGCTTTCGCAGAATCATGCGGGTCGGCGGTGCGATCTCACCGGACGGGATGATGCCGGTGGCGACCTGGTACAACAGCGGCTGGAACAGGTGGCTCGTCGTCTTGGCGATCATCTTGACGTCGACGTCGGCACGCTTGAGCCTCTTGGCCGCGGTGAGCCCGCCGAACCCCGACCCGATGATGACAACCTTGTGCCGATCAGATGCGGTGGCTCCGGGGTGGCTCATGTTGGGCTCCTGACGCTGCTCTACGTGCAGTTTCTACCCCATACGGTAGCCGCCCAAAACCCCGATGACCCCACCGACCGGCTGTGTTCTTTCCCACGCCGACGTGGGGAATCAGCCGACAAGCGGCTTGAGCGCGGCACCCAGCGCCGAGATGTGGCCCGGTTGGTAGCCCTGGATGCTGGTCGGCAGGTTCAGGATCACACCGGTGATCCCGGCTCCGAAGACTTTGGTCTCGAGTTGGTCTGCAATTGCTTCAGCGCTGCCTGCGACCATCCGCTGCTTCATGTTGCCCGGGATGGCATCGGCGGTCACGTTGTCGTCGACCAACGCCGTGACCAACGTGCTTGTCTCCAGTGTGGACGGATCTCGGCCGACCTCCTCGCAGCGCTCGTTGAGGACAGCCACCTTGCGTGGCAGGTCGTCGAAGCCGGCCATGACGTTGAGGTGATCGAAGAAGCGTGCCGCCAAGCGCATGGTCTTGTTTTCTCCGCTGCCGCCGATCATCAGTGGAATGTGGTCGCGGAAGCGCGGATTGGCCATTGCTTCGTGCGTTCGGTAGTACTTGCCGTCGACCGTCGGCCGCTGGCCCTTGATCATGGGCAAGATGATGTCCAGGGCCTCGCCGAGCTTGTTGAACCGGTCGGTGAACGTGCCGAACTCGTAGCCGAGTTGATCGTGTTCGAGCTCGAACCAGCCCGTGCCGATGCCGAGAACGGCTCGGCCCTGACTTACCACGTCCAGCGTGGTGATCGCCTTGGCGAGCAGGGTGGGGTTGCGGTACGTATTGCCTGTGACCAGCGTGCCCAGCTGCACGCGCTCGGTAGCCGTGGCCAGCGCACCAAGCGCCGTGTAGGCCTCGAGCATCGGTTGGTCCGGGCTGCCGAGCATCGGCAATTGGTAGAAGTGGTCCATCACGAAGACGGAGTCGAAGCCCGCGGCCTCGGCTTCCCGCGCCTGGGCGATGACGGTGGGGAAAAGCTCGGCGACGCCAGTGCCGTAGGAGAAGTTGGGGATCTGAAGTCCGAGTTTGATGGTCACGCCTTCACGTAACCACAACTAACCGGGGCGGTCACCCCGCTTTAGCTCCGGGCGAACGCGGGAATATTCAGCCGAAGTTCGCCAGCGCACCGTGGCTGACATGCAGCGTCTGGCCGGTGATGTGCCGGGCCGAGGGGGTGGTGAGGAACAGCGCCAGCCGCGCGATCTCCTCGGCCACCGACGGCGGGGTCCGCGACAGCCCTTCGTAGCCCGGTTCGGCGCTGCGCCCGGACGCCACCGCGTTCACGGTGATGCCCCGGGTTCCGAAGTGGGTCGCCTGACCAGCCGTCCAGTCCGACACCGCGGCTTTGATGGCCGCCTCGGCGGTGCCCTCGGCGGGATGGTCGGGCACGACGTTGACGATGGATCCGCCCGACCGCAGGTGATCACCGACGATCTGCACGGTCAGCACCGCGGACAGCACAGTCGCATCGAGCGCGCTGCGCCACGCGTTGGCCAGATCCGACAGGGTGTACGTACGCGGATCGCCGGCATCCCAACGGGGAGCGGGCACATTGACGATGGTGTCCAGATGGTGAGGGAACTGCCCGCGCGCCTCTTCGAGACTGGCGGGATCGGTGTTGTCGAAGACGATTGCGTCGACATCGAGTTCCTTGGCGGCGACCTCCAGGTCGTCGCGGCGCGCGCCCGCGATCACGACTCGATGCCCCGCATCACGGAAGCCCTCCGCGATCGTGCGACCCAGATCGGTGTCGCCTCCGGTGACCAGCACCTCCATCACACGGACCTCCTGTCGTGTTCAACGCTGAACCCCAGCGAGTTGACCGCAATGTTACTGGACAGTAGCTAGAGCGTGAAACTCGGCGCGCGGCATCACCACCACATCGGCGCCGAAGTGCCATAGGGTCGTGACCTGTGAATCGGATGGCAACCAGAAATTCAGGCGCCGCAGCCGAATTCGACGTCACCGAGTCATCACAGGCGGGTCTCGCCCGACCTTGACCGCATCCGCTGGCCTGCCCCGCTGGATCTATCTCCCCGCCGCGATCGGGGCGTTGTTCGTCGTCGTGCCCCTGGTCGCGGTCGCCGCCAAGGTGGACTGGCCGCACTTCTGGGCCCTCATCAGCAGCCAGTCCTCGGTGACCGCGTTGCTGCTGAGCCTGAAAACCGCCGCCGCAAGCACCACGCTGTGCGTGGCATTGGGAGTGCCGATGGCGCTGGTGCTTGCTCGCAGCGACGCCCGGATCGTGCGCATGATGCGTCCGCTCATCCTGCTGCCGCTGGTACTGCCGCCGGTGGTCGGCGGCATCGCGTTGCTGTACGCGTTCGGCCGGCTCGGGCTCATCGGCCGATATCTGGACGCGGCCGGCATCCACATCGCGTTCACCACGACGGCCGTGGTCTTGGCGCAGACGTTCGTCTCGTTGCCGTTCCTGGTCATCGCACTGGAGGGCGCGGCGCGCACCGCAGGCGCCGACTACGAGGTGGTCGCGGCGACGCTCGGGGCAAGGCCGACGACCGTGTGGTGGCGGGTGTCGTTGCCACTGCTGGCCCCCGGGTTGGTGTCGGGCGCGGTCTTGGCCTTCGCGAGATCGCTGGGCGAGTTCGGCGCGACGCTGACCTTTGCGGGGTCGCGTGAGGGCGTCACCCGAACTTTGCCTTTGGAGATCTACCTGCAGCGCGAGTCCGACGCCGACGCCGCCGTCGCGCTGTCTCTCCTGCTGGTCGTCGTGGCCGCCGTCGTGGTGCTCGGCGTTGGCCACCGCCGCTTGCGGGCGGGTGGCGCAGATGCGTGGTGACCCGCGGTGACCGGGATGGCAGTGCGAGCGGTGGTCGATAGCCGCGGACGTGGACGTCGAATTCGACGTCGCGGCGGGGCAGGTGCTGGCCATTCTGGGCCCCAACGGGGCGGGCAAGTCCACCGCAGTGCAGGTCGTCGCCGGCTTGCTGCGGCCCGACGAGGGCGTGGTCCGGTGCGGTGACCGTCTCCTGACGGACACGTCCGCGGGGGTCCACGTGCCGACCCACGACCGTCGTGTCGGCCTGCTGATGCAGGACCCGCTGCTGTTCCCGCATCTGAGTGTCATCGCGAATGTGGCGTTTTCGCCGCGCAGTTCACCGGCGGCAGCCGCCGACTGGCTGGCCGAGGTCGGCGCGGGCGATCTGGCGGACCGGATGCCGCGTCAGTTGTCCGGGGGACAGGCTCAGCGGGTCGCGCTTGCACGCGCGCTGGCCGCTGAACCCGACGTGCTGATGCTCGACGAGCCACTGGCCGGACTGGACGTGGCGGTGGCCGCGGCGATGCGAAAGGTGTTGCGCGAAGTGCTGACTCGCGACAACCGCTCAGCCGTCCTGATCACCCACGACCTCGTCGACGTCTTGACGATCGCCGATCGGGTGCTCGTGATCGAATCCGGCCGCATCGCCGAAACCGGCTCGACGGCAGGGGTGCTGGCGGCACCGCGCAGTCGCTTCGGGGCGCGATTCGCCGGCGTGAACCTCGTCACGGGGACGGTCGGCGCCGACGACGCGCTCACGACGCAATGGGGGACGACGTGGCATGGTGTCCGGGCTGAGGACCTTGCCGCGGGTCAGCCGGCGGTGGCGGTCTTCGCGCCGGCGGCGGTTGCGGTGTACCGCGACATACCGCACGGCAGCCCCCGCAACACCGTGCAGGTGACAGTCGCTGAACTCGACAGTCGCGGCCCTGCGATTCGCGTGCGCGCCGACGAACAGCCCGACGGTGCGCCGGGTCTTGCCGCCGACATCACCGCCGACTCCGCGGCCGAGTTGCGATTGGCGACCGACGATCGGGTTTACTTCACGGTCAAGGCGCAAGAAGTGCGCATCCATCCGAGCGCGTAACGCCGGTCGTAACGCCTGCGCGTGTCGTCTCGATCAAGCTGTAGATTTGCTCACACCGGCGCGCTGGCACCCCGCGGGCGACGTGTCGGGGTCCCGTCATGCCAGCAATCGGCTATAGCATTGCCTTACAGGGCTTCTTGGCTTACAGCAATCTCTCAGCTGAACCCATTAAGAGCAACTCACACTTGCGTCACGGCGGTAACACGGTATTTTCTTCCCCATGGATCAGCCGGACGCGATTTCGCCACACCGCAAGCGCCGCTCGAAGTCGCTGGCAATCGCGGCGCTGACGGGGGTAACCGCGCTGGCGCTTTCGCTGCCGAATCTGGCGCAGGCGCAGCCCGCGGAGCCGTCGCCGCCGCCACCCCCGCCGCCGAACGGCAACACCTTCGTGCAGGCACCGCCGCCGCCTGCCGATCCGAATGCGCCACCACCGCCACCGGCGGATCCCAACGCGCCACCACCGCCGCCGGCGGATCCCGAATGCGCCCCCACCCGCCGGCCGACCCGAACGCGCCGCCACGCACCGCCGCACCTGAGCCCGGCCGCGTCGACAACGCCGCGGGTGGCCTGAGCTTCGTGGTGCCCGCCGGGTGGCAGGTGTCGGATGCCACGCAGCTGTCGTACGGCCAGGCGCTTTTGACCAAGATCGCGCCAGAGGGTGGCCAGGCGCCGAACGATACGAGCGTCCTGCTCGGTCGGCTGGACCTGAAGCTCTTCGCCGGCGCGGAAACCGACAACACCAAGGCTGCGCAGCGGCTGGCCTCCGACATGGGCGAGTTCTTCATGCCCTTCCCCGGCACCCGCATCAACCAGCAGACGGCGACTCTCAACGCCAACGGCATGCCGGGCGTCGCGTCGTACTACGAGGTGAAGTTCACCGATACGAACAAGCCGAACGGCCAGATCTGGGCGGGCGTGGTCGGTTCGCCGGCCGAGCCCGGCACCCCTCGCGGCCAGCGGGACCCCGGAACGCTGGTTCGTCGTCTGGCTGGGCACCGCGAACAACCCGATCCCGCCCCAAGAGGCGATCACGCTCGCCAACTCGATCCGGCCATACACGGCGCCGCCTCCGCCGCCCCCGCCGCCGGCAGACCCGAACGCACCGCCGGATCCCAATGCACCGCCGCCAGATCCGAATGCGCCACCGCCGGATCCGAATGCGCCTGCACCGCGGCCAGGCGTCGGAGTGGCTGTTCCGGTCGATCCGAACACAGCCCCGGGGATGCTGCCTCCCCCCTAAGGGAGCGCGCGTCACGCGCCTCTGGGTTCTTCGCTGGAGGGCTTTGGCGGAGGTGTTCGCCCTGCCCGTAACGGCCTTCCTGGCTGGGGCCTTCTCGGGGTTCCGGAATCCTACGTAAGCGTCAAAACCGGCAATGCGGGAGCGTAGGCTTGACCTCAAGCAGGTCGGGGGGCCAATTCGAGGGAGTCCTGCGATGATCGGTTTGAGCCGGTTACTGGGGGCCACCGTGGTGGCCGGGATTGCGCCGCTCGCCGTCGCGATGACCGTATCGCCAGCCGTGGGCAATGCGGCCGAATGTGGCCCGGGAACGTTCTACGACGCGGGATCGAACACCTGCTTCATCGCGAATGCAGCGCCACCGCCGGATCAGGCCCCACCACCGTGGGGCCTGCCCCCACCGGAAGCGCCGCCACCACCACCGCCGCCGCCACCGACCGCCACCCCCGGCCTGGACCCCGCAGCCGTATTTCAATGTGGGCATTTGTGCGCCCATTCCCTTTGTCTCCCTCTGTACGGGCTTTGGCTGATCGACCACCTCACGTACTGAGGCCTGTTCAGGGACGGGGACTTAACCCGTTGCACCCGAAGAGATCCGGCGCTGTGACAGTTATGCGTCCGGCGGGCCAGGTAAAACGAGTGGGAGTCGCCCTCTCTACAGTCACGCGTAATTGCGGGAGCATCTAGCGATGTCCGGTTTGCGTCCTTGGTAACCACTTGGCAATCAGGTCTTGCTCACATCGTTCCGTCGCTTGATCTTGTTCCTCAATTGCCTCGAATCGTTACCCGCGTCCGGTATAGCTAAGGGTGGTCCGGCGGTCACGCTGGGCTCGGCCAGCGAGAGCTAGGAGATCCTCATGGACATGATCGCGGCTACGGAATTCCTCGCCCGGTCCAGCACGCTGACAAGCGTCGGATGGATCGGCTACATCATCATCGGCGCCATCGCCGGATGGATCGCCGGAAAGCTCGTCAAGGGCGGCGGTTCCGGCATCCTGATGAACATCGTCATCGGCATCGTCGGAGCATTGGTCGGCGGGTTCCTGCTGAGCTTCTTCCTCGATACGGCCGCGGGCGGTTGGTGGTTCACGCTCTTCACCGCAGTTCTCGGTTCCGTGATCCTGCTGTGGATCGTCGGCATGGTGCAGAAGAAGACATAGCGTCACCATGGGGTGGTGACCTCCACCTCGACCATGAGCGCGTGGCGTGTCCATCGGCCCGGGCCGATGGACACCCACCCGCTCGAACGCGCCACTGTCGAGATCCCGCAGCCCGGGCCGGGTGAACTCCTGGTCGCGGTGCGGGCATGCGGCGTGTGCCGTACGGATCTGCACGTCACCGAGGGCGATCTGCCGGTACACCGTGCCGGGGTGACCCCGGGCCATGAGGTCGTGGGCGAGGTCGTCGGAATCGGTCCCGCCGCAACGACGCCCGACGGCGGCAACGAGTTCGCCGTGGGTGACCGGGTGGGCATCGCGTGGCTTCGACACACCTGTGGCGTGTGCAAGTACTGCCGCCGCGGCGCCGAGAACCTGTGTCCCGAGTCCCGCTACACCGGCTGGGACGCCGACGGCGGATATGCCGAATTCACCACGGTGCCAGCCGCTTACGCCCATCACCTGCCCGCGGGTTACTCCGATGCCGAACTGGCGCCGCTGCTGTGCGCCGGCATCATCGGCTACCGCGCACTGCTGCGCGCCGAGCTACCGCCGGGCGGACGATTGGGCATCTACGGTTTCGGCGGGAGTGCGCACCTGACCGCCCAGGTGGCGCGCGCACAGGGAGCCGAGATCCATGTCATGACCCGAGGCGCAGAGGCCCGCGAGCTCGCCCTGTCACTCGGCGCCGCGTCGGCACAGGGCGCCGCCGACCGTCCGCCCGTCGCGCTCGATGCCGCAATACTTTTCGCGCCGGTGGGCGAACTGGTACTGCCCGCCCTCGAGGCCCTCGATCGCGGCGGCACGTTGGCCGTTGCGGGCATCCATCTGTCAGCGACATCCCCACGCTGAACTACCAGCGCCACCTGTTTCAGGAACGCCAGCTGCGATCGGTGACTTCGAACACCCGCACGGACGCGCGCGAGTTCCTCGCGTTCGCGGACGAACACCACATCGAGGTGACGGCCCAGCAGTATTCGCTCGATCGCGCCGACGAAGCGCTCAGCGACCTCGCCGCCGAGCCGGATCGCCGGCGCTGCCGTACTGCTGGTCTAGAGCGCCGCCAGGGCAGCGCCCAGTCGACCGCTCAGGTCACCACGCCCGAACCGGTAGAACGGGCCGCTGCCGTCGGACAAGCACGCTGGCGCAGCCGGGCCATTCCGCGTGCGCACACCGGCCGCGGGGAATGTAGCCGCAATGTCACCGCATCGATCACGCCTCCGGCTGCGTCGATGTTCGGCGATGTTCAACGGCACGCGCGACGAGAGCACGGCGCCGTCCCTGGCATCTGCCAGCGCGTGACGCAGGATGCGCGGCCACGGCCTCCCGCTCGGCGACCGACGTCAGTCGCGCCTCATGGGCGGCGAGGGCACTGCCGGGCTGGCGCCGGTACGCCGACGGAGAAGCCCGTCGTACTTCAGCGGCCCGTAGCCGGGCAACCAATCGGGCGATCACCGGGATGCCGCGGCGCCGCGGCACTCGCGTCGTGTCTAGACGGGAAAGAATTCGAGCGGAATCTTGGTTGTCAGGCATGGTATCAACCTCTCTCAGCCCCTTGTCGGGGTTCCTCTCTCTATGACTGCTAAAACATTACATTGGTCATGCATGACCAGTCAAATTGATTTACCGGTCATAGCGTCCTACCATGGCCGTATGGATCCGGGACCCTCACAGTGGCCCGCCGATGATGAATCCAGACCGGCGCCCGAGCCGCTCAATCCGGGTTCAGTCGCTGGTCAACACCATTGAACGGCCGGATGGTCTCGACCGGCTGGCCAATCCCGCCGACGCACTGCCGTGGTTCGTCGACAATCAAGCTGCTGGTCACCAGCGACGCCGACTCAACGAGGCAGATCTCGACCTGGTCCGACGCGTGCGGGAGGCGCTGCGCGCACTGTTGGTCGGCAATGGCGGCGGACCCGCGCCTACCGCGCGCGAGCTGGCGCCGCTGCAGCCGTCGCGGCCGCCAGGGCGGCGCGCGCGCCGAAGTTCAGCGACGGACGGCGCATGTCCGACTCGCCGCCGCAGGGCGACTCGGTGACCGAACGGCTCGTCGAGTTGTTGCTGATCATGCGTGACGCGCAACGCGACGGCACGTGGGCGCGGCTGAAAGCATGCGCAAACGACGAATGCAATGGGCGTTCTACGACAGGTCGCGTAACCATGGCGGCACGTGGTGTGAGATGTCCGTCCTGCGGCAACAAGCTCAAAAACCGGGAGTTTCGCGCGCGCAAGCGCAAAGCTGCGACGCAGCTGACGCGGTCAGTCAGGTCGACAGATGGAAGACCAGGGCGGCGGCGAGCGCGCCCATGCCGTTGAGCGACCAGTGCAGCGCGATCGGCGCGATCAGGCTGCCGCTGCGGCGCCGCAGCCAGGTGAACACGAAGCCCGCCACCGCGGTGGCCGCGACTGCGAGCACCACCCCGGCGATCGTGCCGAGCAGCCCGCCGCCGAACAAGCCGCGTGAAGCCGACATTGCTGCTGGTCAGCCCCAGTGACGTCGCGATATGCCACAAGCCGAACAGCAGCGAACCCGCCGCAGCGACGCCACGGAAGCCCCACGCCCGGTTCAGCGCGCCGTGCAGCACGCCGCGAAACGCCAACTCCTCCGGGATCACGGTCTGCAGCGGAATGATGATCATCGACGCGATCAACGCGCCCGAGATCGTCGCGTAGTTGTTGTTCATGAACATCGGCCGCGTCCACGGCAGTAGCAATCCGATTGCGATCACCGACAGAACCACCGCCACCGCGGCCAGCGCGTAACCGGCACCCGCTTTCCAATGTTCCCGGCTCAGCCCCAGCTCAGACCAGCCAAGCCCGCGGGAGCGCACGAGGATCAGCAATCCCACCGCCGCCGCAGGCACCGTCGCGATGCTGGCCCACGGCGTGGTGAAATGCGCGACCAAATTGGTCAGCGCCAGCACCACCACGACCACGCCGATGTCGACATAGGTGCGGAAATGGTGCAGTGCAGAGAGCTGTCCGACCAGCGGGTGGGGATGCTCAGCAACCACGGCTTGGTCGGTCATAGTCAGTCCAGTCTACCGACACCTGCTCGGCGGTCCTCGAGCGCAGAACCGTCACGACCCAGGCATTAGCCTGACGGGCGTGCTGGGATTCGCGGTGCCGCAGTTCGGACGAGTCCGCGCTGGCGGAGCTGCCCCGTTTCGCATCGACGGCCGAACAGCTCGGCGCCGACAGCCTGTGGGTCGGGGATCGGCTCCTCACGGCGGTGCATCCATCGGTGGGCTACGCGGGCGCCGACACCATTCCCGAGCAGTTCCGCACCAGCCTCGATCCGTTCGTCGCGTTGGCGGTCGCCGCGACGGTGACGTCGCAGTGCTGCTGGGCAGCAGCGTGTTCGTCGCGCCCTGGTATCCGCCGGTCCAACTGGCACGCCAGCTCACGAGTATCGACGTGGTCAGTGGGGGCAGGCTGCTGCCCGGCTTCGGCATCGGCTGGTCGCCCGAGGAGTATCAGGCTGCCGGCGCGCCCTTCGCGCAGCGGGGCGCGCAGCTGGACGAGATATTGGATGCGCTCGACGCAACTGTGGACGGCGAACCCGGCCGCGCACGAGGGCCCGCGCTGGTCGGTCCCGGAGTCGTGGGTGAACCTCAAGCCGGTTCAGCGGCCGCAGCCCCCGATTTACCTGGGCGCGTTCACGCCGCCCGGACTGAAGCGGATCGGAAAGCGGGCCGACGGCTGGATGGCCGGCGTGCAGGTACCCGGCGGTGTGCACATAGAGGCGCTGAACTGGCAGCGCGGAGTCATCGACGAGGCCGCCCGCACCGCGGGGCGCGATCCGTCGACGATCCACACATACGTTCGGATCAACGTCGCGGCGGACACGGCCGTCGACGCGGTGGCCGATGCGATACGGACTGCTTGCCGACAACGGCTACCCCGACGCATTCGTCGACTTCATGTATGTGCTCTCCGACACGGACGCCCAATTGGGCTGGGTGGAACGGCTGTTGGCCCGATGAGCGGGGGATTGCTCGACCTCGCTTCGCGTGCTCGACCTGGGCGGAGCGGAATCCGACGGCGTTGGCCGACTGTTCGCCGACCTCGGCGCCGAGGTGTTGAAGGTCGAGCCACCTGCGGGAAGCAGTGCCCGTCATGCGACTCCCGCCGTCGCCGGCGTGAGCATCGCCTTCGCGATGGACAACGCGAACAAGCGCAGCGCCGTGCTCGACCCCGCCAATGCCGCCGACCGGCGGCGGCTGATCGATCTGGCGGGCTCCGCAGACATCGTGGTGGACAGCGGCATCCCCGGATCCTCCGCTGCGTACGGGACATCATGTGCCGCGCTTGCCGACCGCTTCCCGCACCTGGTCGCATTGTCGGTCACCGACTTCGGGACGGCCGGTCCATACGCGTCGAGGCGCGCCACCGACCCGGTGTTCTACGCGATGTCGACCGCGTTGTCGCGCACCGGACCGACGACCGGGACGCCCGTGTTGCCACCCGACGGCGTGGCGTCGGCGACCGCTGCTGCACAGGCGGCGTGGGCGGCACTGGCTGCCTACTATCACCGATTGCGTTGCGGTAGAGGGGATTACATCGACTTCTCTCGTTTCGAGGGCGTCCTGCAATCGCTCGATCCGCCCTATGGATCGGAAGGTCAGGCCGCAGTCGGGCTCAAACGCACCGGTGAGCTGTGGCGCGGTCGGCCGCGAAACCAGCACATCTATCCGATCTTCGGGTGTAAGGACGGCCACGTCCGCATCTGTCTGTTGTCGGCGCGTCAATGGCGGGGGATGCGGGGTTGGCTGGGAGAGCCCGAGCAGTTCGCCGATCCGAAATTCGACACCATCGCCGCCCGATACGCCGCGTCGCGTGAACTCAACGCCGCCATCGCCGATCTCTTCGCGCCGCAGACGATGGACGCTCTGGTGGCCGAGGGACAGGCACGCGGGGTGCCGGTCGCGGCGGTGCTCACACCCGCAGAAGCGTTGGCGTCAGAGCACTTCCGAGCGGTCGGCGCGTTGGCCAGCGCCGAAATCAGACCGGGAGCGACCGTCGACGTTCCCGCGGGCCCGTTCGTCGTCGACGGGCGTCACGCCGGCTTCACGCGGCCAGCGCCACCGCTGGGAGGACACGAACCCTCTTGGACGACGGCTTCCTTCGCGAATCAGACGGACGACGACGCTGCGCGGCCGTTCGATGGCATGCGGATTCTGGATCTCGGGGTAATCGTCGCAGGTGGCGAATTGGGCCGTCTTTTCGCCGACCTCGGCGCCGAGGTCATCAAGATCGAGAGCGCCGCCTATCCCGACGGGCTGCGCCAGACGCCGCCCGGCATGACGATGAGCAGATCGTGGGCACTGACCCACCGCAACGAGTCCAGCCTCGGCCTCGACCTGCGGCATCCAGAAGGTGCCGAGATGTTCGGCCGCCTGGTCGCCGGCGCCGATGCGGTGTTCGCCAATTTCAAGCCGGGAACCCTTGCATCGCTGGGCTTCTCGTATGAGAAACTGCGCGAGATCAATCCCCGCATCGTGCTCGCCGAGAGCAGCGCGTTCGGCGCCACCGGGCCGTGGAGCGCGCGGATGGGTTACGGCCCGCTGGTGCGGGCGACCACCGGCGTCACCTGGCTCTGGACGTCCGAGGACGCCGAGCCCGACAGCTTCTACGACGCCACGACGGTGTTTCCCGATCACGTGGTCGGGCGCATCACCGCATTGGGCGCACTGGCTGCTCTGGTGCAACGCACCCGCACGGGAGTCGGTGCACACGTGGCCATCTCGCAGGCCGAAGCCGCAGTCAACCAGCTCACGGCGGCCTACGTCACCGAAGCCTGTCGCACCGCACAGCTACCGGTCGCCGACGACACCGCCGTCCATGCGGTGTATCCCTGCGACGGTGACGACGAGTGGTGTGTCATCTCGGTTCGATCTGACGACGATCGCGCCGCATTGGCCGCAGCCGTGGGCCGTGCCGACCTGCCCACCGAGCGCTCGGCTTTCATCGCAGCGATCTCGGAGTGGACGGCGGGGCGCGACAAAATGGCCGTCACCGAGCAGCTGCAGCAGGCGGGCGTTCCCGCCGCGCCGATGAACAGGGCCGTCGACATTCTGACCGACCCGCAGGTGGCATTCCGAAAGGTGTTCAGCGACATGACGCATCCGTTGTTCGACGCGCCCATGCCAAGTGAAACCGGTCCCGCGCCTTACACCGACATCCCGCCCGCCGAGTTTCGGCCCGCCCCGATGCCCGGCGAACAGACTCGGGAGATCTGCCAGAAGGTTCTCGGGCTGACCACCGAGGAGACCGATCGGCTCATCGCCGACGGTGTGCTCTTCGCACACCAGAGGAGGCCATGATGGACAACAGGACACCGGTGCTGGTCGGCTACGGCCAGGTGAACAAGCACGATGACGATCCGGCCGTCGAGCCGGTCGACCTGATGGCGTCGGCCAGCCGGGCGGCCGCGGACCCTCGAGTGCTCGAAGCCGTCGACTCGGTGCGCGTGGTGAACCTGCTGTCGTGGCGATATCGCGATCCCGGACTGCTGCTCGCGCAACGCATTCACGCCGACGACGCGACCACCCGCTACAGCGGCATCGGCGGCAACGTGCCACAGTCGCTGGTCAATCAGGCGTGCCTGGACATCCAGAACGGGCGCGCCGATGTTGTGCTCATCGCGGGCGCCGAAACATGGCGCACCCGCCAACGAGTGCGTGCCGGTGGCGGCAAACCCAACTGGACGAGCCAGGACGAGTCCGTCCCGCGTGCCAGAGGGATCCGACGACGGTGTCGTGTTGGCCGGGCCGGGGGATCTGCGAATCAAGCTGGACCGGCCCGCCTACGTCTACCCGATGTTCGAGCAGGCGCTACGGATCGCCGCCGGGGAGCCGTCGGACGACCACCGCCGCCGAATCGGCGAGCTGTGGTCGCAGTTCAGCGCGGTGGCGGCGACCAATCCGCACGCCTGGAGCCGCGAGCGCCTGTCCGCTGACCAGATCTGGCAGCCCGCGCCCGACAATCGCATGATCAGTTGGCCGTATACGAAGCTGATGAACTCCAACAACATGGTCGACCAGGGCGCCGCGCTGGTCCTCACCTCGGTCGAGAAGGCGACCTACCTCCAGATTCCCGCCGACCGCTGGGTTTTCCCATACGCCGGGACCGACGCTCACGACACGTATGCGATCGGCGAACGCGCGGAGTTCTACACGTCACCCGCTATCCGGATCGCCGGGCGAAGGGCGCTGGAGCTTGCCGGCACCGGTATCGACGACATGGAGCTGCTCGACGTCTACTCCTGCTTTCCGTCCGCGGTGCAGGTGGCAGCCAATGAGCTCGGGCTTCCGCTCGGCGACCAGGATCGGCCGCTCACGGTGACGGGCGGACTCACATTTGCCGGCGGTCCGTGGAATAACTACGTCACACACTCGATCGCGACGATGGCCGAACAACTGACGTCTGCTCCGGGCCGGCGCGGGTTCATCACCGCCAACGGCGGCTACCTCACCAAGCACAGCTTCGGTGTGTATGGCACCGAGCCGCCCACGCACGAATTCCGTTGGGAGGATGTGCAGGACGAGGTCGACCGGGAGCCGATTCGCAATGCGGTGATCGAATGGGCAGGCGTCGGCACGGTTGAGACGTGGACGACGCCGTTCAGCCGGGAGGGCTCTCCGGAGAAGGCATTTCTTGCTGTGCGCACCCCCGATGACTCGCGCGTCTTGGCGGTGATCACCGATGCGTCCGAAGCGGAAACCACGGTGGCCGAAGACATCGCCGGGGCCAAGGTGCAGGTCAACGCGGACGGGACGGCGTCACTGCTCTGACGTCAGATCCGCCAGCAGGGCGTCGACACGCCGTCTGGCCCCGTCGGCTGCGCCCGGCCCGACGACCGCATGCACCAGCGCTGACTCGACCGCGTCGATGGCCGCTTCGGCCACCACAGCGGGGCTGATGGCGCCGCGAGGCATACTGCGTCCCCGGCGCTGCCGGGGTAGCGGCCGCCCCAGCAGGCACGAGTGCAAACGAGTTGGCCCCCAATGCCGTTTCCACCAGGCCCGGACACAACACCGTGGCGCCGAGATTGTCTGATACCGAGCGCAATTCGACATTGAGAGTCTCGGTCAATCCGACGACCGCGTGCATGGTGGCGTTGTAGGGCGCGAGCGCAGGTAGAGGCATCAGACCACCCGCCGATGCGGTGTTGAGAAAGTGGCCCGAGCCCTGCGCGATGAACAGGGGAGCGAACGCCCGTACCCCATGGACGACACCCATGAGCTTGACGTCGATCAGCCACTGCCAGGATTCCAACCGTTGCTCCCACATCGGCGACTGCTGGCACACCACGCCCGCGTTGTTGCAGACGAGGTCGACCCGGCCGAATCTCTCGATGGTCTCGTCGGCCAATGCGTCGCACCTCGGCGGAGACGCTCACGTCGGCTCGCACACCGGCCGCGCGGCCCGGGTTACCTGACAGCGCGTCGACGGCCACCGGGATCGAATCCTCACGGATGTCGGCGATCATCACGTTGACGCCGCGGCGAACCAGAAGCGCGGCCAGTGCGAACCCGATGCCACTGCTGCCGCCGGTCACCACCGCGGCCTGCCCCGCTGCGATCTTCATGACGTTCCTCTCACCCCGAATTTTGGATGCGCGCTCACGGAGCGTCTGCGGGCACGTCGGTGTACTGCGGCACGACCCCGTCGTCGGAGAAGGTGAAGCCCTTGCCGCTGAGCTCGCTCATGCATGACACGCCGGACTCCTGCACATTGCAGCGGAATCCGGCGGCGGCCAGAATCCTGTTGAACTGCAAGACGTTCGCCGGTCCGGGATCGAGGGTGAATTCAGGCTGTTGGAGGGCGACGAAGCGGGAATCGGCTTCGCGTTCGACGACGATGGCATTGGGCGGCGCCGGCTCACCGGAAGCGTCGGAGACGGACTCGGGTGCGCCGGTGATGTCGATGCCGGACCGCCAGTTGGTCGCAGACTGGCAGCCCGCCTGTACCCGCGGGACGATGGCGCACGCCCACCGTCCGCTCGGGGTGGTGAAGTAATAGCGGGTACCGCCGTTGGGATAGCCGACGTAGTTGAACGCGTTCGCCAGATGGCGGTTGTCCGTCGGCGGTGGCTGCGGTGCCGCCGGGGTCTGCGACAGATCGGTGGCGGGCCGGTCGTCGGTGTTCACGATCTGGTCACTCGAACAGCCGGCACTGAGAAAAGTCATGGTCGCCGCCGCCGAAGACAGGACGAGGACGCTGGCTCTTCGCACCGTCACCTGGGGCCGACGAGCTTGTCGGGGTCGACTGGTTCACGTGAACGGATCAGCGCTTTGATGTCGTCGAGGCCTTCCCAGATGTTCACGTTCATGCCGGCCAGCACCCGGTTGTCGCCGTCCAGCCAGTATGCGGTGAACTCGCGGCCGGCGGTGTCGCCGCGGTACACCACCTTGGCGTATTCGGGTGCGTGTCCGACGTATTCCATGCCGAGATCGTATTGATCGGTGAAGAAGTAGGGGATCTCATCGTATGTGCCGGGATTCCCCAACATTCCGGCCGCGGCCACCGCGGGTTGTTTCAGCGCATTGGCCCAGTGTTCGGTGCGGATGCGCACGCCGAACAGCGGATGCTCGGCGGCCGCGATGTCGCCGACCGCGTAGATGTCCGCGTCGCTGGTGCGCAACGACGCGTCGACGAGGACGCCGCCGCCTCCGGTGGCCAGCCCCGCGTCCTGGGCGAGCTTGATGTTGGGTGCTGCGCCGACGGCGATGAGGACGACGTTAGCGGTCACGGTTGATCCGTCGCCGAGTTTGAGCCCGGTCGCGCTACCGCCGGATGTGGTGACCTCGTCAACAGTCGCCCCGAGGCGCAGGTCGACCCCGTGGGCGCGGTGCAGTTGAGCGAACACGTCGCCGAGTTCGCGGCCAAGCGACGCCTGCAACGGCGTTGCGGCGGTTTCGACGACGGTGACGGTGGCGCCGCGTTCGCGGGCGGCCGCGGCGACTTCGAGCCCGATCCAGCCGGCGCCGATGATAGCCAGCGAAGTTCCTTCTACCAGAAGAGAATTCAATGATTCGGAGTCATCGATCGTGCGCAGATAGTGCACACCATCGGCGTCGGCACCGGGGATCGGCGGCTTGCGCGGCCTTGAGCCGGTTGCCAGCAGGAGTTTGTCGTAGCGCACGGTGCTGCCGTCAGGAAGCGCCACGGTGTGGGCGCCGGGGTCGATGGCCGTCACCTCGGTGCCGAGTTGCAGTTCGACGTGATGGTCGCGATACCACGCCGACGAGGCAGCGGTGAACTCGCCGAACTGCTTCTTTCCGAGCAGGAACTCCTTGGACAGGGGCGGGCGCTCGTAGGGGAGATGCTCCTCGGCAGCGAACATCACGATATGTCCGTCGAAATCCTTGTCACGCAATGCTTCTGCGGCCTTAGCCCCGGCCAGACCGCCGCCGACGATGGCGAATGTGGACGACGTTGTCATGGTGGTTGAGTTTACTCGCGGCCCACGGTTATCGCCGATGCCTCTGCTCACCACCAAGGCCCGGGTCGCCGGGCTCTCCTGGGCGGAGATCGGCCAGGTCTTGGGCGTCTCCAAACAGCTGCTACATCGTCGCTTCAGCCGACGCGAGCCAGCAGGCCCTTGAGCGTGCGCGCGTTGCGGATCGCGTGTCCGCCCAGGTCGTTGTTGAAATAAGCCAGCACGCGCCTGCCCTCGTCGTGCCACGCAGCGATCCTGTCGGCCCACTCGCGCAGTTCGTCGTCGGTGTAGGAGCCGGCGTAGATCGAGTCCTGCGGCGGTCCGTGCATCCGGATGTACACAAGGTCGCTGGTCGCCCGCGGGATGCTTTTCAGCCCGGCGCCGCTCATCACCACGTACGCCGCGCGGTGACGTTCGAGGATCGAGTAGACGGCGGGGTCGTCCCACGACGGATGACGCAGCTCCATCGCCGTCGGAATCCAGTCCGGCATCAGACCCAGGAAGTACTCCAGCCGCGAGTCGTCACGCTCCAACTCAGGATGCAGCTGAACCAGTAGCGCTTCCCGCCGGTCGCCGAGGGCAGTCCAGCAACGCTCGAAACGCTCGATCCACGGCTCCGGCGAGCGCAGCCTCCGGTAATGAGTCAAACCACGTTGAGCCTTGACCGACATCGTGAATCCGTCAGGCAGCCGCTCGCGCCAACCGGCGAACGTCGCGTCCTTGGGCCACCGATAGAAGCTCGCGTTCAGCTCAACGGTGTCGAACTCCTCGACATACCTCGACAATCGTTTGGCCACCGGCAACCCCGGCGGATACAGCACGCCGGCCCAGTGGTCATAGGACCAGCCGGACGTGCCGATCCGGATCTCACTTCGGTGCGAGGCTCTTCGCGTACTCGACACCGCGGGTCACCCAAGCCTGCAACTGGCGTTTCGTGCGGACACCCTCGACGGATACCCGGATCCAGCCACGAGTCTCGCGACCGGCCATGATCATCGGCTCGACGTGCTCACGTGCCACCAGCTTCTGCGTCTCGTCGGGCGGCACGCGGACCATCAGCCCGCCGCGGCCGCTCGCGGCCACCGACATGTTGCCGTTGATCAGAAACGCCAGCCCGCCGAACATCCGCTTCTCGTCAACTCCGCGTTGAGCGGAGACGAGTTCGCGGATGCGGTCGGCCAGGTCTTCGTCATAGGCCATGCCGAAACGGTAACGCCGAACGGCGCTCAGGCGGCGACGGTTGCGGCCTCGTCGGCAGGCATGAGCGCCTGCGCGATGATGTCCGCGACGTCGGTCATCGGCTTGACCTCCAGCGATTCGAGCACGTCGGCCGGGACGTCGTCCAGGTCCGCCTCGTTGCGCTGCGGGATGAAAACCGTTGACAGACCGGCCCGTTGCGCGGCCAGCAGCTTCTGCTTGACCCCGCCGATCGGCAGCACGCGGCCGTTCAACGTCACCTCGCCGGTCATGCCGACATCGGCACGCACCTGACGCCCGGTGGCCATCGACACCAGAGCCGTCACCATCGTGACACCGGCCGACGGACCGTCCTTGGGCACCGCGCCTGCGGGCACATGGACGTGGATCCGACGATCCAGCGCCTTCGGGTCGACGCCGAGATGTTCGGCATGCGAGCGGACGTAGGACAGCGCGATCTGCGCGGACTCCTTCATCACGTCGCCCAGCTGACCGGTCAGCTGCAGGCCCGGTTCGCCGTCGGTCGCGCCGGCTTCGATGTACAGCACGTCGCCGCCGAGGCCCGTCACCGCAAGGCCGGTCGCCACGCCCGGCACCGCCGTGCGTTCCGCCGACTCGGGCAGGAACCGCGGACGGCCGAGGTAGTCAACGAGATCCGGCTCACCGATGACGAGGCTGGTCGGTCCTTCTGATGCCAGTTTCGTGGTCGCCTTGCGCAGCGCCTTGGCCAGCAGCCGTTCGAACTGCCGCACGCCCGGCTCTCGGGTGTAGTCCGCAGCGATCGTGCGCAGAGCGTCTTCGGTCACCGTGACCTCGTCTTCGGTCAACGCCGCGCGCTCGCGCTGCCGCGGCAGCAGGAAGTCTCGCGCGATCGCGACCTTGTCGTCCTCGGTGTAGCCGTCGATCTGGATCAGCTCCATCCGGTCCAGTAGCGCCGATGGGATGTTCTCGATCACGTTGGCCGTCGCAAGGAACACGACATCGGACAGGTCCAGGTCCAGCTCGAGGTAGTGGTCGCGGAACGTGTGGTTCTGCGCCGGGTCGAGCACCTCGAGCAGTGCGGCGCTCGGGTCGCCGCGATAGTCCGAGCCCACCTTGTCGATCTCGTCGAGCAGCACGACGGGGTTCATCGAACCCGCCTCACCGATCGCGCGGACGATGCGGCCGGGCAGCGCGCCGACGTAGGTACGTCGGTGGCCGCGGATCTCGGCCTCGTCGCGCACGCCGCCGAGCGCGACGCGAACGAACTTGCGGCCCAAGGCACGGGCGACGCTCTCGCCCAGAGAGGTCTTGCCGACGCCGGGGGGACCGGCCAGCACCATGACGGCGCCGGATCCGCGGCCGCCGACGACCGCCATCCCACGCTGGGCACGCCGCGCACGCACCGCCAGGTACTCGACGATGCGGTCCTTGACGTCCTCCAGGCCGTGATGGTCGGCATCGAGGATCTCCCGCGCGGACTTCAGGTCCGTCGAGTCCTCGGTCGTGACGTTCCACGGCAGGTCCAGCACGGTGTCCAGCCAGGTGCGGATCCAGCCGCCCTCGGGGCTCTGCTCGCTGGACCGCTCCAGCTTGCCGACCTCGCGTAGCGCCGCCTCCCGGACCTTCTCAGGCAGGTCGGCGGCTTCGACGCGGGCGCGGTAATCGTCGGAGCCGTCCGGCTCACCCTCGCCGAGTTCCTTGCGGATCGCGGCGAGTTGCTGACGCAGCAGGAACTCCTTCTGCGTCTTCTCCATACCCTCGCGGACGTCCTCGGCGATCTTGTCATTGACCTCGACCTCGGCGAGGTGATCGCTGGTCCAGTCGATCAGCACGCGCAGCCGCTCGGCCACATCCGGGGTCTCCAACAGCTGCCGCTTCTGGACCTGCGTCAGGTGCGACGCATAACCGGCCATGTCGGCCAGCGCCGACGGGTCGGTCAGCTGGTTGACGAAGTCGACGATCTGCCAGGCTTCGCGGCGCTGCAACAGCGCCAGCAGCAGCTTCTTGTACTCGGCGGCGAGCGCGCGGACCTCATCTGTCGGTTCGGGCTCCTCGACCTCGGTGACCTCCACCCAAAGCGCGGAGCCCGAACCGCTGGCACCGGCGCCGATGTGGGCACGCTTGATACCGCGCACCACCGCCGCGCTGCCGCCGGCGACCCGGCCGACCTGCACGATCGACGCGAGCACGCCGTAGGACGGATAACGGTCGTCCAGGCGAGGGGCGATCAGCAGCTCACCGGACTCGGTGGCCCGGGCCGCGTCGATGGCGGCGCGTGCGGCGTCGTCCAGCTCGATCGGCACGACCATGCCAGGCAGCACGATCGACTCGTTGGCGAACAACACCGGCACTGATTTGGCTTCAGCCATGAATCCTCCAAAGTTCAGTCAGATCGACTCAACCTTGCGAGGCGCACCTTTGTTCCCAGCAACGTGACGAGTGTCCCAGGTCACGGGTTGCGTTCGCGCCACAGCCGGTAGACGTCAACCGCCTCGTCGAGCGGCTGGTAGCGCATGGGTAGCCGGCGCTCGTTCCACGGCTTGGCGAACTCGTCATAGAACGTGCTCAGTTCGAAGTATTTCCTGTCGTCCCGGTAATACGGCTCGTAGGAGTCCCTGGTCGTCAGGAACACCACCTCATCGGGTGAGCAGTAGTAGAGCGAGCCCAGGCACATCGGACACGGATGGGCCAGCACGTAGATGGTTGTACCGGTCAAATGCTCGGTATTGAGCGCCATGCAGGCCGCGCGGATCGCCAGGATCTCGGCGTGTGCCGTCGGGTCGTGGGTCTGGGCGACGCGATTGGGGCTCTCGGCGAGAACCTCGCCGTCCTTGGCGATGACGGTGGCGAACGGCCTGCCACCCTCGATGACGTTGCGTCGGGCCAGGTCCACGGTGCGCTGCGCGAAGTCCACGCACCTCAACGTAGCCGCCGACATCGCCCAGGCGCGCTCGGAATAGTGGAACCGCGTCCACGGTTTCGCCATCGAACAGCCGCGCGATGTGGAGATCGGTGACATCACCATCCGCCCGGCCGTGCAGAACTGACCACAAATGGCAGGGAGCCTGCCGTTCGGGGGTTACGGCAGGCTCCCTGATAGTGGGTGGTTCTTAGGCGGTGGCCTGAGCCCCCAGCACCCGCTGGATGTCAGGCTTCATCATCTGCAGCTGCTGTCCCCAGTAACCCCAGCTGTGAGTGCCCTGGGCCGGGAAGTTAAACACACCGTTGGTGCCACCCGCCGCGACGTAGTTGTCCCGGAACGTGATGTTGGTGCGCAACGTGAACCCTTCGAGGAACTGCGCTGCCATCAGGTTGCCGCCGTCACCGGTGTCGAGTTCCGAAGGCGTACCGGTGCCGCAGTAGATCCAGATCCGCGTGTTGTTCGCGACCAACTGGCCGATGTTGACCATCGGGTCGTTGCGCTTCCACGCCGGATCCGACGACGGACCCCACATGCTCTCGGCGTTGTATCCGCCGGCGTCATTCATCGCCAGCCCGATCAGCATCGGCCACCAGCCCTCCGACGGGTTCAAGAAGCCCGACAGCGAGGCGGCGTAGATGAACTTCTGCGGGTAGTAGATCGAGTACGTCAGCGCGGTGCTGCCCGCCATCGAGATGCCGACCACCGCATTGCCGGTCTGCGACACGCCCTTGTTGGCCTCCAGCCACGCCGGAAGCTCCTGGGTCAAGAACGTCTCCCACTTGTACGTGTAGTCCTGACCGTTGCCCCGCGACGGCTGATACCAGTCCGTGTAGAAGCTCGACATACCACCGACCGGCATCACCGTTGACAGGCCGGACTCGTAATACCACTCGAACGCCGGGGTGTTGATGTCCCAGCCGTTGTAGTCGTCCTGGGCGCGCAGACCGTCGAGCAGATACACCGCGTGCTCGCCGCCACCCTGGAACTGAATCCGGATGTTGCGGTTCATCGACGCGGACGGCACGTCCAGATACTCAACAGGCAGCCCCGGACGGGAGAACGCACCAGCAGTCGCCGAACCCCCGACGAAGCCGATCAGCCCGGGCAGAGTCGCCGCCGCAACGGCGCTCACCGCCAGTCGGCTCAACCACCTTGCTCGGGTACCTCGGTACCTCTCTTTGAACTTCATAACGGCAACCAACCCACCTTTCATCGCTTCCCACAAGCAATTGCCGTCGCTTATGCGTCCGTAATGAAACCCGCTCGAAGGGTGCGATGGCGTGCTCGACACCCGGTTGCGATATCGCGGTTGGCTAACAATTCCGACTCGGCGCGGACTCGAGAGTGCCGAAAATCCGTAGTGACCAGTGATGACAGAGTGATGAATGTGAAACGCCGAGCGGCTACGACACGACCGGTACGACGCGCTGCAACTGCGTCACATGCCTGGGTGCCAGTTCCTCGAGCGAGGTCACGCCCGAGCAGCCGCATCGTGCGGTTGACCTGCTCGGACAGGATCGAAATGGCGCGCTCGACACCCGCCTCTCCGCCGGCCATCAACCCGTAGAGATACGCGCGCCCGACGAGCGTGAACCGTGCACCCATGGCGATCGCGGCAACGATGTCGGCGCCGGACATGATCCCGGTATCCAGCAAAATCTC
This sequence comes from uncultured Actinomycetota bacterium, assembly GCA_963793055.1. GTDB lineage: Bacteria > Actinomycetota > Actinomycetes > Mycobacteriales > Mycobacteriaceae > Mycobacterium. Next base: position 51,079 of record CAWBYS010000001.1, on the reverse strand, counting down.
GGTATCGGCGGCCGAGCTCGCGGGCCACCCCGGGCAGCAGGTGGAACGGCACCGGTGCACGGTCGAGCTGGCGGCCGCCGTGATTGGACAGCACGATGCCGTCCACCCCGAGGTCGACCACCGCCGCGGCGTCCTCGAGCGTCTGGATTCCCTTGACCACCAACTTGTTCGGCCACTGCGTCTTGATCCAGGCCAGATCCTCGAACGTGACGGTCGGGTCGAACATGGTGTCCAGATATTCGGCGACGGTGCCGGGCCATCGGTCCAGCGACGCGAACGACAGCGGTTCGGTGGTCAGCAGGTCGAACCACCAGCGCGGGCGCGGCACCGCGTCGAGCACGGTGCGCAGCGTCAGTGCCGGCGGGATGGACATGCCGTTGCGGATGTCCCGCAGCCGGGCACCGGCCACGGGAACGTCGACGGTGACGAGCAGGGTGTCGAAGCCGGCCGCCGCCGCACGCTCGACCAACGCCATCGACCGGTCGCGGTCCTTCCACATGTACAGCTGAAACCAGTTGCGCCCGTGCGGGTTCGCCGCTTTGACCTCTTCGATGGAGCGGGTGCCCAGGGTCGACAGCGAAAACGGGATGCCCGCACGCGCGGCAGCGTGCGGCACCGGCGATCTCACCCTCGGTCTGCATCAGCCGGGTGAAGCCGGTCGGCGCGATGCCGAACGGCAACGCGACACGGTCTCCGAGCACCGTGGCGCCCGGTGTCCACCTTGGCGACGTCACGCAGGATCGTCGGGTGGAACTCGATGTCGCGGAACGCCTGACGCGCGCGGGCCAACGACAGCTCCTCCTCGGCGGCTCCGTCGGTGTAGTCGAACGCCGCCTTGGGTGTGCGGCGCTTGGCGATCCGGCGCAGGTCGTCGATCGTCACGCGCAGATTCGAGCCTGCGCTCGGCGATGTTGCGCCGGGGCTTGCTAACCTGCAGCAGGGGAGCGAGCTCACGCGGCCGGGGCATTCGGCGCTTCATCGCGACGCCTATTCGCCTGCCGCGGCCACGCCCGCCGAAGACTCTCCCGCCGCTCCTCGATGGCGCGGCCGATGTCCTGCAGCAGTACAGGTTTCTGCGTAACCAGTTCCTCGATGTGCTCGCGGTCGATTTGCAGCACGGTGACCTCTTCGAGCGCGTAGCGCCGACGCCGCGACGGGCTCGCGTGTCAGCGCCGTCTGGCCCGATGAAGTCACCCGGCTCCAACGTGTGACACGGGAATCACGGCGCCGTCGTCGCCCGCCACGGCCAGCCGGACCCGCCCGTTCACAAGGAACGTCATCCGCCTTGGGCACCTGGCCCGCTGCGTTGCAGGTCCTCGTCGGCGCCGTACCGTGCCAGGCGCGCGTGGGGGAGCAGCTCCTGCTGCTCGGCCTGGGTCAGCCGCAGCGTCGGCGCGATGATCTTCAGCGACGTCCTCGACCCGCTCGGGCGTGTCGAAATCATCGTCGGCATCGTCGAGATGCAGACCGTGCCCGCCGAGACGGCATACCAGACCCAGCGCAGGAACGTGGCCCTGGTCGCGACGTCGTCGGCCGGTGATCGCAGCGGGATCAGCGTCCTGTACTGCGTGCCTCCGATCGGCACCGTCGACGGCGCAGCACCCGGCCGCAGCTGCGGCAGCGCGGCCGCCACCCGGTTCAACATCGCGCACACGTCGTCGGGCGGATCGGCCGCCGAGAACTCTGGTGACCACCTAGATCGTGTGCGCGCCGGGCGGGCGGCTCAGAAATTGGTGAAGGACGCGAGCGGCCAGCACCGAGTTCGGCATGATCTGCAGACCGCGGCCGGTGTCGATATGCGTTGCGCGCCAGTTCACTTCGACAACGCGGCCGCGGGCCGCCGGGGTCTCGATCCAGTCGCCGATCTGGAACGGCTGCTCGAACAGCACGCAGCAGTCCGGAGATGATCTGGCCGACCGAATTCTGCAGTGCCAGGCCGAGCACGATCGAGCGAGACCCCGAGTGCGGTGAACAGGCCCCCGACGTGGGCGCCCCAGATGTAGGCAGAAGATCAGCCCGACGCCCACGGCGATCAACAGCGAAGCGCGCCACGTCGAGGAAGATCGACGGCATCCGCTTGCGCCACGTGCCCTCCGGCGCGCCTTGGAACAGGGTCGCGTTCAGCCCCGACAGCACCAGCACCAACACCACGAAGCCGAACAGCGTGGCGACGACGCGGACCGGGGTGTCTTCGGCCGACACCTGCGTCGGCCTTGACGAGCAGAATCAGCAGCGCACCGAGCGGCAGGATGTAGTTGCGCAACAGGTACACGGGGTGGCGAAGAAACTGTTCGCGGCGCCGCAAAGCGTGGTGCAACTCGGTGAGCGCGACGAGCGCGACCGGGAAGCCGACCGCGACGCCGACGGCCCAGAAGAACCACGGAGTGTCCAAGATGTCGCTCATGACAGGCGCTCCGCCAGCCGCCAGATCGGCTGCTCTTCGCCGTCGACGGTGACCGTTCCCGCCGACGCGAAGTCGCGGCTGTCCCGCATCACGTCGTACACCCGCGAGGTGACGTACACGCCGGGCTGCGGTGTGCCACTCTGCACCTGGTAGGCCAGATTCACCGCAGCGCCCCACATGTCGTAGGCCAGCGTGGACCGACCGACCAGACCGCTGGTCACGGTGCCGGTGTCGATGCCGGCCCGAAGCGCCAGCTCGCGTCCGGTCTCGGCGTTGAACCGGTCGATGATGCGCTGCATCTCGACGCGCGAAATCGACCGTCCGACGGACGTTGTCCAGCCGCGGCACGCTCAGCCCGCAGCTGGCCAGATAGCCGTTGTGCAACGTGCGCACCTGCTCGACGCCGAGATTCTCTGCGGCGGCGTCGAATTGGCGGGTCAGCTCGTTCACGATCGCCAGCGAGTTCGTCGGAGCTGATCGGCGCAGCTCGTCCAGGCCGACGATGTCGGCGAAGATGACCGTGACGTTCTGGTGATCCTGAGCGATGGTCTCCTCGCCCTCGCGGTAGCGCTGCACCACCTGCTCGGGCATCAAGTGACAGCAGCAGCCGGTCGTTCTCGCGGCGCTGCTCGTCGAGCAGCTCTTCCTTGATCGTAAGATTGCGGCTCATCTCGTTGAAAGCCACTGTCAGATCGCCGAATTCGTCGCGAGACTGCACAGGCAGGGTGACGTCGTAGTCACCGCCGCTGATCTGCTGGGCACCGGCCTCCAGTCTGCGGATCGGCCGGACGAACAGACGCGCGAGCAGCATCGCCGCGAGGCAGACGACGAAAGATGATCACGGCTGTCGAGATCACCAGCGTCCGGGTGAACTGCGGCACCGGGGCGAACGCCTCGGCGGTGTCGATCTTGGCCACGATCGACCAGTGCAGCCCGGACAAATCTGACCGGGGCGTAGGCCTGCAATGTGTGTTGCCCGAGATAGTCGTCGCTCGATCTTGGTGCCCGTCTGTCCGCGCTGCGCACGTCGAGTCGCATCCGTGCGTCGACCGGCTGCACAAGCAGTGTGCCGCCCTGCCGAAGCGATGCTTCGGCGACGTCAGGCGGAGTGCCCGCGTTGATCACGTCTTGCTTGAATTGTTCCGGGTTCTCGAGGAACAACCGCGAGTCCGAGCGCATGAGATCGTCGGGTCCGACGAGGAATGTCTCACCGGTCCTGCCCATTCCGGCGGCCTCCCAGTTGCGGTCGACGGTCATCAGCCGGTTGATCTTGGAGATCGGGAACTGCAGCGCCAGCACGCCTTCCACTCGTCCATGCGGTCCGACCGGCGAGACCATCCAGGCCGTCGGCTCGTCCGCGGGCTGATAGTCACCGAAATCGGTGATCCCCGACGTAGTCGACGGTGTTGGACGCCATCGCCTTTTCGTAGGCATCGCGCAGGTTGCTGTGGCGGTAGGGCCCGGTGAGGATGTTGGTGCCCAGGTCGACGCCTTTGTAGGCGGTGTAGACGACGTTTCCGCCGGCGTCGAGCAGCAGGACGTCCTCGAACTCGAATCGTTTGACGATCTGACGGAAGAAATCGTTGTACCGCGCGTTGGCCGCCGACCACGCGCTGCCGTCGTGGGCGTCGTCAATCGTCGATCGCCTGGTCCCAGGTGGAGAATGGCGCGGTGTAGTTGGCCTGCAGATACTTCTGGGCGTTCGTTGTCGGCAACAGTGCGTGAGTGTCGGGTTTGGCACCGGTCTGCTTGTCTTCTGCCTTTGCGAATACGTTGTTGTAGTAGTCGACGATCGGACTGCTGTTGCGCTGGGTCGATGGTGGCGTTGTCGAGTTGATTGAATCCGGCGGTGAACGCTTCGAGGCGCTGAGGTCGCTGTCGACCCCTGCGCATAGATCACCAGCGAGTTCTTCAGGTCCGTGAACTGCGCCTGCAGCTGCCGTGTCTGTGATGCGCGGATTTCGGTCAGCCGGTCGAATACCGCCGCGCGCAACGAGATCCGGCCCGAACTGGAAACCGATCGCGCCGACGACGGCCGCAGACAGCACGACTGGTCACCAGCAGCATCACCAGCGAGTTTGGACTGGATGCTGATCCGCGACATGAAGCGACGTCGGCTCTTGCGCCGTCGGCGTCGGCTCTTGCTCGGCCGACGTGTCCGACTCGGTTCGTTGTCGTCATTGAATCGCAAAGATCTATCTCTGCGACAACTGGCAAATTGGCATGACTCGTAGGCAAATCGTCACCATCCGACGGCGCAGATCCATTCGACCTGCAGCGCTTTGTCGATGCGCAGGACGTGTCTACGACACGGTGCTCGACGAGTTGCGCGCCGGCACGAAAGCGCAGCCACTGGATCTGGTTCGTGTTCCCGCAATTGCGCGGGCTCGGCCAGAGCTCCACCGCGCAGCGTTTCGGCATCTCCTCGGTCGACGAGGCGCGGGCCTATCTGGCGCACCCCGTGCTGGGCGCCCGGCTTCGGGAATGCGCCGCGTCTGGTCCTTGCGATCGACGGCGCCACCGGTCGAGGAGATCTTCGGGTTCCCCGACGACCTCAAGGTGCGCTCGTCGATGACGCTGTTCGCCCGTGCCGCCGCCGACCCCGACGTCCGAGCCGACTTCGTCGCGGTGCTCGACAAGTTCTACGGCGGCGCCGAGGACAGCGCCACGCGTCAACCTCTTGGCGCGATGATCAGCCAGCCGTGCGGCTCGACCTCGGCCTCGGCGACGACTGCCTGCGGCGGCGCCCCCGACCCGGCGATGACCTCGCCCGCGCCGAAACCGAACTCGGGCAGCGACAGCGACCAGCGGCATCGTCGTCGATGTTGAGCGCGACCAGCAGCGCGTCGGGGCCGTTGCGGGTCGCATAGACGTACTGGCGGTTGGTCAAGCGCAGCGGCGATGTGCGCGCGGTGTGCAGCCACGGATGGCGCCTGCGCAGGCCGATCAGGTACTGGTGCAGCCGGAACACGTCATGGCCGTGCTCGTCGACTCCCATTGGCGGAGCGCGCGAATTCGGGTCGCACGGCGTCGTCGCCGCCGAACCGCTCCTCCTTGACGCCGCGGTAGCCGGCCTCGTCACCGGCATACACGCTGGGCGTGCCGCCGGTCGTCATCAGGATGACCAGCGCGTGTTCCAGGTGGCCGGATGTCGGCCAGCTGGCTGGCGATTCGGGTGACATCGTGGTTGCCGACGAACGTCATCGGCACGAACGTGTCGAGAAACCCGTTGTGCCGCACGAGCGCCCAGTCGAGCTCGTGGAAGTTGCCGTCGTTGAGGCCGCTCCAGATCGCCTTCCACAGCTCGTACTGCGTCACCGAGTCGAAGCCGCTGTCCGGCACCCGCGCCGGAGTAGTCGCCGTGGATGACCTCGCCGACGAACCACGCGTCGGGTGACTGCCGCACGGACGCGGGGGAGCACCTGCGCCCAGAACCGTGTCGGGCACGGCGTAGGCGGCGTCCAGTCGCCATCCGTCGGCGCCGCGGTCCGAGCCAGTGCGTCATCACGTCGACGATGTAGTCGACGACCTCGGGATTGTCGTGGTCGAGCGCGATCAGCTCGCCGTGGCCCTCGAAGGTGTCGAAGCCGTTGCCGCGCTTGCGAAACCATGAGTGTCGTGAGCGAAGTCCGGTCGGCGACGTGGTTGAACACGCCGTCGAGCAGCACCCGCAGACCGCGCCGGTGCGCCTCGCCGACCAGCGTGCTCGAAGTCGTCGTCGTCGCCGAGTCGCGGATCGATGCGGTAGTGGTCGGTCGGTGTCGTAGCCGTGCGTGCGGGAGGCGAATATCGGCCCGAGCGCGATGCCCGACGCGCCGAGTTCGATCGCGTGGTCGAACCAGTCGACGATGCGGCGCAGCCGGTGCTCGTGCGGCGCTGGGCGGCGAGTCGGCACGGGAACGCGCCGACGAAACCCAGCGGGTAGACCTGCCACCAGATCACGTGCTCGACCCACGCCGGTTCCGTCGCGGATGAGCGCTCGCGCGAAGACCCTGTCACTGTCGGAACTTCGCTTCGTACCCGCTCGGCCGGTGTCAACTGCGCCGCGGCCCAACGCGCGATCGCGAACTCCGGGTGCCTGGTGTGATCGCCATCCTTGACGCGGTTGCGGTCCTCGAAACGGGTGCGGCCGAGTCGTCGACCAGGATCGAGCCGAACGGCTCGTCACCATCGTCGAGCGCCTCCCGCGCGAGTTCCACACAGCGGCCCAGGCGCGTCAGGTCGTCACCGCTGATCGCCACAGCCGCCGAGTTTAGTGACTTGCGATGAGTCCCGAGCGCGTCGGGTTCGGCGCAGGCGCGACCGGGAACCCGGAAATATGCAGCCATGGAAGCCCCCCAGCACCGATGCCGCGGTCGTGCGCTACCAGGTGACCGACCTCGACCGCGCAACCGACTTCTACACAAGTCGTCTCGGCTTCGCGCTCGAGCAGCGGGCGGGACCGGTCGCGATCGTGTCCCGCGGCGCTCTGCACCTCATCCTGAGCGCACCGGACAGTTCGGGTTCGCGACGCCTGCCCGGCGGCCAGACCCAGCAGCCCGGCGGATCGAATCGGATCGTGCTCTACGTCGATGATCTCGACGAGGTGGTCGGACAGTCTGCGCGGCGGCGGGCGCGACGTTCCTCAACGACGTCATGTCCGGGCCCGGCGGCAAGCAGGTGCAGATCGGCGATCCCGACGGCAATCCGATCGAACTGCACGAAGCGCCCTGACGGGTCAGTGGCAGCTGTCGGCAACGTCGAGCCGGCATGCGCAGGACGCCACGATCGGCACGTCGGCCCGTGCCCGCATCAGATCCAGTTGCTGGCCGATGATCGCCGCCTCGGCGGTGCGGCCCAGCTCGTTGCAGGCATTCGTGGTAGCCGTGCAGGCTCCAGACGTTGCCGGGGTGCTGGCAGGGCCGGGCCAGGGTCGGGTCCAGCCCGAGGTCGGCGGCGTACACCTCGGCCGCCTCCTCGACGTGGCCCTGCTCGAGCAGCAGCGCGCCGTAGGCGTGCCGGGTCGGTTGCATCCAGCCCCACGGTTCGTCGTAGGGAAGCGAGTCGTCGAGTTCGATCGCGCGCCGCAGGTGGGCGAACGCCTCATCGAATCGCCCTTCGCGGTAGGCGATTTCACCGTCGAGCATCTCGCCGGCAATGGCCAGGATGTCGCGGGCGGTGTTGTTGAACAGATACCGGCTATCCGGGATGCGGCGCATACGCCGCCCGGAACGCTTCGCGTTCGGCGTGCGCCTGCGGCAGTTGCCCCTTGGCGGCGTGCGCGACACCGCGGCCGTAGTGGATGGTCGCCGCGGTGCTGCAGTACAGCTCGAGATCGCTCGGGCAGCGGCTCGGCGATCAGCTCGTCCCACCGGCCGAACCGGATCAGCACGTGAATTCGCAACGGCACGAACGCTTCCAGCCAGTCCGCCATCGGCGGCGACTCGATGGCCAGCAGCTCGGGGGTGAGCTGGCCGGAGAGTTCGTCGGCGGCCTCGAGCGCGGTCCGCGAATTGCCCTCGAACATCGCCGAATACACCACGAAGTGCAGGTTGTGCGCGCGGTACAGCGAATAGAAGTTCAGCGGGCCCTCCCGTTCGACGAACCGCCGATCCACTTGCACCGCAGCCAGTTCGACACCACCGAATCGCGGTAGTTGCCGCACAGCACGTCGATGTGGCTGGGCATGTGCCGCAGATGTCCGGCATCGGGCACCAGGTCGCGCAGCAGGTCCGCGGCGGGCAGCGCGTCCTGCGGGCTGGCCGACATCTCCATGGTGTGCAGGTACAGGTGCAGGACGCCGGGGTGTTCGCGGCCGGCCGGGGTGGCCAGCGCGTCGTCGAGGATCCGCTTGGCCTCCACCACCCGCGAGCCGGGCGCGGGTTCGCCGGTTCTGGTGTCCCACAACGCCCATGCCGTCAGGTTGACCAGCGCGTCGGCGGCCAGCGCCTGCACGTCGATGTCGTCCGGGTACGCCTCGGCCAGCGCCGACCATCGCGTCGGCGTAGGCGGCGTGCCCGGCTGCAGCGCATCGGCGTCGTCCGGATCGTCGGTGGGGAAGCGGGCCTGCAGCGCGGCGATCAGCCCCTGTTCGACGGCCGACGCCCGGCCCGTGGCGGCCAGCGTCAGTTCCATCCGCGCGCGGGCCAGCGACGCCGCCAGGTCGACGGGGTCGAAGGCCTCCCACGCCTTGTTGTAGTTCGGCCCGATCGCGTACGCGACGCCCCAGCGCGCGATCGCGAGGTCGGGGTCGAGTTCGCAGCGCGCGGTCGAAGCAGCGGATCGCCTCTTCGTGATTGAACGCGTAGGCACCACACCAGCCCGCGGTCGAACCACACCTGCGCCTGCGGCGACGGCGTCTCAATCGGCCGGTGATAGGACCCGAGGTCGTAGTACGGCTCGGGATCGGCGGAGTCCGGCTCAGCGAAACGCTCATAGAGGGCACCATAATTCACGCGCGCAGCCGTCGCGGCGGTTGCGAGCAGGCAGCCCGGCGGCACCCCAGATCGCCAGCGTGACAAGCGGCGTCTGCGCACCGTTGCCGCCGAAGTACAGGACGCTGCGCAGCAGCGACACGCCCGAGCCCTGCGGCACGATCGCGGTGAACGTCGAGTAGAAGCCCGACAGCAGCGGCCGGCCCACCGGCCCCGCGGCCGCGGCGTTGCCGACCACGACGAGGAACGCCGTCAGCGCCATCGACGCGACCGTGCCGAATGCCGCTGCCACCCCGGTGACCGCGCCGCCGACCGCCATCGCGTACAGCCACAGCACGCCGAACACCTGCCAGGTGTGGCCGGTCAGCGCGCCGAGCACGGCGTCGACGTAGGCGGTGACCGCAGCCGCCAGCACCGCCGAATAGCCCGCCAGCGTCACTGAGCGCAGCGCCAGCGTGAGCGGCCTGCGGACGGCGCCCATGATGCGGCCGAGCAGTGCGGCGCCCACCGAGGCGCCGATCGAGATGAAGATGATCGCGTAGAACTCGACGGTGCCGGACGGGTCGCCGGCGGATGCGGGCGCGACGTCCGTCGACGACCGGTGCGTCAGGCCTGCCTTCGGCGGCGACGGTGCGGCCGACGGTCTCGGCCGCGCTGGCGACGCTGTGCCCACCGCCGCCGGCGACGTAGATCTTCAACTGCTCCGTCAGGCGTCACGACGAACGCCGCATCGGTCTTGCGTTCGTAGACCTGCGCCCGGGCGGCGGCGTCATCGCCGACCTGGGTGACGGCCAACGAGTCCTGGCCGCGGATGCCGTCGACGAGCTGTTGGGGTGCGGCGACGGCGACGGCCATGTGATGCAGCGTCGGCTTGGCGAACGCGCCGGAGTAGCTGGCGATCATCGCGACGACGAAGAGCGTCAGCGCCGATCATCGCCAGCACCACTGTGCGGACCGCGGCGCGGTCACGCACGGCGGTGCCGTTCGGGCGCGTGATGCTTAGCCATGTGTTGATGTACCTTTCGTACACTGGGGGAGTCCGAGTAGTGCGTTGACGGTGTCCAGCGCCGCGGTGACCCGCCGCGTGAGGTCGGTCGGCGTCGGGGTCTTCCATCCAGGACCGCAGCACCTCCATGAAGCCGCCGACGAGGAACCGGCTGACCGAGTCGGGCGTCACGGTCGTGATAGCGCTGACGACCGGCATGCCCTGCTGCGGCGATCTCCTCGCAGGCGGGCAGGAGTTCGGCGCGGAACGCCGTCACGACGCGTTGGGTCACCGCGCTCGGCACGATGTTGCGGTACATCGAGCGGTGCTCGGCGGCGAAGTCGAACAGCCGCAGGATGCGGGCCCGCGCATCGCCTTCGATGTCGGCGGTGGCCGCGGCGAACGCGACGGCTGAAAGCCGTTCGCGACCGCGTCGTCGCGATCGTCGAAGTGTTGGTAGAAGGCCTGCCGGCTGACCGCGGCGCGGGCGACGATGTCGCCGACCGTCAGCCGGTCGACCTGCCGCTCGTGGGCGAGCGTCGAAGCGCCGCCTCGCGCAGGCGGGTGCGGACCCGCTCTGCGCGGGGATCGACGCTGTGGTGCGTGCTGCCATACGGAGCAGCGTAGGCCACTTCGTAGACAGTTGACTACGAAAACTATAGGTAATCTAAGACACCTGTCCGGCGCAGGTGTGACGGCCGCTACTCACAGGTGTGCAGCACGGCGGCCGCGATCGCCAGTGCGAAGCCGATCACCGCGCGGCGCGAGTGTCCGCGGCGCCGTCGGACGCCCGCAGATGGAAGGCGACGGCCCCGATCGACAACAGTGCGAGTCCGATCGCCGCGGCGATGCCGATCGGCGACCACACCAATCCGACGAGCACTCCGGCGACGCCCGCGAGTTCGCACGCGCCGATGAGCCGCCACTGCAGCGGCTTGACGCCCGAGGTGATCGCGGATCGCCAGCGAGCGCGCGACGCCGAGCAGTTTGATGCTCGCCGCGAACGTGAAGAGCGCCGCAAGCAATAACGGTCACGACTACGGTGGCGGTGTCCATCACCAGGAGGGTAGAAGCCCGCTGCTCGTCAGGAGTTGGAAATGATCCGATGCGTCGCGGTTGTGGACGCGGCCGACGACGATGCGTCTCACGTTCAGATCGGACGGCTCGACATCACAGCCGGGCCGCAACACCGACCAGGAGCTCGGTGACCGATGCCCGACGCTGCACGTGACCGTCGAGGAGACCGCTGACAGGCGGATCGCTGGCCTGGCATACCGCGCCGGTGCGCCAGCTGGTCGTGACGCTCGTCCGGCACGCTGGCCTTCACGACCCGCGACGGCGAGGAGTTCACTCCTGCGTCCCGGCGATGTCCTGCTCGCCGAGGACACCGCGGGCTCCGGCATCAGCGGCACCGAGGGTTCCGATCCGTGGCGGCGGATTCGTCGTGCTCGCGACGACGCCGGGGTCATGCCGGCTAGTGTGACCCTGCTCGCTGCCTCGACGGCATCCACTGGCGGCTGCCGACAGCTGCCGCTGCGCTGTCCCCGGACTAGTCAGTGACCCGCGACGATGTCGGCCTCGTCGACCTCGACCGGGATCCTTGGCGCCGGGCAGGAACGAATACGCCGGCGCAGACGATTCCGAAGAACAGGTATCCCAGCGCCACCGGCGGGTTGGCCGCCCACGCCACCTGCGGTGCATGGATCAAGCCCGATGAACGACAACACCGCGCCGACAGCGGACGCGATCGCGGCGTAGAGGAACTTCTTCTCCAGGATGAAGGTCACCATCGTGCCGAGGATCAGGCCGACCAGCACCGCGCCCTCACCGAGGGTCTGCAGGCCCTCGTAGACGACGCCGGCGCCGTTGAGCGCCTCCATGCCCGACCTTGGCCGCCGAGGTGCCCGCCGCGTTGAGCGCGTTGTCGATCAGGCCGCTGGCCCACTGGGCGAGGTTGGGCAGGATCGCCGCGACCACCGCGACGGCGTGCAGTCGCGGCACCGCCTGGAACGCCTGCGCACCGATCAGCAGGCCGATGTAGAGCAGGATCGGCACGATCGCCGGGACCGGGAGCAGCGCGTCGAGCACCCCGAAAAGGCCCGAGGAAGCAGAAGATTCCGATCACCACGCCGCTGGCCAGCGAGTAGCCGGCGCGACCGCCGGCGTCCTTCCAGCCCGGGTGGCCGATGTACACGGCGGGCGGGAACGGCGAGCCGAACGCCGAGCCGATGACCGCGCCCGCGCCGTCGGCCAGCAGCACGCTGCGCAGGTTGTAGTTGTCGCCTGCCGCCGCGGCGCTCTCCACGTTGCTCATCGCCTCGGTGAAGTTGTAGACGCCCAGCGGGATCGCGGTGCCGAGCAGCGGGGCCAGGTGCGACAGCCCGGAGAACAGCATGTCGACGCGAAGGTCGGGGATGCCGATCGCGATGTCGGAGACCGCCTGGCCGACATCGGGCGCCGACATGTAGCCGCCGATCCAGCCGATCGCGGTGCCGACCAGCAGCGCGGCCAACCCGACCGGGATGCCGAACGGCAGCTTCACGTCGGTGAAGAAACCGATCAGGATGATCGCCATCACCGGCAGGCCGATCCAGGCCGCCTCCCACATCTGCGCGGCGGGCCGCATCGAGATGAACGTGATCGAGATGCCCGCCAGGGTGCCGAGCATCGCGGCGCGGGGAGTCAGCTTGCGGATGTAGGGCCCGACGAAGGCGCCGATCATCACGATGATGCCGATCATGAACGCCCACGCCAGACCCGACTGCCCAGGCCTGCATCGCGTCCTTGGTGTTGAGGTACACCGGCAGCATCACGACGAACACCACGATGAACATGTGCGGCACGCTCGGGCCGTACGGCAACGCCGTGACGTCGGTTCGGTTCTCCCGCCGGGCCAGTCGGCGCGCGAGGAAGGTGTAGTAGAGGTTGCCGAGGACCAGCGCGACGCCGAGTGCGGGCAGCACGGTGCCCAGCACGTCGCCGGCGGGCACCGCGACGACGCCGATCATCAGACCGGTCAGGGTCAGCACGTTGACCAGGATGTTGAAGCCGAGCCCGAAGAACGCGTTGGTGTCACCGCGGGTCCACCACGGTAACGACGCCGTGCGGCGCGGGCGGATCGACCGGCGGGTCGGCGGGCGGTTTGGTGACGTCGGTGGTCATGGCGCAAGTCCCTTCAGGCGGCGGTCGTGGTGAGTGCTTGCAGAGCGCGGGAATGACGGTCGCGGTGTCGGCGACCCAGCCGAAGATGCCGCCCTGTGCTTTGATCATCTCCAGGCCGACTCGCTGGAACTCCGGGAAATACGAACCGACACAGTCGGATACGACGAGGCACTCGTAGCCGCGGTCGTTGGCTTCGCGGGTGGTGGTGTGCACGCACACCTCGGTGGTGACGCCGGTGATCAACAGCTGGGTGATGCCCGCGGCACGTCAGCACGTCCTGCAGTTCGGTCGCGTAGAACGCGCCCTTGCCGGGCTTGTCGATGACGATCTCGCCGTCGACGGGCGCCAGTTCGTCGACGATGTCGTGGCCGTACTCGCCGCGAATGAGGATGCGGCCGTACTTGCCGGCGATCGCCGATCCGCTTCGACGGCGCGCCGCGGTTGCAGTTTGGCCGGCGGGCAGTCCGACAGGTCGGGCTCGATGGCCTTCGCGGGTGTGGATCACCATGATCCCCGCCGCCCGGGCCGCTTCGATCAATGCCGGCCAGCGGCGGCACGACCTTGAGCAGTTGACCGACGTCGTTGCCGAGGCTCTCGCCGAAACCGCCCGGCAGCAGGAAGTCTCGCTGCATGTCGATGACGATCAGCGCCGTCTTACCCGCGAATCAGCGTGAACGGTGACGGCTCGGCTGGGACTTCGATCGGCTTCACTCACTACGCGCTCCTCGACATGGCGGGGATAGAGGTGGATCGGGCAACTGGGCCGCGCGCGGTTCGTCGAGCAGCTGCGCGGCGAACTGCAGGACGGTGTCGTCGGTCAGCGCGGCGCCGAGCAGCATCGCGCTGTAGGGCCGGCCATCGGCGGTGATGCCGAGCGGCACCGCGACGCCGAGCAGGTCGAGCAGGTTGCCGAAATGGGTGTAGTGCCCGAGCATCGTGTTGCAGTCGATCGGCGCGGCCAGCACCTCGTCGACGGTGAACGTGGTCCCGATCGTCGGAACCACCAGCACATCCATCTCCCGCCACAGCCGGCGCCACCTCCGCCTTCAGCTCCTGCAGCCGCTGCAGCGCGGCGAACGCGTCGACGGCGGTGTAGCTTCTCGCCGCCGCGCAGGATGTCGCGCACCACGGGATGGATCGACTCGGGTTGCGCGGCAAGGAAATCGCCGAACTCCACCAGCCGCTCGGCCACCCACGGTCCCTGATAGAGCAGCGCGCCGGCCGCGAGGAACGGTTCCAGCGACACCTCCACGACGGTGCGCTTACGAGCCAGCTGCTCGCGGAACGCCGCGTGCGCGCGCTCGCATCTCGTCGTCGCCGAAGAACTCCAGCTCGTCGACCGGCGGCAGCCCGACCCGGATGGTGGCGCCGCCGTAGCGCGGTCCGCGGTCGCGCGACCAGGCATCGTCGTCGTCGCGGGCGGCCATCACGTCGAAGACCCGGTCGACGTCGTCGATCGAGCCGGCCATCACGCTGATGCAGTCGAGCGACTTGCACGCCGGCACCAGGCCCGACGGTGCTGATCAGCCCGCGCGAGGGCTTGAACCCGACGACGCCGTTGAGCGCGGCCGGGACCCGTCCCGACCCCGCGGTATCGGTTGCGACGGCGAACGGCACCTGGCCCAGCGCCACCGCCAGCGCCGACCCCGAACTCGACCCGCCGGAGATCATCTCGCCGCCGTACACGCTGCGCGGAATCGTGTATGGGGTACGGGTCCCGTTCAGGCCGGTGGCGAATTGGTCCAGGTTGGTCTTGCCGACGTACAGCGCGCCCGCATCGAGCAGCCGACGCACCGCAGGCGCGGTGCGTCGTCGCGACGTAGGCGTAGTCGGGGCACGACAGCGTGGTCGGCACACCTTCCACGTCGATGCTGTCCTTGACGCCGAACGGCACCCCGTAGAGCGGCAAAGTCCTTGCCCCGGGCCGCTTTTCGATCTCCTCGGCGGCGGCCAGTAGCTGCTCGCGGGGCACGGTCGACAGCCAGGTGCCGTCGTCGCCGCGCGCAGCGATGGCGTCGGCGACGCGGGCCGCGGTCTTGGTCGGCGACCCGCTCCGCTGAGCATGCGATGCCAGAATCTCGGCGACCGACGGCCCGATGGACGGTCCGCGCGCGTCATCAGCCATATCTGTCGATTGTCGACAGAATGATGGCGAACTCGGGTCGGGTGTGTGTCGATTGTGTTAGCTGTCGAGCGCCGAGATAGCGGAGATGGCCGTGATCGTGCAATGCGGCAATCACGACGGCCGGATCGTTGGTCGACAACGCGGACAGGATGGCATCGTGTCGGTCGATCCCGTCGTCCGCGCTGAGGTGACGGGCCTCTTCGCGCATGTTTCTGGCCATCGGCAGTTGCAGCTTGAGCAGTATCGGCTCCAGCGCGATGTCGAGCTGACGGTTTCCGGCCAGCCCCACCACGGTCGCATGGAACACCCGGTGGGCATCGTCACGGTCCAGATCGGTGCTCGCGGCGCGCATGAGCTCCAGTGCGGCGCGCACCGGCGCCAGCCGCGCTTCGGGTTCCTCCAACGGCAGCGCTGTCTCGATCGCATGGCGTTCCAGCACATTGCGCAGCGCGAAAAGCTGCCGGATGTCCACCGCCGACCAGGCCGCCACCCGTGAGCCGCGACGTGGGAGGCGTTCGACCAGCCCCTGCTGAGCCAACAGCCGCAGCGCCTCGCGCAGCGGCGCTCTGCTGATGCCGAACTCGCCGCACAGATGTTCCTCGACGATCTTCGTCCCCGGGTGCAGCTCGCCGCTGAGGATGGCCTCGCGCAGCCGGTGTTCGGCGACCTCCACGAGCGTCGCAGGCAGGCGCTGTCGCGATTCCTTTCGCGTGGGCGCCGCCATGACGGTCAATCGTACGAACTCGCGCGCGGATCGGCTTGCCGCTGCTCGGCGCCGTGGGCCGTCTCGACGAACGGCAGGACCCTGTCGAGCCAGGCGGCGGGTTCGGACGAGAAGACGACGTGACCGGTTCCGAAGGCGTCGAGCGTCGATCCGGGAATGCTCATCTGCACGACCTTGCCCCAGCGCAGTGGGGCGGTGAAATCTCCTGCCCCCCAGGTGATCAGAACCGGCGCGACGGAGTTGCCGACGACAACGAGATTTCGCAGATCCAGTGCGTCGGCGAATTCGACGAGAAGGTCACCGAATTGGATGGCGCGCAGCGGGTCGACCGGCAGGGGAGACGCGCCATGACCCGGCCTGACGCACGACGAGCTGGTCGGGTGGGCGGGCCCGGTCATCCGCCAGCTACTGGTCGGCCCCGCCCCGGCTCCATTCGACAACCGCCAGTAGAACGTGTTCTAGTGCTTCCGTGGTGCAGTTCACCGACGTCGGCGACGTGTCCTCAGAAGAAGTCGGGCGACTGCGCGCCGTCTATCAGCCTCTCGCGGAGTCCGTCCGCGAACTCATCGACGCGACGATCCGGACGGAGGTCGACGCGGACACCGTGGCCGCCGTCAAAGCCGACCTCGACGCTGCGACGGCGCGCTTGCGGTCGCACCAGTGCGACGGCCCGTTCGGAGTGCGCTACACCGCCGGCGGCGACCGCATGGCATGGGGCAACCCGGTGATCGGCATCCGTAACCCGATGGCGCCACCACTGACGATCCAGCACGACGCCGACGGTCGAGTGTTCACCGACTTCCACCTCGGCGCGGCATACGAGGGACCGCCGGGACATGTCCACGGTGGCATCGCCGCGCTGGTTCTCGATCATGTGCTCGGAGAGGTGGCGGCCAACGCCGACAGTCCGCGCTTCACAGGGACCATCTCGCTGCGCTATCTGCGACCGACGCGGCTCGGGCAGCTGCACGCCGAGGCAAGGATCACCCGCGCCGACGGCATCAAGACATTCGCGTCAGGTCACCTCGCCGACGACGAGGGCATCACCGTAGAGGCCGAGGGCGTGTTCATCCAGCCGAAGTGGGCTCGCGGGTAACGGCGATCCCGGTCAGCGCCCGGGTGATCGCCGCGACCTCCCCGGCGAGCACCCGAAGCGCGCCGACGTCGGCGTCCAGCTTGCCGGCCCGCTCGCGCACCAACTGGTTGGCCGCGGTGAGCGCGGCGAGGTCGACGGTCCACGGCCTGGCTGGGTTCGGTGGTGCGCCTCGCAGTGCGTCGACGTAATCGTCGACGGCCGCGACGAACTCGGGGGAGAGCGCCGCGGGCGGCTGGGCGGGCAGGCTTCGTCTCCAGGGACACGCACGCACTCGTGACGGCGTTCAGCGCCCCCCGATACGACCTCAGCCATCGGCGGAGCTCACGCGAATCCATCCGAGCCGAACCGGAGGCGGCCTCGAACGCGGCTCGCGAACGGAACGCGCGTTGCCACGCCGTCTGCAGCGCATCTGCCTGGTGGTCGAGCTCGTGCACGTATGCCTTCACCACCGTTGCGGCGTAATCGATTTCGGTCTTGAGCAGTTCACCCGCGCGTTGGTGCAGCCGGGTCAGTACGTGATCGGGCAGCGCCACGTGTACCCCGACCGCCAGGCCGCCGCCGATGACGATCGAGAACAGACGGTCCTCCAGGCTGGCGCCCGAGGTTGCGGCATCGATCTCGAGCATGAACACCACCGCCGCGGACAGCGTGGCGCTCGCCGCGATGTAGCCGAACCGCACCACTACGTACGTCATCGCCAGGAACAGCACCGCAAGCAGCACCGCGGCGGTACCCGTCGGGGACAGCAGCATCGCGATCACCGATGCGACCACGACCCCCGCGGTGATGCCCCCGAGGCGTCCGACGCAGCGCGTGTAGGTGTGTGACGTCTCCGGTCGCAGCACCATCAAGACGGTCAGCGCGATCCAAAACCCGTGCAGGATCGGAGCGAACAGGTCCGCGGCAATGGCCAACGATGTCGCGGCCGAGAGTCGTACGGCGTGCCGCAGGATCGGCGATGTCCAAGTCAGGTGTCCCCGCACCACCGCGGCAGCGGCCCGGAAGGGACTGATGATGTCGGGCCGCCGGATATCGGGAAACCGGGACTCGGCAGCTTCATGCAGCTGTTGCGAGAATCGCTGCGCAGTGGCCTTTTTCGTTCCCGTGATATCTGCCACCGCGACATCGAGCTGACTCAGCGCCTGCTTGACGTCCCGCCGCGCGGTGAGACTGTGGTCGGCCACCGCCTCGAGGAGGTCGGCCGCCGCCGCCAACATTCGTGCGACGGTGTCGCGCTCGTCGCCCTCGGCGCCTCGAAGCGCATGCAATGTCGCCATCATTCGTTCGGGCAGGCGATATCCGCCGTGGTACGCCTCCGGACGCCTGCTGGCCTGGCTGTCCACGAACACGTCCCGCAACCCCGTCATCGGCGCCAGGTCCACCGATGCCTGACTATCCGCCGCGACTCGCCGCGCGTCACCGGCCAACGAGCGGTAAGCCCGGGTCAACCCGTCGCGCTGCACCCGCCAGCGGTGCGGCGGCCATGCCGCGATCAGACCCGCCTGGACGCAGCCGGCCGCGAACGCGAGCACGGTCGGCACCAACACCGACGAGACCGTGGCATGCACCGGCGGCGCGATCACCAACAACGCCGTCGCGGCAGCGGCCACCAGTCCGGCGTTGTTGCCGAGAGCCCACTGCATGCCTGCGGCAAGGCACCACACCGCCACCACCCCGACGAAGGTGAAGGCGTGCGTCGCAGCCAACGCCCCGATGAACACCGCCGCGCTTATCTGTCCTGACACCGCGATCACCAATAACACACGTCCACCGGGACTGTCCTGCAGCGCGATGGCACCGGCGATGGCCGCGGCGCCGGCAGTCCACACTCCAGCGGCGCCCGAGCTCCACGTGAGTGCCACCGCCGCCATCGCCAGGACCCCGAGCAGGCTGCGGGCTACCGCGCCGATGTCCGGCGCGGTCGGCCTCAGGGCGTCGACGACCCGACTGCCGGTGGTCACCCTCCCATTCTGACGCCATCGACGTCAGCGCACGGCAAACCACGCGCGATAGGTCGCGCCACTTTCAATGACAGGGGAAGCCCAACAGATGCCTGGCGTCGTGCATGAATTCGTGAATGTGGCTGTCGGCGCCGAACACTGAGGTGGCCCCCTGGTCGAGACCGACGAAGTAGAGAACCAGCAGCGCTACGAACGCCGTGAGGCTCAACCACAGCGCAGCGCGGACACCCGAAACGTCCAATACCTGGGGACGGACCCGCCGGGCCGGTGACTGTTCCAGCGATTGGTCCAGGGCCATAGCTCGGCTCCTTCTGGTCTGCGACAAACAGCAAACGTTGCGCCGACCACGTTAACCAACGTTGGTGTCCGGCATGGACGGTTTCGCGATTTGGCTGTCCGCTCTGCAAATAGCGCCGTCGTCAAATGTCGTGCGCCACATCGGATGCCGATGGGCTGTACGCACCCGACATAACCACGGGCGCACGGTCGTCGATTTATGCCGCATCAATGCGGCGTCGGGGATAGAGTCAGCTAACCGGGTCTGATTGGGCGGCTGTGGAGGTGTCGATGGCACACGATGCTGTCGAGCCCGACGGCGTTGGCGCAGTTCGTCCGCCCTGTTGCAGTCCCGAGGCAATTTCGGAGCACATTTCCCGATGGGTACGCGCGGCGTGAAACGAAGGGAGCATTGATGAGCACTGCACAGGAGCGGGCGGCCCAACTGGAACTGGTGTCCCGGCTGAAGTCGGCCTATCCGGAATTGCCCGACGCACCGACGCCGGACATGTTGGACCACGATCGCATCACCGCGTACCTGAAACCCGTTCATGACGTCGGTGGCGAGCCGGACGCACCGATGAAGTACGAGAACAAGCAGTACGAGCTGTGGGAGCACATGACGTACGTGATCTGCGAGGTGCTCGGGTGGCGCGGAGTCTGGCTGTCGGAGGAACGACGTCGGATCGGCAACGTCGACGTCGGGCGGGCCGAGTATCTGGGGCTGCCTTATTACGGTCGCTGGCTGCTTGCCGTCGCGCGCGTCCTGGTCGAGAAGCACTACATCGGCCTCACCGAACTGAGCGAGCGGATGGCCGAGGTCAAGGAGCGCTACGCAGGCGGCCTCGCCGGCAAGAAGCTGGAGGCAAAGCCGAAGGCCGAAGGCGACGGATCGCAGGTCAAGCGCAACAACCACGCCGAGGAAGCCGAAGGCAAGGGCGATCCGCAGTGCTACGCCGGTCAGGCCGGCAAGGCGAAGTTCAAGGTCGGCGATCCCGTGGTGGTGCGCGAGCTCCCGGTCATCTTCTACACCCGCACCCCCGAGTACGTGCGCGGCGCGAAGGGCGAGATCGAGGCGGTCGCCTATGAAAGCCCGGCGGCCGAGGACGAGACCTGGGACCGGCCCGCGAAACCGGAATGGTTCTACGTCGTGCGGTTCAACATGGCCGAGCTGTTCTACGGCTACACCGGAACCGACCACGACGTCATCTCCACCGAGATTCCCGAACACTGGTTGGAAGCCGCGAAATAGATTGCCCGGAAAGGATTTTTCATGACCGAGCACGACCACGATCACGATCACGACCACGAGCGCACCGTCGCGCCGATGGTCGACGAGATCACCGACTTCGAGGTGCTGGAGATCGCGCTGCGCGAACTGTGCATCGAGAAGGGCATCTTCACCGCCGAGGAACACCGCCGGATGACCGAGTTCGCCGAGCAGATCGGCCCGACGCCTGCCGCACATCTGGTGGCCAAGGCGTGGCTGGATCCCGAATTCAAGAAACTCGCACTGGCCGAGCCGATGACCGCCAGCAAGGAGGTCGGCGTCGACTGGCTGCATCCCACCGGGTGGGGCACACCGAGCGACTTCACCGCATTCCAGATCCTCGCCAACACTCCGACGGTGCACAACGTGATCGTCTGCGCGTTGTGCTCGTGCTACCCCCGACCGATCCTCGGCAACTCGCCTGAGTGGTATCGCACTCCCAACTACCGTCGCCGCCTGGTCCGCTGGCCTCGCCAGGTGCTCGCCGAGTTCGGCCTCTACCTTCCCGACGAAGTCAGCGTCCACGTGCAGGATTCCAACCAGAAGCACCGGTTCATGGTGATGCCGATGCGGCCGGAGGGGACGGATGACTGGACCGAAGATCAGCTGGTGGAGATCATCACGCGCGACTGCCTGATCGGTGTCGCACTGCCAAAGGCCGGTGTCACCACCAACGTCATCACCGACACCCGTCCGGCGATCCACCCGGGAACCGCGGGATGAGCGCCGGGGCGAGTGGGGTCGAGCGCGTCGAGATCGAGGCCTTGCAGACCATAGTCGGCCGCAATCAAGTCTGGTCGAAGATGGCCGCCAAGTGGGGCGTCGAAAACCCTGTGCCGCCGTGGAAGACGAGTTTGGACGGCATCTGCGATGCCCTCGACCAGACCGCGTGCGATGCGGATGTGCCGACCTTCAAAGAGCGGCGTGACGAAGAGGACGTGTT
This sequence comes from uncultured Actinomycetota bacterium, assembly GCA_963793055.1. Taxonomy (GTDB): domain Bacteria; phylum Actinomycetota; class Actinomycetes; order Mycobacteriales; family Mycobacteriaceae; genus Mycobacterium. Next base: position 29,720 of record CAWBYS010000001.1, on the reverse strand, counting down.
GTCGGCGACGCTGTATTCGAACCTGCCCTATCCGGAGAACCAGCTGGTTTCGCTGGCCCACTCGCTGGTGGCCCGCGGACTCATCGACGAGGCAGAGCTCGAGCAACGGCTGGCCAGCATTCGCGAGCGCCTGGAAGCCTGATCGTCACGCGCTAGGTTCGCAGCGTGGAGAAAGTCATCATCACCCTGCGGGGTGCCGAAGCGAACGATGCATGGTGCGCTCGAATGCGCGACGACGTCGTGGCCGACCTCCTCGATCTGGACCTACCGGGCCTGGCCGTCAATCTGCGCGACGACGTCGTGCGGGACTCGCTGATGACCCTGACCACCTTGGACCCGCCGGTGGTCGGGTTCGTCACCGTGTGGGTCCAGCAGTCGTACGGCACGCAGGTCCGCGAGGCGATCGCACGGCTTCAGGAGGAGGCGGCCGACGTCGCGGCGTATCTGGTGACCGAGTCGGTGCCGCTACCGCCGCCCCGAACAGAGCCCGGACAGCGCACCGAGGGGCTCGCCAACATCGCGCTGCTGCGCCGTCCGGACGACCTGGACGAGGCGACGTGGCGCAAACGCTGGCACATCGACCACACCCCGGTGGCCATCGAAACGCAGTCGACGTTCGGCTATGTCCAGAACGCCGTGGTGCACGCGCTGACCCCTGGCGCGGCGGACATCGCCGCTATCGTCGAGGAGTTGTTCCCGCTCGAAGCGATATCGGATCTGCACGCCTTCTTCGGCGCCGCCGACGATGACGACCTGCGCAACCGGATGGAGCGCATGGTGGCCAGCACCGCTGCCTTCGGCGCGAACCGTGACGTCGATACCGTGCCCACGAGCCGCTACGTGTACCGCTCACCGTTTACGCTTCTGCCGTGATACTGACCATCGACGACGCCGATCGCGTGCGCACGCTGACCCTGAATCGACCCGACGTGCTCAACGCGTTCAACGAGGAGCTCTACCACGCGGCCGCCGTCGCGCTGCGTGAGGCTGCCGACGATCCCGAGGTGGCCGTCGTCGTGTTGACCGGCGCCGGCAGGGCGTTCAGCGCCGGCAACGATCTCAATGAAATGCAAAGGCGCATAACCGATCCCACCTTCAACGAGCAGGGCAGCCATTTCTCCACGATGATCGACGCGCTCACCGATTTTCCCAAGCCCCTCATCTGCGCGGTGAACGGCGTCGGAGTGGGCATCGGGGCGACCATCCTCGGCTACGCGGACCTGGTGTTCATGTCGTCGACGGCGCGGCTGAAGACCCCGTTCACCAGCCTCGGCGTGGCGCCCGAGGCGGCGTCGTCCTATCTACTGCCGCGGTTGATGGGCAGGCAGAACGCCGCCTGGTTGTTGATGTCCTCGGAGTGGGTGGACGCCGACGAGGCGCAGCGGATGGGTTTGGCGTGGAAGGTGTGTGCACCCGACGAGCTGCTGGCCGACGCGCGTCGCCACGCCGATGTCCTTGCGTCCCGGCCTATTTCGAGCCTGATGGCGGTGAAAGAGACGATTGTCGCACCGACCCGGGAGGGTATTGCCGCGGCGACAAGCCGCGAGATCGAGCACTTCGCCGTCCTGATGGGTGCGGCCGCCAACGCCGACGCACTGGCCGAATTCACCGGCCGGCGTGAATCGGCTGAGTAGATTGCCCGTCGATGGTAGATGACCATCCCTCGGTGAGCGGCCGTATGGAGGGGCGCGGCTACTACACCCAACATTCGCAGGCGCAGGCAGCTTTCGGAACGCGCGCGGTGGAGTGGCTCGAGGTAGCCGCCGCCGAGGTATCCCCGCCGCCGCAGGGACTGCCGTTCGTGATCGCCGACTTCGGCGCCGCCGGCGGCGGCAACTCCGTGGAGCCCATGCGGCGGGCCTTGGCCGCGCGCGCGGCGCCGGGTCCGGCGATGGTCGTGCACACCGATATCCCAAGCAACGATTTCTCCGCGTTGTTCTCCCTGGTGAAGGACTCACCCGCGACCTATCTGAACGCACCCGACGTCTTCGCGTTCGCTGCAGGCCGCTCGTTCTACGAACGACTGTTTCCCGATGATTACCTGTCACTGGGGTGGTCGTCGATAGCCGTGCATTGGCTCAGCCGCAATGACGTGGTGATCCCGGATCACATCTACTCGCCATTCGCTCGCGGTGATGTTCGCGCCCAGTTGCAGAGAGACGCGGCGCGGGACTGGCGCGCGTTCCTCGATCACCGTGGGCACGAACTGCGCAGCTCCGGCCGGCTGATCGTGGTGGGCGGCGCGAACACCGATGACGGCACCAGCGGTGCGGAAGGCCTGATGGACGCGGTGAATGACAGCCTGCGCACGCTCGTCGACAACGGCGACCTTCAGGACTCCGAATACCGGCGCATGACGATCCCGACATGGAATCGGACGCTGGCCGAGTTCGTCGACCCGTTCAATGACAGCGAGTTGTCCGGCCGGTTCGAATTGCACCGCGCAGAGCTGCTTTCGCTACCGGACCCCTATTTCGACGCGTACCTACTGAATGGCGATGTCAGTCGGTACGTCGACGGTGTCGTCGGGGCGTTCCGCGCGGCGTTCGGAGAATCGTTGTGGGCGGCGCTGGATGCGGACCGCGATGCGGCCGCGCGTGCGGCGATCCGGACGTCCTTCGCCGCCGAACTCGGCCGGCGCGTCGCGGCAAATCCGCCTCAGTGCGCCACGACCTGGTACGTCGCGATGCTCGACATTGCCAGGGAATAGCACGGAATAGTCAGTGGCTGACCGTCTTCGAGCGGCCGTTCACCTCGTAATGCGCCTCGATGAGCGCGCGCAGGGTGCGGCGGCAGCGGCCGCAGTCGCTACCGGCCCCGCAGGCCTCCGCGATCTGTTTGGAGGTGGTGGCGCCGTTGGCCACCGCCTCGTTGACGACATGGCTGGTGATTCCGTTGCACAGACAGACGAACATCGGCGCCCTCAGCCCTGCTCGTCGATGCTCATGAGGTGGGCGAACTTGCCGACGAACTGCGTGGGGTAGGCACCCAGACCCGCGTTGGACATCCACTCCGCGGCCGCATCGGGATGATCTATCCACTGCCGGGCGGCCACTTCGTCCTCGATCTCCTGAAGGATCATCACCTCACGTCCGTCGTCGAGCGCTCGGTAGACCCAGATCTTGCGGACCCCGCCGCGCTTGAACCGGTCGAGTCCGTCGTGCAGCTTGACCATCAACGTAGCCACGTCCTCGACCGAGGACATCACACCGACGACGATGCGACCGACGTGGTCATCGGGCGACGGGGGATACAGATCGATCTTCTCCACCACTTCGCCGCCGAATATCGGGGGAATGTCGTCGGCGCCGGAGATGTCGAACCATTCGAATATCGCGGACGAGCGTAATACATCGCGCAGCGACCCAGCTTGTCGAATTCCGATCGTCACCAGGACCCGTCGCTGCTCCCAGATGGAGGTGTACAGCACGACGTGATGCGCACCGATCGAAGCCAGCCCCTCGCGGTGCTTCTTGAGCCAGGTCCACATCCGGTCGACGTCGTCGACCCGGAAGTCGCACGCAAGAATCAGTGAGTGCAGGTCGAACTCACTCATCCGATTTCCCGCCCGTCACGCGCCGTTGCCTGGTGTTAGCGGAGTCTAACCTTACTGTTGTCGACCGGTCCAGAGTGGGGCGTGAACTGCGCCCTCCGCCGGTTGGGGGACAAGCCGGCGAGTGGAAACACCCCTTGCGCACGCGCAAACACGGACTGGCGGGAGTTCCCTCAACTAGATTGAACGACGCACGACCGACCGCGTCATCGACCAGCCCTCGAGGTGCTTAGGAGCGACATGCAAGGGGATCCGGACGTTCTGAAATTGCTCAACGAGCAACTGACGAGCGAGCTCACCGCCATCAACCAGTATTTCCTGCATTCCAAGATGCAGGCGAATTGGGGATTCACCGAGCTGGCCGAATACACCCGCAAAGAGTCGTTCGAAGAAATGCAGCATGCGGAAGAAATAACCAACCGCATTCTCATCCTCGACGGCCTCCCCAATTATCAGCGGCTGTTCTCGCTGCGGATCGGTCAGACTCTTCGCGAACAGTTCGAGGCGGACCTTGCGATCGAGTACGAGGTGATGGCCCGACTGAAGCCCGGCATCATCATGTGCCGCGAGAAGCAAGACGCCACGACGGCGAACCTCTTCGAGAAGATCCTGGCCAACGAAGAAGAGCACATCGACTACCTCGAAACCCAGCTGCAGTTGATGGAGAAGCTCGGCGACGCTCTGTATGCCGCGCAGTGCGTGTCCCGGCCGCCCACCAACCTCTAGCCTGCAAAACTAGAACGTGTTCCAATTCAGGCTTGCCGGGCGTACGATGCCGCCATGAGCCGAATTGGACCTTTCGCCGACGACGACGCCGCCGCCTGGGTGGCGAAGTCCCCGGATATCGGTGTGGCGATGGCCGGTTTCACCAACGCGGTGTACACCAAGAACCGCCTGCCGATGCGTGTCCGCGAGTTGGCCCGGATGGTCATCGCGCTCGACAACGAGTGCGTGGTGTGCCAGAACACCCGCGACTCGGAGGGGATCGCGGCCGGTGTCGACGAGGACCTCTACGACCACGCGGCCCAATGGCGGACGTGGCCGGGCTACAGCCCACAGGAGCGCATCGCGGCCGAGTTCGCCGAACGCTTCGCCAGCGACCACACAGGGCTGCGGGACGACGAGGACTTCTGGGAACGCGCGCAATGAGCATTTCAGTGACGAGTTGCTGACCGACCTCGCACTGTCGTGCGCGATGTGGTTGGGCATGGGCCGCATGCTTCGCACGCTCGACATCGGTCAAACCTGCAAGATCACCCTGTAAGTCGCGACGCCACCGCGCAGAATGGCGGTGTGACTTCGCGGGCAGCCAAACCCCTCGCCGCAGCCGCCATCGCCCAACTCGAGGCCGACGGCGTCGCAACCCTGATCGGCACCGTCGTGAACCCTGCGGGCCTCACGCATGCGAAGACCGTTCCGCTCCGGCGGATGGGTGCGTTCGCCGAGCCCGGCCTGGGCGCCAGCCCGGTCTGGCATGTCTTCGCCATCGACCAGGCCGGGATCGTCTTCGGCGACGCGATCGGCCCCGTGGGGGATCAGCGGGTCCGTATCGACCTCGGGGCACTGCGGATCCTCGGCGACGGATTGGCTTGGGCGCCTGCCGCTTTCTACAACCAGGACGGCTCCCCGGACCCGTACTGCAGTCGCGGCGCGCTGAGCCGGATCGAACAACGGCTCTCCGACGCGGGTATCGACGCGATGGTCGGCCACGAGATGGAGTTCGTCCTCGTCGGTCCCGACGGTGCCCGGCTGCCGTCGCACCTGTGGGCGCAGTACGGGCTGGCCGGAGTGTTGGAGTACGAGGGCTTTGTCCGCGACGTCACCAATGCGGCCACGAGTTCAGGTGTGGCCATCGAGCAGTTCCATCCCGAGTACGGGGCGAATCAGTTCGAGATCTCGCTCGCCCCGCAGGCACCCGTGGCGGCGGCCGACCAGTTGGTGTTGTTGCGCATCATCGTCGGCCGGGTGGCCCGCCGGTACGACATGCGGGTGAGCCTGTCGCCGGTGCCATTCGCAGGCAGCGTCGGATCCGGTGCACATCAACACTTCTCGCTGACCCGCGGCGACACTCCGCTGTTCTCCGGTGGAACAGGCGCCGGAATGACACCGGAAGGGGAGTCCGCGATAGCGGGTCTACTCGCGGGGCTGCCCGAGGCCGAGGGCATACTGTGCGGGTCGATCCTGTCCGGGCTGCGGATCCAGCCCGGACAATGGTCAGGCGCCTACGTCTGCTGGGGCACCGAGAATCGCGAAGCCGCGGTGCGGTATCTGATCGGCGGGCCGAGCAACCCGCGGGGCGCCAACGTCGAGGTCAAGGTCATCGACTCGTCGGCCAACCCGTATTTCGCCACGGCCGCCATCCTCGGGCTTGCGCTCGACGGTATCGAACGCAAGCTCCCACTGCCTCCGGAGACGACCGTCGACCCCGCCACGTTGACCGACAAGGAGCGCACGAAAGACGGTGTCGTGCTGCTGCCGTCCAACCAGGCCGACGCACTTCGAGCGCTTGACGAATCATCCCTGCTGCGTGGGATTCTCGGCGACGAGGCGGTTGACGCCGTCGTCGCGGTCCGGCGCTACGAGCAGCAGACCTACGGCGAGCTGCCACCCGACGAGCTGGCCGACAAGTTCCGGCTGGCCTGGAGCGTATGACGTCGTCTGCGCTGGCTGAGCACATCGACAGCGTGCCGCTGATCGATCACCATGTGCACGGGTGCTGGCTGCAACCGCCGGACCGTCGTGCCTTCGAGAACGGACTCAACGAAGCCAACACCGAGCCGCTGGCGGAGTTCGACACGTCATTCGACAGTCAACTCGGCTTCGCCGTGCGGGCGCACTGCGCGCCGCTGATCGGCCTGCCGCGACACAGCGACGCGGACGACTATTGGCAGCAGCGTTGCGCAACCGGCGAGGCCGACCTGGCCCGCCGCTTACTGTCGAGCGCAGGCGTGTCCGACTGGCTGGTCGACACCGGATTCGCCACCGGGGTGGCGGGCCTGGCCGCGATGTCAGGACTCGGCGTCGGCCGCATCCACGAGGTCGTCCGCCTCGAATCATTGGCGGAGCAGGCAATCCGGGTGGACGACGATTACGCGTTGGCATTCCAAGCCCTGTTGCATGAGCGCGCGGCAAGTGCCGTCGCGACCAAGTCGATCCTCGCCTATCGAGGCGGCTTCGCCGGCGATCTGTCCGAACCGACGCCGCGCGAGGTCGCGCAGGCCGCTGCGCGGTGGCGCGACAGCGGCCAGGCCCGACTGACCGACCGGGTGCTGCTGCGCTTCGGTCTCTATGAGGCGCTGCGCCTGGGCAAGCCGCTGCAGTTCCATGTCGGATTGGGCGACCGCGACTGCGACCTGGACACCACCAATCCGCTGTATCTCCTGGATTTCCTGCGGCATTCGGGTGACACCCCAATCACGCTGCTGCACTGCTATCCGTATGAACGCGAGGCGGGATATCTGGCGCAAGCCTTCAACAACGTGTTTCTCGACGGTGGACTGGCCATCAACTACCTCGGTGCCCGATCGTCGGCCTTCATCGGACGGCTGCTGGAAATGGCGCCGTTCCGCAAGATCCTGTACTCGTCGGACGGCTTCGGACCTGCCGAGCTGCATTTTCTCGGAGCCCATCTGTGGCGCACCGGAATCCACACTGTCCTACAGGGTTTCGTCGATAGCGACGAATGGAGCGAGCGCGACGCGATTCGCGTCGTCGACCTCATCGCCCACGAGAACGCTCGGCGAATCTACTCGCTGGCTGCCTAGCGTGCGCCGCGGATCAGCCGACCGGGCCTGGCGCCGGTGTCGACTCCGTGGCGACGTGTCACCACCCCGCTGACCACCGTCGCGTCGTAACCGCTCGCACCCTGGATCAACCTGCGACCGCCTGCGGGCAGGTCGTAGGCCATCCGGGGCAACTCGAGAGCCAGTGCGTCCATGTCGATCACGTTGAGGTCGGCCTTCTTGCCGACGGCGATCACGCCGCGGTCCGAAAGACCGTAAAGCGTTGCAGTATCGCGGGTCTGCTTACGCACCACGTATTCGAGCGAGAACTTCGGGCCACGGTGGCGATCGCGGGCCCAATGCGTCAGCAGGAAGGTCGGGTAGGAGGCGTCGCAGATCAGGCCGCAGTGCGCGCCGCCGTCGGACAGACCCGAGATGGCAGCGGGGTGCGTCATCATCTCGTACATGAGCGTCGTGGTTGCCTTCGGCGTAGTTGTAGAAGGGCAGCATCAGCATCGCACCGGCGCCGTATTCCAGCATCAGGTCATACATGACGGCCAGTGGGTCCTCACCGCGCCGTTGCGCGATCGCGGCCACCGTCTTGTCCGGGGTCGGCTCGTAGTCGGGCGGGAACCGCCGAGGATAGATGCGGTCGGCGCTGTGCTGCACGAGCGCGAACATCGCGTCGAACAGGATCGCCGGATCCGGCGGCAGATCCGGCTCGGACAGAATAGCGGCGCGGACCGCCGGATCGGCCAGCCGCTGCGCCAGTTCGTCGCGGTCGAGCTCGTCGCCTTGAGCCTGCGGAATGTCGGCCGATGAGTGAAGGCATGGTAGCCTGGGAAGCCGAACAGCATGCCGAACGGTCGAGCCGCGATCTGCGCGTAGATGCTCGACACCGTTCTCGTGCGCCTTGCCCGCGCGGTCCAGCTGATCGCGCCACAGGTCGGGCAGCCCCGACGATTGGATCATCCCGAACGACACCGGCCGGTCGATCTCGGCGCCCAGCTTGGTCATCCAGTCGAGTTCGCGCATGACACCTCCGCGGGGCTCTCACCGGCCATGCCCTCGGGAGCCACCTCGAATACCGCGCGACCGCCCGCGGCCATGGCTCGTCCCAGCCCGAACAGTTCCTGCTCGGCGGCGTACGTTCCGGGCACGGCCTCGCCGTCGATGGCGCGGTGGCCTTCGGTGCGCGACGTGGAGAAGCCCGAGCGCGCCGGCCTCGATGGCCTCCTGGACGATGCGCGCCATGGCCGAGATGTCGTCCCCGGTGGCCTCCTCGTTGCGGGCGCCGCGGTCGCCCATCGCGTACCCGCGAACAGCGCCGTGGGCGATCTGCGTGCCGAAGTCGACTGCGAGATCACGCTTCTCGATGGCGTCGAGGTACTGGGGGAAGCTTTCCCACTGCCATGTGATGCCTTCGGCCAGGGCGCTGCCCGGAATGTCCTCGACGCCCTCCATCAGCTCGATGAGCCACTGTTCGCGTCCCGGGCGTCACCGGTGCGAAGCCCACGCCGCAGTTGCCGCCGACCACCGTCGTGACGCCGTGCAGGCTGGACGGTTCCAGCAGCGGATCCCAGCTGACCTGTCCGTCGTAGTGAGTGTGGATGTCGACGAATCCCGGTGCCACGATGCGACCGGTGGCGTCGATGTTCTCGGCCGCGTCACCGTCGAGACCGGTGTCGTCACCATTTCGCCTGCGCACCTCGATGATCCGGCCGTCCTTGACGCCGATGTCGGCGACGAAGCGCTCGGCGCCCGTGCCGTCGACGACGGTGCCTCCGGTGATTTTCAGGTCGAACATCACGCCTCCTCAGACCAGGCCGGTCGCGTCGAACATCCAGGACATGTCGGCGTTGGCGAAGTCTTCCATCCACGTGGGCGGGGCATGGTTGGCCAACGCACCCATGTCCCAGTAGTCCTTCCACAGCGTGATCTTGCCGTTCTGGACTCGATGCACGGATGACGAACTGCAAGACGGCGGATTCGCCTGTGGACCAGTGCCATTCCTCGTGGTGCTCGTACATGACGTCGGTCCCGTTGTCGACCATCAGCCCGTCGAAGTTCTCGTACGACTCCAGCGGCTCGATCCCGATCTTGAGCCGTTTGACGATGTCCTCGGGCCCCTGTGCCGCGGCAGCCGGGCCGACCGGCATGTCGAGATAGATGCAGTCGTCGGACAGGAAGGTCTTGATCGCCTCCCAGTCACGCGCCGACAGCGCCTTCCACATTCCTCGAACGGTGATCCTCAACCGACACTGGCCAACTCGCTTTCCGTCGCCGTCACCGCGGGGGACTTGTGCGCCGCGCGCAGGAAGCGCCCGGTGCGCTGCTTGCCGACCAACTCGGTGCGTCTCGCCGTCGATGAACACGGCCCGACCGCCGACGAGCACGGCGGTGACGGTGTCGTCGTTGCGATTGACCATGCGGGACAGACCGCCGTACTGCTCGACGCGTGGCCTCGGCGTACTCGTCGAGCGATCGCATCGAGCCGTTCCGGATCGATCACGACGACGTCGGCGCGGTCACCGACGCGCAGGTGGCCGGCGTCGATCCGGTACCAGTCGGCCAGTTCACCGGTCAGCCGGTGCACGGCCTGCTCGATCGGTCATGAACGGCTTGCCCGCGTTCTGCGCGTCGCGGACATGGCGCAGAAAGCCGCAGTCCCATGTTGTAGAACGCCATGTTGCGCAGGTGGGCGCCGGCATCGGAGAAGCCCATCTGAATGCCGCTGTCGCGGGCCAGTTTCTTGAGCACCTCGGGCCGGTGGTTGGAAATCGTGGTGCGCCAGCGCAGTTTTCTGCCGTGCTCGAGCACCAGGTCGAGGAAAGCATCGACGGGATGCAGGCCGCCGCGGTCGAGACCGACCTGTCCGAACGACTTGCCGATGACCGACGCGTCGGGGCAGTCGACGATCTCGGCGTCGAAGAAGTCGCGCTGCCACACCCGCATGCCCGAACTTGCTCTCGTACTGCTTGCGAAACTCGCGGCGATACCCCTCGTCTCGCAGCAGCTCGTTGCGCTCGATCTCGTCGCGAAGGTGCAATGCCGCGGCGCCGGCGCCGAACTCCTCGAAGACCACCAGGTCGATGCCGTCGGCGTACACCTCGAACGGCACCGGAAGATGCTGCCAGCGGAAGTTGCCGCCAAGCCGGTTGATCAACCGCGCCAGCGGACCGAGCGTCATGATCGCGTACGGATTCGACTTCACGTCGGCCGCCGACAGCAGGCTGGTCTTCAGCGGATTGCGGAAGATGCCCAGCGACTGCGCGCAACTGTGAGCCGAGGTTCGCGGGTTTTGAATGTCGGGGCCTGACTGCAGAACACGGCCGGTGCGCCGCAGCATGCGACTTCAGCCGACGCAGTTCACGTGGCTTGGCGTAGGTCGACGGCAGCGTGCGCGATCGGCACACATCACCGTCGAGTTTGTCGAAAAGCAATTGCTGCGAGGACATTCCGACGAACCCTGCGCGCAGCGCGTCGGCCAGCCACCGTTCCATCTGCGCCTGTTCGGCCTCGGTGGGGCGGTGCTTCTTCTGGGTGGCGCGATCGAGGCCCATCGTGGCTGCCCGCATATCGGAGTGCCCGATGAAGGCGGCCACGTTGGGTCCCAGCGGGCGCGCCTCGAGAGCTTCGATGTACTCCTCGCAGTTCGTCCATGACTTGTGCGCGTCGACGGCGTCGATGACGTGTTCGCGGGGGATCGCCTCGACGCGGCCGAAGATGTCACCGGCGTCGGTGCCGTCGACGTGGACGGTGGACAGCGAGCAGGATCCCGAGCATCACGGTCGTCACGCCGTGGCGGAGCGACTCTGTCAGCGACGGGCCGCCCAGCACCTCGACGTCGTAGTGCGTGTGGATGTCGAGCATGCCGGGCACCACCCATTTGCCGGTCGCGTCGATGACGTGCGGGCAGCCGGTTTCGTCGAGATCGTCCGGTGTGATCGCGACGATGTGGCCGTCGCGGATGCCGATATTGCGCACCTCCGACGGAGCACCGGTGCCGTCGAACCAGCGGCCGTTTTCAACGATGGTGTCGTAGCTCACCACGTCATCGAACAGCCCTGCTTGTCGGGTGTCAACGAAATGAGTGAACAGATTTCTGAGAATGTCTATTCAGGTAGTTGAGCTGCGGCTTCGTCAGGCCCAACCATCCGGCTGGTGGCCGTCGAGATCGGTGAACCCGTACTCGCGCGCAAGCTCGGCCGACGTGACCGAGCACTGGTTCCAGCGCCACCGCCGACCGTCGGCGGCGATGGCCGCGACGCCTCGCCCGACGTAACGCGGCGTCTCCGACTCGGCGAAACCCGGGGGAGCGACGGGTCCGTCGGACCGGTTCGGATCGAGCGCTGTGTGCCAGTTGTCCTCGCGCGACGCCCCAGTTGTCCAACATCATCTCCGAGCGCAGCCAGCCCGGCGTCACGGCCACCGCCGTCGCGCCGAACGGCGCCAGTTCGTGACCGTGGCTGTAGGCGAGCCTGTTCACGGCGACCTTCGCCAGGTCGTAGAACACCGAGAGGCGGTAGGTGTCGTCGTTGTAGGCCTTGGTGCCGTCGGTCACCTCGACGAGCAGGCCACCGGGCCGCGTCACCAGCAGCGGGAGCAGGCAGTGCGAGGTGATCAGGTGGGTGTCGACGCCCAGCCGCAGGATTCGCAGCCCGTTGTCGATGTCGTGCTCCCAGATCGGCCGATTCCACATCGGCGGGCCGCCCTTGATGACCTCGGCACCCCAGATGTCATTGACCAAGATGTCGATCGCGCCGTACTCGTCGCGGAGTCGATCCGCAAGGCCCTGCACCTGTTCGACGTCGAGATGGTCGACCTGAACGGGGATTCCGATGCCGCCGAGCGCGGTGACCAATTCGGCGGTTTCCTCGATGGTCTCGGGACGGTCGTAGTCGGAATGGGCGTTTCCGGACACGCTGCTGCGGCCGGTGCAGATCACCGTCGCGCCCGCTTCGCCCAATGCCGCGGCGATGCCGCGGCCCGCGCCGCGGGTGGCGCCGCGACCACGACGGCCACCCGGCCACCGGCAGCGCATGCCCATCCGGCGTCCAGTGCATAAGGGCATACTCGCGAATGTGACCCCGTTGCAGCGCTATATCGCCGAAGAAATCGCCACCGACCACGTCGACGGTCTGCTGTCGCGGCGCGAAGCCCTGCGCCGGCTCGCGCTTGCTCGGCATCGGCGCCGCGGCCGCGACGGCGCTGATCGCCGCCTGCAGCCCGAGCACAGCAGCCGGCCGTCGGAACGCTCCCGCCACCTCGACCGGACCGGCGACCGAGAGCGCACCGCCGCCCGGGCTCGCAGAACGCGATGCGCGACCGACACCGCATCACCTGGGCCGGGCCCGCGGGGAGCTGCAGGCGGCATGGGCCGAGGCGGCGAGCGCCGAAGGGCGGCGTGCTGGTCATCCACGAGAACAAGGGTCTCAACGACTGGGTCCGGTCGGTGGCGGGCCGGTTCGCCGGGCATCGGCTACTCGGCACTGGCGATCGATCTGCTCTCGGCGCAGGGCGGCACGGCGACATTCACCGATCCCGCGGAGGCCACCGCCGCGCTGGGCAAGATCGCGCCCGCGGAGTTCATCGCCAACCTGAAGTCCGGTGTCGACGAGTTGCAGCGCCGAGTACCGGGTCAGAAGGTCGCCGTCGTCGGCTTCTGCATGGGCGGCGGGCTGGTGTGGCAGCTGCTGGCCGTCGGGCGAACCACGGCTGGCCGCCGCGGTCCCGTTCTACGGACCCGTGCCCGACAACCCCGATTTCGCCGGCTCCAAAGATGTTGCGGTCCTCGGCTTTTACGGCGCACTGGACCACCGGGTCAACGCCACCGAGCCCGTCGTACAGGCGGCGCTCGAGAAGGCCGGGCGTGGTCCACGAACTCGTCACCGAACCCGACGCCAACCACGCGTTCTTCAACGACACCGGCGACCGCTACAACGCCAGCCGCCGCCGATGACGCGTGGCGGAGGCGTGCAGGACTGGTTCACCAAATACGTCGCCTGATTCCGCGAGCGTGCGGTCGCAGGCGACAGCGAGTTCAGCAGTCACGCGTTCGCGGAAGGGGGGTGGATGTTTACGCGGTTTCTCTCAGTTGTCCGTGTCGCGTTGTTGACCGCACATGCGTCCCGGTTCAGATTCACCTCATGCGGGTTGTGCAGGTAGCCAACTTCTACGGCCCGCGCTCGGGCGGCCTGCGAACAGCGGTGGACCGGCTGGGCGCCGAGTACTGCGCCGCCGGCCACGAGGTATTCCTGGTGGTACCGGGGCCGCATACCGAATGGCATCAGCTGCCGTCGGGAGTCATGCGCATTTCGCTGCCTGCACGATTGATTCCGTTCACCGGCGGCTATCGAGCAGTTCTTCCCCGACCCGTCACGTCGTTGCTCGAACAGCTCGCGCCGGATGCGCTGGAGGTGTCGGACCGGCTGACCCTTCGCTCGCTGGGCGAGTGGGGCCGACGGCATGGGGTGGCCACCGTGATGATCTCCCACGAGCGGCTCGATCGACTGGTCGGCCAGGTACTGCCAGCGGGCGCGGCGCGGTCGATCGCCGACATCGCCAACCGTCGGACCGCGCAGACCTACGACGCCGTCGTGTGCACAACGGCCTTCGCTCGCGAGGAGTTCGACAGGATCCGCGCGTCCAATGTGCTCACCGTCCCGCTCGGGGTCGACCTCGACCAGTTCCACCCCAGTCGTCGTTCTGCGTCGGTCCGGCAGCGGTGGGCCCGGCCCGATCAGACCCTGCTGGTGCACTGCGGTCGCCTGTCGGTGGAGAAGCACGCCCATCGCAGCATCGACACCGTTGTCTCCCTCCGAGATTCGGGGGTCGACGCCAGGCTGGTCGTGGTGGGCGAGGGGCCGATGCGACCGCGATTGGAGCGCCAGGCCGCGCGCCTACCCGTCGATTTCACCGGCTTCATCGGATGCCGCAACACCGTCGCCACCATCCTGGCGAGCGCCGACGTCGCACTGTCGCCTGGGCCGCACGAAACGTTCGGCCTGGCCGCCTTGGAGGCATTGGCGTGCGGTACACCGGCCGTGGTGTCCCGCACCTCTGCTCTGGCGGAGATCCTGACCAGCGAGAGCGGCGCGGCAGCCGACAACGATCCGACCGCGATCGCACGCGCGGTGACGTCGATCATCAGTCGCCCAGAAGTATTGCGCCGCAACGACGCGCGGCGGCGTGCCGAACAGTTCACCTGGCCCCGGGCCGCCGCCGGCATGCTCAACGCACTCGGTGCGAGCTAGGCCGGCGCCAGAAACGCGGGCTACGTTTTCATCCGTGGGTGGCCCCACGACGCGTCCGGCCGATCCTGGCCTTCATCGCCGGCGTCGCCCCGGCGTCGTTCATCAAATCCGTGTACGGCGCGCATTGATACTCGTCTTCGCGGCAGGCGCGTTCGGCGGCGCGGTTGCAGGTTTGGCGTGGGGCGTACGCGCCGTGTGGCTGCCGGCGGGATTCGTCGCGGTCACCCTTTATCTGTTCATCATCGACCAGCGCGACCTGCGGTGATCTAGGATTCGAGAATGATCCGGTTGGCCTGGACTTTCGCGGTCGCGTTGGCGATAGCGTTCGCCGGCGGTATAGCGCATGCCCAGCCCGCACCGCCGCCGTGCAACTACACACTGACCCCGCCGCAGGTTGTGCAGGTGTCCGGCACGAGCATGGTCACCGCGACGGTGGCGCCGGCCGCGTGCAATCAGTCGATTCCGTATCTTTCGGTGGCCTGCCTTCAGCTGCAGGGCAGCGACGGACCCGGACAATGCGCCCAGAACAACGGATTGCTCGCCGCGCAGGTGTTCTACGCGCCGTACCAGCCCGGCGCCACGTACGTCTCGACCGGACGTGGGTGCGCCAACACCGGCAATCCGCCGCTGGGGGTCTGTCAGCCGCTGGGTCCGGTCACGGCGACGTTGTAGAACCCAGCCGGGTTGAACCATATTCGCCTGCAGACCGTGTTCCCGGCAGGCAATAGATAGGGGACACCATGAAGAAGATCTGGCTGATGCTGGCGGCGCTGTGCCTCGCCGTGGGCCTCACCGCATGCGGCGGCCAATCGACGAGCCAAACGGCGAGCTCCACCGCGAACAATGACAGCAGTGCGGCGACGATCACCATCGCGAACATGAGCTTCGGCGATCCCGTCACCGTCGCACCCGGCGCCAAAGTCACCGTCAAGAACGACGATTCGCCCGAACATTCGGTGACTTCACGAACCGCAGGCCAGTTCGACGTCGAGGTCGGCGGCGGAAAGCAAGGCACGCTGACGGCACCGAACGCGCCAGGGAGTACGCCTTCTACTGCAAACACCACCCGTCGATGAACGGCACCTTGATCGTCAAGTAGGTCAACAGGTCAGCAGCAGGCAGCCCGCGATCGGCCCACCGCCCGCCGCCGCGATGCCGACCTCGGGCCGTCGAGCCAGTTGGCGGTCGCCGGCCTGTCCGCGCAACTGAAGACACGCCTCATGGAGCAGCCAGTAGCCGTGCATGCGGCCCGCAGACAGTTGCCCTCCGTATGTGTT
The DNA here is from genome assembly GCA_963793055.1 of uncultured Actinomycetota bacterium. Classification (GTDB taxonomy): domain Bacteria; phylum Actinomycetota; class Actinomycetes; order Mycobacteriales; family Mycobacteriaceae; genus Mycobacterium. The sequence continues at coordinate 13,912 of CAWBYS010000001.1, read as the reverse complement.
GAGCGGTAGCTCTCCGTCGAGCGCGATTCGCGTCGCCTGTTCGACGAACGGGCCGGCCTCGCCGTCGGCGCAGAAGCCGAGCGCCTCGAGCCATGCCAGCGTGAGATAGGTGAATCCGTCATAGAGTTCGGCGACGTCGACATCCGCGGGAGTCAGGTCCGTCCGCGACCACATCTCGTCAGCTGCCTCCACTGAGGCCATCTTCGGGAAGTCGTCGCGGTGAAACCACCCGCCCGAGCCGTAGGCGCCGCCGATCGCCTCCACCGCCACCGGCCTGTTCGGACAGTCGGCCGCATAGTCGGCATGCGACACGACCAGGGCGATGGATCCGTCCACCGGCACGTCGCAGTCCAGCAACCCGAGCGGCGTCGAGACGGGCCGCGCCGCCAGATAGTCGTCCATGGTCATCGGGTCGCGGTAGACGGCACGCGGGTTCAGGGCGGCATTGCGCCTGTTGTTGATCGCCAACCAGCCAAGCTGCTCCTTGGTCGTCCCGTACAACGCCATGTGACGCTGACAATGCATGGCGATCCAGTTCGCCGCCGAATAGGCGTGGGCGGCCAGCAGTTCGTCGATGTCCCCGAACGGGCGGAGCTTTCGGCGCTGGCCGGGAAGCCGCGGCTCGACGGGCGGAGATGCCAGCGGATTGGTGTTCATCCCCTCCGGCGCGGCATTCATCGAGCCGCCCAGCATGTTGACGGTGCGATAGACCAACACGTGTCGTGCGCGCTTCTCCGCCACGGCTTTGCACGCCGACATGACGGGGATCAGCACGCCGGCGGTGTTGAAACCCGAGGTCTGATCGGTCGCCTGCAGGCCGAGCGCTTCCAACACCTGCGATATCGGGGTGTCACCGAGGGTGCCGATGCCGTCGATGTCGCCGGGAGTCAGTCCGGCGTCCGCGATCGCAGCCCGCGCCGACTCCAGCGTCAACTCCAACCCGGGGATGCCGGTCTTGCGCCCGATGCGCGAGATGCCCAGGCCGCTGACGATCGCATTCTTCTCGAAGTGGCTCACCTGAGGGCACCGCCGCTTTCTGTCCATTTTTGTAACAACAGCATTGGAATGTACTTTCCTTGTCATGCCGGATGACGCCGCACCCGCAAATCCCGCGCGGATCCTGCCCACGCTTGGCGACCACAACTCAGCGTTCTGGGAGGGCGGCGCGGACGGCCGGCTCATGATCGCGCGGTGCACTCAATGCGAATTGTGGGTTCATCCGCCGGCCGCCGACTGCCCCGACTGCGAGGGTGTGCTCACCGCCCAACCGGTGTCGGGGCACGGAACCGTGTTCACCTACACCGTCAACTACCAGCCGTTCAACCCCGCCGTACCCGTTCCGTATGTCGTCGCGATCGTCGAACTCGCCGAGCAAACCGACCTGCGGATTGCCGCCAGCATCGTTGACTGCGAACCGGACTCGGTACGCATAGGTCTTCCGGTCGAGGTGCGCTTCGAGCACCAGGACTCCGACCCGCGCGTCTACGTGCCGGTCTTCACCCCAAGAGCCGGGGTTCGGTCCTAGACGGCCTGGTGGTTTGGCCGGCCCCGTGCACGGGCACACCGCCGGGATGGCCGCAGCAGTGCTCTTCGATGTCGACGGCACCCTCGTCGACTCGAACTACCTGCATGTCCATGCGTGGTATCGGGCCTTCACCGAGGTGGGGAATCCCGTCGAAGCCTGGCGTATCCACCGCTCGATCGGTATGGACGGTGACACTCTGTTGGCGACGCTCGCCCAAGACGCCGACGACGACGCCCGAAAGCGGGCGAAGGATCTGCATTCCAGCTACTACCAGGAATCGGTTCCGCTGCTGCGCCCGCTGCCGGGGGCTCGCGAACTGTTGAAGCGCGTCAGTGATCTCGGGCTGGCGGTAGTGCTCGCGAGTTCGGCGCCCGAGGACGAACTGGCCACCCTTCGAGACGTGCTGGCAAGCGACCACCTGGTGTCGGCGGTGACGTCGTCGAAGGACGTCGACACCGCGAAGCCGCAACCCGACATCGTGAACCTCGCCCTACAACGCGCAGGAGCCAACGCCGAACACGCCGTCTTCATCGGCGACGCCGTGTGGGACATGGAGGCGTGCAAGCGGGCAGGCGTCCCCGCCCTCGGAGTGCTCACCGGTGGAGTGTCACGCGGCGAGCTCGAAAAGGCAGGTGCGGAACAGGTTTTCGAGGACCCCCGCGAGTTGTGTGAGCGGATAGCGGATACCCGCATCGCAGCGCTGGCCTAGTTCGGCGGTGTCCAGGACACCGGCAGTCGCTTGATCCCGTGGATGAACGGCGACAGCAGCCGCGAGGGCTCCTCGGTCGCGGCGATGTCGGGGATCTGCCGGTGCAACTCCTCGAAGACCACGCTGATCTCGCGCCGGGCGAGGTTGGCGCCGAGGCAGAAGTGCGCGCCGCCACCTCCGAAGCCCGCATGCGGGTTGGGATTGCGGCCTACGTCGAAGGTGAACGGGTCGGCGAACTTGTCTTCGTCACGGTTGGCCGAGCAGTACCACAGCGTGGCCTTGTCGCCCGCCTTCATCGTGACGCCGGACAGCGCGCAGTCCTCGGTCAGCCTGCGCCGCATGTAGATCACCGGCGCGGCCCACCGCACGATCTCCTCGACTGCCGTCGGCGCGAGCGCGTCATAGTCGGACCACCACCTCGCGCGCTCGTCCGGGTAGCGGGTGAGTGCCAGCACGCCGTGGCTGATCGCGTTGCGCGTCGTCTCGTTGCCCGCCACCACCAACAGGATGAAGAACGACGCGATCTCGGCCGACGTCAGGCGCTCGCCGTCGACTTCGGCAGCCACCAGCGCGGTGGTGAGGTCCTCCTGGGGGTTGACGCGGCGATCCTCGGCGTGCGCGGTGGCGTACGCCCCGATCTCCGTCGCCGTCTTGACGAACTCCTCATAGTCCTGGGCGATGTCCTTGTCCCCGAAGCCCAGGATCACGTTGGTCCAGTGAAAGATCTGCTGGTGGTCCTCTTCGGGGAGGCCCATCATGTCGCAGATCACCTGAAGCGGCAGCGGACCGGCGAGTTCGGCCACCACCTCGCCGGTGCCGTCGGGATGTTCTTCGATCATGTTCTCGACGAGGCGCCGCGCCCGGTCCCGGACCGACGCTTCGGTGCGGGCGACAACTCGCGGGGTGAATGCCCTGCTGACGATGTTGCGCAGGCGCAGGTGTCGCGGGTCGTCCATCACGATCATCGACCCGAAGTACTCGGACACGTCGGGGTTCGCGTCGTTGATCGTGATGCTCGGGCTCGAGCTGAAGATGTGCGGATGGCGGCTGGCGTAATGGACGTCCTCGAATCTGGTCAGCGCCCAGTGGCCGGCACCGCTCTCGACGCCCGGCGTCTCGAGCGGCTGATGGAACGAGATCGGCGCCTCGCGGCGCAGGGTGGCGAACGCGCCGTCGCGCAGATCGTCGTCGAGGACCCAGAACTTCCACGAGCCGAGGTCGATCTCGTCCAGCGGCACCTCCGGGGGGGCAGTGCCGTTCACGCGCGTCGCGATACCCACCTTCCCGAGAGTAGGTTCCGCCATCGCCGTCGTCATGGATTTCTGAAACATGTTCCAATTCGCGACCGCTCGTGGTAGCACCGATGGGTGCGCAACCCACATGCAGGGCAACCATTTACGACGCCCGATGACGAGATCGCCGAGGCCTTGCTGGACGTCAGCATTCCCACCCTGATGCTGTCGCTGGTGCACATGTCGGGCGACCCCGAGTTGATCCGCGGCGAACTCAAGCCCGCCGGATTGTTCCTCAACGAGGTGCAGGGCTACATGTCGGAGGACGACAAGGCCGCCGTGCGCAAGATCGCGCTGGAGGTGATCGCCGACTACCGCGACCGTGGGTGCCCGGAACCCGAGCCGATCGGACCCGAGTTGCTACGCGAGATGATGCAGTGGCTGGTGTGCGAGCCGGTGCCCGAGGAATACGTCCCGATGCTGCTCGAGGAGATGGAACTCGACGGCCGCGATGCCCGACTCGTCCCGCCGGCGGGACAGGCCGACGACTTCGGAGTCGTCGTCATCGGCTGCGGTGAGTCGGGACTGCTGGCGGGGATCCGGCTCAAGGAGGCCGGCATCCCGTTCACCATCGTCGAGAAGAACGCAGGCGTCGGGGGAACCTGGTACCAGAACACCTATCCCGGCGCGCGGGTCGACGTGCCCAACCACTTCTACTGCTACAGCTTCGAGCCGACCGATCAGTGGACGCACTTCTTCGCCGAACAGCCCGAATTGCAGGCGTATTTCGAACGCGTGATGGACAAGCACGACATCCGCCGCCATGTGCGGTGGCAAACGGAGGTCACCGAGGCGTCCTGGGACGACGACACCGCGACCTGGACCGTGCGCACCCGCGACCGCAGCGGAGCGACGGCAGACCTGTCGGCACGTGCAGTGATCACTGCGGTGGGGCAGCTCGACCGGGCGCACACCCCGACGATCAAGGGCCAGCAGGACTTCACCGGGCCGACATTCCACTCCAGCGCCTGGGATCACTCCGTCGAGCTGGCCGGCAAGCGGGTTGCGATGATCGGCGCCGGGGCGAGCGGCTTTCAGATCGCACCGACGATCGCGCCTTATGTCGAGTTCCTCACCGTGTTTCAACGCACCGCACAGTGGATGTTCCCCAAGCAATACGCCAACTGAACCAGTGGCTGCGGCAAGGCGAGGCGATTTCCACGTATTGCTCCAAATCGCCGTTGCGAGTACTCGATGCGGCCGATGGGCGCCGTAGTTTTTCTCGCCGCGACGGAATAATCCGCGCGCGTTGGCATCGCGACCCATGCTGGCCGAAGCGGTCAACCGCCGCCCCGGACCGTTCCTCATCGAGCTTGCGATCGGCTGAACGACGATCAGCTTGAGATGCGGAGGTCGGACAGCGCCGTGCCGATCGCATCGAAAGTCGTGACGATCTGGTCGGCCGTGGTCAGCTCGAAGAAATGGTCCGTGTCGCTGGCGCAGTTTTCCAGGACGTCCTGCGTCGGGTCGTGCCGCGTGTTGACCTGCACCGCAAAGACCTCGATCCCCGCGTCCTTCGCGCCGTTGCACGCCAGTTCCTGGCGGTCGTCGATCTGCCACGCGCGCGTGTACCAGCGGTCCTCGGTGTTGAGCCCGTCCGTCAGCAGGATGATCACGTATTTGTATTGGTAGTCCGGGTCCTCGGAAGGTACGACGAACGGCGTTCCGGTCAGCGTCTGCCACCCGACCTGCACGCCAATCCCCTGGTTCGTGTTGCCGTTGGGATGCATGTCGTCGACGATTTCGCCGAGCGCGTCCCAGTCGTTGGTCAGGCCGATCGTCTGCGCCGGGCAGTCGCCGTATTGTTCGGCCGGGTAGAGCGTGTGGCTGTTACTCGTCGTCGGCAGCGTGTTCGTGGTGTCGTAGTCTTGCGTACGGTCGGTCGCGCAGCCGTTCCACGTTTTGTGTTTCTCGGCCGTCCACTTCTTGCCCTTGTTCTCGCAGCTCGTCTTGTCGGTGTACTTTTTCTTGCTGCATGAACCGTGGATCTCGTCCCAGTCGTTCCAGTCGATCCAGCTGGCGTTGTAGTTGCCGGAGCCGAGGTTCACGTCCTTCGCGAACGGAACGATCGAGACGTACACGTCCTCCGGCAGCGTCGCCGCGTTCTGGAGCTCGTCCAGGAGATTGTGCGTCGCCGCCTGCAGCGCCTCCATCTTGCCGTCGTCGTCCATCGACCCGGTGTTGTCGAGCACCAGCGCCACGCGCAGCCGCTCGCGGCCCCAGGTCACCGTCGAGGTCGCCGAGATCGGAGCATCGTTCTGGCCGAAGATGCTCATGAACGTCATCGGCACGATCGCCGTACCGGTCACCTTCACGGTCGGGCCGCTGGCGGTATAGACGGGCGTGATCGCCTCGTTTTTCGCATTGGCGTCGGTGAAGTTCGCCGCGAATACGCCGTTGGCGATCGACTGCATCCGCGCCTGCGTCATCGTGCGGACGTTGCCATCGCGCGAGATGTAGAGCGCGGTCGCGTCGAGCGCGTCCTGCATTTCTGAATTGGCCATGGTCAGGCGGGCGTAGTCGACGACCACGCCTATGGCTGCGACGAGCGGCACCAATGCCACGGCAAATATCACCGCCACGTTGCCCCGCCGGTCGTCTCGGAATTGCGACACTCCGAAGCGAAGGGCCGCGAAAACCTTCATACCCATGGATTTGCCTCATGGTTTTGAAAATTCGCGTAAACCCGGAACTATGCGCGAGGTTTGAACATCGGGTTAATTCGGCCGGAGAATCCAACCGAAGCCGCCGGATTCTGCCCAGTTGGGCTGGTCGATCCGCCCGGTGAGGAAGCCGTCGACGAGGATAAGCACCAGCACCATCTTGACCCAGAACCAGGCGTTCGGCGCGACCCAGCCGAATCTCAGCCAGAACATCATTGGGCCGGTGATCAGCAGCAACGCCAGCGCGACGCGGCTAATGGTCGACATTTGATGAATGATCCTGAACAGCAGCGGGCGCGTCTCGACCGGCGCGGATGCAAGCTTGCTGCCGACGACCGGGATGCCGAAGGTGGCGACCCCTCCTAGAACAAGCGAGATCAGATGAATCCAGAACAGCAGATCGACGACGATATCCACGGCGATACCCCCCAGCCCGACCGCAGAGCGCTCGGGGATCATCGATGCGGATCGATGAAGCGGTCAAACAGCTTGCGTCGCCAGATCTCCCGGAGCGCGAAGGTCCAGACAACAATTCCGGCGGCGACCTGCAACAGCATCCCCGCCCCCAGAGGGACAAGTGCGAAGTACGCCGCGATCGGACCTGTCTGAACGATGCTGAAAAAGACCACGGACAACGCAGCCGCGAGGAAGGCAGGCCGGCGGTCGTCGCCCACGGTTTGGCGCCAGCCGGTGAAGAACTGGATTGGCGGCTCGACGAACAGTATGAGCACGAAGGCTGAGTAGGCACTGAAGAACGACAGTGTCGATTGCGCGACGATTGTCGCTGCCGCCCCGGCAAAAAGATCGGCGGAGCTGTGGTCAATCCCGGTCACACGTTCGAACATCTCTATAACGCGATCGGGTATGTCGATGTCGGCCACAGAATGAAGGACGCGGTTGTATTGGTAGGTGTAGAGGGCGACGCCGACGATCATGGTGACTATGGCCGACGGGACTACGAAGCGGACAAGGCGCGGTAGGAGATCGCCGACCTGTGTGACGGGCTTCGCCCAGATGGCCAGCAGCAGGGCAGGTATGCCTACGGTGAACAGCGACGTTGCCACCTGCGCCGGTTCGAACGGGAACGACAAGCCGAGCATGGTGATCGCGATGATCATCAGGATGGAGGCTGAAACCCGGGCCAGAAACAGCGCCATGACAGTCTGCATGCCGCCGACAATCCGCTGTCCCTCGCGAAAGGCCGGCATCAGCGCCGCGAAGCTGTCGCCAACAAGTACGATGTCGGCAATGCCGCGGGCGGCGGGGCTCCCGCTCTGCATTGCGATGCCGAGTTGCGCCTTCTTGAGCGCCAGCACATCGTTGACGCCGTCGCCGAGCATGGCGACGTGGTGGCCGCGGCGGACGAGGGCGGAAACGAGCCGCTCTTTCTGCGCGGGTGACGTGCGGCCGAAAATTGCAGTCATCTCGGCGGCCTTATCGAAGGCTTCGTCGGGCAGCCCATCGAGATCTCCACCTGTCATCATCGGTAGGTCGCCGGCCACCCCGGCCTGACGGGCAACGGCGACGACGGTACGCGGATCGTCGCCCGAGATGAACTTTACCCGTATGCCGAGGCGGGCGAATGCGGCGAGCGTCTCGGCGGCGTGCGGCCGAAGTTCGTCGCTCATCACGATCAATCCGAGCGGTTCCAGTGTCGGCAGTTGCCGTACGTCGTCCACGGCGCCGAGGGCGCCGACGTCGCTGTTCTGTCCGAAAAGCATCACTCTCAAGCCGGCAGCGGTCAGCGAGGCAACCCGGTCCTCGAGGTGCGCCACCACGAGAGAGCTCGTCCCGGCGAGCCCGGGCACAAGCGCATCGAAGGCGCCAAGGACGTATGTTCCCGGATGTTCGCCGTCGCTGAACGAAAGCGCGCTCCATTTCCGCGCCGACGAGAAAGGAACCTCGCCGGAGACGGCACTGCGCGCCGCGGTCATGCCGTCCCGAAGAGCGTTGATGGTCGGGCTGTCGTCGCCGGTGCCGTAGGCGAAACGGCCGACGAGGTGGGCGAACAGGTCCTTATCCACCCCCGCAGCCGGCTCGAGGTCGTGCACCGCGAGCCGGTTGGCAGTCAGCGTGCCGGTTTTGTCGGTGCACAAGACGTCCACGTCGCTTAGCGACTCGACTGCGTTGATCTGCTGGATAAGCGCGCCTTGGCGCGAAATGGAGGCGGCGCCCATAGCATAGGCGACGACAATGACGAAGAACAGCCCATAGGGCACTTGTCCGGACAAGACGGCGGCGAGCTGGACCATGCGCAGCGTGGTGACGCTTTCAAGGACAGCGGCAAGAAGGATGACGCCGCTCATGAGGGCGACCACAAGCATGATCACGCGGACCGAAAAATCGATCTGCTTCTGGAGCCGCGTCTTGACGGGCACGAACTGACGGGCGCTGGCGGTGAGCTGGTTGGCATAACTGTCGCGGCCGACCTTTTCGGCGCGGTAATATCCGTCGCCACTGACGCAGAAGCTTCCGGAGAGCAGCCCTTCACCTTCGCGCTTGCGAACGACGGCCGACTCGCCGGTTAGGAGGGATTCGTCAACCTCCATTGCGCCGTCGCCTACGACGGTTCCGTCGACGACGACCTGGTCGCCCGATCGCAGGCGCAGAATGTCACCCTTGACGATCTCCGTTGGGTCGGCGGTCCGTTCGCTGCCGGCGCGAACAAGCGTGATGGCCGGCCGCGCGAGCAGGGCGATGCGATCGAGCTGACGCTTGGCATGAAGCTCCTGAACGGTGCTAATCACCGCGTTGACAAGCGCGAGTCCGACGCTCGTCATAGCGTCGTAGGGGCGGCCGAGGGCGATGAGCGCGGCGCCGATGACGAACAGGAGGTTGTTGAAGAAGCTGAACAGGTTTGCGCGAACGATACCGAGGTAGCTCCGGCTGGCGCCGACCTCGAAATCGTTGCCTTCTCCGCGCGCCCGCTGGGCGCGTGCCTCGCCTTCGGTCAGGCCGGTGATCATCCGCGCTCCATTAGAGGCCTCATTGTAGCATCATGGCGGCGCTTGGATGCACAAAAGCCGCCACTCACCGCTTCCAAGAAATGGTCGAGTGACGGACAGCGTACGGTCGCGGGAACTCAACCAGCAGCTCTCCTCGCTCGCGTCGTGCTGGCGCCGAGGTTCACGTCCTTGGCGAACGGAACGATCGAGACGTACACGTCCTCAGGCAGCGTCGCCGCGTCCTGCGGCCGCACAATCCAACCGAAGCCGCCGGCTTCTGCCTGGTGGGCTGGTCGATCCGCCCCGTGAGGAAGCCACTGCGTTGCCTGGCGATCACGCCGGATCTTTGTGCGCGACCCGCTCGCCGCGAAGCGCCGTGGCTTCCCTGCCGACGATCGCGGAGATGAAATCGATGACTATCCTCACCCGTCTGATCTCGGCGACATCGGGGTGGAAGACCACCCACATCGGACGGCTGGCGAGGACGTCATCGGTAAGCCGGCGCAAGCTGGGTTCCGCCTCAGCGAGGAAGCATGGGAGCACCGTAACCCCCATGCCCGCCACACTGGCGTTGAGCGCCGAAACGAGGCTGTTGGAGCGCGCGACGATGCGCGCGCCCGCCTTGCGCTCCTCCAACCAGATCGCCCCCGGGTTTCGCGCCATCGTCTCGTCGAAGCCAATAATGTCGAGACCGGCAAGATCGTCCGTCGTCTTCGGGTGCCCCGCCCGCGTGAGATAACTCTCGGACCCGTACATCGACCAGCCGACATCGCAGAGACGCTTGCAAATGAGATCGGGCTGGGTCGTTTCTACGAAGCGGATCGCTAGATCCGCCTCGCGGCGGGTGAGATCAAGGGCAGCGTTGCCACTCAGCACCTCGACTATGAGCGTCGGATGCTGCGCCTGCAACTCGGACAGCCGGCGCACCAAGAACCCGCTGAACGCCTCCGACGTTGTGACACGGACGACACCCGCCACACGTTTGTCACCGCCCGCGACGCGCCGTTCGACAGCGACGACCGCACGCTCCGCCTCTTCGGCGAGCGGCAGGATTTCGCTACCCGCTTTAGTGAGCGCGAAACCGTCCGAACCGTGGATGAACAAGCTCACTCCGAGGGCCGCCTCCAGCGCCTCAACCCGCTGTCCGACAGTCGAGTGTCGAACACGCAGACTGCGGGCGGCGCCGACAAGCGTGCCGGCCCGGCAGACCGCCAGGAAGTAGCGAAGGTCGTTCCAGTCGAGGCTGTGCATTCGTGCGCACGCCCTGTGCGGCTTTCGAGAGTTTCAGCAGCCACGAGCCAAACTACTATGCCCTAGGAGATTTTGCCACGCATTGCTCCATGACTGGAGGATCCAATGACCACCACCACGCTCGTTAAGCCGCGCTCCGCGATTTTTGAACAGCCTCAGGGCAGGGCCTTGGCCGCGGGCGAAGGTTTGAGGCTTAGGTCGGGCCCAGGTCGCGATCTCATTTTCAAGGTCACCGGAGACGATACGGGTGGCGCATTTGACTATTTCATCGTCGAAGTCGCGCCGCGAGGCGGACCGCCGCTTCACGTTCACCACAAGCAAGAAGAGACGATCCACGTCCTCAAAGGGAATTTCAAGATCAGGATCGGCGAGCAAGACTTCTACTGCAAGGAGGGCGGTTTTGCTTATCTGCCAGCAGGAATTCCTCACGCTTTCCTCAATCTGACCGACGAGCCGGGCGAAGTTGTTGTTGTCTACGTGCCGGGCGGCGGCCACAGGTTCTATGAAGAACTCGGACCTCTCGCGCGGAGCGGTTCGCCGGATCGAAAGGCCATCGCTCAGCTCTTTGAGAAATACGACATGACTCTTCTCGGGGCGCCGCTTGATCCCGGGTGAGCGCCCACAGAGTTCCCCGATAACGAGCCAGGCGCGCGAACCGAATAGCACGCCGTCCGTGGTGCGGACTCTTTCATGCTGCGCCTCTACGCTGCATTGGCGGAAAAAGAGCGTCGGCTGATCTCGGCAGCACTAGCCGCGCGGAAGGCTCGGGGCATCGCGCTGGGCAACAGACGCAATCCGGCCGAAGCGGCGGCACTTTTGGATGAGGCCGACAGCTTTGCCGCGCATGTGCTTCTGATCGTCACCTCGCTGCGATCCACCGGCATCACCGATCTCCGTGGGCTTGGCCGCAGCACGAGACAACCGCGGCGTTCGGACAGCGTGGCGGACGCTGGCATGTGTCGAACGTGCGCAATCTCCTGCAGCGATCGGCTGCCTTATAGACGGGAGATTCGACGCAAAATCCGGTGAATTGTCTCGACATGCCCAGTTGGCTAGGCCCCGCCTCGGCTGCCGTGGTATCGTCTACCTGCCGTTAGCCTTGCCAATGGGCGCTAACGCTTGAGAGACACGATAGCCACCGCGAGGAGGTGGTTCGCGCGCTCCCGCCTGAAGGGTCTCAGAATATTGAGCAACCCACGGCCTAGAAACGGGCCGGTGAGGCATGGAGGCAGTCATATGCGGAGAATTGTGCAAGCCAACATAGACAAGTTTAAGCGGTTGCTTGAAACCGAAACCGATCCGACGAAGCGGGCCTTGCTAGTTCGCCTCCTGGCGGAGCAGGAGAAGCAGAAGAAGGAACTTGAACTGAAGCCTGCAGCAAAGAAGGCCTATTAGCCCTCTTCGGTCCACAACCGCCAATGTGTCGGCTGGACATCAATCTGCGTCTTCGTTGATACGTCGACCCAGCGATCGCCGCTCTTGCGACATGGAAACACGAGCGCGTGGACTTCCTCACGGTCAATGACACTGAGTTCAAGATCGCGTTCGGATGGCGCGCTTGAGATCGGAAACCACTTCCGCGGCAGTTGGTGAACGAAGGCCATAAGATCACATGGGGCTTATGGCGCGCCGCTCACATTGACTCACATCAATCGATTTCGGGCAAACGCCCAATAAGGGTGACGTATCCCTTCGACCATCGGTGAATAGCAATGAAACGGATCCTTCAGGCCATTGCAGTCTCGTCTTTAGTGACATTTGGCCCGACCGGCTTTGCCGGCGCGGCGGACCCAACGAGTACCGTGACGGTCGCGCTTTTCGATATGACCGCCGCCGGTCAGAGCTTCATGGGCCAAGGCCGAGGTTTCGGCATGATGGGCCGTGGCGGCTTTGGTCAGAGCATGATGAGCCAAGGCTCTGGAAACGGCTTTGGAGCCATGATGGGCCCCGGCATGATGTCCATCCGCACGGACAAATCTTCGGTCAAGGCGGGCGAGGTGACGTTCGATGTCATCAACTGGTCGCGCAGTCTGGTGCACGAGATGCTCGTCATCGCCGTCGACAACGCCGACGCACCGCTTCCCTACGACTATGACAAGCAGCAGGTCATCGAGGAACAGGTCAAGTCACTCGGCGAAACCAATGAGATGCAGCCGAATGCGCTAAAGACGCTTTCGCTGAACCTGACTCCAGGCACCTACCTTCTCATCTGCAACGTGCCCGGTCACTACGGTGCCGGTATGCAGACCGTGCTGACGGTCACCGAATAGCTGCGAGCGCTTCTCCCTCAGGTGCTGACGGCTCGGCTCGTGCGAGCGAATGCCAGGGTGGAAGATTGGGATGAGTGAATCTCTCATTGTGGCTATCGGACTCGCCGCCCTCTCGGTCGCGTCGGGCATGCTGGGGCTCGGTGTCGCCTTCGCCGCGGTGCCCTTTCTGGGGTTGTTCCTGCCCGACCTCGTTCATGAAGTGCAGCCACTCAGCCTCGTCCTCAACGGGGTCACAGCCTTGTTCGCGCTCTTTGGTTTTGCGCGGAGCGGCCTGGTGATGTGGAAACCCGCGATCCTGCTTGCAGTGGTCACGATGCTGTTTGCTCCTCTCGGTGGCTATTTGGCGCAGATCATCAACCCGAACTATTTGTGGGCGTTCTATTTCGTCGCGGTCGCCTACCTGGCGTACCGCATGTTCTTGCCCGATAAGCCCGCCCCGAAGGCCGGGGCAGATGGTTCTGTCAGTAGCAAGACGGTGACCGCCCCGGAACTCGATCCGAACCTCAAGCTTGCGCTCATCGTTGCGGCACCGATCGCGGTCGCCGCGGGAATGCTGGGCGTCGGGCCGGGATTTCTCCTGCTTCCGACCCTGATCCTTCTGGGGTACGAGTCAAAACATGCGGCGGCGATGAATGCGCTCGCCGTGACGCCGCCCTCCTTCTCGGCACTTCTGCCTCACGTCGCGACCGCAAGAGTCGATTTCCAACTCGCCATCCTGCTCGTCCTGATCGGGGCAGTCGGTTCATATTTTGGCGCACGGATCACCAGTCTCTACGTGCCTGGCAAGCGCTTGAAGCAGATATTCGGACTGCTGATCGTCGTGATGACTGCCTACAAGCTCTACCAAGTCGTTTCCTAGGGAAGCCTGCCATGTCCAAAGTCGTGATTCACATCTTTCATGCCGACGACAGTTCGCTCGGAAGCGGGGCGCACGTCGCCGAACGCATTCGGCAGATCAAGGATGAACGAAACGTCGCTCTCGAAGTCTATGTTTTCGGACCCGCGGAAAAGGCGCTGGGCGACGCCGCGCGATCCGGATTTCGCGACGATCTTGCTAAGCTGGCAAAGGCGAATGTGCCGGTCCACGTCTGCCGCAGCATCGCCGAGGACATGGGCCGGGCCGACGTGTTCGCGGGCCTCGGCTTCACACTAGAGTACGCTCGCGATGCCTTCGCTCGTTATGCGACCGAAGGTGCGACCGTCAATAGCTTCTGAGGGTCACGCGCCCTGTCTCGTTCGGTTGAGATCGTCAATGCT